>NZ_CAXIRE010000020.1:0-10145 GCF_964031785.1 Rheinheimera texasensis
CCGCAATGGTGAGTTCAATAGAACCCTCAAAGGAACGGGGTTTAAGAACGCAACCAATGTTGCTCTTCTGGCTGTCACACAGCGGCTGAGCACACCCGAAGCTCTGCGAGGGTGCAGACTCAAACGAAGCCGCGATGTTGACGCCTTAGGAGCTCCAAAGCCAACAGTTTTGCGTTGCTGGCTGTCACACAGCGGTTGAACAATCCCGAGCTCCGCGAGGGTGCAGACTCAAACGAAACTGCAAAACGCAAACAGTTTGATGTTGTTATGACATTCCGGTGGGCTAATGTGCAGCTTGATCGCGTTACACGGGGTAATAAATGCAGTTTTTAACGGATAATTGCTCGCCGTTTAGCTACAAAATCGACCCTTTATCACCAAGCCTGCCCCTAATCAAGGTAAATGGTTAAGTTTATATTGATAAATTAATGATAAAAAAATGTTTATGGATACGATTCCGATTTCGTGTTCTAAATTCTCCTCACCCAGATAACTGCGTAAGGAAGATAGGATGAAATGGATTATCCCAATGTTGGCTTTTGTAACGCTTACTATGAGTTTTACTACGCCTGCTGTAGAAAAAAATTACTTTGATACTTTTCCGTACGGTTGTAATCAACAAGAGCAACCCAGCTCAGTTGCATATTTTAAACAATATTCACCTCATATGCTGATCCATGCTGTGGATATTGACTTTGTTGTAAAACAAACTGGAGTCTGTACGTCACTGTTGATTGCGTTAATGGAACAAGAAACTGGTTTAATTCGCCGACACACGATCAAGCGAAAACCCTGGATCCAACCGTTTGGTAAACTTTCCAAGAAGTATGGATTTATCGCGCAACTTGTTGATGTTGCAGTAAAACTTCGGCAATTGAAAAACCGGGCTTATTCAGGTTATCTGCCTGCAAATGAGAAAATGGCTTATCTATTTAATGTACAAATGCCGGTAGGCACGCCGAAGCGACTTTTGCAAATGGAAGCGCGTGCGAGATTTAAAACGTTATACAGAGATATGTTCATGCTTGAGTATATTCCGACATATTACTTGCATAGCAGTGATTTTGGTTTAAAGCAGGATCTGTTACTACGGAGTTGGCAGTTTCGTCAGGACATGGTCAGACCCATACTCGCAGTTGCCTGATAATGAGTTACCTGAATGTTTACAGTGCGGTAAAGAAGTTATCTTCTGAACTCTGTTGTAACCGAAAATGTGTCTGTAAATAGAGTTATGGCAAATACTCAATTTACTGTCTGTGATTTGCACCCCGAGTATCAAACAAAAAACGGACCTGAAGAGTCAGGTCCGGCACGTCTACACCATCACATCAACATTTTGTCCCAAGTTTCCGACTGGTGCTGGCTGCGGAGGCTGAGCCACCGTGGCGCTTTGTAATAGCTGCATCGTCATTTGAGCTTCTTGTTTCTGTTGAGTTTTTGCCAGAGCGGCTCCCAACATTTCATAGCTTTGGCCGACAGCCTGGCTACCGATGCTTTCAGTCATAGTTCCTCCCATGCCGTTACATCCTGCATGTTATCGACGTTTTAGCATATAACTTTAAGGGTTGTGGTGATTTATTCTGCAGCATGTTTATCAGCGAAAATTATTCCCACATGATCAATGAACCTTAAATCCTGCACATAAAAAAGCCCCGTTTGTTGCAGCAAACGGGGCCGGGGGCTTTTCGCTAGGAGTGACTTATGATTTCCAAAGCGTCAAGGTTCGGTGGGGACTGGTCATCCTATCTGGACCAATGCCGTTGAATTCGTCTTCATGGTTTGCGCTGGCAAAGCTGTCGTCAGCGGGCGGACTGGCCGGGTCGGGCCTTTTTTCACTGTGCCTTTAACCAGCGGTAGCGGAGCCATCGGAATATTGCCGAGTTTCGCAGCCAAACCTTGTTGTATATCGGCAACTGTATAACCAGCTTTAATTTTCATTCGTATATAGGGGATACCGCTGGCTTCTAAAGCACCGCTGACAAACCAATCGGGGACCGCTTTATGGCCTTCTTTATTGGTATTGTTCACAAGGTCTATGACCGCAACAATCGACATATCATCTAAGTTACAAAGCACGTAATCCAGATATTTGGCGTTGAGTTTCAACGACGCCGCCCTGCGGGTTTTACTGTCGGCGTTATCTTTTAGTTCAAGAATATCAGCCAGTTTCACCCGGTTGATAATTTTGTACTGCCCACCTACGGCACGTTCAAGTAACTGTAAGAAAGAACGCTCCACGTGAGTAAAGAGTTGGGTCTTTTTGTGAAAGGGGAATGGGTTACCATGATGGATAAAGCGATTCACGACAACTGCAGCCATCACCGCTAACAACACCAGCAGCACAATGATCAATTCCATAGACACCTCAGACAAATTTTTGACGTTCAGCAGAAACGGCGGCTTGCCGTGTGATTACTTAGCAGAAGTCATGCCAGAAAATATGATGTCTTCGTCACTCATTCATAATAATCCGTGATGCCAGACATATTTGGCATTAATGCCTGTGATGGCCTAATCAGGCCTATAGTGCTGCAAGTATCAAGAGTACAACGACACCGTAGCTGTCCGGTATCAAAGGACAGTTGAGCGTTGCACTGAGTAACTCCCTACTATATGAGGAAACAGTGATGACCACTTGCGCAGGATTTACGATTAAAGGCCCGCTGACGGCGGAATACGAACAAATTCTGACAGAAGCTGCCTGCAGCTTTGTGGTTGATCTGGTCCGTGAGTTCAGACCTGAACTGCACCAGTTACTTGCCACACGTCAGCAAGTACAGGCCCGCTTTGACGCCGGTGCTTTGCCAGACTTTTTGCCAGAAACTGCACATATCCGCCAAAGCGACTGGCAGGTTGCCGCTATCCCGGCAGATTTACAGGATCGCCGTACTGAAATCACGGGCCCGGTTGACCGGAAAATGATCATTAATGCGCTTAATGCTGATGTAAAAGTCTTTATGGCGGACTTTGAAGATTCACAGGCGCCCAGCTGGCAAGGGGTCATTGAAGGCCAGATCAATTTGCGGGATGCCAATCTTGGCACTATCAGCTACAGCGACCCGCAATCCGGCAAACAATATGCGCTGCGCGACAATCCGGCCTTGCTGATTGCGCGTGTCCGCGGTTTACATCTGTGGGAGCGGCATTTGGAAGTAGACGGCGCTCAGGTGCCGGGTTCACTGGTCGATTTTGCTTTGTATTTTTTCCATAACTATCAGATACGTCAGCAAAAAGGCACAGGTGTCTATTATTACCTGCCGAAACTGCAAAGTCATAAAGAAGCAGCCTGGTGGGATAAAGTGTTCCGCTTTACTGAAGCACGGTTTCAACAGCCAATAGGTTTCATCCGCGCCACAGTGCTGATTGAAACCTTACCGGCCGTGTTTGAAATGGACGAAATCCTTTATAGCCTGAAAGATCATATCGTGGCGCTGAATTGTGGACGCTGGGATTACATCTTTAGTTATATCAAGACCTTAAAAAATCATCCGGACCGGGTATTACCCGACCGGCAGGTCGTGACGATGAATCAGCCGTTTTTGAGTGCTTATTCGCGACTGCTGATCAAAACCTGTCACAAACGTGGTGCGCTGGCGATGGGCGGCATGGCGGCTTTTATTCCGGCGAAAGATCCGGTGGCCAATGCGGCCATTTTGCAAAAAGTGACAGCAGATAAATCGCTGGAAGCCAACAACGGTCACGATGGCACCTGGGTGGCGCATCCGGGGCTTGCCGCAACGGCTAATGCGGTCTTTGATGCGAAACTCGGCGACAAACCGAATCAGCTGCATGTCCTGCGCGAGCAAGACGCGCCGATCAGCGCGGCAGAGCTGCTGCAGCCAAGCGAAGGGGAGCGCACTGAAGCCGGCATGCGTACCAATATCCGTGTGGCGCTGCAGTATATTGCCGCCTGGATCAGTGGCAAAGGCTGTGTGCCAATTTATGGCCTGATGGAAGATGCTGCGACGGCTGAAATCTCCCGAACTTCGATCTGGCAATGGATTAAACATGGTAAGTCATTGTCAAACGGGCAATTAATTACCAAGGCTTTGTTCAGCACTATGTTGGCTGAAGAAAGTGCTGTGGTGAGGTCTGAAGTTGGGGAAGAGCTATGGCAACAACAATCCTTTGACAAAGCAGCGGCTTTATTGCTAAGTATCACCACAGCTGATGAGTTGGTGGACTTCCTGACCCTGCCAGCGTATGAGCTTTTAGTGTAACCCGAAGCAAAGAGGGGCATCCCAACCGCCCCTCTTTTTTTATCCGTAAGCTGGCGCAGACACCATATGTCTGACATTTGCTTAACTCAATTCCTCCGCAATCTCCACAATCAGCCGCCGTAGCCAGATATGGCTGGCATCCTGATGCAATAACGGGCTCCATATCATCTTCAGCTCAATTGACGGAATTGGGAAAGGCGGGTCCAGTACCTGCATGCTGCTGTCGTTTCTATACAGCATGGCGGCGCGATAGGGCAGGGTCGCAATCAAATCGGTTTCGACAGCCAGATGCATCGCGACATGATAGTTGCGCGTAAACACACCGATATTGCGTTGTTTGCCAAATTTTGCCAGCGCTTCGTCAACCCAACCAAGCTTTTGCACATCTGCCGGGTCCATCCCGACTCCAACACCAAAACCGGTTTTACTCACCCAAATATGCTGGCCTTTTAAATAGGTATCTAAATTGAAGTTCTGCAGAATAGGGTTTTGTTTATGCACCAGACAAGCAAAAGCATCTTTCCAGATGGTTTTTTGGTGGAAAGATTGCGGCAGTTGGTCAAAGCGGTTAATCGCCATATCCACTTTACCGTTTTCGACGTCATGAAAGGTCACATCAGACGGCGTCATAATGTCCAGCGAGGTGCCGGGCGCTTGTGCCCTCAGGCGCTTCAGCAATGCAGGAATCAGCGTAGAAGCCGCATAATCACTGGCCATAATGCGAAACACCCGATGGCTGTGTGCCGGTTCAAATTCTTTATTTGGCTGCAGCGTTTCTTCCAGTGTTAACAACACTCCGCGCACGATAGGTGCCAATTCTTTGGCGCGTTCTGTCGGCACCATACCGTCGGAGGTGCGGACCAGAATCGGGTCGTTCAGCAGGTCGCGCAGGCGTTTTAAACCGTTACTCATCGCCGGTTGGGTGATATTGAGCTGGTTGGCGGCCCGGGTGACATTTTTCTCCCTGAGCAACATATCCAGATAAACCAGCAGGTTTAAGTCGATTTTGCTGATATTCATCAAATCTCCCGTGAAATGGCGGTGTTGGCGCTAAATAGTCCGATTTTCATATTCACATAATGAATGATGAGCATCAGAAAAATCAACTGGATGAATCGTTTTGCCGAAACCTATAGTGAAATGCAACAGCGCAGGGCACACACAACACCTGCAGAGCTGCCAATAGAACGTACCCAACAGCCCGAACCCGATGAGGATGCAGTGATGTCAGCCTATTTACAGAAAGTCCAGCAACTGGAACAAAGTGTTAAAGCCAACGGCAGCGCCTGGAATGCTATCAGTGCTGAATATGCGACACGGATGCAACTGCAGAACAGATTTAACAGTGGCCTCGACATTGCGCAATACACCGCCGATATCATGCGTCGTGACATGGCGGAATATGACGCCGACAGCGCCAGCTATACCCAGTCTTTAGGCTGCTGGCACGGTTTTATCGGTCAGCAAAAACTGATTGCCATCAAAAAGCATTTTGGCAGCACGAAAAAACGTTATTTGTATCTGTCCGGCTGGATGATTGCCGCACTGCGTTCTGAGTTCGGGCCACAGCCGGATCAGTCGATGCATGAAAAAACCGCAGTGCCGGCATTGATTGAAGAGCTGTATACCTTCTTAAAACAAGCCGACGCCCGTGAACTGGGCGGTTTGTTCCGTGAATTGGATGCCGCTCGCGCTTCGGATCAGCAAAGCAAGGTCACTGAGATCCTGGCGAAGATCGACAATTTTGAAACCCATGTCGTGCCGATTATCGCCGACATCGACGCCGGTTTTGGTAATGCTGAAGCAACATACCTGCTGGCGAAGAAAATGATTGAAGCCGGTGCCTGCGCCATTCAGATTGAAAACCAGGTGTCGGACGAAAAACAATGTGGTCACCAGGACGGTAAAGTCACAGTGCCACATGCGGACTTCCTGGCGAAAATTAACGCGGTACGGTACGCCTTTCTTGAGCTTGGCATCGAAAACGGCATTATTGTCGCCCGTACTGATTCCTTAGGAGCAGGCCTGACTAAACAAATCGCTGTGACCAATGAGCCGGGTGATTTAGGCGACCTGTACAACAGCTTCCTGGATGGCGACTACATCCAAAGCGCTGACGATATCCAGAACGGCGATGTAGTGGTAAAAGCCAATGGCAAGCTGTTAAAACCAAAACGCCTGGCCAGTGGTTTGTTCCAGTTTAAAGCCGGCTCCGGTGTGGACCGGGTGGTGCTGGATTGTATTACCTCGTTGCAGCATGGCGCCGACTTGCTGTGGATTGAAACGGAAAAACCACACGTTGGCCAAATTGCCGAAATGGTTGACCGCATTCGCGCCGTGGTGCCAAACGCCAAGCTGGTTTACAACAACAGCCCGTCCTTTAACTGGACACTGAACTTCCGTCAGCAGGTGTTTGATGCCTGGGCCGCGGAGGGCAAAGATGTGTCGGCTTATGAGCGCGCCAAACTGATGAGTGTCGACTACGACAGCACCGCACTGGCGCTGGAAGCGGATGAACGGATCCGTACATTCCAGGCCGATGGCGCAAAACGGGCTGGCATCTTCCATCACTTGATCACGTTGCCAACGTACCATACGGCCGCGCTGTCGACCGACAATCTGGCCAAGGAGTACTTCGGTACAGCCGGCATGCTGGGTTACGTCAAAGGTGTACAACGTCAGGAGATCCGTCAGGGCATCGCCTGCGTCAAACACCAGAATATGTCCGGCTCAGACATTGGCGATGACCATAAAGAATACTTTGCCGGCGAAGCTGCATTAAAAGCAGCCGGTAAAGATAACACCATGAATCAGTTCTGAGGGGCGCTGATTTGTGACCAGCCGGTAAGCAGCAACCGCTTGCCGGCAATTGCTGAAACGAGTTTTACGTGGGTCGGGTGAATCGACTGTTGGCAGCCAAAGACTGGCTGCCTTTTTTATTCGCGCCATCCATGGCGCTCACCTTTCAGGCCAACGCTTTGCGTTGTTAAAAATTGCTCCAGGCAATTTTTTTATGCACAGGAAGTGCGGTACACGGAAAATGCAGGTACGTGGTACCCAGAGCTTTTCCGTGATGTACAAGAAAAGGTGATCACCGATTCATGCACTAAACTCGCCTTGCGGCTGCAGATTCAGCAATAACTGGCTTAGACGCACTTTGTGATACGGCAGATGGCGTTCGGCCTTGCCGGTTTTGAGCAGCACCAGTGAGTGCTCCTGAAATTCAACTGCTGCCCGCGCCGTACGGATTTGGTTGCCGTGTCGGCTGAAAGGCACCTGTGCCAGCGCCAGGCGTTCACACAATAACAGCTTTAACATCCGTTTATCATACATCTGCGTGTCTCCGCAAAACTGCAAGCAACGTCAAGGGATATCCTGACGCCGGGCAGTCTATCGGCCAGAGATGACAGAAAATTGAATCTGAGCTGGTTAAGTGACTAAAAAACAACCACTTGCAATCAACTTATTCCGCTGGCAGCTGATAGCTGTCGCAAATCACCTGCCAGGCGGCTTCGGCGCTGTCAACAAAGCGGATCAGCTCCAAATCCTGTGGGCTGATCAATCCCTCTTCAACCAGCAAATCAAAGTTGATTAACTTGCGCCAGAACTGTTCGTCAAATAACACCACAGGTACTTTACTGGCTTTGCCGGTTTGTAGCAGGGTCAGGGTTTCAAACAACTCATCCAGCGTACCAAAGCCGCCCGGAAAAGCGACTAAAGCGCGGGCGCGTTGCAGAAAATGCATTTTACGGATGGCAAAATAGTGGAACTGGAAGCAAAACTCCGGCGTGATATAAGGGTTTGGTCGCTGTTCGTGCGGCAGAACTATATTCAGGCCAATACTTTTGCCGCCAACCTGGTATGCGCCGCGATTGGCCGCTTCCATCACTCCGGGGCCGCCGCCGCTGATAATCATCAGAGCCGTTTTCGGACATTGTTGACTGTGTTGTGTCACCAGTTCGGCAAAACGCTGGGCTTCAACATAATAACGGCTGTTACGCACCTGGCGTTTGGCTTGCTGTAACCGCTGTTGCAGCGCCGGCTCATCCGGGGCCTGTGCCGCCTGTTGCTGAGCCTGCGCCAGCTGCAGCGACGCTTGCTCCGGAGATAGAAAACGGGCACTGCCAAATACCACCACAGTGGCTTTAACCTGATGTTGTTCCAGAATTAATTGCGGCTTCAGGTACTCCAGCTGCAGGCGGGCCGAGCGTAATTCATCTTGCATCAGGAATTCAGTATCGGCAAAAGCGAGCCGGTACGACGGATGATCCTGCAGCTCCAGCGCCTGTGCTAAAGCTTCACGGGCTGAACTGAAGTGACGGGCTTCTAACGGGTTTTTTGCGGTCATATCAAGGGCCTGCATCTGTTTTGACGTTGCAGGTTCTGCAGCGCCATCTTCAATCTGTTTGATCTAGCCTACCATGTTGTGCCTGATTTTGGTGTATGTTAACAGCGTCAACTCAGAAGGAAGCTGTCATGCCATTAGATGCTCGTTTAACATTTTTAGGCGCGGCCCGTCAGGTCACCGGGTCCTGTTATTTATTGCAGTGGAACGGTCAGAATGTGTTGCTGGACTGCGGTATGCAACAGGGCGGCGATCAGGTCACAGACTTGCACAAGTTTCGCTTTCAGTTCAGGCCCAAAGACATTGACGCGGTGATTTTGTCGCATGCGCATATTGATCACAGTGGTTTACTCACTCTACTGGTGGCGCGTGGTTTCCGTGGCCGGATTTTTTGCTCAGAAGGCACCGCCAGCCTGTTGCCGGTTTTATTAAAAGATGCGTTTTCGCTATATATCAAGGATCTGGAGTGGCAGAACCGGCAACGGGCACGGCTCGGTAAACCGGAGCAGGACCCGATCATGAGCCTCAAAGATGTGATGGCGGTCACCGACAGTCTGGAACCACTGCCTTACCAGCAAGATATTGATGTGCTCGATGGCCTGACGCTCAAACTGCACGATGCCGGCCATATTCTCGGCTCTGCTATTGTTGAGCTCTGGATCAAAGGCCATAAAGCCATGCGCCACCTGGTATTTTCCGGCGATTTGGGTAACCCGGCGACAGTGCTGATGCACGACCCGGCGCTGATTGAAAGCGCTGATGTGGTGCTGATGGAAAGTACCTACGGTGACCGCGATCACCAATGTCTGGAAAATACATTAGAAGAATTTGCCAGCGCACTGGATGCGGCGCACAAAGCCGGTGGCAATGTGTTTATTCCGGCGTTTGCGCTCGGGCGTTCACAGGAAATTCTGTATTACTTAGGCTTGCTTTATCATCAAGGCCGGCTGAAGCAACGCATGGTAGTGTTGGACAGCCCTATGGCGATTGAGATCACCCAGATTTACGACAAGCTGATTAAAGAGTTTGATCAAAAAGATACCCAGGTGTTTGCCCGTTATGGCGCCAAAGATCTGAAGTCGTTTTTGCCGATTTTGCATCTGACCAAAGATGTCGAAGAATCTATGGCACTGAACCGCATCAATCAGGGCGCGATTATTATTGCCGGTAGTGGCATGTGTAACGGTGGCCGTATCCTGCACCACTTTAAACACAACCTGTGGAAAAACGTTAATCATCTGATTTTTGTTGGCTTTCAGGCCAAAGGCACCTTGGGGCGCCGGCTGATTGACGGTGAAACCCGGGTGAAAATCCTCGGCCAGCCATTAGTGGTGCGGGCGGCTATCCATACCATCGGCGGTTTTTCTGCGCATGCCGGCCAAAGCCAATTGTTGGCCTGGGCCAAACATATCGGCGGCCAGCCACAGTTTTATCTGGTGCACGGCGAGCCGCAGGCGCAGGAAGCCTTAGCCGAAAAACTGCAAAGTGCCGGTATCAAAACTGAAATAGCTCAGATGGCGCAGCAAATCGTGTTGTAAAACCATACAATAAAAGCCGCGCGACCGGCCAAGAGCCGGTCG
>NZ_CAXIRE010000021.1:0-1214135 GCF_964031785.1 Rheinheimera texasensis
CATAGCAGTAAGTAATAAATATGCGGGCATAGCTCAGTTGGTAGAGCGCTACCTTGCCAAGGTCGAGGTCACGAGTTCGAGTCTCGTTGCCCGCTCCAAATTAAAGCAAAAAGGTCTTTGGAAACAAAGACCTTTTTGCTTTTGTGGGAAAGCTGTATTTGCTGATTAAAGCACCAGCTGCTCCCGGCCAAGCTGTCTCACGGAAGCTCAATATTGAGCCAGAGAATCGTCCTCCCCATGGAAAGGGCCAGCCTGTTTTGGACGAACTTCAGCTTGTTTGTGGAAACTTCAATATGGATCTGCTTGCAGATATTATCGGTATGGCCGGCACCTCGCTGGTGGTCGGTGCCTTTTTCCTGTTACAACTCAACAAAGTATCACCCAAAGGTTTGGCCTATAACCTGATGAACCTGACCGGTGCTTTGTTTTTGTTATTCAGCCTTTGTATTAACTTCAATCTTGCCAGTTTTGTCATTGAAGTGTTCTGGATAGCTGCGTCAGTCATTGGTCTGGTGCAGTACCGCCGGAGCAGAAAGGCGCAAACAGTCGCATAAATAGCAGGTGCAAAAAAAACCGGGCAGCAGGCCCGGTTTTTTTATGGTCTCGTCCCAGCAGACTGGTTATACCCAGAAAGGCAGTATCAACTGGCAGAACAGGGTGATCAGCAGCACGCCGAAAATATTCAGCACCACGCCGGCACGGATCATGTCACGGATCTGCAACTGCCCACTGGCAAATACGATGGCATTCGGTGGCGTGCCGACCGGCATCATAAAACCCAGACTGGCCGCCAACGCTGCCGGCACCACTAAATACAATGGGGATAATTCCAGACTCAGTGCCACGGGCCCGAGGATTGGCAGAAAAGCGGCTGCAACTGCGGTATTACTGGTCAGTTCGGTCAAAAATACAATGAGCAGCGCGACACCGGCAATGATAAATAGCGCCGGTACGCCCTGTAACCCGTGAAACAACTGCGCCAGCGCATCGGACACGCCATGATGCTGCAACTGACCGGCGAGGCTCAGACCGCCACCAAATAACAGCAGCACGCCCCAGGGCAATTTTTCGCTGTCTTGCCAATTCAGCACTGGCTGGGCAGCTGCCGGGCCTTCGGTTACAGTCTTGCTGCGCGGTTGCCACACCGGTAGTAAAAACAGCGCAAAGGCGGCGGTTAACGCGATGATAGTGTCACTGAGGCTTAGCCCGCTCCATTTACTCAGCAGTGGCTGAAAAATCCAGCACAGCGCTGTCAGCAGAAAGATCAGTGCGACCTGACGCTGCGCTGCGGACAGTGGTAACGGCGATTTGTCCATCCGATGGGTTGTAGCTGGCAGCAAATGCAGCCGGAAATAAACCCGGCTCAGCCACAACCAACAGACCACTAACATGGCCAGCGCCAACGGCACTCCGAGTAGCATCCATTGGCCAAAACCGAGTTTAATTTGATAGGTTTTTTCCAGAAAAGCCGCCAGCAGCGCGTTCGGTGGAGTGCCAATTAAAGTAGCGATACCGCCGATACTGGATGCGTACGCCACGCCTAATAACAAAGCCGGTGCCAATGCCGCACGATTGCTTTGCGGCGCCACGGCGACAATCGACAAGGCGATAGGCAACATCATCACGGCCGTGGCGGTATTGGACATCCACATTGATAAAAATGCGGTGATGGCCATCAGTGCCGCCAGTTGCCGGGCAGGCGCGCCGCCAACATGGCGTAGCGCCCGCTCAGCAATTTGTTGGTGTAAACCGGTCTTTTCCAGCGCAATCGACAAACAAAAACCGCCAAAAAACATAAAAATCAGCGGATGCGCATAGGGCGAGGTCGCTGCTTCTGCGCTGCTGATCCCGAGGAGCGGAAACAACAGCATCGGCAATAACGAGGTGACCGGGATAGGCGCGGCTTCGCTGATCCACCAAATCACCATCCACAGCGTTACGCCGCAAAGCACACTGGCAGTGCTGCTAAGACCTGGCACAGACCAGAGGCTAAACAATAATAGCGCGGCAGGGCCTGCCAGCAGCCACCAGACTTGACGACGGGACATAGGGTACCTGATGGTGAGATTAAGGTGTTGTTAAAGACTCTAACTGCTTTTGCATCCCGGATCATCCATTTGTTGTGCTGCTGGTAAGTGCACAGGCTTGGACACAGGGTCTAACTCAGTTAGACTCGGTTAATTTTGCGAAAAGGAGCAGTTAAATGCTGGCTTTACAACAATATTTTCCCGATGTTTCTCCGTTGGTGTTCGGCTGTATGGGGCTGGGCGGTGACTGGAATTCTCCAACAACAACCACAGAGCAACAGCAACAGGGTTTCGCGGCCATCGAAGCCGCGCTGGAGCTTGGTTTTAACTGTTTTGACCATGCCGACATCTATACCCGTGGCAAAGCTGAAACGGTATTTGGTCAGTTTCTGGCCGCGCAGCCGCAGCTGCGGGAATGTCTGGTGTTACAAAGTAAATGCGCTATCCGTTTCGCAGACGAACATCATGTCGGGCGTTATGATTTCAGCGCTGGTTATATCGCCGACAGTGTTGAGCAAAGTTTGCGCCGGCTGCAAACCGACTATCTGGATATTCTGCTGTTGCACCGGCCAGACCCTTTGATGCAAATCGACGAAGTGGCTGAAGTGCTGCACCGGCTGCAACAAAGCGGTAAAGTCCGCCAGTTCGGTGTGTCGAATTTCGGCGCGCCACAGCAACAGCTGCTGCAATCAGCGCTGCAGCAGCCACTGGTGGTGAATCAGCTGCAAATGAGTCTGGCCAATCTGGACTGGCTGGAAGCCAATGTACTGACCGGTATGCCCCAAGGCGCTGGCCATTATTTTGGCTATGGCACTGTGGAATATTGTCAGCTGAACAAAGTACAAATTCAGGCTTGGGGCAGTCTGGCGCAAGGCCGTTTCAGTGGTGCCGGCAAAGATTTATCTGCCACTGACCAGCGTACTGCCGATTTGGTAGCAAAGCTTGCTGCAGACTATCAGGTCAGTGCTGAAGCCATCGTATTGGGCTGGCTGATGCGCCATCCGGCCGGCATCCAGCCAGTGATTGGTACTGTGAACCCTGAACGCATTCGCGCCTGCAGCCAGGCGGTGGATGTTAAGCTCAGTCGCGAACACTGGTATGCGCTGTATGTAGCCAGCCGGGGTCAGGCGTTACCCTGAGCAGGTCTTCAAAGTTTGAAGTGCAACACAACAACTTAAAAGGGAAGCAGATGGTTACGCAAAGTTTTACGCTCACTAACACCGGCAAAATTGAGTTTGCGCCGGGACAGAAATCAATCACCGCCGACAAAGGCGAGTCAGTGCAATTTGTCCTGACCAATAACAGTGGTCAGCACCTGAAGGATTGGGGGCTGTATTTTAACAATCCATTTGATGTCAGCAATTCGCTGCGTTATTCGTTTGGTGATTTGCAGGTAAACGGTAATGTCTACACGGCGGAGAAAACCATCAGTGTTGACACGGCAGAGGCTAAAGTCGCGAAGTACAACGCTTATGCGATTTACGTCACAGTGGAAAACAGCAGCGGAACAGTCACCATTTTTCAGCGTGATCCTGAGATCATCGTAAATGGCGGAGACGTTGAGGACTAGACCGTCAGATTATGTTGATGATTGCTTTTCAATTATATGGTGCTGGCGGGCTTGTTGCCTTCAGGGCGCGTCAGCACTTGCTGCTGCAATAGTTGTCTGAATTCTGGTTCAGATTGCACTGAATCAAAGTCATAACCTAACGCCAGTGCGGCTTGCAGATAGTCGACGGCCCGCTGGCGTTCGCCACTGATCTCACAGATTTGTGCTGCATTGATCAGTTGTAGCGGTTTCTTCAATGTACCTGCAGCCTTGAGTTCTTGCAGAGCTTGCCGGCTTTGGCCGTTTTTTGCCAGATAAAGACCCAGTCTGAGTCGTGCGTTTTGCAGCTTTGGTGTTTTCTCCAATAGCAGACTGACCAATCGGATCGCTTGCTGATAACTTTCTCGCGCTTTGTCCGGTTGTTGCGCCCAGCGATAGCTGTCTGCCAAATTGCCCCACAATTGGTAATTGTCTGGTTTTAACTCAACGGCCAGTGCAAAGTGCGCGCTGGCTTCAGCGTACTGCTGCTGATAAAACAGCAAAGTCCCAATGTTCGAATGATTCACGGCGTCGTCGTCGATGGCGACCGCTTGTTTAAATGTCGTCAGCGCCGCCGGGTAATCGCCGCGGCTAAATTGAATTGCCCCCAGTGTCTGCAAGACTTGTGCATTATTAGGTGCTAAACCGGCGAGTTCGCGATAACTGCGTTCCGCCTTGTCCAGCTGCTGATGCTGATAATAAAACACCGCGAGCGCATTGATAAAATACCAGTTTCGGCTGATCGCCGCCGCCTGTTGAAACTGTTGTTCAGCGGCAGCGGTTTGGCCGGCCAGATCAAAAGCACGGGCCTGACCATGGATTAACATGGCATTGTCTGGTTCTAATTGCAGTGCCTGACTGAACAGATCGATCGCCCGGGGATAGTCGCTGCGTATTTTCGCAATTTCAGCTTGTAGTGCCAGTAACCTGCTGTTTTCAGGCAGCTGCTGCGCCAACTCGTTAGTTAATTGCTCTGCTTGTGGTAACCATTGGTGGATATCGCGAAGGCGTGCCGTCTGTAACATGGCATCGATTAGGGCATAACGGGCTTCAATAAACTCAGCATCTGTTTGTACAGCCAGCAGCAGTTGCTGCAACGATTTTTCGATATTGTCTTTGTAATCATGGCGATACAAATAACTGATGCCGGTCAGATACGCTTTATACGCCGTATCATTGGTCGCACTGCCTTTGGAGAGGGGTAAAGCATCCGGCAGCTGCCAGTTCAACAGGTGCACCAGCTCAGTTCTGACTTGCTGTTGCGCCAAATCCCAGTTGTCTAATGCCAAATCCACTTCTGTAGATTTCAGGATGCGGCCGTCTGCACCGTTTTGTAGATTCAGCGACAAACGCCGGGTATTGCCAAGGTGCTGCAAGCTACCGCTGATCACCAGTTCGGTCTGAAATTGTTGGTAAATGGCTTTAGTACTGACTTCTTTGAGCTGGCCCAGTTCTGCCGGCGGTAACACCCAGACATTGCCGTTCAGCTGACCTATTTGCGCTAAATCCTGGCTCAAACTGAGCGACATCCCGGTCAGGAATTGTTGCACCGACGGATCTGCACCGATATTTTGCAGCGGCAGCAGCGCCAGGGTTTTGCCCTGACTGAGTAAACTCTGTTTATCGACGCTTTGCTGACCAAGCCACAAACTGAAAATTAGGATAATTGGAGCAAGTGCGGCCCAGAATTGCCAGCGCACCAATGGATACCAGATGCCTAAGCGCTGGCGTTGCAGTAATTCTTGCTGCAGGTTTGCTAGTAACACGGCGACTTTACTGAGATCCGCCGGGCGTTGTGACGGATGGGTGGTCAGACATTGGTCAATCAGGTTTTTTAGCGATTGCGGCAACTCCACCGGTTGCGCCGGTGGTTGTTTGATCTGTTGCACAATAGCCTGCATCGTTGCATCGGCATTTTCCCGCAGAAATGGATGCACGCCATAACAGAGCTCGTACATGATCACGCCAAAGGCAAAAACGTCGCTTTGAATAGTGGCATCCACGTCGCTTTGCAGCAGCTCTGGTGCCAGATAAGGTAACGTACCTTTGATTTGATGCGCCGTGGTGTGTTGTGACCACTGGGTGTTCAGCTGGCTGGATAACATCGGCGGTAAGCCGGCGCCTTCGGTTTCAGCCTGCTGTTGTAGCCGCCGTTGCCGGCTCGCCATACCAAAATCGAGAATTTTGACCTGTTGCGCCGGCAGGCAAACCATCAGATTGCTGGGCTTTAAATCGCGGTGGACCACGCCAGCCTGATGCGCGCTCGCCAGACCTGCGGCTATCTGCTGCAGTAAATGCAATTTATCCGGCAAACTCAGCGGGCGTTGTAAGTAATGGTCCAGCGTTTGACCTTCGAGCCATTCGGTGACGATGTAGCTTTGCTGCTCGGTTCGGGAGATGTCGTAAACAGTGACGATATTCGGATGCTGCAATGATGATGCGACGCGGGCTTCTTCCAGCAATTGCTGCTGATGAAACTGGCCCTGGCGTTGTAACTGCAGCACCTTGAGTGCGACCGGTCGTTGCAGGGCTGCATCATAGGCCTGATACACAATACCCATACCGCCTTGACCAGCCTGGCGCAGCAACTGGTAATGGCCATAAGGCGCTGCAGGCGGCAGATCGGCAGTGGGCCGGGCATGCGTGGTCGCATCCGCTGGCATCCAGGTATCCAGCTGCGACGGAAAGTCAGACTGACAAAAATCACATTGGCCGGAAGACGCTGAAATAGGCATGTCGCACTGCTGACAAATCACGCGTATTTAACCCCTCGAGCCGGATCTGAGGGGGTCACTGGCGGTATCAAGTAGTTGCAATGTGGCAGGTTTATGCGCACACACGCGGTTTTTGCCACTATTTTTCGCCTGATACATCGCCTGATCGGCACAATCAATAAAGCGGTAAGCCAGATTGTGCAGGGCATGGTGAAAGCCGGCTACACCAATACTGGCGGTGATCTTTAAGCTTACGCCTGTGACCAGCGGTTCGAGCGCGGCAATATCGGCCCGGATCCGTTCGGCATAAATCAACGCGCTGTCCGGCGAGGTGTTATTAACCAGCACAACAAATTCTTCGCCGCCCAATCGGCCGACCCGATCGGCTTTACGCGCCAGCGTTTTTAACAGACCGGCGACACAGCGCAATACTTCATCGCCGGCAAAATGGCCGTATTGGTCATTGATTTGCTTGAAGTTGTCTAGATCGATAAAAATCAGACTGCACGGCTGGCCATAACGTTTGGCCTGCTCCATCGATAAGGTGATCTGTTCTTCAATCATGCTGCGGCTGCACAAGCCGGTCAGATCGTCACAGAGCGCCCGACTGATGGTGATGGCGTTTTTCAGCGCCAGACCAAGCTGGGCCTGTAGTGTTTTACAGAATGTTTCCTGCAGCTGATTAAAACCATCGGTATGGGTGGTGTCCAGATACAGCAGGGCCAGCGTCTCGCCATTAGCCTGCAGCGGCATGGCCAATACACCCGTGACTTCGGCGTCAGGGCGCGGCGCGGCAAAGCTGGTTAGTTGGCCGGAAAACAGCAGTCTGAATTCCTGACGTTCAAAACATTCACGGGCGATCCACTCGCTAAACACAGTTCTATCATTTGCCTGAGGCGGGATATAGTTCCAACAAGCCTGCCGTTGTAGCGTTTGCCCGCGCTTATCAGCCATCAGCACAAAACCACGGCGGGCGCCCAGTACTTCAGCAATCATCGGCACTGCATGTTCGAGCAGTACCAGATAGCCTTGCGTCTGATTAACCAGAGTATTGAGGCGTTGCAACAGGCTGTTTTGCGCCGACCATTGCTGTGCCGCTTGCTGTAATTGCTGGAACTGCTGACACAGATGTTGTTGTAATTCTGATAACGGCTGCGCTTGCTGGCTTAACTGTAACAACGCGGCGAGGCTGTGTTGTTGCATATCATCGATGCGGTGTTGCAGATCATGTAAAGCCCAGACGGCAAAATCCTGTTCATGGTGTTGCGCGGCTTCGTATCGCAACGAAACTTTTTGCCGGCCAAACAAGAGTTCGCATTGCGGCGGCAGCAGCATACTTTGGGCGGGCCGCAATAAATGTTGATCAAGTTGGGTGCCAAAGCGTGAGCCTTTGTCGCGCAGCGCCGGGCCTTGTGCTGTCAGAAAGATTTCCGCATGTTGGCGCGATACACTGCTGTCATGCAGGACCAGCAGGTTGACCGGATCGCGCCCAATAGAAACAGGCGTATCGTCCAGCGTGAGCCGCACGGAATGATGCTTATCGCCTTGCAGCCAGTCGAGATCAAGCACCATGGGGTCATTCATGTTATGCACTCCGAAACGTCACGAGCCAGACTGCAGATGGTTCCAGTCGGTGGCTACCGATCGTTTAAGTCCTGCGCGTCTTCTGCGCTGTTCAGGATAAAACCGCTATTTTGCCGAGTTTATACCCGATTTAACCCCTGTAACAGTGACAATCTGCAGATATCGGTAATTTAGCCATGGCATCGTGCTGTGCCATGGCCAACGTGACTAGATCAAAAACCTTGCAGATACTGCTGTTTTGGCTGCTGCAGAATTGTCTCCCAGGAGCCATAGGTTGGGTTGGTCAGCATAAACCAGCGGCTGCCCCAATATTGCTGATATTGGTCGACCAGCTCAAAGCGTTTGGCCGGGGTAATATTGCTTTTGACCTGCGGCAGGAAATCACCAAAATCATCGCCAACCAGCATAATGACTCGATATTGTTGTGCGGCTTTTAACCGGCGGCTTTCTTTCTCTGAGGTCCAGTCTTTTTGTTCAGACTTGAGCCAGAGCTGACTGGCATCGACCTGCGTTATGCCCGTCGCCTGCAGGTTTTTCAGCGTATCGGTTTTTTGCGGGCAGCCATCTTTGACTTTGGCTCTTGGTGCACATTCACGGTTACTGATGTAGAGCACTGTTACGCCGTTTTTGCCGGCCAGATTGAGAAAATCCACCGCGCCCGGTACGGCTTTGGCTTTCGCGGCTGCAACCCAGTTATCCCAACGCTTGCCGTTAAAACCAGTGTCTTGCTCCAGAATGGCCTGGGCAGCCGCCGGGGAGTTGTCCAGAATCGTTTCGTCAATGTCGACGATGATGGCTGGTGGCAACTGCTGGAAATCGCTGGTTTGGCCCGGCAGCGCCGTCCAGTTTTTGTCTGTCAGCGCTTCTTTGAGTGTCAAACTGGCCATTTTATAAGTTTGCAGGCTGTTGGCGCGAAATTCCGCTGATGTCTGGTACCACAAAGTGGCATTGAAGTTGTCGTGTGGGGCAGAGACCGCAGCAGCGGCATACAAAATAGCGGCGGAGAAGGCCATATACAGATCCTGACAAAGAAAAACGCCGATCATACTGAGTTCAGGCTGAAATTCAACAAAAGCTGCGTTAAGCAGGGCTTTGCCAAGGCAAAACTGCGCTGGCATCGCCTGCTGGTGACTGAAGACGCAACAAAAAGGCAGCTTACGCTGCCTTCGTCGGTCTTACATATTCGGATAGTTCGGGCCGCCGCTGCCTTCTGGTGTGACCCAGCGGATATTCTGCGACGGGTCCTTGATATCACAGGTTTTGCAGTGAATGCAGTTTTGCGCATTGATCTGCAAACGTGGTTCACCGGCGTCCTGACCCACAATCTCATAAACACCGGCCGGGCAATAACGTTGTGCCGGTTCATCGTAAATCGCCAGATTCACTTTGATTGGAATAGTGCTGTCAATCAGCTGCAAATGACAAGGCTGTTCCTCTTCGTGGTTAGTGTTGGACAAAAACACGGAAGATAACTTATCAAAGCTCAATGCCTGATCCGGTTTTGGATAGGCGATTTTAGCGCAGGCCGACGCAGGCTTCAGGCAGGCATGGTCGACGCTGTTGTCTTTGAGGGTAAACGGCAGTTTGCCGCCAAACCAGTTCTGGTCGACCATATTAAAAGCGCCACCCAGAATAGAGCCAAATTTGTGCATGGCCGGACCAAAATTACGGGAGCGATATAACTCATCAAACAACCAGCTTTGTTCAAAACGGCCTTTAAAGCTTTGCAGATCCTCACCACCGGTATCACCACGGCTTAAGGCTTCAAACACCGTTTCCGCCGCCAGCATGCCGGATTTCATCGCCGTGTGATTGCCTTTGATTTTGGCAAAATTCAGTGTGCCGGCGTCACAGCCGAGTAACAGGCCGCCCGGGAAGGTCATTTTCGGCAGGCTGTTCAGGCCGCCTTTGGCAATAGCCCGGGCACCGTAACAAACGCGTTTACCGCCTTTGAGATACTGCGCAATCACCGGATGGTGTTTGTAGCGCTGGAACTCATCAAACGGGCTTAAGTGCGGGTTGCTGTAATTGAGGTCGATAATCAGGCCGACGACGATCTGGTTATTCTCGGCGTGGTACAGATAACCACCGCCAGACGTGCCTTGTTCCAATGGCCAGCCGGCGGTATGCACCACCAGGCCCGATTGGTGTTTGTTGGGGTCTATATCCCAAATCTCTTTAAAACCAATAGCATAATGCTGAGGTGAACAGTCTTTATCGAGCTGATAAAGTTTAATCAGTTCTTTGCCTAAATGACCACGGCAGCCTTCAGCAAATAGGGTGTATTTAGCACGCAGCTCCATACCGGCAACAAAACTGTTTTTCTGCTCGCCATGTTTATCCAGACCCATATCGCCGGTGATGATGCCTTTGACCACATTATCTTCGATGATAAGACTGGCTGCGCTGAAACCCGGGAAAATCTCCACGCCAAGCGCTTCAGCCTGACTGGCCAGCCAGCGGCAGACATTGCCCATTGAAACGATGTAATTGCCGGTATTGTGCATGGTTTTTGGCACGGCAAAATGCGGGATCTGGCGGGAATCATCAGCGTTTTGTAATAAATAGATATCGTCATGGCTGACCGCTGTGCTTAAAGGCGCGGCTTTGTCCTGCCAGTCAGGGATTAGTTCATTCAGGGCGCGTGGTTCAAACACGGCACCGGATAAAATGTGGGCGCCGACTTCAGAGCCTTTTTCCACGACACAGACGGTCAGTTCAGAACCTGCGGCTTTTGCCTGTTGCATCAGTTTGATCGCCGCTGATAAGCCCGCCGGACCGGCACCGACTACGACTACATCAAACTCCATCGATTCCCGTTCCATTTGCCACCTCGCTGCTGTGATTTGCGCTGCATCAACAGTTTCTGCACTGTTAACTGCTATTCTTGTCTGGTTTTTTTAAAAGCGTTGTCGGCAAGGGTATTTCAGGTTGACGTTAACGTCAACACTGGTTAGATTGTCCGGCATTGAAATGGTCTGAAGTTTACCTTTACGTAAACTTGACCCGAAAACAGCAGGGGTGTGCATTGATGAAAATTCTGGTGCCGGTCAAACGGGTGATTGATTACAACGTAAAAGTGCGGGTGAAAGCCGACCAGAGCGGCGTGGACCTGGCTAATGTCAAAATGGCGCTGAACCCTTTCTGTGAAATTGCAGTTGAAGAAGCGGTGCGGTTAAAAGAAGCCGGTGTTGCCACCGAAGTGGTGGTGGTGTCGATTGGACCTGGTCTGGCGCAGGAACAATTGCGTACAGCACTGGCGTTAGGCGCTGATCGCGCCATTTTACTGGAAACTGAACAAAGCCTTGAATCGCTGCAAGTAGCGAAACTACTGGCCAAAGTTGTTGCGAATGAGCAGCCACAGCTGGTGATCCTCGGCAAACAAGCCATTGATTCTGATAACAATCAGACAGCACAAATGCTGGCGGCTTTAACTGGCATGGGCCAGGGCACTTTTGCCTCAAAGGTGGTGGTTGCTGATGGTACAGTGAATGTCACCCGCGAAATCGATGGTGGCCTGCAAACCGTGGCGCTAAATTTACCAGCGGTAGTTTCGACAGACCTGCGTTTAAACGAACCACGTTATGCATCGCTGCCAAATATTATGAAAGCCAAGAAAAAACCTTTGGATGTGATCGCAGCCGATTCAATGGGCGTGTCATTGCACAGCCAGATTAAAGTGCTGAAAGTCACAGCGCCGGCGACTCGTCAGGCGGGTGTCAAAGTGGATTCAGTCGACACGCTGGTCGACAAGTTAAAGCATGAAGCGAAGGTGATCTGATGGCCATTTTAATCATTGCCGAACATAACAACGTCTTATTAAAAGCCGATACGGCGAAAACACTCACTGCAGCACTGGCAATCGGTGGTGATATCCACGTACTGGTTGCCGGGCAAAACTGCCAGAGCGTTGCCGCTGATGCTGCTGCGCTGCAGGGCGTCAGTAAAGTAATAGTGGCTGATGCAGCTGCCTACCAACATCAACTGGCTGAAGAAATGGCGGCGTTGGTGTTGTCTGTGGCTTCGGGTTACAGCCATATTCTGGCTTCAGCCACTACCAACGGTAAGAATTTCCTGCCACGCGTGGCGGCCATGCTCGATGTTGGGCAAATCTCCGACATTATTGCGGTAGAGAGTGCCGACACTTTTGTCCGGCCAATCTATGCCGGTAATGCCATTGCCACAGTGCAAAGCGCTGATGCGGTAAAAGTTATCACAGTGCGTAGTTCGGCCTTTGCCGCCACAGCAAATGGTGGTTCAGCGGCGATTGAAGCTATTGCTCCGGCTGCAGCTGCAGGTTTATCGGTCTTCGTCGACGAACAACTGACTAAATCTGAGCGTCCTGAGCTGACTGCCGCTTCTGTGATTATCTCCGGCGGTCGTGGCATGCAAAACGGTGATAACTTCAAATTACTCGAAGGTATTGCGGATAAGCTGAATGCTGCCATTGGTGCCAGTCGTGCTGCAGTTGACGCCGGTTTTGTACCAAACGATATGCAAGTCGGCCAGACTGGTAAAATTGTCGCGCCGGACTTGTATATTGCGGTTGGTATCTCCGGTGCTATCCAGCATTTAGCCGGTATGAAAGACTCTAAAGTCATTGTGGCGATTAACAAAGACCCGGAAGCGCCTATTTTTCAGGTGGCGGATTACGGCCTGGTCGGCGATTTATTCGCTATTCTGCCAGAGCTTGAAGCCAAACTTTGACCTGTTGCTTGTGGAAAAAGGTCGCTTAGGCGACCTTTTTTTATGTACAGGATGTACGGTACACCGACAATGCAGGAGCAATTGTCGGTGAATGACAGGATGTACGGTACAGTGAATCAGGGATTTCAGGATGCCAAGCTGTTGGCATCCTGCCTGATAAACGCTTCGAGCAAGGTGTTTTCTGTCATACTCGCTGACAATTTTTGTACAAGTGTTTGCGCAGCGTCTCTTGACTGCAAGTACTGGCTTGTTAATCTATCTGCCTTACATCATTTTAACAATTTGCGGCAGTGCGCTTGCTCAGGGAAGTTTGAATGTCATTGTTACGTACATGTTCGTTGGTTTCATTGCTGTGGCTCGCTGGTTGTGCCCAAACGCCGCCACAGAATCAAAATTTACTGACTGAACTTGATGGACCGCTGGCACAAATGCAGGTCGATGGCCGCCAGTTATATCAACGCATGCAAAAGCTGACGGCGGATAAAAGCTGCAACACTGACCAACAATGTCAGGTTATCGGTATAGGCTCGCGGCCTTGTGGTGGTCCTGAGCAGTTTTTATTGTTCTCTACACAGCAGACGGATCAGAAAATGCTGACCATTACCAACGACCGCTACACCAGAATAAGGCAGGAACAGCAACAGCGTTTAGGATTACGCAGTACCTGCCAGCAACTACCGGCACCGGTGCCGGCCTGCCGGCAACAGCAATGTGTGTTACTGGATGCGCAGCGTTAAAAAAAGACTTTGAATAAAAAAAGCCGCTATTCAGCGGCTTTTTTACTCTGGCAATGCAGCTTATTTATGCTGACTGTCTTTAAACTGTTCACAGCTGACTTTATCCACGCATTCGCCATACAGATACAGGCTATGGTGGGTTAGCTTGATGCCATTTTTTTCGGAAATTTCCAGCTGTTTGCGTTCGATTTCGTCATCTTCAAACTCAATGACTTTACCGCAGTTCAGGCAAACCAGATGGTCGTGGTGATCAATACGGCTTAGTTCAAACACCGATTTGCCACCTTCAAAATGATGGCGGGTGACAATGCCGGCATCGTCAAACTGGTTCAGTACCCGATAGACGGTTGCAAGGCCGATGTCTTCACCAATTTCCAGCAGGATTTTGTACACGTCTTCAGCACTGATATGCTGATGTGCCGGGTCCTGCAGGATCTCCAGGATTTTTACGCGGGGCAACGTGACTTTTAAACCTGCTTTTCGCAGCTCGCTGTTATGATCTGGCATGAGGGCATCACTAAAAAATATGGTTACCGGATTATAAGACTATTAATCGCTTGAGGAAAAGCGAAAATTGGCTTGTCGGCCGGATCGCTGGTCAGGCGCTGTGAAAAGCGGCATAATCACAGGACAGACCAGTTGAGGAGCAACAAATGAAATGGGCGTTTAAACCCGGTGTCATGCGGCATTTACTAAATTTCTGGCCGCCATTCTGGTTTAACGGTATCAAAGTCGCCGTGCTTTCAAGTGATTATCGTTATGCTAAAGTCGAATTGAGTGACAGGCCCTGGCGGCGCAATATCAATAGCAGCCAGTTTGGCGGTTCGATGTTTGCGATGACCGATCCGATTTACCCCTTGTTGCTGATGGGCGCCATGGGCAAAACCTATATGGTCTGGGATAAAAAAGCTGACATCGATTTTATCCGGCCTGGCCGTGGCACCCTGACCGCTGAATTCTGGTTGCATGACGCGACAATTGCCGAGATTAAAACCGCCACCGATGATGGGCAGAAGTATTTCCCGCAGTTTCTGGTGCTGGTAAAAAACAAAGCCGGTGAGGTGGTTTGCGAAGTCAACCGCACTGTGTATATTCGAAAGAAACCACAACACAGAGAAAACTAAAGGCAGGGTAATCATGCTGGGACTTCGTACTGTCATTTATCCGGTCGCTGATTTGGCGGCAGCAACTGCATGGTATCAACAGGTGTTTCAAACCGGGCCTTATTTTAATCAGCCATTTTATGTTGGCTTTGCCATCGGCGGTTTTGAGCTGGGGCTGGTGCCGGACGGGCAACCCAGCCGTGATGGCCAGGTGGTTTACTGGGGCACTGAAGACATCGATGCTGAACTCGAAAGGATCAGGGCGCTAGGTGCTGTTGTGGTTGCTGCAGTGACCGATGTCGGCGAGGGGATCAGGGTGGCAAGTCTGGGTGACCCATTTGGCAATGTGCTGGGGTTGATTCAAAATCCGCTGTTTAATTTAGCCCAGGTGCGCTAAACCGATCTGACTTGCAAAGACAACAAAGCCACCTGTTGGTGGCTTTGTTATTTAACCGAACTGCTAATCAGAGACCTTCAAGGTCTTTCAGGCTCAGCTCATCATAAACTTGCTTACACCATTGCTTGATCCGTGCTTCGCTCAGTTCTGGCTGACGGTCTTCGTCGATACCCAAACCAACGAAATGGTCGTTATCGACCAAGGCTTTGGAGGCGACGAAATTGTAGCCTTTGGTTGGCCAGTGACCGACGATGATAGCGCCTTTAGGTTCAATAATGTCACGCAGGGTGCCCATAGCATCTAGGAAATACTCAGCGTAGTCTTCCTGATCGCCACAGCCAAAAATTGCCACCAGCTTGTTATTAAAATCAATGTTTTCCAGTTCAGGGAAAAAGTCATCCCAGTCACATTGCGCTTCGCCGTAGTACCAGGTCGGGATCCCGAACAGCAGCAGGTCAAAAGCGGCGATGTCTTCTTTTGAGCTCTTGGCAATATCGTGAACATCAACCAGATTTTTACCCAGTTCTTTCTGGATTTGTTTTGCGACATGTTCAGTGTTACCGGTGTCGCTGCCAAAGAAAATACCAACAGTAGCCATAATTCAGCCTTCTTACTTTGTTATCAACGGCTTTGCTAAAGCCTGCGTTAACAGTTGTTCGATCAACGCACTGCGGGTAGTCTGCAGTGCCTGTGCTCTTGCATCCAGCTTTTGATACAAATCTTCCGGTATCTTCGACTCAATGCGTTTTAACCCTTTACTGCGATCTCGCCGCACCTGATTGCGCTTATTCAGTTTCAGCTGTTCTTCACGCGGCAGAGGATTGGTTTTCGGTCGACCCGGACGCTTTTCATGGGCGAACAGGTCAATTGTCGTTCTGTCGCTGGAAATTTTTGCCATCAGCCCATGCCCTGTGACTCGTAAATAACCTGAATAATTCCTTTGGCAATAAAACCAAAGCATCCAAGAAACAATACCAGCCAGACAAAAATTCTGCCGAATTTTGGCACATCACCTTTTTTCAGCACGTCCTGAATTGCCATCCCAATCAGGAAAAACAATGCAGCCAGCGCAAACCAGGTGCCAAAGGTTTCAATTTGTTCCATGTACTGATTTAACATGTCGGAGACCTGCAAAAAAAACCCGCGCAATATAGCACAAAGCGCAACAGAAAAAATTGCGTCAACTCAATAAAAAGTCTGCAGTAATTTTGGCAAAAGCCGCCGGTTTTTCGGCGTGCAGCCAATGGCCGGTGCCTTCAATGACTTTAGCGCGGGCCTTTGGAAACAGTTGTTGGATTTGTGGCTGATGTTCCGCCAGCAAATAATCGGAATTGCCGCCTTTGATAAACAGCACCGGAGCCTCAAAGGAGCCGGTGGCTTGTGGTGCAGCCAGCACCTGCGGGTATTGCGCGGTAAGCGCAGCCAGATTAAAACGCCACTGAAAACCCAGGTCGGTTTTCTGCAGGCTTTTGAGCAGGAAAGCGCGGGTGCCGGCATCGCTGATGCCTTGTTGTAACTGGCGGTCGGCGTCTTTGCGATCGGTAAGCGTGGTCAAATCGATACTATTTAATGCATCGAGGATACTCAGGTGACGGGCCTGACTGACCACCGGCGAAATATCTGCCAGTACCAGCTTGCTGACCCGCGTTGGGAATGAAAGCGCCAGTTGCATGGCCGCTTTGCCACCCATCGAATGCCCCAGCACCGCCGCGGTTGGGATGTTCAAAGCGTCCATGGTTTCTACCAGATCAGCAGCCATCAACGGGTAACTGAGTGCATCGCTATGGCCAGAGCGGCCATGGTTGCGCAAATCAATGTTGATCACGCGAAAACGGTCGGCTAACAACCGGGCTATCATGCCGAGATTTTCGCCACTGCCGAACAGTCCGTGAATTAATAACAACGGAGTCCCTTGGCCTGTGATGTCGGTATGTAATATCATGGATTTCCTCTTGATTCTGCCGCGGGTCTGCCGCTGGGCTGATTGGCCGTGCCGGACACGCGGGCAATGTCATTTTGGGTCTTTTAAAGGTATTTACATGAACACAATCGAAATTGACGACGAGCTTTATCACTTTATCGCCGGACAGACCCAACGCATTGGCGAGAGTGCCAATGATATTTTGCGCCGTATTCTACTGAATAAGCAGTCGGTTGCCCAGCCAGCTGCTGTGGCTGCAGCTGTCGCAGAAAATTCAAAATCCGGCCAGAAAGTCTTTGATATCCTGAGCAAACAGGATTTACAGGCAGAGTTGTCTGTTGTTGGCCGCTTTTTGATTATCCTGTCGGCACTGGCCCGGGCTCACAAACAAGATTTTGCTCAGGTGCTGGATATTAAAGGCCGTAACCGGGTGTATTTCGGCCGTAGTGACACAGATTTGCTGGAAGCGGGCAGTAGCACCAATCCAAAACAAATTCCTAACAGTGAATTTTGGGTGATCACGAACTCCAATACCACGCGGAAAAAAATGATGCTGACAGAAGCGGCATTAAAACTTGGCTACAGCGCAGAAGAAGCAGAAACGATCCGCGATTTTCTCTGATCTGCGCCAGTGACAGCGAGCCGGCTTTGCGCCGGCCTTTGTCCGGCTCCACGATTTGAAAAGGAAGCTTTATGTCGTTACATCCATTGGCCGGCCAGCAGGTGCCCCGCGCGATGCTGGAAAATATCCCCCGTCTTTGCAGTCACTATTACACCATCATTCCTGATTTAACCGACGCCGCACAGCGGGTTGCCTTCGGTACTTCCGGTCATCGGGGCGTGGCAAGCGCAGGTTCCTTTAATGAAGCGCATATCCTGGCGGTCTGTCAGGCGGTCGCCGAATATCGTGCTATGCAGGGAATTTCCGGGCCGATGTTTGTTGGCAAAGATACTCATGCTTTATCTGAGCCTGCGTTTCAGACTGCTCTGCAGGTATTGATTGCCAATGGCGTAACAGTCAAAGTACAACAAGGCTTTGGTTTTACGCCGACACCTGTGGTGTCGCATGCCATCCTGAATTTTAACCGCGGCCAAAGCGGCTCGCAGGCCGATGGTTTAATTATTACGCCGTCGCATAATCCGCCGTCAGATGGTGGCATCAAATACAATCCGCCACATGGTGGACCGGCCGATACGGACGCGACCGGCTGGATTGAACAACGCGCTAATCAGTTGATTGAACAGCATTTATCTGGCGTTCAACGGGTTAGCCTTCATGAGGCACTGGCAAGTCCGCTGTGCCAAAGCCATGACTATATCAGCGCTTATGTTGAAGATTTACAGCATGTAGTGGATATGGACGCTATTCGCGCTGCCGGCATCCGCATCGGCGTCGATCCGCTTGGTGGTTCAGGCCTTGAATATTGGCCGGTTATTGCTAAACGCTATGGCATTGATTTAACCGTGGTCAACGACCAGATTGACCCGAGTTTTGCTTTTATGCCACTGGATAAAGACGGCAAAATCCGCATGGATTGCAGCTCGCCCTGGTCGATGGCCAATCTGATTAAACTCAAAGACGATTTTGATATCGGCGTTGGCAACGATGCGGATTTTGACCGTCATGGCATCGTCACTCAAAGTGGTGGCTTGCTCAATCCAAATCATTATCTGGCGGTTGCAATCGATTATTTGCTGGCGAACCGGCCTTTGTGGCCGCAGTCGGTCAAAATCGGCAAAACTCTGGTGTCCAGTGCGCTGATTGACCGCGTTGTTGCGGGGCAGCAACGTCCACTCTACGAAGTGCCGGTTGGCTTTAAATGGTTTGTGCCAGGATTGTTTGACGGCAGTCTTGGTTTTGGTGGTGAAGAGAGCGCCGGCGCCAGTTTCCTGCGCTTTGACGGCACTGTCTGGTCGACCGACAAAGACGGCTTTATTCTCGGTTTATTAGCGGCAGAAATTTATGCCAAAACTAATCAGGACCCGCATCAGCGTTATTTGGCGCTGACTGAGAAATACGGTGCGCCTTTGTACCGCCGTCTCGATGCTCCGGCATCTATGGCGCAAAAAGCGGCGCTGAAAAAACTTGATGTATCCAGCGTCACGCAAACCACGCTGGCTGGTGATGATATTCTCGCTGTGATGAACCGGGCGCCGGGCAATCAGGCCGACATTGGTGGCGTCAAAGTCGTCACTGCCAACGGCTGGTTCGCCGCGCGGCCGTCAGGTACCGAAAACAGTTATAAAATCTATCTGGAAAGTTTTGTTGGCCCGGCGCACCTCGATGCGCTGGAGCAGGATGCTAAAGCCTTTGTGGCTGAGGTCTTCCGCCGCGCCGGCTGATTGTCAAGGCTTTGCATTCGTATGTAATTGGGTTACAGAATGCAAAGCGATACCTTTAGTTTCTTGCATTATCACGGTCTATTCTGTAATTTTGTTACATGATTATTTTGCTCTGGACTTTCGAAGTTAATCGATTAAGATCCAGATAAAGCGACGGTCATCGGACCCTTAACAGCTGGAACCTTATTATGAAAGCCAAAGTTACGACTGCTCCTGCCACGACTGCTGTCGGAGCGCGGCCAAATGCCGTGGAACTGAAAGAACGCATCGTCCGCCATTTGCACAGCACCCTCGGCACCGACGTCAACAAAGCCAGTCCACAAGCCTGGTGGCGTGCCACCTGCGCCTCGGTTAACGAATACGTGTTTGATGGTTTGCGCAACACACAACGCACGCACTATCAACAAAATACCCGCGCCGTGCATTATTTCAGTCTGGAATACCTGATGGGCCGTTTGTTCAGTAACAACCTGCATAATCTGGGTTTTTACGAAGAAGCCAAACAGGCACTGCTGGAGCTCGGCATTAATATTGCCGATCTGGAAGAGCAGGAAGAAGACATGGCGCTTGGCAATGGCGGTCTGGGTCGTCTTGCTGCTTGTTTTATTGACTCCATGGCGACGCTGAATTACCCGGCCATTGGTTATGGTATTCACTACGAACACGGCCTGTTTAAGCAGGAGTTTCAGCACGGCATGCAAATCGAGCGGCCGGATTCCTGGCGCGAATATGGTAATCCGTGGGAGATTTGCCGGCCGGAATCGGCGCAGGAAATTTCCGTCTACGGTTATGTTGAAACGGTGTATGACTTACAAGGCCGGATGAAAAAAGTCTGGCACCCGGGCCGCATCATTAAAGCGGTGCCTTGGGATATTCCGGTGGTGGGTTACAACGGCAGCTCAGTCAACGTGCTGCGTCTGTGGGAAAGTCGCGCCAGTGATTTTTTTAACTGGGACGTGTTTAACTCAGGCGGTTATGTCGACGCGGCGCGCGAGAATATCGAAGCCGAAACTATTTCCAAAGTGCTGTACCCAAATGATGAAACTGAAGCAGGCAAAGAACTGCGCCTGATTCAGCAGTATTTCTTCTGCTCCAGTTCGCTCAAAGACATCATCCGCCGGTATAAACGTGCGCAGGGTGATGACTGGTCACAGTTTGCCAAACAAGTGGTTATCCAGTTAAACGACACACACCCGACGGTAGCTATCCCGGAACTGATGCGGATTTTGGTCGATCGCGCTGAGATGACCTGGGATGACGCCTGGAATATCTGTCAGCATGTGTTTGCTTACACCAACCACACATTGCTGCCAGAAGCGCTGGAGCGCTGGCCGGTACGGTTATTTGAAAAAGTATTGCCGCGCCACCTGGAAATCATCTACGAAATTAACCGCCGGTTCCTGGTCGAGCAGGTCGACGTGCGCTGGCCGGGTGATGTCGAGAAAAAACGCAAACTGTCGATCATTGAAGAAGGCCACGAGCCGATGGTGCGGATGGGCCATTTGTGTGTGGTCGGTTCGTTCCGCGTCAATGGCGTGGCGGAAATTCACTCGCAGCTGGTGCAATCGGACTTATTCCCGGAAATGGTTGCACTGTGGCCAGACAAGTTCACCAATATTACCAATGGTGTGACGCCACGGCGCTGGTTAAAAGCTTGTAACCCACGCCTGGCAAAATTACTGGATAACACCATTGGCACCACCTGGCCCACGCAGCTGACCGAGCTTGCCAAGTTAAAAGCTTTTGCCGATGACCCGGCGATGCAAGACGCTTTTATGGCCATCAAACAGCAAAACAAGGCTGAACTGGCCACTGAAGTGAAAAAGCTGACCGGTGTGGATATAGACCCGCATGCGCTTTTTGACGTGCAGATTAAACGCTTGCACGAATACAAACGCCAGCATCTGAATTTGCTGCACATTCTGGCCTTATACCGCCGGATTCTGCAAAACCCTGATTACGACATGGTGCCGCGAGTGTTCCTGTTTGGCGCCAAAGCGGCGCCCGGATATAAACTGGCGAAGGAAATTATCTACGCGATCAATAAAATTGCCGACAAGATTAACCACGATAAACGGGTGAAAAACCGGATTAAAGTGGTGTTTATGCCAAATTATCGTGTCAGCCTCGCCGAGAAAATGATCCCGGCGGCCGATGTGTCTGAGCAAATCTCAACGGCCGGTAAAGAAGCGTCCGGCACCGGCAATATGAAGCTGGCACTCAATGGTGCTGTCACTGTCGGCACGCTGGATGGTGCCAATATCGAAATCGCTGAAGAAGTCGGTGCGGACAATATTGCGATTTTTGGTCTGACCGTCGACGAAGTCAAAGCGCTGTATCAGCAAGGCTACAATCCGCATGATTATTACCTGAATAACCCGGAACTGAAGGCCATTCTGGATTGGCTGGAAACCGATTATTTCACGCCGGGTAAGCCGGGTGAGCTGGCGGCTATTAAACGCAGCCTGCTGGAAGGTGGCGACCATTATCTGGTGCTGGCGGACTTTGCTTCGTATTGCGAAGCGCAGCAACAAATCGACACTTGGTACCGTGACCGCAGTGGCTGGGCGCGTAAAGCCATGCTGAACACGGCTAGCGTGGCGAAGTTCAACTCGGACCGGTCGATTGAAGACTATGTGGAACGGGTCTGGCAGCTTGAGCGCTGCAATATCACGGTAAAACCCTGAGCAAATAAAAAAAGCCGCTGAAAAGCGGCTTTTTTGTCAGGCAACATTCACAGGTAATATTCACAGGCAACATTCACCAGTAGCCTTTGCTATGCCGGATCCGGCATTTAAGGCGACTCTGAGTACCACAGGCCGGCCTGGTCCAGTTCGGCGATGGCCTGCTCAATTTGTTTTTGCTGAAATGCCAGCACGGAGTTTTTACTGAATCCGGCGGCGACTTCGGTCTGTGTCAGGCGTAGTGGCGTGATAGTAAGTTGCTGATATTCCGGAAAATTGGCTCTGGCGAACTGCAGATAATCCAAATCTTCCACCAACCCCTGCGCACGGTCTTTTAGCACCAGCTCGTTTTTGACGCGGCGCTCTGCGACTTCGATGGTTCTTTGCCGAAATGCCGGCTGTTGCAGCATTTTTTGCATTTCAGCCCCCATGAAACTGCCTTGAGTCAGGGCAATAGTGCCGGGAAAGTTGTTTAATGCCTGAAGAGTGCTGATTTGTTGCCATTGTGGGTCTGTCAGCGTGGTGGCAAAGGCCAGACGCTCAAGATGATGCGGCCGGCTAAACCAGATATAGTGTTGCCGGTCCGGCGTGGGGGTCAGGTTAAACATTAAATCAATGTCGCCTTGTTGCATCAGCAGCAGGGCCCGCGCCCAGGGCACGTCTAAAAACCGCACTGTACAGTTCAGCTTTTGTGCTAAGCGCTGTGACAAAACTACCCGGCTGCCTTGCCATTCGCCATCCTTCTGATAGGAATAGGGCGGAAAATCGCTGACCTGAACTTTCAGTTCACAGGCCCAAAGCGGCGTGCAGAGCAGGGATAACAAAAGCCAACGCATCATGGTCTCCGGCAGTGAAGCTATCTCATTAAAGCAGAGCAATCCCTGAGGCACAATCGACACGCAATCCACCCACAATCCGCAGTCCTGTAGTAATCTTTTACAAATATGGACTGGGGATCGCGGCGCGCGCCCCCATATCGTTAGCAAGTCATTATTTTCAGCAGATATCTGAGGTTGTTATGCCCGGTTTTGGCCAAAAAGGTCCGGTTTTTATTCAGTTCAAAGGGGGCCGGCCGGCCAGCTGGTTCAGCCTGTTGCTACTTGTTGCCGGCGGTCTGTTTTTATTCGTCTTTGGCGTTTGGCTGTTGATGATTGTCGCCACTTTGCTGGTGTTATTGCTGCCTTATCTGTGGTGGAAAAAGCGTAAGCTGATGCGGCAGATGCAGGCCCATATGCAGCAATTTAGCCAGCAGCAAGCAGGCGCCGAACCTGCCGATATTAATCCGGCTGCACAAACACAAACCCGGCCCCAGCAACCCGGGGCAAATCCAGGTCTGGTGATCGAAGGTGAAGTGCTGCAAAAGCGGCAGGAAGATTAAGAAAACTGTGATACAACCGCCAAATCGGTCTTAATAGCCTGGCAGCCCGGTGATATACTCGGGCTCCCTTTGCCTTCAGTTTTCAGTGTTATGATCCCGAAGTTAAGTCCAGAGCAGGCGTTAGCGCCGGTGGTTGCAGAATTTTGTGCACTGTTGCAACAAGCCGGTTTTAGCGGCGATATCGAAACCAGTTATGCCTCCCGTTTAGCGGTTGCGACCGATAACAGTGTCTATCAGGCACTGCCTCAGGCGGTGCTGTTGCCACGCCAGCAGCAGGATGTTGAATTGTTGACCCGGCTGGCCAGTGAACCGCGTTTTTCTGCGCTAAAGTTTGCGCCGCGCGGTGGCGGCACCGGCACCAATGGCCAGGCGTTAACTGAACATATTGTCGTTGATTTATCGCGCCACATGCGGACTATCCTGCAGTTTGACCCAATCAAACGGCAGGTGCGGGTGCAGGCAGGGGTAATTAAAGATCAGCTCAATGCCTTTCTGGCGCCGCATGGATTTTTCTTTGCACCGGATTTATCCACGTCAAACCGCGCCACTATTGGCGGTATGGTTAACACTGACGCTTCAGGTCAGGGCTCGCTGGTGTATGGCAAAACCAGTGATCACGTGCTGGCGCTGACCACAGTGCTGGCGGATGGCACAGTGTTAAATACCGCACCGATGCCTCTTGCAGCAGCTGCCGACAAAGCGCAGCAGGACACACCGGAAGGGCGGATTTATCGCCAGGTGCTGCAGACCTGTCGCGATTTTCGCACTGAAATTCTCGCCAAATTTCCGCGTCTGAACCGGTTTTTAACCGGTTACGACCTTGAACATGTGTTTAATGCCGATTTAACTGAATTCGACCTTGGCCGTGTCATCACCGGCTCTGAAGGCTCGCTCGGTTTTGTCACTGAAGCGCTGCTTAATGTCACACCAATAGCACGGCATAAGTGTCTGGTGAACGTCAAATATGACAGCTTCGAAAGCGCGCTGCGTAACGCGCCTTTTCTGGTTGCCGCCAATGCCACTTCGGTCGAAACCGTCGACAGCAAAGTGCTGGATTTAGCCCGCCAGGACATCATCTGGCATCAGGTCAAAGCCTATATCGAAGATGTGCCGGATAAAACCATGTTGGGCCTCAACATGGTTGAGTTTAATGATGAAGACGACGCCGGCATGGCGCAAAAGGTGGCGCAGCTCGAAGCGCGGCTGCAGGAAGCAGTGGCAACCGGTCAAAGTGGCATCATTGGTTATCAGCTGACGTCCGACCCCAAGGCTATTTTGCAGATTTATGCGATGCGCAAAAAAGCCGTGGGGCTTTTAGGCAACGCAAAAGGTGCGCAAAAGCCGCTGCCATTTACCGAAGATACCGCAGTGCCGCCAGAGAATCTGGCTGATTTTATTATGGAATTTCGCGCTTTGCTCGACAGTCATGGCCTCAGTTACGGCATGTTTGGCCACGTTGATGCCGGCGTGTTACATGTGCGTCCGGCATTGGATCTTTGTGATCCGACGCAGGAACAACTGCTGCGGACTATTTCCGATCAGGTGGTCTCGCTCACGGCCAAATATGGTGGTCTGATGTGGGGTGAACATGGCAAAGGCTATCGCAGCGAATATGGCCCGGCATTTTTTGGTGAAACTCTCTTTGCGGAACTGCGCAAGATCAAAGGCGTGTTTGACCCGCTGAACCGGATGAATCCCGGCAAAATCTGTACGCCATGGCAAAGTCAGGACCAACTGGTCAGCGTTGATGATCAAAAACGCGCTTTTTTTGACCGGCAAATTCCAACTACAGTGCGGCAGAGCTTCGAAGCGGCCACCAGCTGTAATGGCAACGGCCTGTGTTTTAACTATGAAGAAAACTCGCCGATGTGCCCGTCCAGTAAAGTCAGCAAAGACCGCCGCCACAGTCCGAAAGGCCGGGCAGGCCTGATGCGGGAATGGCTGCGGCTGATGCAAAACCAGGGCGTCGATGTGCTGGCGCAAGAGCAGCAGTTACTGCAGGCCAGTAGTGGTCCGGCGGCGCTGGTACAAAAAGTACAAAATACTGTCGGCAAATGGCGTGGCGAAGCCGATTTTTCGCATGAAGTGATGGAGGCGATGGAAGGTTGTCTGGCCTGTAAAGCCTGCGCCGGCCAGTGCCCGATTAAAGTTGATGTGCCGTCGTTCCGCGCGCGCTTTATTCAGCTGTATCACAGCCGTTATCTGCGGCCTTTGAAAGATTATGTAGTCGGCAATATTGAGCGTTCAGCGCCGTTATTGGCCAAAGCGCCGGGCCTGGTTAACGGCGTGGTCAAACTGGCACCGGTGGCCTGGGTGCTGAAAAAGGCGGTAGGGTATGTCGATACGCCGTTATTATCAACGCCGGTGCTGGCTGAACGCGTACAGCAATATCGCCCATTCGATTTAGCTGCTTTGCAGGCGTTATCAGCTGTAGAACAAGCCAAATTAGTGTTGTTGGTGCAAGACCCATTTACCAGTTTTTACGAGGCTGATTTGGTGGCTGACGCGATGGCGCTGCTGCATAAACTCGGTTTCGACCCGGTGTTGTTGCCGTTTTTGCCCAATGGCAAACCACAGCACGTCAAAGGTTTTTTACGCGAATTTGCCACGACTGCTCAGAACGCCAGTGAGTTTTTGCAGCAAGTGAGCCAGCTCGGTGCGCCACTGCTGGGCCTCGATGCGTCCTTGGTTTTGGTGTACCGCGATGAATATGTCAAAGCGCTTGGCAGCGCACGCGGCGATTATCAGGTCAGTTTGCTGCATGAATGGCTGGTCGGGCAGCAGTTGCCGGCGCTGCAGAGCTCAGGCAGCTTTAAGCTGCTGGCACACTGCACCGAAAAAACTGCGTTGCCGGCGACGGAAAAAAGCTGGCAGCAGATTTTTCAACAGGCCGGTTTGTCATTGCAGGTGGTTGCCACTGGTTGTTGTGGCATGGCCGGGACTTATGGTCATGAAGCGCAAAATCAGACCAATAGCCGCGCTTTGTACGATTTAAGCTGGGCCAGCCCGGTGCAACAGACCGCGCCGGACTTGTTACTGGTGACCGGTTTTTCCTGTCGCAGTCAGGTCAAACGCTATGAAGGGTTTAAGCCAAAACATCCGTTGCAGGCGTTATTACAACTGCTGCCTTAAAGCAGATGTGATGCCGCTCACAATACGAATGTGATAAACGCGCTGGCAGAAAAAGTCTCTGCTGCTACTGTTAGCAGCGGTGCCTTTTCTGACAGGAGCGTGAACTATGAGTGTGGAATATAACCCAGTGGGCTGGTTTGAGATCCCATCGCCGGACCTTGGCAAAAATCAGCAGTTTTTCCAGCAGGCCTTTGGTTTTGAGTTTGAAATTCTTGAGATGTCGCCTTACACCATGGCGATGTTTGCCGCTGATCACAGTAAACCCGGCTCGGCTGGGGCATTAGTGCAGGGGCCGGATGTGGTACCGGCGACAGTCGGCGTCACAATTTACTTTGGCTGTGCTGAAGTCAGTGCGCAGCTGGAGAAAATTGCAGCAGCAGGTGGCACTGTGTTGATGGAAAAGACGTCAATTGGTGAGCATGGTTTTATTGGCATGTTCCTCGACGTCGCCGGCAACAAGCTGGGTTTACATAGTATGAGTTAGGCCTGGCAAGGATAATAAAAACGGCAGCGCAAGCTGCCGTTTTTGCATCAAATAACCTGTCAGAAAAAAATCTATCAGAAGCGGGCTGTGAGACCCAAAGCCAGTGAGCGGCCCGGTAAAGGCACATCTGCTTTGACAAAAGAGCTGTGTACAAAACCCAGTTTATCCGTCAGGTTCGTCGCTTTCAGATAAGCGGTGAGATCCAGCGCAGATAAATCGAAGTCATAGCTGAGGTTGGCATCGACCAGCGTGTAACCGGCTGTGACGGTTTCATCCACGGCGATTTTGTCTTGTTTAGCGTAGTGGGTCAGGCCAAATTGTCCTGACCAGTTTTCTCCCTGATACTGATAGCTGACACCGGCTTTGTTAGGCGGTGTACGCGGCAGATCGCCGCCGGATTTCAGTTCTGCCCGTACGCTGTCGGTGAAAAATTCCAGCTGCTGCGCCGGCGCAAAACGCCAGGTCAGCGCAAATTCTGCGCCATAAAGCCGGGCATCGGCCTGACGGTATTGGTAGACGGCATAATCGTCATGCGCATGCTCATCTTCGGCTTCACCTGCATGCTCCTCGTGCGCATGCAGCTGTGCCATGGTCAGGCCTGTATTGGCCTGATAGACAAAATCATCGACTTCATTGAGGAAGAAGTTGTAGCTGAAGGTCAGCTCGCCTTTGGTCTTGGCAAAACCTAAATCAATGTTATTGGCGACTTCTTTAGCGACGGCAGCCGGGTGGTAGTGAATGTTACCATCTTCGCTGAGTTCATAACCCAAACCCAGCTCATAACCCTGAGTGGCGATATGCAGACCATTCGCAAACAGTTCACTGGCACCTGGTGCCCTTGCCGAGTGACTAAGTTGCAGCGACCATTGATAACCAGGCACAAATTGCCAGACCAGGCCGGAGGAAAAACTCGCTGCAGTAGCCGAATATTTATTTAGCAGCAGTTCCTCGTGCTCTTCGTCATCATGTGAGGTGTCGTGCTCGTCGTTGACTGGCGTATGACTGACGCGTTCTAAGCGAGCGCCAAGCTGCCACTGCAAATCGCCAAAGGATTTTTCTTCTAACACAAACAAAGCGTTGCTGTTTGTGTCAGTCGCCGGCGTAAAGGCTTCTTCGCCGCTGGCGGCAAACTCATTTTGTTGTTGGTGCAGCCCGACCAAACCATGCCAGCCGAGGAAGTCGCTATGTTCTATGCTGAGGCGATTTTCCAGACTGTCGTTGTCAAAGCGGGTGCCCGGCACACCGGCTTCAACTTCCGCGTGCTGATAGTCGGTGTAAGCACTTTGCAGCGCGATGGTTTCAATCCCGTTGATCGGGGTATACCATTCCGCCGCCAGGCCATAGCGGTTTTGCGTCAAATCAGCATATACGCCGTCGTCCGCATGCTCTTCCGCTGTGGCGGTTTCCTCTTCGCCATGATGGTGGTGGCCGGGAATACCATATTGGCTGTTGATCCGGCCATAAGACAGACCAATCAGGCCGTCAGTCGTGACCCAGCTGCCGCCAAGGTTAAAGGCCTGATTGTCGAGCTGGCTGTTGGCAATTTGACTGAGGGTTTCGCCTTCGTCATTAGTGAAAGTTGGGGTGTCGAAGTTATTGCTTTGGCGGTCGTAGCCATCAAAATGCCAGGCGAATTCACCAGCGCTACCGTCATGCGCCAGTGCTGCGGTTCTTTCATCGGCGACGCTGTTATATTTGGTATCAATCACGGTTTGTGGGCTGCGCATCTGGCGTGGAATACGGTTGTCGACCAGATTCACCACGCCGCCAATAGCACCACTGCCGTACAATAATGTAGCCGGACCACGTAACACTTCAATTTGCTCTGTGGTGATGGCGTCGGCGGAAATCGCATGGTCTGGGCCGACGCGGGACACGTCGGCGCTGTCGAGGCCATTACTCAGTACTTTAACCCGGGGACCATCTAAACCGCGGATCACCGGCGCTGCTGCGACCGGGCCATAATAGTTGCTGTGCACACCTGGGGTAAATTTCAGTGTCTCGCCAATAGTGGGTTCCTGCCGGCGCTGCAACGCTTCACCGCTTAACACCGAAGCCGGCTGCGCCATATCCAGATCATAATGATGTAAACCGGCTGCTGAGACGCGTAAATGCTCGATATTGCCTTTGCTCAGTGCAACTTTTAACTCGGGCTGCTCTGCTTTAACAAACTGGTCGTTAAAGCCTTTGGCTGCGATGTGGATTTCGGCGCCGGATTGCACGGTTAAACGAAATTCGCCGGCAGCGTTGGTATAAACATATTGTTGGCGGCCATGTACGTGGACTTTGGCATTGCTGACCGGTTGGCCTTGTTCATTCAGCACTTTGCCTTGTAACTGCAATTCGGCGCCTGCTGCCGTGGTGGAAACCAGCGCCAGACCCAGCGCAAAATTCAGGGCGGATAAACGAAATGTCATAGCAAATTACCTGATTGAGGTGTGATAACATCACATTTTAAAGGTAATGATATAAAGTAACAATACACTTCGTCGGCAAAATTTGGCAGTTGGCAGGCTGGAACCTTGATTTGTTGTGCTGTAAAAACTGCTGTGCAGTCGAGATCACAGCAAAATGTGCATAGATTATGCTAGATAAAAAACGAGCTTCTACACTGTAATTGCTGCGGTTTGTCGCCGATGAAGGGGGCTATATGCAACTGGCAATGAAAGTCGTGCGGCTGGAGCTTTTTTATAACCATGCGGCCAGCCAGCGTTTTTTACACGAGATCCGGTATTTGTCGCCATTTTTTGCCGAAGAGGTCGAACACTTCTGTTTGCGGCTGTTGTCGTTATTAAGTCTTTATGAATATGCACCGGCGCTGGCGGTGACCGCCGGCAAAGGGCCTGATCTTTTTGTCAAAGATGAGCACAGCCATTACCGGCTCTGGTGTCAGGTGGCGGTGCCAAATGACAAACAGCTACAGCGTGCTTGCCATCAAAGCGATCAGGTGTTGCTGATGTTGCCGCAAGCTGACCAGCAGAAGTATCTGCAGGCACATAAACAAAGCGCCAATCTGCAGATCTGTGGTGTCAGTGCTGACACCCTGACCGATTTTGCCCAGATGCTCAAAGCCAATATGCAGTTAAGTGTCTGGCGCGATGATGACATGCTGCAAATCACCGACGGCCAGCAGCTGCTTGAACTGGCCGCACCGCAGGTCAGCGCCACGCTGCACTGATTGCACTTTCATCTGCCACAGGTATAATTCGCCGCTGTTTTTCTGCTCCGGATTTGCGATCCGGCTTCTTGCAAAAAAGGTGAACTATGTACGTTGTTGCTGCGCTTTATAAGTTTGTGAATTTGCCCGATTATGTTGAACTGCGGGATAAGTTGTACCAGCATCTGGTGCTGAATAAAGTCAAAGGTACTTTGTTGTTGGCTGAAGAAGGCATCAACGGGACTATTTGTGGCACTCGTGAAGGCATAGATGCAGTCTGCCAGTGGCTCGATGCCGATGGCCGCTTTGAAGGCCTGTCTTATAAAGAATCATTCGCCGACGAGCCGGCGTTTTACCGCACTAAAGTCAAGTTAAAAACCGAAATCGTGACGATGGGCGTGCCGGGTGTGAACCCGCAACATATCGTCGGCACTTATGTCAAAGGCGAAGACTGGAACCGGTTGATTGAAGATCCGGACACAATCTTAATCGACACCCGCAACGACTATGAAGTCGCCATCGGTACTTTTAAAAACGCGGTGAATCCTAACACCACCAGCTTTCGCGAGTTCCCGCAATGGGCCGCTGACAATCTGGATAAAACCAAACATAAAAAAGTCGCGATGTTTTGCACCGGTGGTATTCGCTGCGAAAAATCCACAGCCTATTTAAAAGAGCAGGGCTTTGATGAGGTCTATCACCTGGACGGCGGCATTCTGAAATATTTGGAAGAGATGCCGGAGCAAAACAGTTTATGGCAAGGTGAGTGTTTTGTGTTTGATCAGCGCGTCGCGGTAAAACACGGATTGGAGCAGGGCAGTTACGACCAATGTTACGCTTGCCGCATGCCGTTATCACCAGCGGATATGCAATCCGACAAATATTTGCAGGGCATGAGCTGCCCGCATTGCCATGACCAGTTATCGGACGAGCAAAAAGCCTCGTTCGCCGAACGGCAAAAACAAATTGAACTGGCCAAACAACGCGGAGAGCAACATATCCGCGACGGCAAAGTCGATTTCTAAGCACTGAGTTTGAATAATGAAGGGCACCTGCGGGTGCCCTTATGCGTTTATTGGCGTCAGAACAGACTTGGGTCTATTTGTTGTAAAAAAGGTCGCAGGATCCCGGCCGCTTGCAGCGCAAAATCACAGAAATCCTCTTTGACAATATTGGTGTTCATCGCCAGAACCAACTGATAATCCGGATAAATCACCAACCAGCTCTGGGCACCATCTGAGACCCCGCCATGGTGGATGTAGCGGATAGTTTTTTTCAGCGGATTGTCTTTATCACAATACAAGTTGCCATGTTCAGTGCGCCGAAATCCCAAAGCGTAGTTTTGCGGATTGACACTGCCATCTGCCAGACGTTGTGGTGTCCAGAATTCTTGTTGTAACTGTGGTGGGATAAACGCCGGGTCGAACCAGGCGGAGCCAATGCTGACCAGGTCGATTGAGCTGGCCGCCAGACCACCGCCAGCCAGCTTCTGGCTAAGATCAACTGACCAGTGAGGTTTCACCTGATTGGCTTTCGACTGGTAAAAAGTCACCTGCTCTTTGTGTGGTTGATGCGCTGCGCCAAGACTTTGCAGTTGCAACGGCAGACTAAGCTGTAGCTGCAGATAGTCCAGGAAGGGCGTCTGACTAGCACTTTGCAACACACTGCTTGCCAAATTAACATCAAATGAGCTGTATAAAAAACTGTGGCCCGGCTGATACTGCAAAGTTGCATCATCAAAAATCTGCAATCCATCGTCGACATCTGGAAAATGTCGTTGCTTGAGCCAACTCTGGACAAACCCACGCCAGTCATCATTTTGCTCATAACCGGGTAAGCCTGCGGTATGAGACAGTAGCTGTCGCAGCGAGAATTCCCGCCATTTTGGATTGGGTAAATCGGCTTTATACCGGCTTATAGGAACATCCAGCTTTAGGATCCCGGCCGCTACAGCACGTGCTATTGCGGTTGCCGTGACCGCTTTGGATGTGCTGCCAATACGGAACTGACTTTGCGTGCTGGCGGCCCGCTGAGTGCTGATATCGGCATAACCGGCGGCACCAGCCCAGATGAGCTTACCCTGCCAGGCAACTGCCGCCGTCAGTGCTGGCATTTGTTGCTGTGCTCTGGATTGTTGCAGTGAACGGAACGCGCTCTGTGCAGCGCTTGAGAATTCATCCTGATAAATCTGTTGTGTCGCTGGTACCTGGTCTGGGATCTGTTGCCAGCCTGTGTTCAGGTACCACAGAGCAGGCGTGGCAATAACCAGTACTGGCAGCAGCACTAAAATTTTCCATATTTTTACATTCAACTTCAGCATCTTGGTGTTCCTTATGGCAAAAGCGGGCCCGACAGCGCCTGAAAAGGGCTGCTAGCAGGTGAGTGGTATTTCGGGAAGGGTTTAGATCAGGGCGACATCAGCGGGCGCCCCGCGCCAGCAAAAATTGCCGGGTTTGTTCGTTCGCAGCACGATTGAGTGCTGAACGCATTTGTGGGCCATCCGACAAAGGCGTTTCGACCTGCAGGTTAATCAATGCGCCGTGGGCCAATAATAATTGCAGCATAGCAAGGTCACCGCGGCTACTTGCGTTAATCAGTGCGCTTTCATCAGCAAGCACCACGGCGTTGACATCAGCACCAACCGCCAGGAGTTGCTGAGCCAGTGTGAGATTGCCCAGCTGACTGGCGATGATGAGCGCGTTGCCGTCGCCGCGGCTACTGACATTCGGATCTGCGCCGCGCGCTAACAGCAGGTTGACCATCTCTGGCAGTTGCTGGCGGACTGCTGCCATCAATGCATTGCCATCTCCAGGCATTGGTAAGTCCAAAGGTGCGCCTTGCTGCAGCAGCTTCGTTACTTGTGTTGTATTGTTTGTTTGCACCGCCTGGAGCAGTTCGGCCAAAGGCTTTAACTGACTGAGCCGTACCTGAGCATGCCTGGCCGGCAACTCGGCCAATTGCCATTGCTGCACCAACAACGAAGATGCGACAAGCCAGAGTATGAATGCAGAAAAAACGGCAGTGGATAACCATGCCGGGCTTGGAGCCCCGGGCTCTAGTACCGCATCAATGCGGGTGGTCAGGACGGCTTGACGCAGGAAATGCTGAGCAAAAAAAGCCCCGGTGTTTTTGTGTTGGTTCGCATAGAGAGCGCAGTCAAGCAGGGTTTGCGCATAGAGGGTCTGGTCGCCTTGTTTGACCGCGGTTTCTTTGTCGCAACGCAATTCGCGCCAGATATTGAATTGATTGGCGATCAGGCGCCAGGCCGGGCTCCACCAGAACAGGCAACCAACTAATTGTTGTAGCAGGTAAGCGCGCAGGTCCTGATGTTGCAAATGACACAGTTCGTGATTGAGCACACATTCGAGTTGTGCCGGTGATAAGTGCGTCAGATAACGCTCAGGCAACAGGATCTGAGGTCTGCGCAGCCCGACCAGCATTGCACTATGGATAGCAGGATGCTGCAATACCGGGACAGGCGCTACGAATGAATGCAATGGAGCCAGGCTGGCCTCCTGCCGAAGGCGTCGGACCTGATAGTATCCGCCAAGCAATTTCGCGGCGCGAACCAAAGTACCGAGCGGCAAAATCAGCCAGAGCCAAAAAGCCGGTGCCAGTAAATAGATAAGCTGCGAGGTCAATGGCCAGCTTACTTGCTGCACAATATCGCCGGCGACAGTGATCGAATGGGTCGCTTGGGTTATCGTGTTTTGTGCCAGGACGTGACTAACGCTGGCCTGAAACCATGGCATCAATTGTTGATCCAGCGCCCAGGGTTGTAGCAACAGCATTGGCGTGATGATGAGTAAGCCCGCTGCGATATGCCAGAGTCTTAGCATTGTCGCGGGTTGATGCCTAAGGCGGCTGCGGCCAGCAAACAATAAAACTGGTAGTAGCAGGGCTGCCAGAAATAAATGCAGAAGCAGATAGAATGCGAGCCAGCTGATTTCAACCATGACTTTACTCTTTGTCTGGGACTTGTTCTGTCGATGACTGTTGTGTGTTTGTCAGCTGAGTGGGCAGCGCAGCCAGATCGATCTTTTGTTGCAGCTGTTTAGCAAGATCAGCGGACAGCGCTGTTTCAGCAATCAGATGCTGCGCTAACAAGTCTGGCGAGCCAGCAAAAAACTTTTTCACCAGTGCCAACAATGCCTGGCTGCGGGCTTCCTGTTGGACTGTTGTCGCCTGATACAAAAAGGCCTTGCCTTGTTTTTCACAGCTGACGTGGCCTTTATCCAGCAAAATGCGACAAAGTGTTTGCACAGTGGTGTAGGCGACCGGCTGGTCTTGACTGAGTTCTGCGGCGATATTGCGGACAGTTAAAGGCCCACGTTGCCACAGCACCTGCATAATTTTTTGCTCAGCAGCGGTCAGTTCGTTCGATTTAGGCCTCGCCATGGCAGTGCTCCGATTAAAACTAATTGATTAGTTTTAACTCTACTGAAGCTGAGGCGGATGATCAACTAATTAATTAGTTTTTTCGCAATCGCGTAATTGAAAATAAGGAGAGTTATTTTGATAACCTGGTCTGACCCTGTACTTCAGACTTTCTTTGTCACCCGCACGGCCGCTTGTTGCGCCAGGGCAGGCTGCAGCGGCCAATTTGCGATGAGCCTGAGCAAAAGTGTCATAATTCTCTTATAAATTAGAATAATAAGGCCTAATTTTGCCACTATTTTTCGATTGTAGATTAAGCCAGAATGCAGTCAGGAGGGTTTATGACCACAAAAACGCAACATTATCATCCGCTGCATATTGCATTACATTGGCTGATGGCACTGATGATCCCGACGCTGTTTGGCGTCGGACTCTGGATGACCGGGCTTGATTATTACAGCAGCTGGTATAAAACCGCGCCGGATCTGCATAAAAGTTTTGGCATTTTGTTAGCCTTATTGTTGTTGTTTCGCCTGGTGGCGATCCGCCTCTTTGGCAAGCCAGCTGCACTGGGGACCGGCGTGCAGCAAAAAGCTGCTGCATTGGCGCACGCACTGATGTATGTGCTGCTGGTGGCAATTATGTTGTCCGGGTATCTGATTTCAACGGCGGATAATCGGGGCATTCCGGTATTTGGTTTGTTTGAAGTGCCTGGTTTTGGTGAGTTTTTCCCAGATCAGGCTGACATCGCCGGCACTGCCCATTTGTACCTCGCCTGGACTTTGATCGCACTGGTTGTTTTACACGCCGGTGCGGCACTGAAACACCATTTTATTGACAAAGATAACACCCTGACCCGGATGCTCGGCCGTCGTAACGCTGCTGCGTCTTCCATTGATAACCCGGAGATCTAAATGAAAAAATTATTGTTGGCCGCTGCTTTTGCCGCATCTGTTACTTCTGTTGCTCAGGCGGCGGATTATGTCGTGGATACACAAGGCGCGCATGCTTTTGTCCAGTTCAAAGTCAGCCACTTAGGCTACAGCTGGTTACATGGCCGTTTTAATACCTTTAGTGGCGATTTCAGCTATGACAGCGCCAATCTGGCTGCCGCCAAAATCAAACTGGATATCGATACTAAGTCAGTGGATTCTAACCACGCCGAGCGTGATAAGCACTTACGCAGTGGTGATTTCCTGAACGTGGAGAAACACCCGAAAGCCAGTTTTGTCAGCACTAAAGTGGTGCCAGGTGCCGACGGCAAATTTGATCTGGTGGGTAACTTCACGTTAAACGGCGTGACCAAAGAAGTGACGATTGCCGCGACGAAGACCGGTGAAGGCAAAGACCCATGGGGCGGCTACCGCGCTGGTTTCCACGGTACCACCAGCATCAAACTGAGTGATTTCGCCATCAAAAATATCCTTGGACCGGCATCAGAAACCGTGTACCTGGATCTGGTGGTTGAAGGTGTGCGTAAGTAAGTTTTAGCCTAAAGAAAAAGCCTGCTGTTGCAGGCTTTTTTGTGCGTTAAAAACCACTCTCTGCGGTTTTTGACTAGGGAATTTCGATATCTAAATCCGAGGCAGGTACACTGCAGCAGGGTAAAAACTCACCTTTACGCACAAAAGCCAGTGGTTCTTCCAGATAGCTGATTTGGCCGGAGATTAGTTTGCAGCGGCAGGCACCGCAAAAACCGGCACGGCAGTGGAAATTGACCTGTAATTTTTGTTGCTCCAGGCTGGTCAGCAAGTTCGGACTTTGCGGGTCAAAATCAAAACTGCTGCCATCCTGTAGCCGGATCCGATGCATCAGAGATCAAAGTCGCCAAAGTCAGCGCCATCAACTTCGTTATCAATCTGGCCGACCAAATAAGAACTGATCTCAGATTCCTGTGGCGCCACTTGTACGTTGTCAGACACCAGCCAGGCATTGATCCATGGAATTGGGTTTTGTGTGGTGCTGAAAATCGGCTTCATGCCAATAGCAGCCATGCGGATATTGGTAATATATTCAACGTATTGGCACAGAATGTCTTTATTAAGCCCAATCATCGAGCCATCTTTAAATAAAAACTCAGCCCATTCTTTTTCCTGCTCGGCGGCACGACGGAAAATCGCATAAGCCTGCTCTTCACATTCCTTCGCAATTTCACCCATTTCAGGGTCATCTTCACCGGCAGCCATAATGTTCAGCATATGCTGAGTACCGGTCAGGTGTAGCGCTTCGTCGCGGGCGATCAGTTTGATGATTTTGGCGTTGCCTTCCATCAGTTCGCGCTCGGCAAAAGCAAAACTGCAGGCAAAGCTGACATAAAAGCGGATAGCTTCTAACACATTTACCGACATGATGCACAGATACAGCTGCCGTTTCAGTTCTCGCAGCGACACCGAGCGGCTTTCGCCGTTAATTTGATGCGTGCCTTCACCGCACAGGTGATACAGGTTGATCGAGGCAATCAGTTCGTCATAATACCGGGTCACTTCATCAGCCCGTTCGATGATTTTTTCGTTCAGCAGAATATCGTCGAACACTTTGTGCGGCTCAGTGGTGATATTACGTACAATGTGGGTGTAGCTGCGGCTGTGAATGGTTTCGCTGAACGCCCAGGTTTCAATCCAGGTTTCCAGTTCCGGCAGCGACACAATCGGCAATAACGCCACGTTTGGCGAGCGGCCTTGTACTGAATCCAGCAGCGTCTGATATTTCAGGTTGCTGATAAAAATATGTTTTTCGTGATCCGGTAAATGCTGGAAATCAATCCGGTCTTTACTGACATCCACTTCCTCCGGCCGCCAGAAGAAACTCAGCTGCTTTTCGATCAATTTTTCGAAAATGCCATATTTCTGCTGGTCGTAGCGCGACACGTTTACCGAGTTGCCAAAAAACATCGGCTCTTTCAGCTGATCATTGTTGGTCCGGTTAAAAGTGGTATAGGTCATGGATTCTCTCGTTATTATGCGTTCAAAAATACAGGATCAGCAGTGTGGTTACTGACACAACAAAGCGGAGCACCAGGCTCCGCTCTTGCGATCGGCTTTTTATCAGATCTTACAGGCGCCACCGGCGCAGCCGTCATCTTCAGCGGCCGCAGGCTTGATATCTTCCTGCACATCAGACGCGCCATCACGGGTGTTGTGATAGTACATCGTCTTCACACCGAGTTTGTAGGCGGTCAGCAAGTCTTTCAGCAACACCTTCATCGGCACTTTACCACCGTCGAACTTGGCCGGGTCGTAGTTAGTGTTGGCAGAAATAGTCTGGTCGACGAATTTCTGCATAATAGCGACCAGGCTGATATAACCGTCATTGCTTGGCATATCCCATAACAATTCATACTGGTTTTTCAGCCGCTCATACTCTGGCACCACTTGTTTCAGGATACCGTCTTTACTGGCTTTGATACTGATGTGGCCGCGTGGTGGTTCAATACCGTTGGTCGCATTACTGATCTGTGATGATGTTTCTGACGGCATCAGCGCGGATAAAGTCGAGTTACGCAGGCCATGTTTGACCACGTCTTTACGCAGTTGCTCCCAGTCCAGCTGCAGCGCTTCGTTACAAACTTTATCCAGGTCTTTTTTGTAGGTATCAATCGGCATGATACCTTCAGCATAAGTGGTTTCATTAAACAGCGGGCAAGGGCCAAATTCCTGCGCCAGCTTGTTTGAGGCTTTCATCAGATAATACTGAATGGCTTCAAAAGTGCGGTGCGTCAGTGCATTGGCAGAACCATCTGAGTATTTCACGCCATTTTTCGCCAGATAATAAGCGTAGTTAATAACACCAACACCCAGCGTGCGGCGGTTCATCGATGCCTGGAATGCTGCAGGGATTGGGTAATCCTGATAGTCCAGCAGGCTGTCCAGCGCACGAACCGCCAGTTCTGCCAGCTCTTCCAGTTCACCTAAATGCTCGATAGCGCCGAGGTTAAAAGCAGACAGCGTACAAAGCGCAATTTCACCGTTTGGATCGTTAACGTCGTTTAATGGCTTGGTCGGCAGCGCGATTTCCAGACAGAGGTTGCTCTGGCGCACCGGGGCGAACTTCGGATTAAACGGGCTGTGTGTATTGCAGTGGTCAACGTTTTGCAGATAAATACGGCCGGTGGAGGCGCGTTCCTGCATAAACAATGTGAACAGTTCCAGCGCTTTCATGCGTTTTTTGCGGATAGAACCATCGTTTTCGTATTTGACATACAGCTGCTCGAACAGGTCCTGATCTTCAAAAAACGCATCGTACAGGCCCGGTACGTCAGATGGGCTGAACAACGTGATCATTTCATCTTTAATCAGACGCTGATACATCAGGCGGTTAAACTGCACACCGTAGTCGAGATGGCGCACGCGGTTTTCTTCAACACCGCGGTTGTTTTTCAGTACCAGCAAACTTTCTACTTCTAAATGCCACAGCGGGTAAAACAACGTGGCTGCACCACCACGTACGCCGCCTTGTGAGCAGCTTTTTACGGCAGTCTGGAAGTGCTTGTAAAACGGAATACAACCGGTATGGAAGGCTTCACCATTGCGAATTGGGCTACCCAGGGCACGGATGCGGCCGGCGTTGATGCCGATGCCGGCGCGTTGACTGACGTATTTGACGATAGCGCTTGAAGTAGCGTTAATCGAATCCAGGCTGTCACCACATTCAATCAATACACATGAGCTGAATTGGCGGGTTGGGGTGCGTACACCGGACATAATAGGTGTTGGCAGAGAAATCTTAAACAGCGACACTGCATCGTAAAAACGGCGCAGGTAATCCAAACGGGTGGCTTTTGGATAATTGGCGAACAGGCAGGCCGCGACCAGAATGTACAGGAACTGTGCGCTTTCATAAATCTGACCTGTGACGCGGTTTTGCACCAGGTACTTACCTTCCAGCTGCTTGACGGCGGCGTAGCTGAAGTTCATGTCACGGTTGTGGTCGATAAAACTGTCAATCTGGTCAATTTCTTCTTTGCTGTAATCGGCCAGAATGTGGGCGTCATAGCGTTTGGTTTCTACCATCTGCACAACATGGTCGTACAGTTTTGGCGGTTCAAACTGGCCATAAGCTTTTTTGCGCAGGTGAAACACCGCGAGGCGGGCTGCCATGTATTGATAGTCTGGCGTTTCTTTAGAGATCAGGTCGGCGGCAGCTTTGATAATAGTTTCGTGGATATCCGCAGTTTTAATGCCATCGTAAAACTGAATATGGGATTTCAGTTCAACCTGAGAGACAGATACATTTTGCAGACCTTCGGCCGCCCAGTCGATGACGCGGTGAATTTTATCCAGGTCCAGAGGTTCGCGGGTACCGTCTCTTTTGGTTACGTATAATGGCTGATTCATTGCGAAAGAGTTCCGTCTTAGTTGTAATTTTTAGGGTTGTCGCTGACTGCTGTCAGGCTGCCTGCCCGCAAGAGAAGGGCTATCCGGCGCCTTGGGTGGCAAAAAAACCGGAAGCACTAGATATAGGGCTAAAAGCATAACGAATCACAAGATAAGGTGGATCAAATTCGAATGCAACCCTAAAAATTTTACTAAAATGGGCTTGATTTTTGCTATGTCAGTGGTCACTAACTTGTCAGCTTCGAGCGGTTGAACGGATCGCAGGAAGCAAGCGATCCGCACAAAAAAAACAGAATTAAATTGATCGGTTAAAAAGTAAAAAGCACTGACTGAAAAGCAAACAGCATGCGGCCAGACGTCTGCTGAAAAGCTGAGCGTTGCTGCAAACAAAGGGTAAATCCCCGGTAAGTAAAAAGCGTTTTACCACACCGAAAAAAACCGCCAGAGCGGCGGTTTATTATCTCAAGTCTGACAATGCCAGTAAGTGGTCGACCCGGCAATCGGCACCCCACAGCTCTGGTGTATCGGTATCAGCAATAAAACCATAGTCGGCGATGATTGACGTCATGCCAGCCCGGTTGGCCGCTTCGATATCCCGTTCGGCATCACCGATGTACCAGCAGTCTGCAGCCGGCACACCCATTTTATGTGCTGCGACCCACAAAGGTACCGGACTGGGTTTACGCTGATGCAGACTGTCGCCGCCAAGCAGAATTTGGCATTGTTCCATACCGCGCATTTGCCTGAGCATGGCTGCTGCCAGTTTATACGGCTTGTTAGTCACAATGCCCCAGGGGATTTTGCGCGCGTTCAGCAACGGCAAAAATTGGTCGGCGCCGCCAAACAGCTGGCTGTGCACCGTTAAATGCTGCTGATAATACGCCAGCAGCTCGTTGCGCAGTTGGGTAAATGGCAAGTCATGCAGCGCGTCGGCAAAACCAAGCTCCAATAACCCTTTGGCACCGTGTGACGCCACAGGCCGGTATTGTTGTGCAGCTACAGGCGCAAAGCCATATTTGACCAGCACATGATTCAGCGCCGCGCCTAAATCATCGGCGGTGTCGACTAAAGTGCCGTCTAAATCAAACAAAACCGCCTTGGCTGGCCGCAGCACCTGACCGGTTTTCACAGAGATCAGCATGGTTTACGCGCCACCACAAAGTAATTGACGTCGACGCCATCACCAATGCGGAAGCTTTGATTGAGCGGGTTATAGTGCAGGCCGGTACAATCAACCAGCTCAAGGCCGGCCGCTTCAATAAAACGCATCAGCTCAGAAGGGCGAATAAATTTCTGGAAATCGTGGGTGCCTTTGGGCACCAGTCTCAATAAATGCTCGGCGCCGAGGATGGCAAATAAATAGCTTTTGGCGGTTTTATTTAATGTGGAAAACACCAGCGTGGCGCCTGGCGCGGCTAAATCCGCACAGGCCTGCACCACAGAAGCCGGTGCCGGCACGTGCTCGAGCATTTCCATGCAGGTGACCAGCTCAAATTGCGCTGGATGCGCAGCGGCAAACTGCTCTGCGGTACTTTGCTGATAACTGACACTGACGCCGGCTTCCAGCGCATGTAACTTCGCCACCGTCAATGATTCCGGCGCCATATCGATGCCGGTCACCACAGCACCGGCTTTTGCCATGCTCTCTGCCAGAATACCGCCACCACAGCCAACATCAATGACCTGTTTGCCAAACAAACCCTGCAGCTGATCGCTGATGTAGCTGAGCCGGGTCGGATTTAACTGATGCAGCGGTTTAAATTCACCGGCCGGGTCCCACCAACGGGAAGCCAGCTCATTAAACTTATTAATTTCAGCCTGATCGACATTGGCAGGCGCGGGAGAAGTGAACTCAGTCATAAGGCAGTCCAGGAGAAATTTGCGGCCATTATAAAGGCTTAGTCTGAACACGCAATCCACCGGCAAAACCAGCGCGAAAAAGTTGCCACACATGATCATGGCAACATGGCGCTATTGTGTTAGAATCCCCGGTTCGTGGTTTGCCGAGATAACAACTACACGCAAGCCAACCCACTGATTTTAAGGGATATAACGCTTTTTATGACAAATCTGGCCAAAGAAATTGTTCCCATCAATATTGAAGAAGAATTAAAGAACTCTTATCTGGATTACGCGATGAGCGTAATCGTCGGCCGGGCGCTGCCGGATGTGCGCGACGGTTTAAAGCCAGTGCACCGCCGTGTTTTATTTGCGATGAAAGAACTCGGTAACGACTGGAATAAAGCCTACAAAAAATCTGCCCGTGTGGTCGGTGACGTCATCGGTAAATACCACCCGCACGGTGACAGCGCTGTGTATGACACTATAGTCCGGATGGCCCAGCCGTTTTCTCTGCGTTATATGCTGGTTGATGGCCAGGGTAACTTCGGTTCTGTTGACGGCGACTCTGCAGCAGCCATGCGTTATACCGAAGTGCGGATGGCCAAAATCACCCAGGAATTGCTGGCTGATTTGGACAAAGAGACCGTGGATTTTGTGCCGAACTACGACGGCACTGAACAAATTCCGGCCGTATTGCCGACCAAAATTCCTAACTTACTGATCAACGGTTCCAGCGGTATCGCGGTTGGTATGGCGACTAACATTCCGCCACACAACATCACTGAAGTGATTAATGCCTGCTTGGCAATTATCGCCAATCCGGACATCACTATTCCGGAACTGATGGAATATATCCCGGGCCCGGATTTCCCGACTGCCGCTATTATCAACGGCCGCCGTGGTATCGAAGAGGCGTACCGCACTGGCCGCGGCAAAGTCTATATCCGCGCCAAAACTCATATCGAAACGGATGACAAATCCGGCCGCGAGTCGATTGTCGTCACTGAAATTCCGTATCAGGTCAACAAAGCACGTCTGATTGAAAAAATCGCCGAACTGGTCAAAGAAAAGCGCATTGAAGGCATCAGTGCGCTGCGCGACGAGTCTGACAAAGACGGCATGCGCATCGTGATTGAAGTCAAACGTGGCGAATCCAGCGACGTGCTGATTAATCACCTGTACGCCAATACCCAGATGCAGACTGTGTTTGGTATCAATATGGTGGCACTGGATCAGGGCCAACCGAAGTTACTGGGTTTAAAAGAAATTCTTGAGTGTTTTGTGCTGCACCGCCGCGAAGTGGTGACACGCCGTACCGTCTACGACCTGAAAAAAGCCCGTGACCGCGCCCATATCTTGGAAGGCCTGGCAATTGCGCTGACCAATATCGACGAAATCATCGAACTGATTAAAACGTCGAACAGCCCGTCAGATGCCAAATCTGGTTTAGTCTCACGCGGCTGGAAACTTGGTAACGTGCAGGAAATGCTGGAGCGCGCCGGTGAGAGTGCTGCGCGGCCAGAATGGCTGGAAGCGCACTTTGGCATCCGCGATGGTTATTATTACCTGACCGAGCAGCAGGCTCAGGCCATCCTGGATTTACGTCTGCATAAATTAACCGGCCTTGAGCACGAAAAAATCCTCGGCGAGTACAAAGAGCTGCTGGATTTAATCGCTGAATTGCTGCATATCCTTGCCAGTTCGGTCCGGTTGATGGAAGTGATTTGTGAAGAATTAGAAGCGGCGAAACTGCAATATGGCGATGCCCGTCGTACTGAGATCCAGGACAATGCGCTGGATATCAATATGGAAGACCTGATCGCCGAAGAAGATGTCGTTGTGACCTTGTCGCACTTGGGTTACGCCAAATATCAGGCGCTGACCGATTATGAAGCGCAGCGTCGCGGTGGCCGTGGTAAAGCGGCAACGACTGTCAAAGACGAAGACTTCGTCGACCAGTTACTGATCGCTTCCACGCATGACACAATTTTGTGCTTCTCAGACCGTGGCCGCCTGTACTGGTTGAAAGTGTATCAATTGCCGCTGGCATCACGTCAGGCGCGCGGTAAACCTATCGTCAACCTGTTGCCGCTGGAAGAAAACGAGCGCATCACCGCCATTCTGCCGGTGCGTGAATACGAAGAAGGTAAGTTTGTCTTTATGGCGACCGCTAACGGTACCGTGAAGAAAACTGCGCTGACCGAATACTCACGGCCACGTTCGAACGGCATTATCGCCGTGAACCTGAACGAAGGCGACCAGTTGATTGGTGTTGATATCACGGACGGCAACAGCCAAATCATGCTGTTCTCTGATGACGGTAAAGTGGTTCGCTTCCACGAGGAACAAGTGCGAGGTATGGGCCGCACCGCAACCGGCGTACGTGGTATCAAGCTGCGTGAAAACGGCTCTGTGGTGTCATTAATTGTGCCGAAGTCGGATGGCGCTATTCTGACTGTAACTGAAAACGGTTATGGCAAACGCACACCGTTAGACCAGTATCCAGAGAAGAGCCGTGCAACGCAGGGGGTGGTGTCGATCAAAGTGTCAGAGCGTAATGGTCTGGTGGTTGGCGCCGTGCAGGTAAACGCGCTCGATGAAATCATGCTGATCTCGAACAAAGGCACATTGGTGCGGACACGCGTGAAAGAAGTGTCACAAGTCGGTCGTAATACCGCTGGTGTCATTCTGATCCGTACGCAGGAAAATGAAAAAGTCGTTGGCGTACAACGTATCGACGAAATTCAGGACGCTGAGGAGCTGGCCGCGGCAGAGGCAGAAGTGCAGCAGCTGGATGCGCAGAACCGGGTCGATGTTGAAGTCGAAGCGGATACCGCGGACGACTCCGAAGAGTAAAACGAAAAGGCACCTGCGGGTGCCTTTTTTCTGTCTGCGGGTTTCTGCCGGTCGTAAAATGCGATACAGTGAGCCTCATAAAAAGAGCCATCCAGATGGCGAAAATTGCTGCAGTGCCGGTACTTCGATAATAACAAAACCGCCAAAGTCTGCCGCCAGGTCCCAAGCCCGTTTTAATCCGCGAATATTATGTTTGACGCAATGAGGTAAAAATGACGACCTATAACTTTTGTGCCGGTCCGGCAATGTTGCCGGTGGAAGTGATGCAGCAAGCACAGGAAGAGCTGATCAACTGGCATGGCCGGGGTTGTTCCATTATGGAAATGAGCCATCGTGGCAAAGACTTTATCAAAGTCGCGGCACAGGCAGAGCAAGACTTACGCGATTTATTACAGGTGCCGGCCAATTATAAAGTGCTGTTTATGCACGGTGGCGGCCGCGGCCAGTTTTCTGCGGTGCCGCTGAATTTACTCAAAGCCGGGCAGAGCGCTGACTACATCGTTTCCGGCGCCTGGTCGAAAGCCGCAGCTGAAGAAGCGCACAAATTTGGCACTATTGCGGTTCAGGGCATAGCGCAAAAAACCGAAAACGGCCTGCGTAGCCTTAAAGCGCCGGCAGACTGGCATCTGGATGCAAAATCCGCGTTTGTGCATTTTTGCCCGAATGAAACCGTCGACGGCCTCGAATTTACTGATTTGCCGCAAACACAAGTGCCACTGGTAGCCGACTTATCTTCAACGATTTTATCGCGGCCTATCGATGTCAGCCGTTATGGCGTCATTTATGCCGGCGCGCAGAAAAATATTGGCCCTTCAGGCCTGACGCTGGCGTTGGTAAGAGAAGATCTGTTACCGCCAGCCGGAGCCGCTATTCCGGCCGTGCTGGATTATCGTCTGGCCGCGGAAAACGACTCAATGTTTAACACACCACCGACTTATGCCTGGTATCTGGCGGGGTTAGTGTTTCAGTGGCTCAAACGTCAGGGTGGCGTCGAGGCGATGGGCAAGCTGAATCAACTGAAGGCGCAGACGCTGTATAACTATGTCGACCAGAGTGATTTTTATCGCAATGATGTCGATACGCGTTACCGTTCCTGGATGAATGTGCCGTTTTTGCTGGCCGATGAGCGCCTCAACGACAAGTTCGTTGCTGAAGCTGAAACCAATGGTTTATTGGCGCTGAAAGGGCATCGGATGGTCGGCGGCATGCGCGCCAGTATCTACAATGCGATGCCGCTGGAAGGCGTGCAGACGCTGGTGACTTTTATGCGTGAATTTGAGCGGGTGAATGGCTGATGAAGACCTTAACTCTGCATAAAATCAACGGCGTACAAGGCACAGTACATTTACCGGGTTCAAAGAGTATTTCCAACCGGGTGTTGCTGCTCGCCGCATTGGCAAAAGGCGAAACCCACATCAGCAATCTGCTGCACAGCGACGATATCGAACATATGCTCAATGCACTGACCGCTTTGGGTGTGTCGTACCAACTGTCTGACTGTAAAAGCAAGTGCGTGGTTCAGGGCCTTGGTGGTTTATTTAATCATCCGGCGCCGCTGGAACTTTTCCTCGGTAATGCCGGCACTGCGATGCGGCCATTAACGGCTGCGCTGGCAGCATCGAATGTGGATGTGACGCTGACCGGCGAGCCGCGGATGTACGAGCGGCCTATAGGGCATTTAGTCGACGCGCTGCACCAGCTTGGCGCCGATATCAGCTACTTGCAACAGGACGGTTTCCCGCCGTTGCAGATCCGCGGCAAATCGTTAAGCGGCGGCACTGTCAAAATTAACGGCAGTATTTCCAGCCAGTTTTTAACTGCGGTGCTGATGGTGGCACCTTTATTAGCCGCAGACAGTGCAATCGAGATTGTTGGTGATTTAGTGTCTAAACCCTATATCGATATCACGCTGGCATTGATGAGCCGCTTCGGTGCCACCGTCGATAACCAGAATTATCAGAAGTTTGTCATTGCGGGTCGCCAACAGTATGTGTCACCAGGCAATTGGCTGGTCGAAGGCGATGCGTCTTCCGCCAGTTATTTCCTTGCTGCAGCTGCGATTGGCGGCAGTGTCAAAGTGACCGGTATTGGCAAAGACGCGGTACAAGGCGACATCCGCTTTGCTGATGCGCTGGAAGCAATGGGCGCGACTGTTGAATGGGGCGATGACTATATTTCGGTTACGCGGAACCAGCTAAACGGCATTGATCGCGATTACAACGCCATTCCGGATGCGGCCATGACCATTGCCACCACAGCGTTATTCGCCAAAGGCCCGACGCTGATCCGCAACGTTTATAACTGGCGCGTCAAAGAAACCGACCGTTTGCATGCGATGGCGACGGAACTGCGTAAAGTCGGTGCCGAAGTGGAAGAAGGTGAAGACTACCTGAAAGTGACGCCACCGGCACAGATCCAACACGCCAGTATCGCCACCTACAATGACCATCGCATGGCAATGTGTTTCTCAATGTTGGCTTTTGCCGATTGTGGTGTGACTATTGAAGATCCGGATTGCACCCGTAAAACATTTCCGCAGTATTTTGAAGTGTTTAACGGCTTAGCAACCTAAAACGCGTAACCAATATCAAGTGACGCTAAGGCGCGGTTTTTCTTAGAGAAACCGCGCTTTTTTTAACATTTGTCTGTATAATGCCGGCCTTTAGTGGTTTTACCAGTTATCTGGAGGCAGCATGCAGAGTATTCCGGTCATCACGATTGACGGCCCCGGCGGTTCCGGTAAAGGCACAATTTGCCGTCTGGTCGCCCAACAACTGGGCTGGCACCTGCTCGACAGCGGTGCAATCTACCGGGTACTGGCGCTCGCAGCGATTCATCACGACATCGCTGCCGATGACGAAGAAGCACTGCAACCTCTGGCAGCACACCTGGATGTACAGTTTAATTCGGATGATGCCGGTCATGTCCGTATTACGCTGGAAGGCGAAAACGTCACTCATACTATCCGCACCGAAGAAGTCGGCTCCGTCGCCTCAAAAATTGCCTCTTTACCACGGGTGCGTGAAGCCTTATTACGCCGGCAGCGCGCCTTTCGCGAAGCGCCGGGTTTAGTCGCCGATGGCCGTGATATGGGCACTGTGGTTTTCCCCGGCGCTGAAGTGAAAATCTTCTTAACAGCCGCGGCTGAAGAGCGCGCCAAACGGCGTTATTTAGAGTTGAAACAAAAGGGCCATGATGTTAACATCGGCGACCTTTTGAGCGAAATTCAGGCAAGGGACGAGCGCGATATGAATCGTGCAGTGGCGCCGCTGAAACCGGCTGCCGATGCGTACCTGCTGGATTCGACCGATAAATCTATTGAACAAGTGTTGGCAGAAGTCCTGAGCTTCATGAAGAAGCAGTTGAACCAGGCCTGACATTACTTTGGACAGCCGCAGACAAGGATGCCTCGCGGTAAATTAAGCAACCCCACCCAATATGGACCTAAGGTGGAGCAACTAACCGAAACAGTGAAAAATGACTGAAAATTTTGCACAATTATTTGAGGAAAGCCTCAAGACTATCGAAACTCGCCCAGGTTCAATCGTTAAGGGCACCATCGTAGCAATCCACAAAGACGTAGTACTGGTTGACGCCGGTCTGAAATCTGAAGCTGCGATCCCGGTTGAACAATTCAAAAACCTGGCTGGCGAGATTGAAGTGAACGTTGGTGACATCATCGACGTAGCTCTGGACGCAGTTGAAGATGGTTTCGGTGAGACATTACTGTCTCGCGAAAAAGCCAAACGTCACGAGTCCTGGGTACGCCTGGAAAAAGCCTGTGAAGAAAAAGCTACCGTTATCGGTGTTATCACTGGCAAAGTTAAAGGCGGTTTCACTGTCGAAGTTGACGGTATCCGTGCATTCCTGCCTGGTTCATTAGTCGATGTCCGTCCAGTACGCGACACGCTGCACTTAGAACACAAAGAACTTGAGTTCAAAGTCATCAAATTAGATCAGAAGCGTAACAACGTTGTAGTTTCTCGCCGCGCTGTTATCGAATCTGAAAGCTCAGCTGAGCGCGATACTCTGCTGCAAAACCTGGAAGAAGGCATGGAAGTCAAAGGTATCGTTAAGAACCTGACTGACTACGGTGCATTCGTTGACCTGGGTGGCGTAGACGGCTTACTGCACATCACTGACATGGCTTGGAAACGCGTTAAGCACCCAAGCGAAATCGTCAATGTTGGCGACGAAATCCCAGTGAAAGTTCTGAAGTTCGACCGCGAGAAGCAACGCGTTTCTCTGGGTCTGAAACAGATGGGCGAAGATCCATGGGCAGCTATTGCTTCTCGTTACCCAGAAGGTGCTCGCATCACTGGTCGCGTAACCAACCTGACAGATTACGGCTGCTTCGTTGAAATCGAAGAAGGCGTTGAAGGTCTGGTACACGTTTCAGAAATGGACTGGACTAACAAAAACATCCACCCATCTAAAGTTGTTAACTTAGGTGATTCAGTGGAAGTTATGGTTCTGGAAATTGACGAAGAACGTCGTCGTATTTCTTTAGGTCTGAAACAGTGCAAAGCCAACCCATGGGAAGAGTTTGCTAAAGGCTTCAACAAAGGCGACCGCGTTTCCGGTAAGATCAAGTCAATCACTGACTTCGGTATCTTCATCGGTCTGGACGGCGGCATCGACGGCCTGGTTCACCTGTCAGACATCAGCTGGAATTCAACTGGCGAAGACGCCGTACGTGAATTCAAGAAAGGCGACGAAGTGTCTGCCGTTGTTCTGCAAGTTGACCCAGAGCGCGAGCGTATCTCTTTAGGCATCAAGCAATTAGACGAAGACCCGTTCAACGGCTATCTTGCTGATAACAAAAAAGGTGCTATCGTTAAAGGTACAGTGACTGCAGTTGACGCGAAAGGCGCAACAGTATTACTGGAAGGCGGCGTAGAAGGTTATGTTCGCGTTTCTGATATCGCTCGTGAGCGTATCGAAGATGCAACTACTGCGCTGAAAGTCGGTGAAGAAGTTGAAGCTCGCCTGATGGGTGTTGACCGCAAAAACCGCGTGATCAGCCTGTCAATCAAAGCCAAGTTCGAAGCTGAAGAGAAAGAAGCGTTAGAATCAATCAAGCAGGACGATTCTGCTTTTGGTGGTAACGCAATGGCTGAAGCATTCAAAGCAGCTCAGAAATCTGAGTAATTGATGCAAGCCGGTCGGTTGGGGCATTTGCCTCAACCGGCATTTTCCAGCAACAGTGTAAGCGGAGTCCTTATGACCAAATCTGAGTTGATCGAAAAGTTAGCAACTGATTTTCCTCATATCCAGGTAAAAGATGTTGAGTCCGCCGTTAAAGAAATTCTCGAGCAAATGGCCGGTTCTCTGGCAGCCAATGAGCGCATTGAGATCCGCGGCTTCGGTAGTTTCTCCTTACACTTCAGAGCTCCACGGGTAGGTCGCAATCCGAAAACCGGCGACAAAGTTGAACTTGACGGTAAATACGTCCCGCATTTTAAACCAGGTAAAGAATTACGCGACCGCGTCAAAGAAAATACCTGAGTCTTGTCCGCGCTGAAACAGCGACGGTGCTAACGGAGCCGAGTTTGAGAAAGCTGATTTTTTTCCTGTGTTTTTCTGTGCTCATCCTGATTGGTCTGTTTTTCGGCTCAATCAACCAGCAAGTCGCTGAATTAAATTATTTTATTGCCAAAGCTGAGCTGCGGGTTGTCGATATCGCCCTTTTATTTTTGCTGCTTGGCTTTGCTATTGGGCTGAGCCTGTCTTTGACCATTCTGGTGAAGTTGCGTACCAAACGCTGGATTAACCGGGCGATGAGCAAGACCTAATCCTATGCTTGAACTGCTATTTCTGTTGTTGCCTGTTGCCGCCGCTTATGGCTGGTTTTTTGGCCGCAACAGTCTGCGGCAGGAAGAGCTGAAAAACAAAGCTAACGTCGCGAAAAACCTGTCCTCCGGGTTAAATTTCCTGCTGACCGATCAGGAAGACAAAGCGATTGAGCAGCTGCTGCAACTACTCGATATCGAAGCGGCCACCATCGATACTTATCTGGCGCTTGCCAATTTATTCCGGCGCAAAGGCGATTGGGATAAAGCTATCCGCATTCATGAAAAACTGCATCAGCTGAAGCTTCCTAAAGCACAGGCCCAACAAATTCAGCTGGAACTGGCCAAAGACTATTTCTCCGCCGGCTTATATGACCGCGCAGAAAGTTTGCTGCGTAAGCTGGTCGATAGCGACCCTCTGCAGGAAACCGCATTAAAACAACTGTTTGCCATCTTTGTCGTGACGCATGACTGGCATAAAGCCGCTGACTTTGCGCCGCAGGTCGATAAAACCGATTCGCGCTCGCTGCGTATTGCGCTCGCCAATATGCGCTGTGAAGATCAGAAAAAGCCGATGGATGTGATGGCGCTGCGGATTCTGGCACAAAAATATCCGCAGGCGATCCGGCCACGCCTGCAGCTGGCAAGACAGTTATTAGCCGAGCAATCTTTAACAGACGCCGCCGTCGCATTTAAATCGGTACTGACACAAAAACCGCAATGGGCCGCCGATATTCTGCCTGAATTGCAACGCTGTCAGTTACCGGAAGAAGAATGGTATCCGCTGTTGAGTCAGCTGGTGCATAAAAATAAGAATATCACCGCGACTATCTTCTTGTGTGACTGGCTGGTACAAACTGGCTCGCCGGCCGCGGGCGAGCAGCTGCTGCTGGAAAAACTGCAGCAACAACCGAATATCCGCTTGTTTCAGCGTTTGCTGCAAGTCCGACAGCTGAACCAACCTGCACAGATGGAAGCCTTGCAGGCCATCGATGGCTTGGTGCGTGCTTATCTTGATACTAAAATCCTGTATAGCTGCCGCAATTGCGGCTTTAAAACCCGGCAGCAATACTGGTTATGTCCGTCGTGCCAGCAATGGGAGACGGTTGAACCTCTGGGCGGCATCGACGGCCGCTAATCTTGTCCTTTCAGTTTGTGGAACTATCGTTATGCAATTAAGCCCTGTTGTGGTGGCGCTGGATTATGAAGACCAACGCGCAGCATTAAATCTGGTGAGCCAGCTTGACCCGGCGTTGTGCCGGCTAAAGGTCGGTAAAGAGATGTTTACCCATTTTGGCCCAGATTTTGTCCGTGAACTGCAACAACGCCGCTTTGACGTTTTCCTTGATTTAAAATTTCACGATATTCCAAACACAGTGGCTAAGGCGGTAAAAGCCGCTGCAGATCTTGGCGTCTGGATGGTAAACGTGCACGCCAGTGGCGGTAGCCGGATGATGGTTGCGGCGCGTGAGGCCTTACAAAGCTTTGGTGCAGACAAACCGCTGCTGATTGCTGTTACTGTGCTGACATCGATGGAGCAGGCTGATTTACTGGAATTAGGCATCACATTGACGCCTGAACAGCAGGTGCTGAAACTGGCGGGCCTGACACAGCAAGCGGGCCTTGATGGCGTCGTTTGTTCGGCGCATGAAGCCAGCCTGCTGAAACAGCAGTTCGGTAAAGCTTTTCAGTTGGTGACACCAGGCATTCGTCCGGCTTTTGCCGGTGCAGACGATCAAAAACGTGTGATGACGCCGGCACAGGCTGTAGCAGCTGGAGTGGATTACATGGTCATTGGCCGGCCTATCACAAAAGCGGCAGATCCGCTTGCCGCCTTACAGGCGATTTATCAGGAACTCCAGGCGAGTTAACCTAAGGATGTTTTATTGGATGCAGTCAACCTCAATATTCTGATTTTTGGTGCGCTGTTCACCGTCAGTATTATTGCAACTCTGATCTCAGCGCGCTTTGGTGCGCCTTTGTTGTTGATATTTCTGCTGATGGGCATGTTGGCCGGTGAAGATGGGGTTCTGGGCATCCAATTTGCAAATCCTGACGTGGCGCTGCTGATAGGGTCAGTCGCGCTGGTTATTATCTTGTTTGATGGCGGGATGCGCACGCATCCTGACCGGGTCAAAGTGGTGTTAGCACCCTCTGCGGCGCTGGCGACTGTCGGCGTCGTCATTACCTGTCTGATTTTGGGCCTCGCGGCCATGTATCTGTTTAAGCTCACTTTATTAGAAGGCTTGTTGCTTGGGGCAATTCTAAGCTCGACCGACGCCGCTGCGGTGTTTTCTATTTTTCAGTCGGCCGGTCTTAATATCAAAGAACGGGTGGCGTCGACACTGGAAATAGAGTCGGGCAGTAACGACCCGATGGCTGTGATGCTGACTTTTACGCTGGTCAGCGTGGTCGCAGGTGAAGCGGCGCTTGGCTGGAGCACTATGCTGGTGTTTGTGCAGCAGGCGCTGGTCGGTGCTTTGTTTGGTTGGGCTGGAGGCAGGGCGCTGATTTGGCTTTGCCGTAAGTTACCGTTAAGCCCGGCATTTTTCCCGTTATTTGCTATTTCCTGTGCCTTGTTGCTGTACGGTCTGACTAACCAGTTTGGCGGCAGTGGCTTTTTGGCCGTGTACCTTGCCGGTTTTCTGGTGGGCAATGCGCGGCTTGCCCCAGTGCAACATATTCTGCGTTTGCAGGATGGTTTGGCATGGCTCAGTCAAATTATCATGTTTTTGATGTTGGGTTTGCTGGTGACGCCAACTGATCTGCTGGACTATCTGCTGCCAGCTATCTCGCTGGCGCTGGTGATGATCTTCATCGCGCGGCCGCTTGCCGTGGTGCTGAGCCTGCTGCCGTTTCATTTCCCCAAACGTGACCAGATTTTTATCAGTTGGGTAGGGCTGCGCGGCGCTGTGCCGATTATCCTCGCATTAATTCCCTGGCTTGCCGGCGTGCCCAATAAAGATTTGTACTTTAACGTGGCGTTTTTCGTGGTGATTGTATCGCTGTTAATTCAGGGCTGGTCGATAGCGCCAGTCGCGCGTTGGTTAAAACTGGAAGTGCCAAAAGCCCCCGGCGCAGATTATGTGATGCCGCTGGAAGTCGCACAAAGCAAAGACGTGCTGCAGGTGTTAGCGTATCAGGTAAACGCCGATTCACCGGTACTGGACACCGACTGGACCATGTTACCGGTGCCATCTTCAGTACAGTTTTTAGGTATAGTGCGCCACGGCGAGTGGATCCAATGCCTGGATTGCACACGTTTTAAAGCTAACGATACGCTAATGGTGATGGCCAAAGCCGCTGACAGTGCAGTGGTCAGCGAAGTGTTATCCAGTTACGCGGCTGAGGCCAGCCAAAGCAAACAAGACTTCTTCGGTGAATTTGTCCTCAACGGCCAAATCACACTGGCCGATCTAGGCGCTTTCTACACCATAGATTTTGGTCAGTTGGACCCAACACAATCCATCTCAGACTATATCAGCGCGCGCTTTTTCCGCCGCGTCGTGGTTGGTGACGACGTCCAGCTCGACCAACTCATTTTGACTGTGCGGCAAATTGATGAACAAGATCGTATTTTGCAGGTTGGTATAAAGCCGGCTTGAAAACCGGTGTTTCACAGGTATCTGTAGCTGGTGCATTAGGAGAGTTATTCATGATAACTTTCATGTACTTACTAGATATACTAAATGTCCCATAATGAAAAGATTACGTTAAATAACAATGACTTAAAAAAGGCCCGTTTACAAAATCGGGCCTTTCTGTTTTTATGTGATTCTATTAACAATCGTTCCAAAATGGAACAAGGTCCGGCTATTACTGTGCCGGACTAGTAGTTTCGGTTCAGTCTGAGCAGTTGACCCTGAAAGATACTTTTATTAACCGTTGAGTTCATGGATGAAGATGAAATACCTCAAACTCGCTGTTTTGTGTTTTCTGTTAGTACCTTCAGTGTCGAATGCTAACAAGTACAGCCTCCGCGGAAAAAACACGAAAGCGGAAGTGATAGAGCTTGGCATAGTAGTTAGGAACGTTACAGCTGATAGCGGCGTGAGCCTGATAAATGCAAAAGCAGGGATTCAAACCTTCGAAGTCAAAACAGATAAATTTAAACCGTGCCAACCGCAAAGAGTTGGTATAACACTTTATATTCCACCTCAAGGCATCATATTTTCAGGTGAGTTGAATGAGGTTTCCCATGGTAATTTTAAATTTCGTATCCGAAGTGGCGAAGAGGACAGTGTGTTACTTACTGTCGTGTGTAGCGGAAAAAATAATTACACGTTTCCATTGGTTAGCTAATTTATTTTTTGTTTAAGGAGGAATGTTTGGATTCTTTAAGTGTTTCTGTTTTTACCGGGGTTGTTGCTGGTTTGATCACTAGTGCATTTTTAATTGTGCTTAGACGCATCTGGATAAATACGTTAGTGCCTGCATGGGAAGATGCAGTTTATAAAGATGTAAAAATAGAGGGAAGATGGAAAGCGTCGCTTAATTTATATTCGGTTGATCCAACAAGGGTTCGTTCTCTAATAAGTAGAGCAAGAGCCTCGGAAAGAGAGAAAGTTCTTGCAGAAATTGAAAGAGAAAAAGTAGATGGCGGTGATAGTAAACAGGTAAATAATGTAAAAAAACCTTCTGAAACTAATCATGGAAAAGACAGAAAAGTAACTATTACACGCAAAGAACCACTTATAGACGAGTTTATTTTGACCCTAAAACGGACAGGTCACAATATAGAAGGAACTATGTTGTGTACAAAAGGCGAAAACGAGGGTAGAGCATACAATTTAAAAGGTTCGCTACGTAATTTAATACTTTCTGGGGTGTTTGAATCCGAGTCGAGATCGATGTTAGAGCGTGGAAGTATTTCTTTAGTTCTTGCAAATAATGGTTCGGCTTTGGTTGGGTATCTGTTGGTGTATAGTGATGATGAGCATGTAATTAGTCCTATGAAAATTGAATGTAAGAGAGAGTCTTGATTCATTCAAAATAACATAAATCATAAAGTATTAAGGTTGCAGAATTAAATGAGCAAGTACTATCCTCCGAAGTTAAATGAAGCATCTTTTAATTGTGCTCTTTGCGGTGTTTATGCCAAACAAGAGTGGGATACCTTAGCAATTACTTCTAGTGTTGGGCCTAACAAATATACAGATTTCAAAAGCAGTAGATGTTGTCATTGCGTTCAAAGAAGTTACTGGTTTCTGAACAGAATGATTGTTCCATCCGAAGCTCCAGTGCCACCTCACCATGTCGATACCCCCGCATCTTGTGTAGATTTGTACAATGAGGCAAGAGACATAGTCAGTAGGTCCCCAAGAGCGGCTGCAGCTTTGTTAAGGTTATGCGTTCAGAATTTAATGATTGAACTAGGTGAAAAAGGCAAAAATATTAATGATGATATTGCTTCGCTCGTTAAAGGCGGTTTGCCTGTTGAGGTGCAACAGGCGTTAGATTATTGTCGTGTGATTGGTAATAACGGTGTTCATCCTGGGGAGATTGAATTAACTGATAGACCAGAGATGACACATAGCCTTTTTGAAATGATAAATTTTATCATCGAAGATAGGATTGCTAGACCTAAAAAAATTAGAGAGCTTTACAACACTTTACCTGAAGGCGCTTTAAACGCGGTAAAGAAGAGAGATGGTGATTGAGATTTGTACATTAAATGTTTTAGTGAGTCGGAAAATCATTCATTTTTCAGGGAGAAGCTTCGCTTCGGCGGCCAGCTGGCACTGGCCTTGAGTTACCGCGCTCCGCGCTACATCAGGGGGCTTTGCCCCCTAATAACCCCAGCCCGTTTCGTTGATAGCTCAGACCCAGAAGCAAAAAAGGCCCGATTGGGCCTTTTTGTTTGAGTCACTTTAAGCGGATTTCGTTTGGGTCATGCTCAGCCAGCCAGTCTAGCAAGGCTTTATCCATCCGAGTCTGCCAGCCAGTACCGGTGGCTTTGAACTTATTAATCACTTCCTGACTATAACGGACAGACACCAGTTGCTTTACAGGCTCTTTTTGCTGACCGCGTCCGCGGCCAGACAAAGTCGAGCGTAAAGCAGCAGGCAAACCAGCAAAAGACACTGATTTTTCCACATCACCGGCAGACCACTCTGGATTCTCGTCCAGTGGCAGGTCAGACACTGCTGGTTTTTTCATATTCGACTACCTCTCGCTTATTCGCTTTGCGAAAGCTGATGACGCGAATGCCACCGGCGATTTCAGTAAACACAATGGCATGCACACGGCTAGCTAATCCAATCAGGCAGGCCCAGCGCCCGAATTCGGGTTTCGCCATAGTCTTGGCGATCATCAATGCATTTGTGGCTTTGTAAAAAGCTGACAAAAGCGAAGCAGGGCGCTGATTTTATTAGTCTTTTAACGACAATTCTGTCTGGATTTTCTGTTGAATTTCAGTTACCTGGTAGTTGGCTTGTGCCGCGAACCGTATCAATGGTAATCCCGCGCTGGCACATGCGGATGCGATCACAAAATCCCGTTTTTGGGTTTTACCTTTTTGATGGCTTTTGTCATCCAGTTCAATCACTGCAATGACTTCAAGCGTTTGTTTGTTGCACAGCACAAAATCAAAATGCTTAGCGGAAATTTTATTAAAGGCAATTTTCCAGTGGCTTTTGTTCAGGCCTTTGCCTGGTAACAAAATATCAGCCACCCGGACTTTGCCAAAAACTCGGTATTGATCGGCAATTGCTAAATCCAGCACGCCAAGAAAAGAACGCTCAGCGGGCGTAAACAGCGTTTTGTTCAGAACATAAGGATAAGGCTGGCCAGCTGCGTTGTTTTTGCCAAATAACAGCTTCAGCACGATAAGCAGCAAAATAGCGCCGAAAAATATCAGTACAGCATCAGACATAAAGCTCTCCATAGCGGTGAAAATTCAACAGTGCTTGGGACGCAAACCAGCGCAGCACTAAAGGCAATTTGCCATAGATCATCAACACAGAAAAGTCTTTAACTTTGACTAAGTTAGCTAGCAAAACCAAGGTTAGCATTTCACATAATCAACACATTAACGGACATATAGTGGCACTGATCCACAACGGTGATTGTTTGAATTGAAAAATTGCAGATAGCTGGCAAGTTCTGTGGATAAAACGGTGATAACTTTTTAAATTAGAAAAATGCATATAATATTGATATTAATAGAAATATAGCTGTTTTGATATCATATATAATATCCCATAATGTATATTATGTTAAATGCAGTGATTAAGTCTTAACTTGCTAGCACACCACTTTATCCTGACACACTTCAGGCTGTTCCCCAAACAGATATTCTATTAATTTAACGTTTCCGTCTAATTTTCGCGGTTTGATGCTGATTTTACTCAGTTTTCTTCGGCTGCTGAAAATTCGTTTTTAATAACCAAATGGAATTTATAGAGTTATAACGATGCAAATAAAATCTAAAGAAGATAGCCAATTATTATTCCTAACCGGCTTTTGTAAGACTGTGATCAGCAAAACTTCCGTCAAAACTGTGCCTGATCTGAGCAAAATCGCCGCCTTCTTTTTGGTGAGCATTCACACTGCCAGGCGCTGGTTGCGCGATGGCCTGCCAAAAAAAGTAACCCATCAGCTGAAAATGCTCAGCTCCGGGCACCTGTTACCGCCCCCATGGCAGCGGGCTCAATTGACGATCTGCGCCGAAGGGATCGTTTTACAGAATGGCCGCATCCTTGATTTGGCCTGCATTCAGTTCTGGCCCTTTATTGCACCTCATGTGGACTGGAGCCGTGTGCCGTCACTCGTGATCCAACGCATGCGTTAGAGAAACCGCACGCCCTGGGTTCCGCCACAAAGCCCGTTTTTCATTTCATTTTTAAAATGGGCTATATCATTGTTTTATATGCTATTTCTCAAACAGCCTTTTAACTGGCTTCAGTGAAAAAACCCACGAAATCCACGAAAATCGTAATGAATTGAATGGCTTAGCTTTTGGGCCCACACGCATTTTCCCCCACCAAAACTGAAAAACACTGAAAAAAAGCGCGATCTTTTCAGATCCACGATCCATGCAAGCCTTTAGAAATGGCGCGGTCTGCGCCCATGAAATGCACGTTCAGAAAACTGAAAAAAAATTAACATTTAAAGCCCGAAGGAGGGTGTGGAAGAGTCCGGATTTCGTGGCGGGGTTTTTGCGTTGGCTTATTTTCCGCGTAGCGGCTCCCCTGTTGCTCTATGCTTGGTTATTTGTGCGTATTCGTTGCCGTGATGCGGTTTAATTCGCGTGGCGTGGTGGCTTTTGTGGTGCGTTTGGTGTGGTACTTCTGGGTGAACGTTCACTGGCTGGCCGTCGCGGCCAGCACAGCTTTTTGCGGTCAGTTATGCAGCGTCGATCACCGCGTGTAGGTCTATTTCGTGAATGATCATGATTGGGTGGCCGTTCTTCTTCAGCTTGATGGCTGCATCAATTTTGCTGCCGTAACTGCCGAACTTCCATTTCGGTTGGCCTTTGTTGCCGATCACCAGGTAATTGAGTCTGGTGGTGATGTCTTCAGTCACTTTGCCGCCAAGGCCGGTGATGACTTTCTTAAACTCCGAACGGCTGTACCTGGTGGACGCGCCCGTAAAACAGAACACGCCATTTAAATCGATGTGCGGATTTTTTTCGCACAGGCTGTTGTCGTTCACTGTTGGGTTGGTGATGGTTTTATCATCCAGCATTGAAACAAATTCACCGAACAGGCTCAGCAGTTCCTTTTGTTCCTGCAGGTCTATCAGCTCGTCTTTGAGCACTTTTGTTATTTTGGTGCTGACTTCATCGTATGGGTAAGAGTTCTCGAGGTGGCTATGTTCTGCCAACCATCCGGATAGACCGGAAAGCTCTCCCATTGAAACCGTCGCATCCGCCGCGATACCGGCCAGCAGTGTATGCAGCCTTTGAATATCTGCAGTAATGGTGCTGAAGTATTCGTGTGCAGCCAACGAATTACACGTCACTTTAATTAACCGAAGCTCTTGTTGTGTGAGTACCCCATCCGAAATAACTTCTGCTACCAGTGGTAGCAATTTGTCGTAAGGCGGGTTTGACTCGTTGATGCGGTGTTCATGCATCCAGTTTTCTAAAAACTGGATCTCTTCGTCGTTGATAGCACCGTCTATCGTGATGCCTTCAATAATACCTAACAGTGAGTTCAGCGATTTTTCAAAATCAGCCCTTCTCTCATAGGTTGAATTGTTTTGCGGCAAGCTCATGCGATTGTCCTTATCGGTAGTTATTTTTAGATTCCGTTATCAATAGCGGAACATAACTACACTGCAGCAGAGCTCGCCCGGTGGCAATACTGGTTATTTTTACACCCTAAAGCCTTGCTTAGTTGTAAGAAGCACCACTAAAATTGTGAGCGCGAATTCAAAAGTGTAGTGGTTGTGTTTCCTCCATAACACACGGTCAAAATGCTAACGTTGACCCTTCCCGAAAGCCCTATGCCAATAGGGCTTTTTTATAACTCGAAACATTGTTGCACCGATTCGAACTAAAAACTGATTGTCTATGGTGCCAGGTTGTGTAGACGAACATGACTGCACTCGATACAGCCACTTATAGTCGTGGCTTGGTGGCACCGAACGTTATGGCGCCGTTCAGTGGGTAGAACGTCAGGCCTTCCAAGTTTTTGGCTACGCATTGATGGGTATAACTACTTGAAAGCGTCGCGGTGTCGTCTTCTGTCAGCTGAATTTCGATCAGTCCTTCGCTGAACTCGATACCCTCGCCCAATGCTTTTGTGACAAGTACTTGGCCGGTGCGGCCATACAATTCATACTTTGCATCGCTGATGCCTGATACCGGCTCGTTGTCGATGGTATGTTCAATTTGCAGCAGCGCGCTGGCGCCCTGCTTAAAGTTTAATTCCTGCATATAACCCCCGCCGCTTTGTGTTTTCAGCTCGATTTTGTGCCGCGATACTGTGTGGTAAATCTTTTTGGTGATGGACCGTGATTCGATGCGCCGGATATACACGGCCTTTTGCAAAATGGTATTGACCCGGCTTGTGCTCACCGTTGCGGTACATTTTGCTGATCCGCGCCCGCTGCTGTGCCGGTTCTGCCCGTTGCTGGTTGTGGAAATTGCGGTAGCGCTTGCGGCCTGTTTTGTACTTCCAGATGTGCTTCGGTGCTGGATATTGCCAAGGTCAACGGTATTGACCCAGCCGGTGCCGGCGATGAAGCCCGCGACCGATCTCAGCTGGCCGGCGCTTTGGCAATGCTGGCTGTTACTGGCCGCCGTGTCTGCCGTGCCAGTGCCTGCCTGTGCGCTGGTGCCTCTGCTCTGGTGATGCTGGTTGTTCAGTGCTGAAGTGGTGGCCTTTGCCGTTGCAGATTGCGCGGCGCTGCCCGATGTTCCCCGGTGCTGAACATCGCCAAGGTCAACGGTATTAACCCAGCTGGTATCTGCAATAAAGCCCGCAACTGACAGCAGCTGGCCGGCGCTTTGCCGGTGCTGGTTGTTCAGGGGTGTGCTGCTTACCTGTGCTGTATATATCTGCGCGGCGTTTCCTGCGGTGGCTTTGTTCTGACTGTTACTGGCCGTTGTGTCAGTTGTGCCTGCGAATTCCTGCGCTGTGGTGCCTGTTACCTGGTGGTGCTGGTTGTTTAGCGGTTCGGTTGTGGCTATCGCAATTGTAGTTTGTGCAGTACTGCCAGCTGTTACCCGCTGCTGGCCATTTCTGGCCGTGGTGTCTGCTACCTTGCCTGCCGATTGTGTTGCTGTGCCTGTTGTTGCCCGGTGCTGGCTATTTCTGGCCGAGTTGTCTGCTACGCTGGTTGCCGCCTGCGTAGCCGTGCCGCTGGTGCTTTGGTGTTGTGTGACTCCGCCATAGTAAATCCACCAACTATCAGCAGCGCCGGTTGCGCTGGTGATGGTGATATTTCTGGTTGCACTGTCATCTGCCCAGTTCCCACCAGTACCGCTGGCTCCTGTTTCGTCCCACTGAGCTTGGTATGTCGCATTGCCGCCGTAAGTGCGAACGCCATACAGCTCAAATGTCTGTGGTGATGGCGACGATGTACCGACCCGTCCTATTTGATTCCATGCAATGTTTGTAGTTAGTGAGTTCGCTGCGGCGACATATGGGCCGGCGATCCTTACGCCATTTTTTGTCAGATATAGCGACGTCGTAGACTCTTCGTATTCCGCACCATATTTTGCACGTTCGTTCATCGGGGCGGCGCCAGCTGCGCTGGCTAAATAGACAGTTCCACTGTACCGCCACTGCAAAATGCCAGTCGCAACCTCAATTCGCAGCGCCGTTGTGTTATTGCTGCTGATCCCCGCGATATTAAAAAAACCAGCCGCATTTCCGCCTATCGGCTTAATGTCGAATTCAATACCGCTGACATCAGTATTCGCACCCGCATTAATGGAACAGGCGGGCATCGTGAGAAATACAGAACTGCCCTGGCCAACAGTAGATATTGCAAATGGCATTATCTTGTACTCACTGAAGCATTTAACTGGTAGTCACACTTCCAGCGCAGCTTTCGCGGGTATAGGTTGTGCGGCAATGCTGCGGTGTATTCTCTGGCTGCTAACAATCCATGCAACGCTGTTGCGTGATACCACTCAGATTGACCTTCATCATATTGGTCTTGCATCTGGATCACGATAGAAGTGTGCTCAGGTAATCCCACAGACAACCGAACCACGAATGTGGGCGCATCTGTTGCGGCTAACTCGTGCCACTGGCCATCCAAAGTGGCTGACCGCGCGGCAATGACTTCCGCCAATGTCACCCCGCTGTAAGGCCGCTTTTTGTTTGCCATGTCATACATCACAGCGCGAAACTGCTGCAGCTTCACTGCCAAGTCCGGCAAATTGGCAATCATACTGTCAAGCATGGCCAGATTGCCGTCACCCGCGGCGGTGCCTCCGATGAAGTTAAACGGATGGTCGCCACCAATCGACAAAATCACCGACGCCATTTTGTGGCGGAACTGATGGTCATGTGTGGCCGCAATGTCTTGAATAAAGCCAGTCAAATCCAGCTTTGCAAACAGCTGATTGACTGTCGTTGCCGGGATCAGGTTTTCCGCTCCAACTGTCACAGCTCTCAGCGCTGACAAGGCCTGTTCGTCAGTTAAAGCCGCATACTCGGGTTTTGATAACTCTTCAGTCAGCGTTCTCATGTGGCACCCCTTATGGGTTGTCGCGGATCAGTTTCGTGGTGTCGGCGTGCACCGTAAAACTGCGCTCAGTTGCGGCGCCTGTGAAGTTAAACGGCTCGTCTGGCACGATGTATCCCAGATAGGTGGTGTTTTCCCACAACCCGATAAATTGGGCGTTCTGGTTGTTGGTCAGGTGCAAACTAAACACGACATCTGCGTTTAGTTCTGACACTGCCGCGGTAACAGCTGCGACCGGCGCATCAAACACGCAGTTTTGGCGGGCGTATGGTGCATCGGTCAGTTCAGAACCTGCGGCCGGGTTAGTTCCGGTGCCTGGGTTGGTGGCATGCAGCGACATTTTGTTTGCTGCGTTGATGGCTTTGCTGTTGCCTGCGAAATTAAACATGGTGAACCTCTTTGTATTTTCTCTGACGTTTATGTAGCGACTATCGGATCAAGCGTGTTGTGCAGGTTGTCTGCATCGGTTTTACGGCTGGTCATGTTTGCGGCGATATCTGGCGCTTGTGACAGGGTTGAACCGACTAAATGTTTGTGTTTTGCGCAGTGGTCTGCGAGCTGTGCCACGCATTGCATGAGCTGATCCAACAGGTTGTAGATATTCACGCTGTCGGTGCCGGCCCAGTGCGTTGCTGCTTCGAAGCGCTGCAGTTCTGTAGCAACTGAGTGGCGTAACTTGCCAATGGTTTCCGTTAACTCGCCCGCCGTTGCCAGACGGGTGTTGCCCAGTGATCCAAGCGTTAAATCATCACCGGCCAACACATCAACAGCGCCCAGCGCTTCAATCACTTTCTTACCGGCAACTTCTTCAATGGAGTGCTGGCCCACTTTGGCATGCACAGTTCCGGCGCTGATTTCATACAGATCGGCTGCAGTGATTTTGTGATATGCGCAGTGCTCCTGGCGCTGGTCTGTTGCGCTTATTTGGTTGCCTGCGTTATCGGTGCGCTGATAAACCTCTGCACGTTGCTGCTGCAGCTGTTCGCCTGGCTCAATCGCCGGCAAAGGAAAACCGGTACCCAATACTGTCCGGATAAATGGTTGGTCGGCGCGGCCATAGGCAAAGCCAATTTCAACAAGTGCCCCTTCTAACGGGTACTGCAGCAAGCCCTGCTCTGCGCCTGCAAACATCACCGGCAATGGGATGGCTTTATAAACCGGTACCGCTGTGTCTGGCTGGCCGTTTTCGTCCAGCAACTGCACGTCGACGGCATAACGGGGCCGGTAAGGGTTATTAATATCCCCTGCAGCAGCAAAGTCAGAAATGGCTACAACGCGGGCGAAGCGCGGCAGATGGTAACCGCCGGCCAGTTCCGGAAAAGCGGTTTTTACCTGGCGTTCCAGCTGGTTGTTGTCGGCCGAATTGGTCATCCATGTAATGGTCATGGTGTCGCCTGAAAGCTCCACCTGATTGATCCGGTTGTTGTTCACCATCGCGCCCGGGCGCATGGCTGGCATGGCCAGTAACTTCCAGTTGTTGTTGTTTTGTTCCTGGCTGAGCTGACGCGGTATTTCTACCGGCTTTGATGCCCAGCGGCATTGCTGGTATCCGCCGACATAAATCTGGCCATCTTGCTGCTGATACCACACGCCATCTGGCACCGCAAAGGCACGAAACAGGTTATTCAGCAGCTGATAACCCGTGCCTTGTGATGTGAAATTGGCAATTGGTGTGTCGGTATATACCGCACCTTCTGGAATGATAAAACTCAGTCCGCTGTCTTCGGCCAGCTGTTTTACCACTTGGCGCATGGTGGCGTGGCGAATCGATACCGGGAAACGCTCGGCCAGTATGCCGGCCAGTTCCCGCACCATAATTTTATTCGTGCCGTTTCCCGCAGGCGTCACTTTGCAGATGTAGCCAGTAAAGTAGCGCACCAACTGATTGTCATAGCCGATATCGAGGCTCACCAGTTGGCCTTTGCTGGCATCGCCTTTGACCGTCAGAATGCCACGGCCGCCGGCCGACAGTTCCAGCACAATGTGGTGCGAAACGAATTCTGTTTGTGTACTGCCGATGGTCAGGCGCTTGGTTAGCTTCATGCCGTGGCCTCTTCTTTCGGCGCGCCAATGGCTGTGTCGATGTTCTTGAGGAATTTTTCAATCGACGAAATTTCTACCTGTGGCGGCGCCTCTTGGCTCATGGCGGCTGTTGGGATCACGCTGGCTGTTTGTTCGCTGGTCTGCGCTGTGCTGGCCGCAGCCTTTGGCTGGCGCTGTTCTGTCACTTCCGGCACGCTCAAATATTCGCGCAGCTGAAAACTCACCTGCCATGCCATCAGCGTTTGATGTTCTGGCGCTGATACGGTGCCGTGAAACTTCACCTGCCGGATTTTTGCCGTGCGGCCAATGGCAGCCCCCAGACGGCGCACTACTCTGTTGCCTTTGTCATCTTTGGCACTGGCCAGTTCAAACAACCTAGCCAACTGTGCACTGTCAGTAAATGGAATAAGCCCGCTGATGCGCAGTTCCTTGGCTTTGTCGCCCTGTTCGCTGCTGCCAGTGGCCGATGTCTGGCCGGACATATCCTGATCTGCAAGCTGCATGGACAGTTCCATTTTGCAGCTTTTGAGGTTTATCAGTTCACCGTCTAATGCGATTTGGCTCATTGCAGTAGCTCCTGAAAAAACGTCAACGGCTGTGTGCTACTGATCACCATGGCCACGCTCACCGGTTGTTTTACCGGTGCGGCCGTGTTTTGTAATTCTGTGGCAAGCGCCGCTGCGCTGCCGTTATAGGCAAAACGCCAGATACTGCCGGCAACGCCCTGCAGTGCAGTTAAATCTGTCTGCAGTGCACCAATTAATGCGCTGCGTTTGTTGGCCAGCGCGGTCAGTTTGGTCAGTGGCGTTGCGGCATCAGCACTCAGGCTTTCCAGCTGAGCGATTTGCGCACCCAGCAAAGTGCTGGCGCTTCTCAGTGGCTGCAAATTCAAGTCGCTTATTTGTGTCCAGCGTGGCGTCAGTGCCGGTGCATTTTGCTGCATTTTGTCGGCAGCTAAGCTGGCTTCTTTTTGCAGTTGGCGCTGATAGGCCAGCAACGTCGGCACGGCTAACAAATTACAAATGGGTGTGAGCTGGCTTAGTAACTGTGCCGGTGATGCGGCACTTAGCAGCAACACTAAAGCATGGGTTTGATTACCTGGTGTGTGCCGGTCTGCGTTATCACGCAGTTTTGCGGCCAAGGCATTAATCGCCTGCTGGGTTGATAAAAAGCCATCGTTACCTAAGCCATAAACGGCCGGTGTTACCGTCAGTGTTTTGGCCTCCACCATCAGATCGTTTAGTTGGCTGCGAAGGTTCAGCAGCGCTTCTGCCTCGCTGCTTAAGTCGTGCCGGCTGATCGTTATTTTTGCTTCAGTGGCAGCGACTCTGCCAATGGCGTCCGACATTACACCGCCGACCTGGTTGAGTACCTCGGCGGTGCTGTCAGATATGGCCTGTGCGCTCGCTGGCCAGTTGGCGTTTGCGTTCAGCCATGCCATTAAGCAACGTACCTTTGTAGGTCGTTAAAGAGCCCGTTCGGGTGGTTCGACTTTGGCATTTGCAGTATTTCCGCCACCGCCTCGCTGCAGTATTTCTTTTTCTGGCTCTGCTTTAAAAACGGCACCCGGTAGCGCATCGCACCGGTGTAGTCGTATTTCGCGCTGCTGTGCTGATAGAACCACTGCCATGCATCGCTGACCGTTACGCCCTTGTTCACGGTGATGACTAACCAGTCAGCAGTGCTGATGTTAATCAGTTTTACCCGCACACCGCCGTCCATCATGCTGGCTGATACGCATAGCGCCCAGCCGTTCGGGTATTGCTCCAGCACCACTTCAACGTGCGAAAACGGCCCGCCTGTCAGGTCGGCAATGATGCGGTTGGCCAATCGCTTGCGGCCACGATAAAACGCTACCTTCATGGTTAACCCCTTACGCTAAAAAGGTGATGTCTTCGTGCTGCAACTTCCAGTTGGCGCCGATGCGCTGTATGGCTTCGTTGTTGCGCTCGATAATAATTTTCCAGTCGCCTGACCACGGAATAGTCCCCGTCGCTGTCAATACACCGTCTTGCAGCGTGACGTTCAAATAGATTTCGTCTTGAGTTGGCTTTCCATTGGCGTGGCGAATAAGTGGCATTTTCAGCGTGATAGGCAAGTTCATCTGCGTTTGCACATTGCCGGCATCATCGGCAATTTCGCCCTGCATCTGGATCGTGTCACCCGGCTGGCAATAGTGATTTCCAGCGAAGAACTGCACTGGCTGCCCGTTGGCGGTGATCTGCTGATTTTTAATTTTGTACATGGTGCGGTTGTCCAGCGGCGCATAGACTGGATCGCCTACAAAAAATGCTTCCATGGTTACTTCACCCTTAAATACTTGTTTGCGTTGATTGTCACAGAGCCAAGGCTATACGGCAGGCCGACTGCATTGCCTAAATGGCTAGCGCTGTTGTAAGTAATGTTGCTATTAACGCGCATCCCATATGTTTTGTTCCCTACCACAGTCCAGCCGCCGACGCTTTGTATTGAATTCGCCGTAGTGATCCAATTAAGACCATCTTTTGAGTACATCTGTGGGTTTTGACTGCCGCCGCGCGGATCGCCCAGCCACACACTAAGTTCAGAGTTCCAGCGACCTGCTACCCCTGCAGTTTCGCCAAGCGTCCACGTGGTTATGTTGTTTGCAATAGCGGCCACGGTCACGTTTCTGATGGTGTTTTTGAACGCCGTCTGCCACTTGCTGTTACCGAATGCCACATGGCCGGTAGCTGTGTGGTTCGCCGGGCAGTTCTGCGACGTCCAGCTGGTGCCGTTCGCGCTTCTGTAATAGACAGACATGCCGGACAGCATGGCCATAATATTGTTACTTTCATCTACAGCCAGCTTGCCAGCATCGGTGACCGCATTAGCTGCCCACGCCTGGCGCTGTGTCCAATTTAGGCCGTCGGTGCTGCTGAAGATGCCAGCACTGGTCAATGCCACCCAGATAGACGGTAGGCGGATAACATCAATGACATGGCCTGCCAAACCGTTGATCGCCTCAGGCGTCCATGCTGTCCCATTGGTTGTTTTGAACCTGTTAGCGTGATTTGCTACATAGCAGCACAGTGCACTGCCTACACTGTCCCAGACCAATGTTGGTGCTGATGTTGCTTGCACGGTCAGTGTGGCTGTGGCGTTGTCTGCCCAGTTCGTATAATCCGTCGAGCTGCCGATTTGAAATTGACCGCCGCCAGAGGCGTATGACCGCGCAATAATCCATCGGCTGAACCGATATTCAATCTGCGATGTTTGTGCCGACGCGAATGTTGTGCCGTCAGCAGGAGGGTACAACCATGACATCTTAGTGGCCAATGGGTAGTTCTCCACCGCATTGGATACGTAACCAGTGCGAAAATAAGTGGCGCCATCCCGCTCTACAACTGGTTCAAACTCATAAAGATCAATGAATGAATTGACTGGCACAACACCGCCACCATTTAACAGGCTCAAATCCATAATTAAAATCCCCCTGCATATCGCAGCTGGTTTGCTGCCACACACTCAAAAATTAATACTCCAGATCTTCCAGCTGGAAGCCAGTGGTTTAGCTCGCTCACCCCGTTTGGCAACACGATATTGACGGTTCCCACGATGTCGATGCGCCCTGCTTTTGCCAGCTTGTGAACTTCTATCACGTCGCCAGCTATCAGGTTTGCGGCGTCTAGCGTCACCGTTTTTGATTGGCCTTGATCAAACACGATGGTTTCACGCTGGGCGGCGCCGGCGGCTGTGTAGTTGTTTGGGTTGTGCACCAGTTTGTGCGTGACGCGCTCTTTTAACTCGGTCAACTCTTCAGAAATCGCTGCAATTTCAGCACTAAAATCGTACATCCAGCTTTCTGCCGATACGACAATCGGCACTCCGTTCGCAATGCCAAGGTGTTCGATCACCATGTTTCTCACGATCACGTTGCCAACCGATGCGCCGGCAGTTTTTACTTTTTGCGTCAGCGGTACATAGGCAAACATCACCAGTTGGTCGCCGTTGACCGGATGTGTATAAACCAGCCCAATCCAGTTAAAACTAAAATTGCCTATTTCCGTGGTCAGCATCTTTGCGTAAGTGACGCGGTTGTCATCGATGATGCCCTGGCCCGTTGGTGCGCTTTGATGCACAACGTGCGCTGGTGCTGGCATTGGTTCGTTGGCTGGCTCTGGGGCGGTATGTACCAGCCCCGGAATGTTAGCGAATACAAATTTGGTAATCTCCAGCTCTGGTCCTACGCCTACAGCTGCAGCAACCATGGTTTCGCCTATGGTGGTTAAACGCGCCATTAACTGGCCCTCGCGGTTAGTGTCTGAAAATCTGCATTGACTTCGCTCACCGCCAAAATGACGGACGTCGCTTTGTTTGAGACGTACTCATAACGGCGACAAGTGCGGCCATAGTCCTGAATGATGGTGGCCATCAGTGCGGCACTCGATACTGAGGTGTCATCTATTTCAATCGAAACCACATCCCAGTCTTTGTCTGGCTGACGCTCAGCGATGCTTATTACCGGCACCCCCAAGCGGTTAAAAATATTGATAAACCCCTGGGTGCTTCCGGCGTCTTTGGCGTTAACAAAGGCAAAGGCCACACGCTTGCGATACAGCCACAATGGTTCATCGCGAAAACGGGTTATTCGCCGCTCCCACGCCAGTAAATGCAGCATGTCAACTGAACAGGTCAACGGGTCGCTTTGGGTGAGTGGCCACAACAGCCAGCCATGCACACGCTGCCAAAAACTTTGCATGCCAGTGGTCAGCATGGCCGGTTCCTGTGGCTCTGGGCTCTCAGTTAAAGTTTTACCGTCCATCCAAAACGGCAGGTTCAGTGCTGGCAGCTGCGGGCTTTCTTCGCTGTGGTTAATGCTCACGGCGCCACCCCGCTATTGGTGATGGTTAAGCTGTTAATCCGTGGTAGCACCAGGGCATTTTCAATGTCTTCAGTGGTAAACCGAATGCTTTTTAAACCCGGCAATGCACTGTGCAATTCCTGAATTAACTGTGAAAACGCGAACACGCTTTGTGGCAAGGTGCGCGTGATATCCGGATATAAATCTGACTCCCGAAAAGCCGCCCTTACCCGCGCTTCGATACCAGCTTCCAGTGCGTCGATTTCCTCCACGCTCAGGTTTTCGCGGTGCCAGAACTCCAGCTCTATATCAGCCGGCGCGGCCGGTATGGCAATCGCCAACAGATCATCACCATGGCCGTGATAGCCTTGGTTGGTGATGTAGTCGTTGATGCTGTCTATCAGGCTTGATGGTGTTTCACCGACCGGCATCATCACAAAGCAGTTTGCTGTGCCTGGCCCGCGCGGTGCGTTGTGTTCGAAAAAAAGCAAATCACTTTGAATGCCGGCAAAACTGGCAATGGCCGCACGGTAAACGGCGTCGATATGGTAATTCCCCACACTGGCAAACTGGTCCCGAATGCGCAACGCTAATGCTTCGTCTTGTTCGAGGTCTGCGCCAGATCGCGTAATCCAGTTGGCGTCGTTGGTGACTGAGTCAATGCCTGGCACAACGCTTTGCATGACATTAAAAAAACCAGCTGGCAGGTTATAACCTGCACCGGCTTCCAACGCTTCACATAATACCGGCGCACTTAAAGTGCCTGTCGGGATCAGCGTATTGTTAAGCACCACAACTTTGTAGACGGCGCCCAGGGTGCTGTCGGTTTGGATGATGGTGCCCGCTTCAACCACAACCGGTGCATTGATATCCAGCTTGGTAAAACTGATATTGCCCTGAGTTTTTACTGCAGCTTTTCGCGTCAGACCTACGTCCCACGCTTTAAGCTCTAAATATTTTTTGGTCGCAGTGGCCGCAAACATGGCTGGCAGTACATGGTTTGCCAGCAGCGTTTTAATCAGCCACAGCACTGGAGTGACCACACAGGCAGAAAACAGCCGCCAAAATGGGCTCATGGCGCTATTGTTGGAAATAATTGAGTTGGCCGCGGTTACATCGGCTTCTAACAGCGCAATCACACCTTCCGTGCTGGTTGGCATGCCCTGTTCTGCTAGCAGTTTTTCAAAATCAACTGTTGGCCGCATTTAACTCTACCTCTGCTGTCATGTTGCCAAATTCGTAAGTTGTGGCGGTGATCAGGATTTGCTGCTCATTGCTGGCATCAATTTCAATGGTGCCAGGCACTAAACGTGTGTCTGTCTCTATCAACAGTTCCATGGCGGTATACACGTCATTGCGTAGCGCTGGGCTACGCTGGGCCAGTAGCTTTGTGACCAATCCGGATTCCAGCAGCATGTGCTTTACGTCCTGTGCAATGCTGGCGCGGGTGGTGATCAGTTCTGGCTGTGGCAGCGTATCCAGTGCCAACGCACCCTTGTTGATGAATAAATCGCTGTATTTTTGCAGTGTCATGCGGTGCGTAACTCCTGCTGATCGGCAAGCTCTGCCAGGCTGAAGCTTTTCGGCGGGTTCTGCACTATCACATCACCAAAGCTGATGGTTTTGCCGCTACTGACTGACTGGGTCGCCTTTCTAACCGCTTGTGCTGATGCCGCTGCCTGCTGGTTGTATTTCGGCGTGATGGTGCTGGTCAGCATGTCTGTTGCAACCGGCTTAATATCCAGTTGCTGTTGGAGTTTTTCCGGTGTGTAAGGCTTCGGCAAATTGCGTTGCACGTTCAGCTGCTGGCTTAACTGCTCCGGCACATAAGCTGCAGGTTTTACCAGTTGCAATTGTTGCTGCTGAGTGACGGCCTCTGGCTGGTATGGCTTCGGCAAATTGCGTTGCACATTCAGCTGCTGGCTTAACTGCTCCGGCACATAGGCTGCAGGTTTTACCAGTTGCAATTGTTGCTGCTGAGTGACGGCCTCTGGCTGGTATGGCTTTGGCAAATTGCGTTGCACGTTCAGCTGCTGATTTAACGGCTCCGGTACGCCCATTTTTGTTAGTGATCCGGCATGTTTAGGCAAAGCGCCGTTAAATGCGCCAGTATCGTTTGCCGCCTGGCGCAGCATCCATTGCGGCATGGCCTGCTGGTTTGGCATGTTTTCAGGCAGCTTGGTTGCGTTTTGCAGTTTCTGTGTATCCACTGGCCCGACAATTGGCTTTAGTTCGATGTCGACACCTGGCAAAGTGTTGAGCTTGCCGGCTATCCAGTTGTAAAAGCTGATAAACTGGTTTTGGATGCCTGTTATCATTTCCCCAAAAAAATCGCCAACCGCTTTTATCCAGCCCCATTCTGAAACAGTGGCTTTGAGTTCATCCCAGTAATAAATAATCGCCCCGACAGCGACTATCGCGAGAGCAATACCGGCGATTAGAAATCCGATTGGGTTTGCAGCCATCGCAAGGTTTACCGCTAACGTCCAAGCTCTCATCGTCTTCATAACGGCGGTATATTTAGTCCCGGCCCATGCGGCTGCATCCGCGGCCAACTTCCATGTTGTAAGTGCCATTTTTCCAGCACCTAACATCAGCGTAACCAAACCACCTGCTGCGACTGCCAGCAACAGGCCTATACCGAAGTAGCCCAGCCAGCGCGTGATGTTTGGAAACTTGCTTGTGAAGTCGATAACTGAACTGCTCATGCTGGCTAGTTTGCCAACGAATTGGTTAAACGCCGGCAGAATTGCAGCACCGAACGCGGCCCGGATCACAAACCAGCTTTGGGAAAGCCGCTCGCTTTGGTCTGTCATGGCAGCGGCCATTTTTTCGGCTTGTTCCATGCCGTTGACTTTACCGAGTTGGTTGATGGAACCAGCGAGGCCATTGACGTCATTGAGCAACAATTTCACCAAGGAAACAGCCTCTTGCGAACCAAAGGCCGTGGCTAGTTGATCACCTTCGGCAACGCTGATGGTGTCGCCGTATTTTCCTTTTATTTTGTTCAAGATGTCGATCATTGGCAGCATATTGCCGTTGGCGTCAGCAAACTGCAGATTCAGTGCTTTTTGCGCTTTGCCCACACCGGCTAAAAATGATTTGTACTTGGTGGCCGACTCGCTGCCCTCCATCGTGGCCTGCAGGGTGCCCATGATGGCCATTTGCTCTTCTAGCGGCGCAAGACCTGCCGATGCACCGAGGGCTGCAAAAGCATCCGACATTTTTTTACCGTCGGTTTTAAATGCCACGACAGCGCTGGCTGTCATGCCGGTGACGCGCTCTATCCAAGCGCCCTCACCCATGTTTTTAGCATCATTTTTAAAGATGCCGTACATGGTGCCCATGTAGCTGGTCACGGTGGCCGCATCGGCTTTGGTGGCTTTGGCCAGTACGTTTGAGGCCATTGTAAATCGGCTTAAATCAGCATCGTTTAGGCCGCCAATGGCAGATTGGATATCGTAGCTTGAGCGCACAAAATCGACTGCTGATGCACCATATTTCAGCGCGTAGTCATATGAATTTTGAGCCAGCATTTTCAGGGCACTGTCACGCACACCCAATGACTCTACTTCACCCAATGCCCGGTCCATTTCAATGGCCGGCATCAGGGCATTTTGCAGGGCATAACCACTTGCTACCACGCCACCGATGCCGCTCGCCATTTGCATGGTGCCCGCCTGGTAGTTGGCTGACAGGTCGTTTAACCGGTTGCTGATTTTGGCGATCGGCTTGGTTATCTGGTCAATCAGCCCGACAGTGAACATCAGTGGTGCAGGTAAACTCATGGGTGCCCCGGTTTATTTACCGCTGAAGGCGCGGTTAACGCCATTGGCGGTGATAGCTTCTAACGATTCGAAGTGGTTTTTGTGCAACCACAGGGCGCGGGCTATCGACTCTTCACTATCGTCTTCGCCTGGTAACCAATGCCGGCGCAGCGCCAGCATTTGTTCCAGCTGGTTGTTTTCCAGCGCTGCGACCAGCTCCGTTATTTTTTTACGGCAATTTCCAGTACTGGCGAGAACTCGGCGCCCAGCTCCGAAGCAATTTGCACGGCCGCACCTGGCGATTGTTCCAGTAACTTTTTCAGCTCGTCTTTTTGTGCCGGTTCGATGGTACGCATCACCAAGTTATGCGCTGACGCGGTGATGGATTCACGGCGGGCCGCTGCATCCACAAAGCTGTTGTGGTCTTGCGCCGTTACGGCAAAGCTAAAATCTGTACCTGCGATGGTTAATACGATGGTCTTTTTCATGCTGCGTCCTTATCTCTTCGGTTGTTTAATAGTTCTTTGAGGTTGTCGAAACCGTCTTTCATTTGCCGCTCGATGCGCTCACCCAGTTTCTCTACTTCAGTTTTTGGCGAGTAGTACTCGGCAACGTGCGTCTTATGGTCGCTTAACTCTTTGCTGGTCTTGTGCACCGTGCCGTATAGGTGCCCGATCAGCGGCACCATGACGGCAAGCACCAGGCTGATTAGCCCCACAATCACCAGTATCCAGTTGGTTAATTCCATGCATGCGTCCTTACTTCTGCTGGCCAGTTGGCGCCTGCGTTGCAGTGCCCATGCTTAAGGTTTTTTCCCGTTCGCTGGCGTCTTTGGTTGAACTCACCCAGTAGTACACCGCGGCCGAGACGAACGGCAGGAAGTTACCCGACAGGTACACCAGCAAATCGCGGTTTTCGGGCGGTATTGGCATGTAAAACAGCACTGCCATCTGAGCAGCCAACATCAACAGCAAAAAGATGGTGATGGCTGATGGCATCCAGTGGTCTTTATGGATGATCCGCGCCTGCTGCCGGTCCTGCAGTTCTGCTTTGTATTCATCCAATGCGATTTTTTGCAGTTCAACATGGCTTTGGCGGATCTGCTCCCGTTCAAGCGCGGCCCATTCCTGCAGCTTTAACGCGGCATTCGGGTCTTTTTTCAGCGCTGCTGACACTGCTTCAGGGCTGTTGTCAGTACCCAGTGCGCCGGCGATTTGGCTGCCGATACTCACGGCCAAGCCAGCAGGGCCACCCAGTAACGGGGCCACGGAACCGGCAATGCTTCCGACGGTGCTTGCGATATCTTTCCAGTTCATACGGTCCCCGCTTTGCAGTGTTGTTGTAGATAACTCGCTTCGCGTTGGCGGCGGGTTACGTACCTGTCGCCGAAGTTATTCAGCTCCCGGATCATGGCTACAGCGTCACCCGCTACCGCTGCACGCCAGAACGTAGGGCAGCGCCTGGCTAAATCGCCATATTGAAACGCGACGGAGGCGATCACCGTTTGCATGGCAGTCGGTAACAGGGCAAAGCCTGTTTCTGATGCGCTGTCGTACCGCTGCTGCAGCTGGTTGAGCAGCTGTTGTTTCACCGCGCTATCAATCACCTGTGCTTCATTTTCGGTTATGCGTAACGGGCTGTTGACCAGTACGGCCAGTGCTTTATTGCGTTTGTGGCCACAGTAAATGGCCAGCTTGTCGACCAGTTCGCCATGCTCTGGCAGCAGCGCGACTAAATCGCTGTCACTACGACAGCCAAGGTCAAAACCGGTGGCAATCGTTACCCCCGAACTGGAATGCTCCGGATCCGGCACATAGCCATTGAGCGCCGGGCCACCTTCTAATGACGAGATAAAACCAAAATCAACTGCTGCCATGGCCATTGCCTTTTAATATCCGAGCACAGCTGCAGCGCAGTCATTGGTGACTGCGCTGGCCGGCGTTATTGCTTAATATTCTCGATTTCTTCCGGACGCAGGTATGGCACACCATCGATGTGCACAAAGTCCGGGCTGGTGACGTCGTAAGGGATTTTGAACATGCTGGCCTGACCGCCTTTGCTGTCTAAATCCAGAATGTCTGACAGCTTGATGCGACAGCCGAACGCTTCAACTTTCACTTCGTCTTTGGCGGTTTTGCCATAGAACATGATGTCGAACGTCTGCATGGCGCGCCACGCACCAGCGCTTTTTGCTGCTGCCGAAATCAGTGCAAACTGGCTGGCATTGACATTCAATTCACCGTTTGCTGCAACGTCGCCATCGACATAGCCATCAGGGACGCCGCTGGTTTGGCTCACCGCACTGTTGTCGGTAATGGACAAAGTGGCGGTATCGACATGGATCATGATATCGCCAAGATTTACGTTAAAATTCATGCCTGATAAACGCATATTATTTCTCCTACACGCTGCTCAATCTGAAGCTGGCTAAAAGTTAAACGCTGCTTAAATCAAGCAGAATGTTCACGGTAATTTCTTTCGGTGAGTTGTAAGGCCGCACCACCATGTAGATGGTCACTGCCTTGTTGGTGGTCCAGACAATGCTGATATCTCCATCACGCGGTGGCTGAATTTCACCAGGGAACTGAGTACCTAAAATCACTGTGCTTTTGCTCATATTGCGCAGCGGCTTCATGAAGTAGGATTTGTTTAATTGGATGCTTGCCGGCGTTGAGTTCAGCGCCCGGTTCGCAATACGGCGAATGGCTAAAATGCGTACTTCGCGGCTGGCTTTGTGCACCGGGCGTAAATGCTCGATATATTGGTAATCACCGCCTGCTGCATCCAACGTGCTGCCGTCGCCCCAGTAAGTGCCTGCCAGATCCGGATACCACTGAGGTACGCTTAGGCGCGCGTTTGCCAGTGTTCCCAGCGTGGCCAGTGTCAATGGCTTCTCTGAACTGTCGACCGGTGCAGCACCCAGCCCCAATACCGCGCCTGTTGCCACCCGCATTGGGCTATCTGCGATGCTGACTCCCCGATTACATAAACGCCCAGCCAGCACACCCACGTTGTTGCCGTGTAGCAATGGCACCGGCACAATTAATGGCGCTGCAATACCAGCCTGAATTGCCACGGTGGCGGTTTCGTACTGAGCCCAGGTTTGCACTGCAGTAATGCCTGGCAGCGCCGCAATGCCAAACACAAATCTGCCATGGCTTGCTTTGAGGCTTTCCAGATAGCCGTGTTTAGCGGTCAGCGCGGCGCCTGTTGTGCTCACATCACAAAAAACCACGGCTTCAAAGCTCTGTACTTCGTTTGCTGCAGTGATGGCATCAAACACGCTTTCACCATCTGCCAGCGGGTACACTGCCGCTGTCCAGTTCTGGCCAGCGTTGAGCTGCGCTGCAATGAGTTGATCACGCAGCGGGCTATCCGCGAACGTTGCTTCTAAGTCAGTCTGGGCGCCAACACTGAACAGCTGGCTTTCTTCGGCTTCAATGCCGGCAAGGCCCACAAATAAGAAGTGCCGTTCAATGGCCGTAATATCACCCTGGCCTTGATTTAAATTGTTTACCTGTACCTTACCTAGTGACATTTTCAGCCCCTTCTATTGTCTGTTAATTTGTTCAAAGATGCTGACCAACTGCCGCTGTACGTTGTCGGTCGTATCACCAAGGAACGGTCGCGCCGCTACGGGAATGTCCCAGCGCTGTTTTTGTGGTTTGTCGCGCAATTCGCGCAAGATCAACATGGCCTGCCCTTGCCTTAGGGTTTCCATAATTTCGCGCAGGCTGGCCCGGCGGTAACCCTTACCATTGGCTTTTCTGACTTTGTACCCTTCGGCGGATAACGCCTTGGCCTGTGGGCGGGTGCACGGTGCTTTGTAATCTGGCTGCCCGTGAATTCGCGCCATTTTGTTGGCGGTCATTTTTTCGCTGCCGCCTTCCTGGTGCATGGCCGCAATTCGGCCGGTAAGCGCTGCCTTGTGTTTCAGCTCTAACCGGTTGGCGTTTTTTACATAGGGCTCTAAGGTTTTACCCAGCCGCTTTAACATCCGGTCTTTTTTACCGTTACTTCTCGGGGCAAACGCTTCACCGTCTGTGGTTGTTTGGCTTGCAATGCGCTTGCGGGCCAGTGTGCGTTCGTACCGCCCCAGCGTTTTTAAAATGCGTGTCCGCTTTGCTGCCGGCAGCTTTAACAACTGCAGCTGCATGCTGGCGCTCAGTGCCTGTTCTTTGTTCGGCGTGATAATCAGGCTCATGCGTCACCGCCTGGCACAACCTGCACGTTGATTTCTTCTGCTACGTTGATTGCAACCAGCGCCACGCTGTATCTACTGCCGTTAAACAGCACGGGGCCGTTCGCATTCGGGATCAGGTCAATGTTATCCAGCAGCTCCACTTCAATGATCACCGTGGCGTTGTCATCGCTGATTGGATCAATATCCAGTGTCGGGTCTGTAAGCCCAAGTTCATCGCGTGGCCATGCGCTATCGAGTAAAAATGCGGCCAACATGGCCAGCAGGTTGTACGGGTCAACCTGCTGATGCGGAAAGTTCTCGATGGCGATCACGGCGTTGTACTTCCACTTCGCTACCTGGTAGCCGGTGCCCAAATCTTCACCGCTTAAAATCAGGGTGCCGCCCTCTTGCCATGCATCAATGTTGTTGGCTTTGACATAGGGCTTCATGCTCAAAAGCAGAAACTCTGTCAGCTGCTGTAACTGGGTTTTGGTGGCGCTCATAACGAATGCACCCCCGCACGGCCAAGCCCTAGCAACAAACGCACAGAACGGTTTGATTGCGCCAATATTGCATCTTGTTGTGCTGTGTCTGTGGCTTTGTTATTGCCGGCTTCTTTTTGGTCTACAGCGGAAAAATAACCCAGCAAATCGGCATGCGAACGGGCATATACTGCGCCGCGGTAAATGCTGATTTGCTGTTCACTGAAATCAGGAACTAAGCCAATGCCCAGGGTGAAAGTGACATCCGTGTCAGTGCCGACGTTTCTAACAAAATTAATTATTTGCTGCTGGACCTCCGCGACACTGCGGTTGATAGCGTCAGCGATGGTGGCTTCTTCAAAATACTCAGGGATGCGGCGGTGCTGACGAAATTCGCAGGTTGACAGCACTGGCCAGCCGCTTGCGTCATCAATATCGATGCTTTCTTGTGCCGGTGACTGAAAACCAAATCCGCTCATGTCTTGCCCTTGCAGTTGAATAGGTTCAGTGCGGTTAACGTCGACGTGGTTTTTAGCAGTCGCCTGCTAAACACTCAGTTAGCGCACTGGAGGGTTGGAGCCTGTTTTACTCCGGCTCGCTTTCGCTCTGCCGGTTTAACTCTTCAATTGCCCGCAGTCGCATGGCAATTTTGTTTCTGACCGTTTTTACCTGGGCGTGCTTATGCAATTCCGCCGCTTTTTCTAAAAGCTGATCGGCTCGCTTAAGCCTGTCGACATCGCCAATGTGGCTTGGGGCAATGTCGCCGTTTTTTGCCCGTAATAAGGCAAGGCCGGCGAATTTGTAAAACTTTGCGGTAACGGGTTCTGGTAGTTTCCACTGCCCAACCACCCGGTTAAACACGGTGCCGAAATAGGGTTCGATGCTGTGGCCGTGCTCAGCTTGCAGCTCTGCCCAATCAAAAACAGTGTCTGCGATGAAACCAGGCCATTTTCTGCGGATACTGCCGGCCATTGGCTGGCCAAGTTCAATTGCAGTAAAGGCAAATTCGATGGCTCTGCCGAGATTGCCGATGTCGAAAAGCCAGACAGTGACATAAGCAAAAATGGGATGATCCGTAACAGTTTTTTCATGGTCTTTTTCCTTTCGTTCATTGAGGTATGCTTCGACGATTGGCAGCCACTTCGGCAGCAACACGTCGCGTTTATGGGCGATTTTGTCCGCACGTCGGTCAAAGGCTTTTAGCCTTTTGAGGTCTGCATCCAGTTCAATCAGCTGTAAATGCAGGCTTGGCGCGTGCTGCGCGTTACCGGTTAGCCTGACTTTTTCAAGTTGCTTTTCCGCGGTGCGGCTTTCCCGCCACGCGAGGATTTTGGCGCCTCCAACGGCTTTTTTAATTCAGCGGTCGCCTCTTTTAATTCAGCAGTTACCTGGCCGATATCTTCAGCGCTGTACGCTAACTGGTTGGCTGTGTCTTCCAGCCCACCCGCTGCGCTGCTGATTTGATCGGCTGCACCTGAAACTGCATCTGCCGCACCTTCGACGGTGCTGGCGCTTGATTCAATGTCTGTGGCTGCGCGTTCTAGATCCGCTGTCACTGTGTCGTTTTGCGGTTCTGCTACGGTGATTTTTTCAATTTCCCCGCTGGCAGATATTTGAACATATGCAGTAACGGTTTTGTCATCACCACTGGCTAAATCAACGTTCATTTTCACTACATAAAAACCGTCGATAATTGCCTGGCGCCCTTCTTCCAGTGCTTCTTGCGCATCACAACCCAGCAAGGCTGCCAGCAACTGCAGTGCTTCATTTTCCGGCACTGGCGTTTCGGCCGAGGCATCGCCGGCAGTGTTGTTTTGTAATTCGCGCTGCGCTTGACGGCGTTTTTTAAAGTCTGCAATGGCACTCATGGCGATTCCTGCTGGTTTGTTGCTGCTAAATATTGTTCGGTTAAAATGCCAGGCACTAACAAGCGCCTGGCGTTGCTACTGCTACCGGTTAAGGTTTAGGGCCGATGTTGACCGCTGATTCATCTACAGCGCCGTAGGCCAGATATTCGTCCACCGCGTAACCTTCAAAGCGCCAGTATTTGTCTTCCCAGCGTTTGCGGTCTTCCACGTTTTCAGATTTGCGCGACCGGGTGCCTTTTTGGGTGTAGCAGTGCAGGTTTTGCAACATGGTGACCACGATGCGTTTGCCTGGGAAAAATGGCGGTGTGTAAGCTTTCAGGCCACCGATAGATTTATCCATCATCTGGGCGGCAACGCGCTCAGTTGGCTTGTCTGCCTGATTCATCAGTTTGATTTGTGCAGCGGCGATTAAGTCGCTACCCACCAGCACCACCAGGCGCGGATCGTTGCGGAACTGCTCAGGAATGAGCGTTAGCTTAATTTCGGTAACAATGGCATCCAGCGTTTTATATTCGCCAGCGGCCAGTACACCTGTTTCATCCGGATTGAAGTAGATAGGGTCAGTCATGACCTGATCCGGTGCTTTTTCTTTTACCAGCTGATGCCAGCCTTTGTTCACGTCCTGACCTAACGGATTGGCAACTGGATCCGTGGTTGCGGCTGCAGATGTGCCGTTAAAACCAACGCGCAGAATGTCTAACGCAAAACGCATCGTGGCGTTTTCACTCATTAACCGCATAAACTCGCGTTCTGTGCCAGCGTTCGCCCACACAGCCAGTGTTGCCCATGGTACAAAGGCGCATGAGTCGGTTTCTTTCAGTTCGTAGTCGTTGCCGTCAACGCCCTGGCCTGTGGTAAAACGGCCTGTAGCGCTCCGGCCAGTGGCGATACCGGTATTGCCCACACTTACGACCTGACCTTTAATCTGGTCAACGTCCATTAATGTGATCAGTTTTAAAAACTCAACTGAATCCAGAATGGCGGCGCGTAATTTGGTTTCCATTGGACCTGTCACAGCAAACTGTTTGCTGGAGTCCGGAGTGTCGTAGGCTTTGGCCAGCTGACTGCTGTAAGCCATTACGCAGGCTAATGCGGCTTTAGTTAAATTCATCTTGTTCTCTCGCTGCTAATTTTTACAAAGGTTTAAGTGCTGATCGTTTTGCAAATGTCAGCGATTAAACGACCGCGTACGTTTCACCACCACCCGCTGGGTCTGGCTTTTGGCCCGGCGCTTCCTGGCTCATTTCTTTGAATTTGGTTTCCAGTCCGTCAACTTTTGCTACCAGGCCAGTCAGGCTGGTATTCAGTTGGTTGAACTGCTCAGCGGTAATGCCTGTGTCGGCAGGTTTATCCGCTGGTTTGTCTTCGACTTTGTCAGCAGGCTTTTCTGCCGGCTTATCACCTTCCGGTGCTTTGCTGAATTTGGTTTCCATCTCTGAAACCTTATTTTCAATGCCGCCGACTTTAGCCATCAGCGCGTCAAATTGTTCTTTGGTCATGGGTTCTTCCTCGGTGGTGACTGTTGCCGGATCAGGCGTATTAAATTTTTTGATGGCGTCGCTAATGGCTTTACCAAGTTCGGCAAACAAGCCCTTTTCCGTGGCTTTATGTTGTTGGTTTGGTTCTTTGATGAAGTCGGTGCTTAACAGCTCTTCCAGTTGGCTGACTTCGTGATCAAAGTCGTTTTCGCCCACTGAGAATTTCAAACGCGTGGTACCGGTTGATGCTGGGGAGTCTGTAACCGCAATGCCTTGCAGGTAGGCTTTTCCCGTTCCTTTGTAGTCGATGTTTGGTTCAATCGACATAAACAGCTTTTGGCCGTCTTTGTTGGCAGCCAGCAGATAATCGTTGGCAGTTAATTTGATGTATAGGCGCAGTTTCCCGCCATGGGTGGCGGCTTTTACTTCGTCAACAGTGCCCCAGTTCTTACCTTCGAACGGTCCCCATGAGGAACGGAAATGTTCCGGCCAAATCAACGCTGTGTACTCTTCGGTCGAATAAGATTCGGCCATTTGCTGGATCCACTCTTTGGTGATTGTGCGGCCGTCGACTGTTGCTCCTTCGGTTGCTGCGATTACCCACCCAGTTTGTTTTCCTGCCATGTGCCTGCTCGTTTTAACTGAAAAATACCTTTGAGGCCTTAAGCTTAAGGCGTTGTAAATGGTTAATCACGGGGCGTTGTTCTTGGAGGTTCCGATTTTAGAATTATCAGAATGTGCAGGAAAATTAGTTAGTTAACCCATCCTTTGCAGACAATACACTAGCTGTATTGTGTCAGTTAACCCGGCAAATTTCCGCTTTTATGGCCTACTCTCCCGAAATCCGCGAATCAGCAAAACGGCTGTATTTGAAGCGCTGGACGCCCGACGAAATTCGTGACGACCTAGGGCTGCCAAACAACCGCATTGTGTATTTTTGGGCCGATAAGTACGGCTGGCGTGATTTGCTGCGTGAGGAAGAAGTAGACGAGGCCATCGCGCGCCGCATCGTGGTGCTGACTGACATCCCAGATAAAACCGGCAACCAGATCAAAGAACTGGACATGCTGATTAACCAGCATGTCCGGCTAAAGAAACAGCGGATTGATGCAGAGCGCAAAACACACGCTGAAGAGACTGGCCATCAGCAAAGCGACAAACGCAACGATGTCGGCAGTAATGCCAGCGGTCAGGACAGCACAGAAAAGCCCGGAGCCAAACGCAAAGGCCGCAAAAAGAAAAACGATGTCAGTGAATTAACCGCCGAAGATTTTGCAACCTGGCACGATACGCTGTTTGGCTATCAAAAAACGATGCACCAGAATCTGGGGCAGCGGATCCGGAACATTTTAAAAAGCCGACAGATTGGCGCCACTTACTATTTTGCCGGTGAGGCGTTTGAACAGGCCACGTTGACCGGCGAACCGCAGATATTCCTTTCGGCATCGCGCAGCCAGGCAGAGGTATTTCGCAGTTATATTATCGCCATTGCTCAGCAGTTCTTTGAAATTGAACTGACCGGTAACCCGATTGTGCTGCACACAGCCAAAGGCGATGCCGAATTGCGGTTCCTCAGTACCAACAGCAAAACTGCCCAGTCATACCACGGCCATGTTTATATCGATGAATACTTCTGGATCGGTAAATTCGACGTCCTGAACAAACTGGCGTCGGCGATGGCCACCCACAAAAACTGGCGCAAAACCTACTTTTCCACGCCATCGACCAAAGCCCACCCGGCGTACCCATTCTGGACCGGTGACCACTGGCGCCAAGGCAAACCCGACCGCGAACAAATTGAGTTCCCCAGCTTTGATGCGCTGCGCGACGGCGGCCGGCTGTGTCCGGATAAGCAATGGCGCTATGTGGTTACCATCGAAGACGCCATAGCCGGCGGCTGTGAACTGTTTGATATCGATGAACTGCGCGACGAATACAACGGCGATGACTTTGCCAACCTGTTTATGTGTGTGTTTGTCGATGACGCCGACAGCGTATTTAAGTTTGCAGATCTCGAAAAATGCATGGTCGACGCGGCCCGCTGGCAAGACTACAAACCGGCTGCGCCCCGGCCATTTGGGAACCGCGAAGTGTGGCTCGGTTACGACCCATCCCGCACCCGGGATAATGCAACCTTGGCGGTAGTCGCACCAGGCGAAACCAAAGGCGAAAAATTCAGGCTACTGGAAAAGCATTACTGGCGCGGCCTGAACTTCTCCCACCACGTCAGCGAAATCCAAAAGATTTATGCCAAGTATCGTGTGACTTATATCGGCGTGGATACCACCGGTATTGGCTCCGGCGTTTTCGATTCCATCAGCACCCTGTACCCGCGTGAAGCTACAGCCATTCACTACAGCGTATCGAGTAAAACGCGGCTGGTACTGAAAATGGTCGACGTGATTGAGGGCGGCCGCATTGAATGGGATGCATCCCACAAAGACGTGGCTATGAGCTGCCTGGCTATTCGCCGCACCGTCACCGACAGCGGCGGCGCCATTACTTTTAAAGCCAGCCGGGACAACGCCACCGGCCACGCTGACATATTTTTTGCCATCGCCCACGCGGTGATTAACGAGCCCCTTAACCACGAACATCAAAGGAAATCCTCATGGTCGATACCCAACTAACCGCCCCTGATCAGCTAACTGCTGAAGAGGATAAAAAGCCCGGCACCGTGGTTTTTTCCATGCCTGAAACCGTGATGCCGAAAATGTGGCTGACTGACTACGATTCTCTGTACTACAACCAGCACGACGATTACTGGGAACCGCCGATAGACCGGCACCTGCTGGCGAACCTGCCACGGCGCAATGCCCAGCATGGAGGCATTTTGCAAAGCCGCGCCAATATGGCGGCAGCGCGGTATAAATCCGGCGGTATGAGTGCGCAGGAAATTGGTTCTGCATTTTTAAACCTGATCCAGTTTGGTGATGTGGCTTTACTAAAGATCCGCAACGGCTTTGGCAAAGTGCTTGGCCTATTTCCGCTGCCCAGTTACCGGTCCCGTGTGACCGAAGACGGCGGCTGTGCGGTGCTGGAACGCGATCGGCAAATTAAGCGTTACAAACCCAAAGATATTATCTGGTGCCGGATTTACGACACTGTGCAGCAGGTTTACGGCTGCCCTGATTACCTAGGCGGTTTGCAGTCTGCCATGCTCAGCGAAGATGCCACGTTGTTCCGCCGTAAGTACTACATCAACGGCGCCCACATGGGCTTTATTCTGTATGCCACTGATCCGAACCTGGACCCAGCGGTCGAAAAAGAGCTGAAACAAAAAATTCAGGACTCAAAAGGCGTCGGCAATTTCAATTCGCTGTTTGTAAACATCCCGAACGGCAAAGAGAAAGGCATTCAGATTATCCCGGTCGGCAACTTTGAAAGTAAGGATGAATTTAGCCAGGTGAAGTCAGTCAGCGCGCAGGATGTGTTTAACGCTCACCGCTTCCCCGCCGGCCTTGGCGGTATGATCCCCACCAACACCGCAGGCCTTGGCGACCCGACCAAATACAACGAAGTTTATTTTGAAAGTGAAACCAAGCCACTGATTAATATTCTGGTGGATGCGGTAGCTCGTGATCCTGAAGTGCCGGCAAATGTACGGCTGGTGTTTGATATGCAGGCAAAGGCAGCGCCGGCAGTTTGATCACCGCTTTGTCCCATAATGAGCGAAGCCCGCATTGCGCGGGCTTCTCTTTTTTACTTTGCACATGAGCGATCATGTTAATTGAGCCACCATGGCAGTCTTTCCTTGTTTAAACGTTCCCTTTTGAATTTTTAATCCACTCCTTTAAACGGCGTCTATAGACTACGCCGCTTGATGCCCTTTTAACTTTTCTTCAGCCTGATACGTTTTGTAATCAGCTTCCAAGTTAAACAGCATCTTGATTGACAATCCAAAGGCCCGATGGATCTTTGCTGCCATATCTGCGGTTAAATCACCGCCTTTCACCAACCGGTTTACAGTTGATGCTGCACAGCCGAGCGTTTGCGCGGCCTGATTCTCACTAAGGCTTTTACGGGTTAAAAAGTCGGCGAGAAAAAGGCCAGCGTTACGCGGCGTGACATTTGTCAGTTGCGTCAGTTCGCTTAGCGTTAGTTCTCTGTCCATACCCCTCTCCAGTGTTGCTCCGTTGAATTTAAAACATCTTATGTTAAGCTGAGTGAAAGCGCCCTTATCGGGCGCATCACCTAAAAGTACCGTGTCATTGTTACTTTCAATTTATTGTCTTCCGTTAAGGTGGCTACCAGACTTCCCACAGTCATTTGGTAGTTTTCCTTAACTGGAAGAGTAAACCCTTCCAGCGTCACGTCTATCAGTTCCAGCCCTGTGTTTGCAAAGTCCGCTATCGTTGGTGCCGCAATCATTTCTTGTAACGCGGTAACAAGATATCGTTTTGCATTCTCAGGTAGTTCTACTAGCGCCTGCCTGAAGGGATCATCAGCTATGATCAACATAAAATGTCCCTCTTAGGTTAGTGCCGGCATTGCTGTCGACAAAAGAATAATACTCTAATTGTGCGTTGTGCGCAATGCGCACAAGGAAATTTTATGTTTATTCTTTGACCAATTCAAAACGCCAGCTCCTGCTGCAATTTTTTGCGTTGCTCTGGTGACAGCGCCCTGGCCAGCGCAGCGACAACTTCGGTGGCCGTCTTCGCTGATGGACTGATGGTGTGTGAAAACGATACGTTGGTAACGAAAGTGTGGCCGCACTCCGGATCCTTGCATGAACAGTACAGGTTTGTAACAGCTACGCTGAGCCGGTCAGTTTTCCCGATCACCGCTTTTTGGCCGCACACTGTGCACAATATCCGCATGAGTTACCCCTTTACTCGCTGCTGGCTAACAGCGCAGCAAGAATTGCTTGTTTTTCCGGTTGCGGTAGTTCTGAAAAGTTTTTTGCCCATCGAGCAGCCTTGCGCTGTATTCTTTGCCGGTCAGTGGCATTTTTACCGGCATAGCGGTGGTAATGCACTTTACCTGGCTCAAAGTTGCACCAGACTGTCTCTGTTCTAACTCCGCCTCTGGTCATGGCCTGAAAATCCTTACTCCACCAGTCGGCTAATGTTTTGTCGTATATGTCGTTTCTGTAGCCAGACAAGATCACGAACGCAGGTACCTGCTTCAAAATTTCCAGCAGTTCTCGGTGCTGTGCATCCGTTAACTCATGTTGATATCTGGCATTGCTTGTTCTGGTGCTGTGCACATATGGCGGGTCACAATAAATCAGGGTTTTTCCAGCTGCAGCGTAGTCAAAATCAGCTAAAAAACTGAACGCATCTCCTACAAATAATTCTGGTACCACGTAGTCAGCACCGTCTATTTCCGGTGCACCATAGTCAAAACCGTTTACGCACTGCTCGTTTTTATCTATGCCAATACTGCGTTTGGCTGGCGCTTTCCGACGCATCACTGCGCCAGTGCCTAAAAACGGCTCGATATATGTTTCATGTGGTGGCATCAGATTGATAATGGCCTGATAAACGCCACTGCCATTTTTTGCGCCTAAGTAGCTAACAGCTGCTGACATAGCTACCCCTAACTATTCTGGCCAGCGTAGTCAGGTTTGACTGCGCTCGATTGAAGTTGGATTTGACTATTCGTGCCGGCACCAGGTGCCATAGACAAATCTGGCTTTTTCTTCCGTCGACGTACCACAAAATTCACGCGCTGGCTTGGGTGCGGCGGTTCCGGCACTTGTTCCAGGTTGCCGTAACGCAATTTCCAGCGCTGGCCGTCGATGTTGACCGTACAGCCTCGCTGCAACAGAGTCATTTCCTCCGGCCCAATCCCGTAAAGATGGGATTTTGGCGGTGGATTTGGCGTTATGCTTTGATTTCCGGCCGATTTTGAGTCCGTACAGTTAACGCCACAAGTCCAAGATTGTCTGGCTGCGCCAGACTTAACAGCGTTCCGACGCATTTCCCACTTATGCGGTCGCGTCAGGGCAAAGCCTTTTTCGGCTTGCAAACCCTTTATTCGTTTGACCGCTTCGCCATATTCGTTGCCGTATGGCGTGACCTCGTATTTTATTTCGGTTGTCATGGTGCGCAGCGCTCTGATGAAATTTACAAAGTCGTTGCTTTCAGCCGCCACGCGCAATTGTTCCAGCTCTTTTTGATGCTCTTCGGTGAAGGCTTCGCGCACCCGGCGGATTTCGCGGTATGACGTGATCGGATCACAGCCCTGAAACTGAAACTGCCGGATATTCCAGACACTGGCCCACGTTTTTACGTTCATCACGCCGTCACCCAGCGTTTTGCCGGTTTCGCTGTCAATCAGATCGGCAACTTCAAAACCGTTGATGTTTTTGCTGATGTACTTGGCGATATAGGCTGATGCGCTGCCTTTGCTGGTATCGATATATTCCGCGTCAAAGCGCGGCTGGAATGGGTAGTGAAACTTGCGCGGCTCGGCGACTTTCTTGCCTTGCGATTTTTGATAACCCCACTGCTGGCGCGCCCTGCGGTATAACTTGCTCAGTGCCTTACGCTTTTTAAACCGGTCCATTAACTCGCCGATTTCTTCCTGGCAGAAGTACCAACGGATGCAGCGGCAAATGGCTTTCAAATCCTGCTTTGGTGCAAACAACATCATGTGCCAGTGTGGCGTCGCATCTTGGTGCGGCTCTGATACCCGTACACCAAAATATTTGGCATCCAGCCGTTTCAGCTTTGCCCGTGCTTTGGCCCATGTGTCGACCAAATAGGCGTTGGTGTCTTTTGGGGTGCTGCCGTTCCAGTTTGCCGCGTTGGCGTGAAACTTTGCCGGCGCAGTCACTGTGATAAACACCGCTGAAAAGCCGATTTCCTCCGCCCACTCTTCAATGCCGCGGATGCGTTTCATTAATTCTGCCCGGGCGTTTTCTGGGTTGGCGGTACTGGCTTCAATGGCATTGATCAGCGCCAGTTCGTCGCCGCACTCGTTGATCAGCGTTAACGATTCAGCCCAGCGGCGCTGCGCTGCTTTATCACGAACAAATTCCGCAATGGCGCGTTTGCTGGCATAGGCGCTGACGCCTTTGCCGACATTACCCTGGATGATTTCCAAGGTTTCCAAATGCTGCCGGCGCAGTTTAAGCAACTTTCGGCGCCACCACTTCGGGCACTGCAGGCGCAGCAGCGCGCATTCTTTGGCTAATACGTCGGTTTCCATACCCCACAGCGGCGGCGTGACATGCGGCAGGCGTTGCAGACTGAGTTTGCAGACCGTTTCATACACCTTTTCCACGCGGATTTCGTGGTCATCGTCACCGGTTAAACCTTCGGCGGTTTTAATCATGTCCTCAAAACACAGCATGGCCAATTCGTCGGCCAGTTTTTTGGTGCGGTCTTTTTGATTGATTACTTTTGCCGGAATTCTGAACTGCTGCAGGTACAGCAATTTGCGCCCGTACTGCTGGCGCTTTTTGCTGGCTGCTTTGCGAAAAGCAAGGTTGTTCTCTTTGGTTGGATTGTCTTTTGCTGCCTGCGCCAAAGGCCAAAGGCTGTGCACCATTGGCTTTGGCAGCCCGCGCAGCATCTTTTCCACAAAGCGTTTTTGGTCACGGTTAAGGACTGGGCTTAAATGCATGGACAGATCACCGACTTAATCAAACTACCTAACGCAGAGAAAACAAAAACTGAAAAATAAGCGCAAACAGTCAGAACCAGCACAGTGACAAAAGCCCGGGTCATATTCGGCCCCGGCCTTTTTACCGCTGCGTGGTTCCGGTTCATTGCGGAATGTCCTCGTCGTAAGGTTCTTCTTTTTGCATCTGGCTCAGTTTGGCCAGTTCAATATTGATCAGCGCCTGAATCGCTACTGCTGCAACTTGCGTTATTTCCGACTCAACCGAGTTTCGACCGGTGCTGTTTTTCATCCAGCCGTCGATTGCTTCTTGAACTTCCGATTGCAGAACCAGTAAATGCCCTTCAACCGACTGCTGCCGGATATGCTGTTGGCCCCATTTGCAGTTCTGGTAGCTAATTTCAGCGGCAACCAGCGAAAGCACTTTGTTTGTTACAAGGTTCGTTTCAAGGCTCTCAATACTCATGCCGCCCGCTCCTGCTGTTCTTTGTTGTAAACCGCTAACAGCTCCTGCGCTTTTTCTCTGTTGTCAGTTCTGCATGAAATGCTGCGCTGAACGTCGAAAAAATGCAGTTCTGCGCCGGTGTATAACGCCCGGCTTTGCGCCGTGTCGGCGTTTGAAATGATCACAGGAACAGCGCAGGTTTTGGCTAAGTGCATCAGATAACGTTGGTGAACAATGCCAAAGCCTTCCGCTGAATAAGCAGTAAAGTTTGCGGTTTCACTGGCCGGCATGTATGGCGGATCGCAATACACAACGCTGTCTGCTGGAATGTGTTTGAAGGTGATATCAAAGCCCCGGCAATGCAGCTCGGCGCGCTCTAACTTGCTGGCAAAAGCGACCATTTCTTCGGCTGGAAAGTACGGGTCTTTGTACTTACCAAACGCCACATTGAATTCGCCCGACTTGTTGTAACGGCACAGGCCGTTGAAGCAGAACCGGTTCAGATAGACAAACAGCAGTGCTTTTTCGTACTTGTCAGACGTGCTGTTAAACTTGGCTTTTAACTGCCGGAACATGGCATCATTGTTATTGGCCGGTACAAACAGCTCCCGTGCATCGGCGATAAATAACGATGGATGCTGTTTCAGCTGGTTGAATGTATTAATCAGGTCCGGATTGATATCGCACAGCACGTAATGATCAAAGTCGGTATTCAAAAAGATGCTGCCAGCGCCTACAAACGGCTCGACCAGACAACTGGCTTTTGGCAGTACTTCGCTGATGCGGGCGGCTAATTTTGACTTGCCGCCGGCCCATTTGAGGAATGGTCTATTCATGATCCAGCCCTCACATGCATTCAAGAAAAGAAGCGATAACTTCAACAATCAGTTCTGCTGCGGCTATTTGCCCAGCAGTGCCTGACTTCATGTTGCCGCTTTCATCTATGAGGTTGCCGCGCCACATCTCGGCTGATTTGTTCCAGTCGATGCCTTTCAATGCGCGCTCAACTTTGTAAAAATCAATCCGAAGCCCGTATTTGCATTTCAGCAGGTGGAAAACCCGCCCCAGTGTCATCAAACCAGCTGCGGTAAATGCCAGGCTGTTGGCCGCGGCTTCGCGTATTTCGATGCACTTCTTATCGTCTTTTGTTTCTGCGATGCGATCGGCGATGTCCCAGCCAACTACCCGTGTAACGATGTTCCACCAGTTGCTGATATCGTTCACGCTGAACTCGTCCGGCGATTGCTTAGCACTTAATCCCAGCACTAATCGGCTGGCTTGAACGGCGTGACGGAAAGAGAACAGGCAGCCATGGGCTTTTGCCACGTTGTTTTCGTGGTCGATGCGGCCTTCCCATGCGGTGACTTTATTAATCTGATCAGCGATAGCTAAAACAGCATCATTGCGCTTGTCATAAACCATGTTCAGGCTGGTGCTGACGGCTTTAGCATTTGCGTTGATATCGCTAAATGCCTGCTGCCGGTCGGCCAGTGTCATATTGACGAACAGCTGGACGTTAACTTGCTGAGATTTCAGGGCTGGGTATTGCTCTTTGAGCGCGGCCATGATGCCGGTTGCCCGGTGCTGGCCGTCGAACAACTTGATCACGGCATCCATTGACAAACTCAACTCACCAACAGGCGACTTTTCATCGGCGCTGTTGAAGATCAACGTTTCATCTTCAACCACACCAGTCAGCGCTGGCAGAACAAAACTATCAATGTTGTCCAGAATGTACTGGCTGATTGCCTTTGCTCGTTTAGGATCAACAGCTCGTTGGCTGCGGTCCAACACGTTGCCGGTATCAATGGCCAGCAGACGTGCCAGCATGCCGAACGGAATGCAGGCTGTGTAAAATGTGCGGCCGCCTTGCTGGCCTCGGGCGGCTGGGAAACCAAAGCGCATGTTATCCATGATTCACCTCGGCAACTTCAGCAACCATATTCAGCAAAACAACTTGTTCATCAGCGGCAATGCCGGTGACATACCAGTCATCAGCTGAGAAGTATTCAACGAAAAACACTGAATCATCCGGTTCGTCTATCGCGCAATCAACCGGATCTACGATTTCGCCAAACACCATTTGCATAGAACCGTCGCCGTACAGGACGCTGACTGCAACGCATTTCGCGCCATGCAGTTTTTCCATGCCGAATTGTTCAATGGCCTGACGGCCGGTAATGGGTAATCCTGAAATCATGCTGGCAGTCTCCGTCCTTGGCTGTTTCTGATAAAACGCTCAATGCGGGCGTTGCCAATTCTGGTTGCCACTTCCCGCGCAGGTAGGCTGGCGTAATGCAGCATGGAAATTGGCTTTTTAGCGGCTCTGAGCCACTCTTGCTGATGTTCCTTTGGCATAAACTTGGCTTGGATCAGCAATAAATCTTGGGTCCACAGCAGCGCAACGGCTGCAAAGTTTTGTTGTGATTTCATAATTGCGGCAGCCCCATCAGTCGGTTTGCGTAGATGGGCCGTGCAGTGGCGGGTGCTTTTGGCTTGACCAGGCTGGCTTTGATTTTGTCGAGGTTTGCGGCGTTCAACGCGGCTTGCTGTGGGTTGACCACGGCGCGTTTTGCGGATTCTTTCAGCCAGGCGATGTCTGCTTTGATGCTGCGAAATGCAACAGGGTCTTTGGTGGCATTGGCGGCCATGGATTCTAAAAGCGCCAGTTGCTCAGTCAGATTGGGTTCAGTTTCGGGAACTACTGTATATATATCCATGTATGGATACTCCTTTTGTTTGATTTACCGCCCTACATCCCGCCCCTACAGCGGTTGGGGACCATCAAACCGGAGAAGTAAGATGGCCCCCGTAGGGATTTGCGCTGCTGTGTTCTTGGGGAACGTCGAACGCGGAGAAATGGTATGCAATGCGCATTGAACCTTCAATGCCGATTGTATAGTTGTAGGGCATTGGGTAGTCGCCTAGAATTCAATCGTTAAAATTGTTCTTGGGGAACATAAATGAAAACTGTCGATTATCTCGATGCGGTGAAGGCCGCGTATTCTCTAGGGTCTGATTATCAGCTTGCTAAAAAACTTGGTGAAAGCCCTGCTCGGGTTAGCCAATACAGGTCAAAGCCTGTAAGCATGGATGATGATATGGCTATCAAAATTTCCTACCTACTCGACCTAAACCCTTTGGCTGTGCTGGCTGACGCGCACATTGAACGCGAAATGAAGCGTGGCAATAGTTCACTGGTAATTTTCTGGGAAGAAGTGAAGCGATCAGGGAAAATGGACGTTCAAGTGCTGACTAAAATGGTGGCTTAAGTGGTTTTTTGTGGCGTTTTTGTGTCGGTCAAAATAGACATTTCAGGAACGCCCTTTCCGCTCTAAGTTGCTGTTATATATTGCTATTTTATCCGCAATAGCAATTATAGTGTATATTATGTTAAATCGTATTATGCGGAAGCGCTCGCTTCACTCGGACTTGGTGTCAGAGTTAGGCTCATCGTCAGAACGATGGCCGCAAAGGCTCCCGCTAATCTCTTTAGTACTTTTTCAAACTCTGCTCTTACTGCCGGTGACTTTGCCTTTTCCATATCCAACCGAACAAGAACTTCCCCAATGTCCATTTTGCAGCGCTCAGCGATAGTCATTGCTTGTTCTGGCGTCAGGTGCCGTAATCCAGTTCTAATCTGGCTAACGTTACCAACAGTCATTGCTGGCAATTCAGAAGCGATAACTTTGTCAGATTTTCCGCCATCAAGTTTCTTGTATTCGTCGATTAGATAACCGCTGTAATTCATTAGGTTGTCCCCTGCAAAAACTCTATAGATTCTACCTGCTCAGCCGCAGGTTTCAAAATTACTCCAAAAATGAAGTTGACTAATCAAAAAGTCAGGATCACAATCACTCCAGTTTTGGAGTAAATGGATCTGCTATGAACGCGTTAGTCACTCACTACGAAAAAACCGAAGCCCTCAAGCAACTCGAAAAGTTCTTCCCGCATTTCTCCCTTGCTGTATCTCCGTCAGAAATCGCGTTTCTGTATGACTGCCTCGATGTGCCAGGCGATGAAAGCGACATCATTTCTGACCCGTTTGGCTTCCTGCTGCGTGATCTCGAAACCGGCGCTGTAGTCCTGTTCTCTGGTGGTGATAACGATTCTGTCATTTGTCACGGCGTATTCGCAGAACCCCAAGGTGCGTTTGATTTGGCCTGTGATTACATCGGCGCTGAACTGCATATCACCGAATTTGCAGCGATTTCTATCCCGGCTTTATCCACAGAATCGGTGGATAACTGATGTTCCGTGACTCACCAGGTGAATCAACTGTGACTGCGCCGGCAGATTTCAGTCTTGAAACTGTGACTCGCCTGGCTCCGAAGCCAGTTCCGTCAAACCGGCTGATTTTGTCTTTATTCCCCGGTATTGACCTGTTTTCAAAGCCGTTTGAAGCACTTGGTTTTTGTGTTGTTCGTGGCCCTGATTTGCTGCTCGGTCAGGATGTACGCGATTTTCATGTGCCGTCTGGTGTTTTCGCCGGGATTATCGGCGGCTCGCCTTGTCAGGAATTCTCTGGCCTTCGTCGTCAGGAACCAACTGGCTACGGCTTGGAAATGCTGTATCACTACAACCGCATCGTTAAAGAAGCTGAGCCGGATTGGTGGCTGCTAGAAAACGTCAGCCGCGTACCGGATATGCTCGTTGATGGCTATTCCCGTCAGCGCTTTGAACTCAATCAGGCGTGGTTTTCAGATACCAGCCGCTTGCGTCATTTCCAGTTTGGCTCCCGCTCCGGCATTTTGCTCAATCCGCCCTATTATCCCGGCCGCTCTGCTCAGAACGGCTGTGCGACTGCATCCGATGACCGGTCATTTGAACAGCTCAAATATTGTCAGGGATTACCCGAAGATTTCGATTTACCGTCTTTTAACGTCGAAGGCAAAAAACGTGCGGTTGGCAATGGCGTTCCATTGGTGCTGGGTCAGGTCTTGGCAGACCTGATTAACTTCCATATCTACGGCGTGACTCGCCGGCCGCAGTCAGATGTGACTGACCAGGTGAATTCCCCTGTGACGCATCGAGTGCAAAACCTTGTGACTCGTCCAGGCGATAAAGCTGTGACTGCCCGGGTCTGTTTATGTGGCTGCGGCCGCGTCGTCGTTGGCAAAGCCAAGTATCACAATCCCGCCTGTAGAAAACGCGCATCACGCGCAAAGGTGGCGGCATGATTGACTTCGGCGCCTTCTCAGTGTTTTTCAAGGATGAATTTGCCATCAAGCTGACTGATGACGAATTCAAACTGGACCCTGAAGTATTAAAGCGCCTCGGTGTTCGCCTGACTGGCCAAATTGATTTTGATGAAGACGGCAATACCCAAGTGAGCCGCCTTGTTCACCATTACGAATCAATCCCTTCGAGCTTTGCCTCGATTGCGTTCTGTATCGTTGATGGCTCGGATTTTCACAAATTCCCGTATATCCGCATCTGCGGCTGTCCCGCCAAGGTCTTACAGGGTCACAACGTATTTGGCTCTGACAATGCTGATTTGTGCTTTTTCGCTGTCCTCGAAGCTTTCATGCTGGCCATGCCGGAACTGGCCGGTTATCTCGACTGGCCAACCACCTCAATTGATTATTTCGATGTGACTTACACCGCCCGCGTGATGAACGATAACAACGCGGTTCAGGTGATTAACATGCTGAAAAACGTCAAAAGCGGCCAAACCAAAAACCGTTCAACCGATGACCATTTGACCACTGTGACTTGGGGGAAAGCCTCAGGTCGCAATGGCAAATCGTCCCGGCGTAAGCAGCTCAAGGCTTATATGAAATTCCCTGAGCTGCAGAACCAAATCCGTGAACTGACCAAACGACTGCGCCAGAACAAAGGCGATGCAATTATTACAGAAGGTCTGAATCGGCAACTGTCAGCCATTCAGCACCCTGTTGTGCAGCAGATGGCGATGGGCGCTATCCGTTTTGAATCCCGACTATTCGGCCGCTGGTTAAAAGACCGGGGCATTAACACCAACCTGTTTTCATTCATCAACCTTGCCATCGGCAACCCAAACCTAATGACTGACCTCTGGCGCGATAGCTGGAAGGATGTTTTCGCTACCTTTGAGGGCGCATCCATGAAACTGACTGATCACAACACTGTACTTGAAGCACTGAAAGCCAATTACATGACCGTAACACCGAAAGGTAACCCGAGCTTTTCCAAAGCTGAAAGCCTGTTCGCGTTCTATTGCCAGATTGAAAGCCTCGGTTATGACAAGGCGTATCGCCTGAATAACCGCATGAAATGGTCCCGCTATACCCGTGACCTGTCGGCCATCGGCATCAGTAAAGCTCAGCTTCAAAATATGACCGGTCAGCATAACAACGTGGTTCCGCTTATCCGGTTAATCAATATCGATTTCTCTGCCCAATTGCCGGCCAATTGGGTGGAGCCTCTGCCGTTACGTGAGCAAATTAAGCAGCGTAACCCCTTACTTAAACTCGCATCTTAGGAAGATAACCCATGCAACCAATCAAATTTAACGGCAAGTACCTCGGTGGTCTGTTCCGTGGCCTTCGTCAGGACGGCAACAAAACGGACCAAAAAAACAACCCGGTGATGGTGCTGTTGTTACAGACCGAGCAAATCAAAGAAGTGCTCGGCCTTGAACAGAAATCAACGGTTATCGAAAAAGTGCGGGTTCCGCAGTTCCTGATTGAAAAAGGTGCTCTGAACGATTTCGCCGACTACCTCGATTTGGAAATTTTGCTGCCTATCAATGAACGTGACTGGGAAATGAAAGGCCGCGAAGGCGACATGATGCGCGGTGTCACTTTGACCCTCGCCAGCGAATACAAAACGTTTTTAGCGCTGACAAACAACAAGCCATTGCCAGGCGGGCCGAAGAAGGAACCATTTTAATGAACCGTTTCGCCGCCCTGCTGCTTTTGTGCATCTCCACTGCCAGTCACGCGCAATGCGCGTTACCCCAGCAGGACGGCACCTTTATTTTCACAGCGGACACTGCTGCCAACTGTACCGGTTACTGGTTAATCCCAGCAGCCGAATACAGCGCTTATTTGTCCTCCGTGGAAATAACCGCCTCAGAAGTCACTGAGGCTTTTATGTGGGGCTTTGGCGTCGTTGTGACGTTCTCCGGCCTCGCTTTCTCTGTTGGCGTCGCCCGGAAATTGGTTAACAAAATCTGACGCCTTTGGGGGGTGTATGAACGACTTATTGGCATTGATTGCTTCAGGTTTGCAAGTAGCTACCACTGCAATGATTGCCATCGGCGTTTTAATCGTCGGCATCGCCTTGGTATATCGCGGCGTCGACATTGCAAACCGAGTGATCCAAAGAGTTGGGGTTTATTCATCCGCTCGTGAAGCCGACGAAGAAGCCTATCAAGACTATTTAGAGCGCTCAAAAGACCTGTAACTTTAACTGGAGAAATAAAAATGGCTGATATTTTTGCTGCTATCGACCTGTCTGCTGTAACTACTGCTGTTGTTGCCGCTGGCGTTCTGATTGTTGGTATTGCTCTGGCAATGAAAGGTATTTCATTGGCCAAACGCGCTATCAACAAAGCGTAATCGGACGGGGCCAATGCAAATGCAAAGGCCCCAACCTCTATGGCCGGATTAATTGTCGCGCTGATTTATACGCTGGTCGCACTCATCGGGGCTTTGTGCGGCTTTATCGTTGCCACTCTGATGTTCAGGACCTGAACCATGAAAACACTACTCAAGGCCCTGCTTATTGCGGGGCTTTTTCTTTCTGTAAACCTTAAAGCTGCCCAGATTGGCGGTATCGATTTTAACGCCGGCAATTATCCACCCGGCAAAGTTGATAAGACTGTTTGCACTGGCTTTAATCCTGCCCTGCCTACAAACGACCCTAATTTTCCTAAGTTTCAAATCGACGGAAAAAAGAATGGTTATGACTGCACTGTTGCAGCAACAAAAAAGTATCAGGGTGAATACATGGCACACATCAATAAAAACGCTGAGTGTCCCGCCCTTGTTGTTAGCGTTTTTACAGGTGGCTTCGACTATCAACCACGTTATATGTATACAAACGCCGCAACAGGTGCCAGAAGTTGCCAAAATTCCGGTGGCACTGTCGGCGCCAGTGTTGGTAGCTCCGTTGTTGAATGGATATTGGAAAGCTCTTGCCCTCCAGAGTTAACAGGAAATCCAATTGAAGACGCCAAACGAAAAGATTATATCGTGCTTGGCTTTTTACCGAATTCACAAACCAAAGTCTGTTTTAAGCCATTACCTCCACTTGATTGCTCAAAGCTTTCAGGCATTGCGGCAACCGGCCAAGACTCATTTATTACCAACACCCCCGGATATACAAATCCATCCTGTGTGACTAAATGCGGCACTGACGCCGGTGGCCAGCAGCAATGCGGGAACTGCAAAGTGATTGCTAAAAGCTGGATACAAACCCCGCTGGGTGGCGATATGAAAAAATGGTACCCGCAAGTCGGTACGTTTACTGGCGCTGCCTGTGCTGACAACGAGCAAGACGTTCCGCCCCCTGAACCCCCAAAATGCTGGGTCACAAAAAACAATCTCAAGATGTGCCAGCAGGACCCTGCCGAAAAATGCGTGACGATTAACGGCGTCCAGCAATGTGAATCTGGTTGTGGCTATATCAATGGTGATTTCTTTTGTCAGGATAAAAACGATACGGTACCGCCAAAGCGCACCGACGATGACAAGCCATTGCCGCAAGTCGATGACTCCATCGACAACCCAGAAAAACCAATGGCCGATATGGTCAAAGGCGACTTTAAAGATGTGCAAAAAGGCGTTGAAAGTCGCCTTGCTGTGGTCAGCACCGGCATCGGCAATCTTGAAAACTCAGTTGATACCGGCAATCAGATACTGCAACAAATCGAAGAAAACACCGAAGGCGCATTGGCAGACAATCAGACCCAAATCGGTCTGTTAGGCGACATTAAGGACGCCTTATCCGGCAACGGTGAATGTGACCCGGCCACCGACCCGAACTGCACACCGCCCCCTTGCGACCCTGCCAAAGATAACTGCGATGACTTCGACACCGGCGCGCCGAAATCGTGGTGGAATTCGAAGTACCCGGACGGTTTGCAAACTCTGTTTGCCAATAAAAAAGCCAGCTTTATGTCCTCTGACGCATATCAGGCGATGACCGGCGACGGCATCACCGATTCAGGCGGCGGCGCGACCCAGTGGCAAATCTGCCTGCCGTTTGGCTTTGCTGATTACGGTTGCCATACCTTAGAAATTTCACCGGCCATTTGGGCCTTTATCCGGGCCTGCATCCTGTTTGGTGCAGCCATCCTGTGCCGTCGCATGTTAATCGGAGCGTAAACAATGGAAGAAACTACCCCAGAAACGCCGGTCAATACCGGCCCTGAACCCACAGACATTGATACGCTGGATTGGTTAGCCGTCCAGTTTCAGAGCTTTATTTTAACCCTGTGGGACATGCTCAAAGACTTTTTGCTCCTCATCGTCGATTTGTTTATGGACCTTGGCTTGGTCATCCTCAATGGCTTTGCCAGTGTGCTTCAGCTGATTGACTTGTCTCAGTACATCACCGGCATGCCGCCAGAAGTGCAAACCGTCTTTGCCAACACCGGTCTTGGTGGCGCTGTCGGCATGGTCATGCTCGCCGGTTCTACCCGGCTGCTGATGCAGCTCATTCCTATTGTGAGGTTAGGCTCATGATTAACGGATTGTCCGGCCGCCCTGGCAGCGGCAAAAGCTATGAGGCAGTCATCCGGCACATCATGCCGGCCTTACTGAAACAACGTAAAGTTGTGACCAATATCCCGCTGAACGTCGATTGGTTCTGCTCGGTGGTTGGTGAGCACTGCCGGGATTTAATCGTGCAGATTGAAGGCGGTTTTCATAACTACGGCGGCAAGCGCTATTTCTCTGATGCTGAGCATTTTTTGCGGTATCAGGATTGGCGCAATGAAGAAAACCAAGGCGTTTTCTTTGTCGTGGATGAATGCCACTTGTGTATGCCGCGCACAGCCGGCGCTGGGGAAGATAGGGTTTCGACGCAACAGGAACTGAAAGAATACCTATCAATGCACCGGCACTATGGACATGACATTCTGTTGCTTTCGCAGAATTTCCGCAAAGTCGATCGGGATGTGGTCGACATGATCCAAAACTGCTATTACACCATCAAAAAATCCTTTCTCGGACAGGATGACAAATACATCTGCAAAGTTGCTGATGGTGTCAGTCGCAACATCGTTGCCACCCATGAGCGCGAATACGAACCGAAGTATTTTGCTGCGTATCAGTCGCACACTAAAAGCGTTGGCTCTGTTACAGAAGCAAAAACCGTTGATGTGAAGCCGTGGTGGCAAAATAAGTTCTTCGGCATGGCTGCGGCCCTCCTAATCGCTTTGGTGGCCCTGCTGGCCCTCCTGTCTAGCCAGATTGAAGAATCGAAGCAGCGCAAAGCTGACATTTTGGCGAAAAACACCCTCAACAAGCCTGCACCGGCTCCGGCTGTTCAACAGCAACAACAGGCGCAGCCAGTCGCACCTGTAGCGCAAGCCAAACCATCGGTAAAAGCCGAAGAAGGCCCACAGCCCAAAAAACATCCCTTGGATGGTTTGCAGATGCACCTGACAGCAACCGCTGAGGACTGGACCCGGCACAGCCGGTACCAGAAAACGATTTATGTCGCGGTTAGCCGAAACGGCCAGATGCTGAAAGAGATCACCGCCGCAGATTTGGCGCTCGCTGGGTACCAATGGACCCTGCTGAATGACTGTATGCTGGAAATTAAATACAACGACGTTTATCAGGACTGGATTTTCTGCGATGCACCGACTCAGGAGGTGCAATTCACCAAGACCGCCAAAGAAGAAACAGCCGGTTAACTGGGGAGGGACCCGCGCCAGCGGGAGGGGTTCCCCAGTAAACCGGCAGGCGGTCTGGGGTTATTAGGGGCGAAGCCCCTGATGGTAGCGAAGCGGTAACTCAAGGCCGGTTTACCGGCCGCCGAAGGGCAAAGCCCTTCCCTCTGCCAAACCAGCCCCGAAAGGGGCTTTTTTATGAGGGCTCAGGCGAAGCCGCGCAGCCCGAATTTTGGACCTGCGTCCACTATAGTAATAGTGGACTCTTGTAACATAGCGTTACACCGCACCCCGTTTTTCACCCCGTAAAGCTACCCTGTATTCCGCTCGGAATTGCAATCCTGCTTCATCACCAATACAGTGGCTTCAAACATTAAAAAAAGGACTTTTTATGAATATGCTGAAATGGTTTTTTGTAATTTTCTTTGCGGTATTTTTTGCCAACATTGCGTCAAATTTTGCGACGATAGCCCTATCCCTAGCAGGCACAAAAGCTGCCATTCAGAATCTGCTTCCTCAAGCTGCAAAACCGGCGTCAGTGCGTGTGGCTCACCCGTTAAAACCCGGTGAAAGCCCAAGAGAGGCGCTCTGTACTTCATGGCAGACGTTATACCGTGATAATCCTAAGACGCCCTATCTGCAACAAATGGAATTGGCATGTAAGTCCGTACATGGTGAAGACTGGGCTTACAACCCTAATCCTTAGATTCACCTCTCTGCTCCCCAGTTCGAGTTCTGTTACACTCGAACTGAGTCCGGACTTCCGGACTACTCCGGACATCTACGAAACACCAAACTCGCTCTAAATGTCTGTTTTGTATAAACTATTTCAATAATTCTCTAAGATTTGCACAGTTACCCAGTTCCGGTACAGGATTCCACTTCCAAAGCAGTACAGGACGCACTTAAAAATGGAAAAAAATCGGAAAATCAGACCTGAAAAACTCGTGGATTTTAGAGAGCTTTATTACGACGCTTTCGGTTTTGGCGATGGCAGGCATGAACGGGCAGCAGAATTCTTTGGCGTACCGGTGGCTGAGTGTCAGCGCTGGCACGATGAACGCCCTCACCCGACCGCGCATAGGTATCTACAGGTTCACTGCAAGGGCTATTTGCCCTACAACACCAACTGGAAAGAATGCCGCATCAGAGAAGACGGCATGGTCATGACGCCTTGGGGTAATTGCATGCCATCTGATATGGCTTTCATGAATCGTCGCAAATGGACAACAGAGCAGACTCGCCTTCAACTTGTTAAGTGTCGCCAGCAGCTGGAAGAACTCAGATCTGGCACCAAAATTAAAATGGTCATTCATACAGCAGATTATCTCAATAGGCTGGTAAGCGAGCTTTTTAGCGACAATTGAGTATTTTTTGTGACATTTACCGCTTTATCGCTCTTTATGAGGCTTTAGTTGAGCGTTTGTGCAACTTTCAGAATTTTCATTTGCTATAAGTTGTAAAAGTCCAGAATTTGCAACTTATAGCACCTTTTACGGCGTAACTTATAAACAATGGTTGACACACAGCCTGCGGTTACCAATAATTAGCAAGTTAGCATTTGCTAATTCCTTTTCATGTCCCCTAAGAGGTGTCTATGCCTGTTATAGCAAGGGATAATTACCCCGAGTTGAACAAGATTCTTTGGGATATTAAAGCTGATAAAATTCAGCCTAAAGATGCTTTCGAGATCTATGAGCGTCGTTGGGGCTATGTTGAACAACAAAACCTAACTCAACCAGAACGTAAGCTTATCGCTAAGCTAGCACGTTTGTTTGGGAACGGTATTTTTGCTCCACTAAATGTCTAATCCTGTTTATCGTCTTAGTCAACATCAAGCTATACATTCAGTTTTAGAGTGTTTTGATGCAACTTTTTTCATACAGAACAGAATTATGTTTGGAGGCGGCACGAGAATTGCGCTCCAGTTTGATGAATTTCGTGAATCAATAGACGTAGACTTGTTTTGTCCAGACAAAGAGTCCTATCGAGCTGTGCGAAATACGGTTTTAAGCAATTCTCTTGGCCAGTTAGTTTTGCAAGATTTCACTTATCTCCGTGAGATAAGATTTGATAGAGATAAGGTGGTGTGTTTTTTGAAGCACCAAGGTTCGGATATCAAACTTGAAATTCTCAGCTGCGATTCGTATTCATTGGTACCGGATGTTGGTCAATTATTCCCTATCCCGTATTTCGATTTGGATACGTGCTTTTACACAAAGCTGCTTGCTAATTCGGACCGCTGTCGCGCTTATCCATATAAAGATATAGTGGATATATTGATGCTTTTTAGGCATTTACGTCATATTCCTCTCACCTCAATTCAGCGTGCAGAGTCACATTACGGTGATGTTGTTAAACGAGATTTATTATTTGCGTTAGAGCACGTAAGAACTGAACCCCAAAAGTATCATCAGACTATGGCTTCATTATCTATTTCTCAAGGACTTATAACTGAACTCTTACAGGATGTTTGTCCTCAATTGATCCAGTGGCTCCCTCAATGGGGCCACTAAGATCCATTATGTTAAATCGGATTGTGCGGAAGCAGATGCTTCGCGCCCACTGTGACATTGCTCCCATAAATCTTACCGTTGTATTTAACGCGTGCTATCGCAATGTTGTAGCGCGCGTTGGCTTGATTAGGTGCCTGTTGAGTATGGTGAAATTTTCAGTCGCATCTTTGGTGTTGATGTATCAGAATTGCCCATCCCAGTTCCACTGTGCTTTTAGCCAGGCGGTTCGGCCAGGTTCATTGACGCGTAAGGTCTGGACATAACCTGGGATGCCGCCCCCCATGCCATTGCCGGCGGCGCGGCTGACAAATTCGGCATAAGTACGGTCGAGTAAATTGTCGACGCCGGCGGTCAACAATAAGCTTGGTACCGGCCGCCAGCTGCTATTCAGGGAAAGCACGGCGAAACCTGGTGTTGCACCTAAATCTTTGCCTACAATGTTCCCTTTGTTCCGGTCGAAGTTGCTCTGTGCGTCAACGATGCGGACTAATGAACCCACCGACCAGTTATCCCTAGCGTAGCTCAGGCCTAGTTTGATTTCCAGCGGCGAAATCTGTGGTAATGCAGTGCCATCGCTGTTGTTATCGCCGCGGGTGTATGCCAGCGTCGCGTCAGCTTGCCAATGGTGGGAAAATTTTTGCTGTACGCCAAATTCAGCGCCGTAGCTGCTGGCGTCGATGTTCCTGACAAAACCATTTGATTTCATTATGTTGCTGTAATCAACCAGAATGTAATCACTGATCTCATTGTAAAACGCCGAAGCTGACCACTCGGTGTCGGCATCTTTAAACAGATAACCCAGGTCCAGCTGCGTGGTTTGTTCCGACGCAATGTCGGCAAATGCACTTTTCGATTTGATGCCCTCTTTGGCAATCAATTCCCAATAATCCGGGAAACGTGCTGTGCTGCCAACGCCAATGTACCAGCTGGCTGGAATGCTACTGAATTGATGTTCATAACGGGCGAAACCGCTGTGCAGGTCGTCGTCGCGCTGTTGTCCCGCCGTTGGGTTTGGCATCGAGCTCATCATGCCGGCGATTTTGAGCCTCTGGTCTGTGGCCTGCCATTGGTCCAGCCGATAGCCGGCCACGACGGTATCAAATTGCGCCAGCTGATAACGCCATTCTGCGAATACGCCGACCTGAGAGATCTCGGCATCATCCAGTAAAGCACTGTAAATACCAGACGCGGGAGCCGAGCGTGAACTATGCCCACTGTCCTGTTGGTCTGCGCCCAGCGTCACTTTGTAGTTCATTGACGGTGTAAAGACTGCACTGAGGCGCCCGCCTTTGGTATCACGAAATAAATTGGCATAGCCCATCATACCGGGTTTGCGTAGTTGCTGGTCGTCCATCAAATGGTCGACTTCGTTATCGAACCAGTGGAGTTTCAGTTGCTCAAGCCAAGGGGTAATGTTGGATTTTTCAATACGTAAATTCACGCTATCACGCCTGAAAAGGGTGCCATCCATGCCGCGGTCGGCATAAGCGGCTTCGCCGTCACTGCGGGCACCGGACAGCTCGACTTTGGTATCGACATCCGGTGTCCAGCCGACTGCGATATTGCCGCTGTAACGCTGATACCGGGAGTGGATATTGTTGCCATCGCCGTCCTGATAGTCATCTGCAGCTGAGTTACTGCCACTGAGTAACACATAGCCATTTTGTTGACCGAACTGCAAATCAGCCAGTTCATCATGGCGGCCAAAACTGGCGCTGGTCAGGCTGCTGTGAGTACGAAATCCGGCTTGTGTAAAAGGCGCGACGTTGCGCTCAAACAGAATCACTGCGGCAGAATGCCCTGCTCCATGTGTCACTGATTGCGGGCCTTTTATCACCGTCATTGAATCATGCAATTCCGGGTAGATATACGCTGTTGGCGCATCCATTCTGGCGTTGCAGCCGCCTAAGATATTCTCGCCGTCCACCAGAATACCAAGCCGCGAACCAGCCACACCGCGGAACACTGCATCGCCGTCAGCGCCGCCTTTGCGGGTGACGGAAAAACCCGGGATAGTTTTCAGGTAATCCGCACCGTCGTGCGCCGGCAATGGCTGGCGCGGCGCTTTCGGGTCCATCACCAGCTGACCGGGCCCGTTCAGCACCACGCCTGTGATCTGGACCCGTTCGATGTCTTTTTCGGCTTTATCAGCAGCTGCATCGGCATCTGCCACTGTACTCGCCAGAACACAAACCGGCAGGCAGAACAGGCTAAGCGCCAGCGTCAGACGGGATAACTGATATGAAACGAGAAATGGATGTTGAATGGTCACGGCACACACCTTCATAGATTAGTAATGCATGTGCCTGATTTTACGGAAAAGTTCCTGCTGGCCCTATGCGGCAAATTGTCGCAGCAGGCCTTACAAGGCGTGGTACCTGTGATTTAAAGCAGAATGTAGTCGTTGCCCTGTTGTGCTTCTGCATAAGCGCCGGGCACCAGATGGACAAAACGACCTTCAACTGCATCAATTGCGATACAATCGTCGACGTCATACAGATTGTCCGTGTGTGGTTTATCCCACTGCTGAGGCATGCGCTGTTTACCAAGCTGCTTGGCTTCAACCGGATCGTGCGCGACCACCAGTAAATACTGATGATCTTCGCCAAAACTGCCGGGTAAATAACCGCCGAGATTTATAAAATAGAGGCGTGGCTCGCCGGCTTTGGGTGCCACATCGCTAAAATGCAGCTGATAACCATCGACGCCCTGCACCTGCCACCAGGAGTCGATATGCAGGCCTTTGGCTGCGCCAAACCACTGTTGTCTGAGCTGGTCATAACAATCGCTGAGCTGCTGGCCAAAGGCAAATACCACGTCATGTACTTCAATTTTGGCGGCCGGGTGTTTGCCACCCAGCATCACAATAAATAACATCCGGATGTCCCTGCGCTGTTTGTGTGCGGCCAAGCATAAAGAAAACTGGCCGCCCGTCAACAGTTGTCCATACCAGATATTTTCTATTGTCGGGTCTGGAGTTTAGCTTTTGTTAAACCGCAGCGATTTGCTGAAAAACATGCCGCTGTTGCAATCGGCGGCGGTTTTGTCGCCCGGCGTGACCACCCGTAGCTGATCATAACTGCCGGTGGGCAGTTGTGCCGTGACTTGTTGTTCAAACACTTTGGCGACCTGGCCGATGTGGTCACCATAGCTGCTGATGGCGTCGATATCGCCCTGATAGCTGTCGGTAATATCTTCGATGCGCTCGGCCGTCATGCGGGTTTGCTCCAGCAGTTCGTCGTCCGGTATGCGGTGACTTTTGGTTTGTTGCTCCAGCTCTGCGCTCAGTTGCTCCATTTTATCCTGATGTGGCTGCAGCGCTTTGCTCATTTGGTCCAGCGGGATTTGCAGCTGATCCATTTTCAGTTCGGCTTTTTTTAAGTCTTGCCAGGCGCTGATTTCTGCCGGCGTCAGGTCGCGTTCGGACTGCAGTTTGCAGTCTTTCAGCACCTGTAATTTGTGTCCGGTTGCCACTGTTTGTTGGGTTATGGCTTGCTCGGCTGTGGCCTGCTGTGAGGCAAGCACCAGGCTGCAACTGCCCAGTAGTAAAATAGCGAAGGTGAAACGATGAAAATGATGGGTTGGGATTTGGCGTTGAATCTTAGCTTGCATGTTGACCTCGGGCTCTTCACAAAATGTTGATGCCTGTTGGTCGTAGTGCCGTTGCAAATAGTTGGGCGGAAATGCAGAAAAACAGAAAATTTCCGGCGAAATACTCCAGGGTATTTCGCCGGATCTGGTCTGTCAGCTGCTGACGCGTTTATACAGCCGGTATTCTGGTTTCCAGAAATTGCTGTTGATTTTGCGCAGCAAACGCTCGTCATCCATTTCTAAGGCATGGCCTTGCGCCATCGCCATTTTCGCCACGGCAAAGGCAATTTCTTTTGATAACTCAGATAATTGCGTCAACGGTGGCAGAATACCGCCCTCGCCTGTATTGGCCAGTGGCGACGCTGCAGCCAGCGTCTCACTGGCGACCCGCAGCATCTCGTCACTGATATGGCGGGCTTTACAAGCCAGCACGCCAAGACCGATACCAGGGAAGATATAACTGTTGTTACACTGCGCCACCGGATAAGTTTTACCTTTATATTCAATCGGCTTAAACGGGCTGCCGGTCGCAATAATGACTTCGCCATCAGTCCATTCAATGATTTTTTCCGGGCGGGCTTCAATCTGTTTGATGGGGTTACTGAGCGGCATAATGATTGGTAAAGCACAGTGTTTTTTCATCGCTTTCACCACCGCTTCAGTGAACAGCCCGGCAACGCCTGAGACACCTATCAAAATGTCCGGTTTTGCACAGTTCATCACGTCCCGCAGCGAGGCGTAATCGCCGCTGAAAGACCAGTGGCTGATGGCGGCTTTGGTTTGCACTAGCGCTTGCTGGAAGTCGCGTAAATCTTCCATGCCTTCGGTCAGCAAGCCATGGCGGTCAACCATAAACACCTGGCCGCGCGCCGTCGCATCATCGATGCCTTCGCTGACCATCTGGCTGATCACTTGCTCGGCAATACCACAACCGGCAGAACCTGCGCCGACAAACACTACTTTTTGATCAGACAGTTTCATGCCTTTAGAACGACAAGCTGCCAGTAAAGTACCAACAGTGACGGCCGCAGTGCCCTGAATGTCGTCGTTAAAACAACAGATCTGGTCACGGTAACGTTTCAGCAGCGGCATGGCATTTGGCTGGGCGAAATCTTCAAACTGCACCATGGCTTCCGGCCAGCGGCGCTTCACCGCTTTGATAAACTTGTCGACGAACTCATAGTAGTCGTCGCCGCTGATACGACGGTGACGGTTACCCATATAAAACGGGTCGTTCAGCAGTTTTTCGTTGTTGGTGCCCACATCGAGGCACACCGGCAAGGTATACGCCGGGCTGATGCCGCCACAGGCGGTATACAGCGACAACTTACCAATCGAAATGCCCATACCACCAATACCCTGGTCACCGAGGCCCAGTACACGTTCGCCGTCAGTGACGACAATGACTTTGACCTTTTTCTTGGTGGCGCTACGCAGCACATCGTCTAACTGGTCGCGGTCGCTGTAAGAAATAAACAAACCACGGGCGCTGCGGTAAATATCAGAAAAACGCTCACAGGCATCGCCAACCGTTGGCGTGTAGATAATAGGCAGCATTTCTTCGAGATGGTTTTGCAGCAGGCGGTGAAATAAAGTTTCATTATTGTCCTGCACTACACGCAGATAGATGTGTTTGTTGATTGGCTCTTCAAACGACGAATACTGCATATAAGCACGGGCGGCCTGCTCTTCGATGGTTTCATAGCGCGGTGGCAACAGGCCGGTTAAGTTAAATGCGGCGCGCTCTTCGCGGCTAAATGCACTGCCCTTATTCAGCAACGGCGTTTCCAGCAGTGCCGGGCCGGCATAGTGGGTGTACAAAGGGGTGTTATCTGCTTGACTCATAATATTCCCGGAAATAGCGGCCATCTGGCGAAAAGTGGGCGGATTCTACCGCTGTTCAGACCCTGTAGTAAAATTTCAGACAACTGGTCGGACATTTACGGCTACCGGTGGCTGAGCGCATTTTGTCGTTGCCTCACCACAGCTACTGTTGCTACGACTTTATCGTTTAAATTTGGTTTCGAGGATCACCGAAGAATTAGTCCGTTCCACGCCGTCCAGATCACCAATCTGATCAAGTAAATGACTGAGCTGCTCAGTGCTTTGCGCCTGCACCACTGCAATCAGGTCATATTCACCGCTGATGGCATAAAGCTCGGCGATTTGCGGGATTTGTTTCAGCTCGTTATTGGTTTTGACCGTCAGCTTTTGTTTCACTTTAATCGACACATGCGCTGACACTAAAGATTTGGTATAGCTGTCGCCGTAGTCGAGCACATAACCACGGATCACACCGGTTTGCTCCAGTCGCGCGATACGCGTCTGCACTGTAGAACGGGATAAATCTAGCAGCCGAGCCAGATCCGATACACTGGCCCGGGCGTTGGTGCGCAGCAGCGCCAACAGTCTTTCATCTTCTTTGCTTAGCATTTTGTCAAAACGCTCCGTCAATATGGCAAAACAAATCATATATTTGCTGATTATGATACTGCAGTTTGACTGCCCTGCCCAATATAATAAAGGCATTCCGTCCTGGAATGACGCATGCCTCTTTGTTAAATGGCAATTGCAGAACAACACCAGGGCTTCAAAAAGCCGCTATAGACGGCGACACCACTCACGAGGAATTCGCAATGCAATTAACCCGCGCCCTGTTTGATGAAGTTATGGTCCCGAACTACGCCCCGTCACCGATTATTCCGGTACGTGGCCTTGGTTCCCGCTTATGGGATCAGCAGGATCGCGAGTTTATCGATTTTGCCGGCGGTATCGCCGTCAACTGTCTGGGCCACTGCCATCCAGTGCTAGTCAAAGCACTGACTGACCAAGCCAACAAACTGTGGCATTTGTCCAATACCATGACCAACGAACCGGCGCTGGCGTTAGCACAGCGTCTGGTCGACACCACGTTCGCGGAAAAAGTTTATTTCGCCAACTCTGGCGCTGAAGCCAACGAAGCTGCGCTGAAACTGGTACGCCGCGTCGCGCTGAATAAATTCGGTGCCGAAAAATCGCAAATCATCGCCTTTAAAATGGGCTTCCACGGCCGCACGCTGTTCACAGTCACTGTCGGCGGTCAACCGGCTTATTCTGACGGTTTCGGGCCAAAACCAGCCGACATCGATCACGCCGAATACAATAATTTAGACAGCCTCAAAGCGCTGATCTCCGACCGTACCTGCGCTGTGGTGTTAGAACCCCTGCAAGGCGAAGGCGGCATCATCAGCCCAAGCAAAGAATTTATCCAGGGCGTGCGTGAGCTGTGTGACCAGCATAATGCGCTGCTGGTATTTGATGAAGTGCAAAGCGGCGTCGGCCGTACCGGCGAGCTGTACGCTTATATGGGCCTTGGTGTCACGCCAGACGTGTTAACCACCGCCAAAGCTTTGGGCGGTGGCTTCCCGATTGGCGCCATGCTGACCACCACCGAGATTGCCAAACATTTAGTCGTTGGCACTCACGGCAGTACTTATGGCGGCAACCCGCTGGCTTGTGCTGTGGCACTGGCCGCTTATGACACCGTCAACACGCCGGAAGTATTAAACGGCGTGAAAACCCGCGAGAAGCTGTTTAAAGATGCGCTGCACGCGATTAATGCCAAATATCAGGTGTTCAGTGAAGTGCGCGGTCAGGGCCTGTTGATTGGTGCCGCGCTCAATACTGAGTGGGCCGGTAAATCGCGTGATTTTATGCTGGCGGCTGCTGAACAAGGTCTGCTGGTACTGATGGCTGGTTACAACGTGGTGCGTTTTGCGCCGTCACTGGTGATCCCGGAGCAGGACATTCTGGACGGTATGGCGCGTTTTGAAGCGGCCATTGCCAAGCTGGTCGCAGCACGCGGCTGATCTATGACTTTGACAAGCCGGCACCAGGCGCCGGCCTTTGCCAGGATTTAAACATGTTATTGATCCGCCCTATCACCCAAGCCGATTATCCGGCGCTGATGCAAATCGCCATCGAATCCGGTGCCGGTTTCACCTCGTTGCCGGTCAACGAGCAAAAACTAAAACAAAAAATCGCCCACTCAGAGCACAGCTTTGGTATCGACACCGAGCAGCCCGGCAATCAGGGTTATTTGTTTGTGCTGGAAGACACCGAAACCGGTGAGATTTTAGGCACCTCCGGCATTGAAGCCTCAGTTGGCCTCACCACGCCTCTGTACCATTTCCACAAAAGCACTGTGGTGCATCACAGCAACGAGCTGAACGTTTATAACCCGGTTGAAGTGCTGACCATGTGTAACGACTACACCGGCGTGTCAGAGATTTGTACGCTGTTTTTGCGTGAACCTTACCGCAGTGGCATGTACGGCCGGTTTTTATCGAAAGTCCGTTTTATGTTTATGGCGGAACATCCAAAACGTTTCTCGAAAATCGTCATTGCCGAGATGCGTGGGATGGCTGATGAAAACGCGCTGCCGCCGTTCTGGCAATGGCTGCAGTCGTATTTTTTCAGCATCGACTTCCCGACTGCCGACCATATGATTGGCATTGGCAACAAAGGTTTTATCGCTGATTTGATGCCACGCCATCCGATTTATGTGTCCTTACTGCCAAAATCAGCACAGGACGTGATTGGTCAGGTGCATGTCAACACAGCACCAGCGCTGAAACTTCTCGAGAACGAAGGTTTTATCCATCGTGGTTATGTTGATTTGTTTGATGCCGGCCCGACCGTTGAAGCGCAGCTGAAGCAAATCAAATCGGTGCGCAGCAGTCACCGGATTAAAGTCGCTATTGGCGTGCCGGTCGAAGGCCCGACGCTGGCGATTTCTAATCCGCAGGTGGCTGGTTTTCGTGCAACTATCAGCAATCAGGCGCAAGTTGACGGCGATGTGTTGATTATCACTCAGGCGATCGCCGATGGGTTGCAAGTCAATGCCGGCGATGAAGTGCGTTATTTAAATCTGGATCGGGGGGCAAAATGAGCCAGGCAACAAAAGTTATTCAGGGCTTGCAGCTGATCAACGGTGAGTGGCAGGCCGGTGCTGGCAGCTTGTTTCAGTCAATGGACCCGGCGACGAATCAGATGATTTGGCAAGGCCAGGCCGCAGATGAAGCACAAGTGCAACAGGCTTATCAGGCGGCGCGCAGCGCATTTTACAGCTGGTCGGCGCGTCCACTTGCTGAACGTATTGCGATTGCTGAAGCTTTTGCCGAACAGCTCAAAACCAACACTGAAGCCTTAGCGCGCACTATTGCGCTTGATACCGGTAAATCTTTGTGGGAAAGCCGCACTGAGGTCGCGGCAATGATTGGCAAAATCGCCATTTCAGTTAAAGCCCATCAGGAACGCACCGGCACTGTAGAAAACCCGATGCCGGGCGCGCGTGCTTTTATCCGGCATAAACCGCACGGTGTAGTGGCTGTGTTTGGCCCTTACAACTTCCCTGGGCATTTACCGAATGGCCACATAGTGCCGGCGCTGATCGCCGGTAATACCGTGTTGTTTAAGCCATCGGAATTAACGCCTTTGGTTGCACAGCATACGCTGGAACTGTGGCAAGCCGCCGGTTTGCCGGCCGGCGTGCTGAATTTGCTGCAAGGCGAAGTGGCTACCGGTAAAGCCATTGCCAATTTAGCGGGTATCGACGGTTTGTTTTTCACCGGCAGCTCGAACACCGGGCATTTGCTGCACAAACAATTTGCCGGTCATCCGGGCAAAATTCTGGCGCTGGAAATGGGCGGCAATAACCCGTTGATTGTCAAAGACGTGGCTGATGTCAAAGCCGCAGTACATGACATTATCCAGTCGGCTTTTATCACCAGCGGTCAGCGCTGTACCTGTGCGCGCCGTTTGTTCATCGAACAATCCGCCAATGGCGATGCCATTCTGAACGCTTTAGTGACTGCAACTAAGCAGTTAGCTGTCGGTGCACCTTTTGCCGAAGTGCAGCCGTTTTACGCCTCGATGATTAGCAGCAAAGCGGCTGCTGGCATGGTGAAAGCGCAGGCGGAGATTGAAGCTTTAGGTGGTGTTTCTTTGGTGCGGCTGACCCAGCTTGACCCGGCTTTGGGTTTTGTCACGCCAGGTATTATCGATGTGACACACGCCAAAGCCCTGCCGGATGAAGAGCATTTTGGCCCGCTGCTGAAAGTGTACCGTTACACCGAACTGCAAAAAGCCATCGATGAAGCCAATAACACCAGCTTTGGTTTATCGGCCGGCTTGCTGGCGGATAATGCCAGCGATTATGAGCTGTTTTTCAGCCGCATTCGCGCCGGTATCGTCAACTGGAACAAACCTATCACCGGTGCGTCCAGCAGTGCGCCTTTTGGTGGCATCGGTGCCAGTGGTAATCATCGCGCCAGCGCTTATTATGCGGCCGATTATTGCGCTTACCCGGTGGCGTCGGTCGAAGCGGACAAAGTCAGTCTGCCGGCAACATTAAGCCCGGGCCTCAGTCTCTGAGCCCGGCCGCTTAAAGTAAAAAAGTTTTAGCAAGATCAAAGTAGTTCCGGCCGCAGCGCTTTAAAATCTGCGGCCTTAGCAGTAAATAACAGGCAAACCCATGCATAGCAATTTTAAAGATTTATTCGCCGCTCTGTGGCAAGACTACCTGCAACTGACGCCGTCAGCAGAGAAAATCCATGCCCTGCTCGGCTCCGGTCAGCAGGATGATGTGATCAACGACCATATCGCGCTGCGTACTTTTAACCTGGACAAAGTTGGCTTGGATAAACTGGCCGCCCATTTTCTGGCTGTGGGTTACCGCGAAGCCGGTGAATATCACTTCGAAGCGAAAAAACTCTACGCCAAGCATTTTGAGCATCCGGACCCAACAGCGCCAAAAGTGTTTATCTCTGAGTTGCTGGTAGAAAAATGTTCGCCAATGCTGCAGCAAGCGGTACAAAAACTGGTTGATCAAATTCCGGTTGAAGCTGTGACTGCAGAGAATTTTATCTACTCAGGCCGGCACTGGGATATTGATCAGGCGACTTACCGTCTGCTGCTGGAAGAGAGCGAATATGCTGCCTGGATGGCGGTGTGGGGTTTCCGCGCCAACCACTTCACAGTGTCAGTCAATGCGCTGCAGAATTTCAGCACGCTTGAAAGTGTCAATCAGGCGCTGAAAGACGCCGGTTTCCCGCTCAATACCTCAGGCGGCGAAATCAAAGGCTCGGCCGACGTGTTACTGGAGCAATCTTCGACGCTGGCTGATGAAGCCGAAGTCGCTTTCACCGATGGTGTGTTGTCGGTGCCAAGTTGCTTCTATGAATTCGCGCTGCGTTACCCAACGGCTGACGGCTCGCTCTACACCGGTTTTGTCGCAGCTTCTGCTGACAAGATCTTTGAAAGCACCAATGCCCGATAACGCGCTCGATACCGTGCTCGCTGAGCACAGACTCTGAGCATCTGCTCTGAGTCACCGGATCGCAGGTTTGATTTGCCGGGGGGCAAATCGCTTGCTAGTCCGACGTCCCAGAATTCACCTCAAGAGTGTGTCAATTGAAGTGAAGATGTAGAAAAAGCCAGCGGGCCTTCGGGCCCGCTGTTTTTTTGCTGCAGATTAGAAATCGCCGCTTTGTATCCAATGCTGGCAACGCTGCCAGAAAACCGCGGCAGCTGTGGCGTCATACCCTGTCGAGTGCGGGTTAATAAAACCATGCCGTTGTGGCCAGTGCTGTTGTCGCACATTGCCGGAGTGGCCGAGCTGTTGTTGCAGCGCCATCACATCAAAATGACTTTCATCACTCCACAGGCAAGTCACTGGCCAATGCGGAGTTAATTCACGATGTTGCCGGATTTGGCCGCCATAACAGAACAGCGCTTGTCCGGTTGAATCAGCACAGTCTGCACTACTTAACGAACACCAGAGTGCGGCAGCACCGGCACTGAAACCCAGCACCAGATCAGGTTGCAGCGCCGTCAGCGTTTGCAGCACCTGCTGTTGATATCGCTCAAGTCCGCCCTGTTGTAAAAAAGCCTGATAGGCCAGGTGATCATCCGTAAAAACGGTTGAGGTGTTCACACAGCTGTCCGGCTGGCATAGTGTGAGTTGTAACTGCCCGCTCAGAATTTCTGGCAATGTCGCCAACGTTTCCCGCAAGGCTGGCGTCGCGCCAAAAATGTCAGTGGCCACCAGCAGATGTCGTTTGTGCTGCATCTGTTTTAAAACTGATTCAGTGGCAGCTTCAGGTAACGGATGCCGTTGGCTTCTGCCGCTGGCAGCTCGCCGGCTTGCATATTGACCTGCACTGCCGGCAGCAGCAATTTCGGCATGCTGAGTGTTGCATCGCGGCTGGTGCGCAGCGTGACAAAATCGGCCTCAATGCGGCTCTGCCCGACATGGATATTCTGTGCTTTTTGCGCGCCGACACTGGTTTCATTGGCGACATCGGGCCGGCCCGGCGCCCCGTAGTCGTGGCACATTAGCATTCGCGTATTATCCGGCAGCGCAAACAACTTTTGGATGGAACGATACAATGTAGCCGCGTCGCCACCGGGGAAATCACAGCGGGCAGTGCCAAAATCCGGCATAAACAAGGTGTCGCCGACAAAAAGCAAATCGTCAATCAGATAAGACACACAAGCCGGGGTATGGCCTGGGGTATGCAGCACACGGATAGTAGCTCCGCCCAACGGCAAAGTGGCGTCATCGGCCAGTAACAGGTCAAAAGGTCTACCGTCGGCCTGGGTTGGCAGCGCAAACAACGCGCCAAACACCTGTTGCACCCGGCAAATCTGCTCGCCGATCCCGACCGGCACAGCGCCGCCACAAAGCGCTTTTAATGCCGCAGCACCGCTTAAATGGTCGGCGTGTACATGGGTTTCCAGAATGTAAGTCAGTTGCAGCTGATTTGCTTTGATGTCCTGCACGATGCGCTCTGCTGCGACTGTGCTGGTGCGGCCCGATGCCGGGTCAAAATTTAATACCGGGTCAATCACCACTGCAGCCCTGCTGGCCATCTCCCAAACTAAGTAACTAAAAGTATTAGAGTCTTTGTCGAAATAGCTTAAAAACTGCAGTGATGACATAGGTGCCCCGTCTGGCAAACGAACTCAAAAAATCTGCTAAAACTATATCAAAATAAATCTATAACTATAAGCGCTAGATATATGCAAAAAAGTAATATGCGGGTTCTTGCTTGGTAAACCAGCAACTAAGCTTGTTTGGCCATCTAAACGGCTCGTGTGTCACAAATTTGTCATCTAATCCACCTAAGCTCTGCGCGATCCCTGCCGACGGGCTGGTTTGATGGTGGAACAACGCAAATGAAAATTGCACAAAGACTGATGTGGGTAATGGGTGGTACAACAATCGGCGCTATGGTGCTGGCTGTTGCGATCAGTAGTTCAATTGCCGGCAAAAATGCCGAAACTGCACTGAGCGACAGCATCGAACAACGTTTTTTAGCGGTCGCAACAGGCCGGCGTCAGGCACTGACGCAATATATGGATCAGCAGCGCGACCTGCTACAGAGCATGGCTTCGAACCGCATGACACAAGAAGCGTTACAGGCACTGAAAAATCCTTATCAGTCGTATCGTTACGAAGTCGAAAATCCCGGTATCGATGCATTACGCACCGAAGTTGGCCAGTGGTATCAACAACGTTATCTGCCTTTGGCCAGTGAGTCGGGCGCGAAACCTGCCGTTGCCAAATGGCTGGAAAAAGCCTCGCTGGAAACTTTATTGCTGCAGCGTTATTACCTGGCGACCAATCCAAATAGCCCGGCAGAACTGGCCAAAATGACCGACCGCGCCGATGGTTCTGTCTATGGACAACAGCACAAAAGATTTCATCAGAGTTTTCGTGAGCTGGTGACCCGCCTGCACTATGACGATTTATATCTGGTGGATGCGAAGTCCAAAGCAGTGTTGTACTCAGTCAACAAAGGCCCGGCCTTTGCCACATCGCTGCAGGACGGTGCTTTTGCCAACACAGCGCTGGCGGCCTTGGTGCGACAGGTGGTCAAACAACCTGCAATGGGCTGGCAAGTGTCCGCTGCAGCGCCTTTTAGTGCACAGTTTGACCAGCTCACGCTGTTTATGGCAGCGCCGGTGTTAAATCCGCAGGATCAGAAGCTGAACGGCGTGCTGGTGCTGCAGCTGCCGCTTCGTACTGTCAGTGCTTTGATGTCCGATCAGCAAAACTGGCGCGGCATTGGTCTTGGCGATTCCGGCGACAGTTACCTGCTGGATAACAACGGTCAGCTGTTGACTGAGTTACGTAACAACACAGCACCGGTGCCTGCAGCCGCTGAGATCCCGCATTATCTGCAGGGCAAACAACAAATCCGCCAGGTGGTTGCCGCCGATGGCAGTGACTGGTTACAACGCACTGAAGCGCTGTCATTGGGTGGCCATCCGGTATTGCTGGTCACGCAGCAGCCGACGGCTGAGCTGTATCAGTCGTTGCAGCAGTTAAAGCAACAGCTGTGGCTGAGCAGTGCGCTGACAGCTATTGGCCTCGCTGTCTTGCTGTTCTGGCTGACGCGCCGTTTGGGCTTTGGCATTGCCAAACCGCTCGAGCAGTTGTCGGCGCAGCTGACGCAGGCGGCTGAGCAACAGGACTTACGCCAACAATTTGTACCGCAGCGCGATACTGAACTCAGTCAGACCACTTCGGCGCTGCAGCAATTATTCAGCCGTCTATCGGTACTGCTGCGTGGTGTGCAGCAAGCCGGTCAGCAAAGTCAGGAATTGGCGGCGCAGAATCTGCAAATCAGCATGCGCAGCAAAACGGCGGTTTATCAGCAAAAGGCCGCGCTGACGCAGTTAGACGCCGAAGCTGCGCAAGCCTCAGCGGCCCTGTTGCAGCTGCAACAGCAAATTGCGCTCGCCAATGACGACGCTGCTCTGACTCATCAACAGGCCGTGTCTGGTGAAGACAGCGTCAAAACACTGAATCAGCAGATTGGCCAGCTGGCGGAACAGGTTAAACATTCCGCCGGCAGTATGCTGACGCTGGATAAAGCCTCAACGGATATCATGCAGGTACTGGAAACTATCCGCGGCGTGGCGGAGCAAACCAACCTGTTGGCGCTCAATGCGGCTATTGAAGCGGCACGGGCCGGTGAGCATGGTCGCGGTTTTGCCGTGGTCGCCGATGAAGTGCGGCGTCTGTCGGCCAATACCGCCAACGCAACTGCCGAAATTCAAACGATGCTGAACCGCTTAGCCGGCTCAGTCGCCCAGACCCGTCAGGGCCTGGAGCAGGAACAACAAACGGCAGAACACTGTCTGCAAAGTGCGGCGCACGCCGATACGATGCTAACGCAAATTCGTGCCGCAGCCGCCAGAATTGTGCAGGTTGCCACGCACATTCATCGCCTTGGCAGCGACGAATGTGCGCGCAGCCAGCAGATCAGTGCTGCGCTGGCACAAATTCATCAGTCGGCGGTAGAAACCGACAGCGCTATGAGCATGCTGGCGGAGCAATCCGAAGTGCAGCAACGGCTCAGTGCGCAGTTGTTGACTCAGGCCAGCCAACTTAAAGTCTGAAGCCGTATCACAGGGCCAGCCACTGCCTGCCAGTGGCTGCAGCGGTTTAAGCCCAGATATCCTGTTGTAACTGCGTAATGAGGTCAGTGACTTGTGCACTGGCCTGTTCCATCTGTAACAACGACTGCTGCATGGCAGCAAAATCGCCGCGTTGTCCGGCTGCTAAGGCTTCACGCCCGGACTGATGCACCGCCTTGTGTGGTATGTCGAGCTGCTGAAAACTGCGTTTACCGCTGTAGCGCTTTTTACCTTCGCCTTCGAAGTACCATTTGCCTAAGCGGCATTCAGTATGCGCATTCACAGTGTCAGCGAAGCGTTGTTGTTGGATCAGCTGATACACCTGATGTTTCCAGACAGCGTGGTCGAGCTTGACAGTATTCAAAAACGCCATCGTTGCGCTTTGATTAATGACGCTCTGCATGTGACTCGAGGTGTTGATCACTTGTTCAACTACAGCACCAATCTGGCTGCTGGAAGTAGCGACATCATTGGCGCTGTGCCGGCTTTGTTCAACTGTGCTGCGAATTTGCCCGGTCTGGTCAATGATTTGCCGCACCAGCTGTTCAATCTGATTACTGGCCTGATGCGCTTTACCGGCCAGCTGACGCACTTCATCCGCGACGACAGCAAAACCACGACCTGCTTCGCCAGCCCGCGCCGCTTCGATTGCGGCATTTAATGCCAGCAGATTGGTCTGGTCGGAAATTTCCTGAATGCTGGAGATCAGCTGATTGATGGCATTTGCTGTGCCGTCCAGTATCGCAGTGACGGACGCACTTTGTTCAGCGTCTTTGCTGATTTGGCTGGCCCGCTGGTCCAGATTCGCCAGCGCCTGATGAGTCTGACCGAAAATATCATCGAGCGCCGATAACGCCTGATGTTCATGTTCCAGCGCACCGGCATTTTTTGCCAGTTCCTCCCGGATTTGCCCCAGCATAGCGCCGCCCATTAACATGGTCGCGCAAACCGACTGCTGATGTGTTTCCTGCTGCCGGGCGGTTTCATGTTCTACGGTTTGTTGTTGTAACTGCTGCTGCAGTTGGTTGATTTCCTGAATGTGCTGGATCTGCTGTTGGTTTAGTTGTTGTTCGAGTTCAGCGATGCGTTGTTTGAATGCTGAGGTAAAAAACATCAATCTTGCTCCGGCGTGGTCAGAGGGTTCTGAGAAATTTGGGGCATAACACCAGGGTCCATCGGTGTTAGCAATGACAAATGGCGGGAGTGGTGGCGTACCAAGCTGCCAACCAGGCCGTCGACCGCCTACCTTGTCAGTGCGGCCTGGTTATCGCTTTATCGTGACACAAAAACGATTAAGTCGACAGTTCGACTATTGTCTTAGGTCAAAGATGTGGTTGATTTATTGTGCCCGGACATCCTGCTGCAGCCGCTCAATGGCCCCAACCACTTGTTGCGCAGCAGCTTCCATCTGTCCCAGTGCACGTGCCAATGTAGTGGTATCGCCGTTGCGGCCTGCCTGCACCGCTTCACGGGCAGCCTGATGCATGCCACGGTGCGGGCTTTCGATGCTGCGGAAACTGCTGAGCTGGCCATAGTGTTTGGCGCCATAACCACCTGCCCCGCACCATTGCTGAAATTTTTGCTCGGCTTGCGATGCAGATAAGTCGCGTTGTTGGGCTATCGCCTGATAAACACCGGCTTTCCAGCTGATGTAATCCATTTTCAGGCCGTCCAGATAAGTTAACGTGGTGGTGCTGCGGATTAGTTTTTTCATCGCTTCCGAGCGATTAATCACTTCGTTGACCACAGAATCAATTTGTTTGGATGACAAAGACACATCCGCGGCACTTTGCTGGCTGTGTGACACCATGGTTTTGATATTGTTGGTTTGTTCTATGACCTTACGGATCAAACTTTCAATTTGTTTACTGGCTTCATTGGCTTTGCCGGCAAGCTGACGAACTTCATCGGCAACCACGGCAAAACCGCGGCCGGCTTCACCGGCGCGGGCCGCTTCAATCGCTGCGTTGAGTGCCAGTAAGTTGGTTTGGTCGGAAATTTCCTGAATGCTGGAGATCAGCTGATTGATAGAGCTGGCCGTGCCATCAAGCACAGCTGCTGTTGCTGCGCTTTGGTTGGCGTGGTCGGTAATTTGCACGGCGCGGTCTTCCAGGGTGCGAATGGCACTTTGGGTCTGACCAAAAATATCTTCCAGTTTTGCCAGAGCAGTGCGTTCAGCGATCAGATCGTCAGCATGGCGGTCCAGACTATTGCGGACCTGATTCAGTACTTCACCGCCTTGTAATTGCAATTCCTGCCATTGGTTTTGCTGCTGTGCAGCCGCATGCTGCTGGACCTGTTGTTCGAGCTGGGTGAGCTGCTGCTCTAAATGTTGTGTGCTGTCCCTGGCCTGGCGTTGTGCTTCTTTGAGCTGCTCTCTGAGTTGTTGATTTTCTTCTTTCAGCGCACGATTAAAAAACATGAGATTCCCCGACTTCTTATTATTGAAGAACCATCCTAAGACAAGGCTAAGGTGCTGAGAAGCCCCTGAGCCGGTAAATGGATTAAGAAAGCCAGATAATTGCTGAAGTGGCAGTCGCGGGGCAGAAAAAAAGCACCCGAAGGTGCTTTTTTGCCGGAAACTATCCGGTTAAATCATGCCAGCGCCAGTTGCTGAGCCAGATAATCGTCGTAACTACCAACAAAGTTACGCACGTCATGATCGGTGATCTCAATAATGCGCGTTGCCAGTGAAGAGACGAATTCGCGGTCGTGGCTGACGAATAACAAGGTGCCTTTAAACAGCTCCAGTGCCATGTTCAGCGATTCAATCGATTCCATATCCAGGTGGTTGGTTGGCTCGTCCATAATCAGGATATTTGGTCGTTGCAGCATCAGCTTGCCAAACAACATCCGGCCTTTTTCACCACCGGATAACACTTTGACTTTTTTCTTAATGTCGTCCTGGCTGAACAGCAAACGACCGAGGATACCGCGCACCGCCTGTTCATCGTCAGATGGTTGTTTCCAGTAAGACATCCAGTCAAACAACGTCATCTCTTTCATGTCGCCGGCGAACTCGTATTCGTGGTCCTGCGCGTAATAACCGATATTGACGTTTTCAGACCATTTCACCAGACCGCCGTCGACCGGATATTCACCGACCAGACACTTCAGCAGCGTGGTTTTACCGATACCGTTGGCGCCGAGGATGGCCACTTTTTCGCCGACTTCAATCATCATGCTGACTTTATTCAGCACTTTTTTGCCATCAAAGCCTTTGGAAACATCTTCCACTTCCAGTGCCAGCCGGTACAGTTGTTTCTGCTGTTCAAAGCGGATAAATGGATTCACCCGACTTGAAGCTTTCACTTCTTCCAGCTTGATTTTATCCATTTGCTTGGCGCGTGAAGTCGCCTGACGGGCTTTGGAAGCGTTTGCCGAGAAACGCGCAACGAAGGCTTTTAATTCATCAATCTGGGCTTTTTTCTTGGCGTTGTCCGACACCAGACGTTCACGCGCCTGCATCGCAGCCAGCATATATTCGTCGTAGTTGCCCGGATACAAGCGCAGTTCACCGTAATCCAGGTCGGCCATGTGGGTGCAGACGCTGTTTAAGAAGTGGCGGTCGTGCGAGATGATGATCATGGTGCTGTTACGCTCAGCCAGGGTGTCTTCCAGCCAGCGGATGGTATTGATATCTAAGTTGTTGGTCGGTTCGTCCAACAGCATAATTTCCGGATCAGCGAACAGCACTTGAGCCAGCAACACCCGCAGTTTCCAGCCCGGTGCCACTGCGGACATCGGACCATAATGTTGTTCAACCGGAATACCGACGCCTAACAACAATTCACCGGCACGGGATTCAGCGGTGTAACCGTCCATTTCACCAAAAGCGACTTCGAGATCAGCGACCTTCATGCCGTCTTCTTCCGACATTTCAGCGATCGCATAAATGCGGTCGCGTTCGGCTTTGACCTGCCACAGTTCGGCGTGGCCCATGATCACGGTGTCGATGACACTGTATTGTTCAAAGGCGAACTGATCCTGATGCAACTTGGCGACGCGCATATTCGGCTCGACCATCACGATGCCGGCGGACGGGTCCAGCTCACGGCTCAGGATCTTCATAAAAGTGGATTTACCACAGCCGTTGGCGCCGATCAGGCCATAGCGGTTACCTTGACCGAATTTAACCGAAATGTTTTCAAACAGCGGCTTGGCGCCGAATTGCATCGTAATATTGGCAGTAGAGATCACAGTCAGGGGTTCCTGTTGGCCGAGCGGGCCCATTAGCGTGTTAGCAAAAAAAGCCCGGCACATGGCCGGGACAAAAAGCGCGCTATTATAGCGGCTAACCCAAATTTTTGCTACGCCGGCATGTGCCAGAAAGCAGAGTTCACTGAAGTTTCATTAACCAAAGCGCCGCCCGAGCACAATGCAAAGCACCACCAGCGCGGCGATGCCATACTGCAGCGCACTGATTGGTTCACCAAGACAAACCGTGGCCCAGCCTAAACCCAGAAACGGGCTCAGTTGCTGCAGCTGACTGATCTGCGCTACGCCGCCTAACGACAGGCCGCGATACCAGGCAAAAAAGCCCAGAAACATCGAAAAGACCGCCAGATAAGCAAAACCAAGCCAGGCCGACATCGAGATAACTTGACCTGAAATCGCCGGCAGCTGTAACAAAGTCAAGGGTAATGACAGCGGCAGCGACAGCACCAGCGCCCAGCAAATCACCTGCCAGCTGCCAAGTGTTTTCGCCAGCATGGCGCCTTTGGCATAGGCCAGACCACAGCAAAGACAAGCCAGTAACAGCAAAGCATCAGCCAGCGCCAAAGTGTTAATCTGATGCTGGGCCAGGCTATAGCCGAGCACCAGCAGCGCGCCAGCGCAGGCAAACAGCCAAAAACCAAACCTTGGCACCTGAGTGCTGAGCCAGGCGCCGAAGATGGCGGTAAAAAGCGGCATCAGTGCTGTAACTAACGTCGCGTGGCTGGCATCGGTCCACTGCAGCGCCAGGGCGGACAACAGCGGATAAGCGAAAACAGCGCCACCCGCGACAACCAATAAACCCGGCCAGTACCGCCGCGCTGGTAAGCGTTGCTTTAAGGCAACCAACAGCAGCAGGCTTAAGACGCCGGCAACCGCCGCGCGGCCGGCGCCGACAAACACTGCAGGCAGTTCCAGCACCGCCATCCGCGTCGCGACCAAGCCGCCGGAAAACATCAGCACGCCGCTTAAGCCCCACAAATAAGCGATGGTCACTGGCGATAACGTCTGAGTGTTGACTGTATCCTTTGGCAAAACCTGCTCTGACATAAAAAACTCCGTGCTTTGCACCTGCAATCTGATCTGCGACTGACAATAAAGCAGAAATACCTGTACACTCAGGACAGTTGTCAATGATGTTTTCAAACTGTACTGATTGTTTTGCCATGACAGTCAACAACAGGCGGGAGAAAAACCATGCAGGTGGTGCTACAGGATTTTCAGCTGGACAGTGCAGCAGCTCTTGGGCTGACCCAACAGTTGCTGCAGCAGAGCAAACAGCAGATCCAACAAGGCAGCTGGCCGGCCGGCGCCCGCCTGCCCTCAGTTCGTGCGCTGGCGTCGCATCTGGGTATCAGCAAGTTTACCGTGGCTGATGTTTACGAGCGGCTCAATGCCGAAGGGTTAGTGTTAAGCCGGCCCGGCAGCGGTGTGTTTGTCGCAAGGCGTAATCCGGCACTGCAGCTGCAGGACAATAGCAGCCCGAGCGAGCTTGCCGGCGAAGTGGCGCTGATGCGCCAGACGCTGCAGCGCGAAGCGAATTGGCTGAAACCGGCTGCCGGCTGGTTAACACCGGATTTTTTGCCACAACAAGAGATCCGTGCCGCGCTGAAAGAAATAGCCCGGCAAGAACAGGCGCTGACTGATTATGGACCGGCACAAGGCTATCTGCCGCTGCGTCAATATCTGGTGAACCGGCTGGCGGAACTGCGCATTGCGCTCACGCCGCAGCAGCTGTTATTGACCCACAGCGCGACCCATGCACTGGATTTAGTACTGCGCTTGTTGTTAAAGCCCGGCGACAAAGTGATTGTCGATGACCCGGGTTTTTATAACTTTCAGGCGATGCTGCGCTTGCATCAGCTCGAGCTGCTGTACCTGCCCCGCTGTACCGACGGCCCGGATATGCCGGCGCTGAGCGCCCTGCTCAGCAACCACAAAATACGTGCTTATCTGACCAATTCAGTGCTGTCCAATCCGGTCGGCACTTGTGTCAGCCCGCCCAAAGCGGTGCAGGTGTTGTCGTTGCTGAAACAACATCAGGTGCTGTTAATTGAAGATGATATATACGCCGATTTTGAGCAGCAACCGGCGCTGCGTTATGCCAGTCTGACCGGTTTGCAGGATGGTGTTTATCTCGGTAGTTTGTCCAAAACCATTTCGGCTGATTTGCGGGTGGGTTATATCGCGGCGTCGCCGGCCTTGATTGCGTCACTGACCGATTTAAAACTCATCAGCAGCACTTCGACACCAGCCACAGTGGAACGGGTGGTTTATCAGGTGCTGACCAGTGGCAGTTACCGCCGCCATCTGAAGCAATTACAGCAGCGGTTAGACGGGCTGCGTCGTGAAGTCATTGCGGAATTTGCCAAACGCGACATTGTGCCATGGTTTGTACCTGAGGCTGGTTTTGCCCTTTGGCTTCAACTGCCGTCTGGCATCAGCAGCCGGGCACTGACAGCGCTTGCGGCCAAGGCACAAGTGGTGCTGGCGCCGGGGCCAAATTTCAGTCAATGGCCGGATGCTGACCAGTTTATGCGGGTTAATATCAGTCAATGCGCCGAACCAAGGTTGTGGCAAGTGCTGGATCAGGCTCTTTTACAGCTAAAAGCCTGACAGCCGGTGTGCTTTTTGTGCACGGACATCAAAATAAAAAACCGGCAAATGCCGGTTTTTTTATGCTGTAGCAGCGCTTAAGCCTGCGCTTTGGCGACCGCGTCTTTGCAAAGCTGCGTGATACGATCCCAGTCACCGGCGACAATAGCATCATCCGGCACAATCCAGCTGCCACCAACACAACGCACATTTGGCAGCGCCAGATACTCGAGGAAGTTTTTCTCGTTGATGCCGCCAGTTGGACAGAAACGGATATCAGAAAACGGCCCATGAATAGACTTTAGTGTCTTCACACCACCAGCCGCTTCCGCCGGAAAGAATTTAAAATGGGTATAACCTAAACCTGTGCCTTCCATCAGTTCAGAAATCGACGCAATGCCCGGAATCAATGGAATTGGCGCTTCTTTACCGGCCACCAGCAATTCACGGGTCAGGCCCGGGCTGATGGCAAATTTTGCACCGGCTTCAACTACTTTTTGCAGCTGATCGGCGGTGGTGACAGTACCGGCACCGACAATAGCGTCCGGCACTTCTTTCGATAACAAGGCAATAGCTTCCAGAGCGACCGGCGTGCGCAAAGTCACTTCCAGTACTTTGATGCCACCGGCTAACAAGGCTTTCGCCATCGGCACGGCCGTAGCCAAATCTTTAATCACGATCACCGGAACAACCGGGCCTTGCGCAAATAAGGTGTCTGGTTGTAACTGCCAGTTTGAAAACGACATAATCAGCCCGCCAATTTTTGTTTTAAATAAACTGCACAGCCGAGTAAGCCCGGTTGCTCTGCAGTGACGATATAAGTTGCGATTTGCCGGTTGAACGCCGCAAAGCGCCCTTTGGCTTCAAATCTGCTGCGAAACTCGCTCTGTTCCAGCAATGGTAAAAGCTTTGGCGTAATACCACCGGCGACATAAACCCCGCCGAAAGTACTTAAGGTCAACGCCAAATCACCGGCCAGACTGCCAAGTGAAGCAAAAAACTGTGCAACCACGGCCTGACTTACAGCACAACTGCCATCCAGCGCCTGTTGGCCAATTTCTGCGGCGCTTTTGGCCGGCACGTCCAGCTGCTGATAGGCAGCGAGCGCCAGATACAAACTTTCCAGGCCCGGGCCTGACAACAGCCGCTCCGGCGATACATGGCCATAATGCGCAGCCAGATAACGCTGGATAAACCATTCCTGCTCGTTCTGCGCTGTCCAGTCGGTGTGACCGCCCTCGCCCGGCAGTGGAATATAACCCTGCGCGGTCGGAATTAAATGCGCCACACCTAAACCAGTGCCAGCACCGAGCACAGCCATAGGTTTGCTCAAATCACGCTCGCCGGCGCCGGTTTTCACCAGTTCTGCATCACGAATAGCCGGAAGCGACATCGCCACCGCGGTGAAATCGTTCAGCACGATAAATTCAGCCAGGCCAAGCTCGGCTTTGATTTGCGCGATGGAAAATTCCCAATGGAAATTGGTCATTTTGACAAAATCGCCGGTGACCGGACAGGCAATGGCCACGGCCACATGGGCGATGTCGGTCAGGCCTTGTTGTTCGCGATAGTACTGCAGCGCTAAGGCCAGCGTGGCGAAATCCGCGCACGGATACACCAGCACTTTATCCAGTTCCAGCGTGGTCAAATCAACCCGGCTGAAACGCGCATTGGTACCGCCAATGTCTGCGACTATGGCGAAGCGGATAGCTGCATCAGCCATTGAGGTGCTCCTCAGTGGTAAACAGACTGCAGGCCCCTTGTTCAGCACCGGTCAGCACTGTGCGCAGGCCACCAAAAATTTCGCGGCCCATGCCGTAATAACTTTCTGACATATCGCAGGTGGCCAGTGGCCGGGCGTTAAATTCCGCTGCATCGACCAGCACTTGTAACTCGCCGGTTTGTGCATTGACGCGGATCATATCGCCATCCTGAATACGGGCGATTGGGCCGCCTTCAATGGCTTCCGGCGTAACATGGATAGCGGCCGGCACTTTACCGGACGCGCCGGACATGCGGCCGTCGGTGACCAGTGCTACTTTAAAACCGCGGTCCTGTAATACGCCAAGCGGCGGTGTTAATTTGTGCAGTTCCGGCATACCACAGGCCTTTGGTCCCTGGAAGCGCACGACCACCACACAATCTTTATTCAGCGTACCTGCCTTAAAAGCAGCATCGAGTTGATGCTGGTCGCTGAACACCACAGCAGGGGCTTCAACAATGTCAGTGCCCTCACGCAGTGACGAAGTTTTGATTACGCCACGGCCGATGTTGCCGGCTAATACATGCACGCCGCCGGTGGCTTTAAATGGTTTGGCGACGGATGAAATCACCTTGTCGTCCAGCGACTTAGCCGGGCCATCGACCCAAACCAGCTCGCCGTTTTGCAGCTCTGGAACCTGGGTGTAACGACGCAGACCAAAACCGGCCACGGTGTGCACGTCTTCATGCACTAAACCAGCATCTAACAGTTCACGAATAAGCACAGCCATACCACCAGCCTGATGGAAGTGGTTGACGTCGGCTTCGCCGTTTGGATAAATTTTTGCCAGTAATGGCGTGGCTTTGGACAAATCTTCAAAATCGTCCCAGTTGACGATAAAGCCAGCGCTGCGGGCTACTGCCACTAAGTGCATGGTGTGGTTGGTAGAACCACCGGTTGCCAGCAAACCAACAATACCGTTGACTACAGCTTTCACATCAACAATCTGGCCGATTGGTGTGTAATTCGCGCCCAGATCAGTCAGACGAGTGACCTGACGTGCAGCCGCTTTTGTTAATGCATCACGTAATTCTGTGCCCGGATTGACAAAAGACGAACCGGGTAAATGCAGGCCCATCATTTCGACCACTAACTGGTTTGAGTTGGCTGTGCCGTAGAAAGTACAAGTACCAGGTGCGTGATAAGATTTGGCTTCTGAATCCAGCAACTCTTCTTTGCCAACTTTGCCTTCGGCGTACAGCTGACGCACCCGCGCTTTTTCTTTGTTTGGAATGCCCGATGGCATTGGACCGGCCGGTACAAATACAAACGGCAGGTGACCAAAACTTAACGCCGCCATCAGTAACCCCGGCACGATTTTATCGCAAATCCCGAGCATCATGGCGCCGTCAAACATATTGTGTGACAGGCCAACAGCAGCTGACATCGCAATGATGTCACGGCTGAGCAAACTAAGCTCCATGCCCGGCTGGCCTTGCGTCACACCGTCACACATCGCCGGCACACCACCGGCAAACTGCGCGACGCTACCTACTTCAGCACAGGCTTGTTTAATCAGTGCCGGATAGGTTTCATACGGCTGATGCGCCGACAACATGTCGTTGTAGCTGGAAATAATACCAATATTGGCTTTGGTCAGACTGCGCAGGTCTGTTTTTTCCTGTGCATTACAGGCAGCAAAACCATGCGCCAGATTACCGCAGGCTAAGGCGCCGCGATGCGGGCCTTTGTGCCGGGCTTTTTCCATCCGTTGCAGATAAATAGCCCGACTTTTTTCACTGCGCGCTAAAATCCGTTCTGTAACCTGTTGTATGACCGGGTGCATATAAACCTCTATTGATCTGCGTACATAACTGACAACTCTGGGTCTGTCAGCTGAATAAAAGCACGGATTGGCATTGCTGCCACATCAGTGCCGGCAGCGGCTAGCTGCAGTACCTGTAATTTTTTGCTGCCAACCAAATGCAGATAAATCGCCCGCCCCTGCGCCAGACGCTGTTTGCTGAAGCTGATGCGCTGATAAGGTGCAGTCGTTGGATTGGTCGCCAGTAAATCGGCAGCATCATCGGCAAGGCCGGCCGCCAGTTCTTTACTGCAAGGAAATAACGATGCGGTATGACCGTCTTCGCCCATACCCAAAATCACCACATCAAAACGCGGCAAATCCCGCACGCGGGCTAACAATGCAGGCACGGCCGCTTCAGCGCTGTCAGCCGGTGCATACAAGCTGACAAATGTGGCCGCGGCGGCTTTATGTTGTAACAAAGCAGACTTCACCAGCCGCTCATTGCTGTCTGGCGCGTCGTCTGGCAGATAACGATCATCTGCCAGGGTAATAGTCACTTTCGACCAGTCTAAATCTGTGTTCGCCAGCGTCTGGAACAATGGCAACGGCGTGCGACCGCCGGACACGACAAAGACCGCTGCTCCGCGTTCATTGATCGCCTGTTGCAGCTTCGCGCTGATTTCTAAGGCAAAAGCCGCGTTCAGCGCTTGTGAGTCTGAAAATTGCTGCAGCTGCATGTTATTCGTCCCAGTTCCGGTCATCGCGAGCCAATAAAGAGATGGCGGCAACCGGGCCCCAGGTGCCGGCTTGATAGGCTTTTGGCGGCTCGTTGTTGACGCGCCAGGCATCGAGAATACCGTCGACCCATTTCCAGGCCTGTTCCACTTCATCACGGCGCACAAACAAATATTGGTTGCCCAACATCGCTTCTAACAACAAACGCTCGTATGCATCCGCGATACGTTGTGACTGGAAAGTTTCATCGAAACTTAAATCCAGTTTGCTTTGCTGCAGCTGCATGGTTTCACCCAGACCTGGGATTTTGTTCATGATCTGGATTTCGACGCCTTCATCCGGCTGTAAGCGGATGATCAGTTTATTCGCCGGCAACTGTTTATAAGTTTCATGGAAAATGTTGTGTGGCTGTGGCTTAAAGCAAATCACCACTTCTGACACTTTATTTGGCATACGTTTGCCGGTGCGCAGGTAAAACGGTACGCCGGCCCAGCGCCAGTTGTCGATATCAACTTTAATCGCGACAAAAGTTTCGGTTTTACTGTTTGGCCGTGCGTCTTCTTCTTCCAGATAACCTGGCACCGCTTTACCACCGACAAAACCGGCGGCATATTGGCCACGCACGGTTTTTTCCTGCACGTTTTGCAGGTTAATCGGCCGCAGTGCTTTTAACACTTTCAGTTTTTCGTCGCGGATGCTGTCGGCATCGAGGCGCGCTGGTGGTTCCATCGCAATCAGCGACAACACTTGTAACAAGTGGTTTTGCACCATGTCGCGCATCTGGCCGGCATCATCGTAATAACCCCAACGGCCTTCTACCCCAACTTCTTCCGCCACTGAGATTTGCACATGGTCAATGGCATTGTGGTCCCAGTTCGAGGCGAAAATTGCATTGGCAAAGCGAAGCGCTAACAGGTTTAGGACTGTTTCTTTACCTAAATAGTGGTCGATGCGGTAAATTTGCGATTCTTTGAAATAACGTGCCACTTCGTCGTTGATGACTTTGGACGATTCCAGACAATGGCCAATAGGCTTTTCCAGCACCACACGGGAAGGCTCGGCAGAAAGACCCGCTGAATCCAGGCCTTTACAGATATTGCCGAATAATGACGGTGCTGTAGCGAAATAACTGACCGGAATGCGTTTTGCCGGGTTCGTCACTTCTTTTAACTGCAGATAATCCGCTTCTTTCGACAGATCGATCTGGACATAAAGCAGTTTGGATTGCAGCCGTTGCCATACCTCTGTTTCAATCGGTTCTTTGATAAATTTGTGTAAGTTGGTTTCAACTAACTCGACATAATCCGCGAGGCTCATGGCATCACGGGCTACCCCGATAATACGTGAATCCGGATGTAATAGCGCGGCGCGTTCCAGTTGATATAAGGCAGGTAATAACTTACGGCGCGCCAGGTCGCCTTTGGTGCCAAACAGAATTAAATCGCAGGCTTTATTTGATTGTGCTGTTGCTGTCATGCAAATGACCCTTGAATAGATGTAATTTTACAACACTTAGCCGCATACTAGCCGACTGAAAAGCGCTTGTAAACCTAATAAGATGTAATTAAATTACACAATAACTAAAGATTTTGACGGGCCGGTAGCCATCAGGCAGTCTTTGACAACTATCATCCAGAGTGTGGTAAATTTAGCACTTTTGATGTAGCCGGCTTTGTCAGACTACAGATAATATTACATCAACCTGCCGTCGCAGGTCTCATAACAAGCAGGTAAAAGCGGATGAATGTGCTGGAAAAAATCGTCAACAGTGTCAACAGCTTTAGTAAGTCAGAGCGTAAAGTGGCAGATGTGATCCTGGCCAACCCGCAAACGACCATTCACAGCAGCATCGCAGCACTGGCCAAAATGGCCGATGTGTCTGAGCCGACCGTGAACCGCTTCTGTCGTCGCCTTGATACAAAAGGCTTTCCGGATTTTAAACTGCATCTGGCGCAAAGTCTGGCTAACGGCACTCCATATGTAAACCGTCACGTGGAAGAAGATGACGGCCCTGAGGCTTATACCGCCAAAATTTTTGAATCTACCATGGCAGCGCTAGACGCGGCGCGGCAAAACGTCGACATTCCAACCATCAACCGTGCTGTTGATGTGCTGACGCAAGCGAAAAAAATCTCCTTTTTTGGCCTCGGTGCTTCCGCTTCTGTTGCCCACGACGCGCAGAACAAGTTCTTTCGTTTCAACGTGCCTGTGGTTTGTTTTGACGATATAGTCATGCAGCGGATGAGCGCCATTAATAGCGCTGAAGGCGATGTGGTGGTCTGTATCTCTCACACTGGCCGCACCAAAAACCTGTGTGATATCGCCGCTATTGCGCGCGAGAACGACGCCACAGTCATCGGTATCACCGCTTACGACAGCCCGCTTGCTAAAGAATGTACGCTGGTGTTGTCGCTGGATGTGCCGGAAGACACCGATATGTATATGCCGATGGCGTCCCGGGTTGCCCAGCTGGTGCTGATTGATATTCTCGCCACCGGCTTTACGCTGCGCCGTGGCACTAAGTTCCGGGAAAATCTGAAGAAAGTAAAAGACAGTTTGCGTGGCTCGCGCTTCGATAAAAAGGATTTTCATAGCTGATCGGAGCAGTTAAGCGGTCAAAGTTGTAGTTTTTTTTCAGATGCTCGCTATATTCTGTAATTTAATTACATTAAACTAATGCAGTTCGAACCGGGCACCCGCCCGGTTTTTGCCAATCAACAGGCAGGAGTTGCCAATGCCAAGAAGAACCAAAATAGTCGCCACGCTAGGTCCAGCCACTAATACCCAGGCCGCCATTGAAAAATTAATTCAGGCCGGCGCCTCAGTTTTTCGTTTTAACTTCTCTCACGGCACTGCCGATGATCACAAACAACGTGCTGCTATGGTGCGCGCCGCTGCTGCGGCCTGTGGCGCCCATGTTGCCATCTTAGGTGATCTGCAGGGCCCTAAAATTCGCGTATCAACTTTTAAAAATAACAGTGTTGAGCTTAGCGAAGGTCAGGACTATGTGCTGGACGCTACGCTTGGCAAAGGCCTTGGTGACGAAACACAAGTTGGTATCGACTATAAAGAGTTACCGGGTGATGTATTCCCGGGTGACTTATTGTTGTTAGACGACGGTCGTATTCAGCTGGTGGTATCGCATGTTGAAGGCAGCCGGATTGTCACCAAAGTGACGGTTGGCGGCAAGCTCAGCAACAACAAAGGCATTAACCGTCAGGGCGGCGGTTTGTCTGCGCCGGCACTGACGGATAAAGATAAAAACGATATCGCGCTTGCTGCTGATATCGACGTCGATTATCTGGCCGTGTCTTTCCCGCGCACTGGTGATGATTTACGTTTGGCTCGTCAGCTGGCCCGCGCGGCCGGTTCTGAAGCCTTAATTGTTTCCAAAGTAGAACGCGCTGAAGCTGTTGCTGATGACGAAACGCTGGACGATATCATTCGGGCATCTGATGCCGTGATGGTTGCCCGTGGCGATTTAGGCGTAGAAATTGGCGATGCCGAATTGGTTGGCCAGCAAAAGCGTATTATCGCCCGCTCCCGTCAGCTGAACCGTGTGGTGATCACGGCGACGCAAATGATGGAAAGCATGATTGAAAGTCCGATGCCTACCCGCGCTGAAGTGATGGACGTCGCGAACGCTGTGCTCGATGGCACTGACGCCGTGATGCTGTCTGCCGAAACTGCCGCAGGCAAATATCCGACTGAAACCGTCAAAGCCATGGGCCGGGTTTGTGACGGCGCTGAGAAACATCCAAAAGTGTTGTCGTCTAAACACCGGATGGACGTGACTTTCACTGAGATCAGCGAAACTATCGCTTTATCAGCGATGTATGCGGCAAACCATCTGGCGGGTATTAAAGCGATTATTGCGCTGACCGAATCTGGTTATACCGCCAAGCTGATGTCGCGTATCACCTCGTCGCACCCGATTTATGCGTTATCGCGTCATGTGAAAACGTTAAACAAGATGGCGTTATATCGGGGTGTTTACCCGGTGTCGTTTGACAGCCATGGCATCAGCAACGACCACATTGCCGATGAGGCTGTTGCCGCAGTGAAAAAAGCGGCAGGCCTGCAAAGCGGTGACCTGGTGATCCTGACTCACGGCGACGTGATGGAAACTGTTGGTGCGTCAAACACCTGCAAAATCGTCACGGTAAAATAACCGCCATAGCAGTGTAAAAAACGCTGCATAAAAAAGGTCGCTGTTGCGACCTTTTTGCTTTTCAGTGGGACCCGCGATGGTCGAACAAGTTGCAGCAACAGCCCCGCCCACCGCCGGCAAGAACAGCCAGCCGGATCAACCAGCTTGGCGTTTGCCGGCCAGATGATGTTTTAATAGCGGTGATAACGCTGTGATGGCTGAACCGGCAACCACCAGTAAAGCCCCGGCAACGGACCAGAAATTCAATGCTTGTGCCGGCGCAGCATCTGGAAACAACCAGCTGACAATATTGGCGAACAAAATAGTCAGCAGCGGCGTAATAGCAAGCACTGCACTGACTTTCGACGCTTCCCAATGTTCCAGCGCTTCGGCAAATGCACCATAAGCAATAATGGTATTCAGACAACAAAACGCCAACAAGCCCCACTGTAAACCGGACAATTGCAGCACTGGAGTCAAATCAATCAACGGCAGGAAACACACTGCGCCGGCCAGATAAATAAACCACATAATTTGCTGCGAGTTAAAGGTCATTAATAGCTGTTTCTGCGCCAGAGCATAACAAGCCCAGGTCACAGCGGCGATTATCACCAGCAACACGCCCAGACTGTCCTGATTAAACTGGGTCAGCAATACCAATAGTTTTTCGTTAAAAAACAGCAGTAATCCGATCACTAACAGCGTCGCGCCAATCTTTTGCCACAGTAAAAGCTGCTCACGGAAGATAAAAATACCGCCCATCATCATCAAAAAAGGCGCCAGCTGGATCACCACTTGTGCAGTTTCCGCCGTCAATAAATGCAGCCCCATCAGGTATAAGATGTAATTAGACAACAAACCGCCGATGGCGATGAGTAGCAGGGTCAGTGCTTTTTTACTCAGGCCACGGACTGCCGGTAGTGCATTCTTGTGCCAGAGCACCGCACTGACAAATAATGCGGCGACTAAAAACCGTACCCAGGTGATGGTATTCGCGCTGAGATCCACCAGTAAGTGCTTTAATGCGATGGGCAACATGCCCCACAGCACAGCTGTGATTAATGCCAGAATAAAGCCGTAAAAACTGCGGCCGGACGCCTGATGCATACCCTACCCTTAGTTAAAAAAAAGCGCGCTATTGTCGTTGTTTTTGCCACATTTGTCGCCTGTTATCCGTGATTCCTGCCGCATTTTGTCGTGAACTGAGCGGTGTTTGCGTTATATCAACCCAAAGTCGTCGACCGTGGTTTATGCTGCTGTAAAAAGACAGATTGCAGGTAAAACAAATGAAAAAAATAGGTGTCCTGACTTCAGGTGGCGATGCACCAGGCATGAATGCGGCTGTCCGCGCCGTGGTGCTGACAGCCAGCCAATATGGCATCGAAGTGGTTGGCTTTCGCCATGGCTTTAACGGCATTTTTCAGCGTGATTTTCAGCCGCTGACTGCGGCAGATGTGCGTCAGATAGCCCACCTTGGTGGCACTATCATCAAAAGTGCACGTTGCAAACAGTTACCAGAGCCTGGTGGCCCGCAGCAAGCAGCCGACATTCTGCATGAACTTGGCATCGAAGCTTTGCTGGTGATCGGTGGCGACGGCTCGTTTCGAGGTTGTGTAGCATTATCACAATATTATCGCGGGCAGCTGGTCGGCTTACCCGGCACTATCGACAATGATTTGGACGGCACTGATTTAACCATAGGTTTTGCCACCGCGCTGGAAACCGCCCTGGAAGCTATCGATAAAATCCGCGATACCGCCGATGCGTTTGAACGGACTTTTTTAGTGGAAGTGATGGGCCGTCATACCGGCTATCTGGCATTGTCCGCCGGTATCGCCGGCAGTGCTGAACAGATTATTTGCCCTGAGTATGGCGACACTGTTGATGTCGCGGATATTGCTGCTGACATCCGCAGTTATCAGCAACAACACGGTGCCTGCAGTTATATCATTGTACTGGCTGAAACAATGTATCCAGCTGGCGCAGCTGCTTTGGCGCATGAGTTGTCAGTACAAAGCGGCACTGAATGCCGCGCTGTGGTGCTTGGGCATTTACAACGTGGTGGCAGCCCGGTGGGTTCGGATCGCATTCTGGCCACTAAAGTTGGGGCTTATGCAGTGGAGCAGCTAGTGGCTGGCCATGCCCATATGATGATGGCCGGAGAACAGGCCGGTCAGGCGGTGTTGTTTCCGCTGCGGCTCACTGGTGCTCAGCACAAAAAAGCGGACCCGTTTTTATTGGCTTGGCAGGACCGGATTCTGCAGCAGCATTAAGGCGTTGCCTAAAGAGCGATTAAACACAAAACGACGTCAGATAGACGCCGTTTTGTCTGTGTTGCACCCAGCTTAACTGCCAAATACAGTTTTGACCCGGTCTTTGTAGCTGCGGCTGACTTTCACTGACTGACCATTGGTCAGCATTAACTGATGTTCGCCATTGGCCAGCATCTGCAATTTGGCGATAGTGCCGACATTAACAATAGCGGAGCGATGTACCCGCACGAACAAACGTGGGTCCAGTTCCTGCTCCAGCTCTTTCATGGTGCGGCGCAGAATGTGGGTTTGACCGTCATTGGTATGAATACACATATAGTCGCCGGCTGCGTCAACCCAATCGATATTTGCCACCAGTACACGGGTGATTTCGCCGGAGTCTTTAATACTAATAGCGTCCGGGAACTTGTCATTCATCACCGGCTGTTCGTTATCGAGCCGGCCCAAAATCTGCGCAGTGTCTTCACCGGTGAGTTTAGCCACCACTTCAGCCAGCTGGCCTTTGTGCTTGTGGTCGTCGCGGGCTTCATAAACCCGCAGCAGTTTTTCCACGGCGGCCTGCAGCCGTTCGGTTTCCACTGGCTTTAACACATAATCGACCGCGCTGACGTCAAATGCACTCAGCGCATAATGATCAAATGCAGTGACAAAAATCACATAAGGCAGCTGTGTCAGTTGTTGCTGTAATTGTTTGAGTACGGCAAAACCATCTAACACCGGCATCTCGACATCCAGAAATAACACGTCTGGCTTGTGCTCCAGCACCGCCGCAATGGCTTCTTCGCCGTTACTGCATTGCGCCACTACTTCCAGTTCTTTGAATGCAGCAAGCCGCATCAGCATGCCCTTTCGTGCCAGCGGCTCGTCGTCGACAACGACAACTTTAAGAATGTTCTTCATTCGTCTCTTCCACCTCAAACGGGATCCGGATATTCACTTTGACACCTTGCGGCTGATTGTGAGTCAGCACCAGTGAAAAATTCTTGTCGTACAATGCCGCCAGTCGCTCGCGGGTATTTACCAGCCCTAAGCCGCTGTTTTCCTTCGGCAGACCGGCATCTATTGGCATGCCCGGCCCATTGTCAGCCACTTCAATCAGCAAATCATGACCAAATTTACGCGCCTTAATCGCGATCAGACCACCGGTTGCTTGTCGCGCAACCGCATATTTAATGGCATTTTCTACCAGCGGTTGCAAAATAAGGCTTGGTACCAGTGCGACTTCGGTGTTTTCGGCGATGTCGTATTCAATAGTCAGGCGCTCAGAAAAGCGGACTTTTTCAATCTCCAGATACAAAGCGGCGGCATGAATTTCCTGCGACAGCGCGACCTTTTTGATTGGGTCTTTGTAAAGGGAATAACGCAAAAAGTCACTGAGCCGGCTCAGCATTTTGTTGGCGGTGTCGGCTTCGCCGAGCATTACCAGCGTCGAAATGGCGTTTAACGTATTAAACAAAAAATGTGGGTTGAGCTGATAGCGCAGCATCTTCAGCTGGGCTTCGTGCGCTTTATTGGACGCGGTCAGCAGTTTTTGTTTTTCCTGCTGCAAGCTTTGGTAATACCGTACACCGAAATACAAACCGCTCCAGCTCAGCATCACATAAAAGGCGACCGGTGTTTGCTCCAGATACTGCAACCAGTCTTTTGGCCGAAAACCATGCCGGTAGATTTCCCAGTAGTTGAAGTTCTTGATGACGGACCAACAAGCAGCGGTCACCAGAGATGCCAACAGCACTGTGGCGATGAGTGCAACCGGATGCCAGCTGCGGATGCGCTGATAAAAATAACGCAGTGGAATGGTCAGCAGCCAGCCGGCATAAGCGTCGAGCGCGACAACCAGCAAGTAGGCGTCGCGCATCTCCTGAAATAACGAGCCGAGAAACGCGACCAACGCAAAACCCAGCCATCCGAGGCTGTGCAAAATCCAAAACTGGCGGTGTCGGTCTTCAAAAATTCGCAGCAAGCGCAGATTTCCATCTAAATAAGGACGCCGATTATACCAAAGCTGCCTTCGGCTGAATCGACATTAATCCCGCGCCAGTCTCTGTTAGTCGCAGCGAAGTATCAGTTTGGTGTTAACCCAGCACTGGTGTTGGCTTGCGATCAGGCCCGAGCGCGACAAAGGTGAAAGAGCCGGAAATCGCCCTATGCTGATCGTCGCTGTACATATTTTCAACAAAAATATCGACATTGACGCGGATACTGGTGCGGCCAACATGTTCGATGCGGGCAACCAGCTCAATGATAGTACCGGCCGGAATTGATTCTTTAAAGTCGACCCGATCAGAGCTCACTGTGACCAATGGTTTACGGCAAAAGCGGGTGGCAGCGATAAAAGCGGCTTCATCCATCCAGGCCAGCGCTTCGCCACCAAACAGCGTATTGTGGTGGTTGGTGCGGCCAGGAAATACGGTTTTAGTGACGCGGGTGACGGCTTGTTCAATCCGCACTGCAACTTGTGCTTCGTTCATCATATCGGGAATGCCCTCTTGGAAAAGCCGCGCATTCTAGTTGATGCACGGCATATCCGCAAAACTCATCAGCGCGCCAGCATCGCGCCTAATGCTTTACCGCCGACCAAATGCATGTGCAGGTGGAATACTTCCTGCCCACCATGTTGATTGCAGTTCACAATCAAGCGGTAGCCGTTTTCTGCAATACCGGCTTCTGCAGCGAGTTTGCGTGCGACGGTGAACAGCCGGCCCAGTGCCGCTTCGTGCACTGCCTCGACGTCATTGGCCGTTGGGATTAAGACGTTTGGAACAATCAGAACATGGGTCGGGGCGCGTGGATTGATATCGCGAAAAGCCGTAACCAGTTCGTCCTGATATAAAACGTCGGCTGGGATCTCGCGGCGGATAATTTTACTGAAAATCGTTTCTTGTGCCATTTCAACTCCTTATTATGCAGCGCCGGCGTTATAATCCGGCGAAACAGCAAGCCGGAAGTATATGTGATGAATGAAGTTCGTTACCAGCTGGAACTGGCAGATTTAGCCGGTCATTATCTGGATGTCCAACTCGAGCTGATGCCGCAGGACGATGCTGCAGTGTGTTTAACTTTACCGGCCTGGATCCCGGGTTCTTATATGATCCGCGATTTTGCCCGCCATTTGTTGGATATCCGCGCTCAGGATCAGGCAGGCCCCTTGCCACTACAGCAAACTGATAAACAAAGCTGGCAGCTACAGCATCGTGGCTCGGCAGTTACAGTGCAATACCGGCTTTATGCCTTTGATTTGTCAGTGCGCGCGAATTACCTCTGTGCCGATATTGCAGTGATTAATCCTGCGGCGAGCTGCCTACAGGTAATTGGTCAGCAGCATCTGCCGCATTGGGTTCAGGTCAAACGCGGTCAGGCGCCAGAGCACTGGCAACTGGCGACAGGCTTACCGCGCGCAATCGACACTGCACCTCTGCAGTTTGGTTTTTACCGCGCGGCGAATTATGCGCAGTTAATCGACAGCCCGCTGCTGGCAGGCAAGCTGGATGTCGCCAGTTTTGTGGTCGATAACGTGCCGCATCATCTGGTGTTATGTGGTGCGATAGCAACAGACGTGCAACGCATCGCAGCTGATTTGTTGCCGCTGTGCCAGGCACAAAAACAGGTGTTTGGTGCCCTGCCGGTAGATTTGGACGAGTATTGGTTTTTGACCTGGGTGGTTGACCAGGGTTACGGCGGCTTGGAACACCGCAATTCGACATTGTTGTTATGTAACCGCTTTGATTTACCCAATCCACGTCTAGCCGATGAATATACCGAGGATTATCAGAATTTCCTCGCATTGTGCAGTCACGAGTATTTCCATACCTGGTGGGTCAAACGCGCGAGGCCGACGCCTTATCTTGACTATCAGCTGCAAGCCGAACAGTACAGTACGCAGTTGTGGTTATATGAGGGCTTTACCTCTTATTACGACGATTTGAGTTTGCTGCGCACCGGCATTCTGACGCTGGAACAGTATTTGACTGGCCTTGCGAAGACCATCAGCCGGTTACAACGCGCGCCGGCAAATCAGCGCCAGAGCCTGGCCGACAGCAGCTTCAATGCCTGGACCCGGTTTTATCGACAGGATGAAAACGCCGTCAATGCGGTGGTCAGCTATTACGCGAAAGGCGCTTTGTTGGCATTTTGTCTGGACGCAGAGCTACAGCAACTGAACCTCTGTTTAGACGGCTTGATGCAGCTTTGCTGGCAGCAGTTTGGTCAGAACGAAAGCGGTAGCGCAGAAGACAGCTTTTTTTCGCTGTTGTTGCAATATTCGCAGTCCGAAGCGCTGGTAAAAAAAGTGCAGCATTGGGTGCAAGACGCAGCTGAACTGCCGCTGGTTGACGCCGCCTTGGCGCTTGGTCTTGAATTGAGCTGGCGTCAGCCTGAGCATCATCAGGACCAAAGTGGTCAGAAGGTGCTGCCACTCGCATCGCTGGAGCCCGGTTTCCACTATGAAGTGAAGTCCGATGGTCTGTTGCTGACGGCGGTGCGTAATGATACACCGGCACATCGCGCTGGTTTGAGCAGCGGTGACCTGCTGATTGCTGTGGGTCAGTTAAAAGCCACGGAGCCGACCTTCCGGCAATTGCTATTACGCGCCGCGCCAGGCGATGTACTTTGTTGCCATCTGTTTCGCCAACAACGTTTAGTGCAGCTCGACCTGCAACTTGAAGCTGCGCCGCAGACCGTTGCGGTGTTTAAAGTTGTTGCGCAGCGCACCAGTTGGCCTGGTGTATTTTGGTCTGGTGCAGTTGGGCCTGTGGGTAGCGAGAACCAGTGCTGACTAGCGTTGACAACTACCCCAGCCAGAAACAATGAGCCCGCGATGATCGCGGGCTCGTTCTATGCTGCTGGTTGAGGCTTTCAGGCAAATGCGATAGCGCCTTTGCCGACTCCTTCATACGCCACTACTTTATAGGCTGCTGGTTCCAGCGCCTGTAATGTGTTGGCGATATACTCGGCCAGACACTCGACTGTGGTGTCACAAGGCACGATTTCGCAGTGACTGACTGGCAAGGCGATTTCAAACCAGCCTTGCGGGGCCTGATAGCGGAAAAAGTGACTATTGTCTTGCGGTTGTAACCATTGGCAATCAGCGGCCTGCACCTGATCTTCGGCGGTACCGAGGTAAATATCGGTCCAGCGTTCAGTCCAGAATTTGTTCAGGCGTGGGCTTAACATATTGTGCTGATAAATTTCGATAGTTGAGCGATGGCCATGTGCAATACGCTGGCAGTTACCATCATGTTTTTTCAGGCCATGGCTGTAATGATAATAAAAGCCGTTGGCTTTTTCCGGCCGCAGCACAAACAGCAGTTGCTGCACGTTATCCGGTAACAGCGGTTTGATTTGCTGTTGCAAAAAAGCCGTCAGGCTTAACTCATCAACTTTTTCCGCCGGGATGGCGACATGGGCGTCAGCCGGCGATGCGATTTGCACCGGGCCGCGTTGACTATTGAGTTTTAAGATCTCGGTCTGACCGTCCTGACGTTTGCTTACCGCCGGATGTAACGCCGGATAGGCCAATTTGTGATCAACCAGGCTATCAATGGCTTTTTTTATCAGTTTTTTGACATGGGCGAAATCCAGCACCATAGACGTAGCGTCGAGGCCGCCGTGTAACTCGACATCGACGATAAAACTCTCGCCTAACAAACCGCGTTGCGGACAGAGGTAAGAAAAATCGATCACAGTTAAATCACGGACAAACAGAATCATGGCGGTACTCAACGCAGAAAACGGACGCCTATTATACGGCATCGGGCTTCGACAGTCACAGCTGAATCGACATCAACGCTGATGTTCATTCAGCCAACTATTGAGCAGACCAACCTGCCCTAACTTGTGCGCTGCATACATCAGCCGTATGGCATTACTGAGGAGTTGGCTATCATTCCAGTCAGTTTTGTCGACAATTTCCTGATAACAGCTCAGGGCTTCCGGCGTCAGATAACCGCGTAGTTCCTTTTTGCCGGATTGACGTTGTTTTTCCCGGTATCTTTGTTGCTTTTCGGCGTTGGTCAGAGCAGGCTGGGCTGATTTGGGCATAGCAGATTAATCTCGGTCGAAGCGTCGGTTGGTGCCGTTGTCATCTGGCTGTCTTGTGTCCGGATTATGTTCTGCAACCAGCAGAAATCGACTAATCGGACTTGTTTAGCGTACAACTGTTCGCTAAAGTGACCCGGCATTTTTTACGGATTTAACATACATGACTCAGAATAGCTTTACAAAAGAAGAATTAATCGCGTGTGGCAAAGGTGAATTATTTGGTCCAGGCAATAGTCAGCTGCCGATTGACAATATGCTGATGATTGACCGGGTGCTGCATATTTCTGAGGAAGGTGGTAAGTACGGCAAAGGCCAGATTATCGCTGAATTCGATATCAATCCGGACCTGTGGTTCTTCGCCTGCCATTTTCAGGGTGACCCGGTGATGCCAGGCTGTCTGGGTCTGGATGCAATGTGGCAGCTGGTTGGTTTTTTCCTCGGCTGGTGTGGTGGTCCTGGTAAAGGCCGGGCACTGGGTGTTGGTGAAGTGAAGTTCACCGGACAAATCCTGCCGACCGCGAAAAAAGTCACTTATACCATCGATATGAAACGAGTGATCAAACGCAAATTGTTTATGGGTATTGCCGATGGTGTGGTCAGTGTTGACGGCCGTGATATCTATGCCGCCGAAGAATTAAAAGTGGGTCTGTTCCAGGATACTTCCAGTTTCTAAGCTGATGTAGTGCAAGCTCTGTAACGACAAACCCCGCTATCGCGGGGTTTGTTCCTTAATGCATCAGTCTCAACAGACTGGGATTATTGACCTTTACTAAACAGACCACCACCGCGGTCTTCCATCGCCTCGCGATACCCCCCTAACCACTGCGAGCGCGCATCAATACTCTGATACGGACAAAGCTCCTTTGAACGGCCTGTAACACCTGCACGATAACCTTGAGCATGAGCACGTTCTAAACGATCACGTTTTTGTCTTTTCATACGGCAGTCTTCCTCAACTCTATGTGTTCTTCACAGAAAGTACCGGCTGCAGGGGTGCAACACCGGCACACAGTTAATAGATAGACCTGTGTAGCAAAAGGTTCAACCGAAAATAGCAGAGATACTAATTGACTTTCGCTAACAAACTGAACTTCATTGCAATTTGACGACAAAAAAATGAAATTATTTTTTGTATAAACGCGAATTTAGCCAGCTGAAAGTCGCTGCTACGCACGTTTGCAGAACGGGCTTGTTGATTTGATGTCTGCAGGCAGAAAAAAACCCGCAACGCGGGTTTTTTTAGCAGCGATTTGTCGACTTAACGCCGGCGACGACGCAGCGCGAGTGGCAGCAGTGCTAACAAACCAAACAAACCAAAGCTGGCGCCCTGCCGCTCGTAGGTTTGTTCTGCGCTGTTATCGCAGTTGTCGATTGTGCCGTTGGCGATTGGATTTAACTGCACTGCCACGGCAACTTCTTCTTTGAGCACATTACCGGCGCTGTCTTTCACCAGCTCACCTTTAATGTCGCGCCGCTCGACTTCTTTAATAGCTGTCGCGACAATGACGTTTTTCTCGTTAATGTCAGTCGCTGTAACAATTGTGTAAGCCGACTTACAGGTAAGCAAAGTGTTGATGTCTTTAAAGGTATTGGCATTGATGTCATAGAGGAAACCAACATTACGGCGCGTGGATGTACCAGCGGTAGAGGCTTCTGTGGTACCAACAACCAGATTGTTGTCATTGATGGCTTCAGGGGCCGTCGAGGCTGACGCAAACAAATCTGCCGGGAACGTCAGCTTTTGTGTGTTGTAATCATAAATAAAGAAACGATTACGCTCAGCGCTGTTGATATTTTTGACCGCAAAACCGGTGATAATATTTTTATTATTAACGCCGGTGGCATAGCTTGCGCTCCACTCTTTGGTATCAATAAAAGATTTCAGCTCAGTGCCGTCGAAAATGGTGGCGTGAAGGGCGTGATACACCTCATCACGACCCGATAAACCGATGATATAGAAACGGATATCATCACTGTCCGAGTACATCGAAGCACCAACGACCAGACCATTGTCATTAATGTCGTTCGGCGTGCTGGTGTAAGTAACGGTTGGGTAATCGGTCCGGGTATGCGCTTTACCGGAGTTTTTGTCACCAAGGAATCCCAGCAATTGCGGCGTGCCCGGTTTGCCATTGGCATCCAGCTGCCACACCATACCGCGAGTCTCATAAGCATTACCGACTGCGTTGCGGTAATAACATAAATCTTTTGGCTCTGTAGTGCCATCGCAGGCTTTGGCGATAGCGGTCTGGGTATCTGCCGCCATAGTGCTGCTGCCATAACCAATCACTTTGCCAGTGTTGTTTAAGCCCCGGCCAACGCTGTAACCGCCACCGTAGTCGGTGTACGCCGGTGGTAAGGTGTATTTACCTTTATCAGTGAAAATGACACCTGCCATATGCATAGGAGCCGGCACCCATAATTGCTGTGCAACAGGGTTTGGCGTCGTGGTAGTCGCCGCAGGGGTAAAAGACTGACGGTTGAACGGTGCTGTGGCGTAACCGACCATCTGGTTCAGGTCATTAATCCCTAACAGATATTCGTTATTGGTTTGCACAGTTGCTGTTTCACGAACGCGTACCAGCTGTTTGGTGTCGAGCCGGACCGGATAAGTGCCGGCAAAACGTTGGGTGGTATAAATCCCACTGGCTGATTGCAGATAGTTGATAAGCACAGTCAACGCTTTGGCGCTGATATTGCCCTTTTTAACTTCTTCAATTTCTGCCGCTGTTAGATTACCGGTGATAACGGTATTAGTGAAATCGACAGAATTCAGGTCAATTGGATAATTAAATCTGTTACTTAAATTGCCGACGACCTGGTTATTGTTATTGAGGCCAGAGACGAAACTTGATTTATAACCATCGATAGGTCCAAGTTCGACGACCTGATAAGTGGCTGCCTGCCCCGTAAAGGCCACAACGGCCGGTAACATGGCGACAAACAACGGCGAAAATTTCATTCAATTCCCCTGCTACTGCTGGTTTAATGCTTCTAATTGTTCCCAACGCTCGTATGCGTGCGCCAGCTTCGACTCGACTTGCTGAATTTGGTTCAATAGAGCTGTGGTGACATCGGCACTCTGGCGGAAGAACTCCGGATCATTGACCTGCGTCTGTAAGGCGCTGAGCTGTCCATCAAGACTTTCGATCTCGGCGGGCAACAGTTCCAGTTCGCGTTTCTCTTTGTATGATAACTTCTTCGGTGCTGAAGCTGAAGCCTGCGCGGCAGATTGCTCAGCGGGTTTTGTAATTATTTGTTCATTCGACGGTTTTTTCACTTCCGTCTTACTTTGTTGCAGCTGTTGGTACGCCAGTACATCGTCATACCCGCCGGCGATTTCAACTATCCGGCCGGTGCCGGTAAACCATAATGCGCTGGTGACGGTGTTATTGACGAATTCACGGTCGTGACTGACCAATATCACAGTGCCCTGATATTGCTGCAGAATATCTTCTAACAGCTCCAGCGTTTCGACGTCAAGGTCGTTGGTAGGTTCATCGAGGATCAATAGGTTGCTTGGTTTAGCGAATAACTTCGCCAGCAACAGCCGGTTTTTTTCGCCGCCGGACAAAGCCCGCACCGGTGTGCGTGAACGCGCCGGTGCAAACAGGAAATCCTGCAGGTAGCTCAGCACATGGCGGCTTTGGCCATTTTGCACGATTTCCTGCCGCCCTTCTGCGACGTTATCCTGCACTGTGGCGTCTAAATCCAGCGCCATGCGGTGCTGGTCAAAATAAGCCACTTCGAGGTTAGTGCCGCGTTTAATTTCACCGCTTTCAACCGGATATTCATCCAATAACACTTTGATTAAACTGGTTTTGCCGACGCCATTTGGCCCGACTAACGCCACGCGGTCGCCACGCATCAACAGGAAGTTAAAATCCTGCAGCAGGGTTTTGCCGTCAAAACTTAAATTGAGTTTTTTGCCTTCAAACACCAGCTTGCCGGATTTCGCCGCCTGTTCAATGGCAAAATCGACTTTACCCAGCTGTTCAACGCGGGCAGCACGTTCTTTACGCAGCTCTTTCAGTGCGCGTACCCGACCTTCATTACGCGTGCGTCGCGCTTTGATGCCCTGACGGATCCAGACTTCTTCTTCAGCCAGTTTTTTATCAAACAGCGCATTGTGCTGCTGTTCAACCTCGAGCATCTTGGCTTTGCGTTCCAGATACTCGGCATAGTTGCCCGGGTGAGAAGTTAACTGGCCGCGGTCTAAATCGATGATACGCGTCGCGACATTGCGGATAAAAGCGCGGTCGTGCGAGACAAAAATAATAGCGCCGGCAAATTGCAGTAAAAACTGTTCCAGCCATTGAATAGCAGCCACATCTAAGTGGTTGGTTGGTTCGTCCAGCAGCAGAATATTTGGCTTGGCAATCAGTGCCCGCGCCAGGGCGGCTTTGCGTAACCAGCCACCGGATAAACTCGCCAGCGTGGCATCAGGGCCCATCACAAACTGCTCACAAAGCTGAAGCACACGGGCTTCTAATTGCCAGCCGTCCCGCGCGTCCAGTTCACTTTGCAAACTGGCAAATTCGCGTTGTTGTGCGTCATTATCGGCGTCATATTCGTTGGAAATTTGATAAAAACGCTGCAATTTAGCCGCAAGGTCGCCAGCACCCTCGCGGATAAAATCAGCGATAGTCACGTCAATCCGTGCCGGCGGGTCTTGTTCCAGCCGCGCCAGCACCACGTTGTTCTCTTTGACGACCTGACCGTCGTCCAGCACTTGCTGGCCGGTTAATACTTTGAGCAGCGACGACTTACCGGCGCCGTTGCGGCCAACTAAACAAACCCGCTCGCCGGCAAACAAACTAAAGTCGACATGGTCGAGCACCGGATTGGTGCCAAAGGCCAGGCAGGCTTGTTGAAATCTGAGTAATTCCACGCTTAATCTTTCCTGTTCACAGCGCTGGCTGTGTGATAAATCTCTGTAGTGCGGCCGCATCAAAGGGCCACTTCAATTCATAGGTTTGCCCGTGCTGCAGTCTGGTCAGTACCGGGATCTCTGTGCGATACAAAGCAAAAGCGGCCGGCTCGTCGACAATGTCGACCAGGCTGAACTCAAGGCTGGCTGCATGCAGCAGCGCTTCCGCCTCTTCACATAAATGGCAACCCCAGGTGCTGTAAAGCGTCAGCATCAGGCGCTCCGCGTCAGCTCAAAACAGACGTGAATTTGCGGGGTACGCTTAAAATCCTCCGGCAAAGACGCGGCGCTGATGTCTTTAATCGACCAGCCGGCCGCTTCGAGTGCGGCGCGGTCGATTTTAAACTTACGTTTGTTATTGGAGAAAATCACTTTACCGTTGGGTGCCACCAGCTTGCTGATCATCGTCAGTAACTTCACATGGTCACGCTGTACGTCCCAGGTATCTTCCATCCGTTTTGAGTTGGAAAAAGTCGGTGGGTCGACAAAAATGAGATCAAACTGGTTTTTACAATCAGCCAGCCATTCCAGCACGTTGGCCTGGATAAACTGGTATTGCTTACCAGCGAGATCATTCACGGCAAAATTGCGTTTGGCCCAATCCAGGTAAGTATTGGACATATCAACAGTCGTCACGCTGCGCGCACCGCCCAATGCGGCGTGCACAGAAGCCGAACCGGTATAAGCAAACAGATTCAGTACGGCTTTGTCTTTGGCTTGTTGCTGGATACTTCGCCGGGTCAGTCGGTGGTCTAAAAACAGCCCGGTATCGAGGTAATCACGTAAATTCACCAAAAATTTGGCGCCATATTCGCTGACCGTTTTGTACTGGCCGGCTTTGGCGAGCGCCTGATATTGCTCTTTGCCTTTTTGCTTTTCACGGACTTTTAGAACTATGGCGTCGGTCGATACCTGCAGCACCTGCGGCACCAGGTTGACGATATCAAACAGGCGTTTTTGCGCGATTTGCTCGTCAACATTCGAAGGCGCGGCATATTCGTGGATCACTACTTCGCCGTCGTACCAGTCGACTGCAACGTTGTATTCCGGAATGTCTGCGTCATAAAGCCGGTAGCAGCTGATTTGTTCGCGCTTGGACCACTTTTCCAGCTGTTTGACGTTCTTTTTCAGCCGGTTGGCAAAAGACTCACTTTCAGCAAAAAACATCGACGGGCTTTTACTGGTGATTTGCACCTGTTTTTCCGTCAGGTCAAACAAACTGAATTCACAGTCCAGCGGGCCGTTGGCAAATTTATACGATTTGAGCTTGGACAACTTCAGTGAACGTAGTAAGTCAGTGTTGCTGGTGATAATCGCCAGCCGCCAGTTAGCGTAATGTTGCTTCAGGCGTACTGAAAATTCGCTGTAGACCGGGATCAGCGACGGGATATCGCCCAAGCGCTCACCATAAGGTGGGTTACAAATCACCACGCCGGGGATTTGGGTGCCGGCAGCCTCTAGAGTAGTGGCATCACCGGCTTTAAATTCAATAAATTCAGCGACACCGGCACGGGCGGCGTTTTGGCGGGCTTTGTCTAATTGACGCGGGTCTGTATCAAAACCGATGAACTTAGCCGTTGCTGCTAAAGCCCGGCGTTGCCCCAGCGCTTTGGCCCGTAGTTCCTGATACAAAGCGGCATCAAAATCGCTGTCGTTTTCGAAGGCAAATTTTAAACGCTTGAGGCCCGGCGCTAATTGCCGCGCCATCAGCACAGCTTCAATTAATAAAGTACCGCTACCACAAAATGGGTCAACCAGCGGTTGCTCAAACTGCCAGCCGGAACGGATCAGCATGGCCGCAGCTAACTGCTCTTTTAACGGCGCTTCGCCCTGCTCTTTACGGTAACCCCGCTGATGCAGCGACGGGCCGGAGAAATCTTTTAAGAAATAAAAATGTTGGCGTTCCATTCGCAGCTGAAAACGCACGTCCGGTTCCAACCGGCTGACGTCCGGCCGCTCGCCGAATTTCGCTCTGAATTGGTCGACGATGGCATCTTTCACGCGCATCGCGCCGAACTGACTGTTATCAATAGTGGCATGTTTACCGACACACTCGACCGCGAGGCTTTGACGCAGATCCATCTGTGCGGTCCAGTCCAGCTCGTTGGCGACGGCATAGACATCGGATTGTTCATTAATAGCGAGTTGATCGAGCTGGCGCATGATCCGGGTAGCGAGGCGCGACCACAAACAGATTTGGTAGCCCTGCTCTAACGTTGCCTCAAACCGCACAGCGCCAAGGCTGACTTTACTGACGGTGGCGCCGAGGCTGGTCAGTTCACTGGCCAGTACTTCTTCAACGCCTTTGGAGGTTAACGCCCAGAATTGCAACATAAAAAAATCCACGCAAAAAAATTGCGCGAAGTATATCAGAAGTTGCAGCAGGCCCGCTGCCGAATTTGGCTTTTGCTGGTGGCACATTATCGGGTTACAGCTAATTCGATGATTTAAAACACAAGATGCTGATAAAACCAGCAGTCAGTGCGTTGTCGCTGGTTTTATGTCAATTGTTGCTTGCTATCGATATCTAAAAGCAATAAGATGCGCCCCGCAATGACGGACGCGGGATGGAGCAGCCTGGTAGCTCGTCGGGCTCATAACCCGAAGGTCGTCGGTTCAAATCCGGCTCCCGCAACCAACTAAGTCATTGCAAAACAATAGATTACATTAACTGCTCAAATGTAATTTTCGGACGCGGGATGGAGCAGCCTGGTAGCTCGTCGGGCTCATAACCCGAAGGTCGTCGGTTCAAATCCGGCTCCCGCAACCAACTTAAGAACCAGCATGATGCTGGTTTTTTTGTATCTGAAATTCGGCAATCTAAATTGAAACAGCCCGACGACAGTCGTCGGCTTGTGTTTCATTACCCTCTTCTACCCAACCCCTCAAGCCGCCACAGCACTTGCCTGTTCCAGCCATTCTTTCGGCGATACACCAAAACGTTGGCGAAACACCCGGTGAAAAGCTGCGACGCTTTGATACCCTACGGCGGGTGCGATTTGTTTCAGTGCATTGCCGGATAACAGCTGCTTACGTGCCAGCGTCAGACGCCAGTTTTGCAGGTAATCGGCCGGGGTTTGCCCGACGATTTTGCGAAAATGCTCGGCAAAGCGGGCGCGTGACATGCCCGCTTCCAACGCCATACTGTCTAAAGTCCAATCCAGCTGGGGTTGTTGATGCAAAGCAGTGATCACCGGCGCCAGTCGTTTATCAGCGAGGCCGGCAAATAAGCCTGCTTGTGGCGGTTCTACCGCCATAATGTGGCGCAACAACAAGATCAGCAGATATTCGGTCAGGCGTTGCAACGCCGCGTCGCGGCCACAGTATTGCGCTTGATTTTCCTGCCAAATCAAAGAAATGGTACTTCTGAGCGACGAGCAGCCGGACAGCGGAATTAAGCTTAAATCCGGCAATGCGGCCAACAGTGGGTTGCCGGCGGTTTCACCGCAGTCCAATGTTGCGCAAAACAGCAACAGCGACTGTTGATGGTCCACTTTAAATTGATGCGCATGTCCGCGCGGAATAAACAACAAACAAGGTTCAGTGATGACATGGCTACGGCCATTCACACTGACTTCCCCTTGCCCGGCCTCAATTAAATGCAGATAAGCCCGGCCACTTTGTGGACAAAATTGGGTTTTCTGGCAGCTGCTGCCGTGGAAATAAATCGAGGCCTGTGGTGAAAAATGCGCGAGCAAGGGGGTTAATCTGTCCATCATGATACTCTCTGCAACTGTATAGGTACATTTTGTAACTAATCGTTCCCGATAATAGCAGCCATTACCGCAAACGCCAAGGTGGCGTGGGTGCACAGAGGAACACACCATGACTTTCAGTTTCAGCGTCAGAGTGAACCGGGCTATTTTACGCGCTTTGGTCCTCACTTTGTTTTTATCCGGTTTCAGTCAAATGGCCCAGGCGAAAAGTCTGCAGCAGGCTATAGCTGTCGATTACCTGCAGGGCGAAGGCGATGTACAGGGCTTAAAGCTGGCCTATCAACATCATGTGGACTGGCTGCATGGCCTGGACCCACGCCTGAACATGTCATTTGAAGCCAGTGCCAATTTCTGGCGCTATGGCCCGGCCAACAGCTCAGACAGTAATGCCGTGTTGGCGGTGTCGCCGGTGTTGCGTTATCCGCTTGGGCAAGCCTTTGATTTAAATTGGGATCTGGAGTTCGGCATCGGTGTATCCCTGCTGGATGACACCCGTTTTGCCGGTAAGGATGTCAGTACTCATTATCAGTTTGAAGACAGGCTGGGCTTAGTGGCATGGCTGGCGCCGGACCGTAGCCTGACCTTGCGTTACCTGCATTATTCCAACGCCGGTTTTAAACGACCAAACCCTGGCCTTGATTTTGTCAGCCTGTCTTATGGCTGGTATTTCTAGGAGGCGCGGATGAAAATTATACTGCTGTTCAAACTAACTGTACTGGCGTTACTGCTGTTGATGCCACAGCAAGTACCTGGTGCGGCAACTCAGTCGCTGCCAAATACGGCGCTCCAAGTCGGTTCAACCGAGACTGTGCTGCGTAAACTGGACTTCGAATTGCGTGTGCTCAGCCAGGCATTACCACAAATCCACCGTGTCTCAGCGCAGCAATTGCAGCAAATCGAAGATTTATGGCAGCAGCTGTTTGCGCTGAGCCAAAGCCCGCTGCTGAACAAACTGTATAACCAGTATCAGGTTCAGTTGCAGCAAGCCCTGCAGAGCAGCAAAGAGGCTGCAGGTGAAGTTGATGCAAGACAAATGATCGCGCTGCGTCAACGCCTGATGGCGGCGCTGACCTTACAGCAACAGCAGCAATAAGTTTTTTGCCGGGACAGCTCCACAGCGTAGCAAAATTTTCGCTACTGCCCTTGAATTGTCAGGAACCAGCGCCATCAAACAAAGATAACCAGCGGTGTTTTCCCGCTTATTTATCTTGATGCCATGGAGCTGCCAATGTCTTTCACTCGTCCTTTGTTAACAGCCGGCCTGGCTTTTTTGCTGACCAGCTGTGGTTATCTCAGTGAAAATCCCAAATCTGCATTAGAGCAACAATGGTTGCAACAAGATCCACAAATCGCCGAAGCAGTGAAACAAATCCGTGAACAGGGCCTTGCTGCTGTTGCCGGCAGTGCTGAAGCCGGTACCGTAGCCGCTTGCGTTGCAAGCCGGTTGGCGGCAGATCCGATGGGGAAACTCATTACGGTGGAAGGTGCTTTGGTCGAATCGGCCAAAGTAGCTAAGTTGCTGGCTGACATCGAACAGATGTTTTCGCAGGAAATTAGTTTTGACAGCGTCGCGGCGATGCTGGAACAAGGCGCAGACGCTGCCGCTTATGCCAAAACGCTGATTGACCAGCAAGGACTGGAACAAGCGCTGGCGACACTAAAAACGCTGGTGGCACAGAGCCAGCAATTTGCCAGTAAAGATTTAGGTGGCCATTTGCAGGCGCTGATCAGTACCTGCAAAGCCTATGAAGTGCCTGCTGAAGCACCGGCAGATGCCGCCAATAAAACCTGAGCCTGTTTACCTGAAACCAGCCCGCCCTAAACCGATCAGCCCAGCTCGCTGATCCGGCGCAGATGCGCAGAATAGAAACCATCAAAACCGGTTGCCGCCGGACTGATTTGCTGGTCTGACAGCAGCACAAAATCCGGCCGGGTGGCTAAAAACAAGTCAATTTGCCGACGGTTTTCGCTGGGGAAAATGGAACAGGTGGCGTACAGCAGCTCGCCACCGACCGCCAGCATTTTGCTGTAGCGCTGTAAAATGTCCTGCTGCAGTTGCTGCAATTCCGCCAACCGCATCGGCGCACGCCATTTTGCATCCGGATTGCGCCGCAGCACGCCGCTACCGGTACAGGGCACATCCAGTAACAGGTAATCAGCTTTACCGGCCAGCCGTTTGATGGTTTTACTGCTGCTGATGAGCCGGGTTTCGATATTGCCGGCCCCTGCTCTGTTGGCGCGCTGCTGCAGATTATCCAGCTTCCATTGCTCGACATCCATCGCCAATAAGCGGCCCTTAGCCTGCATCGCTGCGACCAGTGCCAGCGTTTTACCACCGGCGCCGGCACAGGCGTCAATGACCCGGCTGCCGGGTTTGACTGGTAACGCCGCAGCCACTAGCTGCGAGCCGGCGTCTTGTTGTTCAAACCAACCCTGTTTAAAAGCCTGAGTTTGAAACAGCGCGGCGTCAGAGGTGATTTGTAGCGCCGTGTCGACGCCATGGACCGGCTGATTCTGAATGCCGGCTTGTGCCAGTGCTTGTTGCAGCTGTTCCTTGCTGGCCTTTAGCCTGTTGACCCGAATGTATCTGGGTGCCGCCTGCGCCAGTGCTGCGCGCTCTGCCGGCCAGTCAGCCCCAAGTTCAGCCTGGCCGAGTTGTTCCAGCCAATCCGGGCAACCATCCTGTAGCTGAGCCGGCAGTTGTTGCCAGCGCGTCTGTGCTTGGGCTGTGGCCTGCACTTGATTCAAATAGGCCGCAATGAGTGCTGGCAGACTTTGGTCCGCGCCGGCCAGCGCCTGATAGGCATTGAGCCGTCGCAGCAAAGCACCACAATGCGCCACGGTCTGAGCTTGCTGTGCGAGCGTTGGTTTGTGCTGGCTGAACACCTGCGACATCGCACGCTCCAGTTGCTGGTCCTGCTGTAATACCAGTTGCAAAATGGCGCTGATAAGCGTTGTAACTGTGTCTTGTGGGCTTAATGACATGTTGAGTTCCGGGCAGCACGCAGCAGGATAACTCCCCGCTGCAAAGTGGCGCGATCATAAAAGCTGACAAGCGCTAACACAAGCGCTGAGATGCCAGCGGTGCTAACACCGCGAAAAAGTTGCTACGGCCGGTTAATCAACCTGCAAACAAGCCCTTTGTTGCTGCGCCAGCCGGAACTGGCTGGGCGCGACGCCGGTCCACTGCGCAAACTGCGCACGAAAGGCTGAAGCGCTGGTAAAACCACATTGCCCGGCGACTATTTCAATCCGCTCACCGCGGCTTAACAGCACTTTTGCCTGCTCAATCCGCGCCTGTTGCAGCCACTGTTTGGCACTTTGACCGATACTGCTTTGAAAATGCCGGTCAAAGCTCCGCCGGCTCATCCCAGCTTGCTGCGCCAGAGCATCAATTTGCCAGTCCCTGCTTAAGTCTGCCAATACAGTGTCGATTACCCTGGTCAGGGTTTTACTGGCGGTTGACACCGGCAACTGAATAAATTGGCGTTGGCCGCCCTGCCGGGCAAGCGGCACCACCAGGCGTCGTGCGCTGCTATTGGCCTGCTGCGTGCCAAAATCCGCTTCAATCAGCGCCAGCGCAAGGTCAATGCAGGCCGCGCTGCCGGCGGAGGTAAAGATGTGGCCGGCCTGCACGAACAACGGAGCGGTATCAAGCTGAACTTTCGGAAATAACTGTCTGAATTTTTTAGCGTATTTCCAATGTGTTGTCGCAGTTTTCCCATCCAGCAAGCCGGCATAGGCCAGGATCACTGCACCGGAACAAAAACTGACCAGCCGCGCGCCTCTTTGCGCTGCCTGCTGCAACGCCTGCAGTAATTGTTGGGGTGGCCGCTCGTTAATATCGCGCCAGCCCGGCAGTACTATAGTGTCGGCCTGTTGCAACACCCCAAGATCATCGGGTAACCATAAACGGCTGCCATCACCCAATGCTAATTGCGGACCATCACAGCTGACGACTTCGCCCTGATACCAAGGGCTATTCGTCCGGCCATGGCTGATAAAAATTTCTACTGCGGCGCCGTATTCCAGCATCGACAGACCGTGGTAAGCGCAAATCACCACGTGATGGGGTTTTTCAGATGTCATCATTTCACCGGTTTGATAGCCATTCAGCTGCCCATTTGCACATCCATGGCTTATTCTGCCGCCGTCGTTTGAGCAGGACAAGGTGTTGGCTGAAAACAGGCGATTATTGGTAAATCCGACAGTGTTGCCTGGCGAAATTTATTGGTCAAATAAGCCATCGCTGTTTAATCCCAATCCAGGAGTAGATCATGACATCACAAGTTTTAACCAACACACAACCTTCGTTAGTCTGCCAATATCCCGCTGCAACCGCCGACACTGCTATCGATTGGTTCAGCCAACGTTTGATGCTGGAGACTGACTGCAGCGATGTGCACAGCGCATTACAAGCCGGTGCGACCGACTTTGTGTTATTGGATGTCCGCAGTAGCGCAGTTTTTGCCGCAGGCCATGTGCCGGGAGCAGTTAATTTGCCGCACCGGCAAATCAGTGACTCGACACTCGCGACACTACCGCCACACCGGCTGCTGGTGGTGTATTGCGCTGGACCGCATTGCAATGGCGCCGATCAGGCCGCGCTGAAAATTGCCCGGCTCGGTTATTCGGTCAAAATCATGATTGGCGGTCTGCAAGGTTACATCGACGAAGGTTTTTTACTGCAAACCGGGGCGCCGGCGCGGCAAAATGCCAGCAATGGCTGCTAAACCCTGAGTCAGTGCTAGCTGAGCTGGCAAGCGAAATCAAGTACCGGTAAACTTGGCGCCATTGGAGTGGCTGCAGGTTGTTGCCGATGACGCGTTCTGCGGAAGTGTTTTACTTGTTTTTACGGCTGGGTCTGACCTCTTTTGGTGGCCCGGCGGCACATCTGGTTTATTTTGAACAGTGGGTCGTCCGGCAAAAAGCCTGGATGGACGAGCAGCAATATCGTCAGCTTGTCGCGTTGTGTCAGTTTTTACCCGGGCCTGCTTCCAGTCAGGTTGGCATTGGCATTGGTCTGCAGCATGCCGGTTTTACCGGTGCCCTGCTGGCTTTTATTGGTTTTACCTTACCGTCTTTTCTGCTGATGACGTTGGCTGGTCTTGTTGGCAGCCAGTGGTTCAGCCCGTTGGCACAACAAGGCGCATTATGCGCACTGGTGGTGATTGTTGGCCACGCAGTGTGGCAAATGAGCAACAGCCTGACGCCTGACTGGCCACGCCGATGCCTCGCCGGCGTGGCACTGCTGTGTTTTCTGCTCTGGCCTCAGCCTTTTTATCAGCTGCTTATTTTACTGGTTTTTGCCCTGTTCGGTGCCTGCTGGTTACAGCCGCACACAGTCGCTACTATCACGGCAAGTCCGCAGAAAACCCACGCCACAACCTACACTACAGTGCTGCTGTTAACGTTGTTTGCTTTGCTGCTGTTTGGTTTACCTGTTGTTGTGCTGCAAACCGCTGATGCTTTGTTACAACTGGCTGACGCCTGTTACTGCGCCGGCGCCATGGTATTCGGCGGTGGTCATGTGGTATTGCCGCTGTTGGAACAAAACACTGCCGGCCTTATCAGTGAAGCGGATTTTCTCTCTGGCTATGCGCTGGCCCAGTTAGTCCCGGGGCCGTTGTTTAGTTTTGCCGCGTATATCGGCGCTGCAGCCGGACAAGGCGTGACCGGCGCTTTGCTTGCGACTGCGATGTTATTTTTACCCGGCGCGCTGCTGGTCTGTGCTTTATGGCCCTGGTGGCACCGGCTGAGTCAGTATAGGCCTCTGCTCGGTGCAGTTACTGCGGTGAATTGTGCAGTAGTCGGCTTGCTTGGCGCAGCCTGGTGTCAGTTTATCGTGCCGCATGCAGTCAGCAGTAACTGGCACTTACTAGTGATCGCGGTCGCCGGACTGGTGGTGTGGCGTCGTTGGTGCCCGCCAATTGTGCTGTTGCCACTGCTGATGATTGCCGGCGCGATGCTCGGGTGGATTTGACAGCAGGATGTTTTGTTTCATCATCAAAGATGTGGCCCATCGGCAGCACCTTTAACCGGAGAAAAGACCCACCAATGCGTATTGGCCAACACAACAAGTTGTTTTGCAAGTCACTCACACTGCTGCTTTTTTGCTTTAGCAGCGCTTTGCTGGCGCAGAATTTAACGCCGGCGCGCATTCTGACGTCGGAAAAAATGCCGTTTAATTATCTCGAGGGCCAGCAGATCAGCGGTTTGTCGGTGGATTTACTACAACTGATGTTTAACGGCAAATTACCGGCACCGGTTGAGCTGATGCCGTGGCCGCGCGCCTATGCCACTGCGCTGGAGCAGCCTGATGTCCTGCTGTTTACGATGGGGAAAACAGCGGAGCGCGAAGCATTGGGTTTTCAATATATCGGGCCAGTATCACGACGTTTTCACTCGTTATACGCTGTGCGCAGTGATTTACCGCCGGTTAAAAGCTTTGCAGATATCAAAAAACACCGGTTGGTAGTGGCAGGCCTTCGCGCCGGTTGGCTCAGTGAGCAGTTTAAAGCCGCGGGCATCGCGATTGAAACTGTCGGCAGTTACCAGCAAGGTATGGACATGTTACTGAAAAACCGTGCTCAGCTCTGGCTGTCGACCGATCTGGAAGAACAGGTGTTGCAGGCGCAACTGACAGCAGCGCCTGTGCTCACGCCAGTCTGGCGGGTGCTTTGTTCAGAAAATTATTTCGCGCTGTCACCGGGCTCAGACCCGGCTCTGGTACGCCAGTTACAGCAAAAATACCGCGATATTCTGCACTCAGCGGCGCCGCAAGCCATCCGCCAGAAATGGCAAACTAAACTTGCTTTGCCATTAGAATTCGCGCCTGTTGCCGGCTTTTATCTGAAAGATGCCGAACTTTTGCGCTGTAAACCAACCAGCCAGGCCGGTTAACAGCGCTGAGTTTCAGTGTCCGGCAGGTAATGCAGCCAGTGGCCAGGGCGTGAGGCCGCGGATCTCTTTGATGCCTAAACCCGGGCTTTGATTTAGCAAGATCTGCGGGCCGTCAAACTGGCAGCCGCCGCTGACCGGATCAAAACAGCTCAGGGTCGGACCGTCCAAATCCAGATAACGGATTTGCTGCGGATAAGCCGCCGCTAAATGCGCAGCTGCAGCCACACTGATGGATGATTCCAGCATAGATCCCAGCATACAGGGTTTACCGGCCGCCGCCGCAAGCGCCAGCACCTGCAATGCGCCGCTGATGCCGCCGGTTTTCATCAGTTTGATGTTGATGATGTCGCAGCAGTCCAGTGCCAGCAGTTTCGCGACATCCTGTGGGCTATAGGCACTCTCATCGGCCATCACCGGAGTCAGGACTGCGTCTTTGACTGCTTTTAACCCGGCCCAGTCCGCAGCCGGCACTGGTTGCTCAACCAGCTCAGGGAAAACACCGCCCGCTTCAATTTGCCGCAACACCTGAATACTCTGTTTCGCGGTCCAGGCCTGATTCACATCAAGCCGTAATTTTACTTCGGCCGGTACTGCCTGATGAATAGCCAGCACGCGTTCGACATTCAGCGCCGGCTCGCCACCTAGTTTGATTTTCAGTTGCTGGTAACCGGCAGCTACTGCGTTTTTTGCATCCTGCACCATCTGATCCGGACCGTTTAAACTGATAGTGATGTCGGTCATAAGCAGCGAAGGCGCAGCGCCGAGCAGCTCGCACAAAGGCACTCTAAATAATTGCGCCCGGGCATCATAAAGCGCGATATCCACAGCAGCTTTGGCGCTGCTGTTGCCAACCACCGCCTGCTCCAGCCGGTGCAGCAACGCCTGGAAATTGACAATGGACTGACCCAGCAGCAGCGGCTTAAATACAGTCTGGATCACCGCCTGCATCGACTGCAGGCTTTCGCCGCTAATGACTAAGGTCGGGGCTGCTTCGCCATACCCACAGCAACCATTTTCCAGCTCAATGCGCACTATTAAATCCTGTACAGCGTCCACGCGGCGCAGTGCTGTGACAAAAGGTGTTTTCAGCGGCACTTCCAGCAAAAAGGTGTCGAGTTTAACGATGCGCATAAGTCTCCCGGCTCAGGCTTTTGATTTGATATAGCGCCTGCTGATAACTGGTCTGTGGGTTGAGTTGTAACGGCGTGAACTGGGTGACGCTGACACCATTAAGTTTGCTGTGATAATAGTCACCGTTCTGCAGGAAATAACTCAGGCCGTTGACGGCGTGGATCACAAACATCTTGTTTTGATCGCTGCGGCCCAGTATCAGCATGACATGGCCAGGGATCATTAATAAATCACCGATATCGGCTTGTTCAAGTGCTTGTTGTTTTTCACTGGCTGTTGTTTGTTCAAGCTGAATAAAGGCGCCAAAACCCAGATCAGCCAGACTGCCGGTATTGCGCGGCAACAACAGGCCAAAAGTTTTAAATACTTCATTGATAAAACCAGAACAATCCCTTGCGTTGTAATCGTGACCCCAGCCATAACGCTCGCCTAAGAATTTAAACGACTGGCGGATAATATTGGCGCGGGTCAGTGGCAGATAACCGCTCTGCACATCCTGATTGCGGCTAATCAGTGCCGGCAGTAACGCCAGAGTGCCATCATGTTGGCGAACCGGTAACTGCACGGCATAACTAAAAGCCGGGTTTTGTTGATACAACAGCGCCGGTAGTCGTTGCAGCAGCGGCAGGCGCACGCCCATCTCGAGCGCTACCTCAGAAACCTGTGGCTGCTGCGGATTAAAATTGGTAAACACCCGAGCGCCGGTCACCAGCAAAAAGTCGGGTTGCCGGGTAAAATCCAGCGCAGTCTGGTGATCGGTCAGCGCCAGATGCTGCACCTGCAACCAGCCGTTGTAATGATAATGCCGGACATAAGCCCACAATTTGTCCTGACTGTAATGCAGCACCTGTAGCGCCTGCCCGGGAAACACTGCGGTTTCCTGAAAACGGTCAATGTCAAAGTCCATTTGCTGATTAAACACCCGATCCAGAGTCGGGAAAGTGCGGATGCTGCCCCGGCTGGTCACCAGTGCAGCTTTTGCCGGCACTTGTGCGGTAATTGCCGGTAACGCCATCGCCTGCTGGTAACGGCTAAAATCGGCTTCGCTCAGCTGGCGGCCGTCGGCATAAAAACGTGCGGCCTGCGGCCGTTGACTGCTTTGCGCGATGAGGGCGCGCACTTCAGCACCGGTATAACTTTGTGGTGCTGTGGCAAAGTCGAACATGCCAGCCGTGCTGCGAAATAACACCGCATTGTCGGCCTGAATTTGCGGCGCAGTGCGCAGGATTTGGTCAGGCGCCGGGCTTCGCGCCAGCCAATAATCAACCTGAAGCTGCGCCGGTGTCAGGCCTGGAATGTCGTGCACGACGGCGTTGGCGTTAGGCAATGACAGCCACAACATGCTGAATAGCAGCAGACAATGAAAAACGTAGGAAGAAAAATTGTGGCGGGGTTTGCGGCTGTGCATGGATAAACCTATGACATGGCGGGAATTTTTTATTCAAGTATACTGGCCACAGATCAAATGACAAGCGCAGGCGTCCGCATGAAAGTAGTACAGAGCTTGATGAAACATCTTTGTAAATCAATTACTTTTGACACTTTATCTCGCTCGTCAGCGCAGCGCAGACCGCAGCGGCATGTCGCCGGCACTTTGGTGTTGACGGTTTTATTGCTCAGTAACATAGGATGCAGCCAGTCGCCGCAGCTGCCGGCCTCGTCTGGTGAAGCACTAGCGGCAGCGCCGGTGATCCCTGCGTCCACCAGACAACTGGTGATAGTCGTCAGCGACGACTGGGGCGCCAGTACTGGTCGTTTATATCTGTTTGCCCGCAGCGTCGGCATGCCGTGGCAAGTAGCTGGCCCGGCAAGCGCTGTTGACCTGGGTCGAAACGGCAGCGCCTGGGGCCTGGGTTTACATCCGCCACAACAAGGTCAGCAAAAACAGGAAGGTGACGGTAAAGCGCCAGCCGGCCTGTTCCGGTTAAGTTCGGCTTTTGGTGCCTTACCTACTTTGGTCACACCGATGCCGTACCAGCAAATGAGCCGTTTTGACTATTGTATCGATGTGCCGACTTCGCCTTTATACAATCAGACGCTGGATGTCCGGCAATACCGGCCGGAATGGACCGCCGGCAGCTCAGAGCCGATGCGACGCGATTTGATGGCAACCCCGGATGCGGTGTATCAGCAAGGTTTGTTTATCGACCACAATTTCAGCGACGGCGAGGCCCGCCAGACGGGTGCCGGCAGCTGTATTTTTCTGCATCAAAAAGCAGCCAATGGCCGAAAAACCGCCGGTTGTACAGCTTTAGACCCGGCAGCACTCAGCGCTCTGCTGCGTTGGCTGGACCCACAAAATGCGCCGCTTTATCTGCTATTACCCGTCGCAGAATATCGCCGCCTGCAGCAGGACTGGCAATTACCGGTGCTGGCCGAATGATGTCAGAGACAAGTGGAGTGACCTCAGCAGTGGACTTATTCAAACAGATATTCCGGCTGATGCCTTTTTGCAGCCTGCTCCTGTGGTTAAGCGGCTGTGCCAGTCAGCCGGGCGCTCAGCTGCGTCAGGAACTCATCCAACAAATTCAAGCGGCCGGGTTACAGCCTGATCAGGTTGCATTGGTGGTGATGCCGGTCGAGCCCGGGCACCTGACCAGGCCTTTGATTGCACATAATGCGGATTTATTGATGCAACCGGCCAGCACTTTAAAACTGCTGACCAGCGCGGTCGCCTTAGACCAGCTGGGCCCTTTGTGGCGTGGTGAAACTGAGCTGCTGGCCAATCCCGCGGATTTGACGCAGGCGCGGCAACAAGGTGTGTTGCGCCAGCCGCTTTTTGTGCGTGGTAAAGGCAATCCGGATCTGGATTACGCCGCGCTGTCGTTTTTATTGGCACAGTTATACAACGAAGGCGTGCGTGATTTGCAAGGCGGTGTGGTGCTGGATCGCAGCTGGTTTCATCCGGCCCTGCCCGACCCGGCTACGCCAGCTTTTGATGAGTCGCCGCGCGCCCGCTACAACCACATTCCCGATGCACTGAGCCTGAATCAGCAGATGGTGCAGCTGCGGCTACAAAGCGACGCCAATACAGTGCGGCTCAGTACTTTGCCGGCATTTACCAATTTGGAACTCAGTGCGCAGCTTCGCCTGACGGACAGCCGCTGTGACCAGTTTAATGGCCAGCTTTTGCAATTAAACGAACAAACATTGCCTGATGGCCGTATCAGGCTGGTGCTGCGGGGGGAATTTCCACGCCACTGTTTACATGAAGAAGATGCCGCCTGGTTAAGCCAAGAGGCGCAGTGGCAACTCAGCCTGCAGCAGTTCTGGCGCCAGCTTGGTGGCAACACAACAACGCCGCTGCAGGTGCGTCATGGCCAAACGCCAGCCGATGCTGTGGTAGTGGCACAGCACTTCAGCCGGCCCTTGCCGCAATTGCTGCAGCAGCTGAATAAAAATTCCGACAATGGTCTGGCGCGTACTTTGGCGCTGCAACTTGGCGCACAGTTTCAAAGCGTGCAGCAAAAAAACGAGCAAACCGCAGAAAAGCCTGCAGCAACTGACAGCGTTGAGGCGGCAGAGCAGATGGTAAAAAGTTGGCTTATACAGCGGCAGTTACCGGCAGAGGGACTGGTGCTCGACAACGGTTCCGGTTTGTCACGTCAGGCTCGGATCAGCGCAAGTCAGCTGGCCGCTTTGTTGCAATATGCCTGGCAACAACCCTGGGGACTGGATTTAGCCAGTAGTCTGCCGCGCGCCGGCACCGATGGCACTTTGCAGAACAGGATGCGGACGTCAGTGGCGCGCGACCGTGCCCGCCTAAAAACCGGCACTTTACGCAATGGCACCGGCCTTGCCGGTTATGTGTTTGACCGTCAGCAACGGCCGTGGATTTTTGTTGGTCTGGTCAATGCCGAGCAAGGGGTGGCCAAAGGCCGGCCTTTGTTAGACCAATGGGTGCAACAGGTCAGCCAGTTTTAACTGGCTGACTGTCAGCGTCAGACGCTGAATTTATACGCGGTAAACAACTGTTGCGCCTGATGCCACAGTGGGCCCGGTTGCCCAACGCCGTCAAGCGTAGTCCCGACCGGCACACCATCAATAGCCACAACAGGCACGACCTCTTTGGACGAACTGGTCAGCCAGACTTCGTCAGCGCACAGCACTTCAGCTTTGCTGATCACCCGCTCCTGCACTTCGATAGCGCTGTAACTGCGCAGAATATGCAGCAACAACAACCGGGTGATGCCCGGCAGGATTTGATGATCCAGCGGCGGCGTGCTGACCATACCATCTTTGACGATAAAAGCATTACAGGAACTGCCTTCGGTTAATTCATCGCGCTCATTAAATAACAGCGTTTCCTGAGCACCTGCATCGACTGCTTGTTGGTGATGTAACACGTTCCCGAGCAGCGCTGTGGATTTGATATGGCAACGTTTCCAGCGTAAATCTGTAGCCGTAATGACCTGCATCGGTTTGGCGCTGCCAGGAAGGCCATTTGGCGGTGGATTAATCGCAAAAGTAAATGCAAACACGGTCGGACTGACACCGGCCGGGAAGGCATGGCCACGTTTTATGTCAGCACCGCGCGAAACCTGTAAATAAACACCGAGGTCGCCCTGACCGTTGCGCTGTAACAGGTCGTTAATCAGTGCGAGCCAGCGGTCGTGATCCCAGGCCAGTTCGATGCCAATCTCAGCAAGGCCCCGTTGCAGCCGGTCAATATGCGCAGTGAAGCCCACCAGCTTACCCTGATAACTTGGGATCACTTCATAAATGCCGTCGCCAAACAAAAAACCACGGTCCATTGGCGAAATACGCGCTTCGCTGGCCGGCATAAAACTGCCATTTAAAAAAACTTCAGACAAGAGACTGTCCTTAAACCGGCACGGGCCGGTGTTGCTGATAAAGTTGATAAATGTGTTGGCACAACGCGGCACCAACTTCTGGCGTGAGGCCATCTTCGGTCAGGGTATTTTGCCGGGTCACCCCATCGACGCTGCCATGAGCTGATAAAAATTGCAGCACTGGTTTTGCATCGCAGCAAGCAAACAAATCCTGACCGCTTTGTAGCGACAAAAAACAGGCCAGGCCATAAGCGCCCCAGTTTGACACATCCGCCACAATTAATTCGTCACAGCAGGTTAGCGCTGGCCGGATATCCAGCGCACCAATGATATTGGCGATATTGCCCATGCCTATTTCGTTGCCACCGTCGCCGATACCGACAGTGGCGACACCTGAGTCGCGCGCCAGCTGCACCAATGCATCCAAATCAGCGACTCTGCAGCTGATATCTTCATGGCGCATATTGTAATAACGCCCATCGGCGGCTTTACCAGGTCTTTCGATACAAAGTACCGCCGCCGGCTGATAGATTGTCAGCAGTTCGCTGGCACGGGTATGGCCATCAGAGCCAAGCTGCATCTGTTCTACCTGAAAGTCGCGCTGCAGCGCAGTATATAAAGGCTCACCACAAACCAGCACTGGCTTGATACCAAGTTGTTGCAACATGCGATAGATGGCTATAGCGCCGACCGGGCCGTCGGTTTCAAAAGTACCGGCCACCGGAAAACCGGTGCCAATCAGCACGTGTTGGCCAGGTTTAAACAGCAATGCTGCCGTGCGAGCCAGATATCCGGGCCGCAGCGCCTGGCGCGCCAACGCCATACCGCGCAGGTTACGCTCAACCAGTAAACCTTCTATCTGCTGGCTGAGCTGCAGAACTGCTTGCGACGCGACTGTTGTTTGCTCTGTTGCTGCCATTTAGTTGCCCATTTGGCGAATTTCCGTGCTATCGCCAGCTTGTACCCACTGCGCCGCCAGATGGTCCAGCTGCAGTTGTAAAGCCAGCAAGCGCTGCCGCTCCTGCAACACTGCTGTTGCCGCGTCCAGCCAATAAAACCTGACCAGGTTACCGGTCATCAGCTGGCCGATTTGTTCACAGGCGCCGCGGCTTAAGGCGCCGGTTTTGGGATAACCGCCAATGGTCTGATGGTCGTTTAGCATCACAATCGGCAAGCCATTGGGTGGCAATTGCATGGCACCTAAACAAATCCCTTCAGAATAAAGCGATTGCGCCCGGACGGGCAAAGGTTCACCACCGAGCAACATGCCCATACGGTCGCTGCGCGCTGTGACGCGAAATAACCGCTGTGGCAATAACCGGATAAGCTGTGGGTCCAGTGTGTCGAGCTGGGCGCCACCAACCAGTGCTAAAGCGCGAATGCTGTGATGGTGATAATGCTGATGATAAGGCAAAGACAGCTGTGGATCGGCTTGCCGCCAGGGTTGACATGGCAGTAAAGAACCAACGGTGACAGCGCTGCCCTGTCCATCCGGCCCACCGACTTTTTCCCGCAGCACGGTGGCGACACTGCCACAAATAAGCGGCGCTTCAAAGCCACCGGCGACGGCCAGATACGCCCTGGCGCCAGCCCGGCTGTAGCCGATTTCAAGTAAATCCCCGGCCTGCAATAACAAAGTGCGATATCTGGCCACCGGCTGACGATTCAGCAGCAATGGCATCGCAGCGCCGGTGACAGCCAACAGCAGCGGCTGCTCAGCGCGAAATGCTGCATTGCCTAACGTGATCTCCAGCACCGGCGGACAAGGACCAGTCACACTGTTGTGATTACCAACCAGCGCATTGGCCAGTCGCGCCGCGGTTAAATCCACAGCGCCGCCCTGCGTCAGGCCCGCAGCCGCGCCGCCAAAACGGCCGGCATCCTGCAATTGCACGCTGCTATGGCTTTGCAACACCCACAGGCCCGATGTGCTGGCTGGTAGTCGCTGTGTCATAGCTGGCCACCTAAACGCAAAAACTCGGCCCGCTCGACCGCGACAAAACGCACGGTATCACCGACGGCAAAAGGCATCATCGGACTGGCGTTTAAATCAAATAACAGTGTTGGGCAGTTGCCAAGCAGACGCCAGCCACCGGGAGATGCTGCCGGGTACACGGCGGTTTGCCGATCGGCAATAGCGACACTGCCGGCGGCAACCTGCGGTCTTGGCGTAGCAAGCCGTGGTGTCTGCAGACGCTCATTGATAAAACCGAGATAAGCAAAACCCGGTGCAAAGCCGATAGCATAAACCTGATACGCCTGAGCGCTGTGCAGCCGGATAAGCTCGGCAGGGCTTATCTGATGCAGCGCAGCAACCTCCAGCAGATCAGGGCCGGTTTCAATGCTGTAATAACATGGCAGTTCGATGAATTTGCCCGCAGCGGCCATATCTGCCGGGCGGAATAACCAGGCACTGGCGTCAAACAGCTGTTGGCCGATGTGCTGATGGTCGGTTTTCAGCACATCAAAAATCAGCAGCACCGAAGTATATGATGGCACCAGTTCCAGCAAAGCATCACCAAGCAATAACGGCAGCTGCAGCCGCAGATGTTGCAGCAACTGCATCAGCTCAGGACCGGGGCCGTCAGGCGCGAGGGGCGACAAATCCAGCAACAAAGCCTGTTCGCTGTGGACACAAAGCCGCACCGGAATGTCCTGGCTCAAAGGCACTGACAGACGCATCTACAGCACCGCCAGACTGGCATTGGTCAAGTCCGTCACCAGCATACAACCCGGACTGTGGCTAAAAGCTAAGTCCGGTCTGGCATGGCGAATAGCAACCTGCGGCGTGACACCACAGGCCCAGAACACCGGCAGTTCGCCGGCGCGGATGGTGACTGCATCACCATAATCGGGTTGATGAATGTCACGGATACCAATCAGTGCCGGATCGCCAAGATGCACAGGCGCGCCATGCACAGTCGGAAACCGGCTACAAATCTGAATGGCGCGAATGGCATCGGCAGCCAGCATTGGCCGCATACTGACGACCATCTGGCCCTGAAAAGGCCCGACCGGTGTGAGCCTGAGATTAGTGTTATACATCGGCACGTTTTTTTGTTCGCTCTGGTGGCGCAGTTCAATCCCGGCTTGTTGCAGTGCATCTTCAAAGGAAAACGAGCAGCCAAGCAGAAAACTGACCATATCAGCACGCCAGTACGGCGATAAATCATTGACACTTTCTACCAGCCTGCCATCGCGGAACAAGTTGTAACGCGGGGCGTCGCGGCGGATGTCGAGTGTATGCCCACCGACCAGCATTTCATATTGACCCGGGTATTCGGCCACCGCAATTAACGGACAAGGCTTTGGATTGACAAGACAAAATTTGAGGAAATCAGCGGCCAAAACTTCAGGCAATATCGCCAGATTGGCCTGCACATAACCATTGGCGAGACCTGCAGTCGGCCCCTGCAACAAACCTTGCCGGGCGGCCGTGCGTACGGCTTGCGGCATAGAGCTGGCGTTTAGGTGCATCGGAGTTCCTTTGTCTCGGCTAGGTTCTGTATACACTGGCATAACCGCTGCGCGCCTGCCAATGATAAAATGCTGAAAAACAACAAATATCCCGATAGAATGATGCAGCTACGCACGCCTGTGGTGCGCAGAATTCAAGTGTGAGGTTGCCGATGAACCTGAACCGACGCTGCTGTATCCGTGGCCTGAAGTGGTTGCCATTGTTGTTGCCCTGGCTACTGGCTGCATGCAGTGTCAAACCGCCGGTGCAGATCAATCACCAGATCAATACTGAGCATCAGTCGGCCAATCGCAATGAGCGGGTGCGGCTTTTGGTGCTGCATTATACCGCGATTAACTGGGAGCGTTCGCTCAAGGCTTTGACGCAGCCCGGAGCGACCGCGGTCAGCGCACATTATCTGATCCCGGAGAGTTTTGACCCAACCTATCCGGCCGGCAAAGCACTGCAGGTGTATCAGTTAGTGCCGGAAACACAACGCGCCTGGCATGCCGGCACCAGTCAATGGGAAGACCGGCAGGCATTAAATGACCAGTCGATTGGTATTGAACTGGTCAATCAGGGCTGGTGTCATCAGCGTGAAACTGTTGTTAGCAGCACCGCCCGGGCCGACGCAGTGAACACATTGTGCCTGACACCGGATTTTGACCCGGCGCAGCTGCAACTGCTGGCGACTTTATTAACAGATATTCTGGCGCGAAATCCGGAGATCACGCCGACCCGGGTGCTGGCGCACAGCGATATTGCGCCATCGCGTAAACAAGACCCGGGCCCGCGCTTTCCATGGCAATGGCTGGCACGTCAGGGTATTGGCGCCTGGTATGACGACGCCGTTTTACTGAAGTATTGGCATGGCCTGCAAAGCCTGCCGCCACCGGACTTGGTGCAGCGTGCACTCAGGCGCTACGGTTACGGCATTGCAGTCACCGGGACTTGGGACCAACCCAGTCGCGACGTGTTGACTGCCTTTCAGCGCCATTTTGTACCAAACCGCGTCAGCGGAGAATTAGACATAGAGACTGTCGCCGTGCTTTGGGCCTTGCTGGAAAAGTATTTTCCTGACAGTCTGACCGGAAAACAAAGTCTGGCGCTGCCGTTGCAATAAGGCGCCTGGCTCCATAAAAAATAAAAAAAGAGGTGATCTTTGGCAGAATGGATGACGCTCATCCCGGCAGTTGTGGCTATTGCTGTGGTGTTGTGGCGTAAAGAAGTCATAGTGGCGCTGGTGTTGTCACTGTTTAGCGCTGAACTCCTGCTGCTGCTCAAAGGCGGCAGTTCTTTGGTGGGCGCTTCAGCCCTTGGTGCTGTCAATACTCTCGAAGCCCTTACCACTGTGCTGACCGATCCGGGTAATGCCCGTTTGCTGTTGTTTGCACTGATGGTGGGCGCCCTGATGGCCTACATGCGTTACTCCGGTGGTGTCGCTGCGCTGGTGACCAGTCTGGTCAATCGGGGTGTCGCAAAAACGCCACGGCAAAGTAAATTGCTGGCATTCTGGACCGGCGTCGTCATTTTTATCGAATCGAATTTGTCGGTGCTAACCGCTGGTATTTTATCGCGGGGATTGTTTGATAAATTCAAAATCAGCCGGGCTGAACTGGCGTATATCATCGACAGTACCAGTGCACCGATTTGTATCCTGATTTTACTGAACGGCTGGGGTGCTTATGTGCTGGGGCTGATTTCGCCTTATGCGCTGACCGACAATCCGGTATCGGTGTTAATGGCCACTATCCCGCTGAATTTCTATGCGATTTTTACATTGTTGCTGCTGTTTTTTACCATCTGGACCGGCCGTCATCTGGCACCGATGCGCCGTGCGAACCAAGAGCTGAATAAAATTGACGGTCATGATGAGCAGGAAGTCGCGCCGACTAAAGCGCGTTTTATGCTGGTGCCGCTGCTGACGATGATTTTTGGCATGGTCGGTTTTATGCTCTGGACCGGCAATGGCGATTTATCACAAGGCTCTGGCTCGAAATCGGTGTTGTACGCCACCACGTTAAGTTGTGTCGTCGCTTATCTGATGCTGTTATTAAGCAAACGCTACGACCATCAGCAACTGGTCAATATCGGTTTTAAAGGTATGAGTGAACTGCTGGGGCTGGTCAGTATTTTGTTACTGGCGCTGGCTTTGGGGCAGAGCTTAAAGAATCTCGGTACCGGTTTATATATCTCCGGCGTCGTGGCGGAAACCTTACCGCTGTGGTTAATTCCGGCGATGTTATTTTTAGCTGGCGCGCTGATTTCGTTTACCACCGGCACCTCCTGGGGCACTTTTGCCATCCTGATCCCGATTGGCATGCCGCTGGTGGTGAATCTGGGGTTACCGCCGCCGCTGGTGCTGGCAGCCATTTTAGGTGGTGGTGTATTTGGTGATCACTGCTCGCCGATTTCAGACACCACTGCGGTGAGTGCAGTAGCCGCCGGTTGTGATTTGCTGGAGCATACCCGTACCCAACTACCCTACGCGCTGATTTGCGCTACGCTGGCACTGTTGGGGTATCTGCTGTGTGGTGCGCTGATGATTGGCTAAGCCAAGTGCTGGCGCAAATTAAAAAAGCAGCCGTTGGCTGCTTTTTTAATTTTTACGGTGAGGCTGTGTTGCTGCTTCAGGCTGCGTTGGCCGGTGTCAGCTCCGTCAGTTGCTGTGCCAACAACTCAGCCTCTACCGGCCAGAAGGTTTCGTCGCGGGGTTGTTCTACACCTGTCACTCCATCCTTTGGACGGCAATTTTTTAAGGCGTCGCGCCATTCCTGCGGTACCTGTTCGATGCCGCCGATAGCGCCAAACACCGCCGCAACAATCACCGCGTTAGTACCGGTGTCACCGCCCAGACGGATAGTGTCGACCAGGGCCTCGCCTAAGGATTTGGCATATAACAGCTGAAACAACAGATTTTGGAAAGCCGCTAAGGCCGGATTTTGCTGCCGAAGCTCGCTGCTGCCCGGCATAAACAACGCTTGCGCAATAGCTGCGCGGATCTGCGGGTCTGATTTGAGTTCCAGCGCCCAGGTCTCAACGTCCTGATACAAAGTGTCGGCATCAGCGCCACTGTCGATGGCTTTGGCCAGTAACATCGCATACAGGCCGCTGATTTCCTGCATCAGCACGGCATTTTGCGTCAACGCAGTATCGGCCATCGCCCAGGCGGCAATTTGTGGCAGCGAAAAATGGACCCCGAGAATACACAGCGGCGTTAAACGGGCTAAGGCATTGGCGGTATAGTCGTGCTCATCCGGCCCGCCGACAATGGCGCGTTGTAATGAGGCACCAAGTGCAAAAGGTTCGGTGCTGAGCCAATACCGATAAGCAGACAACGCCTGTTCATCCTGATAACTGCGGCAATATTGCAGCATTCTGGCCTGCAGCAACATCAGCTCGCCTTCTTCAGTTGGCTGCCCGGCCAGTGTGTGCCAGGGACCGCAATCCTGCAGTTGCAAAAGCTCTGCTGCCGGCTTACGTCTGAGTTCCGCCGGCTGACAAAACTCAAACTGGGTGCCCAATGCATCGGCGGCCAAAGCCGCAGTCAGCGCACCCTGCGCCCGTTGCAAAGTAGTTAAAGCCATGACACCTCCTGTATGCAATAAATCTGATGCACAGTCTGCAGGCTGAGCCTGTACATTGCAAGCTTCTGATTTTACAAAAGTCCCTGTTGACAGGGCCTAGAGCGCATTTGTTGTTGCTGACTGTGTAAATAACCGACAAAAAAGCCAACCCAAAGGTTGGCTTTCAGATGACCCGACAGATCAGGTGGCTTTTCAGCCGCCGTATTTCTCCGCCAGATATAACCAGGTTTCCAGCACTGTATCCGGGTTCAGCGATACAGAATCAATGCCCTGATCCATCAGCCAGGCGGCGAAATCTTCATGATCCGACGGGCCCTGGCCACAAATACCGACATATTTGCCTTTGGCTTTGGCGGTAGAAATCGCCATCGACAACAGCTTTTTAATCGCCGGATTGCGTTCATCAAACAGATGGGCAATAAGGCCTGAATCACGGTCCAGACCCAAAGTCAGCTGCGTCAGATCGTTCGAGCCAATCGAGAAGCCATCGAAGAATTCGAGGAACTCCTCAGCCAACAGACAGTTCGATGGCAGCTCACACATCATGATGACTTTGAGGCCATTTTCGCCACGTTTTAAGCCTTGCTCAGCCAATAAACCAATCACAGCTTCGGCTTCGCTTAAGGTGCGCACGAATGGGATCATGATCTCGACGTTGGTCAGGCCCATGTCGTTGCGCACACGTTTTAAAGCTTCACACTCAAGGGCAAAACAATCGCGGAAATCTTCCGAGATATAACGCGACGCACCACGGAAACCAATCATCGGGTTCTCTTCGTGTGGCTCGTATTGACGGCCACCAACCAGGTTGGCGTATTCGTTTGATTTAAAATCGGACATCCGCACTATCACGCGCTCTGGCGCAAAAGCGGCCGCCAGCGTGGAAATACCTTCAGTCAGTTTGGCGACATAAAATTCCACCGGCGAGGCATAACCGGCCATCATTTCATCGATTTGAGCTTTGACATCCGCCGGTTGCACACTGTAGTTCAGCAGTGCTTTGGGATGCACCCCAATCATCCGGTTGATGATAAATTCCAGACGCGCCAGGCCAATACCGGCGTGTGGCAGTTTGGCAAAACCAAAAGCACGCTCCGGATTACCGACGTTCATCATGATTTTCATCTTCAGCGCCGGCATGCTGTCAACGCGGGATGTCACGACGTTAAATGGCAGAATGGCGTCATAGACATAACCGGTGTCACCTTCGGCACAAGACACTGTGACTTGCTGACCGGTTTTGACTTTGGAGGTCGCATCGCCACAACCGACCACAGCCGGAATACCCAGTTCACGCGCGATAATCGCCGCGTGACAAGTTCGGCCGCCACGGTTAGTGACAATAGCTGAGGCGCGTTTCATGATCGGTTCCCAGTCCGGGTCTGTCATGTCGGTAATGAGCACATCACCCGGCTGGATTTGGTCCATATCGGCGATGCTGGCCAGCACTTTGGCCGTGCCAGAGCCGATTTTGTGGCCGATGGCGCGGCCTTCAGTGACAACTGCGGCGCTGCCTTGTAACTGGTAACGTTCCATCGAGTTGCTGTCTTCGCGCGAACGTACCGTTTCTGGCCGTGCCTGGACGATGTAAAGCTTGCCGTCGATACCGTCTTTCGCCCATTCGATGTCCATCGGCCGGCCATAGTGTTTTTCGATGATGATGGCCTGACGGGCTAACTCTTCCACTTCGGCATCAGTAATGGAGAACTGACGGCGTTTGTCGGCGGCGACATCTTCAATCCGCACTTGTTTGCCGTGGCTATGTTCGCCGGAATACACCATCTGCACCGCCTTACTGCCTAAGGTGCGGCGCACCACTGCCGGACGGCCGGCGCTGACCGTTGGTTTATGCACATAAAATTCGTCCGGATTGACGGCGCCCTGCACCACCATTTCGCCAAGGCCAAAGCTGGAGGTGATAAACACCACGTCTTCAAAACCTGATTCGGTATCAATCGAGAACAACACGCCGCTGGAGGCGCAGTCAGAGCGCACCATGCGCTGTACACCGGCGGATAACGCCACGCCGCGGTGGTCGTAGCCCTGGTGCACGCGATAAGAAATGGCGCGGTCGTTAAATAACGAAGCAAATACGTGTTTGATGGCTTCGATGACGTGCTCGTAGCCACGCACGTTTAAGAAGGTTTCCTGCTGACCGGCGAAAGACGCGTCCGGCATATCTTCGGCGGTGGCGCTGGAGCGTACTGCGAAGGAAGCATCGTTGCCCATACCGGCGCAGAGCTCATCAAAAGCCTGACGGATGGCGGTTTCAAACTCAGGTTGGAATGGTGTGTCAATGACCCACTGACGGATTTGCGCACCAGCTTTGGCCAGAGCTGTTACATCGTCAACATCCAGGCCGTCGAGCAGCTGATAAATCCGCTCGTTCACACCGCTTTGCTCAAGGAATTGGTTAAAGGCTTCGGCGGTGGTGGCAAAGCCACCCGGCACTTGCACACCGACGCCAGAAAGGTTACTGATCATCTCACCCAAAGAGGCATTTTTGCCTCCAACCCGCGGGACATCGTGCATGCCCAAATCCTGATACCAAACAACGAATTCTTGCACAGTATGTCTCCAATTTTTGTTGCAGGTTATGTAAGCTTACAGCGGCAGACACGTAAGCGAAATAATTCTACACTGCTGGCCGTCTAAATTAAAATGCTAATTTTTAATGAAAATTTATAACAACAAATGGGGTTTTTGATGCGTACAGCCTTTTATATCTCTGATGGTACGGGCATTACGTCCGAAGTGTTCGGACACGCTTTGCTGTCGCTGTTTGAAGCCGAATTCGACCATGTCACTATCCCATTTGTCGAAACTCCGCTGAAAGCCGAACAAGCCAAGCAACGGATTAACGATCGTTATAAAACTACCGGAGTACGGCCGCTGGTGTTCCTTACTTTTGTTGATGAGCAACTGCGCGCAATTATTAACAGCTCTGAGGGCGTCTGTTACGACTTTCTCAATGCTTTTGTTGAGCCAATGCAAAAAGAACTGGGCATTCCAGCCAAACCGAAAACCCACCGTACCCACAGCATTCATGAAAAAACTTATGACTATCGCATCGACGCTGTGAACTACGCACTTGCCAATGACGATGGCGCTAATCTGAAAGATTATGCCAAGGCCGATATCATCTTAGTCGGCGTTAGCCGTAGCGGCAAAACGCCGACTTCGCTTTATCTGGCACTGCAGTACGGCATCAAAGCGGCCAACTATCCTTTTGTCGAAGAAGATATGGATTCACTGCATTTACCGGCAGCGTTAAAGCCGCACCGCAACAAGCTTTTTGGCCTGACCATTACGCCAGAGCGTTTAAGCCAAATCCGTGAGCAGCGCCGGCCTAACAGCCGCTATTCGTCGCTGCGCCAATGCAAGCTGGAACTGGATGAAGTGGAAAATCTGTATCACAAAGAGCGGATCCCTTATTTGAACTCCACCACTTTGTCGATTGAAGAGATCAGCGCCAAAATCATGGCCGAAACCGGCTTAAAACGGCAAAAGTACTAAGAGATTTGACAGCGTCAGCAGAGTTGCAGTTGACGGCAAAGTTGCAGCGGTTCTGCTGTATACAGCGGCTCTTGTTGTTTTTGATGCACCAGGTCGACAATGGCCTGGTTAACCGGCGTGTTGATACCGTGTTGCTTAGCAAGCTGCACCACAGCGCCATTTAGAAAGGCAATTTCGGTGCGACGGCCACTGCTGAGATCAGCCGACATCGACAGTCGCGCTTGCGGGTCTATCCGCAGCATCTTGGCGGCCACCCGGCGGAACAGCCAGTCCGGTAGCCGTAAGACCAAAGGCAATAACGTCGGTTTTAACGCGGTAAATTGCATTGGCGTGACTTGTTCACAAGCACAAACCGCCAGCCATTCCCGCATCGCTGCGCTAAGCAACAACCGCCAATGCCGGTTCAGCAACTGGGCGCGCAGCGGCAAGCCAGACACGGCGTTTAACGCATTATTCAGATTAAGCAGTAATTTGCCATATTCTGCCGCTTTCATATCGTCGACGGCCTGTACTTCCAGACCGCGGCTGTAAAACGCCTGTTGCAGATATTGAACCACAGCTGTATCCACCGCAGGCCAGAGCAAATTGCCACTGCTGCTTTGCAAAAACTGCCCCGGCGCGGGACTCACCACATTAAACGGCACTATGGCGCGCAGCACCGGGTTATGTAGTTGTGATTGGATAATGTCGGTGATGCCGATGCCATTTTGCAGCGCAATGACCGGCACATCAGGGCGTAAATGCGGTTTAATTTGTTGTAACAGTGCACTGAGCGCAGTGGCTTTGACGGACAGCAACACCACATCGGCTTCAATCAGACTGACGAAAGAGGTGTAAAACGCGACTGCGGAAGCGCTGGCCTGATAGTGTTCTGCGGCTTGTTGCCAGCGAGCAGTCAGTCCATGTGCCGCCAGTTCCAGCCCCATATAATCGCGGCCAAACAACATCAGTTCCAAATCAGCGTCTTGTGCCAGAATAGCGCCTAAAAAACAGCCGATGCTGCCTGCGCCGACAATGCCCACCCGGTATTTACGCCCACTGGTTTGCACTTTGCTTTGCAGGTCCTGCATCGGCTGTCCTTAGCCGGTCCACCGGCTGTTTATTTACGCACGTTTCGAAGTGTATCTGCGATCAAAAACGCCAGCTCCAGCACCTGATCGGCATTTAGACGCGGGTCACACTGGGTGAAATAACGCTGACTTAAATCGTTCTCAGACAGGCCGTAAGCGCCGCCGGTACATTCGGTGACATGTTCACCGGTCATCTCCAGATGGATACCGCCGGCATGCGAACCTTCTGCCTGATGCACCGCAAAGAAGTTGCGTATCTCACGCAGAATAGCCTCAAAATCACGGGTTTTGTATTCGTTGCTGGCTTTGACGGTGTTGCCGTGCATCGGATCTGAGCTCCAGACCACTTTACGGCCTTCACGCTGCACCCGGCGCACTAAGGCTGGCAGTTTGTCTGCAAGTTTATCAGCGCCCATCCGCGTGATCAGCGTCAGCCGGCCCGGGATATTGTCCGGGTTCAGCGCGTCGATTAAGCGGATAAGATCCAGTTCATCCATACCAGGGCCAATCTTCACACCTATCGGGTTATGAATACCGCGGAAAAATTCGATATGCGCGTGGTCCAGTTGCCGTGTACGTTCGCCAATCCACACCATGTGCGCCGAGCAGTCGTACCACAGCCCGGTTAACGAATCACGTCGCGTCAGCGCTTCTTCGTAATTGAGCAGCAAGGCTTCATGCGAGGTGTAGAGCGTGGTCTCGCGAATAGACGGCGAGGTCTGGGCGCTGATGCCGCAAATTTCCATAAAACGCAGCGCTTCCTGAATACGCTGCGCGATATCCTGGTAACGGCCTTTTAATGGGTTGCTTTCAACAAAGCCCATATTCCAGCGGCTGACCTGATGCAGGTCGGCCAGGCCGCCCTGAGCAAAAGCCCGTAACAGGTTTAGCGTCGCGGCGCTGTGGTGATAAGCCGTCATCAGCCGGTTTGGATCTGGCTGGCGGGCGGCTTCAGTGAATTCAAAACTGTTGACGATATCGCCGCGATAACTTGGCAGGCTGATGCCATCGATAGTTTCTAAATCGCTGGAGCGTGGCTTGGCATATTGACCGGCCATGCGGGCGACTTTCACCACAGGACAGCTGCCGGCAAAGGTCAATACCACAGCCATCTGCAGCAGGACTTTAAAAGTGTCACGGATCTTCGGCGCATTAAAGTTGCTAAAGCTTTCCGCACAATCACCACCCTGCAATAAAAACGCATTGCCCTCGGCCACCTGGCCGAGCTGACTAAACAGATCACGGGTTTCCTGAGCAAAAACCAGCGGCGGATATTTGTGCAGCTGCTGCTCTACCGAGGCTAATAAAGCCTGATCTTCATAATGGGGTTGCTGTTGGATCGGAAATGCTCGCCAGCTTTGAGGCGTCCAGGTAGTCACTTTAAAATTCCTATGTCAGGTGTTTGTGGATGTAAATTTCGCTTGGGTTATGGCTCCACCGCACAAGGTAAAGGCACTGGCAGCGAAATTCAACGCTTTCACCGGATAAATTTCAATCTGGACGTATAAACGGCTATTTAATGCTCAGCCTTGCTTTAAATGCCGCACTAACTGCTGACAAGCCTGCTCAATCAGATCAAATACCACAGCAAAGCCACGTGGGCCGCCATAATAAGGGTCCGGTACTTCCTGCCATTTTGGATACTCCGGGTGATACTGCAGCAGCAGTTTTAATTTGTGTTGCTGCTCAGGTGGGCAACGACGGGTTAAATCAGCCAGATTTTGCTGATCCATCGCTAAAATTAAGTCATAGTCATGAAAGTCAGCCGGTAGTACGGGCCGTGATTTGATGCCTTTAAAGGAATAATCCGGTGCCGCCTTGATACTGCGCGGGTCCGGTGCGTCACCTTTGTGCGAAGCACTGGTACCGGCCGATTCGACTTCGCACACCAGCCCTTGAGTGGCTGCTAACTGACGAAATACCGCGTGTGCGGTCGGCGAGCGACAAATATTTCCCAAACAGACAAACAGTATTTTCACTGACAAGGCCCTGACTCTAAACAAGTTGCGCCAGTATACGAATTTTGTGACTATTTGAAAGTAGCAGCAGCCAGACAAGGAAAAAGCAGTGACTGATGTATCAAATGCGGCTGTACTTCACCAGGTGGAGCAGCAACTGAATCAGGTGATCCTCGGTAAACCGCAGCAAATCCGGCTGGCGCTGACCTGCCTGCTGGCCGGTGGCCATCTGCTGCTGGAAGATATGCCCGGCATGGGTAAAACCACACTGGCGCACGCCTTAGCCCAAAGCCTCGGTTTGAGTTATCGCCGTGTGCAGTTTACCAGTGACCTGTTGCCGGCCGACCTCACCGGTTTTAACCTGTTTGATGCGCGCACCCAGGAGTTCAGATTCCAGAGCGGGCCAGTATTTAGTCAGGTATTGCTGGCCGATGAAATCAACAGAGCCAGTCCGAAAACCCAAAGCGCACTGCTTGAAGCGATGGAAGAGCATCAGGTGTCGATTGATGGTGCTACCCGTGAGTTACCCGCGCCATTTTTTGTTATCGCCACGCAAAATCCACAAAATTACAGCGGCACCAATGCCCTGCCGGAATCTCAGCTCGACCGGTTTATGCTGCGTTTGAGCCTGGGTTTTCCTGACCGTGCCGCCGAGCTGCAGCTATTACAACAACAGGCCGGCCGCAGCGCGGCGCTGCAGGCCATACTAAATCCGCTGACTTTAGTGGAGTTACAGCAGGCGGTGGATGCGATCCACTGCAGCGAGCCGCTATTGCTGTATGTGCTGGATTTGGTCAGCAACAGTCGTAGCCGGCAGGATATGCAGGCGCTGTCGCCGCGGGCAGCCAAAGCGCTGGTTAGAGCCGGTCGCGCGTACGCCTTAATTTGTGGCCGTAGTTTTGTCACAGCCGACGACATCCGGCACATTTTTCCGGCTGTGGCGGAGCACCGGTTACATCCGGGCGGCCATGCCGGTGAAACCAACGCCAGTACTCTGTTGTTACAACAAACGCCTTGCCAAATCTGAGATGAAAGCGATTTTAGCTGCCATCAGAGCCAGAATTCGTCAGCGCGTCTGGCACTGGCTCGATCAGCGCATTCCGGCGGCAGCCGAACAAAAACTACGCCAGCACATGTTGTTTGTCTTTCCGACGCCTTTTGGTTTTGCCCTGCTGGCCTTAGTGGTGTTGTTATACATTCTTGGTACTAACTATCAGAATAATCTGGTGATCTTACTTGGTTATCTGCTGCTGGTACTCTGCCTCGCGGCTATCCTGCTGGCATTTCTGAATTTACATCACACCATAGTAAAAGCCGAAGTTCCCGGCGATACCTGTGTTGGCGAATCCGTGCACATCATGCTGCACCTGCAACGCACCAGCGGTTTGCCACAAACGCTGCAACTGGGCTGGCAAGACGAGGCATTTATGCTCGCGACGGGCCACACTCAGTTATTGACCTTAGCAGCGGTCAAACGCGGCTATCACGCGATCCCCCGCCTTAAGCTGCAATCGGTTTACCCTTTTGGTCTGGTCCGCTGCTGGAGTTATGTCCGCCTCGATTGTAACTATTGGGTGTTTCCAAAGCCGCGGCTGTCGCAGTTCAGCGCATTACAGGCTAAGGATAACAGCGGCAACCGTGAAGAATGGTCCGGACAGCGCCAATATCAGCCTGGCGATGCCTGGCGGCAGCTGGACTGGAAGCGCTTCAGCCGGCAGCAGCAGTTAATGGTGCATCAGTACAGCGCTGTCAGCCAACCGCTGCGGGAGATTTGGCTGACCGCCGATGCACGGATTGACGGGCTGGAAGCGCAGCTGTCAGACCTTGCTGCCCGGGCGCAGCTGCATGAACAAACGGCTCAGCCCTTTGGCTTGCGTCTGGCGCAGCGCGAAGTGGCGATTGGTGTGGGGCCGGCGCATTTGCGCCAGGTGTTACAGGAGCTGGCATTATGCTGACGTTGAGCCCGGCACTGTTTCAGGCGTTGCAATGGCGTTTGTGGTTGTTTCAGCTGCTGCTGTGGGCGCTATTGCTGCCAGCTTATACCTCCTGGAGCCTGGCGGTGTTTGCGTTGTTATTGCTGGCTAAGCTTTGGCAATTGTATCGAAACGGTAAGCCATGGAGCCTGGGTTACAGCAATTTGCTGGCCGGTGGGATGCTGCTGGCGTTGCTGCTGAGCGCCCGCGAGCTTGGCGTCATGCACCTGATGTTTCATTTCCTGTTGCTCGCTGCAGTACTACGCTTATTAGGTCTGACACCACAGCGGCGCACGGACGTGGTTCAGCTGATTTGGGTCCACTACTTTTTGCTGGCCTGCGCTTTTATTCTGCATCAGGACTTGTGGCTCGCGGCCATTATTCTGGCTGCCTTTACGCTTAATCTCTATGCACAGTACCTGACGTTCTGCACCGAAATACCGCGTCTGCAATGGCGAATTCTGAGCCGAAATACGCTGTTGGTGATGCTGTTCACCAGCGCTTTGTTTGTGTTGTTTCCGCGTTTGCCACCGTTGTGGCAATTGCCGGGCGCCAAAATGACACAAACGGGCCTTACCGACAACTTAGCACCGGGCGCCGTAGGCCAGTTACTGCAGTCAGACGCGCTGGCGTTTCGGGTACGCTTCAGCGGTCAGGCGCCAGCGGCATTCCAGCGTTATTTTCGCGCCAAAGTTTACGACGTGTTTGACGGCAGCAACTGGCGTGCGCAGCGCTTGCAGACCCGGACTTTGCCGCCAGCTAATGGCGTGGCGCAATTTAGCTATACCCTGGTGGCGGAACCACATCAGCAATTCAGTTTATTTAGCCTCGGCGTGGTGCAGCAGCACAGCCAGAACGTGCAGGCGACGAACGAGGCCTTGCTGGTGACTGAGCAGCCGCTGAGCCAGCGACTCAGTTATCAGGTGGCCAGCAGCATCAGCCCGCTAAAAGCCAGTGGCAATATCAACCGCTACTTGCAGCTGCCGGCTGGTAACCCGCAAAGCAGGGCGCTGGCCCGGCAATTGAGCGAAAATACTGCCACCGCAACTGTTTTAGTCCAGCGCATCAGTGATTATTTCCGCGAGCAGGAGTTTCGTTACAGCCTGAGGCCCGGTGAGCTCAGTGGTGCCCAGATTGACCAGTTTTTATTTGAACGCAAACTCGGTTTTTGCAGTCATTACGCTGGCGCAACGGTGTTTTTATTGCGCGCCGCCGGCATTCCTGCCCGCTTAGTCGGCGGTTATTTAGGTGGCGAGTGGCAGGATGACGGCGCTTACCTGCAAGTATTGCAAAAAGATGCGCATGCCTGGGTGGAATATTATCAGGATGGCCAATGGCTCAGTTTCGACCCCACCGCTTTGATTGAGCCGTCATTGCTGCAGGAAACTTTGTCAGATACCAATCTCGGCGACTTTGCCGGTGCTGGTGGTGACTGGATGCTGGCGAAGCTGCGGTTGATGGTGCTGCAACCGTTGCGCGATCTGGACTATTACTGGTCGATGTGGGTGCTGAGCTTCGATTCGACGCAGCAACAAGGTTTGTTTGGTCAGTTACGGCAATGGCAACAGGATTTCCGCCTGCCGCCGTACTTCTGGGTGTGGCTGCTGGTACCCGCTGCAATCGCGGGCGTTTGGTATTGGCGGCGCCGGCCGCAACAAGACCCGACCACCCGCTTATTCCAGCCATTGCTGCGATTGCAGCCCAAAGCGCTCGATCAAAGTTATCAGCAATATTTAACACTGTGGGCGCTGCAACAGCCGGTACTTTCCGCAGAGCTGGCCGTGCTAAATGACAGTTATCTGCGTTGGCAATTTGGCGGCGAGACAGCTGCGTATGCCGAGTCCCGCCTGGCCGTGCGCCAGCTGCTGACGCGGCTTAAACGGCTAAAATCCTGAGCGCGGTTTGCACATGTTCGGCGCAGCTGCGGCCAAGGTCGGTCAGGTAACCACCGTCGGCCTGAGTTAACAGGCCCTTTTGATACAATCGACCAATGGCCGCTTTGGTTTCGTCATCAGCGTCTTTGTGGGCTTTGATGCCCTCCAGACTGCTGTCGAGATTAAATAAATTCAGCACGCGGATCTCAACATTCAAATCGGCATTAATTGGCATAAAGACTCCTTGGTGTTGTTTTGTTCTAACCATAGCCTGCAGCAAAAGCCACGGCAACTCAGTTCAGTGCGTCATCACGCCAGAACTTGGTGCCTTTAATAGTTGCTTGCAGTGCCAATCCGGTTTCTGTCAGCTGATAAATAGTGATGTTGTCGACCGTGATCTCGCCGCCAATGGCGTCGCCTTTTTCATTGGCTTTGGCTGCTGCGTCCATCTGTCCGCCGAAGGCCCAGCCGTCATCGACAAAGCGATTCAGTGCCTGCTGGTTGTGGAACACAAATACCAGCCGGTAGTCTTTGGCACCTATCCCAAGCCCAAGTCCAACCTCGCCCATTTTCATATATGTCACAGTGCCATTATTGCTGTGGACCACGCCATGCCCGCCACCGGCGCTGGCGAAAATTAAATTGACGTTGGCATTGGAAAATACCGCATAACCGGCCGCGCGCTCGATACTGTCGGCGGCGTAAGGTTTTTCTTTGTAGAGTTTGTTTAAAGTCGAAGCACGCATTTGTTCAATGGACTGCCGTTTTTGGTCAGCGGTCTGGCCGCTGGTACTGGCGCAGCCGCCAAGCAATAAACTACAGGTGAGGGAAAAAGCAACCAGCCATTTTGTCATTATTTTGCTCCGGGATCAGAAGTGTTGCAGATTCTGACCTGCGCCCGCTGCAAAAGGTTGCAGAAAATTCGGTTAAACGCGGCAGGTCAAAGCAGAAATTTATATTGCTTCATAAACTTAGCCCCGGCAACCAAAAATTGTCCGACGTTAAAAAGCAAAAGGCCGCATGGCGGCCTTTTGGGATGAAGCTTACGGATTAAGTGGCGCTGCGCAGTGCCGCAATGCGTTTTTCCAACGGCGGATGGCTCAAAAACAACTCGCTGCTGGCTGGTTTGTTGGCGATACCAAAGGCCATCATTGAGCCTTCCAGCTGACTGTCGTGGTTGTTACGCAGCCGTTCCAGCGCAGCGACCATTTTGTTGGCACCGACCAGTTTGGCGGCACCGGCATCAGCGCTGTATTCCCGTTTACGCGAGAACCACATCACAATGATGCTGGCAAGCACACCAAACATCATTTCCAGCACAAACACTGTGGCCATGTAAGCAAAACCGCCAGACTCTGACGATTCATCATCGCTGCTGCGGGTGGCATTGTGGATAGCGCCGGCGATGAGTCGCGCCAGGAAAATTACGAAGGTATTGACCACGCCCTGAATCAGCGTCAGCGTCACCATGTCACCGTTGGCAACGTGGGAGACTTCATGCGCCAGGACTGCTTCGACTTCTTCTTCGCGCATGTTACGCAGCAAACCAGTACTGACTGCAACCAGGGCATTGTTGCGGCTCATACCGGTTGCAAAGGCGTTCATTTCCGGCGAGTCGTAAATGGCAACTTCCGGCATGCCGATACCGGCTTGTTGCGCCTGACGCCGTACTGTGTTGACCAGCCAGTGCTCAGTTGCGTTTTGTGGCTGCTCAATCACCACTGCACCTGTGGAGCGTTTTGCCATCCACTTTGACATCGCCAGGGAGATAAAAGAACCGCCAAAACCAAACACTGCAGCCAGTAATAACAGACCGCCCATGCTTTGCCGGTTGATGCCAAAGACACTGAACAGGATGCTCAGCACCACAGACAACACCAGCATCACCGCCAGGTTTGTCATAATAAACAACAGTATACGTTTCATCTCTACCTCAAATTTCTGATGACCTGCCTGTAAGATATGGACTTTAGTGCTAAATTCAAGCCCGATGCGACAATTCGCCTGCCGAGTCCTGCCACCGGCTTGCCGCCATGGTTTTGCAGCAGCTACACTGCGCCATCAAACCAACGAGACCTTAAAATGAACTTACTTCTGCTCAGTAGTTCCCGTGCTGGCGACAGTGACTATCTGGCCCCGGCACTGGACCTTATCGCAGCACAGCTGGCAGAACGCCGCGAAGTGCTGTTTGTGCCCTACGCCGGCGTCACTGTGTCTTACGACGATTATCAGCAAAAAGTTCAGGCGGCGTTAAAGCCCTTGGGGCTGAAAGTGACTTCCATTCACCAGTTTGCTGACACAAAACAGGCGCTGCAGCAGGCGCAAGCGGTGATGGTCGGTGGCGGCAATACTTTTGCTTTGCTACAGCGGCTATATCAGCACGATTTAGTGGAAGATTTACGTCAGCTTGTGTTGCAGGGACTGCCTTACACCGGTTGGAGCGCGGGTTCTAATATTGCCGGCCTCAGCATTCGCACCACCAATGACATGCCGATCATTGAGCCGCCGTCGTTTCAGGCGCTCGGGCTGCTGCCGTTTCAACTGAACCCACATTACGCCAACTTTGCCCCGCCGGGTTTTCATGGTGAAACCCGCGATATGCGCATCGCCGAGTTTATGCAGCTGAACCCGGACACGCCTGTGGTTGGCTTGCCGGAAGGCACTGCGCTGAAACTGGTGAGCGGCAAACTCAGCTATGTTGGCAACAGCGACGCGGCGTTATTTCAGCGTGGAGTGAAATCGGTCATAGCACCAGACAGTGACCTGTCGGCGCTATTGATCTGAGTGATTGCTGGCTGCCAGCTGCTGCTTCAGCGCAACAGCCAGCTGTAAACATAAAGCATCGTCGGCCCCGTCTGGCGAAAACGGCAAAGTCGCAAGCTGTCGCAGTTGCAGACGGTTTGACAGGTCCGCCAAGGTTTCTGCCAGATAGTGCATATCCGGCGTGAGGATATTGGCAATGTAACCCAAAATCGGCACGCCGGCGCGACGTAGTTCGCGAACTGTCAGCAGACTGTGGTTCAGGCAGCCCAGTTTCACCCCAACCACCAACGCCACAGGCCATTGATGCCGCACCACCCAATCTGCCAGGTACTCGGTGGCGTTCAGCGGCAATAACCATCCGCCGGCGCCTTCAATCAGTTCAAACTGGCTGTTATGTTGTGGTAACAAGGTATCGAGCTGATGCAGGCTCAGCGTCTGGCCTTGTGCCAACGCCGCCAGATGCGGCGCTGTGGGCAGACTAAAACACAGTGGATTGACGGCGCTGAGACTTTGGCCTGTCACCGCCGCCAAGGCTTTGGCATCGGCATTGTTGCCGTCATGGTCGACGCCACTGGCCAAAGGTTTAAGCGCGCTGCAGTGATACCCCAGTAACTGCAGGCCCCGCAAGATGGCGCTGCTGCAATAAGTTTTGCCGGCGTCAGTATCTGTCCCCGTGACAAAAAACCGCTGCGGCCTTGTGTTTGATGCTGCGTCAGTCATGGCATCTGACCAAAAATAAACAGCACCTGATAACTGAGTGGCAGGCCTTGTGTCGTCAGATTACGCTGATAGGCGTCGGCAAAACGTTGCCAATAGCCGCGGCCAGCCAGACCTGGTACGCTGCCAGCCTTCAGGCCGGTATAGTTGGCTCCAACCTGCTTAAACTCGCGGGCCAGCGTAAAAACATCCGGAAAAAACAGCTGAAAAGTTTTTTGCTGGCCATGACAGCTCAAGCCGTTGGCTTTGGCTGCACGCAGATAATCAGCGACCGGACTGAAACTTAGCGTCGGCGGCACCTGACCGGTCTGGCGCCAGGCCTGCTGAAACTCATGCATCGACTCTTCCACCAGCGTAGTCAGCACAAAATGGCCACCCGGTTTTAACACCCGGGCAATTTCGGCAAAGACTGGCGCCGGGTCCGGACACCATTGCAGCATCAGCGAGCTGAACACTGTGTCGACGCTGTCATCCGGCAAAGGGATTTGCGCGGCATTGGCCTGAATAAACTGCCGGGCGATACCATGGCGTTTGGCTTGCTCCAACATGGCAGCACTTAAATCCAACGCGATCAGCTCGTCACAATAACTACTCAGATTGTGATGAAACCAACCCGGACCACAGCCTAAATCCAGCAAAGCGCCCTGTCGTTGCTGCGGCAAAAAACGCAAAGCATCAAAAGCCACCTCGCGCTGTAACCGCGCACTTTGTTCGTAAGTTTGTGCCGCTTTTCCGAAATGCGCACTGATTTGTTCTGCTTGCAGTTGGCTTTCCACCGAAAAATCCTGTGATAAATCTGTTAGTTAGAACCCACGATAACAGGCCTGGTTTGTACCAGGGCGCTTATAAGCACCGCAATTTGTGCCGGGCTGTGTGCGGCGGATAAACAAATGCGCAGCCGCGCCTGCGGCACTGTTGGCGGGCGAATGGCGTGCAGCCAAATACCGGCTTGTTTCAGCGCCTGACTCCACAACATCGCTGTGGTATTGTCCTGACAAAGGAGCGGCTGTATGGCAGTGACAGAAGCCGTCAGCGGTAAGCCTGCAGCGGCTGCCCCGCTGCGAAACAACCCGATATTTTCTGCCAGTTTGTCACGCCGCCACTGCTCGCGCCGGCATAAATCAATGCTATGCACCATAGCCAGGCAAAGCGCCGGCGACAGCGCCGTGCTGTAGATATAATGCCTTGATTGTTGCCGGATATAGTCAATCACATCGCGGCTGCCAGCCAAAAATCCACCCTGGCCTGCCAATGCTTTACCAAAGTTCGCCATCAGGCATTGCAGTTGCGTCGCTGTTGCTCCGCTGTGCTGCCAGCTGCCGCGCCCTTCTTCGCCAAGTACACCAATGCCGTGGGCGTCATCGAGCAGCAGCGGTTGCTGCGGCGATAACAGGGACAGCAGCGCGTGGCTGTCGGTGATGTCGCCGTCCATGCTAAACACGCCTTCGGTCGCCACCACTACGGCTTTATCCTGTGCTTTGACTAATAGCTGCCCGAGCGCCTGAAAATCCTGGTGTGGAAAACGCTTAAAACGCAGCTGACCATGCATCAACACATCCTGCATCGAGGCATGACAATATTTATCCAACAGCAACAGCTCGTCCGGCGCCACCAGCGCGCTCAGCATCGCCTGATTGGCGGCAAAACCGGAGCTGAATAACAACACGGCTTCGACACCCAGCCAGTCGCATAGTACGCTGCAAAGCTCCGCATGAGCCGGCTGAAAACCTGTCACCAGCGGTGAGCCGGTCGCTGCACTGCCGACACTTGACGCGGCATCAGCAAACGCCTGACGCAGTGATGGCGCGCTGGCAAGGCCCAGATAGTCGTTGCCGGAAAAATTCAGCAGCGTCTGGCCGTCAAAGCCAAGCAGACCGTCTGGCAAGGGTTGCAGCAACTGTTCCTGACGGTACAAACCCTGGTCGCGGCGCTGCGCCAACCATTGTTGCATCTGGGATAATTGCATTTTACTCAGACTGCGGCATGAAACAGACTGGGTTCCAGCTGCTCCTGAATAGCCTGCGCCATCGCGGCTTCGTGCGCTTCGTCAGACACATCGCCGCGCTGCTCCGGTTTTAAGCCGAGCTTAGCGAAGAGCTGCATATCGGCGTTGGCTTCCGGGTTTTCTGTAGTCAGTAATTTATCACCGTAAAAAATTGAGTTGGCGCCGGCCATAAAACACAGCGCCTGCATTTGCTCATTCATCCGGGTCCGGCCCGCAGACAAACGCACATGGCTTTTTGGCAACATGATGCGAGCAACGGCAATAGTGCGGATAAATTCAAAGCCATCTAAATCTTCGACATTTTCCAGCGGTGTGCCGGCAACTTTGACCAGCATATTAATTGGCACTGATTCCGGATGTTCCGGCAGGTTAGCAATCTGGCGTAACAATGCGGAGCGATCATTGGCGCTCTCGCCCATACCGACGATGCCACCGCAGCAGACTTTCATACCGGCGTCGCGCACGTGTGACAGCGTATCTAAACGGTCCTGATAAGTGCGGGTGGTGATGATCTCGCCGTAAAATTCCGGCGAGGTATCCAGGTTATGGTTGTAATAATCGAGGCCTGCGCCGGCCAGTTCCTGCGCCTGTTCGGCGGTGAGTTTACCGAGCGTCATACAGGTTTCCAGACCCATGCCTTTGACGCCCTGGATCATTTCCATGATGTAGGGCATATCGCGTTGTTTTGGGTTACTCCAGGCCGCGCCCATACAAAAGCGGCTGGCGCCCTGCGCTTTGGCGGCTTTGGCTTGCGTCAGAACTTTTTCGACTTCCAGTAAACGCTCACGCTCGAGGCCGGTATTGTAATGACCACTTTGTGGGCAATATTTGCAGTCTTCCGCGCAGGCGCCGGTTTTAATCGACAACAAGGTGCTGACCTGCACTTCATTGGCCGGAAAGTTTGCCCGGTGCACCAACTGAGCGCGAAACATCAAATCGTTAAATGGCAGCGCAAACAGTGCGTTTACCTCGGCCAAAGTCCAGTTGTGGCGCACTTCAGTCAGGCTTGGGTCAGTAAAAAGCGAATGCATAAGAGTCCCTGTATTTCGTTTGTCTTTGTCTGGGTTTGCCGCTAGTCTATCGGCGCGCCGCGCCTTGTCAACGCGTACCAGTTAATCAGGTTTACCAGTGGTTATTTTATGAGCATTGATTTGCAGTTTGACCGCCAGCATCTGTGGCACCCTTATACTTCGATGGCAAATCCTTTACCGGTGTACCCAGTCAAAAGTGCCACCGGCGTCTGGCTTCAGTTGGATGATGGCCGGGTTTTAGTCGACGGCACGTCCAGCTGGTGGGCCGCCATTCACGGTTACAACCACCCGCAGCTTAACGCGGCGGTGACCAATCAACTGCAGCAGATGAGCCATGTTATGTTTGGTGGCATTACCCATGCGCCCGCAGTGGAGCTGGGTAAGCTGTTATTGCAACTGGTGCCCCCGGCGTTACAACATATTTTTTATGCCGACAGCGGCTCTATTGCTGTGGAAGTCGCACTGAAAATGGCGCTGCAGTATCAGCTGGCGCGTGGTCATTCCGGTAAAACCCAAATGCTGAGCCTGCGTAAGGCTTACCATGGCGATACTTTTGCCACTATGGCGCTGTGTGATCCGGTCGATGGCATGCACGCGATGTTTCAGCGCCAGCTGACTTCGCATGTCTTCGCGCAAGCGCCACAGCGCGCTTTTGACGATGTATGGCAACACAGTGATGGTCAGGCACTGCGGGACATATTTCAGCAACATCACACCCAACTCGCGGCCTTTGTGCTGGAACCTGTACTGCAAGGCGCCGGCGGTATGCGGCTCTATCATCCGGAGTATCTGCGCCTCGCGCGGGAACTCTGTGACCAATATGACGTGTTATTGATTTGCGATGAAATTGCCACCGGCTTTGGCCGCACCGGCAAGCTCTTTGCGCTCGAGCACGCCGGTATCATTCCGGACATCATGTGCCTCGGCAAAGCCTTAAGCGGCGGTTATATCACGCTGGCGGCTACGCTTTGCACTAAGGCAGTGGCTGATGGCATCAGTAGCGGCGCTGTCGGTGCTTTGATGCATGGTCCAACCTACATGGCCAATCCGCTCGCCTGCGCCGTTGCCTGCGCCAGCTTGAAAATTATTCAAACCGGCGCCTGGCAGATGCAAGTCCAGCAGATAGAACAGCAGTTACAACAGTTAAAACGGCTCACGCAGTATCCGGCCGTCAAAGCCGTGCGGGTCTTAGGCGCGGTGGGTATTGTGGAGATGCAGAGCAATATTAATGTCGCTAAAGCGCAGGCGCTGATGGTGGCCCGCGGTGTCTGGATCCGGCCTTTTGGCAATCTGTTTTATCTGATGCCGCCGTATATTATCGAAGAAGCTGAGCTGTCGCAGCTGATTGCAGCGCTGGAGTTTATTGTGCAGCAGGATGTACTGCATCAGGCGCAGGCTTTGCCGGGCGCCTAGATTTGGTAGAAGAAACTTAACGCCGCCATAGCAATCAGCAGTAACGCCACCGAGTTGTATTGCTGGCGGTCAGTCGCACGGCGCAGCCGGAACTGATTTAATACTATGCTGAACAGACTAACCAGACAGCACCACCACAACAAATAAATCAACTGACCGGTTAAGGTCGGCTCCCAGTAATCGCGGATCTGAATGCCCCAATAGCGCACCAGGCCGGAATTCATTTCCGGTTTGGCCATATGGCTGAGGCCGAGCGCCACAATCAGAATGACCCAACCAATCACCGACAACCAATGAAAACTCAGCACCACCCAGTCCGGGCCTTTACGGCGGTTTTTACGCGGTTGGCTGCGAAGAGGCTCGTTCACTGCACTGTTCCTTCGGTTTGTGACAAGTTTTGCTTGTGCTTAGGCGCTGCCTGCGTATCATTACACCTCCTGAATTAAAATCAAACTTTTCTGAAGCGCAAGTTGGAGCCTGATGCATGACGCATGCAGTGATTAAAGACGTACTTGCCGGCCAGTATGCTGCCGGTGCCACTATTACCGTCAAAGGTTGGATCCGGACCCGTCGTGATTCCAAAGCCGGTATTTCTTTCCTCGCCGTACACGACGGCAGCTGTTTCGAAGCACTGCAAGCCGTCGCTCCGGCTGATCTGAATAATTATGAAACTGAGATTAAGCGTCTGACGACTGCCTGCTCTGTGATTGTCACCGGCACCGTGGTGAAATCTGAAGGTCAGGGTCAGTCTTATGAAATTCAGGCCACTCAGGTTGAAGTGCTGGGCTGGGTGGAAAATCCGGATACTTACCCGATGGCGCCAAAACGCCACAGTATGGAATATCTGCGTGAACAGGCGCATTTACGCGCCCGCACCAATATGGTCGGCGCTATTACCCGTGTACGGCATTGTCTGGCGCAAGCCATCCACCGTTTTTTCCACGAGCGTGGTTTTTACTGGATCAGCACGCCAATCATCACAGGCGCCGATGCTGAAGGCGCCGGTGAGATGTTCCGCGTCAGCACTCTGGATTTAGAAAATCTGCCGCGCGATGACAAAGGCCATATCGACTACAAACAAGACTTTTTCGGTAAAGAGACTTTCCTGACCGTTTCTGGTCAGCTGAACGTTGAAACCTACGCTTGTGCCCTGTCCAACGTTTATACCTTTGGCCCGACGTTCCGTGCTGAAAACTCCAACACCACACGCCATTTAGCAGAGTTCTGGATGATTGAGCCAGAAGTGGCTTTTGCTGAACTCAAAGACGTGGCGCAGCTTGCAGAAGACATGCTGAAGTACGTATTCAAAGCCGTATTGGCTGAACGGGCGGATGACATGGCGTTTTTCGCTGAACGCGTTGACGACAAAGCCATCAGCCGCCTGCAACAAATCGTTGAATCCAGTTTTGTGCGGATGGACTACACCGATGCCATTACTATCCTGCAAAACTGTGGCAAAAAGTTCGAATATGCCGTGGAATGGGGTGTGGATTTACAATCTGAACACGAGCGTTACCTCGCCGAAGTCCACGTCGGTGCGCCAGTGATCCTGCAGAACTATCCAAAAGACATCAAAGCATTTTATATGCGGATGAACGAAGACGGTAAAACCGTGGCGGCGATGGATATTTTGGCACCAGGCATCGGCGAAATCATCGGCGGCAGCCAGCGTGAAGAGCGCCTGGAGCAGTTAGACGCGCGGATGGATGCCATGGGGCTGAATAAAGAAGATTACAGCTGGTACCGCGACCTGCGCCGTTATGGCACTGTGCCACACGCCGGTTTTGGCCTCGGCTTTGAACGTTTAGTTTCTTATGTCACCGGCGTCGGTAACGTACGGGATGTGATTGCATTCCCGCGCACACCGGGCAACGCTGAGTTCTAAGCTCTGCCGCAATAAAAAAAACCGCCATCCGGCGGTTTTTTTTATTGGTGTTATTTATTGATAGTCGCTGAAAAACTCACTGACTTCCAGCACCGGCCGTTGCGGCGCCTCTGAGGCACAAGTACCGAGATAGAGATAACCAACAATTTCATCGTCTTCGGTAAGGCCCAGTGCCTGACGGACAAATTCGTATTGGGTGTAAGCACCAGTGCGCCAGATGCCACCAAAACCTAAGGCAAATGCGGCTTGTTGCATCGCCATCACAGCACAGGCTGCGGACTGTACCTGCTCTGCCACCGGCACTTTATGATGCTCGCGGCATTTGGCGATACAAGCAATCACCATTGGTGCGCGCAACGGCAATTGGCGGGCGCGTTCTAATAAATCGTTGGCAATGGCCGGATCTTCTTCCAGCGCTGCCTCAGCAAAAATATCACCGAGTTTTGCCAGGGCCTGTTTTCCAATAAACACGACAAAACGCCAGGGCCGCAGGCCACCGTGGTCCGGTACCCGCAATGCGGCTTGTTTAATCAGCTGTAAGGCTTCGCCTTGTGGCGCCGGCTCGGTCAGGCGGGAAGAGGAATAGCGGGTAGTTAATAAGGTAATGGCGTCCATAAATAAACCCTTAAGAAAGTCCCGCTAAGGCTAGCAAACTTCAGCTTCAAACGACAACATGATTTGCCCCTGCCACAGCTGAATGCGTTAAATTCAGGCTAAAACCGTTATTTTTCAGCAAATTAAACGCCAAGCGTACTTTGATAAAAGTCCTGATAAGCGATGCTGGCCTGTTGCCAGTCAAATACCTGGGCCATGCCGCGTTGTTGCACACTGCGATAACTGCGTTTGTTCTGATAAAGCGCCAAGGCCTGCTGTAAGGCGTCATAAAGCGCGTCGGCACTTGGCTCAGTAAACACGATACCGGTTGCACCCCGCGCCGGAAAACCAACTACAGTGTCTTTCAGGCCACCGGTGGCGCGTACCACTGGCACGGTACCGTAGCGCAAACTGTAAATCTGATTCAGGCCACAAGGTTCAAACAAACTCGGCATCAGGAAAAAATCACCGGCTGCTTCAACCTGATGTGACAGCGGTTCATCAAAACCTTCCAGCAACCGAAACTGCTGCGGAAACTGCTGTTCCAGCTGGCGTAGCGGCTGGATAAATTGCTGCTCACCGGTCCCCATCACCACCACCTGCACGGCAGTGTCGGATAAAAAGCGCTGTAACGCCGGAATTAGCAGACTAAAACCTTTTTGACCAGTGACCCGGCTGACACTGACAAACAGTGGTGCCGTGCTGTCCGGCAACTGGGCTTGCCTGCGCAGTTCTGCTTTACACAGCTTTTTACCGGCCAAATCGCTGGCATCGTAACGGGAAAACAGACTGAGATCGGTGGCCGGGTCCCAGCGGCTATAATCGCAGCCATTTAAGATGCCGCGAAAATATAGTTGTTTTTGCTGATACAGCGCCGACAAACCATTGGCAGCCGGTTCAGACAACAATTCGTCGCGATAACCCGGGCTTACCGTGTTGACCGCGTCGGCCTGCCACAAACCAAGCGCCAGCAAAGTAGTTGGCAATTCGGCCGGCAGCTGCCAGTGCGCAAGGCCCAGCAAGCTCAGTTCATGCCGGCCAAAGCCTTGTTGATAAGCGGCGTTGTGCACCGTCAATACAAACTTACTGTTTGCCAGCGGGCCATGGCGCATCTCTTTGAGGTAACAACTGGCCAGCGCACTTTGCCAGTCATGGCCGTGCACAATATCAATGGGGTCGGTTTTCTGCGCCAGATACTCCAGCGCAGCTTTGCAAAACATAGCAAAACGTTCGAGATTGTCCGGATAAGGTTGTTCGCCATCATCATAAGGCCGTGGCCGCTGAAAAAACTGGTGATGTTCAATCAGCGCCACCGGAATATCATCGACCACTGTATGCCGGACGGCACAACCATAGCTCTGACTGCCAAGGTTAAAATATAGCGACTGCCACTCTGGCGTGCAGCTGACCCCGTACAAAGCGCCATAACGTGGCATGATTATCTGCACTGAATGGCCGGCCTGCTGCAGGGCCTTGGCCAGACCGCGGGTTGCATCGGCTAAACCACCAGTTTTCAGCAAACCTTCAAATTCACTGCAGATAAACGCCAAACGCATGCCAACTCCTTAATCAAACCCGACCATAGCCCCTTTCGGGATCACCACCACGCCATCCGGAGATACATGGAAGCGTTGTTTGTCTAATACCGGATCTTCGCCGATCACAGTGCCGGGCGCAATCTTGACGTCTTTGTCGATAATAGCGCGGCGAATACGACAGCCCCGTCCGATGTCGTTATTACCCATCAGCACACTCTTTTCAACATAAGCATGGCTGTGTACGTGCACGTTGTAACCAAGGATGGAGTGATAGACGATAGCGCCACTGACGATACAGCCCGCCGCCACCATTGAACTGATCGCTTGACCAGTGCGGTTGGCTTCATCGTGCACAAACTTCGCCGGCGGCACTGGCGGTGTATAACTGCGCATTGGCCAGTATTTGTTGTAGAGGTCAATCGGCGGTACCACCGAAATCAAATCCATATTGGCTTCATAGTACGAATCGATAGTGCCGACATCACGCCAGTAACCACGGACTTCTTCTTTTTCACCGCGAATACGGTTACTGGAGAAGTCGTACACGTAAACATCGCCGCCTGGGAACAATTTGGGAATGATGTTATGGCCAAAATCGTGTTTGGAATCAACTTGCGCCGCATCTTCTTCCAGTACTTCAACCAAAGTTTTAGCTTCAAAGATGTAGTTGCCCATCGACGCAAGCACATAATCCGGCCGGCCCGGAATGGTTTTTGGATTGGATTTTGGTTTTTCTTCAAAGCCAATCATCCGGCCATCGGCGTCGACCTCGATAATGCCAAATTCGTGCGCATCAGCGACAGGCACCGGAATAGCGGCGACTGTCAGTTTGGCATTGTGCTGACGGTGGAATTCCAGCATCTGACGCACGTCCATTTTGTAGATATGGTCGCCGCCAAACACACAAACATGCTCTGGGTCCAAGCCTGAGATTAAATGCAAATTCTGATACACGGCGTCGGCAGTGCCCAGATACCAGTGTTTACCGGTTTGCATCTGCGCCGGGATCGGGTCGATAAACCGGCTGGTTAAACCGGTCACCCGCCAGGCCCGGCTTAAATGTTTCATCAGGGAGTGCGATTTAAATTGGGTAATGACAAAAATCTGCAGCAAATCTGAATTAACGAAATTGTTCAGCACAAAATCAATAATCCGGTAATTGCCACCAAAAGGTACTGCGGGTTTGGCACGGATACCGGTCAGCGGCGCTAAACGCGTCCCCTCACCACCGGCCAGAATCATCGTTAACACACCTGACATATCAGACTCCCTGTAGATTTCGACAAACTGCGCTTGCTGTTGCTGAATCAACTAAGCAAGGCCAATACCATGATTGGCAGTTACGCCGATAAATCCCGCTGTGCTCGGGATATACCACTGCGGCGTCCGGACCAATTTATGGCGGTCCGATGGCAACAGTATGACAACTCGCATTATTTTGGTGCAAAGTCTGTAGCTTGCACCAATTTGGCGTGTTGCATCCGTATGACAGCTACTAAACGTGGGAATCTGCTTTGGAGCAAGTGAAATCTGAAAAAATTGTTTTCAGGGCGGGCAACAACAAGCACGAGCGCTTCGGCCTGTTGTTGCCTGAGATATGAGAATGAATCACTACAGGCGTTAAATCCGTGCAGCGAGTTCAGCCCCCTGCCGGATCGCGCGTTTAGCATCAAGCTCTGCTGCAACTGAGGCGCCGCCGATCAGATGGCTGGTTACGCCCATGCAGGTCAATTCATCATGCAGACTGCGTTGGCTTTCCTGACCGGCGCAGATCACCACATGGTCAACATCGAGGCAACGCTGCTGGCCGTCCACTTCAATCCACAGACCTTCATCATCAACCCGCAGATATTGCACACCGGCTAACATGTCGACACCTTTTTTCTTCAGTGAACTGCGGTGGATCCAACCGGTGGTTTTACCAAGGCCAGCGCCGACTTTGCTGGTTTTACGCTGCAGCAGATAAATTTTACGTGGTGATGCCGGACTGATTTCCGCCGGTAACAAAGCACCGCGCTTTGCAAAAGATTTATCAATGCCCCAGTCCTGTAACCACAGATCCGGCTGTAAGGTCAGCGAATGCGGCTCTGTCAGATATTCCGCGACATCAAAGCCAATGCCACCTGCGCCGATGACGGCGACTTTTTGCCCAACCGGTTGATGGTCCCGCAATACATTGAGGTAACTCAGCACTTTCGGGTGGTCGGCGCCCGGCAGTTGCAGTGCTCGTGGCACTATGCCACTGGCAATGACGATTTCGTCAAAACCACCGGCTTTGAGGCTATCGGCAGTTTGCGGGCTGTTCAGCTCCAGCCGTACGGCATGACGCTTCAGCATCTCGGCAAAATACCGCAGGGTTTCATGGAACTCTTCTTTACCCGGCACTTGCTTGGCGTAATTAAACTGGCCACCAATTTTGTCGTCCTTATCAAACAAGGTAACCTGATGGCCGCGTTGTGAGGCATAGACTGAAAACGCAAGGCCGGCCGGCCCGGCACCGACCACAGCAATTTTCTTTGGTGTTGCAGCTGCACTGAAATTCAGTTCAGTTTCATAACAAGCCCGCGGATTCACCAGACAAGTCGCGCGTTTTTTCTGGAAAATATGGTCCAGACAAGCCTGATTACAGGCGATGCAGGTGTTGATGAGTTCAGCATGACCTGCAGCTGCTTTGTTGACAAATTCCGGATCGGCCAGAAATGGCCTTGCCATACAAATCAAATCTGCTTCGCCTTTGGCGAGGATGTCTTCACCGACTTCCGGCGTGTTAATCCGGTTTGTGGCCACCACCGGAATGCCGACCTGCTGTTTAATTTGTGCTGTGATCCAGCGAAACGCTGCGCGCGGTACCATAGTGCCAATGGTCGGCACCCGGGCTTCGTGCCAGCCGATGCCGGTATTGATTAAGGTAGCGCCAGCATCCTGTACCGCTTTGGCCAGCTCGACCACTTCATCGTAACTGTTGCCGTCTTCGACTAAATCCAGCATCGACAGGCGGTAAATAATAATAAAGTCGGCACCGCATTTGGCGCGCACCGCGCGGATAGTTTCCAAAGCCAGCCGGCAGCGGTTGGTAAAGCTGCCGCCCCATTCATCTTGCCGTTGATTGGTGCGCTGACAGATAAACTGATTAATCAGATAGCCTTCAGAACCCATAATCTCAACGCCGTCGTAACCGGCTTTTTTCGCCAAAGCCGCCGAATGGGCGAAATCTTTGATTGTGCTGCGGACCTGGCGGCCGGACATTGCTGCAGGTTTAAACGGCGTGATCGGTGATTGGATGGCACTCGGTGCCTGATTGAGCGGATGGTAGCCGTAGCGGCCGGCATGCAGCAGCTGCAAACAGATTTTGGCGCCATACGGGTGTACAGCTTCGGTCAGTAACCGATGTTTGCCGGTCTGCCAGAACCAGCTGAGCTGACTGCCAAAAGGCACCAGCGAACCACGTAAGTTAGGGCTGATGCCGCCGGTGATGATGAGGCCAACGCCACCTTTGGCGCGCTCAGCATAAAAAGCTGCCAGTTTGTTAAAGCCGTCTTTTTCTTCCTCAAGGCCGGTGTGCATGCTGCCCATAATCACCCGGTTCTTCAGCTGGGTGAACCCCAAGTCTAGCGCTGCTAATAAATGTGGATAAGACACTTTGGCCCCTCTGGTCATACCTGTTGAATATTGCCGAATGTAGCTGCTTTTTCTGTTGCTGACAAGCACCGATGTCCCGCGCGAGCGCGTCACTGACACACATTTTCTTACAAATTGCCGTCGAACCCCGCTGCTGAATTGGGTATCTTAGCCATAACTGTAAATGTATCGAAGGTTAGTTGAATGTCTGAGCAAAAACCTGGTTTTATCCGTCGTTTGCTGCAATCCGTGTGGCATGGGTTCCGGTTTATCCGCAATTTTGTATTAAATTTTGTATTTGCCGTGCTGTTTATTGGTTTTATCGCGGTGCTTTTCAGTGAGGAGGAATCCGTCCAGGTCGAGCCTTCAACTGCGCTGGTTTTGAACCTCAAAGGCGATCTGGTCGAAGAAAAACGCTGGGTTGACCCGGTGGAAAAAGCCATCAGTGAATCCACCGGTTCCGAAGAAGAACAGCCTGAGGTGCTGGTCCGTGATTTAGTGAAAGTCATTGATGAAGCGACGAAAGATGAACGGGTTAAAGTCATGGTGCTGACCTTGTCAGATCTTGGCAGCGGTTCACTGGATAAATTGCAGACCGTCGGCGCGGCGCTGGAGCGCTTTAAAGCTGCGGGGAAAAAGATTTTTGCCACTGGTGCTTATTACAGTCAAAACCAGTATTTCCTCGCCAGTTACGCCGACAGTATCAATTTAAATCCAATGGGCGCGGTGATTTTAGAAGGTTATGGCTCTTATCCGATGTACTACAAGGCAGCGCTGGAAAAACTGCAAATTTCTACGCATGTATTTAAAGTAGGCACCTACAAATCGGCGGTAGAGCCATTTACCCGAAATGATATGTCGCCGGAAGCCAAAGAAGCCAACAGCGCCTGGTTGCAGGAACTGTGGCAAAATTACAAACAACAAGTGGCAGAGCGCCGTGGTTTTGCGCCCGATAACTTTGACGAAACTTTTGCCCGCCTGTACGAGCGCATTAACGCCGCCAATGGTGACATGACGCAATATGCTTTAGACGCCAAACTGGTCGATAGCATCAAAACCCGTGAAGAGTTCCGTCAGGACATTATTGCACTGGTTGGTGAAGACAAAGAGCATCACACTTTTAATCAGGTGCATTACGACGATTACGCCAGTCTGGTGATCCCGCCTTTCCCAGTTAACAATCCGATGACTGACAAAGTCGGTCTGATTATTGCGCGCGGCACTATCGTTGATGGTAACGTCAAAGCCGGCATGATCGGTGGCGAAAGTACAGCAAAACTGCTGCGTAACGCTCGATATGACGAGAAAATCAAAGCTGTAGTGCTGCGCATTGACAGCGGTGGCGGCAGTGCTTTTGCTTCAGAACAAATAGCGCAGGAGATCCGGCTGTTAAAGGCAGCGGGCAAACCGGTGATTGCGTCGATGGGCGCTGTGGCTGCCTCGGGCGGCTATTGGATAGCCGCCCCTGCCGATCAGATTTTTGCCGCACCTACCACTATCACTGGTTCAATCGGTATTTTTGCGCTGTTCCATACCGCTGAAAATGCGATGTCAACGATTGGCCTGAATGTCGATGGCGTTGGTACTACTGAGCTGGCTGGCTTCTCCTCTGGCCTGCCACTGTTTAAAGGTTTATCAGGTGATGCGGAAAAACTGCTGCAACGCAGTATTGAAAATGGCTATGACGAATTCATTACGCACGTCAGCACGACCCGTAATATCGACAAGGCTCAGGTCGATAAAATCGGCCAGGGCCGGGTCTGGACCGGTCAGAAAGCCCTGGAATTAGGTCTGGTGGATAAGTTAGGCACGATGGAAGATGCCATCGCAGCGGCAGCAGAAAAAGCCAGCCTGAAACATTTTGATGTGCAGGTAATTGAACAGGAGCTCACAGAGCAGGAAAAACTGTTAGCCCAACTGTTTGGCAGCGCTAAAGCCTTTGGTTTATTGCCCGAGCAATCGGTCAGCCAGACACCGGTGCAAAAGCTGATGAAACAACTGAATCAGGAACTGTCGGTATTAAGCCAGTTTAATGATCCGAATGGTCTGTATTCGGTCTGTTTCGCCTGTCAGGTGCAATAACAACGCTGTTGATACAAGAAGCCGGTTCACACCGGCTTTTTTTATGTCCAGGGATGGACGGTACGCCGCAAATGCAGGTACGTGGTACCCAGAGCTTTTTTGGCGATGTCCTAAAAGCAAAAACCCCGCTTAAAAGCGGGGTTTTCTGTAATTTGGCGGAGAGAAAGAGATTCGAACTCTTGAAGGGCTACTAACCCTCGCCGGTTTTCAAGACCGGTGCATTAAACCACTCTGCCATCTCTCCGTGGCGCTTATATTAATCAAGACACTAAAAAATTCAAAGCACTTTTTTATCAATTAACATCTTGAATTGACTGAAAGAATGTTTTTTGTTCAGTCTGGCGGTTTTTTAGCAAAAGCAGTAGTCACCGGGAATTATTTTCAGTCCCAGTGGTCTTTTTAGTCATAGCGTCGCTGGCAACGATTCGGTATAGTCCATTGGTAACCAAGGAGAGTCTATGCAATATCAACAATCACAGGCCCTGACCAGCCACGACAGTGCTGCGGTCAATAAAGTTCTGCGTAACACTTATCTGCTGTTGGCGATGACGCTGACCGGCAGCGCTGTAGCAGCTGGCATTTCGATGGCGTTGGAACTGAGTGCCATGGCTGGCCTCGGTTTGTCGATACTCGCTTTAGTGCTGGTATTTGTTGTGATGAAAACCGCAGATAAAGCTTCAGGTATCGGCTGGGTGTTTTTATTCACCGCCGTGATGGGCGCGTCGATTGGTCCTATGCTGAACCGCTATGCCGCCCTGCCAAATGGCCCGGAACTTATCATGCAGGCATTTGGCGCTACTGCGCTGATTTTCTTCAGTTTGTCGGCTTATACCCTGACCAGTAAAAAAGATTTCTCATTTATGGGTAATTTTTTGTTTGTTGGTTTAATCCTGGCGTTTGTTGCCATGATTGCGAATATCTTCTTTCAGGTACCGGCGCTGCATCTGGCTATAAATGCAGTTATTGTGCTGATCATGTCTGGTTTTATCCTGTTTGATACCAGCCGCATCATTCATGGCGGCGAAACCAACTATATCCGCGCCACTGTCGGTCTTTATCTGAATATTTTTAACCTGTTCACGGCCTTACTGCAGCTGTTAGGTGTTTTCGGCAGCGACGACTAACGACAAGCCGGTCCATTTCCTCTAAAATGCCCCACTCGTTGGGGCATTTTTTTTAAGTCTATGGCCAATTTTGTTTTGTACATCCAATCAGACTGCTATGCCAGTCCGGTGCTTGACGACGTGCAGCGTTTTGTCACTGCGGCTATCGCACTCGGTCATCAGATTGACCATATCTTTTTTTATCAGCAAGCCGTGCAGGTGATTTGTCCGGAGATTGATTTACCGTCCGACGAAGCAGATCTGGCCGGACGTTTTTGCGACTTTGCCAGTATGCAAAATATCCCTTTATTATATTGCGCAACAGCAGCAGAAAAACGTGGCCTGCTGCGGGCCCGCCCCGGCTTTACTCTGGCAGGTCTCGCCGAATTTGGTATGCGTCTGGCTAACGCCGACAAACTGGTGCAATTCTGATGCGCCGCTGTGTCATTATTCAGCAACACAGCGCCTGGGTTGGCAGTGCCGCGCGCGAAGCGCAGGACCTTGCGCTCGCGCTGGCTGCCACTGACCATCAGGTCACGCTGCTGTACAGGGGCGCTGCAGTTACGCAACTTTTGCCACTGGCTCAACCGCTGGTAGTCAAAGATTTTACCGTCACGCAAAAACTGTTTGCGCTTTATGACATTACATTAGTTGCCGTCTGTCAGCAGGCGATGGCTGAATTTCAGCTATCAGCCGATGCGTTGCGTCTGGCAGTTGAAGTGCTGGATGAGGCTGGTCAACGCGCTCTGCTGGATCAGGCAGACTTTGTGTTGGTGATTTAAATGCGATTATTTCAAATCCATCAGGCAAGCTTGCCATCTCTGCTCACGCTGGTTCAGCCGGATGACAGGCTGTTGCTGCGCCGCGATGCGGTGTATTTGTTATTGCGTACACAAAACTGGCCTTGTCAGGTCAGCGTGCTGCAACAAGATTTACAGCAACGTGATGTTGCTTGCCCGGAGTCAGTCTCAATATTAAGCGATGAAGAATGGGTGGAACTGACCCTGCTGGCGTCACAGGTGATTGCATGTCCGGACTAAGCGCAGAGTTTTCGCATATCCCGCTGGATAAACATGGTTACCTGGCAGATTTAGCGCTTTGGAGCGAAGCTCTGGCGTTGGAGTTTGCCAGGCAGGAACACATCAGCATGACAGCGGCGCATTGGGAAGTCGTTTGGTTTGTCCGCGAGTTTTATCAGGAATACAACACCTCGCCGGCAGTACGTATTCTGGTCAAAGCCATGGCGGAAAAACTAGGCGCGGAAAAAGGCAACAGCAAGTCTCTGTTTTTGCTATTTCCGGACGGACCGGCAAAACAGGCTACCCGTATTGCAGGTTTACCCAAGCCGGCAAAGTGCTTATAGCATCAACGTTTTCCGGCGCTTGCCGCAGCGCGGCTATAACCCTTTAATGCGCGCTGTTTTTGTAAATCATCCAACCAGCTTCGAAGCTGATGTAAAGCACGATGCCGACAATAGCCAAAGTGATCAGCCAATAAACAGTGCGCAAAAATACCTTTACCGGGCTGGTTCTGGTGCGTTTTATCGCCACTTTTTTCGTGATGCCTGGATTTCTGTGTTCAGCTGGCGTTGGTTTTTGCGGTGTTGCAGTCATAACATACTCATTTGGATCAGTCATACCGGCGGCAATGCCGCCGGTATGATGGAAGCTTAAGCCAGAACCGTTTTACCTGCCATATAAGGCTGTAACACGGCTGGAATAGCGATGCTGCCGTCGGCTTGCTGGAAGTTCTCCAGAATGGCGACTAAAGTGCGGCCGACTGCTAACCCTGAGCCATTAAGCGTATGCAGCAATTCAGGTTTTTTACCCTCTTCCGGGCGGAACCGCGCTTGCATCCGGCGCGACTGGAAATCGCCCATGTTGCTGCATGAGGAAATTTCCCGATAGGTATTTTGCGCCGGTAACCAGACTTCTAAATCATAGGTTTTGCACGAACCGAAACCCATATCACCGGTACATAACAACATCACCCGGTATGGTAAACCTAACAGCTGCAGGACTTTTTCAGCATGACCGGTCAGTTCTTCCAATGCAGCCATCGACTGTGACGGATGTACCAGCTGTACCAGCTCAACTTTATCAAACTGATGCTGACGAATAAGACCTCGGGTATCGCGGCCATAAGAACCGGCTTCACTGCGAAAACACGGCGTGTGCGCTGTCATTTTCACCGGCAGTTCTGAAAGTTCATAAATCCGGTCACGCGCCAGATTGGTCACCGGCACTTCTGCCGTTGGGATCAGGCTCATGCCGACGCCTTCTTCAGTCGCCGGCTGCGTGTGGAACAAATCTGCACCGAATTTTGGCAGTTGACCTGTGCCATACAATGAATCTTTGTTGACCAGATAAGGCACATACATTTCGGTATAGCCGTGCTGCTCTGTGTGTAAATCCAGCATAAACTGGGTCAATGCACGATGCAGTCGGGCAATTTGACCTTTCATCACCACAAAACGTGAGCCGGCAATTTTCACTGCGCTTTCAAAATCGAGGCCTTTATCTAATGCTTCGCCAAGCGCGACGTGGTCTTTGACATCGAAGCTATACAACGCCGGCGTACCAACCCGACGGACTTCGACATTGCCGGTTTCGTCTTTGCCTACCGGCACTGATAAATCCGGTAAATTCGGAATTGTCGCTGCAATACCGTCCAGTTCGGCCAGCACGGCATCCAGCTGAATTTTCGCTCTGTCGAGTTCTGCCCCTAAACCATCCACTTCAGCCAATAACGGCGCAATATCTTCACCACGCGCTTTGGCCTGGCCAATGGCTTTGGATTTGCTGTTGCGCTGATTTTGTAATTCTTGTGTCGCCACTTGCAGTTCGCGGCGCTGTTCTTCCAGTGCGCTGATCTTTGCCACATCCAGCACAAAACCCCGGGTGGCCTGACGGGCCGCTGTTTCCGCCAGTTCGGCGCGTAAATATTTGCTATCTAACATGTCTGCTTACTTCAAAGTCCCAAGCTTGATACCAAGCCAGGTCAGGGTTAAACACAACACCAGGTTGGCCAGCACATTCAGCGTCGCTTTGATAAAAGCACCCTGCTGCAGCATCAACACAGTGTCCATAGAAAAGGTGGAGAAGGTGGTAAACGCGCCCAAAACGCCGATGCCGATAAATATTCGCCATGGATTGGGCGCCAGTTGTTCAGTCAGGATCAGACCATACAACAGACCGATAATAAAGGACCCGAGAATATTAACCAGCAAAGTGCCAAAAGGAAATGCCCGGCCGAAAAGATGTAACATGGCATCGCTGAGCGCAAAACGCAGACAAGCCCCGATGGCACCGCCCACAGCAATAGCCGCATAGTTAACCCACATCAGGCTTGTCCTTGTCATCCGTGGTCGCATTGGCATCAAGACCACGTAAATAACTCAGCTTTTCTGAAAGCTGACGCTCTAAACCGCGATCGGTCGGCTGATAAAATTGCATCTGCTGCATTTCTGGCGGCAAATACGTCATGCCTGCGGCATAAGCGCCAGGCTCATCATGGGCATAACGATAGCCTTCGCCATAACCCAGTTCTTTCAGCAAACCGGTGGCGGCATTACGCAGTTGTATCGGTACTTCAAATGCCGGCTGTTCACGGACAAAAGCGCGCATTTGATTAAAGGCGCTGTAAAGCGCATTACTTTTTGGCGCTAAAGCACAGTACACCGCTGCCTGCGCAATAGCGCGCTCACCTTCAGCCGGGCCAACCCGCTGGAAGGTATCAAAAGCAGCCAGCGCCAGCGACAAGGCGCGAGGGTCGGCATTGCCGATATCTTCTGAGGCTATCGCTAACAAACGTCTTGCTACATAAAGAGGGTCACCACCGCCTTCAAGAATACGGCAATACCAATACAGGGCCGCATCCGGCTGTGAACCGCGGACTGACTTGTGAAAAGCAGAGATCAGGTCGTAATACAGCTCGCCCTGATTATCAAAACCAGGTAACTGTCGTTCCACCAGCTGTTTTAGTAAGTCGGTATCAATCTGGCCATCGGCACTGCTTTGGGCGGCGAGTTCCAGAAGGTTCAGCATCTTACGTGCATCGCCGTCGGCCAACTGTAACAACAGTTCGGTGGCGTGCGGCGCAAGCACAATCGGAAACTGCAGGTTCAGAGTTTCATCGGCCAGGGCGCGTTGCAGTAACTGTCGCAAATCATCACTGCTGATTTTACGCAGCACACAGACCCGGGCTCGCGATAACAGTGCGTTATTGAGTGCAAACGACGGGTTTTCAGTGGTCGCGCCAATAAAGATGATGGTGCCATCTTCGATATGCGGTAAAAAGGCGTCCTGCTGGCTTTTGTTAAAACGATGCACTTCGTCTACAAACAACAGTGTGCGCTGACCTTGTTGTAAGCGATTCGCGGCCCGCTCGATGGCTTCTCGGATCTCCTTAATGCCGGCGGTGACTGCCGAGATTTTCTCAATGGCAGCTGCTGTGCTGCCGGCAATCAGTTCCGCCAGACTGGTTTTACCGGTGCCTGGTGGCCCCCAGAAAATCAGTGAGTTCAGCTGTCCTGCTTCAATAGCCCGACGCAGTGGCGTGCCTGGGCCCAGCAAATGCTGTTGACCGACATATTCCTGTAGATTTTTTGGCCTTAACCGTGCCGCCAAAGGCCGCACGTCCGGCGCAAAACTAAAAGACAGATTGCTCACTTGCCGCGTAAATCAACAATGTCTACGCCCTTAGGCGCACTGAACTTAAACTGGGCACTGTCGATACTGACATTACTTTGCATCGCAATGAACTCAAAACTGCTGGTCTGCCCATCCTGACTGGCTACCGCCATTTTGGCGAGACCAACCCCTGAGAATTGCAACGTCAGCTTTTGTACCGGATTATTTTGGTCCTTGGGTGTGATAACAAAAGTTTCACCCTGACCGCTCACATCGTACAAAGACCAGAGTTTGGCATCGCTGGATGTCAGCAGCACAAAAGGCGTTTTGTCGACTTCTTTTGCCGCGTCATAGACTTTCAGCTCTTCCAGAGTTTCGTCGTAATGCCACAAAGTGCGACCGTCACCAATTAACAGATTCGGCGTCGGGCTGATGGTCTCAAAGCGAAATAACGCCGGCTGTTTCAGGCTCAGATAACCTTCACCGGTTTGTACCTGTTTATTCGTAGCGTCAGTGACCGTTTGTTGGAAACTGGCCTGATAACTGTTGAGGCGCGCCAGTTTGTATTTGAGCTGCTCGGCGGCCGTTTCAGCCGCACTAACCACACCAGAACACACTGCGGCAAGCAACAGACCCGTTATGGAAAACACATGTTTCATTTAAAACCCTTTTGGCGGAGGCGGAGCTAATACTTCACGGTTACCGTTGTGGCCAGGGCCACTGACAATACCGACTTGTTCCATCGTTTCGACCAGACGTGCAGCCCGGTTATACCCAATCCGGAAACGACGCTGCACACCGGAGACTGACGCTTTGCGACTTTCGGTAACAAAAGCCACCGCTTGGTCGAATAACGGATCGGCTTCAGCGTCGTCTTCTTCCAGCGTCTCGCCAGGCAACAGATTTTCTTCATTGGTCTCGCCAGACAGAATTTCCGGAATATAGTTTGGACGACCTCTGGTTTTCCAGTCAGCGACTATAGCGTGCACTTCGTGGTCGTCGACAAAAGCGCCGTGCACCCGGTTTGGTACGCCAGAGCCCGGCGGCAGATACAACATATCGCCCTGACCTAACAAGCTTTCTGCGCCTTGCTGGTCCAGAATGGTTCTGGAGTCGATTTTTGACGACACCTGGAAGGCAATCCGGGTTGGAATATTGGCTTTAATCAGGCCGGTGATCACATCAACTGATGGCCGTTGTGTCGCCAGAATTAAGTGAATGCCGGCTGCCCGCGCTTTTTGTGCAATACGCGCGATCAGCTCTTCAACTTTTTTACCAACAATCATCATCATGTCGGCAAATTCGTCAATCACCACGACAATGGACGGCAGCTTCTCGAGCAATGGCGGCTCGCCGCGCATATCATCGGTTGGACGCCACAATGGGTCGCGCAGTGGCTTGCCTTCGGCAATGGCCTCGGCAACTTTGGCGTTGTAACCTTTAAGGTTCCGTACACCCATCGCTGACATCAGCTTATAACGTCGTTCCATCTCGCCGACACACCAGCGCAGGCCATTAGCCGCTTCTTTCATGTCAGTGACCACTTCGGTCAACAAATGTGGGATACCTTCATAGACCGATAATTCGAGCATTTTCGGGTCGATCATCAGGAAACGCACATCGTCCGGCGTTGATTTGTATAACAAACTACAAATCATTACGTTGACGCCAACTGACTTACCTGAGCCCGTAGTACCGGCCACCAGCAGGTGCGGCATTTTTGCCAGATCAGCCACCACGGCCTTGCCCGCGATGTCTTTGCCGAGCACCATGGTTAAAGGCGACTTAGACTGCTCAAATACTTCATCGCCGATGACTTCAGATAACCGGACTATTTCACGGTGCTGATTCGGCAGTTCCAGACCGATAAAAGATTTACCCGGGATTACTTCCACCACCCGCACACTGATGGCAGATAAAGAACGGGCTAAGTCTTTGGATAAACCAGTAATTTTGGAAACTTTTACGCCTGGTGCGAGGTCCAGTTCAAACCGGGTAACCACAGGGCCCGGATAAACACCCACGACTTTGGCATCTACGCTGAAATCCAGCAGTTTCACTTCAACCAGCCGAGACACCCGCTCCAAATCTTCTTCCGAAATTGGGTTGACGGTGCGGTTCGGCCGCTCTAATAAGCTGATCGATGGCAAAGCATCAACCGGCGGCACTGGTTGTGGATACAGGATTTCATCCTGCTCTTCTTCTTCGTCAGTGCTGGCTAGCTGTTGCGGCTGCACCGAATCCGCTGGTGTCTGGGTGTGCAGGAAACTCTGTGCAAGTTCATCTTCGGCATAAGTTTCATCGATTGCACTGTAACTGAGTTCATCCCCGGCGATCTCGTCAATGCTGACAAAAGCGCGGGCATCAGTGCGGATATCCAAAGGCTGGATAGGTAATGGCTCGACACGGGCGTCAGCATCCGGGAAAAACGCCCGGCTCTGCACCGCAGGGTCAATCTTAATTGGGCTGACTGGCTTCACTTGCGCAGGCACTGTGGCGTCCGCACTGACTAAAACAGCTGGAGCCTGTGTTAGTGGCATGATTTGTTCAGGAGCATAGCTGCCAGGCTGTTGAGCTGGTTCAGACGCATCGGAGTCAAAAGCCTGATCATCGTGACCTGTTACTACATCAAAACCAATCTCTGGTTCAATCCGGCTGCTGGTTAACGACGGCTCTGCGCGATCAGTTTCAGGCTCTTTTTCCGGCGCAGACGTTTCTGCTTTAACCATCATTGGGGCTTTTATTTCTTGCTGATACGGCGTGCCCTTGATGTCACTGCGTTGCAGCGGTGCAACCACCCGGACTTTAGGTTTAAGTTTTCGCATCAGCGCATCGATAGTGGCGTTGAAGTTCCACAACCGGCGGGCAGTCGTCACAGTGAAAGCACCCAATTCATCGGCGACAGTCAGCCAGGAAATACCGGTCAGTAGCGTCAGGCCAATACAAAAACTGCACAGTAATAATAAGCTGGAACCGACAAAGCTCAGCTGGGGTAACAAAACGGCCACCAGCACGTCACCAACCACACCGCCGCTGGAGTACATATAAATGTCGTCGAAGTTAATACTGCTAATCGCACAGGCGCTGATCACGGTGAGCAACAGGCCCAACAAGCGCATGCCGAGCACGAAATAATCTAATGACAATAGGTCGGTAAAACGGCGGAACAACAAGTAACCGCAAAAAGCCAGAAATGGCGGCACCAGATAAGACAACCAGCCGAACACTGCGAACAAAATATCTGCGACCTCAGCACCTATTGGACCGGCAATATTGCGAATGTCACTGTGATAGCCGGTTTGCGTCCAGCTCGGGTCTGCCGGGTCAAAACTCAGCAGTGCCAACAGCATAAATGTGGCAATCCCCAGACAGGCAATTAACCCGACTTCAACCAGCCGCTGGACTCCGTTCAGCGAAAATACAGTTTTTGCTTGCAACAGCATGACCCTATAAAAACTTGTCAGAAACACAGCAAAGATACCAGACTGACTGGTTTGCTGCACATATTTCCTTGCCGTAAAATCAGCGCAAAAAGCACTTTGCTGATTTTTTATCCAGTATTGCTGTTTTCAGCCGGTGACTGCAACAAAAGTTGTTTGTTTGACCTCTTCCATCACCACATAAGTCCGACTTTCGCGCACGCTGGGTAATCGCAATAAGGTTTCTCCCAGTAACTCGCGGTAGGCGGCCATATTGGCAACCCGGGTTTTCAACAGGAAGTCAAAACTGCCGGAGACCAGATGACATTCCAAAATTTCATCCAGCTTCTGGACCGCCTTACTGAACTCGTCGAAATCTTCCGGTGAGGTTTTACTCAGCGTGATTTCAACAAACACCAGCAAAGCAGCGCCAACCTTATTGGGATCCACCCGGGCGTTGTAGCCGAGGATAAAGTGTTCCTGTTCCAGCTTACGCACCCGTTCCAGACAAGGTGTAGGACTGAGCCCTACCCGCTTGGCCAGTTCCACGTTAGCGAGTCGGCCATCTTTCTGTAATTCCGTCAGAATTTTACGATCAATACGGTCCAGTTTACGGCCGCTGTGTTGTGGCGAAATTGGCAAGTCAATAATCCTGCTATAGCTAGTTTATCGATATATTATGCTGCCAATCAAAAATAAAACAATCAGCAATCCTGCTTTATGCGCTTTATACTAGCGAAAAATTTTACCACCCCCTGCAACAATTCAAAAAGGCAACAGTTATGATTATTGGCGTACCAAAAGAGATTAAAAACCATGAATACCGCGTCGGTATGACGCCAGCCAGCGTGCGCGAACTGGTCGCACATGGCCATACTGTTTATGTTGAACACAATGCCGGTGACGGTATTGGTTGTGGTGACGCCGAGTACCAGGCGGCCGGTGCCAAAGTTCTGAACAGTGCCGCAGAAATCTTTGCCATCGCAGAGATGATTGTTAAAGTCAAAGAACCTCAGGCTGTTGAACGTGCGATGTTACGTGAAGGCCAAATCCTGTTTACCTACCTGCACCTGGCGCCAGACCTGCCACAAACTGAAGATCTGATTAAATCTAAAGCCATCTGTATTGCTTACGAAACTGTCACCGACGGTCGTGGTGGTCTGCCACTGTTAGCACCGATGTCAGAAGTGGCTGGCCGGATGTCGATTCAAGCCGGTGCCCGTGCTCTGGAAAAATCTTGTGCCGGCCGTGGCATGTTACTGGGCGGTGTGCCTGGCGTTGAGCCGGCTAAAGTCGTGGTGATCGGTGGTGGTATGGTCGGTACCAACGCAGCGCAAATGGCCATTGGTTTAGGCGCTGATGTGGTTGTACTGGACCGCTCTGTTGACGTCCTGCGCCGTATCAATGCGCAATTTAATGGTGCAGTCAAAGCCATTTACTCTACTGCTGACGCTCTGGAAAAACACGTGCTGGAAGCCGATTTAGTCATCGGTGGTGTGTTAATCCCAGGCGCTGCGGCACCAAAACTGGTGACCCGCGAGCATATCCGTAAGATGAAACCAGGCTCTGCCATCGTTGACGTGGCGATCGACCAGGGCGGCTGTGTTGAAACATCACACGCCACCACACACGCAGAACCAACCTTTATTGTTGATGACGTGGTGCACTACTGTGTGGCGAACATGCCAGGCGCAGTACCACGCACTTCAACTTTTGCCCTGAACAATGCGACTTTGCCATTTATCATCAAACTGGCGAACAAAGGCTACAAACAAGCGTTATTAGATGACCAACATCTGTTAAATGGTCTGAACGTGATCAACGGCCAGGTGGTGAATCAGCACGTTGCTGAAGCGCTGAACCTGAGTTATGTTGACCCGCGTCAGGCGTTAAACGCCAACTAATCCGTCAGAGGGTCATTGCGCTAAAGCGATGGACGGATGTAAGTGTCAGGAACACTTGCAGGATAGTCTGGAGACTGTCTGTCACAACACAGGACAGTGTGAAGAATAGCCGGGGCAACCCGGCTTTTTTTCGCGTAAAAAGCTGCCTTGCGTGGTACTTATCTTTTAAACCTGTATTTAGCGTGAGCCGAAAAACACCCCAAGCAGAATTGCATTTGCAATCAGACAGTTTAAGACGGCACAATAAAGCAGTTGCAACCGGAGTCTGTGATGCGTCAATTTGCCTGGATTTGTCTGTTACCCTTAGCCGCCTGTCAGGCTGAAGTCCCTGTTTTTCCACTCATTCCGTTACAAGCCGGCGAACAGCAGTTGCAGGTACAGCTGGCTGATACGGTAGAACGGCGCATGCGTGGTCTGATGGAACAGGCACCGGTCAAACACGGTATGTTGCTGCTGTACGACACACCAAGGCCAATGACGTTGTGGATGAAAAATACCCCGACGGCACTCGATGTAGCCTTTATTGACCCAGAGTGGCGCATCAGCAAAATTCAGCCAATGATGGCCAATAGTGAAGATTTACATGAATCACCGGGCAAAGTGATCGCCGCACTGGAAATGCCGCTGGGCTGGTTTGCCGCCAACGCGGTCAAGGTAGGACAGGCGGTCAGCAGCTGTCAGGCCATTGCGGACAGCTGTCACAACAAAGCCGCAAAATAACGCGCCAAATTTAGCTGGCGGCGTCCGGCTCGTCTTTATGTAGGTAGATGTCGGCAAAGCCCATGCGTTTAAATTCGCTTTGCCGGAACTCTTTGATCGCAGACTTATGTTTGGTCGTCATCGCAATCTGCTGTTCCATCTGCAAAAACTTTTTCAGATCTATGCCTTCAGCGGCCGCTACCGCTTCATGCACGTCGCGGAACTTGTCATAGCTGAAGGCTATGCGTCGCGGTTGCCCTTTGAAGGTATAAGTAATGTGGCGCGCCATGCTTATTGTTCCTGCACTTTTTGTGCGTTTTTCAGTGGATTGGCGTACATAGCACGGGCATAACTTTGAATTTCCGGCAGCATATGCGCCAGGCGACTGGCAAACTTGGCGGCAGCCTGTTGATCGCTGACGTGTTCCCCGGCCGCATATTGATTCGCCGGATAAATTTTATAGCCTTGATAAATCTGCCGATCTATTAATTCAGCAAGTTGTTCCGGGCTGTCAAAGCCATCTCGGATCACCTCACCAAAATGCAGGTGCACACGGCCTTTGTAGCCGGTAATGCCTTTGATAATATTATCGATGTCTTCGAATTCAGCCTTTTGGTAACCACCGTCTTCGGCTCTTTGATAAAGCTCCAACGCTTTGGCTTCATCACAAGGGTCGTATTCGTAGGAAATCACCACGGGCACAATATTGAGCTGCTGCATATAATCGGCAAACTCATGGCCCTCGGCTTTACCGGCCATGTAAAACATTTTTAAAATCGCCGGGTCGGTCTGGTCAAAACCATCTTTGGCCCGGCCTTCTTTTTGTGCGATCCAGATATGCTGGCCTTCAGACAACGAATGGCGGATATAAGCAGATAATTGGCTGAGCGCCTTCAGCATTTCGCGCGGGCCTTTGGCACTTCGGCGCACGATAAAACTTTTATTCAGTTTCATCAGTGCCGTGACACAAGGTTTTTTCAGCAGGTTGTCGCCGATGGCAATGCGGGCGGTGTCAAAGTCATGCAAGTGCAAGCACCAGTTGACTAAAGCCGGGTCCATCGCGATATCACGGTGGTTACAGACAAATAAATAGGCCTGATCTTTCGGCAAGGAATCCAGCCCACTGCAACTGACGCCATCTGTGGTGTGCTGCAGCGCCTGTTCCAGATAACCGGACACATAACGTTGCACATCTTGCACCGTCTGCAACCGCCGCCAGTGCCGGCGTAAATACCAGCCCAGTAACGGGCTTAGCAGCTTGCTGAGACCACCAAAAGCTCTACCAAATTTGAAGCGGATAATGGCCGCGGTAAATTCAGGATCTGAAATGATTTGTTCGATCGCCTGCGGTACTTCGGCATCCGAATACGGCCGGATCTCATCAAAATTCTGCACTTCAGTCTTCACACGCGTTACCTGTTTCTGCTGTTAACGGCGTATTTTTACCGATCTGCGCGCGACTGCCTAGCTTTTATCTTAAGAACCGCTGATGTTTTCAGCAAAAGCCACAGATCTCCGACCAGATCAGGCTGATTTGCGCCAAGGGGTTTGTGGTGGGTGGTACAGGCTCAGCCGGTCATGCAGACTACTGAAGCTATGGCCAGCATGAAACACACGGCCGGTCAGGGTTTCCAGCTCGGACAACAGCATCAGCCGGCTTTGTGTGGCGGTGGAGTCCAGCACTAATGCCAATGCCTGATTGCGGCCACACAGCTGCACCAAACTAAAGGGGGTTGGATGCTGGTGACTATGGGAATTTTGCAGATAAAAACTTTTGTGCGCGTCCGCCACACCAAATTCAAGATGCGCGACAGCGTCAATACAGGCGGCAAAAACTGCTTCGGCCGGCCAGTGCAAAGCTTCCAGCGCAAACAGGCTTTGCCAGTAGAGCTCAGCCTGGCCTAAAGTAAAATCAACCTGCAGCATGTCACTTCTGCACAGCAACGGAGTACGGTGTAGCCCCTGTGCGGTTTTTAAACACAGCTGGCCCTGCTGTTCACACCATTGCCAGTCAAAATGAGGTTCTGTCACACTGGATCCGCTCAAAGATTTTTAATAACGCTGTTATAACGCAATCTGATCAAGGCTTTAAATACTGTTTTGCACTAGCCGGCCTTGATCAGATCTGGATCGTTATAAGGCGCTGACGATCTGTTTGATGAGCGCCGGCCCCTGATAAATAAAGCCGGTATAGACCTGCACCAGCTGCGCGCCGGCAGCGAATTTTTCCTGCGCCGCTTGTGCGCTATCGATGCCACCGACGCCAATGATCGGAAAATCAGCGCCGACCGCCTGGCGTAATTGATTGATCACTTGCGTGCTTTTTTGCCGGACCGGCTGGCCACTGAGGCCACCCATTTCATTGCCATGCTCTAAAGTTGCCACTGCCGTTTTATCCAACGTGGTGTTGGTGGCAATAGCACCATCCATTTTGCTGCGCAGCAAGGTTTCAGCCACTTGCTCCACCGCCACCGCATCCATGTCCGGTGCGATTTTGACAAATACCGGCACATACTTACCGTGTTTGGCGGCTAAATCGAGCTGTTCGTTTTTCACCGCCACCAGTAAATCTAATAGGGCTTCGCCAAATTGCAGATCGCGCAGGCCCGGTGTGTTCGGCGACGAGATGTTAACAGTAATGTATGTGGCATGAAGATAAACCTTACGCATACAGGCGACATAATCGTCTTTGCCCTGCTCGTTTGGTGTGTCTTTGTTTTTGCCGATATTGATGCCTAACACCCCTTTGTACCGGCTGTTTTTGACGTTTTCGACCAGATAGTCAACGCCTTTGTTGTTAAAACCCATCCGGTTGATGATGGCATGCGCTTGCGGCAACCGGAACAGCCGCGGTTTGTCGTTGCCGGCCTGCGGTCTTGGCGTGACGGTGCCCACTTCAATAAAACCAAAACCCATAGCAGCGAAAGCGTCGATACAGTCAGCGTTTTTATCCAGACCAGCCGCCAGGCCCACCGGGTTATCAAAGGTAATGCCCGCGACTGTGACCGGCTTTGACGGCACCTGTTGTGACCACAGCAGATTCAGCGGTGTATATTGTAAACGTTTGAGGCTTTCCAGCGCAAAATGGTGAGATTTTTCTGCATCCGTTTGAAACATCACCGAACGCGCCAACTGATAGAACATAAAATTTCCTTAAAAAAAGCCCCGCTAATTGCGGGGCATTTTACCTGTCTGTTGGTGTCGACAGAAGTTTTTCTTTGCGTTCTGCTTACTTCACAGAATCACAATGGTGGCTTAATAACATCAGCTCACGCAGTGCGACTGAGAACTTGGCAAACTCATGGCTCTTCGTCGTTTTGAACTCAGCCAGCATCAGGCGCCAACGGGCCAGAATGGCGTCGTTAGCAACCAGCCAGTTGGCCACCACGTCGTCTGCTACACAACTGCCGTTGCAGCTGTGCACGACCACTTGCGCCAGTGCACGTTGTTGCCAGTCCAGCTCTTCGCGGTACGAGGCACGTGCTAAGGCTTGCCAGTGGTTGGCCACCGGCTGCTGGGTGATTTGCTCCAGGAACCAGTGTAAATCCAGCTTGTCGCCAAGCTTGAAGTAGATTTCCGCCACCAACAGCAAGTCAGCTTGTTCGGCCGCGGCCACCTGCGCGATATCCATCACTGAGAACACTGTGCTGAGCTGCGCCATATAACGCGCCACTTCAGCCGGAACTTGCTGTTCCTGCAGTTTCTGAGCATACAGCGCCAGTGAATCGGCTTCAGCACGCGCCAGTAAAGTATCCAGTTTTTCACTGACACGGCTCAGGGCTGGTTTGAAGAACTCAACAGTGTCGGAAACGCTCAATGCCTTATTGCGATGACGCAGGAACCAGCGGGTGACGCGGCGCATCGTGCGGCGTAACTGGAACAACAGACGCGTCTGCAGGTCCGCAGGAATTGCGGTATCCAGCGCTTCGAGTTTGCCCCAGATACCTGGCAGGTCAAACAGGTCACGGGCAATCGCGTAGCTGATGGCGACTTCAGACACGCTCGAGCCGGTTTCTTCCATCATGCGCTGTACGAAGTTAGCGCCCATGTCGTTGACCAGCATGTTGGCCAGTTTAGTCGCAATGATTTCGGCTTTCAGCGGATGGGTTTCCATCTCGGCGGCGAATTTCTCGACCAGTACCGGCGGGAATGCGCCCAGCAGTAACTGTTTGAAATATGGCGTTTCTGACACTTCAGGTGTCACCAGCTGCTCTTTCAGCACCATTTTGCCGTACGCGGTTAAAATCGACATTTCTGGTCGGGTCAGGCCCTGGCCTTTCACCATGCGCTCAGCCAGCGCTTCGTCCGTTGGCAGGAATTCCAGCTCACGGTTCAGCTTGCCGTCTTTTTCCAGTGCGTGGATAAAGCGGGTGTATTCTTTCAGTTGCTCAGCACCTAACAGCATCGATACTGAAATCGACTGGGTCTGGCGATAACAATCGCTGATCACGATGTCAGCAACGTCGTTGGTCATGCTGTAAAGCAAGTCGTTACGTTGTTTCAGCGTCATATCGCCGCTGGCAACCAGAGCGTTCAGCAGGATTTTGATGTTGACTTCGTTATCTGAACAATCCACACCGCCGACGTTATCGATAAAGTCGGTATTGATGCGGCCACCGTTCATGGCGTATTCAATACGGCCACGCTGGGTAGTCCCTAAGTTACCGCCCTCGCCGATGATCTTGGCTTTGACTTCTTTGCCGTTGACGCGCAGTGGTTCTGATGCCCGGTCACCGACTTCAGCATGGCTTTCATCAGTCGCTTTGACATAAGTACCGATACCGCCGTTCCAAATCAGGTCGACTTCCATCATCAGCGCGGCACGAATAAATTCGTTTGGCGTCAGGCTCGCAACGGTTACACCGAGCATTTGCTGCATTTGCGGCGTCAGTTTGATGGACTTGGCGCTACGCAGGAAAATACCACCGCCTTCTGAAATCAACTCTTTGTTGTAATCATCCCAGGTTGACGTCGGCAGATTAAACATGCGCTGACGCTCAACAAAAGATGCGGCCGCATTTGGATTCGGGTCGACAAAAATGTGCATGTGATTAAATGCCACCTGCAGGCGGATATGTTCCGACAACAGCATACCGTTACCGAACACGTCACCGGCCATATCACCGATACCCACACAAGTAAAATCTGTGGTCTGACAATCAATACCGACTTCACGGAAGTGACGCTTCACGGATTCCCAGCCACCGCGGGCTGTGATGCCCATGCCTTTGTGGTCGTAGCCGTTAGAGCCACCGGAGGCAAAAGCATCGCCTAACCAGTGGTTGTATTCCAGTGAAATACCGTTGGCGATATCGGAGAACGTTGCGGTGCCTTTGTCGGCTGCAACCACCAGATACGGGTCGTCTTCGTCCAGGCGAACCACTGATTTTGGCGGCACAATGGCGCCTGCGACGATGTTGTCAGTGATATCAAGCAGCGCACGGATAAAGGTACGGTAACAGGCTTTACCTTCGTTGAGCCAGGCTTCGCGGCCACCGCTCGTTGGCAGTTTCTTACAGACAAAACCACCTTTAGCACCGACCGGCACAATCACAGTGTTTTTGACCTGTTGCGCTTTCACGAGGCCCAGTACTTCAGTACGGAAGTCTTCACGACGGTCTGACCAGCGCAGACCACCGCGCGCCACTTTACCGAAGCGTAAATGCACACCTTCCACTTTCGGTGAATAGACGAAAATTTCAAAGAACGGCAATGGCAGCGGCATATCCGGGATCATCGACGGCCGGACTTTAAAGGAGATATAAGGTTTCTGTGTACCGTCCGCAGCGTTCTGGAAGTAGTTGGTGCGGACAATCGCCTGAATAATAGCGAGGAAACGGCGGATGATGCGGTCGTCATCGAGGTTAGCCACTTGTTCCAGCTGCGCCAGGATCTCAGCTTCAATCGCAGCCGTTGCATCGCTGCTCGCTGTTGCCGCCGGGTCAAACTTACTGTTAAACAGTTTCACCAACAGATTGGCCAGTTGCGGGTAACGGCCAAAGGTGGACTCGACATAGGCCTGGCTGAAAGTCCCGCCAATCTGACGTTTATATTTGGCAAAAGCACGTAATAACGAGGCTTCGCGGCCGGTCAGGCCAGCCCCCAGAATTAAACGGTTAAAACCGTCATCCTCAAGGTCGCCTTTCCAGACTTTATCAAAACCTTCCTGGAACAGCTGCTGGGCTTTTTCGAAGTCTGCCGGCATTTTGCCGTTGACTTCCATGCTGAAATTCAGCACCCAACTGACTGAACCATCCGGGCAACGCACGGCATATGGCGTTTCACCAATGACACGTAAACCGAAGTTTTCCAGCATCGGCAACACGTCAGACAAATGGATTGGGCTGTCTTTATGGAACAGGTTCAGCCGCACTGCTTTGCTGTCGGCCGATTCTTCCTGCGGCCGATAGAACAACATTTCCAGCGGATGGTCAGCGCTTAATGCTTCGAGCTTAGCGATATCCACTAAGGCGTCGTTTGGCAGCATTTCGTCTTTGTAAGCACGTGGGAACGCATTAACATATTTATTGCCAAGCTCACGGCCGCGTACTTCACCAAAACTGCCAACCAACGCAGTGGCCAGTTTATCTTCCCAGGTACGGGCGGCTTCAATCAGATTTTGTTCGATTTCTTTCACATTGAACTCGACTGTGCTGTCGTTGATCCGCACAAAATAATGGGTGCGTGCCAACACGGATTCAGAGAAATAGGTGGTAAATTCCACCGGCTCGTCGCTGCCAAGGAAACCCTGCAGGATCTTTTGCGTGTCTTTACGTAACTGCGTGTTGTAGCGCTCACGCGGTACATACACCATGGCAGAAACAAAGCGGCCAAAAGCATCTTTACGCAGGAACAAGCGTGTCATATCACGCTCCTGCATTTGCAGCACGCCGGTGGCGACGTCTAACAACTCGTCGTGATCAGCCTGGATCAACTCATCGCGTGGATAAGTCTCCAGAATGTTCAGCAGCGCTTTATAAGCGTGAGTACCGACCGCAAAGCCGGATTGCTCCATCACTTTGGCCAGTTTGTTTTTCAACAGCGGAATGTCGGCCGCACTGTTGTTATACAGCGAGCTGGAATACAGACCGATAAAGCGGTCTTCACCGACCACCTGGCCTTTGGCATCAAAACGCTTAATGCCGATGTAGTCGATATAGGCTGGTCTGTGTACGCGGGACTTGTTGTTGGTTTTGGTCAGGATCAGTAAATCAGAACTCAATGCCTGTTTGCGCGCAACATCCGGCAAGTCGCTTAACATCAGATCGCGCGACGTGCTGCGGCGCATTAAGCCAAGCGCACTGTCAGCGATACCTTCGATTTTATGGTCGCCGGAAATAGGCACTATGGCGTATTGGCGGTAACCCAATAAAGTGAAGTTGTCTTTGACCAGCCAATTGAGGAAATCCGTCGCCTGCTGCAACTGTTCTGCAGAAGCCAAGCCGGCATTTTTCGGTAAATCAGCAATCACCTGCTCCAGCTTGGCACGTGTTGGCTGCCAGTCTAAGACGGCCAGCGACACATCCTGCATCACAGAGGCCAATTCTGCCGTCAGTTGATCCATCGCCGTTTTGTCAGTCATCCGGTCGATTTCAACATGAAACACCGTTTGTTTGGTTGACGGATTGGCTTTGGTCCCTAATTTATAGAATTCGGTGATATTGCCTTTATCATCGCGGAAAGTTTGCAACGGATGATGTAATAACAGGTGGGCGGTAATGTTGTGGCGATTCAGCGCGATACGCAGCGAATCCACCAGGAACGGCATATCTTTAATCACCAGCTCCACGATAGTGTGCTTGGATTCCCAGCCGTGTTTAGCGATTTCAGGGTTAAATACCCGGATCATCGCGTCGTCGCTGTGGTGAGCATTTAACGACTGCCACAGGCTTAATGCTGCGCCATATAAGTCGCTGTCAATCCGACCAACCAGGTCGTCATGGGCAACGTTGCCATATAAGGTGAAGGCGAATTTTTCAACCAGGTCGACCTGATCTTTGACTTTCTGACGAATTAATTTGCTTACGTTTTGTAGTAGTACAGATGGTTGACCGTCTATCAGTGCCATTTTTGTATCCTTGTGTTGTCTATGCCCGGGGGGGAGCATGACATTTGTGCATAGTATACAGAGCGTGTCAGGTGCGAAGTTTATTGAGAATTGTAGTGCTTTTCGAGCTTTATTTCTGGCTTTGCAACTGGTTGTACCAGAGCTAAAAGCCAGATTTGACAAGATATTCAGCGGGATTAAATAACAAAATGGCCTTTCGGCCATTTGTATAAGGATTTTTGCATAAAGATGCGAATTGCATCTTTATGCATTTTTGCCCTGGCCGGCCAGTTTATTTGCGCTGTGGCCAGAAAAAAGCTGCCAGTGCCGGCAGGACAAACACTGCACCTAACATGTTTACGACAAACATAAAGGTCAGCAGAATGCCCATATCGACCTGGAATTTCAGTGCCGAGAATACCCAGGTACTGACACCAATCGCCAGCGTGACGGCAGTGAACAGCACCGCACTACCGGTCGACTTCAGCGCGTTAAAATACGCGGTGCGCAGCGGTACGCCATCGCGCAGCGGCTGGGTCATATTGGTCAGGATATAAATGCCGTAATCCACGCCAATGCCAACGCCCAGCGCAATCACCGGTAATGTCGACACCGTCAGACCAATTTCCAGATAAGTCATCAGCGCCGTCGCCAGCATGGTAACGACATACAGTGGGATGATCACCGCTGTGGTGGCCCGCACCGAACGGAAGCTCATTAAACATAAAGCAACCACCGCAGCGTAGACATACCAGGTCATCGGATCCTGCGCTGCAGCCACCGCTTCATTGGTTGCCGCCATCACACCAACCGGGCCTGATGCCAGCATAAACTTAGTTTGATCTGTGCCCAGTTCTTTGCCGATGCGTTTGGCTTCCGCCACCACTTTTTCAATGGTCTCGGCTTTATGGTCCTGCAGGAACAAAATGACCGGCATCACCGAACAATCCGGGTTTAACAGGCCAGTACTGGTTTCCACCCGGCTTGACGACTGCACCAGCGATTCCGTGGTGCGTGGCAGTACGCGCCACTTCACGTTGCCTTCGTTAAAGGCGGCATTGATGGTTTTGGATACCGAAGCCAGAGACACCGCACTTTGCACACCCGGCACGTTTTCCATCTGCCACTGGAACTGGTCGATTTTTTCCATGATTGGATGGAAGGTACAACCATTGGCGTCAGTTTCCACCATCACATTGATGTAATCGACAGAAATCGCATAGCGGTCAGTGATAAGGAAAGTGTCCTGGTTATAGCGGGAGTCGGAGTGCAGCGCAGCAGCGCCTGGATGTAAGTCGCCGATTTTCAGCTCTTTACTTTGCTGATAACCAAACACAAACAGCGCGGCTGTCAGCAACAAAATGGGTGCTGCGACCTTCTTCTCAGTACAGGCCGACAGCACATACCAGAATTTATCTGCTTTAGGCGTTGGCGCTGACACCGCCGCCACATATTTATCACTGAATTTGATGTAAGACATCAGCACCGGCAACAAAATCAGGTTGGTCAGAATGATGACGCCAACACCTAAACTTGCCGTGATAGCTAGCTCCCTGATCACGCCGATATCAATGGCCAACAAAGTGATAAAGCCAACAGTGTCGGACAATAACGCCACGCCACCCGGGATCAGCAGTTTGCGAAAGCTCGACTGCGCCGCAGTTTTGGCGTCCAGGCCTTCAGCGACGCTTTTGCCTGTCGCGTTAATCATCTGCACGCCATGACTGACGCCAATTGCAAAAATCAGGAAAGGCACCAGGATAGACATAGGGTCAATACCGAAACCGACCACCGTCAACAAGCCCATTTGCCAGATCACGGCAATCAGAGAACAACCAATGGGCAGTAAGGTCAGCTTCATGGAACGCGAAAACATATAGACCATCAGCGCTGTGATGAGGATTGCAACCGCGAAAAACACCAGAACGCCTTTAGCGCCTTGCGCCACATCACCAACCATCTTGGCAAAACCGATGATATGGACCGTGATTTTGTCGTTTTCATACTGGCCGCGGACTTCTTTTTCCAGCTGGCTGGCGAACGCGATGGTATCGAGTTTTTCCAGCGTATCCGGATTTACTTCCTGCAGTTGCGCCGTCACCATGGCGCAGCTGTAGTCATCGGCCACCATCCGGCCAACAATGCCGGCTTTGTCGACGTTTTGCCGCACAACAGCCAGGCCCTTTTCATCCGACGTAAAGTCGGCCGGAATGACCGGCCCACCAGCAAAACCGTCTTCAACGACCTCAACAAAACGGGTACTGGGGCTGAATAAAGATTTAACCAACACGCGGTCCACACCCGGCATGTAATACACCTGGTCATGGATTTTACGGAAAGTGTCAAAGAAATTCGGATTAAAGATGTTGCCGGACGCATCACACACCGAAATCAGAATATTGTTGGCGCCGCCAAAATCTTTGGCATGCTTCATATAAGTCTGCATGTACGGATGTGCCAACGGAATATTCTTGGTAAACGCTGCATCCAGCTTGATTTGACTGGCTTTGAACAACAGGAAAAAAGTTGCCAGCACGAATGCAATCACCACGAAACCACGATGGCGGAACAGCGCGTACTCACATTTATTGATAATACGATTTGCACTCATAATTATTGGCTTACCACTTGTTGCACTGTTTTGACCCCAACTTCAGTCGCCAGCACTAAATCCGTACCAACCACCAGGCCGTTGAGCACCGCTTTGCCTTCAGTCTGTGGGATCAGCTGAAAACTCTGGCCATCATCACGGCTTTGGAAAATCACGCCACTATTACCGAACAACCAGACCTGTGAGTCCGCTGCGACCACTGAGTTCAGTGTCGCCGGCGACGATAAGGTCAGTTGTTGCCAGCTCTGGCCGTTGTCGCTGCTGCGAAAGGCGTGGCCACGCAGGCCCACAGCAAACAAAGTGCCTTGTGGCGATTGTGCGACAGAAAACAAGGAGCCGTTATAAAACTCCGGTTGACGCTGCCAGCTGTTGCCGCCGTCGGTACTGGTCGCCCAGAAACCGGCTTCACCGACCATCACCAGTTTATCTTTTGCCGCAAATACCCGGTTGATGTGCGGCAACACTGAGCCGAGTTCGGCCTGATAAGCTTCAGGGTCTGAATCTTTCAGTTCAGCCAGCATGGCCTGGTCATCGGCATTCGCCAGCTCTGCATGATATTCCTGCTGCCAGGAGTCACCACCATCTTTGGTGCGATAAAACAGACCATAGGCTCCGACCGCAAAACCTTGTTTTTCATCAGTGAAATACACATCAAACAAGGGTTTATCCAGCTCTGGCAAAAACTGCTGTAGCTGCCAGCTTTGGCCGCCGTCTTTACTGGCGATAATACTGGCGTCATGACCGACAGCCCAGCCATGGCTGGGATTGACGAAAAACACAGAATTCAGATTGGACTGCAAGGGTGTTGGGCTCTGTTGCCACTGCTTACCATCCTTGCTCAGCAAAATATGACCACGCTCTCCGGCGGCCACCAACATATCTGCTGACACACGCACGAGATCAGTGAGCACTGATTTTTCTGCATGCGGCAGCAGATAAGCACTTTGCGGTTTGATGCTGGTTTCTGCCAGCGCAGGCCATAAGGTAAACAATAAACTCAGGCCGGATAATAATTTAAACTTCATTAGAGTCTTTACTCGAGATGAGATTTGAAACAAAAACGGTTGGCAAGTTGCCAACCGCTTTTTCGTTCTGTTTTGCCTTACCGCGTGCCTTCACGACGCAGCGCTGCTGGTGTGAAGTCGTTGTCTGACAATTTCACTGAGAAATCATACATTTTGTCTTCGTTATCCAGACCGATAGCGATATAACGGCGTGAATTCAGATCATGATAGACTTCGAGCGTACTCCAGTGCGTTGGCACTTCGTAGTAGTTCAGACCGTGTGCGACGGCAACGCGATATAACTCACCGCGCGCGTCATACAAGTCTGCCACATGAATTTGCCAGCTGTCTTCGTCGATAAAGAATACCCGTTTGCCATACACATGACGCATACCGTCTTTCAGCGTGGCTTCAACCTGCCAGACGCGGTGTTTTTCCCAGCGTACATACTCAGGGTTGATATGGCCTGGTTTTAAGATATCCGCATACTTGGCATCTTTGCTGTGCAGCTTGTAGCTGTTGTATGGAATATACATTTCCTTTTTACCAACCAGCTTCCAGTTGTAGCGATCTGGTGAGCCGTTAAACATATCGAAGTCATCAGTGGTACGCAGGCCGTCTGATGCCGTACCTGGCGCATCATAGGCGACGTTTGGTGCACGGCGAACACGACGCTGACCGGTATTATAAGTCCAGGCCTGACGCGGGGTTTTCACCTGATCCATGGTTTCATGCACTAACAGTGCTGTACCGGCCAGACGGGCTGGTGTGGTAACGCTTTGTTTGAAGCGGAACAGGATATTTTCTGCCTGCAAGGCTTCAGCAGTTGCTGCTTTATCAGAATATTTGAACATGATTTGTTCATCAAAACCGATCAGCGTGTAATCACCGGTGGCTGTTGGTGCAGCCTGACCACCATTACGCGTCGCGGCGACACCACGATAACGCACAGTATGGTTCCAGATTGCTTCCAGACCATTGGCAGGGATCGGGAACGGAATACCAATAGCAGCATTGATAATACCGTTACCGCCCTGCACTAACTCCGCTTTGCCGGCGATGTTTTTGGTCGCATCGTAGACATACTGCGGGTATGACGCAGTGCGGCGGGTCTGGTACACGTTCATCTTGTAAGTCGGATACAGGTCAAACAGCGCTAACTGACCAGGTGACAATGTATCTTTGTACTTCGCCAGATTCGATTTATCGATAGTAAACAGTACTTTATCACCAGAAAACGGGTCCGGGTGATGGTCACCTGGTTTGTAGCCGGCAGGCGCAGAAGTAATACCACCATCCCAGGCTGGGATTGAACCGTCTTTATTACCGGCTTTTTCCGCACCCAGCGGCGTCAGATCAGCACCTAAACGGGCGACCTGATCCGGGCTAATTTTTGCAGCTGCCGAGCAGCTCAGTACCAGCGCAATGGCGCTCGATAACAGGGTGAGTTTTTTCATAATTCTGTCTCGTCCCTTCTTATAAAGAGTATTTGATGTTAAAAGACACGAAATCACGGTCTTCAGTGTTATTGGTTGTACCTACACCGTCGAAAAACGCGTTGTAAGATAACTCTGCTGACCAGGCGTTCAGATAGTCAAAAGCCAATGAATAACTCAGCGCTTTTTTGTCTTCTGAGAACATAAACAGCGGGTCTGGCGTAATACCGTTGACGTCATGCGAGAACGTCAGACGTTGCGTCAGGTTCACGCCGGCCAATACGTTGTTGTAGTTGGCGATGGCAACCAGACGGTAACCCCAGGCTGATTTAGTCGGGAACGGGTTGGTTTCCGCGCCGTTTGATACCCCAGTGTGCAGACCGGTTTTCAGGATCAGCTGGCCTTGCGCGTTGGTACCCATCAGTGGATAGCCGCTGCGGTCAGTGTTTGGACCGTTCAGACGTAATACGTCCTGCGCCGGCATATCTTTAATATCGATACCACCAATTTCAGCCAACACTGTGAAGTTGTCAGTATTCAGTACCGGGCCAAACAAATGCGTCACAGTTAACTGCGCCTGCATCGTGTCGCTTAACACATAACCTTGTGCAAACTGGCCTGGTTGTACTTTTTTGCCATCGAAACGGCCGATTTGTGAAATACCGGCTAAGTCTGGACGGATACCGGCATTTGCCAGCTGTTCCGGCATACCGGCGTACAGAATTTCCACGTCATCAATTTGCAGCGGCTCATCCTGGCGATACGCCAGTTCACCGGCGATTGAAGTGCCTTCTAAGGTGGTGTTGAAGCTAAAACCATAAAGCTTGATGTCTTCCGGATATTCAATCAGACCTTTTGACATTGCTTTGAGGTTACTGACATTGTCCGCAGTCAGCGTATTGGCTGCCATGTAGGCGATATCAGACTGAATTGCCGCTGTACGGAAGTCAGATGCAATCCCTGAAATCACCGGTGTACGGCTGTGGTAATTCATGTGATACAGCGCAAACTCAGTGTCACCGAGTTCAGGCGAGAAGTATTCAAGCTTCAGACCGTACTGACCAGAATCGCTGGGTTCAATTTCACCGGCATCGCCTTTTGGCCGCAGCGTTACTTTGGTTGGATAAGCCAGGTAAGCGGCAGAGAGCTGAGTCAGACTACCCTGCGCCTGAGCTTTCTGAGCTGCTGTCGCTGCCGGATTTTGCAACACTGCCATCGCAGCTTTGACGCCATTACCAATGCCATTCAGACCAGCCAGTAAAGTGCTGAGGTCCAGATCCGGGTTACCGGCAAAACCTAACTGAATGTTTTGGTTATAACCGCCTTTACCGGCGAAATCGTTGGTCGAGAAATAAGTGCCTGGGACCGGCAGATAACTGTTTTGCCAGTCGTATTGATAAAACACTTCAGCAGACAGTTGCTCGGTCAGACCCAAAGACGCCCAGGCCATACCAACTGGAATATAAGCCTCTTTTAAGTCAGCACCAGGCAGACGGGCGATACCCACGTCGATTGGCGTGATGTTAATACCGTGCTGGATCAAGGTACTTTCACCCCAGCTCAACACCTGCTCACCGACACGGATCGACAGCGGGTTGGCGCCATCATTCAGGGCGAAATTAGCAAACACATAAGCGTCGAGTAAACGGACATCGCGACAGGCTAAATCACGGGCATCATCGTCCTGACATGGGTCAACGCGATTGCCGGAGACCGGATTGTTATAGGCACCGTCGTTATCCATCAGCGCCGCATCATAGAAGTACATAAAGCGGGTGAACAGACCAAAGTCACCTTTGGTGATTGATAATTCGTGGGTACCTTTAAACAGCTCGGAGAAAATATCGCCTTTGTCGTAATTCAGGTTACCGGCGTCGCCGTTTGATGAATAACCACCAGGCTGAGCCCAAATTTCTGAAGAAGGATAAATCACGTTGGTAGCGGCGTTATAACCGGTCCAGTTAAAACGCGGATGGTTGACTTTACTGATGGTGTCCCAGTTGCGGTCTTCTGCCCGCCAGCTGGCACCATATGAAAAGGTTGAGTCAAATACAACTTCGACATCCTCGCCCAGCGTGACGCTGGCTGCTTGAATGGACGTTGCAGACAAGGCTAACAGTGCAGACGCGACACCAAGCACCAGTGGCTTTTTGGTGAAGGCTAAAGGCCTTTTGTTCATGTTCGATTCTCCCCCCTGTCCCTGCAGGTATATTTTGTTTTTGTAATCGGTCGCGTTGATCAACTGCTCTGATCTCTGCGCACGTAGCAGAAATAATTACATCATTTTCCGGAGGGCGCAAGGCTTCAAGTTGGGTAAATCTGTTGATTTACCTTTAGTTTTTGCCGTTTGCCTGAAGTGGTGGCAGCAACACTCCCCCCATCAGTTTAACTGAAGCTTGGGGTTGTGCTGACAAAATGCTTAACTCGCTGAATTAAAACGGCAAAAAGCAGAAAACTAGCGAACAGGTTTTAATCTATCGTTTAAAGTATTCACTCTAATTTATTTTCTGCAGCGCCTTAAACTTGCCGTTTTCGTCAGTTAACAACTCAAAACGGCCATCGAGCCCTGAATGTTGAAAATAACGGCGAAAATGCCGCAAATCGAGCTGGACGCGCAGGCCATTGTCGGCCTGCACGACCACTGCAGTGATATGTCCCTGATAAAAACTCAGCACCTGCTCTGCGCTGAGTAATAACCGGAAGCGATAAGAGCGCTCAGCCATCAAGTGCTTTGTTCAGCTTTTCACTGAGATCAGGACTCAGTTGTTGTTGCATAAGCTTTTCAAGTGCTGCACGCATCAGCGACTGCCGCTTTGGCTCAAAGCGCCGGAACGATAACAGTGGCGTCACCAGCCGCGATGCCAGCTGCGGATTGATGCTGTCGGCTTTGGCAATCACGGCGGTCAAACGCTGATATCCCTGACCGTCAGGCTGATGAAACATCACCGGGTTTTGCTGACCAAATACCGCGTATAAAGCGCGAACCCGGTTCGGGTTTTTCCAGTCAAACAAGCCGGTTTGCTCGACCTGGTTCATCAGCGCAAACACACTGTGGTCGGGAATGGAGGCAACCAGCACAGAATGTTTATCAAACAGCTGCACGTTGTCCCCATACTGTTGCAGGAATTGCTGCAGCATCTGTGTCGTCGCTGCATGCCCGGCTTTGACTAAGCCCTGCAGCACAGCCAGTTTGTCAGTCATATTGTCGGCATCGGCATATTGGCGTTGCCAGAACTGCTCTGGCGTCGCTTGCACGCGCAGCAGGTAGCGTAAAGCGGTATTACGTAGCGACCGCAGGCCAACCTGCGCCTCAGTGTACGCATAAGGTTGTGGTTGCAAGCGCTGATACAAGCTGAGCCAGTCGGCAGCAAAAAGTTTGGCTAATTGTTGCTGGTAATGCTCTAACGCCTGCAGGATAAGGTCCACCGGGATTTGTTCGTACTGCTCGGCCAGACTGTCAAAGCCGGGCAAGGTCAGCAATTCAGCAGTAAACGCTTGATCTGGCAGAGGTTGACGGATTAACTGCGCCAAAACTTCCAGCATTTGCGGCGGTACTGGCACAATGTGCTGCTGTTGCACCGACTGGCGGACCAAATCTGACCACAGCTGTTGCATCGCATCCCAGCGCGCCACACCGTCCAGAGCATGCTGACACAGATACAATAATTCTTCGGTCTGATAGGCGTAGTTCAGTTTCACCGGCGCACTGAAATCAGCCAGCAATACCGGTATCACCGGCATCACTAAGCCTGCAAAAGAAAAAGATTGCTGCGCTTTAGTGCATTGCAGAATGCCGGTTTCCACCCGGCCACTGGCGTCGTGGAATTCATAACGCAGCGGCAACAACAATGGCTGCTTCTGTGCCTGATCTGCGCTGACTGGCGTCTGTTGTTGCAGATGTAACTGCACGCCAGTCCCGGTTTGTTCAAGCTTCGCGGTCAATTCTGGCGTACCGGACTGGCTGTACCACAAACTAAACTGACCTAAATCAACCTGATTGGCATCCTGCATCGCGGCTAAGAAGTCGTCACAGGTGACAGCCTGACCGTCGTGTCGCTTGAAGTACAAATCCATACCGCGGCGAAAGCCTTGTGCACCCAGCAAGGTATGTTGCATCCGGATCACTTCAGCGCCTTTGTCATACACTGTCACGGTGTAGAAATTATTCATCTCTTCCACCACATCAGGCCGGATTGGGTGCGCCATCGGACTGGCGTCTTCGGCAAATTGGGCGGTGCGGATAGTCTTAATCGCATCAATCCGGCACAAAGTGGCGGAGCCCATCGCCGCACTGAACTGTTGGTCGCGAAATACCGTCAAGCCTTCTTTTAAACTGAGCTGAAACCAGTCGCGGCAAGTGACTCTGTTGCCAGTCCAGTTATGAAAATACTCGTGGGCGATAATACTTTCGATGTTGAAATAGTCGGTGTCAGTTGCAGTCGCGGCATCGGCCAACACATACTTACTGTTAAAGACATTTAACCCTTTGTTTTCCATCGCGCCCATATTAAAGAAATCGACAGCGACGACCATGTAGATATCGAGGTCATACTCAAGACCGTAGACTTCTTCGTCAAACCGCATCGCGCGCTTGAGCGCCTCCAGCGCAAAGGTTGCCTTAGTACCCTGACCTTTATCGACATAAAATTTCAATGCAACGTGCCGGCCGCTTTGGGTGACAAATTCGCCGCACAGTTCATCAAAATCGCCGGCGACTAAAGCAAACAAATAACAGGGTTTTGGAAATGGGTCATGCCAGCTGACGCGCACCCGACCATCAGCCAGCTGATGTTTCGCTATCAGATTGCCATTGGATAACAAAAACGGGATCGAATCATCGGCTATGATGTGGGTGGTAAACACCGCCATCACATCGGGCCGGTCCGGGTAAAAAGTGATGCGACGAAAACCTTCGGCTTCACATTGGGTGCAATAAGCACCGTTCGACAGATACAGCCCCTCTAAGGCAGAATTGGCTGCCGGGTCCAGCACTGTTCGCACTTTCAGTTCAAACTGCTCAGGTAAACCGGACAACAAAATCCCGTCGTCATTTTGAGTTTTCTGTGTCCACGCCACACCATTGACTTCCAGCGACACCAGTGTCAGTTGTTGACCATCAAGCCAAAGCGTGTCCGCTCCTGCTACAGCACGCTGCACCTGACTGACCGCCAAAACTCTGGTGGCTGTCGGATTTAGTTCAAACTCCAGTTCAATCTGACTGATCTGATAAGTTGCGCGCTGATAATCCAGGCGACGTTTGGCGATATTGGCTGACATCAATTACTCCTTTAAACAGCAGAAAAAAGCCTGCAAGTGCGCAGGCTTATCCAATCAGGCTAGCGGTCTTTCCACCACGGGCCTGAGCGTATCTGGCGGTGTTAAGCGCAGAATTTTTATGCCGAGATAAGCATAGACAATCGCCAGCAGTGGATTAATTAAGTTAAAAAATGCATAGAAGATGTAGTCGAGCGGGCTGACGCCCAGTACCCCATGCATATAGGCACCACAAGTATTCCACGGGATCAGCGCACTGGTAATAGTGCCGCCATCTTCCAGAGTCCGCGACAGATTCACCGGTGCCAGCCCGCGTTTTTCAAACTCTTCTTTGTACATGCGCCCTGGCATCACAATCGCCATATACTGGTCAGCCGCCAAAATGTTTGTGGCAATACAAGTCAGAATTGTACTGGTGATTAACGAGCCGGTACTGTGGGCCCGGCGTAAAATCGCCTGGACAAAACGGCGCAGCAGACCCGTGTGTTCAAGCACTGAACCAAACACCATCGCCGACATAATCAGCCAGACCGTATTCATCATCTTCGACATACCACCGCCGCTGAGTAGTTTGTCCAGCTCGACGTTACCGGTCTCAATGACAAAACCGCTGTGTAAGGTGGTCCAGACCACTTTTAACTGACCAAGCACCATCGGATACGCCTGGTCGGTCATTTTTTCAATCAGTGGCTGCTGAAACAACACGGCCCACAATCCACCAAGCAAAGCACCGATAAACACTGTCGGGAAAGCAGGCACTTTTTTCACCGCCATCACTAACAAAATCAGCATCGGTACCAAATGCAGCGGGGAGATATCAAAATGTTGCTGCAGGTCGTGGCTGATTTGTTCAATTTTTTCTACATTCGCTACGCCGTTGGCATTAAAACCAATCAGCACAAACAGCACAATTGCCAGAATTAAACTGGGAATAGTGGTCCATAACATATGACGGATATGTGAGAACAAATCAGAGCCGGCCACCGCCGGTGCCAGATTGGTGGTATCTGATAACGGAGAGATTTTGTCGCCGAAATATGCGCCTGACACAATGGCACCGGCAGTGATCACCGGCGACAACCCCAACCCCATCGACACGCCGATCAAAGCCACACCCACAGTGGCTGCTGTGGTCCAGGAACTGCCAATGCCCAGCGCTACGATGGCACAAAGCACACAAGTCGCGGCGTAAAACCAGCTTGGGTTTAATACCTGCAAACCATAATAAATCAGTGCCGGTACTGTGCCGGATAATAACCAGGTGCCGATTAAAGCGCCGACCGAAAACAGGATTAACACAGCACCGAGCGACAACGCGATACCGCGGATCATCGCCTGTTCCATTTCCTCCCAGCCGAAGCCGTTTTTCAGGCCAATCAGCACGGCGATGCCGGCTGCGACAAATAACGCCATTTGATTCGGACCAAAGGACGAATCGCTGCCGTACAGGTAAACCGACAAACTTAACAGAAAAATCAGCGCGCCGAGTGGTAGCAAGGCATCCAGCATGCTCGGGGCTTTGGTGGTTTTAGATGTTGTCATTCTTTGCTCTATTTATTGTTTTATTTGGCCCGTCGGGCGGGCTTTTATTTTCAGAGTACACCGGTCAGGTTCAGAAACACGGCGAGGATTGCCACCGGCGTGAACCAGCGGATACAGAACAGCCAGATACTATAAGCAACCGGCGAGGTATTCAACTCTTCACGGCTGGCATTTTGTCTGACTTTCCAGCCAGCAAAAATAGCAATCGCCAGACCGCCCAGTGGCAACATAATGTCAGAGGTCAGATGGTCAATGATTTCGAACAGGTTGTGCACTTCTTTGCCGACAAACACAAAATGCCACTGCGCCCACTCTGCACCCGCGAAACTAAACACCGTCAGCAGGCTGAGCAGCCACAACACCACGCCGGAAAACACACAAGCCTGCAGCCGGGTAAAACCTTTGGACTGGGTCAGCCAGGCCACCACAGATTCAATCATCGCAATAGTCGAGGTAAAAGCAGCAAACACCAGCATAGTGAAAAACAAGGTGCCAACAATTTGCCCCCCAGGCATCTGACCAAAAGCGACCGGCAAGGTGACAAAAATAAGCCCAGGGCCTTGTCCTGCGTCTAATTGCTGCGCGAACACAATCGGATAAATGACCATGGCGGCTATCAGCGCAACTGAGGTGTCCGCCAATGCTATCCAGATAGAAGTGCGTGCGATCGAGACTTTACCTGGCATATAAGCGCCGTAAGTGATCATCACACCAGACGCCAGGCTCAAAGTGAAAAACGCATGACCAAGCGCCATCAACATGCCGGCAACGGACAATTTGCTGAAATCCGGCGCAAACATAAAATGCAATGCCTGAGCGAAATCACCTGTGACGCCAGCATAGATGGCAAGGCCAATCAGCAGCACATATAAAGCCGGCATCATCCAGCGGATCACACGCTCCAGTCCCTGCTTCACACCCCGGGCAACCACGGCGCAGGTCAGCACTATGACAACGGTTGTCCAGAATAACAGACTGGGTAAATCAGCCGAGAACTGGCCGAACATCGCGCCGATTTGTCCGGCATCGAGGCCCTGAAAACTGTGTTGTGCCGCCTTACTGACATAAGCAAAAGCCCAACCCGCGATCACCGAGTAAAACGACAGAATTAAAAAACCACCGACCAGACCCATCCAGCCCGCGATTTGCCACAGTGGATTGACTTTGGCTTCAATCGCCAGCGCGTTCACCGACAAACCAGGGCTTTGCCGGCCACGCCGGCCAATCATCACTTCGGCCATCAGCACCGGAATGCCGATCAGCAAAATACACAGCAGGTACATCAACATAAATGCACCGCCGCCGTTTTGCCCCATGATATAAGGGAATTTCCAGATATTACCCAGCCCGACGGCAGCGCCAGTGGCGGCAATAATAAACATCAGTCGGCTGGACCATTGCTGATGGACGGCAGCTGTAGCAGTCGTCATAAGATACTCTTTTACAAAGTTGCAGATAAAACAAAGGACTGCAGGCAGTCCTTTGTTCAGGGGTTATGCTGGAAATTCGCTATTTTTTGGCGATCTTGCTGCTCATCACCAAATCTTCAGTGATCAGTACAGTTTCTTCCAATAACGGATCTAACTTCTCCAGCACTTCAGGCGCATCATCGACTGATTTCACCGGCGGAAGTTTTAACCGCGCCAGACGCTCGTTCAGCCGTTTCAGCTCACGGGCCGTTTCGCTGTCTTTTTTCGCCAGGCGTTCTTTTTCGTTGAGAGACACGGTCTTTTGGTCTTTTTCCTGGTTATAAAGCGCGATATCGTCATTGAGGTATTTAAACTCAACTTCTTCAGCGATGCGTTTCTGATGTTTGGCTTGTAACTGCGGCAATGCCACTTTGATATCCGGCGCGCTGGTGTAACTGGCTGGCGCTATTGAATCCCATGGCAACGCGTTTTCTTCTTTACTCTCGCCCCACTCGTCAGGATTAATCGGCGTCGGATAAGTAATATCCGGCACCACACCTTTGTGCTGCGTGCTGCCACCGTTGATCCGGTAGAATTTGGCAATGGTGTAGTTCAGCCCGCCAAGCTCTGCATCAAAAGTGTCGTAAATCCGGCCTAAACCGCGGTGTTGCTGCACTGTACCTTTACCAAAGGTGTGTTCACCAACGACCAGTGCCCGGCCATAATCCTGCATTGCCGCAGCGAAAATCTCAGAAGCAGAAGCACTGTAGCGGTCAACTAATACTGTCATCGGGCCGTCGTACAACGTGGAGCCGTCAGTATCGTCATTTTGCGTGATACGGCCATTGCCTTCGCGGATTTGCACCACAGGGCCGCGGTCAAAAAACAGCCCGCTCAGTGAGATGGCTTCCGGCAGAGAACCGCCGCCGTTGCCGCGCAAATCAATGACTAAAGCGTCGATTTTTTCGCCCTTCAGTTTGGTGATTTCTTTGCGGACATCTTCGGTCAGATTGTTGTAGAAACTCGGGATATTAATCACACCGACTTTTTTATCGGTCTGGTGTAATTGCGATTTAAAGACTTCACCTTTGGCGGCCCGGTCTTCCAGCCGGATTTTATCGCGGACAATTTCGATCTGCTGCGGTGTTGCGCCGGCTGTGCCGCTGGCGGCAAGCACCTGCAAGCGCACTTTGGAGCCCTTCGGCCCTTTGATCAGGTCAACCACATCGTCCAAACGCCAGCCGACGATATCAACGAATTCGTCATTACCCTGGGCAACACCGACAATTTTGTCTTTTGGTTTCAGCTTTTTCGTCAGATCAGCCGGACCACCGGGTACCAGGCTGGAAATAACAGTGTAATCGTCATCTGCTTGCAACACTGCACCAATACCTTCGAGCGACAGGTTCATTTCCTGCTGGAAACGATCGGTATTACGCGGTGATAAATAATAAGTGTGCGCTTCGATCGAACGGGCGTATGAATTCATCACCAGCTGAAACACATCTTCACTTTCTGTTTGCGCCAGACGTTTTTTCGCCGACTTGTAACGCTTGGTCAAGATATCTTTAATCTCTTCCGGCTTTTTACCGGCGAGTTTCAGATTTAACGCATCGAATTTGACGCGCTGGCGCCATAACTCATCAAGCTGCGCCTGCGTTTCTGGCCATGGCGCATCTTCGCGTTCATATTCGTAGGCATCTTTGCTATTAAAATCAAAGCCTTTATCCAGCAGCGATAAAGCGTAGTCAAAACGCTCGGCACGACGTTGCAGGCTCAGATTAAACATCTGATAAGCAAAATCAAATTGGCCTTTTGCAATAGCGTCATCAAACTGAAATTTGTACTGCTCAAAGGCCGCAACATCCGACTTGAGCATCACGTTGTGAAAATAATCCAGGCTATCCAGATACTGGTCATACACTTTGGCTGACAGCTTATCGTCAATCTGAACCGGCAGGTAATGGCCGCGGGTCAGGATAGCCGCGATGCGTTTACTGGCAGTAAAATGTTGATCTAACTGAGTCAGTTCCGGCAGCGTGACTTTCTCTGCGACCGGTGCTGCAATAGTGGCGCCACAAAACGCCAAAAACAAACCTGCGGCAATACCTGATAATTTTCTCATCGGACACTCTTTGAATTAGGCCTGAAACAGACTTCCACGCTGGGTTTTAACGATCATACCTGAGGCCAGCTGCACCACAACATCTTGTTTGGCAAGCTCAACCACAGTTGCAGCTATTGGGCTGGCGCCGAATTTAACCAACACCTTACCGCCCACCACTAACTGACCATCTTCCACGGCTTTGAGTTCAACCGGCGCTGCTTTTAATGGCTCAGCTGCAGGTTTAGATTTCAGCGTAGCGGCTTTTGCAGCTCTGTTGTTTGGTTTATGTTCCGGTTTTTTGTAAGCAGGTTTTGCAGCTTTTGGCGCATCGGCTGGTTTTCCCGCATCGCCAGCTGCTACGGCAGCGGCTTTTGCTTTTGCACGTTCCGCTTGTTGCCGGGCTTTACGAGCTTCCTGCGCCTTGGCCTTACTTTCGGCTAAAGTCGCAGCTGCGTGTTCGGCCTGCGAGGCATCAATTACGGCACCGTCAACGCCTGCCAGATCAACGCGGAATGCACCTTCCTTAACGGCTTCCAGATACCGCCAGCTACTGGTGTAAACCCGTAATGCCTGCCGTAACATGGTTTTGCTGATCAACGGATTTTCCTGCAACTTTTCTGCAAGATCCTGAAAAATACCGACTTTCAGCGGCTTTGCCGGACCAGTCAGACTAAAACACAATGGAAATTGTTCGGCCAGGAGTGCCACAACTTCTTTTACATTGTGTGGTTTGACTTGGGCTTCAACTTGACTGGTCATGGTTTAATACTCTTCTTCATCAATGACATCTTCGGCGTCGTCATCTGCGTCTTCATCATCTTCGTCGTCAGACGGCGCGCCCTGTTGTTCTATAAATTGGCGACTATGCGCAAGCGCCCAGTCGACCAGTTCGTCTTCATCTGCTTCGATCATCACTTCGCTGCCGCGCAGCTGATCCCAGATATCCCGCATCAGCCGGTCGATTAACGCGACCGAGGCATCGTCGGGAATGATTGGCCAGACCGCATGGTAAATCGCATTAATGCGGTCTGCGACCAGTTCTTCTTCGCCTTCCCAGTCACCGACATCCCGGACGTCATACAAATAATCCTGGACGGACAACCAGTCTTTCATAAGGTTTGTTCCAGACGTTGTTCCAGAGCACTGACAAGTCTGGCAAGGCCAGCCTGATCAGCGTCATCAAAACGGGCCAATGACGGGCTATCAATATCCAGCACCCCGATGATTTCACCGCGCAGGCGCAGCGGAAACACAATTTCTGAATTACTGGCAGCGTCACAGGCAATATGGCCTGGAAATTCGTGCACATCTTTCACCAGTTGCACTTCGCCAGTGGCAACAGCTGTGCCACAGACGCCTTTGCCAATGTCGATCCGCACACAAGCCGGCTTGCCCTGAAATGGGCCAAGCACCAGTTGCTGGTCTTTTAACAAATAAAAACCGGACCAGTTCAGGTCCGGCATTTCCATAAATAATAAGGCGCTGACATTAGCGAGATTGGCGATGAAATCGGTCTCGTCGGAGATTAACGCAGCGCATTGCGCCGTGAGCGTGTCATAAAAGGCTAGTTTTTCAGCAAACATCAGGTCTGAACGGGTTATTAACTCAAGGCCCCTACCATACTTGGTTTGCCCGAAAATTTAAACCATCCGCTTCACATTTCTCAGCGATTTATCAGTTCAAACTGTACCTGCAGGTCGGCACGGATCTGTTGCTGGCCAAAATTGACCGGCATCGCCTCCGCCGCCATCATCATGCCTTTGAACCGCGGCCCCGGTGCACTAGACTGTTCCAGCACCTGATTGACCTTACCGAGTTTGCGGCCACTGAGTTCGGCAAGCTGTATTGCTTTGCTTTTTGCTGCGGCAAAAGCCTGCTGCAACGCTTCGGTATAATATTGTTCGCTGTCGGCGGTTTGCAGTTCAACCGGCTGGATCTGACTGACTCCGAGCTTGGTCGCCGCTTCCAGTAAGGCCGGGTAGATTTTCAGGTCGCGGATGAGCACTGTGGTACTACGTTCAATGCGGAATTGGTCAAGTTTTTCCTCGCGTTGCTCCGGATAAATCACCAGCGGCGCATTGTTGATATCAGTAGCTTTAATCTGGTGTTGCTGCAAAATTGCGGCAAACGCGGCGCTTTGTTGGTCAACCAGCTTTTTGCCGGCCGCGACATCGGCCTGTTGGGCTGAGAACACCAGCGTCAGCCGCGCTTGTGTCGGTGTCACTGCGACGGCACCACTGCCGTTGACCAATACATAATCCGTTTCAGCGGCTTCGGCAGCACCAACAACACAAAAGCTCTGTAAAGCGCCAAGTAATAACAACGTAGGGTATTTCATCAAAATCTCCTTGTTAAACACCGCAACAGCTTAACAGAGCCCGAAGTCAACAGACTGTGACCAAATGTCAAAGTCCAAGCCGGTCCAGTTGTTGCTGCGCCAGCGGATGATAGCCGGGTCTGGCTTCGCGATAGACCTGTGCGGCCCAGCTGCGCCACTGCGGATTGGCTTTGAGCTCTGTATAAAGTGGTGTAATAAATTTCTGCCGGCCCACACTCAGTAAAAACTGGCGCAGTGGCTGAATAATCTGCTGATGATTCAGCGGGATCACCAGTTTGGCCCAGGCAGTGAAAATCTCTGCATTACTGCTTTGAGACAGCGAAAACGCCATCTCCAGCTCGCTGAGCTGTTGTGGACTCAGCTGGCGCGGCAATTGTTCAATAAAATGTAGCCACTCGTGTACGGACCAATGATTAGTGGCAAGCAGACTCAGGCTGGTTTCGCCGCGCAGCCATTGCTGCTGGCTTGCATTGATACGGCGAAAAGCATCGGACGCCGGCAGCTGAATTTCATCGGTCAGACCAGGCTGATGTAACCACTGTGACAGCGATGCCGCACTAAAACTCTGGTCTTGATTCAGCTCTTCGGAAAAAAACCGCACAAATGTCGCAGAATCTATCGATTGAAAGGCGAATTTGGCAAAATAACGCTGCAAAAACGCGTCAAATTTATCCTGTCCAAAATGTTGCGCCAACGTAGTCAGCAGCAATTGGCCTTTGACATAAGGCACCTGATGAAAAGCATCGTCCGGGTCCCGCCCGCTAAAATCAGGCTGCAGCCGCGTGTCAGCCGGCGGTAATTGCTTTAAACGCTCACGCAGCGCCTGCACGTTCAGCAGCAATTCCATGTCGGCGCGATTTTGGCCGTACACCTGCTGCATAATGCGGTTTTCGACATAGTTGGTGAAACCTTCATTCAGCCAGACATCGTTCCAGCTGGCGTTGGTGACCAGATTACCGCTCCATGAGTGTGCCAGCTCATGCGCCACCAGACTAATCAAACTTTTGTCGCCGGTGATAATAGTCGGCGTGACAAAAGACAACCTTGGGTTTTCCATGCCGCCAAACGGGAAGCTCGACGGCAACACCAGCAAGTCATAACGCTTCCACGGATACTGACCAAACAAGCGATTGGCAGCGTCCATCATTTTCTGGGTGTCAGCAAACTCGACACTGGCTTTATCCAACCAGATTTTCTCGGCGTACACACCGGTATCCGCCGACATCGCTTTAAAATGCAGGTCGCCTACCGCCAGCGCAATCAGATAAGACGGCACCGGTTGCGGCATATCAAAACGGTAGTGGCCATCTCGCTTGGTATTGGCGCTGTTGTCTGCGCTCATCACTGCCAGTAGTCCGGGTGAAGTCTGGACCTGTGCCTGATAAGTGATGCGATTGGCCGGTGTGTCCTGCAGCGGCAACCAGCTGCGGGCATGAATAGGTTGAGATTGTGAAAATAAAAATGGCTGCTTCTTCTCGCTGGTCTGGTCGGCGGTCAACCATTGCAGGCCACTGGCCTGCGGTGTGGTTTGGTAATACACCCGGACCGCTTGTGTGTCTGGCTGCAGCTGAATAGTCAGCGGCTGGCCTTTTAGTCTATCTGCAATGCTCAGCAGATAAGGCGTATTCTGCCAGTGCACGCCGTCTCGGCTGGCAGTCACTGCGGTTATTTTCAGATGGCGGGTGTCCAATATCAGGCGTTGTACCGTCGGATCGAGGCGCTCCAGCCGGTGCTCAACATAACCGGTCAGTTGTTGCCGGGTGAAGTCCACGGCCAGATCAAGCACCAGATGACGACTACGCACCTGTTTAAAATTGGCAAAACTATGTGGGTCCGGTGCCTGTAACGGCGTCACGGCGCCTGCGCTGCCACACAGCCAATACAACAGCAACAACCAACTTTTTCTGACCATGGCAGGACTCAAGACTCTTTTTAGCAATGCACCAGCATGTTAACTGCTATCGGATTGAAATCAAAGGTTTAGCTATTAGTCCGCCAAGCCTTTAATACATCCGCACGCAATTACGTCCCTGCGCTTTGGCCTGATATAAGGCATGATCAGCCGCTGCGGTCAGCTCATCCATGCGCTGCAGTTGCAGGGAGAATTCCGCAATACCGATGCAAGTCGTGACTTGGCCGCCATTAAGCGCCGGACACTGCCAGTCGGCAATTTTGACGCGGATGCGCTCTGCCAGCGCCACCGCGGAATGGGCGTTGGTATCGGGCAATAACGCGATAAATTCTTCGCCGCCAATGCGGCCGAAATCATCGGGTTTACGCAACTCAGACTGCACTTTGCTGGCGAAGCCTTGCAGCACCTGGTCGCCAGTGGCGTGGCCATACTGATCATTCACTTGTTTAAAGTGATCGAGGTCAAACAGCAGAATACTGAAATCCTGCTGATAACGACGGGCTTTTTTTAAGTGCAGTTCGGCAATTTCGAGGATGCGACGGCGGTTAAAACACTGGGTGAGCGGGTCATGATCTGCCAGATTCTGTAACTGCCGCTGCAGTTCTTTTAATTTACTGATATCAGCCGCGACCAGACCTGTCGCAAACAGCTCGCCTTGTTGGTTGGTGATGGGAAATTTCAGCGACAAAAACTCTTTTTCAACGCCATCGACTTCCACGCGTTCTTCGACGCTAATCGCCACTGCAGATTGCTGCGCCAAAATATCTGCCCGGCGAAATTGCAACGCGGTTTCCGCCGGAAACAACTCCGCATCGGTTTTGCCAATAAAATCTGTCACGGGACGGCTGAACAAACGGCCATATTGCTGATTCACATACAAATAATGGCCATCCAAATCCTTGGCGCCTATCACTGCACCTGAATGGTCGGCAATAGCCTGCAGGATCGCGATTTGCTGTTTTACTACCGAAGAGTCCACTCCAAGCTCCAGCCTGTTACTCCATCTGTCAAACAATAGCAAATCCACGGGCAGCTGCAGCTTATTTTAACTTTATCTTATATTCGGATTTACCGGGTATACCAAAGGCGGTTGCACCAGCTGATGACTGAACTTGCGGGTGTCTTTATGCGGCAGCTTCATAAAACCGCCGACACCTTCGCCGCGGATCAGCGGAATTTTCCGCACGATATTTGCCAGTAACAAAGCAAACTGCGGCTCTGCATCCGGGTCCAGCAAATGGAAATAGCTGTGGATTTTCATATAAAAGCTGGTGACTTCAAAGATAATACAACCGGTATGACGAATCAGGTTCAGCTGCGCCAGGTCGTCCATGATAGCGTCCGGCAGCGTCAGCTGCTCATCGGGGTCTTTACCATCTTCAAAATAAGAATGTTGTTTGCTGCTAAGCTCAGCGTTACTGACCGCTTTGACTTCATAAGGGATGGTTAAACCCGAAGGAATGGCGAACGCATCTTCAGCATGGTCGCGGGCCAGGTGGATGGTCTGGCGTGCATCAAACAAACAAGCCTTAAAGGTCCCCACTTTCGCGATGGCCCGCGCCAGCGTCACCACATTGTTTAATGCCAGCGTAAATGCATCGGTCAGCTGCTGTTGATACAAATGAAAATGGCAGTCGATATACACTCCCTGAGCTTGCCAGTGAATAGCTAAACCGCCGACCACCGGATAACGGCCAAGCCGGCTCACCGCGGCAACAAAAGCTTTTTCAGTTTCGCCCATGCCTTCGAGGTAGTTTTTGTAATAACGCTCCAGCTGCACGTCATCGATGTACTGAATGCCATCTTCTTCGCTGTGTTCACGCAAAAAGGATTTGCGCGATGAATAGACCACAGTGTCCAGCTCACGGCTTTGTTGATTGATACCAAATGGCAGCAAGGGGTTATCGTCCAGTATCTCAATGGGCGGCAGCACCAGATGCACCAGTCGTGGCATGGCTTTGAGGAAATAGTCACCGGCCTGGGCTCTGAGCTGCGGATCATCGGCCAGCAGGCTGTCGAGGATAGTGGCAAATTCATTCGGCAGGCCTAAACTTCGCGCCGGAATGGCTTTGCGACCAAAACGACAACTTTGCCCGGACGCCAGCGCATACAAAGTACCCGCCACGCCCTGCTCGTCAAAACGTGGGCTGGACAGCGCGCCGGCGCGTTGCTCAGCACCGATAAAATACACATCGCCAAGCCGCGCATTGGAATGTTGCAAATCGGCAGACATCAGACTCATCACGTTATTACCCAGATAGTTGCCCTGCTCGTCGGTCTGCGCAAACACAGAACTGCCCCAGTCAACCAAGCTGATTTGGCCGCTCACTTCGTCATACACCAGATTGGATGGTTTGATGTCGCCATGCACTATCGGGCAGGCATCGCCGTCTTTTTGATGGCTGCGCAGAAACTTCAGCAAACTGGCGAGCTGTGCGGCAATATCAATAATCAGCCGCACTGGTAAGCGGCCGTGACGCAGACTGTACTGCTCTAAATCAATGCCGCGCGCCCGGCCCATCATCAGAATGCCTTGTTTTTTCACCAGCTGATAAGTGATGTAACGCGGCACATTCGGGTGCTGGATTTGCGACAGCATGTAGGCCTCGTCGGCCAGCCGCTCCTGAATATGCTGCGGCAGATTAACCCGGGAGAATTTAAACACACATTGCTCACCGGCTTTATCGAGCCCGGCAAAAGCAAAACCATAAGCGCCTTTCCCCACAAGTTCGATGTCGCGATACCCGAGTTTACGCAGCTCGTCCATACAAAGCGCCACCCAGTCTTTGAGCTTTTTCGCGTCGTTGGCGTTGAGCAGGTAAATCGACTGCTCTTCCGGGATATAAAAGTTACGTAGTTGGTGTTTGTACATCGCCAAAACAAAAAAGCCCCTAATGGGGCTTTTTTAACAGGTTTTCACGCGGTTAGATAGTTCTAGCCTATCAACGCATCGCCACCAGCATGGCAGACGGCTCTTCCAGATACTTCTTCCACAGATTGGTGAAACGCGCGATAGTGCCGCCGTCAATGACCCGGTGATCGCCCGACCAACTAACCTGCATGATGGAGCGCGCTACCACATGGCCTTTGCTGTCAAAACGCGGCAGCTGCTGCACTTTACCCAAAGCCACAATCGCCACTTCCGGTTTATTGATAATCGGCGTCGCGACTGTCCCGCCGATAGCGCCGATATTGGAAATGGTGATAGTGCCGCCCTTTAAATCGGCCGGACTGACGCGGCCTTCGCGCGCCAAATCAGTGAGCCGCGTTAAATCCTGTGCAATTTCAACAATAGATTTACGCTGGCAATCTTTGACGTTCGGCACCAACAAACCAACTTTGGAATCGACCGCAATCCCGATGTTATGCTCGTCAAAATAAGTCAGCGCGGTGCAATCTGCGTTGACCTGACTGTTTAAGATTGGGAACTCGTTCAGCGCCAGTGACATCGCTTTCATAAAAAACGGCATCATAGTCAGCTTGACGCCTTGTTTAGCGAGGCCGTCTTTGAGGCTTAAACGCAGCGCAATCAGCTCGGTCAGGTCAATCTCTTCGCAATAGGTAAAATGCGGAATAGTCGCGACAGATTCGGCCATTTGCCGCGCCATCGCGGCTTTAATGCCCTTAATTGGCTCAACCCGGCGGCTGGTACTACAACTGCTGGCTGCCGGCGCAGCTTCGCGTGTCACAACAGCGCATGCTGGAGTGGCTACCGCTGCTGTGGCACCTGACACAAACGCCTGCACATCTTGTTTAAACACCCGGCCTTTAGGGCCAGTGCCCGGTACGCGGTGGATGTCAACGCTGAGTTCACGGGCAAGGCGGCGTACGGCCGGACTTGCCAGTGCTTTATGGCCAACCGGCAGGCTGGTCGCCACTGCCGATACCACAGCTGCTACTGGCGCAGCGGCCGGCACGCTCGCCTGAACCGCTGCTGGCGCACTGACGTGCGCAGAGCCCGGTGTAGCCGCGGCAAGCGCTGCATCCATTTCAATGGCAAACAGCGGTGCATGCACTTTGGAGATATGGCCTTTGGCCGTATACAGCTTCACCACTTTACCCGGATGTTTGGCCGGGATTTGCACTAAGGCTTTGTCGGTCATCACATCACAGACCGGTTGATCTTCGGCGATGATATCGCCTTCCTTCACCAGCCAGTCGACAACTTCACATTCAACAATGCCTTCGCCAATATCCGGCAGAATAAAATCTTCCACCACTTTACCGCCGACAGCCACTGGCGCAACCGGCGCGGCAACCACAGGGGCATCACCGGCGGCGACATCGACAATCATTTCAAACAACGGCGCATGCACTTTGGCGATATCGCCTTTGGCGTAATAGAGTTTGCTGACGACGCCGTTGTAGACCGCCGGAATTTGTACCAGCGCTTTGTCAGTCATCACGTCGCAAATCGGCTGATCTTCGACAATACGGTCGCCTTCTTTCACCAGCCAGTCGACCAGTTCACATTCGACGATGCCTTCACCAATGTCCGGCAGGATAAAATCTTTTTTCATCGATAACTCCGGCTCAGAAATTGACAGAAGCTTTAATGGCTTCAAAGGTTTTTAAATGGTCGGCGACATATTCTTTTTCCAGCGCCAGCGGGTACGGCGTATCCAGACCACAGACGCGCAGGATTGGGCTTTCCAGATGCAGGAAACAGCGCTGCTGAATAGTCGCGGCAATCTCACCGGCAAAACCACCGGTTAACGGCGCTTCGTGGTTAATCACCAGCCGGCCGGTCTTTTTCACCGACTCCGCCACTGTATCCACGTCCCACGGCAGAATGCTGCGAAGGTCAATCAGCTCACAGGAAATGCCGATGGCTTCAGCCATTTCCACCGCTTTTTCGACGATTTCCATCTGCGCGCCCCAGGCCAGCACTGTGACCTGTGTGCCTGTTTTCATCACTTCGGCCTGACCAATCGGCAGCTCGTAATATTCTTCCGGTACTTCACCGACCGACGCGCGGTACAGTTTTTTTGGTTCGAAGAAAATCACCGGGTCCGGGCAGTTGATCGAAGCCAATAACAAGCCTTTGGCCTGATGCGGATTCCGTGGTACCACAATTTTTAAGCCCGGCGTGTGGGCAAAATAAGCTTCCGGTGACTGGCTGTGGTAATGACCACCGGCGATGCCGCCGCCATATGGCGTACGGAACACCAGACCACCGACATTAAATTCGTTACCTGAGCGGTAACGGAACTTGGCAGTCTCATTGACGATTTGGTCAAAGGCCGGGAAGATATAATCAGCGAACTGAATTTCTGCCACCGGCTTCATTCCTTGTGCCGCCATACCGTTGGCAAAACCGGCGATGCCTTGCTCAGTTAAAGGCGTGTTAAAACAACGGGCTTTGCCGTATTTTTCCTGCAGTTTGGACGTTGCGCGGAACACGCCGCCAAAATGGCCGACGTCTTCACCAAAACACACTACACCGTCATCTTTGGCCATCGCTAAATCGAGTGCGTTGTTGATGGCCTGTAACATATTCATTTTCGCCATTACATTCTCCCCGACGTGATTGGATACGCATCCGGATATTTGCGGATGTGGTCTTTCAGGTCCGCCAGTTGGCGTTCCAGTTCAGGGATAGGTTCGGCGTAAACATCACTGATCAGATGTTCGATACCCGGCTTGGCGATTTTTTCCGCCACTTTTAATGCTTCCAGAATATCCTGACGCAGCTGCTCAGTGGCGGCTTTGTCGGCTTCATCATCCAGCCAGCCTTTTTGCAGCAGGAATAAACGAAAACGCGCGACCGGATCGTTTTTGCGCCACAGTTCTTCTTCTTCTTTTGAGCGATAACCACTTGGGTCGTCCGACGAGGAATGTGCACCTAAACGATAAGCAATGGATTCCAGCAGTACCGGCTCGTTATGCGCTAATGCATATTCACGCGCCATTTTAGTGGCCTGATACACCGCCAGAATGTCAGCGCCATCCACGCGGATTGTTTTCATGCCATAACCGACGCCGCGACAGGCAATGCCGTCGCCTTTAAACTGCTCGTTGGCCGGCGTGGAAATGGCGTAGCCGTTGTTGCGGCAGAAAAACAGCACCGGCGCTTTGTGCACCGCAGCCATATTTAAGCCGGCGTGGAAGTCACCTTCAGAAGCCGCACCTTCGCCGAAATAACAGATGGTGACGTTCGACAGGCCACGCAGTTTTTGCGCATAAGCGTAACCGGCGGCTTGTGGGATTTGCGTGCCAAGCGGGCTCGAAATCGTCATGTAATGAATGGCATTGCTGCCGTAATGCACCGGCATCTGCCGGCCTTTGCCTAAGTCTTTTTCGTTGGAAAACAGCTGGTTCATAAACTGTTCCAGCGTAAAACCGCGGTAACGCAAGGCGCCTTGTTCGCGGTACTGTGCCATGATCATGTCAGCGTCATCCAGCGCTGCGGCACTGCCGACAGTGGCGGCTTCTTCACCCAGACACTGCATGTAAAAACTGATACGGCCCTGGCGCTGTGCCCCTAACATCCGTTCATCTAATACCCGGATAAAGGTCATGGTCTGATACATTTTTAAGGCGGTGGCTTGGTCCAGCTCAGGCGCCGTGGCGCCTGCGTACAGCGTGCCGTCGTCTTGTAAAATGCGCAGTGTTGGGATCTGCAAGGCGTGGCCACTGGTGAATTCGGCCTGATGTACAGTCGAAATCGTGGCGTTATTCGGGTTGGTCATAGATCTCTCTTTGTCATGCGGGTAACGCGGACCTTGGTGTTTGCCTGCTTTACCTTGATGTTAAACCCATCTGACCGACAGTCTGGCGCTGTTTAGGTCAGCTTCTCCCCTGGATTTTTGCAGGCGCTCTGGCGCGTCGGATTATTTTACTTGACGTAGACGTCAACCAAACCCCTGCATTCTCGCTGTTGTTGTTTTAATTCAGCGCGGCTGACTTTACCTTTACGTAAACTGCATTGCAACTGCGCCAGCCTGTAAAACGTAGCACAGCTGTGGTTTTTACGGTGAATTTTTCCGAGGGCTCGGATAAGGAAAACTAATGTGAAGGAAAAACGGGCGCAAAGCCCGTTTGTCTATGCAGAGATCAGCCGTTAGTCACACAGTTGACCGGCGATTGACACTGGCTTCACCAGTAACATAGCGCGCTGGCCAATTGCGACATCGGCATTGGGGAAAATAATGGCTTCGCCCGGTTCATCGACGCGATATTCGATTGCGCCATCCCGTGCCAACACAGTACCGAGCGCAAATTGGCTAAAGTTTTCAATATTGCGGGCAAAACACAGCTCAAACTGCTCGGTTTGTTTATTCACCGCGCGGCTGACCACAAAGAAGTTGAACTGGCTTTCATCAAACTCAGCAAGCTCTGGCACTGTGTCAGTGACCAAAGCCCGCAGCATCAAATCACAAGCAGCAAAGCGGCTCATGTCGTTGTCGCCAAAGGGCCGCACTTTACCCAGTTCCAGCGTAAAAGCATGAGCGCCGCAGCTTTGCGCGCCAAAATAACTAAAAGTAGAAGCTGGCGTTTGCATGAGCAGAAAAGTTTCTACGCCGCAGGCATGTAGAAAACGCAGCTGAGTTTTGTTCCAGGGTTTGCCATGTAAAAACGGATAAACAGCAAATTTCTCAAACTGCGAACCGCGAATGGCAGTGTGCAGGTCATACAGCAGACGTTCGCGCCCTTCGCCACCGGTCTGATAAAAACGCTGCACATAGTGTTCAAGCTTTGCTGCGCGCTGGCGCTCCCAGCCAGGTTCCCCATCACCTTTACTATGATGGCCGGAGAATAAACGATTCAGGTTATCCTGCAGTTCCCGTTTGCCCGCGTTGATGGCCGGCGGATTGCCAAATAAAAACAAGGTGCGTTGCTTGAGTTGTAGCTTGCCAGTCAACAGGTCCTGACACAGTGCTGCACAAAGTTCGATTGGCGCCGTTTCATTACCATGCACGCCAGCAGACAACACAATGTCGGTATTGCCATGCTGCACTGGTGACAGACAGATGACGCCAGTGTCCCAAATCTCGGCGACAGTGCCGTCCGTAAGCACGTATGAAAATGGCGTTAAATGTTCAGGATGGCTCAGCGTCAGAGCCAGAAAATCACCGCTGGCTGCGAGATCTGCCGGGCTCAGTGCCCGGTCAAGGATATTAGTTGTCATATTTTTGGCTTTGTTTTATCAAAAAAAACGTTGGCACATTCTACGCAAAATCAGGCCCACATCACCAGTACAGCCGCCACCACGACCAGCGCCAGGCCCAGTAAGTCGGTGCGCTTGAGCTTTTCTTTAAACCAGAACACTGAGATCAACAAGGTAAACAGCACTTCTACCTGCCCCAGCGTTTTGACCAGCGGCACAGATTCGAGGCTCATGGCAGTAAACCAGCCGAGTGAACCGATGCAGCTGAAAAAGCTGGTCAGCATCGTCAACCGCGGCCTGTGCCAGAGCGCAACCAGCACAGCGTGGTCGCGAAGTAGCAGATAGCCCAGCAACATCAGGGTCTGGCAACTGATGACAAACAACAACACCCAGGCGGCGCCATAAGGAAAGGGTAAACCCAGCGTGAGGCTGGCTTCTCTGATCCATAAAGATGTCAGCGCGAACGCCGCACCACTGGCCGCGCCGATGGCGACGGTTTTAACTGGCAGTTCGGTCAGATTTCTCACACCGCTTAATAAAAATACCGCGATGGCGCCGACACCGACACCGATCCAGCCTAGCGGCGACAACACACTGGCAAAAAACAACACACCGAGCACTGCAGCAAAAATCGCTTCCGATTTCGCCAGGCCAACCCCGATAGCGTAATTTTTTTGTTTAAACAGCACCACCATCAGTGCAGTGGCCAAAATTTGCATCAAGGACGCTGCGAGGATAAAACCGGCAAAACTCAGCGAAAACAACGGGACTGCTGGCCGCTGTGCCGGCTCAGTCAGCGCATACAAAGCCCACAAATAAAGCGCCGCCAGTGGACTGGCATAAATAAAGCGCGCCAGCGTCACACCCAGCACTGAGACTTCTTTACTCAGTTCTTTTTGACAGGCATTACGCACCGCCTGCATAGACGCGGCCAATAAGGTAAATAAAATCCACATAAATTTTCCTGCCTAAGACGTGGTCCGGCTGATAAATGCAGACATCCGGATGGATGTAGCTGATTGATACCATAACCGAAATCGTCGCCTGAGTTTGGGCTATTTGTCTGATAATCCGGCTAAAAATGCCGCAGTCAGGCTGGATGGCATTGCAATCAGACAGAAAGACAGTAAGATAAGGCGCTCGTCGGTACGTAGCGCAGCCTGGTAGCGCACTGTCATGGGGTGTCAGGGGTCGTGGGTTCGAATCCCGCCGTACCGACCATTAAATTTCGTTGAAAAAAGCCTGCTTTTGCAGGCTTTTTGCTTTTTAAGCGCATTAGTTCAGGTTTCACTAAATTATGAAAACCCAATGACACCGTTGTCTTGTAACAAAATACGGACAGTCGTCGGTAGTAACCGGAGAACACGCTGTTTCAGCGTCTTGATCTGATGGAAATTTTCCAGTCATTGCAGATACGGCAACATCAGAACCAATAGCGCTGTGGCAGAAAACTGACAGCAGGCTGGAGCAGCTTTTTTAGTCACAAACCTTTACACTCACCCCGTTGCGGCCGGAACGGATAACCGTGCTCAGACGAAGATCCGCCAGATGCAGAAGTTTCTGACTATCTGTCGGCGGATCATCTGACTGCAACACATGACTGGCAAATTGCCGGTGTGGCCTGAGATATTACAGAGGTGATGTGATGAAGATGGAACAACAGAACAGAACATTTCAGCCGGAGTACTACCCGACCGCAGGGTTTGGCAGTGTGGCACCGCCTTGGATCAAGGCCGATTTGCTGATGTCAAATCCGCCTAAACCTGCCCCGTTAAAAACCGCCCCGCCAAGCTGGCAATGGCTCAGGCGCCAGCTCGGCTGGCACCTGGGATAAAGCTGCAAAGTGTTGCTGTTAATAAAACCAGCTGACCCAGTGCTGATACAGCGGTAAGCCAATCAGCACGTTGACCGGAAAAGTAATCCCCAGTGCCGCTAACATGGCAAGCCCAATGTTAGCACCAGGCACTGCGGCGCGGATCGCAGCCGGCGCGGCAATATATGACGCGCTGGCCGTTAAACCGGCAAGTACCACAGCACTGCCCTGCGGCAACTCTAGCCAAAGCGCAGTCGCTATCCCGCTCCAGGCCAGGGCAAACGGCATAATTGCAGCAAAGGCTAACAATCGCCATTGTGCCAGTGGCAACGGCGAGCAGACCTTCGCGGTACACAGGCCCATTTCCAGTAGAAACAGCGCCAGCATGGTTTTAAAACCGCCTAATAACGCCGGAGCAATAGGCTCCAGCCCCACAGGTCCATAAACATAACCAATTAACACCCCACCGCCGAGCAACAACACGCCGCGGCTGGTCAGAGATTCGCGCACGATACCGCCGGCACTGCCCTGACCGGTCAGGCGCCGGTGCAGCCACAGCATAGCGACAATCGCCGGCAGCTCCAGCAGCACCAGATAAAGCGTCGTCTGTGGAGCCACCGGTAAACCGGCGCGCTCCGTCATCGCCAGTACCAGCGCAAAAGTCCCGGCACTGACCGAGCCATAATGCGCAGCGATACTGGCTGCATCGTCGATATTCAGCCGCACCAGCTTGCGTAAAATCGGATAACACAGTAATGGCAGGATAAGACCCAGCAATGCCACCGGCAACAGTTCCAGCAGTAAAGTAGAAGTGACATTACCGTGCAGCGCCAGGCCACCTTTTAAACCCAGCACCAGCATCAATAAAATCGACAGCGTCTCATAAATTGAATGCGGTACTTTTAAGTCGGATTTCAACAAACCGGCGATTAAACCAAAGGCGAAAAACGCTATCACAATATCGGGCATCAATATTTCCTCCGCTTTGAGCCGGGCGCTATTGTGCCTGCGGACGGAACTATTGAATAATAAATGTATGAACACACTGATATAGATAATTATCTATGAATATCCGTCATCTGAGTTTTCGGCTATTACAGGTTTATCAAGCCGTGGTGCAGCAGGGCAGTATTTCGCAGGCTGCGCGGCAACTGCATCTGACCCAGCCTACGGTGTCTATCCAGCTGAAAAAACTCAGTGAATGGGCTGGCGAACCTTTGTTGGAGCCAGTGCAAGGCTTACTGATGCCGACGCCGGTGGGCGCCGAGTTATACCGCGCCAGCCAGGATGTGCTGGGCCGTTTTGCCGATTTTTCGCAGTTTGTACAAAGCGCTCGTGCCGGTAACAGCGGCAGCTTAAGCCTTGGTATCGTCACCACCGCCAAATACATTCTGCCCCCGTTGCTGGCAGAATTCTCCCGTCAGTTCCCGCAAATTGAGCTGACGTTGAATATTGGCAACCGGGCGCAAATTTTAAGCCGGTTTGAACAACAACAAGACGACTTGTTTCTGTTCAGCCATCCCCCGGCCGGCAATCAGGTGCTGGCGCGCCGGTTGCTGAAGAATCCGCTGCAACTGATTGCGCCGCCTGGCCACTGGGCGTCAGACCGACCTGATTTGACGATGGCCGATTTAAAAGCCGAACGTTTTCTGATCCGTGAACCCGGCTCCGCCACCCGGCTGATGCTGGAAACCTGGCTTAGTAACCAAGGGCTGGCGCTGGAAAAAACCATGCAAATTGAAAGTAACGAAGCAATCAGGCTCAGTGTCGCTTCTGGCCTTGGTTTGGCGGTATTGTCTGCTCATACGCTGAAGGCCGGCACTGAACCGGTGCAGATTTTGTCAGTGAAAGGGTTGCCACTGGAAAGTCACTGGTATCTGGTGGTCAGACGCGACCGGCGCCTGTCGGCGACCGCGACACAGCTTATCCGTTATTTGCCGCAGGGACTCCGGCAATATCTCGACCCGGCCTGGCTGGTCAGCGATCTCGACGGTCTGACTCAGGCTTTTGAGACCAGTCCGCAAGACCAGTCGCCCCTTTAGTCGCAGCCTCAATGCTGTTGGTCAGAATTCATGGTGCCAGCAGCTCCGATTTGCTTCGAACACTATGTTAAAGTGGCATCGTCACAGCTTCTCCCAGGGATCACTAATGATTGATTTTCGTTCCGACACTGTCACCCAACCTACTGCTGCCATGCGTGCTGCCATGGCCGCTGCGCCACTTGGCGATGACGTATTTGGTGACGACCCTTCCGTGAATGCGTTGCAACAATATGCCGCAGAGCTGCTGGGCTTTGAAGCGGCGTTATTCGCGCCAAGCGGCACTATGACTAACCTGATTGCGCTGATGAGCCACTGCCAGCGCGGCGATGAAGCCATCGTTGGCCAAAACTGGCACACCTACAAGTGGGAAGGCGGTGGCATGGCGGTGCTTGGTTCCATTCAGCCGCAACCATTAGCCAATCAACCGGACGGCAGCCTGTTAGCCGCGGACGTGCTGGCGGCGATTAAACCAGACGACCCGCATTTTGCCCGCACCCGCTTGCTAGTCATTGAAAATACCACCGGCGGCCAGGTTTTAAGCCTCGACTATATGGCGCAAATGGCGGCTTTGGCCAAAGCCAACCAGCTGGCCTGTCATATCGATGGTGCACGGATTTTTAATGCCGCTGTGGCGATTGCAACAAAAACTCAGGCAGATCCCTATCAGGTCGCCCGGCAGTTAGTCAGCGGTTATGACTCAATTTCGGTGTGTTTGTCCAAAGGACTTGGCGCACCGGTCGGATCTTTGTTGTTAGGTTCGGCGGAATTTATCGCCCGCGCCCGCCGCGTGCGCAAAATGCTTGGCGGCGGCATGCGTCAGGCCGGCGGTTTAGCTGCAGCTGGTTTGTATGCTTTGCAGCAGCATGTCAGACGGCTCGCAGATGACCATCAACATGCGCAGCAGCTGGCGTCAGGCCTCAAACAGATAGTGTCGGACTGCGGTTTGGAAACTCAGTTTTCACTGCAAATGCCGCAAACTAATATCATTTTCTGCGATCTGGACGCTGCGCTTGCCAACCATTTTGTGGCAGAATTAGGCAAACATCAGGTCCGGCTGACTAGCAGTGTGTATCAAAGTGCTGGCCAGACCAAATCCCGCTTACGCTTAGTCACTCATCTGGATATCACGTTGCCACAGATTCAGGCCATGCTGAGCTGTAGCCGGGATATTCTCAGCAATTATTAACACCTGTCGCGCAAGTGGCAGGTTTATTGAGGTCTGCCATGCTGCAGTTTTTCGAAAAACTAACCAATCCTTTTCCGGCAGAAGAGCCGACCCAACCGCCCAAAGGGTTGTATGCGTTCTGCCGTCATTACAGCAAAGGCATGGAAATTCCTTTAGCTGTGATGGCGCTGCTCACAGCCTTATTGGCGATGCTGGAAGTGTCGTTGTTCGGTTTTATGGGGCAATTAGTCGACTGGCTGGTGCAAAAAGACCCGGCGACTTTATGGCAAACCGAGCAAGACACGCTGATCCGCATGGGTTTATTAACCGCTGTCGGTATGCCGCTGTTGGTGCTGATTCACTCAGCCGTGTTACACCAGACCTTGTTAGGCAACTATCCGATGTCCATTCGCTGGCAGGCACATCGGTATTTACTTAAACAAAGTGTCAGTTTTTATCAGAATGATTTTGCCGGCCGCATCGCCACTAAAGTGATGCAAACTTCCCTTGCCGTGCGGGAAACTGCCACCAAACTGCTCGATGTCATGGTCTATGTGTTGGTGTATTTCAGCACTATGTTGTATCTGGTGTTTGACGCCGACTGGCGTCTGGTGTTGCCGTTACTGGTATGGCTTGCGCTATATATCTGCCTGCAAATCTACTTTATTCCGCGGCTGAAAAATGTGGCGAGCCGCCAGGCTGACGCCCGCTCTGATATGACCGGCCGCATCGTCGATAGCTACACCAATATCAATACCATTAAGTTGTTTTCGCACACCAGCCGCGAAGCCGATTACGCCAAAGACAGCATGTCGCGTTTCTTAAACCCGGTATATGAACAAATGCGCCTGGTCACCTGGTTAAGTTTCAGCGTGCAGGCGCTGAACTACCTGCTGGTATTCTCCATTGGCGCTTTGTCGATTTGGTTATGGATGGCGCAAGCGGTCAGCGTCGGCGCAATTGCCATTGCCGTCAGTCTGTCGCTGCGCTTAAACGGCATGTCGCAGTGGATCATGTGGGAAGTCAGTAGTTTGTTTGAAAATATCGGTACAGTGGCCGATGGCATTACTACGCTGGCACAGCCACAACAAGTGGTGGACCAGCCAGACGCCAAGCCGTTGCAAGTTGACGGTGGCGCTATTCATTTTGACCAGGTCAGTTTTCAATACGCCAGTCAGGGCCGTCAGGTGTTGCAGCACCTGAATTTACAGATAAAACCAGGTGAAAAAGTCGGTTTGGTCGGCCGTAGCGGTGCCGGTAAATCAACGCTGGTCAATCTGCTGCTGCGGTTTTATGACCTGGAAACCGGTCAAATCCGCATTGACGGACAAAATATCAGTGAAGTGAAACAAGAAAGCCTGCGTGCACAAATTGCGATGGTGACACAGGATACCTCGCTGCTACATCGCACTGTGCGGGAAAATATTCTGTATGGTAAGCCGGATGCCAGCGAAGCTGAACTACTGGCAGCCGTTAAAGCCGCCGAAGCCGACCAGTTTATCAGTGAACTGAGTGACCCACGCGGCAATCAGGGCCTAGACGCACAGGTTGGTGAACGTGGCGTGAAGTTATCCGGCGGCCAGCGCCAGCGCATTGCCATTGCGCGGGTGTTGTTAAAAAACGCGCCGATTTTAATTCTGGATGAAGCGACCTCGGCACTGGATTCTGAAGTCGAGGCGGCCATTCAGCATAGTCTGAACCGGCTTATGGCAGGCAAAACAGTCATTGCCATCGCGCACCGGCTGTCGACTATTGCGGCGATGGACCGGCTCATTGTGCTGGACCAGGGGGCTATTGTCGAGCAAGGCAGCCATCAGGAGTTAATTGCACAAGGTGGCATCTACGCGCAGTTATGGGCCCATCAGACCGGCGGTTTTATTGGGCTGGATTAAGCCCGTATTTCTGCCCCACTGACAAAAATGGCTGCAATTGCAGCCATTTTATTTGATTTGGATTCAACCCAACCTTGGATCTGTTTCGGCTACCCCGACTTCATCCTGATGGGCAATTTTAAACTGCAATAAAGCGCCAAACGGCTGCATATCGACCAGTTCACGGAAACAAATCCAGTCGACCAGACAATACAGGCTCATCGCCAGATAGTCCCACTGCTGAAATTCGCCAGCTGACACTTTGCTGTTTAAGATCTTCAGCGTGGCCTGAACCCGTTCATGCTGCAGATTAAAAAACAATTTGTTATCCCGGACATCAAAACCTGAGCGTTTACACAGCAGCAACTCAACGAGCGAATCATTGGCTGCGTTAATGATGGTCAGCAAATTCTCCTGCGGCCAGCTTAATGGGCTTAAGGCGAACTTCTGTGTCAGGTAACGATAAATAACGCCGGAATCAAACACCACCTGCTCGCCGTCGGCGAGCATCGGCACTTTGCGTGTCGGGTTCAGTGCAATCAGCCGCTCCCGGTCGGCCGACTCAAAAATATTCAGGCTGATAAACTCATGCGGGTGCTCTGCCAACAACAGACGCAAACGGCGGACAAACGGCGACGAGGTAGACCCATATAACTGCATAATTTCTCCTAAAAAAACCAGGCAGCCCGCAGGCTGCCTGATAGTGATTATTGAATACCGCTTTGTTCAATCACCGGCTGGCTAACCGGTTCCGGTTGCTGATACACCGGCTCAGGCTGTTGATAGACAGGTTCTGGCTGCTGATACACCGGTTCAGGTTGTTGATACACAGGCTCCGGCTGCTGGTAGACAGGTTCAGGTTGCTGATACACCGGCTCTGGCTGCTGGTAGACAGGTTCAGGTTGCTGATACACCGGTTCTGGCTGTTGGTAGACAGGTTCAGGTTGCTGTACAGGTTCAGGTTGCTGTACAGGTTCCGGTTGTTGATACACCGGTTCTGGCTGTTGTACAGGTTCCGGCTGCTGGTAAACAGGCAGCTCCGTGATCGGTTGCTCTGTCACCGGCTCTGGCATTGGTTCCACTGGCTGTGGTTGTTCAAACACCGGTTGTGGCTCAGGTTGTGGCAATACTTCTGGCGTCGTGATTTGTTCTGGCGAGCCAATTTGATCCACAGGCGCTGGCATATCTGTCACCGGTGTTTCATGCACAGGCTGCTCAAACACTGGTTGTTCAATCACACCATCTTTGTTGTTCTCAACGGTTTCAGCGACCGGCTGCACTGGAGTGGTGGTATCACCCTGGTCTGGTGTCACTGCCACTGGCTCAGTCTGCGGATTTAACTCATTGACTGGCTGGGCAAACACCTGATCGCGTTCCTGTTGCTGCCGGCGTAGCTGATCCAAATCGGGATCAGGCTGCGTGATAATTTGCTGGTCGCCAGGCATAGCAACATTGTTGTCCTGGCGTTTTTCTGCCGCCCAGCGCCTGCGGTCGCCTTGGTCTTCATAACGCCAGGTTTCGCCGCGAGTCTCACGCACAGGTTCATAACCCGCCTGATACACCACGCCGTGGCGGTGCTCAGGGTTATGCCGCCAGTGCCGGCGTTCTTCATGCTGATAGATATCATGGCTACGGTAATATTGCCGCGGGCGATAGTCATGATGATGGATCACAACGATTTCGTTGCGGGGCCAGTAAAAGGTAGAAAAATAGAAATTTGGTGCAACCTGTACGCCAGCACCCCAATAAAATGAGGTGTGACTGCGATAGCCGGTTGGGTATGGCCAGTGCACAGGCGGATAAGAACGCCACCACCAGTCGCCGTATACCACCCGAGTATCATAAACAGGTACGTAGATCACTTCAGGCCGTGCCGGCTCAATGACTATGACTTTTTCTTTGCGCTCAACCCGGATATGTTCCTGATTCTTCAGATTACCGGCGGTGTAGGCTTTTTCGCGCAGGCGCTGCACTGTCGCCATCACTTGTTTTTCCTGCACTAAAAACGCATCACCGAGTTTTTGCGTCCAGTCCAGTTCATTGTTCATCTTGGTGAGCAGGGGCGGAAACGCAACCAGCGCACGCACGCTGGGGTCCCACGCTTCGTTTTCAGCGGCTTTGAGCGCCTGTTCCGACGTCATGCCGGGTTTTGCTGATAACCAGCGGGTGGCTTTGATAATTTCCAGTGGATAAGTCGCGGCGATGAGGACATGGGATAACACCGTATCCGGGTACAGCGCCACAGGCGCCAGCATTTGGTCTAATTCAGCCTGAGAGAACTGCTTCTTTTGCTGTGCCGGCGCTTTTGCTGTGGCAGCTGCAGGTTGACTGAGTTGTTGTGTTGCCTTGGCTGCAGCCTGTTTGTCTGCCGCAACAGCCGGAAACTGGGTCACTAACGCGAGAGTAATGGCAGATAAAAACGGCACGCGGCACGACATTTTTGGCTCCTTGCTGCAGCTGATGCAGCATGTTTATCAAGGGTCACAGTCACAACATCTCGAACGATAACTCAGTTATATGCCGTTGTTTCTGAATCGCTTCTGAACACAACTCAGCTGTTCGACTGTTTCTTCGGCCACAAGTTCGACAGCGAAAATCCGGTCACCAACGCGGTACCGCAAAGCACCGTCAAGGCGCCTGCTAAGGTATGCCAGCCGACCGTTTCACCTAAAAACAACGCGCCCCAGCTGACACCAAACACCGGGATTAAAAAAGTCACGGTCAAAGTCGGCGTGGCGCCAATATCCCGCACCAATGCAAAGTACAGCAGATAAGCGACACCAGTGCACAACACACCAAGCAACAATAAGGCGATACCCTGTAGCGGACTTGGTACAGTTGTTGGCGGCTGCAACAATGCCAGCGGCAATAACCAGCAGAAAGCTGCCCACATACTGCCATGGGCATTAGCAAAAGGTTCCACAGCAGCAGCGCGACGGGTGTAATGGGTGGCTAAACCATAACAACAGGCGGCACCGGCAGCAGCGGCAATCGCCACCGCCGCATTGGGTTGCAGCACCACGGCATCAAAACCAACCAGTATGGCCACGCCGCTGATCCCCAGCAACAGACCGCTGACCAGTTTCAGGCTCAAAGGCTGGCGAAAAAACAGCACGCCAAGCACAGCCCCCCAAATCGGCGCTGTAGCGTTTAACACCGACAACACAGACGCAGTCAGCCAATGTGCGGCATAAGCAAAGAGTAAAAACGGCAAGGCTGAATTAATTAGCCCCAGGATCAGAAAATGCCGGATATTGCCACGCAGCAATAAAGGCTTGTGCCAGCACCATGCGATGATCGCCAGAAACAAGGCGGCGAGACCGACCCGGCCGGCCATCAAAGGGGCCGGACCAAAAGCAGCAACCGCCAGCCGGATAAATAAAAACGACGCGCCCCAAATTGCAGCAAGCAACAATAACCGGACAAAATCCCGCGCCAGCATTTGATTAACCCTGATGACCAGGATCGTCTTGCCCGATCCGGCTGGCGACTGCCCCGCTTTGCTGGCGATATTTGGCGTCTTCGCGTTTGTTATAAGGCCTGGCCGCTTCGCCGGTCATTAATTCAAAATTCAGCGCGCCGATTTTCATGTTCGGTCTAAGCGCCAGTGGCAAGCGGCCACTGTTGTAGAATTCCAGCACGATATTGCCAGACCAGCCCGGGTCAATCCGGTGCGCAGTGACGTGCACCATCAGGCCCAGCCGCGCCAGACTGGAACGACCGTCCAGCCAGCCGACAATATCTGCCGGCAGCGTGACTGATTCGAGTGTAATAGCCAGCGCAAGCTCGCCTGGATGCAGGAAAAATGCTTCATCATCGGTCAGTACAATTTCGTCACTCATTACCGAGTCGAGCGCAGCCTGCACTTCTTCGCGCGGGCCGGACAAATCGATAAAAGGCGCGGCATAAGCGCGAAAAGTACGGAATTTGTGGCCAAGCCGGATATCGACGCTGACGCCGCTTACCATGTCGGCAGCAGGTCTTGGTTCAATTTTGATCCTGCCTTCAGCCAGATATTGTTCGATGTCGCGATCACAAAGTCTCATGTTAATCATCCGTCATTAAAATTTCGACCGCCTGTTGCGGGCTGAGCCGGGTTTGCCAGTATAAAGTGAAGATCAGCTGCTGTGCTATTTTTCTATAGATTTCAGCTGTTTGATTATCTTGCGCTAATGCGATAGGTGTCCCGGCATCCCCTGCTTCACGAATTTTCGCCTGCAGTGGTAATTGCCCCAACACACTGACTTGATAACGCGCAGCCAACTCCAGCCCACCATTGGTGCCGAAAATATCGTCCTGATGACCACAGGACGGACACTGATAAAAACTCATATTTTCGACAAGGCCCAGCAACGGAATATTGACCTGACGAAACATCTGAATGGCTTTTTTCGCATCAGCAAGCGCCACATCCTGCGGCGTCGTCACAATCACAGCGCCCGCCACCGGCAGTTTTTGTGACATAGTCAGCTGGATATCGCCGGTGCCAGGTGGCATGTCGACCACCAGATAATCAAGCTCTGGCCATAAAGTTTCATTTACGAGCTGCATCAAGGCCTGGCTGGCCATTGGGCCGCGCCAGACTGAGGCATTGTCCGGGTCGACCAGAAAACCAATTGATTGCAGCACAATGCCGTGTTTTTGCAGCGGATTCAGATGTTTTTCGTCCGGTGAGGTGGCCCGGCTTTGCGCTTCGCCAAGCATCAGCGGAATAGATGGCCCATAAATATCCGCGTCCAGCAAACCAACTTTTGCGCCTTGCTGTGCCAGCGCGACCGAGAGATTCACCGCTGTGGTTGATTTACCGACCCCACCTTTGCCGGAAGCCACCAGAATCACCTGCCGTACTTTGGCAAAAGCAAAAGGCTGTTCTGGTTGCCAGTTAACCTGAACTTTGTAGCTAAGCCCCAGCGTTTGGCACTGCGCACTTAACCAGCCCTCCAGCCATAATGCCGGAAATGGCAGCGTCAACGACAAGGTGTTGCGTTCAAGGCGAATATTGGCGATTTCGCTAAGCGGCAGCGGAATGGCCTCATGACAAGGCGTTTCCAGTAACTGTCGTAGCGGCTCAGGTAAGCTTTCTGCGGAAGAAGAATCGGCTGTTTTTTTCCAGAATGAAAACATAACAAATCCTTTTAAAGTACAGGGGCACAACAGCCTGGAGCCTTTGCGCGGGCCAGACTAAAAGTCGGCAGTTATTGCGCTGCTGTCGCGCTTTGTGGCTGGCTATTGTATCATGATGCACATTGTTTTTATTGCATTCATCGATACAGAGCCGGTTCATGACGACACGTAAAATCTTAATCACCAGCGCTTTACCTTATGCCAATGGCCCTATCCATTTAGGTCACCTGCTTGAATACATTCAGACCGACATCTGGTCGCGGTTTCAAAAGGCGCGCGGCCACCAATGTTATTACGTCTGTGCTGATGACGCCCATGGCACACCAATCATGCTCAAAGCTCAACAGCTGGGTTTAACACCTGAGCAAATGATTGCCCAGACCGCCATTGAACATCAGGCTGATTTCGCAGAGTTTTTAATTGGTTTTGACAATTACCACAGCACCCACAGCAGCGAAAATCAGGCCTTTGCCAGCGAAATCTACACCAAGCTCGACGCCGGTGGTTATATCAAACGCCGGTCAATCAGCCAGCTGTTTGACCCGGAAAAACAAATGTTTTTGCCGGACCGTTTTGTCAAAGGCGATTGCCCGAAATGTGGCGCGCTGGATCAAAACGGCGACAGCTGTGACGTCTGTGGCGCCACTTATAGCCCGACTGAACTGAAAAACCCGAAATCGGTGGTTTCAGGTGCAACGCCGGTATTAAAAGACTCTGAACACTATTTCTTCGACTTGCCGGCCTTTGAACAAATGCTGCAGGACTGGACCCGCGGCGGCGCGCTGCAAAGCGAAATGGCCAACAAGCTGCAGGAATGGTTTAAAGACGGCCTGCAGCAATGGGATATCAGCCGTGACGCGCCCTACTTCGGTTTTGAGATCCCGGGCGCGCCGGGCAAGTTTTTCTATGTCTGGCTGGACGCGCCAATTGGCTATCTCGCCAGTTTCAAAAATTATTGCGACAAAACCGGCATCGATTTTAACCAGTTCTGGCAATTAGATTCTGATGCTGAGGTGTATCACTTTATCGGCAAAGACATTATCTATTTCCACAGCCTGTTCTGGCCCGCGATGTTACACGGTGCCGGCTACCGCAAACCGACCAGTGTGTTTGCCCACGGTTTTGTCACGGTCAACGGCGCCAAAATGTCGAAATCGCGCGGCACTTTTATCAAAGCCCGCACTTATCTTGAACATTTGAATCCGGAATATCTGCGTTATTACTTTGCGTCAAAACTAACCTCAGGCATCGTGGATTTAGATTTAAACCTGGAAGACTTCGCGCAGAAAGTGAATGCCGATTTAGTCGGTAAAGTGGTCAATATCGCCAGCCGCTGCGCCAGTTTTATCAGCAAAAAATTCAATGGGACTTTGTCGCCAAATCTGTCCGAGCCAGAACTTTTTGCTGAGTTTATTGCGCAAGGCGACAGCATCGCAGCCTCGTTTGAAGAGCGCGAATATGCCCGCGCTATTCGCGACATTATGGCGCTTGCCGACAAAGCCAACCAATATATCGACGCCAAAGCACCTTGGGTATTAGCCAAAGATGACAGCAAACAACAGGAAACGCTGGATGTCTGCTCTATGGGCATTAACCTGTTCCGCGTGCTGATGCATTATTTAAAACCAGTGCTGCCGAATATGGCGCGCGAAGTCGAAGCGTTTTTAAACAGCGAACTGCGTTGGGATAATTATCAGCAGCCACTGCTTAATCATGCGGTCAATCCATTTAAAGCGCTGATGCAGCGCGTAGATCCGGTCAAAGTGCAGGCGATGGTCGATGCATCGAAAGACAACCTGCAGGCGGCAGCCGCTCCGGCGGTGCAAGCATCAAGCACGCAAACTGCAGCTGCTGCTGAGATTGAAGCGATAGCCCCGACAATTAACATTGATGATTTTGCCAAGCTGGATTTGCGTATCGCCAAAATTGTCAGCGCCGAGCATGTCGAAGGCGCCGATAAGTTATTACGGTTGCAGCTTGACCTTGGCAATGAACAACGTCAGGTGTTTGCCGGCATCAAAGCGGCTTATCAGCCAGAGCAATTAGTCGGCCGGTTAACGGTGATGGTCGCGAATCTGGCGCCGCGTAAGATGAAGTTTGGCATGTCCGAGGGCATGGTAATGGCAGCTGGTCCCGGCGGCAGCGAGATTTTCCTGCTAAGCCCGGACGACGGTGCCACACCGGGCATGCGGGTCAAATAATGTAGCCAAAACCGCAGCCCCGCTGCGGTTTTTCTTTTAGAACAGACAAGGAACAGGCATGGCGGCGACTATCCGCTCGTTTTCTTCGTTATACAGCGCAACCTTGCTGATGGTATTGGCGGCAGGTTTGCTGACTACTTATCTGGGCCTGAAGCTCGCTTCAATGGAAGTCGCCAAGGTCTGGATCGGCGCCATGATGTCGGCTTATTACCTCGGGCTGGTGCTTGGCTCAAAAATCGGCCATAAGCTGATTGCGCGCGCCGGCCATATCCGTGCTTTTGTCGCCAGCGCCGGTGTCGTCACCGCTTCCGCGCTGGGCCACGCCATGATTGAACAGCTGGAAGTCTGGCTGCTGCTGCGCCTGATTGTTGGTATGTGCATGATGTGTCAATACATGGTGCTGGAAAGCTGGCTGAACGAACAAGCCGACAGTAAAAACCGCGGGACTATTTTCGCAAGCTATATGATTGTGTCTTATCTCGGGCTAGTACTGGGGCAAGGTGCGATGAGCTTAAACCCTGAACTGACCATCAAACCGCTGTTGCTGGTGGCGATGTGTTTTGCGCTTTGTATCGTGCCGCTGGCACTGACACGACGTATTCACCCGCAGCCACTGAAACCGGCCCCACTGCAAATTAAAGTGTTCTGGCAAAAAGTGCCGCAATCGCTGACCACTATTGCGATGGCAGGTGTGATAGTCGGCTCTTTTTATGGTCTGGCACCGGCTTATGCTGCCAGTCAGGGCATGAACACTGAACAGGTCGCAGCTTATATGGCCACCACAGTACTGGCTGGTTTGCTGGCACAGTGGCCGATGGGGAAATTGTCCGATCGGGTACGGCGCAGCCGGCTGATCCGCACTAACAGTGTGATCCTGGGTTTACTCGTGCTGGCGATGGCGCTGCTGCCGCTCAGCGGTGTGGTGCAACTTGGTTTTACTTTTGTGTTTGGCGTCTTTGCTTTTACGCTGTACCCACTGGGTGCAGCACTTGCCAACCAAAATATCGAACAACATGAACGTGTAGCGCTGTCTGCCACTATCCTGCTGACTTTTGGCCTGGGCGCCAGTATAGGCCCGTTGCTGGCATCGGCTTTTATGCAGCTTGGCGGCAGTCAGATGTTGTATGCCTTTATGGCGGCCGTCGCAGCCTTGTTATTTGTCCGCTTACAACAAGTGAATTACCAGCAAAAACAGCAGGAAAAAATTGCGCCAAAAGACTACATGATGGCAGCCGGTGATTTAGTCGGTTCTCCGCTCGCTGCCGCTTTGGACCCGCGCGTTGACCAGCAGACGGTCGACAGCCAGATGCGGGCAGAACGCTATCCGGTAAACGATACGTCGCCAGATCCGGCGCAGTTTGAACTGGATTTGACCGGCCAGGCCGAGCGAGCCGAGCAAGTCAACAGCCCGGCAAAAAATACCGACTAACCGACCTTTAACACCACTTTGCCCACCAGCTGATTGCTGGCCAATAACTGGTGGGCAGCATCCGCTTCCTGCCAGGGCAGCACTTTGGCAATCACTGGTTTAATAGCACCGCTGTCTAAAGCGCTGCCAAATTGCGCTAAAAACCGGCTGACTAAATCAGCTTTGTAATCGTCAGTACGATTACGCAAAGTTGAACATAACAGCTGACCGCGTTTTTTAAACATTTGGGTCAGATCAAAAGCCGGCACTGTCCTGCCACCCAGCATCGCCAATACCACAATGCGGCCATCCAGCCCCAACACTTGCAGGTTTTTTGGTAAGTAGTCACCGGCGACCGGGTCCACAATCACCTGAAAGCCCTGTGGCTGAGCGGCTTTTAATACATCCGCAAAGTCAGCGGTTTTATAATTGACCGCGAAATCAGCGCCAAGCTCTAGACAGGCTGTCGTTTTTTCATCAGAACCGGCGGTCACAGCAACCAGGGCCCCGGCCGCTCTTGCCAGTTGAATAGCGGCTGTACCGACGCCACTGGCACCGGCATGCAGCAACACAGCCTGATCAGCACGCAATTCACCCAGTACAAACATTGCCTGATAAGCCGTCAGGAAGACCTCGGCGCAGCCAGCAGCGGCCTCCACTGTCATACCCGCGGGACGGCGCAACAAATGCGCAGCAGGCATTCTGACATATTCGGCATAACCGCCACCCGGCACTAAACCAAAAACATCAACGCCAAGCCAATCGCTACTGACGGCTGCACCGCAAGCCACCACAGTCCCCGCCACTTCGAGTCCTAAAATGTCACTCTCCCCGGGTGGTGGCGGATAATAGCCGGCGCGCTGCGCTAAATCGGCGCGATTGACGCCGGCCGCGGCCACTTTAATCAGCACTTCTTTGCCACTGATGTCTGGCAACGGCACAGTGACAAATTGCAGCTGCTGTGCTGCTGTCACATCAATCGCCTGCATCGAGGCCGGTAGAGCAGTGAAAGTCGGCATTGAATTATCCTTTCAGGTAGTTTTTGCTGCGGCCACAAGCCCAACACATAGTTTTTCTTTAGCTTTTGCCACGACCGGACTAAAATGGCGCCCTTTTCAGGGCTCTGGCAACTCTTGCCAGCTCCCAGTCCACAGCAGATTATCAGACTCGGAACTTCTTATGGCCGCCAGCATCATTTTACAAGCCGATCGGGAAAAATCATTAAAACGCCGCCATCCCTGGGTGTTTTCCAAAGCAGTAAAACAGGTCAAAGGCAAAGCCAACAGCGGTGAAACCGTGGAAATTCGCAGCCACGACGGCGTTTTTATCGCTACGGGCGCTTATTCGCCAGAGTCACAAATCCGCGTCCGGGTCTGGTCTTTTGATGAACACGAAGCCATAGACGCCGCTTTTTTTCAGCGTCGCATCAGCGCCGCCTGGCAAGTGCGCCAGCAATTATTTGATCTCAATGACACCAACGGTATCCGCGTCGTGGCAGCTGAGTCTGACGGCCTGCCGGGTGTGACTGTCGATTTGTACCACGACATCCTGGTGGTGCAGTTGTTAAGTGCCGGCGCTGACTATCAGCGTGCCAACATAGTGGCGGCGCTGCGCCATGAATTTCCGCACTGCAGTATTTTTGAGCGCTCTGACGTTGATGTCCGTAAAAAAGAAGGTCTGGCACCGGTCACTGGCTGGCTGCACGCGCCGCGTGACAGCGGCGAAGTGGTGATGTTAGAGCACGGCATGAAAATTCTGGTGGATGTGATTAATGGCCACAAAACCGGGTTTTATCTCGACCAACGCGACAGCCGGGCAGCCGCCGCGCGTTACGCCAAAAACAAAACCGTGCTCAATTGCTTCAGCTACACCGGCACTTTTGCCGTGGCCGCATTAGCGGGCGGCGCCAGTCATGTTATCAACGCCGACATGTCAGAACTTGCGCTGCAAACTGCGGCACGCAACGCTGAACTTAATCAGCTGGACCTTAGCAAATTTGATTTTACCAAGGCCGACGTCTTTAAGCTGCTGCGCCAATATAAAGAACAAGGCCGCGAGTTTGACATGGTGATCCTCGACCCGCCAAAGTTTGCCGAAAGCAAAGCCCAGCTGATGGGCGCGTGCCGCGGTTACAAAGACATTAACCGCGTCGCGATGCAAATTGTGAAAAAAGGCGGTTGGTTGCTGACGTTTTCCTGTTCCGGCTTAATGGAAGACAGCCTGTTTCAGAAAATCGTTGCCGATGCGGCGCTGGATGCCGGCCGCGATTGTCTGTTTATTGAGAAGCTGAGTCAGGCCAAAGACCACCCGATCGCCAGCTTTTACCCGGAAGGCCATTACCTCAAAGGCTGGGTTTGTCTTATCCGCTAACACTGCTTTAGACTATAAAGCCCTGTATCCATGGGGCTTTTTTATTTGTCAGCATTCTTCGGCGGCAATATTTACCCAAATTCGGCGAATACACAGCCACAGACAGTAAAAACACTTGGACCTGTTTTGCCAGTCAAGTATGCTGCTGGACGCACAGCCACGCATTCATCCTTTATCGTTATTAACCGGAGTTTGTCATGAAAAAATTAATGCTCGCCCTGGCGCTTGCCGCCGGTTCTGCTCAGGCTGCCTGGCAACTGGACGCTCAGCAGTCATCTCTGCATTTTGTCACTGTAAAAAATGATGTGGTGGCCGAGACGCATAGTTTTAAACAGCTGCAGGGTCAGTGGGCCGATAATGGCCAGTTTAGTGTGGAGATCCCGGTACAAAGTCTGGATACCATGATCCCAATCCGCAACGAACGGATGCTTGAGCACCTGTTTAACGCCAAACAGTTCCCGGCGATCAAAGCCGCAGGCGCTTTGGATACAGCAAAGATCACGGCACTGAAAACAGGCGCTGTGCATCAGGAAAAAGTCGAACTGAGCCTGACCTTATTAGATCAGACGCAAAAAGTTACAGTGGATTTATGCGTGGTGAAATTGGCAGACAACAGAGTTTTGGCTTACACCAAAGCGCCGGTGCTTATCAAAGCCATCGACTTTAAACTGGATGGCGGCGTGAAAAAACTGCAGGAAATCGCCAAGTTAAACCGGATTGAATTAGTAGTTCCGGTCAGCTTTGATGTCCAGTTCAGCCGTTAAATCCGGTCGCTAAGCCTAACTGATAAAAAAGGGAGCCACAGCTCCCTTTTTACTTTTAACCAGTTAAATCAAACAACTAAAACAGCCAATGTGCCATGCCGGCAATAACTGGCAGCGTAATCAAAGTACGCAAAATAAACAGTAAAAACAGATCCCATAAAGTGACCGGAATTTTACTGCCAAGCAATAAAGCGCCGACTTCAGACATATAAATCAACTGGGTTACTGATAAAGCCGCAATAACAAAACGCGTCATGTCGCTGGGCACTTCGCTAACAAGAATTGACGGCACAAACATATCGGCAAAACCGACCATGACTGATTTAGACGCTTGTTCTGCATAAGGAATTTGCAGTAGCTCCAGCAGCGGTACAAATGGCGCGCCGAGCAGGCTAAAGACGGACGTGTATTCGGCGACAATTAACGCCGTGGTGCCAACGGCCATAATCACCGGCAACACACCAAACAGCATATCGACCACTGCCTCAACACCTTCACGCAGCGTCGCTTTGACGCCGCTGGCCTGGCTGGCTCTGTGCAAACCATGAGCTAAGGCCCGGCCAAACACCGATTTTTGTGGAAACTGTCCGCCTTCGGCACGCATATGGTCGTAGCCATCGATATAAGTGTCCGGTTTATTACGTAGCGGCGGCAGATAAGGCAACACAATGGCAGCGACTAAACCTGCAGTACAGATAGTGGCGTAAAACGGCAGAAACAAATGTTCCAACCGCACTTGCCCCAGCACCACGATACAAAAAGTTATAGAAACCGCAGAGAAGGTGGTGCCAATCACGGCGGCTTCCCGCGCCGTATAAAAGCCGGCTTCGTACTGTTTGCTGGTCAGCAGAATGCCAACGCTGCCATCGCCAATCCAGGAGGCGATACAGTCGACCGCAGAGCGACCCGGTAAACGAAAAATCGGCCGCATCACTTTGGTCATCAGGGTGCCTATCATTTCCAGCAGACCAAAATTTAACAACAACGGCAGTAACAAACCGGCAAACACAAATACCGACAACAACACCGGCAGCAAGTCATTCAGCACTAAAGCACCGGTGGCTTTACTGGTGACAAACTCCGGGCCAGTACCAGTCAGCACTAATAACAAAAACACTGCGCCCAACAGACGCACCAGCACCCAGCCCCAGCCGGGGCTAAATAATTTGCCGGCAAAACCGCCGGCGACAATAGCTTGTGGTTTGAATACTTTGACGCCCAACGTGACCAGCGCTGAGACCGTGACAATAAACGCCAGCAAATAAGGCATCCAACTCCCGACTGTGGTTTTCAGTGCATTCGCCATCACTGCGACCGGAATGGTCAGGCCTTTTTCTGCCGGGATGGGCGTCATAAATAAAAAGACGCCCAGTAAAGATGGTACTAACAGCGTCAGCCAGTTGCGCAGCGTAGAGTAATTTTCAGATGCAGGCATGATGAGATATCGGTAGTTAATATTGAACGGCGGCACAGCCTAATCAAAAGCGGCGCCACTGTCACGGGACAATCCGCACTTTGCGGCGGACCGGCGAAAAATTCAGCAGCAGGACAACATGATGCTCTGTATTAATGTGCTCAGTTCAGTTCCATAAAAGTCAGACCCAGCTGATACAAGTCTTCGGCTTCCTGGCTGCAACGCACGACTTTCGCATGCGCGTCCAGCGGCACTACTGAGCTGTTATTCGATTCAAGCCGCAAATGGATTAAGGTGCCCATTTCCAGCGGTTCATCCACTTCTACTGCCATGCCGGTTGCACTCAGATCACGACAAATACCGCTGAACACCCGTCCTGACTCAGGGTCGTTAATCATCATCTGAACTTCGGCGTTCACCATCATCCGGAAGTAGTTACGTTTATCGTTTCGGTTCAGCATGGCAACTCTCAAATAACCTGAAGCAAATTGTTATAAAGCTTTCTAGCTGACCTGTAAAGTCTGGCCTGTAAAGTCCCGGCGTCAGCACCAGCCGGCCAGCTGTTCAATCTGCCAGCTGATATCCCGCGCAGAAAAAGGCTTAGCAATAAGCCCAAGTGCCCCAGCCGCAGTGGCAGCTCTGACATCCGCCGGCGAGTCCAGCCCGGACAACATAATCACCGGAATATCTGCGGTGAGCGGATTGTGTTTGAGTAAAATGCACAGGTCGATGCCGGTGAGCCCCGGCATCAGAATGTCCAATAAAATCAAATCCGGTTTTTCGTCATGGATCTGCGTCAGTGCGGCCTGACCCAGGGCAACATAACTGAGCTGATAATGTGGCGCTGGCAACGCCAGCCTTAATAAGTCGAAATTAAAAGCCTCGTCGTCAACCAACAAAACTTTTTTTGTGCCGACGCACGCCACTGCCTGATCCATTGCAACTTCCTTTTTTGCGCTGCTGAAAAAGTTGTAGCTGAAATTCAGTCAACCGACAAGCAAGCTACCTGAGCTCCTGTACCGCCAGCAGCACCCGTTTGGCAGAGATTGGATATGGCGTACCCAGTTGCTGAGCAAATAATGAGACTTTTAATTCCTCCAGCATCCAGCGGATCTCCCGAACCGGCTCAGGCTGCACTTTACCGGCGTACTTGCCGAGTAGCTGCTGATACGCATCAGCAGCTTTTTGATATTCATGCATTTGCAGCCGATCACGCTGCGGATCTACCGGCAGTTTTTCCAATCGCTTCTGCAAGGCAAGCAAATATCGTTTGATATCGTCCAGCTTCCCTGCGCCAAATTCACTGACAAAACCTTTAAACAACATGGCATCCAGTTGTTGTTTGATATCGGCATTGGCATATGCCAGCGCCAGATCCATCCGGCCACGCAATTTTTTGCTGATGTCATGGCCAACAGTCAGAATTTGCTCCACCTGCAGCGCCACAGCAAGCACAGTATCACCAAGCTCGGCGCGAACCGAGTCACGCAGCTGCAAAAATTCCTGCTGATTGTGCGGCCATGATTGTTGGCTGATTAAGTGATCAATCCCTGCGGCGATACAGTCGTCAATCAGCTCCAGCACTTTGCCAAAGGGGTTAAAATACAGTCCCAGTTTGGCTTTGTTTGGCAAATGGTCTTGCAGATATTTCACCGGCGATGGCAGGTTCAATAGCATTAAACGACGTAAACCCAGGCGTGACTGCGCCGCCGCCTGCTCCGGGCTGTCCAGTAATTGAATAGCCACACTGTTTTTTTGGTCAACCAAAGCCGGGAAGGCTTTAATTTCATAGCCTGACTGGATACGGATATATTCGCGTGGCAACTCACCGAAGCTCCAGTCAGTCAGTTCCTGCTGTTCTATGCCCTTTTCGGCGACCTGACTTAAGGTTTCCTGTACCTGCCCCTGCAGCTTTAGTTTCAAAAGCGCCAGCGAGCGATGCTGCGCGATGACGGCACCTTTGTCGTCCGTGACTTTAAAGTTCATTTTTAAATGCGCCGGCAGCTCTGTCAGCTCCCAGGCGTCATCCGGAATAGTCACGCCACTCATTCGCTTCAGGCGCTGCGCCACTACTGCTAACAACGAGCCGTCGTCGGGCTGGATCGATTGCAATAAAGCGTCGGCATAATTTGGTGCCGGCACAAAATTACGTCGGTACATTTTAGGCAGGCATTTAATCAGCGCCACTAACAATTCATGGCGCAGCCCCGGAATAAGCCAGTCAAAGCCTTGTTCTTCCACCTGATTCAGCAGCGCCAACGGAATACACAAACTGACGCCATCGTCCGGCGCACCAGGCGAAAAATGGTATTCCAGTGGCAGACGCAAATTACCCTGACGCCAGAATTCCGGGTAACTGTCGTCGGTAATATGCCCGGCTTCGTGGCGCTTTAGCATCTCCGGGTCAAAATTCAGGTAGCTGGCGTCTTGTTGTTTCTGCTTTTTCCACCAGGTCTGGAAATCAATGCGGTTATTGGCGTGCACCGGTACTTTTTCGGCATAAAAAGCCACCAGCGTTTCTTCGTCGACCAGAATGTCACGCCGGCGGGATTTATCTTCCAAATCAGTGACCGCGTCAATCAGCCGGGCGTTGTGCGCCAGGAAAGGTTCATTTAAGCCAAGCTCCTGATTCACCAGCGCTTCGCGGATAAAAATTTTGTGGCACAGCTCCGGCTCGATTTTGCTGTATTGCACTGCGCGTTTGCCGACGATAATCAGCCCATACAAAGTCACCTGCTCAAAGGCGATGACTGCGCCGCGTTTTTTCTCCCAATGTGGTTCACTGTAGCTGCGGCTGACCAGATGCTGCGCCAGCGGTTCGACCCATTCAGGTTCAATTTTCGCGACGGTACGGGCGTACAACTTACTGGTCTCGACCAGCTCAGCGGTCATCACCCACTTGGGTTTACGTTTGAATAAATGACTGCCGGGGAACACATAAAACCGGCTTTGCCGCGCGCCGAGATAATCCGCTTCACTGTCTTTGCTGCCGATTTGGCCCAGTAAACCGGTCAGAATGGCGGTGTGGACCGACTGATAATCTGCTGCAGTGGTGTTTTTACTCAGGCCCAGTTCGTCGGCCACTTGGGACAGCTGCGCATACAAATCCTGCCATTCCCGCACACGCAGATAGTTTAGCAGTTCCTGTTTGCATAAACGGCGGAACTGATTATTACTCTGGCTGTCCTGCTGTTCCTGCAAGTAGCGCCAGAGTTTCAGCCAGCTGGCGAAGTCGGAATCTGGATCGGCAAAACGGCCATGGAGTTCGTCAGCTTTTTGTTTTTTGTCCAATGGCCGTTCACGCGGGTCCTGAATGGATAAGGCCGCGGTGATCACCAACAACTCATCCAAAGCATTGCGTTCGGCTGCAGCCAGCACCATTCGGGCTAAGCGTGGGTCTATCGGCAAACGGCTTAATTGCCGGCCTAAAGTCGTCAGCTGTAAGCCAGCTTTACGTTCAGTTTTCAGCGCCCCCAATTCATCCAGCAAACGAACGCCGTCGTTAATAAACCGGCTGTCCGGCTTTTGCAAAAACGGGAATTGCTGAATGTCACCCAGGCCCAGCGCCAGCATTTGCAAAATGACCGAGGCTAAATTGGTACGTAAAATCTCCGGATCGGTAAAAGCATCACGGTTATTAAAATCATCTTCGCTGTACAGACGAATACAGATACCGGCCGCGACCCGGCCACAGCGGCCTTTACGCTGATTGGCGCTGGCCTGGCTGATAGCTTCAATCGGTAATTGCTGCACTTTCGACCGATAGCTATAACGCGAAATACGCGCCGTGCCGGGGTCTATTACATATCGGATGCCCGGCACTGTTAATGAAGTTTCGGCCACGTTGGTCGACAACACAATGCGCCGGCCAGGATGGCTCTGAAAAATGCGGTTTTGCTCGGCAGCACTTAAGCGCGCGTACAACGGCAGGATTTCGGTATGTGGCAGTTTCAGTTTTTCCAGCGCATCGGCCGTATCACGAATTTCCCGTTCACCGTTTAAGAAAATCAGAATGTCGCCCGGCGGTTCGCGATATAGCTCTTCCACCGCATCAAAAATCGCCTGTAACTGGTCGGCGTCTTTGTCTTCATTTTCACTGGCGGCCCGGTAACGCACTTCAACAGGATAAGTGCGGCCTGAGACTTCCAGCATCGGTGCGTTAGAGAAATGGCGGGAAAAGCGTTCGGGATCAATGGTTGCTGAAGTAATAATCAGTTTCAGATCCGGTCTTTTGGGCAGAATTTGCTTAAAATAACCGAGTAAAAAGTCAATGTTGAGGCTACGCTCGTGTGCCTCATCGATGATGATAGTGTCGTATTGATTGAGAAACTTATCCTGCTGAATTTCAGCCAGCAGAATACCGTCGGTCATCAGTTTAACCAGCGTAATGGCGCCGGTATGGTCGCCGAAGCGCACTTTGTAACCGACCTGCTGCCCAAGCGGTACAGAAAGCTCATCGGCAAGACGCTGACCGACACTACGCGCTGCCAGCCGCCGTGGCTGGGTATGGCCAATCAGGCCAGCGACACCACGGCCCAGTTCTAAACAAATCTTCGGAATTTGGGTGGTTTTACCCGAACCGGTCTCGCCGGCGATAATCACTACCTGATGGGCCGCAATGGCGGCTTTAATATCGTCTTTACGGCCCACCACCGGTAATTCGCCCGGATAAGTGATCCGCGGCATCGCCTGTGCGCGCTGTTGGCGGATGGATTGAGATGCCAGAATGTCGGCCTGCAGTTGCAGCTGTTTTTTCTGATCAGGTTTTGCCTGCAGGTCGCGGCAGAGCCGGCGCAGACGGAATTGATCTTTAAGCAAACAAAAAGTCACTGCATCCTGTAAAGCACGCAGTGGTAACAATTCAACAGCAGACGATAAATCAGACAAAACACAGCCCCCACAACAACAAGGCGGCTATGCTAGCACAAAGAATAAGGAGCCGGCAGCGCCGGCGCTTCGGGAAATCGCAGCAGTCAGCTGACTTTGCGATAGTGAGAATGTAATTCCTGATCAATGGCCCGCAGCACGTCAGTCCGGCTAATCACGCCCTGCAACACACCATTGTCATCGACCACCGGATAAATTTTTGGTTTGGCCCCTAACATCAGCTGGGCAAGCTCAATAATGCCGCTGTGCATGTGCACGGTCAGCACATCTTTGCGCATCAGATCACGCACATAAGCAAGGCCTTCGTCATGGTAAGAGCTTAATAACATCCGGGCCAGACAATCCTGCTCCGATAAAAACCCCACCACTTTGTGGTTGGCATCGACTACGGGCCCACCTAACTGTGCCACGTCGGTCAAACGGTCCACTGCAGCTTCCAGTGTCATATCCTGATTAAAAGTCACCGGATGGTGGTTCATATGATCAGACACTTTTAATAAGTTCATGCATTTCCTCCAGATTTTACACCCTGAAATAGCAGGAACCCACAGGCTCCTTCACCCAAGCTTAGTGCAAAATCGGCGGCTTGCTTTGCTGCAGATCAATCTTTAAAAATGGCAACTTCAGCTGCTTTGCCTTGCTGACGTTTGGCGCGATACATGCCCTCTGAATTTAAGTGCCAACTCAGACCGCCTTTGTTATCGACCACAATCACACCGCCAAGGCCGCCGACAGTTTTCAGTTCCTGCATCACTTCATCCGCTGCAACTGACGCCGATTTACCCTGATAACGTACGCGGGCGCAGATATCACCGGCGACCTGATAACGAATAAAAAACTCACCATGGCCAGTCGCCGACACCGCGCAGCTTTGATTGTCGGCAAAAGTACCGGCTCCAATCAGCGGCGCATCACCAATCCGGCCATAGCGTTTTGCGGTCATACCGCCGGTTGACGTTGCAGCAGCCAATAGCCCTTGTTGATCAATGGCGACGGCACCGACAGTACCAACATTCCACTCCAGCGGAAAAGCCGGGCTTAAACGCAGCTGTGCCTGATGTGGGGTTTTGCTTAAAGCTTTTAGTGCTTTTTGCAACGCCTGATAGCGGAATTCCGTATCAAAATAGTTATTTTTCACCAGCTCCAATTGCTGCTCTTTGGCAAACAGCTCCGCGCCTTGTCCTGCCAATAACACATGTTCAGAACGCTCCATCACGGCACGGGCCAGCTTAATCGGGTTTTTCACTGTGGTAACACCGGCTACTGCACCCGCTCCTCTGTTATCGCCGCGCATAATCGCCGCATCCAGCTCGTGTTTACCGTCGTATGTGTACACAGCGCCTTTGCCGGCATTAAACAACGGCGAATCTTCCAGGATCACCACGGCAGCGCTCACCGCATCCAGACTGCTACCGCCATTCGCCAGCACTTGATAACCGCTATCCACCGCATGTTTTAGCGTCGTTTCATAAGCTTGTTGTTGTACCGGCGTCATACTGTCGCGTGAAATAGTACCGGCACCACCGTGGATCACAATGCCAAATGGCACAGGCGCGGCCTTAGCCTGTGACAAAAAGAGAAGATTTAACGCAACAACCACAGCTAATTGCAGTTTCATAAGTAAGGGCTCCGTTGAATTTTAAACCTACGATACGTCAGTACGCCCCGCTGTGACCAGCGTGTGGGACCAAATCACCATAGCTTGCGCCAGATCAAAAGCAGAGTGCCCAAGCCTGATTAGGATGTCGTCAGTTTATTCGTCACAGAAGGAAGATGGCATGAGCCTGGAAAAACATGATTTAGTCCACGAATTCCCTGAGTATCGCGAGAAAATTCACCAGTTGAAAACCAGTGACCACCATTTTGCACGCCTGTTTGCGCAATATCATGATATTGACCATGAAGTGTACCGGCTGGAGCAAGGCGCCGAAACCGCTGCATCTGACTATCTGGAAGAGCGCAAAAAATTGCGTCTGCAGTTAAAAGACCAACTTTATCAGAGCCTGTTACAAGCATAAGCTTTGGTTTTTAAGCACACAGCAGCCATCAGCGCTGCTGTGTTTGACAATTCCCGGCTAACTGAAATCCGGCCGCCTCTGCCGCCTGCACATTGGCAAACTCTCGCTGATTTGCTGCTTTGATCAGCGCATAACCACTGCAATGGCTGAAACGATACTTTTTGCTGTTTTTATTGCCACGCACCGGCGATTGGCTGGTTATGGTTTTTGCTTTGGGCTCGGGTGGCAGGCCAGCCGCAGTGCTATTCAGCGTTGTCTGATGCGACAGATAACCCGGGTACCAGCGCTTGTTGCCGCTGACAAATTCGTTCTGATGCCCCATTTGTTGAGCAGTGCGGCGCATTAACGCAAGTTCCCTGTCGTCAACCGGGTCTTGCTGATGCCAGCGCAGGAACAACTGTTGTTCTGCAGCAGATAACTGCAACTGATAACGATCCGCCATATAAAAATAGATACGGGCAATATCGCCACGGATCTCAGGGCGAGGCTGTGCTAACTGGCGTTTAAAATCGATGCGTACCGGACAGGCACCATGTTGTGGTGGTGTATCCGGTAATTCAGCAAAACGAAAATGCGCCCTGTCGCCATTCACTTCACCCAAAGCCGGTCTTAAATTAAATAAATCGGCTTCCATACGACGAAATGTCTGGTCCTGGTCGCCGCATTGTTCACGACCACCTTGTTGCCAGCATGCCCTGCCCGAACCGAATTGCTGCGCTGGCACTACATGCTCCCACTCAACCCGTTGTGCCCGTGGGCCATTTTTGCGCACCTGATAACCACAACTGCGCAAATCAAGTTGACCTTTGCCGCCGACCCAACGGATCGGGCAATTGCAGTAAAAATCAGTCGGCTCGTCACTATAAATCTTTTGCGCGATGCGCTTGGCGACATCAAAATCAGCCGGCGCGGCCTGAACAACAAAAGGAAATACCATCAGGGAAAACATGCAGAAAAGTCGGACAAATAGCACAAACAACCTCACAACTTATGTTTGATGCCTACAGCGGCGAGGCGCCAGCATAGCAGAAAGTTAGCGCTTCTTAAGCCTGCGCCTTTGACTTATACTGCGGCTTTTTGTGACCCGTAGATAGCAAAAGGAAGCTGGATTGAGCGCTGCATCTTTTTATTTTTATGATCTTGAAACTTGGGGCGCTGACCCGAAAAAAGACCGCATTGCCCAATTTGCCGGTGTCAGAACCGATCTGGAGTTGCAGGCCACAGCACCGGCGGATATGGCTTACTGCCAGTTAGCGCCGGACTATTTACCAGCGCCTGAAGCTGTGCTCATCACCGGTATCACCCCGCAAAAATGCCAGCAGCATGGTCTGCGCGAAGTCGATTTTATCCGGCAGTTGCACCAAAAACTGGCAGAACCCGGCACTTGTGTAGTTGGCTATAACAACATCCGCTTCGACGACGAAATGGTGCGCCACAGTTTATTTCGCAATTATATCGATCCCTATGCGCGCGAATGGCAAAACGGCAATAGCCGATGGGATCTGATTGATGTCGTCAGAGCCTGCTATGCGCTGCGCCCTGAAGGCATTCAATGGCCTTTGCGGGATGACGGCAGCCCGAGTTTCCGGCTGGAAGATTTATCCAAAGCCAATCAGATAGAACATCTGCAGGCGCATGACGCCAGCAGCGATGTGTATGCCACTATTGCGCTTGCAGGGTTAATCCGAAAAGCACAGCCGAGGTTGTTTGACTATCTGTACCAGCACCGGCAGAAAAACCAGCTCAGTGCGCTGATTGATGTTGCCGGACTCACGCCGTTAACCCATGTCTCTTCGCGGTTCCCGGCCATCCAGGGCTGTTGTAGCTGGATTGTACCTATCGCTTATCATCCGACCAATAAAAACGCGGTGATTTGTTTTAATCTGCAGCAGGACCCGAGTTTTCTGTTGTCTCTGGATGCAACAGAGTTACGCCGCCGACTATACGCCAAAGCCAGCGATTTGGCTGAAGACGAGGTGCGGCCGGCCATTAAATTGGTGCATCTGAACAAATGCCCGGTGCTCGCGCCTGCCAAAACACTATCAGCTGAACGTGCATCAGAGCTTGGAATTAACAGAGCGGACTGTCTGCGTCATCTGGAAATTTTGCGAAATCATAAAGCGGTGGTAAGTGCACTGTTGCTGGAAATATACCAGCAGTCAGAACCGGCTCAAACCACACACAACCCGGACTTCAGCCTGTATCAGGGCTTTATCTCCGACCATGACCGGCGACTAATACCGCAAGTCCATCAGTTATCACCACAACAACTGGCTGTTGCGCCTCCGGTATTTCAGGACGACAGATTAAATCAGCTGATGTTCCGTTTTCGCGCGCGCAATTATCCGGAATCACTAACTCATACCGAACTGGCGCAGTGGCAACGCTACTGCAAAGATCAACTGCAGTTTGGTGTCGAGCAACCCGCGAGAACATTAGACGATTTTGTTTTACAGCTGGAGTCCTGTGCTGAGCTTAAGCAAGACGATGCCAAAGCAATGGGATTACTCAAACAATTATTCAGTTATATCAGTAACATTTAATACTGCTGATTGTTCTCAATCAGCAGTGGTCAGGCAATTTTTTGCCGTGTAGAATACACACTGTTACGAATGTAAAATAATACATGTCAGAATTCTTTACGGTTAGCGAACCGGCCTTTCTGGCGCAGCTGATTATTTTAATAGAAACAACAACTTGCAATTGTGGCAGGCTTTTTGCTAATCACAAATGAATCGGATTTCGAGGTATTACGATGAATCAGCAGAACGAAGCTCAACAAGCTCAAATGGATCAGCAGCCTGAGCGCAGTGCGCAAAAAGCATTATCGCGCCGCAAGTTTTTGTTACAGGCTAGCGCAGTTTCTGTCCCGGCAGTGTTATCACTGAAAAGCGGCAAGGCTTGGGGATGTGTCGAATTAAACTGCACCCCTGGTGAGACAAGCCTGAGTAACTCGGGTTCTGCTGTTGCATCTGCAACATCTGAAACCAGCAAGACCAGTTATCAGCGGCCACAATGGTCTAGTGTCTCTCAAATCATCTCTGCTTTTAACGCAGACTTTGAAGACTGGTTGTTGTCAACTTACTGGACGACGCTTTGTACTGTTGAATCTAAGCGCCAGTCAGGTAAGAACTATTACCGTTACACTAAGCTTTCGTGTGATATGTACAGTTTCAACAGCTGGTGGAATCAGGTTAAGAAAGGTTCATCTGCTGTGGTTGTCACTAACAGCCCAACCTCTACTCTTGCCTCTAACAAGCAGTGGGTAACAACAGCACCAGTTAACTACAACAAAAACAGCTCACGGATGCCAGCAAACCACAGCAGCGTATTAGTGAAAGGTGACACTGACGCTTCTAAATTGTGTCCAGGCATGGTTGGCAAAGTCGGTGCAATCCTCAAGGGTGCAGAATGCGCTGAAAAATATGCAATGGCTGCAATCATTGGTGCGATCTGGGAACGTCACCCAGAATATACTTCTCGCTACGGTAGTGACAAATGTTTCCCTGAACCGCAGGAATTAATTAACGCCTACTGGACTGCCAAGTCTGAAGGCCGACTGAAAGACCTGCATAGCCTGTTCAAGTTGTATATGTCTCCGCTCTGATTTTGAAATCAGTTCCGCACTACGTAAAAGCACTACTCGGGTTCGAGCCAGAATCCGTTAGTGCTTTGGTTGTTTTTGATTGTCTGGACAACACCGACAAAATCATTTTTAATCGCTGGAACCACACCACGGATGTTAAAACAGCCGACGCGGCTATTCCGTCAGGAGAGACAGAGTCAACTTTGATATGACCAGATCATTCGCGCTCGAACTTGCTCCATTTAAATTTCTAATCAACACCAGCTCAAGCCACTTATATCACCAGCTCAGCGAACTCTATTCCCCGGAGATCCTGAACAGCAATGCGCTGAACTCTATTTATGACTTTAAGGTCAGTTATAAAAGCCGGAGCTGGCAACCCGGCGGTAGTATGGCATTTCAACTCGGCAATCAGCATTTCCGCTATGCGGACCCGGCGCAGGCAGTGCCGATGTTCGAATGGGGTCTGAACTGGTGTGTAGCCACCTACCAAAGCCGGTTTCTGTGTATTCATGCAGCAGTGTTAGAGAAAAACGGTGCTGCAGTGATCCTGCCAGCGCCACCCGGCTCAGGTAAAAGCACGCTTTGCGCCATGATGATGCTACAAGGCTGGCGGTTATTGTCCGACGAACATTGTATGGTAGACCCACTGAGTGGTGACATTGTGCCTTGCGTACGCCCGCTCAGTTTGAAAAACAACTCATTAGCCGTTATTAACCGCTTGTTTCCGGACGTTCAGCTGTATCAAAAAACTGAAAAAACCCATAAAGGCACCATGGCCTATCTGCAACCGACAGCCAACAGCTGGCAACAGCGTGAAGTTTCAGCACGCCCGCGATTGGTGATTTTTCCCAAATTTAATGCTGCAGCGCAAGGACTGTCTGGGTACGCCTTAACACAGTCGCATTTGTTTATGCAGTTAGCGGTCAACAGCTTCAACTATAGCGTGATGGGACAAACAGGCTTTGACACCTTGTGTCGGCTTAGCAGTGCTGTGGAAGGTTATTGCTTTGAATATAACGATGGTCAGCTGGCAATTGATGAGATTGAGGCACTGTTAAATGAAGAGTGAATGTATTGCCTTTGTCCGTGCCCCTGAGCATTACTGCCAAAACGCTACGACACAACAGTGGACAGCTTTTATTGATGAAGCCAGGCAATATGCATTGTTGGGAAGTTGTTATTTTCTAGCCCGTGATCACGACGTCTGGTCGCGGATCCCTGCTGCAGTGCAAAATCACATAGTCTCTGGTTATCATTACGCGGAAAAGCAAAAAATCACTTTGCTTAACGAGTTGATTGAGCTGGAAAAAGTCTTCGCCGACTCAGCTATTCCGGCATTACTGGTAAAAGGCGTAGCTTATCGGGTCGATGGTTATGCCCTCGCGCGTGGCCGGGTATTCTCCGATATCGATTTGTTAGTACCGGACAGCCATTTTGCGCAAGCGCTGGAAAAACTAAAAAACGCAGGTTACCTTGAATTTAGTATGTCGGCTTATGACCGGCGTTATTACTTGCGCTGGACGCACCAACATCCGCCGCTGACTCATTTCCTCAGAGGCGCCAATATCGATTTACACCACCATATTTTTCCAGTGTCGTCCCGCGAGAACATTAGAGTTGAGCCTATCATCGAACAAGCGGTTCGGCTAACTGATAGCGCGTTTTCGGTGCCATCCCCTGCTCATCTGTTTATGCATGCTTCCGTCCATTTGTTTTATCAGGATGAAACTCACAAACTGGTGAAAGATTTGGTCGATTTATATCTGTTGTATCAAGAGGTGATAACGCGGCAACCTTTCAGTGACCTTGTCACTGCGGCACAACAATCCAATGCGCAGGCTGCAGTTTTTTATGCGCTGTCAACCTTACAACAGGTTTTTGCGATCCAATTGCCTGCTGAAGCCGGGGAGCTTGCTCCGGCAGCAAGCCGCTACCGGAGCTGGCAAATGCAGTTCTTATTAACACATCTGTTGGACCATACCAGCGTCTGGCATCGCCCTGCGCACTTTTTTTGGTTTGTGCGCGGCCATTTATTAAAAATGGGGCCTCTGACGTTGCTGTATCATTCAGCTGCCAAATCCATAGAACAAATCAAAGAGCGCCGCGAGCTCAGTAAAAAACAACAGCTGGCGGATGCGCAGACCAGACCCGGAGACGCACATTGAACTTAAACACCTCATTCCGTGCCATTTTGGTGCTTTGCAGTGCGCTGTTCCTGACACAGTGCGTCGCTCCAGCCATGTTATTGGCACCACAAGGCCAGCTCATGTGGGCGTTACTCAAGCCGATGGTGGGTCTTGATCCAAAAGAAGCCAATTTATTTAAGCAACCGTTGATACAATCACGGCTGGAGCCTTTACTTGGCAGCCATTACGCCGGTGCAGTCCAGTTATTGGAGACCGCTGACAAAATACAGCAGGAAGGCCCGCTGTTTTATGTTGTGTCTAAATACACACCAGTGCCAGAGCTGGCGGAAAAAGCTGGTTTTGTCTGGAACTCTGAAACCAACCAAATGGCTGTTTTACTGGTAAGCGGTGGCGCCCCACAAATTTTTGCCGAAAAACTCAATAGCGAAATCGCTGAGCAAGTACCAGCCTGGCCGGCCGAGCTCAGCGATTACACAGATCCGACTAAATTAAAACAACAGGCACTCGAGCGAGCAAAACAACAAATCACTGACACTGTGCCGGTACCAGCAGCTATAGCGCCGGTTGCAGCCAAAGTGGAGCAGCTGAAAAACCTGAAACAGCAAACCGAAACTCAGATACAACAAACACAACAGGCAGTTGCGGCGCAAGTATTGTCCCCGGTACATCAGGTGAAAGACCAGCTTGAGCAACAAGTCGGGCAAGTAAAAGAACAAGCCAAAGCGACTGTGGCACAACCGGTAAAAGCAGCACAGCAACAAGTGCAGCAATTACAACAACAAAACGAGTCGGCGCTGCAACAACCCATCAAACAGCTGCAGCAGCAAAGCGAACAACAACTGCAACAGACCAAAGATCAAGTGAAGCAGCTGCTCCCATCTGCAGAACCAGCGGCCGTTAGCTCCGAGATTAAAAACGCTGTGCTGCCGGTCACGACAGACCATGCAGCAGCACAGGCTGCATTGACTTCACAAGTTTCTGCCAGTATTAGCGGTGCTGGCGCTGTTACCACAGACGTAAAAGAAGTCGCAACAGCCGCGCAACAGCAAAAGCAAAGCGCAGCGGCAAAACTGTCGGAAATAGCCACGCTAACGGAAGCCGCCGCCACTACACAAACAACGAGCGACAACGCTCCGGATGACGACTTAGCTGCAGAACTGGCAGCCGAACAACAAAGCCTTGCAAGCAGTCCTGGCCTGAAAGTTCTGCAACTCCAACAAGATATTGCAGCAACCAGCCGTAAGTTGAGCCAAACCGATAATGCTGCTGAAACGTTGGCGCTGAAACACAAATTACAACAGCTACAGGACGAGCTTAAGCGGCTGACATCAGGCAAGTGAGTAGAAGCAGGCTAGTCGCAAGTGCCTAATCTCATCAGTCGACTATCAAGCGCTTAAGCCCAGGCGACGAGCCACAAGCACTGGCGGCTCAGGCCGCCTCGGCTAACTCAGCAACAGGCTCGGCCTCATCTGTACTCTGCTCTGGCTCAACGCCCTGCTCCTCTTTCGATTTTTTTACCGCTTTCGTCTTGCCCTGTAACGCCAGCAACAATTCATCTTTTTGCTGTGCCAGATATAACGATAAAGCTTCAGTCTGGGCTTCGCCGAGTAAGTCACTGCGGCCGATAATCTCTTGCATCATTTCCGCAAGGTCGAGCATTTTGTCATAAGCATCCGCTTGCTGTTTGCTGGCAAAAGTCATCTTGGCTTCTCCATCACGTTCTACTACGTATTGAATGACAACTGGCATGATTAGCTCCTGAAGGTGAATCATTTCTCATCTACTGTTATTTTATACAGCATACACTGTATGCATGTCCAGCTATTTTTACCATTAGAGCAATGTCGCAGTTATCCAACAATTTCAGTAAGATAGGGAAATCAGCACAGGAGAAGTATATGGACATCTGGACCGCACGACATTTATCCAGTCAGGGCGAAAGACCGGGCGACCATCGTTCACCCTATCAACGCGATAAAGCCCGCATTCTGCATAGTGCAGCCTTTCGTCGCCTGCAGGCAAAAACTCAGATTATGAGCATCGGTCAAAACGATTTTTACCGCACCCGCCTGACACACTCGCTGGAAGCAGCCCAAATCGGCACCGCTTTAGTGGCTCAGTTACGTACGAAAGTCTTGCTGCCCGCAGTATCTGCTGATTTGTTACCTGACGAAGCGCTAATGGAATCGCTTTGCCTCGCCCATGATTTAGGACATCCGCCTTATGGCCACGGCGGCGAGACGGCGCTTAACGATAAAATGCGCGCTTTTGGTGGTTTTGAAGGCAATGGCCAGACGTTTCGTATCGTCGGAAAATTGGAACCTTATACCGAAAGCGGTGGTATGGATTTGTGCCGGCGCACGCTGCTCGGCCTGCTGAAGTATCCGGTGTTGCAACCGGAAGTCATGCCAGAGGGGCTCTGCAAGCCAATCAAAGCCATTTACCGCGAAGACGCTGCATTGCTGGACTGGGTGTTAGCACCTCTGTCTGGTGCCGATCGGGAGATTTTTCAGCGTCAGATAAACGCCGGCAATGTACCGCGCTCCTGCTACAAGTCGCTGGATGCATCCATTATGGAGCTGGCTGATGATATCGCCTACGGTGTGCATGACCTTGAAGATGCCGTGGTCACCGGCACCGTCAGTGCTGAGCAATGGCAACAGACACTGCAGGATGCGGCCCTCGATAACGCAGATCTGACTTTCCTGCGGCTCATCGGCACCCAACTGTTTCGCAGCGAACACCATATTCGTAAAACGGCTATTGGCAGTCTGGTAAACCGGCTGATCACTTCGATACAGCTTGCCGATGTGCTGCCTGAAGTGACTGAGCCACTGCTGCGCTACAACGCAGTATTGCCACAGGCCGAACATCAAATGCTACAGCTGTTAAAAAACTTCATTTATCACTATGTGATCCGACATCCGGAATTGCAGCAAAACGAATTTCGCGGTCAGCGCACAGTGCAGGCATTGTTTGACGCCTTCGCGGCAGAACCGGAACGGTTGTTGCCAGCCAACACCCGTCAGCGTTGGCGTTTATTGGCGGCGCAACAACGTGGCGAACGCGTGGTCTGCGACTATATCGCCGGCATGACCGACGAATACGCCAGCCGGATGATGCAGCGTTTATACGGAGGCATCAGTTGACGCACCCTCGACTGCAATTATTCGCCGGCGCCAACGCTTATGCCCGGATCCAGCGCGACGGTTTACGTGCACAGGACATCGACATGCTGGTCGGCGCCAGCGGTGGTCCCAAGTGGTTTAGTCTGTTTGGCCTGGACCAATACCTGCTCAGCACATTCTTTAAAGACCGCCAGCAACCGTTGGAATTATTGGGAAGCTCTGCCGGCGCCTGGCGTTTTGCCTGTTATGCGCAACATGATGGTGCTGACGCCTCCCGGCGCTTTTGTGATGCTTACCGCACTTTGTGTTATCCGGCCAAAGCGCCAACCAGCGAAGTAACCGCCATTTCCAAAACTGTATTGGATGCAGTTTTCCCCAATGCGACGCATGTGACGCAAGTGGTCAGTAATGCGACCTTTCGCCTGAATTTTATCGTGGCGCAGAAAAAAGGCCGGCCTTTGACGCAAAGCCGGTTTGGTCAGCTTGGTCAAATCAGTGGCACAGCGGCACTGAATCTGCTGCATCGCCCCTGGCTTGGCCGGTTTTACCAGCGTGTACTGTTTGCGCAAAAAGACAGTAGCGTGACAGCGCCGGTGGACCTGCCGACAGTCCGCCAGGTGCTGACCAGCGCGAACCTGCAAACTGCGCTGCTGGCTTCAGGTTCTATTCCGTTGGTGCTGGACCCGGTGACTGAAATTGCCGGCATGCTCCCGGGCCAATTTATCGATGGCGGCCTGACCGATTACCACTTCGCCTGGCCATTTCAGACATCAGGCCTGGTGTTGTTCCCGCACTTTTATCCACACGCAAGTCCAGGCTGGTTTGATAAATCACTGCCATGGCGCCGGGCCAAAGCCAAAGATTTTCAGCAGGTCGCGATGCTATGCCCGACACCTGAATGGGTGGCCAGCCTGCCGTTTGGCAAAATTCCGGACCGGACCGACTTTAGTAAACTCCCCGACCCGGTCCGTATCGCTTATTGGCAGGAAGTCACCGAGCGTTCGTTTGAACTGGCCGAGGACCTGGCCCAAGGCAACTTTTTGCTTCGGCCATTTGGCGAAAAAAACTAGCATTGTCGTAATTCCGTCACAACGAAGTCGCAGTTTTGTCACTGTGACTTCACACCAACGTCATTGAAGCTGCAGAGAATATCCGCGATTTTATAACAATACGGAGAATATCGTGCAGTTTCGCAAATCACTGATCAGCCTGGCTTTGACCAGCACCTTTTTTACCACGGGCCCTAGTTTTGCCTTAGCAGAAACCAGCGCCGCAGCAGATGCCAGCGCTGAAGCCGCTATCGAAAAAATCGCCGTCACTGGCCAACGCATTGCTTACGCCAATAACAGTACCGATGAAGCTATGCTGGACACGGTTTCGCCAGCCGGCAACGTGCTGGATGCCATTAAATATCTGCCAGGCGTCAGTGTTGGCCAGGGCGATGCTTTTGGTGCAGATGACTGGTCCACAACCATCTCGATGCGCGGTTTTAACGTCAATTTGAACGAACAACAGCTCGGTATCACTATTGATGGCCTGCCAAACGGTGGTTCAGCTTATGGCGGCGGCAGCAAAGCCAACCGCTATTTAGATACTGAAAACACTGCATCGGTTGAAGTGGCACAAGGCACTGCTGATATCGCGTCGGCGTCTTTAGATGCGCTCGGCGGCACGCTGAACTTTGTCTCAGCAGCACCGGAAGCTGAAGCCGGCGTACGTGCTGGTTTTACCGGCGGCGACCACAACGCACGTAAATATTACACCCGTTATGACACGGGCCAGCTGTTTGGCAACACCACGGCCTATTTCAGCTTGTCAGACGGCTTTAACAACCGCTGGATTGGCACTGGCAGCAATGGTTTTGCCGAGCGCACGCATTTTGAAGCCAAGTCAGTGACTGAACTCGAACACAGTAAAATCACTGCGCGTTTCTCCTATGACGACACGGCAGAAGACAACTACAACACCGTCTCGCTGGCTGATTTTGAACAAAACCCGACCTGGGACCGCCTGACCAGCCAATGGACCGGCGATCCTGAGATTGATCAGAATTTCGCCGAAACCTGGTCGACACTGCGCGAAAACAGTTTCAGTTACGTGAAATGGGAGCAGGAACTGGCCGATGAAACTGATTTAACCGTCACGCCTTACCTGCATTTACAAAGTGGTCGCGGCGACTGGCTGCCACCTTATCAGGTGTATGTCACAGACAAAGACGGCAAACGGGTGAACCGCGGTACCGGCAATGGCCAGCTGCAACGTTACACTCACGTCGATGCGCAGGGCCGGCCTATTCTGGACCCGAAAGCTGATGTATCCAAAGCCACCCGTGTCGCGTCATACCGTCATACTCATTATGAAAAAGACCGCGCCGGCCTCACTTCTGAACTGAAAATGCAGCTGGACAACCATCAGCTGCGCGCCGGGATTTGGTATGAACAACAGGACCGTAATGAAAGCCGTGACTGGCACCAGGTACTGGATACCAAAATCTATCATTATTTCAATGAAACACCTTATTGGGTGCATTACGACCGCGACTACAGCACAGACACGCTGAAACTGTTTGCTCAGGATACGATTGAGCTGGGTGATTTAACGCTGACTGCCGGTGTGAAACAGTTTTATGTCGACGTTGAGCGTCAGGACAACATCATCACCAGCAATGCCGGCGATTTATCCAGCGACTCAGATCCGTTGTGGTCGGCTGGCGCTGTGTACCGTCTGACCGATGAGCTGGAAGCCTTTGCCGGTTTTAGCCAGAACTTTAAAGCCATTGGTGATGCCATTCTGGAAACCAGCCAGGATTTCAGCAAACTTGAAGCTGAAACGGCTGACAACATCGATTTTGGTCTGCGCTATAACGCCGACAATCTGTCGTTAAACCTGACTCTGTACAGCACCACCTTTGACAACCGTATCACCTTCCTGCAGCCAGGTGCCAATCAGGGCGCTCCCGATTACCTGAACGAGCTTGATGGCACCTACATCAACGTCGGTGGCATCGATGCCAAAGGCGTTGAAACCAGCCTGAACTGGCAGCTGAACGACGTCTGGTCATTATATGGTGCCCTGACATTAAACGACGCTGTGTATAACCAAACCATCAATGGTTCCATCAAAGAAGGCAATCAGACGGTGAAGAACCCACGCGGCATCTTCAAGGATGACCAGGTGGCCGGCGCACCGGAAACTATTGTGACCCTATCCGCGCGTTTTACTACAGATAAATACAATGGCGCTCTGACTGCCCGTCATACTGCGGAATATTACGGCGCGGCAATGGGTGGTAACAAAGATGAGCTGCCAGCCTCTACCGTGCTGGATTTGTCTTTAGGCTACCAGAAGACGCTGAGTCAGGACGCGATGTTCCAATATGTGGACTTATCACTGCTGGTGAACAATCTGACCGACGAGGAATATCTGTCTGGTGGTCAGGAAGGCGCTTATTACATCGGCGCTGGCCGCACGGCGAGCTTCACAGTAAGCCTCGGTTTCTAACAAGTCAGTCATCACCAAATAATAAGGGCGCCATTTGGCGCCCTTATTTTTAGCGAAGCCTTCTTTACGAAGCCGGTGTTTCCACTGTGGTATGGGTTGCAGTGGCTTTTTTACCTTTAAAACGCGCTTTGATCCGGCGTTTCATTGTTTCCAGGCTGTCGTAGAAGGTTGGCACCACTAACAACGTCAGAATAGTGGAAGTGATGGTGCCGCCAATGACCGCGATGCCCAGCGGACGGTAGAAACCAGAGCCCTCGCCAACGCCAATAGCAACTGGCAACATACCGGCGACCAGCGCAAAAGTAGTCATCAGAATAGGACGCAGCCGTTCCCGTCCTGCAGCGATCAGCGATTCTTCCAGTGACAAACCTTCCAGCTGCTCCTTTTTACGTGCGCAATCGACCAGCAGAATGGCGTTTTTCGCCACAATGCCCATCAGCATCACCACGCCAATCAGGCTCATCAGGTTCAGTGTTGAGTTACCGATTAATAGCGCCAGCACCACACCAATCAACGACAGCGGCAAGGACATCATAATAGCCACCGGTGCCATGAAACTGTGGAACTGCACAACTAAAATCAAATACATCAGCACGACGGCAAGACCCAGAGCGCCAAAGATTTTCCCGAATACTTCCTGCTGATCCCGCCCTTCGCCACCAACGACTAAATCATATCCCGGTGGGAAGTCGATTTGTTTAGCCAGCTTCATCGCATCGGCAAAGACTTCACCGAAACTGCGGCCCTGTACGTTGGCAGTTACTGCCATCATGGTTTCGCGATCTAAGTGTTCAATCAGTGCCGGGCCTTTGCCCAAAGTTACTGTCGCGACCTGCTCGAGCGGCACTAAAGCACCGGTTTTACTGGATAACAATGGTAATTGTTCCAGATCGGCTACAGTCGCCCGCTCCTCCGGCCGCACCCGGACAAAGACGTTACGGGTTTCACCGGTCGGATCGACCCAGTCGCCAATTTCCGCACCTGCGAAGGCCAGCCGCATGGCATTGGCGGCATCGCTCATCGACAAACCAACACTGGCGGCCAGGCCACGGTCAAATTCAACCTGCAGCTCAGGTTTTGGGTCCTGCGCTGACAAACCTACATCCACTGCACCCGGTACTTTTTTCAGTTTCTCGACGAAATCCATCACAATGCCTTCCAGCACGCGGGTTTCCGGTCCACGGAACTGAATTTGCAACGGTTTACCATCACCACCACCGCCACCGTTTAAGTCGGCCGACACGGTAATTTCAGCCCCAACCAGCGCCTTGATTTTGCCACGCACTTCTTCTGCCACTTGTTTGGCACTGCGATTGCGGTCTTTCTCCGGCACTAACCGCACAAACACCTGAGCCCGGGTAATATTGCCCTGTACACCTATGGTGGTCTGGGTATAACGATGTTCCGGCAGCACCTGAGTGATTTCAGCCACCTGCGCCGCTTTGGCTTTGGTGTATTCGATACTGGCCTCACTTGGCGCCCGGATAGACACAATAAAGGCGCCGTTATCGGTGTCCGGCATAAAACCTGAGCCACCAAACTTACCTTGTAAAAACAAAGCGCCGAAGAAACTTAAAAATGCCAGCGACCACATCGACTTGCGGTGTTTCAGCGCCCAGCCAATCAGCCGTGAATAACGTTCCGCCTGATGATCAAACCAAATGTTGAACTTCTGGAATACTTTACCCAGGCCCCTGCGTTGTTTGTTTTTGTCGTGATCCGGGTCATGCCAGTAAGCCGACATCATCGGGTCGATAGTAAAAGAGATAAACAACGACACTAATACCGAACAGGCCACCGTCAGACCAAAGGGCTTAAACCATTGGCCGGTAATGCCGTCCAGAAAGGCGATTGGAATAAATACGGCCACAATCGACATGGTCGTTGCGATAACCGCCATACCAATCTCGCGGGTACCGTCACGGGCTGCGGTCATATTGTCTTTGCCCATTTCCATATGGCGCACGATGTTTTCCCGCACCACAATCGCATCGTCAATCAGCACGCCGATCGCCAGTGACAACCCCAGTAACGACATAAAGTTCAGCGTAAAACCACAAGCCCAAACTGCGATAAAAGACGCTAACACAGACGTTGGCAGCGCCAACGAGGTGATCAACGTCGAGCGCCAGGAGTTCAGGAACACAAACACCACTACTATTGTCAGCAGCGCACCTAAACCTAGTGCTTCAGTGACGTTACGCATACTGGCTGCAACGTCTTCACCCTGATCTGACACAATCACCAGCTCAGCTTCTTTTGGCAGGGTTTTCTGAATTTCTTCCAGTTTGGCTTTGATATCATCAGTGACAGAAATGGTTGATGCTTCGCGGGCTTTGGTAATATCGATACCCAAAGCTTTTTTGCCATTGAAATAGGATAAACGCCGTTGCTCAGCCCCACCGTCCACAATGTCCGCAACCTGGCCTAAGCGGATCGCCTGGTCGCCATTTTGCTTGACCACCATCTGTTCAAATTCAGTGACGTCCTTCAGCCGGCCCTGTAAGCGAATGCTTTGTTCTTCCAGCCCATTGACCACACGACCCACTGGTGCTGCCAGGTTTTGTGCGCGTAGTGCTGCTACTACTTCCTGTGCCGACACTTTGGCTTCACGCATCGCATGGCTATTGAGGAACACTGTCATTTCGCGTTCCAGTTCACCTTCGAGTTCAACCAGCGCAACACCCGGCACCGAGCGTAACTGCCGGCCAATCTGAATTTCTGCCAGACGGGATAACTCCAGCGGCGTTAACACATCAGATGACAAGGCCAGCGACATCACCGGTTGCGCGTTTGGATCGGCGCGGTTGATAAATGGCTCTTTCATCTCCGTCGGCAGCTTGTCACGCACCGTTGAAATACTGTCGCGTAACTCCTGCGCTGCAGCGGTTAAGTCTTTATCAAAATCAAAGAACACGACGATAGTCGCGCTCGATTCCCGTGCGTAAGAGCGGATATCACGGATGCCCTGAATGGTCGACATCGAGTCTTCGACCCGGTTTAAAATTTCCCGCTCGACCGTTTCCGGCGATGCGCCCGGATAAGGCACATTGACCACCAGTACCGGCGGTTGCACGTCCGGGAACTGGTTAGTTTTCAGGTTAGTCAGGGCAAAATAACCAAATAACATTAAAGCGATGGTCACGACCACCACGACCAGTGGCCGTTTAATACTAAAATCGGACAGGATCATAATTATTTCCCACTGACAGACTGAGTTTGCTCAGCTGCTTTGCTGGCGACTGTCGGCTCTGAACCAATAGTCACACTGATGCCATCTTTCAGCGCGCCTTGCGGGTGACGCAGGATTTGCTGACCGACCGTCAGACCACTGACTACCTGGACTGTGCCAAACCGCGGGTCTTTGGCGCCGGTTTCAACCTGAGTTTTTACCAGCTTGTTGTCTTTTAACAACCAGACAAATTGCAAATCACCTTCGTTGATTAGGCTTGCCGGCGACAACATCACACTTTGTTGTTGTTCGACGGAGATAAAACCTTCGGCATAAAGCCCAGCAACAAAACTGGCCTGTTCACGCAACTTCACAAACACCTGCACCTGACGGGTTTGTTCGTTGGCCTGCGGGTTAATACGTTCAATTTCGCCGTCAAAACGCCGGCCCGGATAGCCATTGACTTTAAAACTGACGGCGGAGCCGACCTTAATGCTGCCAACCTGATCTGCGGCGATGTAACCTTCAAAACGCATGCTTTCCGGATTGATGATCACCATCAGCGATTTGCCGATCTGTGCGGTATCCCCTGAAGATACTTTGCGTACCGCCACTACACCATCAAATGGCGCTCTGACTTCAGTACGTTCCAGTTGCTGACGGGCTTCGACAGTGCGGGCTTTGGCGGACGCTAAATCGGATTGGGTTTGATTGGCTTTAATCTCGGCCGTTTCTAACACTTCAGCTGTGACCAGATTTTGTCGGTTTAACTGCTGCATGCGTTTTAATTGTTTGGCGGCCTGATCTGAGGCTACATGGGCTGAGCGTTCAGCTTCCTGCGCCGACAGCAACTTATCGCGGAAAGTGGTCTGGTCAAGCTGCACCAGTACTTCGCCGGCTTTGACCAAATCACCGTTGTCTTTTAATACGCGGGTGACGATGCCACCCACTTCGGCGTTTAATTCAGCTTTAATCACCGGCTGTAACGTGCCGGAAATCATCGGTCCTTTTGACAGCTCACTGGTTGCTATAGTCAGAATATCCTGCGATACCAGCGCCAGACTGGAAACAGCGTCCGTCTCAGTTTCCGGTTGCGCCGGCTTCGAACAGGCGCTTAGCGTCAGCGCCATCACCAGGGCTAACAAAGTAAGTTGTGGGTGAGCTTTCATAAACGACTTCCAGGTAATTGAAAAAAATTATTCCAAATCCTAGTCTATCGAAAGCCTGAGCAAAACCAACTTGTTAACCGTAACAAGTTATGTCAGATTTTTGCCAACTAAAGCAGCCATTAGTTTGTGCAGGCCTGAGCCCGGCTCTGCACCGCAATAGCAGTAAAATCAGTAAAAACCCCGTCGATGCCCTGTAGAAAAACCTGCCGCAATTCTGTGGTCAGATCCGTCACGCCAGCGGGCAGAAAAGTCTTTTCCGCTCGAAAGGTATAGGGATGAACTTTGAGCGGCGAGCGCGCACTGAGAAAAACCTTTCGCTGTGGCTGGCTTTGGCTGAACCATTGCTCTTTCCAGGGGCCGATGCCATCGGCATAACTTTGCAGGAACTTCAGTCCCTCTGCAGTAAAAAATTGACCGTAGTGGAAATCTGCTTGTTGCAGCATTGGGTTGATCTGACGGGCCTCTCTGGCGGTCTTGCCCAGCAGGTCCCAGGGCTCAGCGAAATTAGACGCCGGATATAAACTGGTGCCGCTCATATCGCCAATCAGCTGGATGAGCTTTGCCTTCACCTGATATTGCTGTAGGCCCTGCTGGTGCATCCACCAGAGATTACTGATCTCAAAGGACTGAATATAGACTGGGTTGTCAGCCTGCCGTTGCCACTGTGACAACTGTTGCAGCAACATCATTGAAATGTCCTGATTGATCAAACTGCCATCGAGACGACGACCCTCAACACGGAAATAGGTCGGATGTTTGGTTTCCAGATAAAGACCAACCCGACGACCACTTTGCTGCTCAAAACGCTCAACCAGCTGGATGATTTCCGCCAAAGTGATGAGCGGATAACGGTCATTCTGGGCTGCGCTGTCAGGTCTTAATTCCGGTTTGGATTCACGCGCTTTGAGCTCACGCAGTTCTGCTAAGGTGAAATCCTCACTGAACCAGCCTTCAACCTCGATCCCATCAATGATTTTACGGCTTTTTCGCTTGGCGAACTGGCTGAGTGTGGCCACATTGGTACTTTGGCTCAGTTCATTTTCATGCCGGCTAACCAGTACACCATCTTTGGTTGGCACTAAATCGGCTTCAATAAAATCAGCGCCTTGCTGCATCGCCAGCCAATAGGCCGCAGCCGTGTGTTCCGGCAAGTTTCCGCTGGCGCCGCGGTGCGCAATGACCAAGGGCCAGACCGGGCAAGCCGCGCTGGCTGCATTGACAACAAACAGCAACATTCCGAAAAAACGCCACATTCACGCCATCCTCAACTGATAAAAATCAGCAGTCTGGCGTTATTGAATGACCGGATGATGACAGCGAAGGCTTAGCTATCAGACTGGTCTTGTCAGATACAGTGCCTGGCTACCATAAGTGGCGAGCGCGGCAGTTGCCTGCTCAGCTAAGTCTGTCTGCTGGATAAACAGTTGTTGTTGCCAGAAGGAGGCAGAATTTTGCACTGCGACTAAAGCCAGATGAGTCAGACCTAAAGTGCTGGCATAGCCGAGTGCACTTTGCAGCAACGCACTGGCAACACCCTGACCACGCGCATCCGGGCTGACCGCCATATCGTGCAAATACAAACAGTTCGCCTGCTCATACTGGCCAAATTCGGCGCCTAACGGATTGATTTGCGATAACTTTGATGGGTAAGTAAACAGATAACCCCAGATCTTGTCCTGATACACTGCCACCCAGCAGGATTGCGGGTACAACATTAACCTTTGTGATACCACTTGGGGGGATTCATAAAATTCGTCGGCATAACAGTGGTCCTGTAACCGGACCACTGCGCCGAGATCTGCGACTTGCATTAAACGGATTTGAAACATAACTCTTCAGACTGCGATAAAACCTGACCTACTGGCCGCAACGACTATTCAATCGCTTTAAGCAGCGTCTTGTCCAAACCATCTGCCGTCAATAACTTAATTACGGCGTGGCAATGGTCAACAGTAAAATCGCCTTCTTTGATTTGTGCGTTTAACGCGTCACGGCGCTTTTGCACCACAGCGTTTAACATACCAGAATCGATACTGCCTTTGGTTTTGGCATCCAGTTTATCCAGCCACGGATATAAACTGCTTTCTGCCGCATAGGCTTCTTTGCGCACCGACGGATGAAAATCCTGGCAGGCATTTAAATTCAACAGATAAAAGTTCAGATAACCCGCGACCGTGACTAACTTATAATCCTGATCTGCTGCCTGAACCGGCAACAGGCTACTCAACAATAATCCAGCTAAACACCATTTTTTCATCGGAAGCATCCCGCTTAAGTTGCGACATCTAATCAATCTAATCAGAAAAATCTTAATTTGCAATCAACTGCAGAAAAATCAATAACGAAGGGCGCTGTTGCCAGACTCCGCTTCGCTCTGTCAGTTGACTATGCCAGCGTACCCGCCGGCACCCGCACCATCCCTTCCATCAACACGCGGGCGCTACGGCTCATAATGGCCTTAGTCACCTGCCACTGCCCGTCCTGCAGCACGGCGGCGGCGCCAACCCGCAAAGTACCGCTCGGATGGCCAAAACGTACTGCAGTGCGCTCGCCGCCACCGGCCGCCAGATTAACTATCGTACCGGGAATCGCGGCTGCAGTGCCGATTGCCACCGCACAAGTCCCCATCATGGCGTGATGCAGTTTGCCCATCGACAGTGCCCGTACCAGTAAATCCACATCCGCCGCCCCGACTGCTTTGCCGCTTGATGCAACATAGCTCTTCGGTGCACTGACAAATGCAATTTTCGGCGTATGCTGGCGCGCAGCAGCTTCGCTTAAATCGTTGATCAAGCCCATTTTCAGTGCACCGTAAGCCCGGATAGTTTCAAAGCGCTCAAGTGCCTTGGCATCACCATTAATCGCTTCCTGCAATTCAGTGCCCTGATAACCAAGCTCAGCCGCATCGAGAAAAATAGTCGGAATACCGGCATTGATAAAAGTCGCCTGAAAACAGCCAATTCCCGGCACTTCTAAAGTTTCCACCAGCTGACCGGTTGGAAACATCGCGCCGCCGCCCTCGCCCTCATCAGCGGCCGGGTCGATAAACTCCAGCTGCACTTCTGCGGCCGGGAAAGTCACGCCATCGAGCTCAAAGTCGCCGTCTTCCTGCACCTGGCCGTTAGACATCGGGATAAAGGCGATAATGGTTTTTTGGATGTTTGCCTGCCAGATTTTTACCGTGGCGAGGCCATTTGCCGGTAATGTCGATGCATCGATTAAACCGGATTGAATAGCAAAAGAACCTACAGCGGCAGACAAATTGCCGCAGTTCCCACTCCAGTCGACAAAAGCTTTGTCGATAGCGACCTGACCAAACAGATAATCGACATCGTGACCGTCACGGCTGCTTTTACTGACAATCACCGTTTTGCTGGTGCTCGATGTGGCGCCCCCCATACCGTCGATTTGTTTAGCATAAGGGTCCGGGCTGCCGATGACCCGCAGCAACAACGCATCGCGAGCCGGTCCTGGATGTTGGGCCGCTAACGGCAAATCCTCTAAACGGAAAAACACGCCTTTACTGGTGCCGCCACGCATGTAAGTGGCCGGAATTTTTAACTGAGGTGCATAACTCATCAGATCACCTTAATTCTCATATGAAAAAGCCGGCAATAATGCCGGCTTAACTCTGTTACAGATTGCCGCCTAAGAAATCTTTGGCAAACCGTTGTAAGACGCCGCCAGCATCGTAAATCGACACTTCTTCCGCTGTATCCAGCCGGCACGTGACCGGCACCTGCAGCGTCTCGCCGTTACGACGATGGACCACCAAGGTCAGCGTGGCGCGGGGCAAACGCTCGCCAATCACGTCAAAACTCTCAGTGCCGTCCAGACCTAAGGTCAGCCGGTTGGTGCCGGCTTTAAATTCCAGCGGTAACACGCCCATACCAACCAGGTTCGTGCGGTGGATACGCTCAAAACCTTCGGCCACAATAGCCTCAACACCGGCTAACCGTACGCCTTTGGCAGCCCAGTCGCGGCTAGAGCCCTGACCATAGTCGGCACCGGCGATGATGATCAGCGGTTGTTTGCGCTGCATGTAGGTCTCAATAGTTTCCCACATCCGCAACACTTTGCCTTCCGGCTCCAGCCGGGCCAATGAACCTTGTTTGACCTTGCCATCCACTACCACCATTTCATTGATGAGTTTCGGATTGGCAAAAGTGGCCCGTTGTGCTGTGAGGTGGTCGCCGCGGTGTGTAGCGTAAGAGTTAAAGTCCTCTTCCGGCAGCCCCATTTTGTGCAGGTATTCACCGGCGGCACTGTCCAGCATAATGGCGTTAGACGGTGACAAATGGTCGGTGGTGATATTGTCGCCCAACAGCGCCAGTGGCAGCATGCCTTTGAGCGTGCGCTCACCGGCCAAAGCCCCTTCCCAATAAGGTGGGCGACGGATATAGGTACTTTGTGGCCGCCAGTCATACAGCGGGCTGATTTTTTCACCATAATCGACATCGACCGCAAACATCGGCTCATAAACTTTGCGGTACTGCTCAGGTTTGACACTGGCAGCAACCACCGCATCGATCTCAGCGTCGCTTGGCCATAAATCTTTTAAGCGAATTTCCGCGCCATCCGCAGCATAACCCAGCACATCTTTTTCAATGTCAAAACGGATAGTGCCGGCAATGGCATAAGCCACTACTAACGCCGGTGATGCCAAAAATGCTTGTTTGGCGTAGGGATGAATACGGCCATCAAAGTTGCGGTTACCCGACAGCACGGCGGTGGCGTACAAATCCCGTGCAATCACTTCCTGTTGAATAACCGGATCCAACGCACCGCTCATACCATTACAGGTAGTGCAGGCAAAAGCGACAATACCAAAGCCCAGTGCTTCCAAATCCTCAAGTAAACCGGCTTCCTGTAGGTACAGCTCAACCGCTTTCGAGCCTGGCGCCAGTGAGGTTTTAACCCAAGGCTTGCGCACCAGGCCCAGTTTCCGCGCGTTACGCGCCAAAATACCGGCCGCGATGACATTACGCGGGTTACTGGTATTGGTGCAGCTGGTGATAGCCGCGATAATCACTGCGCCATCCGGCATCAGGCCAGGTTCATTTTCAACCACACCACTGATGCCTTTGGCCGCTAAATCTGTGGTGGCGACCCGCGCGTGCGGGTTCGACGGACCGGCGATATTGCGTACCACAGTCGACAAATCAAAGTGCAGCACACGCGGATAAACCGCTGTTGTCAGGCTATCAGCCCAGAGGCCTGCAGTTTTGGCGTAAGTTTCCACCAGCTTAACCTGGCCCGCGTCACGCCCGGTCAGCGTCAGATAATCCAGCGTCTGCTGGTCGATGTAAAACATCGCAGCCGTGGCACCATATTCCGGCGTCATATTGGAAATCGTGGCGCGGTCGCCAAGGCTCAGGCTGTTGGCGCCTTCACCAAAAAACTCCAGATAAGCCGACACCACTTTTTGTTTACGCAGGAATTCGGTCAGCGCCAGCACAATGTCCGTCGCCTGAATGCCGGGCTGCGCTTTGCCAGTCAGCTCAACGCCGATGATATCCGGCAGCCGCATCCAGGACGCGCGCCCGAGCATCACACTTTCTGCCTCTAAGCCACCAACACCAATGGCGATGACACCCAGCGCATCAACATGCGGCGTGTGGCTGTCGGTGCCGACCAGCGTATCCGGATAAGCCACACCGTCTTTGGCGTGAATGACCGGTGACATCCGCTCCAGGTTAATCTGGTGCATGATGCCGTTGCCCGGCGGGATCACATCGACGTTTTTAAAGGCTTTTTTCGTCCAGTTGATGAAATGAAAACGATCGTCGTTGCGACGGTCTTCAATAGCGCGGTTTTTGGCAAAAGCGTCTTTTTCAAAACCACCATGTTCAACGGCCAATGAGTGGTCGACAATCAGCTGAGTCGGCACCACCGGATTGACTTTGGCCGGGTCGCCGCCCTGCGCTGCAATCGCATCACGCAGGCCAGCCAGGTCCACTAACGCGGTCTGGCCCAAAATGTCATGACAGACTACGCGCGCCGGAAACCACGGGAAATCCAGTTCTTGTTTGCGTTCTATCAGTTGCATTAAATAGGCGTTGAGCTGCACCGGGTCAGCCCGGCGCACCAGGTTTTCCGCATGGACTCGAGAGGTATAAGGCAAGGTGGCCCAGGCGCCCGGCTGCAGGCTATCAACCGCTGCAGCCGCATCAAAATAATCAAGGCCGGTACCGGCCAGAGGTTTACGGAATAAAGTGTTCATCGCCATCTCTTATTCAGAATGTTCAACAAGCTCAGTGCGCCGGTGGTCACCCGACCGGCGCCAGCGACTTTAGCCACGAGCGGCTATTGGCTGCACTTCACGTGGTTCCACCCCGACATAATCCGCGCTTGGCCGGATAATACGGTTATCAGCCCGTTGCTCCATCACATGCGCGGCCCAGCCGGCTAAGCGGGAACAAACGAAAATCGGCGTGAACAGCTTAGTCGCGATGCCCATGTAGTTATAAGCCGAGGCATGGAAAAAGTCGGCGTTACAGAACAGTTTTTTCTCCCGCCACATCACGGCTTCACAGCGTACAGACACATCGTATAAACGTGTGTCGCCGTTGGCTTTGGCCAGTTGCTCAGACCAGGCTTTGATCACGGCATTTCGTGGGTCGGATTCCGAATAAATTGCGTGGCCAAAGCCCATGATTTTGTCTTTACGCGCCAGCATACCGAGCAAAGTCTCTTCGGCGTGTTCAGGGTCACGCATATGTTCAATCAGTTCCATTGCGGCTTCGTTGGCGCCACCATGCAGTGGGCCGCGTAGCGAACCAATAGCGCCGGTGATACAGGAATGCATGTCGGACAGCGTCGAAGCACAAACTCGGGCGGTAAAAGTCGAGGCATTAAACTCGTGCTCTGCGTATAAAATCAGCGATGCGTGCATCACAGTGACATGCAAAGGCTCTGGTTTATTGTCATGCAAAGTCCAGAGGAATTGCTCAGCAATCGAATCCGCACCTGTTTCCACATTGATGCGTTTGCCATGATGGCTGTAGTTGTACCAGTAGTTAATCATGCCAGGAAAAATCGCCAGCATGCGGTCGGTAACGTCCTGCTGCGCGCTGAAACTGTGTTCAGTTTCCAGATTGCCGAGCATAGAGCAACCGGTGCGCATCACGTCCATCGGGTGTGCCGAGGCAGGGATACGTTCCAGCACTTCTTTTAATGCCTGCGGCAGGCTACGCAGCGCTTTCAGTTTGGCTTTGTAAGCAGCCAGTTCAGCTTCGGTCGGTAACTCGCCTTTTAAAATCAGGTGTGCAACTTCTTCAAATTCACATTTTGCGGCTAAATCTTTGACATCATAACCACGGTAAGTCAGGCCTGAGCCGGTTTTTCCGACCGTTGATAACGCTGTTTTCCCGGCGATTTGACCACGTAAACCAGCACCGGTCAGTTGTTTAGTTGTCGACATATTCGGTTCTCCAGAGGCAGATAAGTTATAGGTGTCTGTAATTATTTGTTTTTGCCTTGGGCAAATAACGAATCCAGTTTTTCTTCGTAACTGTGATAATTCAGGAAATCGTAAAGTTCAGCGCGCGTCTGCATACTGTCAACCACCGCTTTTTGGTCGCCGTTGCTCAGAATGGACTGATAGACGTTCAGCGCCGCTTTGTTCATGGCGCGGAAGGCAGAAAGCGGATACAGCACCATCTTGACGCCAACGCCGGCAAGCTCAGCGGTATTAAACAGCGGTGTCTGACCAAATTCGGTGATATTGGCCAGCACAGGGACCGATAGCGCCTGAGTAAAGGCCTGATATTGCTCCAGCGTATAGACAGCTTCGGCAAAAATGGCATCAGCACCGGCTTCGACACAAGCCTGTGCCCGTTCAATCGCCGCGGCTAAACCTTGTTGCTGCAGTGCGTCGGTACGCGCCATGATAAAAAAGCTGGCGTCCGTGCGGGCGTCCACTGCGGCTTTGACACGGTCGACCATCTCGTCCTGCGACACAATTTCTTTGTTCGGTCTGTGACCACAACGTTTTTGCATTACCTGATCTTCAATATGAAAACCAGCAGCGCCGGCCCGCGTCATTTCACGTACAGTGCGGGCAATATTAAAAGCCCCGCCCCAACCGGTATCAGCATCCACCAGAAGCGGCAGATCAGTGGCAGCGGTAATACGGCGGATGTCTTCACAGACATCATTGAGCGAAGTCATGCCCAAATCCGGCAATCCAAAAGAAGCGTTCGCGACGCCGGCGCCGGATAAATACAGCGCTTTGTGGCCAACACGTTCAGCCATCATGGCTGTGTAAGCGTTGATGGTTCCCACCAGCTGTAATGGCTGGTTGGCGGTGATGGCCTGACGGAGTTTAAAACCTGCAGTTGCTGTCATTTCAGTTCCCCTGTTGTAAATGTAATTCGATATTGCGGCGCGACGCGCTGATATGGCGGCGCATTAAAAGTTCGGCCAGTTCACCATCACGATTGGCAATGGCGTTTAAAATGGCTTTATGTTCGTCAAAAGCGCGTGACACGCGTGGACCTGCCATGCCCATCTGCACCCGGTACATCCGCACCAGATAATAAAGTTCGTCACACAAGATATTGATGAGATATGGATTTTTGCTGGCCTGAATAATGCGGTAATGGAAATCGACGTCGCCGGCTTCCTGATAATAACTCTCGCCTTCACGCACACGCTGTGTTGCCAGATGTTGGTCGAGCAGACTTTGCATTTGTTTGATGTCGGCATCGGACATTTGCTCTGCCGCCAGCCGGCACGCCATGCCTTCGAGGTTTTCCCGGATTTGATACAGCGAAATTAAACCTTGTGGTGTCAGTTTCACCACCCGCGCACCGGCATTGGGAATTCGTTCAATCAGGTGGCAGCGTTCCAACCGGGCTAAAGCTTCACGCAGCGGCGCGCGGCTTAAATCAAACTGCTTTGCCAATTCAGGTTCGGAAATCTTGCTGCCTGGGGCTATTTCACCAGCGACTATGGCGCGTTGGATCTCCAGCAGCACTCTGTCCGCGGCAGTAATTGGATCTTTTTGCATCAGAAAACCGCAATCTGTCGACATAAATTCATCATGGCGCAGTTTTAGAGGCTTTTGAGCACTAAGTCAAGCCAGACAAAAGTAGTATTGTCGACAATCCTTCAGTTAAATCGCTTTTTTTGGCAAGTTGCATGCACGGTTGCATGTAACAAATTTCTTCCAATTCGACTGGAACTCAGCGGCAAGAATTTTTTATTAGAATATTTGGTGATTAAAACTGAAGTGCATAAGAGTTAATTAATATGTCAACGATAAGTAGCATATTTAGGTAAACCTAAAGCAAAGCCATAGATAGCGCTTTGCCGGCTGGATAAAGCTGGGGATAACTTCTGCATAAGCTGGGTGCAAACTGTGATCTAATTACAGATTATTCACCAATTCAACATTTTGTTGCCTGCATGTCGCTGCGCAAAAAATATGCACTTAGCTACACTGGATTCATCTGTCTGGTGCAGCTGTTTGCACCTCTCCCTCTAGCGCACGGCTCATCTTTGAGCCATTCCCCTAAGCCCGGAACAATGCGGATTGGTTCTGGGCTTCTTTTCTTTTGTCGACAATGTTTGTTGAAAATTTGCGTGACGCCAGCGGCTGATTGACAGACTCAAGCGTTAGCGAGCGGAAATAGCCGGCGGAAATTCTGACTGGTTTGTTCGGCTAATAATTCGATGCCGACCTGGCGCTCTCGGGCGATGGCGGCAGCAACAGCAGCAACATAAGCGGGTTGATTGGTTTTACCACGATATGGCACCGGCGCCAGATAAGGTGAGTCCGTTTCAATCAACAACCGGTCTGACGGCACCTGCCGCACCACTTCCCGCAGCGCGTCGGCGTTGCGAAAGGTCATAATACCGGAAAAAGAAATATAAAAACCCAGGTCCAGCGCCGCTTTGGCCGTGTCCCAGTCTTCGGTGAAACAATGCAACACGCCGCCACAATCCTGCGCCTGTTCGCTGCGCAGCAATCCTAAGGTATCCTGCCGCGCGTCCCGGGTATGTACAATCAGCGGTTTTTTCAGCTGACGAGCCACAGCAATATGCGCGGCAAAAGCCGCTTGCTGAGTAGTTTTGTTATCGGGGCTATAAAAATAATCGAGGCCAGTTTCACCGACAGCCACCACTGAGCTGCTCTGGCATAAACGCAATAAATCGTCCTGACTAAAACCCAGTTGCTGATGCAGCGGGTGTTCACCACAGGACACTGAGATTTGCGGATAGCCTTTTACCAACGCGGCCATCGCCGGAAACTCCTGCAAACTGACACTGACACAGAGCATATGACTGACCTGCGCAGTTTTTGCAGCGGCGAGGACGGCCGGTAAATCCATCCCAAGTTTGTCGAGTTCAAGACGATCAAGGTGGCAATGCGAATCAATAAACAAAAGCAGCTCCGGGACTGGGTTGGCGACGGGGAAAACGGCCGCAGTGTACCTGAAGCAGCGCGGATCGTGAAGATTCGAATGATGAAGATACGAATCGCGAAGCTGCGTACCTATTATGTATGCAGAAGCTGTCTATCGGGAAGCCCTGTTCAGGCTTTGACCAAAAAGCACTAAAGCGTAAAGGTCAGCTCTGCTGATTCCTGCGTGCCGCTTAATAACTTTTCGATTTTGTCGCGTAAATTCAGTTTGTCATCAATGAATGCCACACCAATACCGGCCGGGCTGGTGTTTTGCGCACCTTGCGGTGTCAACCAGGCGACTTTGCCTGACACCGGAATAGCTTCCAGCGCGTCGGGTAAGGTCACCTGCAACGCCAGCGACTGACCCATTTTATAGTGCCGGCTGGTACGAACAAACAACCCGCCTTGTTTAAAAAACGGCATGTAAGAGCGGTATAACTCTTTTAAATCAGCAAAATCTAATGTCAGTTCTTCCACGGCATGCCTCTCAACAGCTGGTGCAGGTCTAACAACAAAGTCGTCAGCGCTAAAGATTTATTCTGCCCCAAAATCCGCTGTTCGTCACGGCACCATTGTGCCACGCGCTGAAAAAGCTGTACCGGTGGCAACGCTTGCTGCAGAGACCAGTGTCTGAGCGTGTAATAAAGCAAAGCTGGCAGTTCCGGCTGCGCTTCCAGTTGTTTTTGCAGGCTGCTTAAACCATTGCCACTTTGCAGAAATTGTTGCAATTGCTCTAACTGAGCCGCCAATGTCAGCGCTTCGCCGCTTTGCAGCAATTCCAGCGCCTTTAAAGGTGCACCGCCGCAAAGCTCCAGCAAAAATTCCGGTAGCGGGTCCGGGCTATGTTGCTGTAACCACTGCGCAGTTTGAGCGCTGTACTGGGCGGGGAGATCCCAGCGCTGACAACGCGACAAAATAGTCGGCATCAGCTGATCGGCATAAGCGGTCTGTAAAAGCAGATAACTGCTGTGGCCGGGTTCTTCCAGCGTTTTCAGTAGTGCATTGGCCGCCGATTCAGTCATTTTTTCCGCCTGCGGGATCACCACGACCCGGGCGCCGCCTTGCTGCGGCGCATTTTGCAGCAAATGACCGATGTCCCGAATTTGGTCGACTGAAATACTACTGCCCACTTCCAGCGTCAGCAGGTCCGGATGATGGCCGGCAGCACCAAGCAAACAACTTTTGCAGCGGCCACAGGCGCCTTCCGCCAAGGGATTCTGGCACAGCAGCAGATGCGCCAGTTGTTTGGCGAGGATGTGTTTGCCAATGCCAACGGGGCCGGTCAGCAAAATTGCATGATGCAATTGTTGATTGACGGCAAGCGTAAATAAACGCCGTTCAGTCTGCTGCAACCAGGGTAATGACGTAGTCACGCGAAATGTTGCTCCAGCGCCTGCAATAATTGCTGCTGCACATCAGCCAGTGGCTTTGCAGCATCAATAACTACAATATTTGGTTCAGCCGCGGCAACGGCCAGATATTTCGCCCTGGCACGCTGAAAGAAACTCAGCTGCTCCTGCTCAATCCGGTCGAGCTCGCCGCGGGCTCTGGCGCGTTCCAGGCCAATGACCGGGTCAATATCCAGATACAGCGTTAAATCCGGCCGTAAATCTGCCAATACCAACTGGCGGATCGGGTCCAGTACCTCGTCCGGAATTTGCCGGCCACCACCCTGATAAGCGCGCGAGGACAAATCGTGGCGGTCGGCCAGCACCCAATCCCCACGGGCCAGTGCCGGGCGGATCACATTATCCAACAGCTGGGCGCGGGCGGCGTACATCAACAGCAGTTCAGTGACCGGTGATACCCTCTCCTGCTGTACCGATTTTACCAGCGTACGGATTTGCTCGGCCAATGGCGTGCCGCCCGGTTCACGGGTTTGCACCAGCGAATGCCCCTGTTCACGTAGCCACTGCTGTACTGTCTGGATGGCCGTAGTTTTACCGGCGCCTTCCAGCCCTTCAATCACGACAAAACGGCCTTGATTCATGACTTTTTCCCAAAAATATACTGCTGTACCGCTTTGTTATGTTCCGTCAGACTTTGTGAAAACTGATGAGTGCCATCGCCTCTAGCGACAAAATACAATTTGTCAGATTGAGCCGGCTGCGCCGCTGCCTGCAAGGAGCCCCAGCTGACCAGTGCGATGGGCCCCGGCGGCAAACCGGCATACACATAAGTATTGTATGGATGCGGGTCTTTCAGATGCTCCCGTTTGATATCACCCTGATACCTGTCACCCAAGCCATAAATAACCGTCGGGTCGGTCTGCAGCTTCATTTTAGTCTGTAACCTATTGATAAAGACCGCTGCAATCAACGGTTTCTCCGGCAAATGTCCGGTCTCTTTTTCTACGATAGAAGCCAGCGTCAGCAGCTCGTAACGATTCTGCAGCGGTAAGCCGCCTTGTTTGCTCTGCCAGGCGGTGTCGAGCTTATCCAGCAACACCTGATTGGCTCTTTTAAGCACCACAGATAATTTGGTATGCGCGGTATAAAAATAGGTATCCGGAAACACCAGTGCCTCGGCAGATGAGGGCTGTGAGCCCCATTCTGTCGGCCATGGCAGCAGCTGCCGGGCTTTGTCGGCGTCGGCGACATCAGCGTCCAGATAAGGCAACTGTTGCAGCTGTTGCAGGTTCTGCGCAAAAGTCTGGCCTTCCCGGATGGTCAGACTGAATTGAGCAACTTTACCACTGCGCAATAACTGTAGAAGTTGCTGCAGGCGCATTGGTTGGACAGCATAAACGCCCGCCTGTAGCTGCCGTAATTGCGGATTCAACAGCGACTGCAATTTCAATTGCTGACATTGCCATGCAGTCAATAATTGTTGTTGTTGCCATTGCCGACATAAAGACGACAAATTCGCGCCGGATTTTAGCTCAAAATAGGTAGTGGGCAACTTTATCTGCACCTGCAGCACCTGCTGCAATTCGTTGCGAACACCAAAAGCCGCAACGGCCAAGACTATCAGCCCCTGCAACAAAAACTTTTTCATTCAGACTTCCTGTAATAATTCATCGACCTGACGCTGCAAGGCAACCGCAGGTGCTATAGCCAGCGCGCGGCCGGCAAAGGCAGAGACCGGCACTATACCCATCAGCGCATTACATAGTGCCAGCGTGGAGACTTCACTGAGCAGGCTAACCGGCAACGCTTGCACCGACACCAGCTCCTGATGCAATAACAGTTGACGCATCACCCCCGCTACACCTGCTTGTTGTAGATCCGGCGTCCACCACTGTTGCTGATGCCAGACCAGTAGATTAGCGGCACTGGCTTCGATTAAAAAATCATGCTGATCGCAGACCAGCAAATCATCGTATCGGCTTTGCTCCGCTTCGCGTTTTAACAACACGGTCTCCAAGCGACTACAGTGTTTAATACCGGCCAGCAAAGGTTGTTGCGAGAGCTGCATACTGGCAAGGCCAAGGGTGACGCCTCGCTGGCGCATGGTGCTATAGTCCGGCATTGGCGCCGTCCAGCAATAGATCTCTGCTTCGCTTATCCCTAAAGTGCCGTAACCTCTCACGCCTTGACCGCGGCTAATCAATACCTTCAGCACCTGATTGGGTGCACTGATTGCTGCGCGGACCTGCGATAACACCACCTCTTCACCCGGGGCGCTAAAGCCAAGCCGGTCCATAGAATCTGTCAGCCGTTGCCAGTGTAACGACCAAAGTTGTGGCTCACCATGACAAATCCGGATGGTTGAAAAGATACCGTCACCGTATTGAAAGCTGCGGTCTGAAAACTGGATCTGCATCGGTGTTGTGAAATAAATAGAGAATTGACCGGCAGTATGCCTGAAAAAAGCTAAGGGTTAAATCTGCCGGAACAGCAGCTTGCAAAAAACAAAAGGCTGCGACGCAGCCTTTTGTTTCATCTCGTCAGAGCGGCAAACTAGATTTTCTTAAATAAAATCGAGCCGTTGGTGCCACCGAAACCAAAAGAGTTGCACAGCGCATACTCCATTTTCGCCTGACGCGAATGGTGCGGCACATAATCCAAATCACAACCTTCGTCCGGATTATCCAGGTTAATGGTCGGCGTGACGATTTGGTCTTGTAGCGACAATACCGTGATGATCGATTCAACCGAACCGGCAGCACCCAATAAGTGACCTAACATCGACTTGCTGGAACTGACCATCAGGCCTTCAGGTTTGGCACCAAACACTGATTTAATCGCCATGGTTTCAGCAATATCACCGGCCGGCGTTGAGGTACCGTGGGCGTTAATGTATTGCACTTGCGATGGATTTACGCCGGCATCACGCAGCGCATTGACCATCGCTGAAGCGGCGCCACGGCCATTTTCCGGTGGCGATGTCATATGATAAGCATCGCCGCTCATACCAAAACCGACCAGCTCGGCATAAATTTTCGCACCGCGGGCTTTGGCGTGTTCATATTCTTCCAACATCACCACACCGGCGCCATCACCGAGCACAAAACCATCGCGGTCTTTGTCCCACGGCCGACTCGCCTGCTGCGGCGCGTCGTTGCGCGTCGATAAAGCGCGGGCCGCACCAAAACCGCCCATGCCTAAAGTCGTCGAAGCTTTTTCTGCGCCACCGGCTAACATTGCATCCGCATCACCATAGGCAATCATTCGCGCGGCGTGGCCGATATTGTGCACGCCAGTGGTACAGGCTGTGACAATGCTGATATTCGGCCCTTGTAAACCCAGCATGATCGACAGGTGTCCGGAGATCATATTGATAATGGTCGAAGGGACAAAAAATGGTGACAGCTTGCGCGGACCGCTGGCCAGCAGTTTTTCATGATTCTCTTCAATGAGGCCCAAACCACCAATGCCAGAACCGATAGCAGCGCCAATCCGGCCGGCGTTTTGTTCAGTGATTTCAATCCCGGAATCCCGGAACGCCTGAATACCTGCAGCAACACCATATTGGATGAACAAGTCCATTTTCCGCGCTTCTTTGCCGGAGAAAAAAGACTCGACTTCAAAATTTTTGACCAAGCCGGCGAATTTGGTGGTGTAGGCTTCAGCATCAAAATGGCTAATAAAATCAATGCCGCTTTTGCCTTGTTGTAATGCCTGCCAGGTAGATGCCACATCATTGCCTAACGGCGTTAACATCCCCATTCCGGTAACAACGATCCGACGTTTCGTCACTTTATCCTCCACAACAACCTGAAGTTGTTTGCAATCCTGCGGTTTTTCACCGCTACAAATAAAAACGGGTAGCCTGCGCTACCCGTCTGCATCGCGCCTGGCGATGACCTCACGCCTTATTCAGCGTGGGCTTTGATGTAATCGATAGCAGATTGTACTGTCGTGATTTTCTCTGCTTCTTCATCAGGAATTTCGGTATCGAATTCTTCTTCCAGCGCCATGACCAGTTCAACTGTGTCTAATGAATCAGCGCCCAGATCGTCAACAAAAGAAGCTTCGTGTTTCACGTCTTCTTCTTTAACGCCTAACTGTTCGATGATAATTTTCTTAACGCGTTCTTCGATGTTGCTCATCTTTTCTTCCTTTTTCTCATATAAATCGCAACAATTCGTGCAATTTTGTGTGGCGGCTAGTTTAGTGGTTCACTCAGGTCGATGCAAGCCATGCGTTTGGCATTTCCTGCTGGTCAAACCTGATATTTAAACCATGTACATGCCGCCGTTAACGTGAATCGTTTCACCGGTAATATACGCGGCCTGGTTCGATGCCAGGAACGCGACAGTGGCCGCAATTTCTTCAGGTTGTCCCAGACGATTCGCCGGTACCTGACCAAAGATCGCTTGTTTTTGCTCTTCTGTCAGCTCCTTAGTCATATCGGTGTCGATAAAACCAGGGGCAACAGCGTTGACAGTTATACCACGAGACGCCACTTCTTTCGCAAGAGATTTTGTAAATCCAAGCACACCGGCTTTGGCTGCTGCGTAGTTCGTTTGACCGGCGTTGCCCATAGAACCCACAACTGATCCGATAGTGATAATACGGCCAAAACGCTTTTTCATCATGGTCCGCATCACCGCTTTACTCATGCGGAACACTGACGTCAGATTGGTCTGAATGATATCAAACCATTCTTCATCTTTCATCCGCATTAACAGATTATCACGGGTGATACCGGCATTATTAACGAGGATGTCGATATCACCAAAATTTGTTTTGATGGTTTCGAGGCATTGTTCAATCGATTCTGCACTGGCGACATCCAGCACCAGGCCCTGACCTGCACCGAGATAGTCACTGATGGCCTGGGCACCTTTTTCACTGGTGGCAGTACCGATCACTTTTGCGCCAAGCGTAGCCAGCTGTTCTGCGATGGCCCGGCCAATACCGCGGCTCGCACCGGTCACCAACGCGACTTTGCCTTCCAGGGAGATAAAAGCAGTCATAAAAATCCTTAATCTTTCGCTGCCAGCGCAGCTTGTAACGACGCAACATCGTTAACCGATGTTGTCACTAATTCTTTATTGATGCGTTTGATTAAACCACTCAGCACTTTACCCGCGCCCAGTTCAATCACTTCAGTGACGCCTTGCGCAGCCAGATATTCAATGGTTTCAGTCCAGCGTACCGGACTGAATAATTGCCGGATCAAAGCGTCCTGAATAGCAGCCGCATCGGCGGCGACAGCAACATCAACATTATTCACTACCGAAATGACAGGCGCGTGAAACGGCAACGTTTGCAAATCTTTGGCGAGCTGCTCGGCAGCCGGGCGCATCAGAGCGCAATGACTTGGTACACTGACCGGTAAAGGCAAAGCGCGTTTAGCGCCTGCGGCTTTACAAAGCTCATTGGCCCGTTCAACGGCAGCTTTGTGACCAGCGATCACCACCTGGCCCGGAGAGTTATAGTTGACCGGCGACACCACTTCGCCTTGAGCGGCTTCTTCACAGGCTTTAGCAATCAAGGCGTCATCAAGACCAATAATGGCGGACATAGCACCGGTACCGGCCGGCACAGCGCTTTGCATATACTGACCGCGTTTTTCCACCAGTTTGACTGCGTCGGAAAGAGTCAGCACGCCGGCACAGACCAGCGCTGAATATTCACCTAATGAATGACCCGCCAGATAAGCCGGTGTCGCGCCGCCCTGTTGTTGCCACAAACGCCATACGGCTACTGAAGCGGTCAACAGCGCCGGTTGCGTGCGGTGTGTTTCATTTAAATCTGCTTCCGGACCATTGGCGACTAACGCCCAGAGATCGTAACCCAGTGCCGCAGATGCTTCGGCAAAAGTGTCACGGACCAGCGGAAATTCTGCATAAAGATCTGCCAGCATGCCGACAGTTTGTGATCCCTGACCAGGGAATACCAATGCAAGTTTTTGATTCATTGTTCTGCTCTGCAAAGTCTGAGATTAATAACGCACTAGCGCCGATGCCCAGGCAAATCCGCCGCCAAAAGCTTCCAGTAATAAAGTCTGACCACGCTTAATACGGCCATCCCGAACCGCTTCATCGAGCGCAGTTGGCACTGTCGCCGCAGACGTATTGCCATAACGGTCCAGGTTAATCACCACCTGGTCCATCGACATATCAAGTTTACGCGCAACCGCGGAGATGATCCGTAAGTTCGCCTGATGCGGCACCAGCCAGTCAATTTGCGATTTATCGAGATTATTGGCCGCCAGTGTCTGCTCAACGACTTCCGATAATTTGGTCACGGCAACTTTAAATACGTCATTGCCTTTCATAGAGCCCCAGCTTTCGTGGACTGAAGCTTCAACACCACGACGTGGATTGTCGACATACAACAACTCGGAGTATTTGCCGTCCGCATGAATGTGCGTTGAAAGGATCCCAGGCTGTTCTGAGGCTTCCAATACCACTGCGCCGGCGGCGTCACCAAACAGGATAACCATAGAACGGTCTTCCGGGCTCACCAGTTGTGACAGGCAATCGGCACCAATGACCAGTACGCGTTTTGCCATGCCGCCTTTAATATACTGGTCGGCAATACTCAGCGCATAACAAAAGCCGGCACAGGCGGCAGCGATGTCAAAGGCAGGAATACCAGGAATATCGAGCTCACGCTGCACTTCACAGGCAGCACTGGGCAAAGCGCGGGATGCACTGGTGGTCGCCAGCACAATCATATCAATAGTGTTTTTATCAATACCGGCGGCCTCGATGGCTTTGCGCGCGGCTTGTGTGCTCATTGTGGCAACTGTTTCATGCTCACCGATGATGCGACGTTCGCGGATCCCTGTGCGTTCGATAATCCATTCGTCGGTGGTTTCCACCATATCTTCCAGATCCGCATTGGTGCGGATTTGCGCCGGGAAATAACTCCCGGTGCCTATAATGCGAGAATACATGCAGACCTACGCTTTATCGATTAATAGGTGTTCCAACCGGTCTTTTATTTTCGCGGGCACCTGGCGTTCAACCTCGCGCACCGCCTGCCGGATGGCACTGAGAAATGCTTCTTTTGTCGCATTTCCATGACTTTTCACTACAATTCCGCGCAATCCTATCAGACTTGCACCGTTATAGTGGTCGGGGTTCACACCAGTTCCGATGCTTTTTAGCAGGGGTTTGATCATCCAGCCGAATAAATGCGCAGACATGCTGTTTTTCAGCGCAAATTCAAAGCGTTTGATGATGAGTTTAGCGACACCTTCGCAGGTTTTTAATGCCACATTGCCGACAAAACCATCACAGACGATGACATCAGCTTTGCCGGAAAAGATATCGTTGCCTTCGATATAGCCGATGTAATTGATATCAGCGCATTCAGACAACAATAATGAGGTGCGTTTAATCTGGTCGGAGCCTTTGATCTCCTCTTCGCCCATATTAAGCAAAGCGACTTTCGGTTGCTGGATAGATTCCACCTCTTCCGCCATCACAGCGCCCATCACAGCAAACTGAAACAGCGTATCGGAATCACAATTCACGGTGGCACCAAGGTCCAGCATAAACACCGGGCTGCCCGCTGTAGTCGGCAAGGCGCTGATTAATGCCGGTCTTTCGATACCATTGAGCATCTTCAGCACATAATGCGCCATGGCAATTAAAGCCCCGGTGTTACCGGCGCTGACACAGGCGGCCACTTTTTGTTGCTCTACCAAATCCAGCGCTACGCGCATGGAAGAATCACGTTTGGTGCGAAGGGCAACAGAAGGCTTGTCAGTCATCAACACTTGTTGACTGGCATGCTGGATTTGCAATTGTGGATGTTCAGCGTAACCGGCGTCGGTCAGAGCTTGTCGGATCGCTACTGCGTCTCCAACGAGAATAAGGTCAAGCAGGGAATTTTCAGTGACAGCCTCGATGGCTGCAGGAATAGTAGATAGGGGGCCATGATCGCCCCCCATCATATCTAACGCAATTTTAAGTCTGGTTGGTTGCACTTGGTGCACCGGGACTTATTTTACTTTGCGGCCTTTGTAGAAACCGTCAGCAGTAATGTGGTGACGACGATGCGTTTCACCGGTAGTTGCGTCAACTGACAGCGTTGGGCCAGTCAGCGCGTCGTGTGAACGACGCATGTCGCGGCGGGCGCGAGATTTTTTGTTCTGTTGTACAGCCATGGTCTTTCTCCTAAAAAATCACTTTTTCTTCAATTCTTGCAGAATTGCAAATGGATTCGGTTTCTCTGGTTCCGGCTCTATTTCGCCCCAGCTCATCTGCACTTTGTTGGAGTCACATTGACCTTCATCGTGCATCGGAAACAGTGGCAAAGCCAGAATTAATTCGTCCTCAACCAATTGCCGCAGGTTCACTTCGCCGTGTTCGTCAGTTTCGACCACGTCGTAGCGTTGTGGAATCTCTTCTTGAGCCGAATCATCCCCTTTAATCGGGGTATATGCAAAACTGCTGTCTATGTGCATTGTCATGTCATCGCCACAACGTTCGCAACGAACCTGAACAGTACAGTGGGCTTCACCCTCTATATAGACCAGACCTTGCTCGTCATTGCCGCAATGAATAACGACAGCCACATCACCATCTGTCTTCACAAGCTGCTCTGACAAACGCGTCAGATTTTGCAGCGGCAGTACCCCGTCAAAACTGCTGCGCTTTTGCGCGGCACGGGCGGGATCGATGGTAATTGGTATTTTTACTTTTTGCATAAGGCGCGCATCATATAGATCGATCCCCTTGCTGTCAAAGGGTTGATCAGACTTTTGTTAACTTTTCTGACGCGAAAATCAAAGAAAAATATTATAGTGCGCAGCATATCATTTGACGACTTCAATCAAACAAAAGGCAGAATATGTCCAAATCATTATGGCTGGCTTCAACGTCCATTTATCGTCGCGCATTATTAGAAAAACTGACCACGCAATTTCAGATAGCCAAACCTGAAGTCGACGAAACACCTTTGAACAGTGAAACAGCTGAACAGCTGGTCTTGCGCTTGTCGGCCGCAAAAGCGCAGGCAGTTGCTATGCAGCTCACTTCAGCTGCAGACGGAGCATTAGTCATTGGTTCAGACCAAGTCGCGGTATTTAATGGCCAAATTCTTGGCAAACCACATACTGAAGAACGTGCTTTTGCTCAGTTACGCAGCTTCAGTGGTCAAGAGATTCAGTTCTTAACCGGATTGTCAGTAACAGACACCCTAACAAATCGGACCGAAACAATCCTCGACCGTTTTATTGTACATTTTCGCGAACTGACTGACGCTGAAATCCACAGTTATATAAAACGCGAGCAACCGCTGAATTGTGCCGGCAGCTTTAAATCAGAAGGGCTAGGTATTACGTTATTTGAACGCCTGGAAGGCGACGACCCGAACAGTCTAATTGGCTTGCCGCTGATAAAGCTGCACGCCATGTTAAAGCGCGCTGGCGTTGATTTGCTGTTGCAGGGTATATAACCGGACGCGGGGGTGTCCCCCCGCTATCCTCAACGTAAAATATCTAACAGCGCCGGCAGGTTGTCGATCACTGCATGTGGCGCGAAAGGCGCAAATTCAGCATGACCATGCACGCCGTGTGTTACACCAATCCGATGCATGCCAATACTGTGCGCCATCATCAGGTCGTAGCGTGAATCACCAATCATCACAGCCTGCTGCGGTGTCAGTTGTAGTTCAGCCAGAATATGTTCCAGCATTTGTGGATGCGGTTTGCTTTGCGCCTCATCCGAACAACGGCTGGTGACAAAATGATGCCCGGTCTTCGTTTCATTAAACATCCGGTCCAGACCACGACGGGCTTTACCTGTTGCCACAGCAAGCTGATAGCCGCGCTGCCGTAATGCGCTGAAAACATGTTCTGCGCCGTCAAACAGTGGCGTTGGTGTGCAATCTACATTGCTGTACACATCTTTATAGTGTTCTGACATTAGTTCGCGTTCTGCAGCTGAACTCTGCGGAAACAAGGTTCTAAACGCCGGGTCCAGCGACAAGCCGATAATCTGTTTGGCCGCATGCTCAGTTGGCACCGGCAACGCTAACCGCTGCGCGGTAATCCGCACTGAGTTGACAATCTTGGCGATGGAATCCATCACAGTGCCATCCCAGTCGAAAATCACTACTTTGACATCTTGCATACCGGAGACTGCCCTACTTCTTTTTAACCAGCCTGGTCAGAACTTGACTCAAGGCTTTATCCAGTGGCGCTTCAAACGTCAGGCGTTGACCTGACACCGGATGTTCGAAACTGATGAGTTTGGCATGTAAGAACAATCGGTTCAGACCGAGGCCATTCATCTGACCGGTAAATTCGTTATCGCCGTATTTGTCATCACAGGCAATTGGATGACCGTTACAAGCAGTATGGACGCGGATTTGGTGCGTCCGGCCTGTCACCGGAAAAGCTTCTAACAAAGTGCCTTCTTCATAACGTTGCAGCACTTTAAACCGGGTTTCTGACGGTTTCCCGTCACGTTCATCGACCCGCACAATCCGCTCACCACTTTGCAGGGTATTCTTTTTCAGCGGCTCAGTGACTTTTTTGATTTTGCCATCCCATTGGCCGGCCACTAATGCCCAATATTTTTTCTCGACAACCTTTAAGCGCAGTTGCTCATGTAAAGCGGTCAGAATCGAACGTTTTTTCGCAATTAACAGGCATCCCGAGGTATCGCGGTCCAACCGGTGCACCAGTTCTAAAAACTTCGCCTGCGGCCGCAGTGCACGAAGTGCTTCGATCGCGCCGAACTGCAGGCCGCTGCCACCATGCACTGCCATGCCGGTCGGTTTGTTTAATACAATCAGCTCGTTGTCTTCGTACAAAATGTGCGATTCAAGCGTTTTCACTGCAGTCAGTTTGACTGACACCGGGTCGGCTTCAGCAGCCACCACCAGCGGCGGCACCCGGACCTGGTCACCGGCCTGTAACTTATATTCAGGCTTGATCCGGCCTTTATTGACCCGAACTTCTCCTTTTCGCAGCACGCGGTAGATGACACTTTTTGGCACACCTTTGAGGCGCGCCAACAAAAAATTGTCGATGCGTTGACCGGCGAATTCTGCATCTACATCAATAAATTGCACCGGGGTTTTTCTTTCATCTGTCATGCGTTTTTGCTGCTACATTTAGGTTGCTAATGCAACTTAATTAATGGGATAATCGACCCGCTAATTGAGCCAAAATGGCCGTTAGGGCGCTCAGAAAGACGTAAGAGAAGCTGTGAGGCACCGGTCGGGACGCAGATCATACCGAATCCGTGGTGAAAACCAACGATTTTATCTTCCCCGCCAACGAATAATGCTCTGTGCAACCAGTAATGTGCGTAATTTATTACTGTTCGAAGCACGACACAGCTGCCAGTTAACTGAGCAACACACAAAAAAGTAAAGCTATAACGCAACGCTGACGCGATGTGTGCAGATTCTCAATGAATGCCAGACCGGCCTGACAACCCAGTTGGTGTTCTGTTTTAAAAACAATTGATAATTAAATCGATTTTCAAGCATTCCAGTCGGGAGACTGCATTTTTATATGTTTGACGTTATCTGACACGCATAGATTGTGCGCGCTGTTGTTGTGGCTGAATGCAAGAGTCAGACACAATGAAAAGAATGCTCATTAATGCGACGCAGGAAGAAGAAATCCGCGTTGCGCTGGTCGATGGCCAGAAATTATACGATCTGGATATTGAAAGCCCAGGTCACGAACAGAAAAAAGCCAATATTTACAAAGGCAAAATCACCCGGGTTGAACCTAGCCTGGAAGCAGCTTTCGTCGACTACGGCGCTGAGCGGCACGGTTTTCTGCCATTAAAAGAAATTTCCCGCGAATATTTCCCTTCAGGTTATTCCTTCGACGGTCGCCCGAACATTAAAGAAGTGGTGCGCGAAGGCCAGGAAGTCATCATTCAAATTGATAAAGAAGAACGGGGCCAAAAAGGCGCCGCGCTGACGACTTTTATCAGTCTGGCTGGCTCTTACCTGGTGCTGATGCCAAATAACCCACGGGCAGGTGGTATTTCCCGCCGCATTGAAGGCGATGAACGGCAGGAATTAAAAGACTCTTTAGGTCAGCTCGAAATGCCGGATGGTATGGGGTTGATTGTCCGCACCGCAGGTGTTGGCAAATCTTACGAAGAGTTGGATTACGACTTAAAAGCGCTGATGAAACATTGGTCAGCCATCACCACAGAAGCACAAAACCGCCCTGCACCATTCCTGATCCATCAGGAAAGCAACGTGGTATTCCGTGCCATCCGTGACTATCTGCGCCGCGACGTCGGTGAGATTTTGATCGACAACCCGCGCATTTTTGAAGAAGCCAAACTGTATATCCAGCAGTTCCGCCCGGACTTCGCCCATCGCGTGAAAATGTATCAGGGCGAAACGCCGCTGTTTATGCATTATCAAATTGAAACACAAATTGAATCGGCATTCCGCCGGGAAGTGCGCCTGCCAAGCGGTGGTTCTATTGTCATCGATTCAACCGAAGCCTTAACCGCCATCGATATCAACTCGTCGAAAGCGACCAAAGGCGGCGACATCGAAGAAACCGCTTTTAACACTAACCTTGAAGCTGCCGATGAAATCGCCCGCCAGTTACGTTTGCGTGACTTAGGTGGTCTGATTGTCATCGACTTCATCGATATGACGCCGGTCCGTCACCAGCGTGAAGTCGAAAACCGCTTAAAAGAAGCAGTGAAACAAGACCGCGCCCGCGTCCAAATCGGCCGCATCTCCCGCTTTGGTCTGCTGGAAATGTCGCGTCAGCGCCTGCGTCCGTCATTAGGCGAATCGGCCACGCATGTCTGCCCACGCTGTCATGGTCGCGGCACTATTCGCAGCACTGAGTCATCTGCATTATCGATTTTACGTTTAATCGAAGAAGAAGCGATTAAAGACAACACCAGCCAGATCCATGCGCAGGTGCCAGTGTCAGTCGCAACTTACCTGATGAACGAAAAACGCGAATCGATCCGTCGCATCGAAGCCCGTCATGGCATTCGTATCTTCATTATTCCAAATGAACATTACGAGACACCGCATTACGAAGTGACGCGTATTCGTATTGACGAAGAAATTGAAGAGTCGAGCTATAACCTGGTGAAAGCGCCGGCAGTGACCAATACGCTGTATCACCCGGTATCTGATGCAGTGAAGGAAAAACCGGCGATTGCTGCCATTTCAATGACTGAAGCACCAGCCCCGGTGGCCGCGCCGGTGGTTAAAACTGAAGCTGCTCCTGTGGCCCCGGTTGCTGCTGAGTCTGGATTGTTGTCTAAAGTCAGTGCTTTCTTTAAATCGCTGTTTGGCGCACCAGCACCAGCGCCGGAAGTGAAAGCAGAAGCACCACAGCGCCGGCAGAATAACCGCGACAGCCGCAACCGTCGTGGTGGCCGTGATAACCGTGATGGTCGCAGCGATAACCGTCAGGACAACCGCGATGGTCAAAAACGCCGTGCCGAGCAGGATGACAGCCGTAACGAAGCCCGTCAGCCACGTCAGGACCGCAACGACAAACCGCGCAATGCTCGTCCGGAACAGAAAGCTGACAGACCAGAACGTGCCGAGCGTCCGGAACGTGCTGAGCGTATCGAACGGACTGAGCGTCTTGACAAAAAGCCACAGGTTGAGAAGGCACCGCGCCCGACGCCAGTGGTTGACGCTGATGACGAAATTCCATCATCCAGCAAAGTGGCAGAGCGCCGTCAGCGCCGTAATATGCGTAAATCGGTGCGCCTTGATAAACAGCAACAGGCTGAACAAGGTGTAGAAACAGAACTGCAGATCGTTGCAGAACCTGTGGCCGTGGTAGTAGCTCCGGCTGAACAGCCGGTGGTTGCAGTTGCAACTGATATCGCCGCTGAGCCAGTCACAACTGACATCAACGCTGAAGCATCAGACAACCAGGCAGAAGCCGCAGATGCAGCTAACGGCGAAAACCGCAGCCGCAGCCGTCGCTCACCACGCCATTTACGTGCCGCTGGTCAGAAACGCAAAAAAGAACAGCAACAAGGTGATACTGACGATGCTGTTGACGCCCGTTACCCGGAAGAAGATGTGGTCAGCGCCGAACAGCAATTAGACTTGCCAATTGCTGCTGAACCGACAGCTGCTGCAAATGCAGAAGTTGTAGTCGCGACTGTGGAAGAAATCGCTGTAGCCGATGCACCAGCAGCTGAAGCTGCGCCGGCAAAACCGCGCCGTCAACGTCAGCGCGAACCGAAAGTGGTGGAAACCACTGAAGTTGCCGCGACAGACGTTGCTGCATCAGAAGCTGTGGTCGAAGCTGTCATTGCCGCAGCACCAGCTGCGCCAGTCGCGGAAGTTGCAGCGCCTGCAGCAGCTGTTGTGACTGAAGTTGTTGCACCAGTTGAGACCGTAGCCGAAACAGCAGCTCAGCCAGAGCCTGCTGTTGTTGTACCGGTTGAAACTGCGGTGGTCGAAGTTGCTGCAGCAGAAGCACCTGCGCCAGCCGTTGTGACGACGCCAGCCAAGGCTCCGGCGGCAAAAGCCAACCGTTATGGCAATATGGTGGTTGCGACTATGACTAAACCTGTCGCAGTCGTGGACGACAGCCCTGCCGTCGTGCCACAAGGCGTGCAATATGAAGCCAAAGCCACAGTCGAAGGTACTGCTGGTTCTGCCTCAGCCCGCCAGTCTGCTGTTGCACCAATGACGAAGCCGCCTTCAGTCGAATAACTCAGGCGAAAAGACAAGAGCCAGCAATTGCTGGCTCTTTTTTTATCTGGGTTTTAGCGCATTGAGATCACGCCATACTTCGGCTTAGAACCCCGCGGCTTAGCACCCGACTATTTAGCTTCAGCTAAAAACGCGATGATTTTCTGCAGTGCCAGATCACGATGATGATCCGCTTCAAACAGCAGTTCATGTTTTGCGCCGGCAAATGTCTCAACCTTTCCGCCCGCGCAAAGTGGTCCCAATTCCTGACAAAATTGCTGTTGCGCACTGTTACTGACAGCCTGCTCAGCACCGGACTGCAGCATCAGCACCGGCGTTTTGATTTGTCGGGCCAACTGCGGCATTTGCTCTGCAACATTACAGGCCTGTGATAACCAGGACCAGGTCGGACCGCCAAGCTGAAGCTGCGGCTGCTGCTGATACAAATCCCGAAATAACTGATAACGGGTCTTAGAGCTGGTCAGGATATTGTCAGCAAAGCTCTGATCAAAGGGGTACGGCTGGGCCACAAAACCGGCATAACAATCCGGACAAGTCCAGTCAAAAGCGGCGGCCAGATAACAACCATCCTGCTCAGAAAACGCCACAGTCGCATTCGGCGCTATCATCGGCGATGTCAGCACCACACGCTGGAACAGCGCCGGCTGCCGCGCCAGTAATTGCACAGCAACAGCGCCACCCATTGAATGTGCTAACAGGTTCAGTGGTAATTGCGTCTGAGGTTTGACTACTTCCGCAATAAATTGCTGTTGATCCTGGCTGTATAACGCAAAATCAGTGATATGGCCTTTATGCGGGTCTCCGAGTTCCCGCGATGGCATGCCCTGACCACGATGGTCCAGGCTAAATACCGCTACACCTTGCGCGGCCAAATCAAAATACAGCTCCTGATATTTCAGATAGGCTTCCGTGCGCCCTTGCACTAATACCAGCGCATATCGGGCCTGTGGCGGCAGCACATAGGCATAAGCCAACTTTGTGCCATCCGGCGTTGTCATAGTGCCGGTATTGACCTGTTGTTGCCAGAAAGTCTGGATCTCAGTCTGGTAACGCGTCGCCAGCGCGGTTTCCGGCACTGCAGAAACCTGCAGTGCCGCGACAGACAAAGCCAGTGCGATGAAAGTCTGCTTAAACCGACCCAGCCACATCATTTTTTGCATCTTAAAACCAGAGCTTGCAAAGCAACCAGCTGCGCCGCAATAGTGCCGCGGATTTTTTCATCCTGCAGCGCGCCATCAGCGGCGAACACGCCACTGAACGCATTGACAAATACTTCAGGTTTATTGACAAAATGCAGATCCAGATACACTCCGACCTGACGCAAATGATATTGCGCCCGCGACGTGCCCATGCCACCACCAGCGCCCATAATAGCGGCTGCTTTGCCCACCAACAGTCGATTGTCCGGCTCCCGCGATGCCCAATCCAACGCATTTTTCAGCGCTGGCGCAATCGAATAATTGTATTCCGGACAGGCGAAAATAAAGCCGTCGGCTTGCTCCATCGCGGCCAATAACGCGACGACGGCAGCTGGCTTAGTGGTTAGGTCAGCATTAAAAAATGGCACTTCAGTTAAATCGGCTATCTCAAGCCTCACGCCTTGCGGCAACAGTTGCTGCGCGGTTTTGAGCAAAGTCATATTGTGTGATGCCTGACGCAGGCTGCCACAAATACCCAATAAACGTACTTCCGTCATTGTTGTTCTCCTTCCGGGGTCAACACCGGTTGACCAAAACGTTTTTTCAGTGCCCACCAGCACAGCAAAGTAACCAGTGGGATAGTGATGAGACTCACGACCATCAGCCACATCGGGTGCGGCAACAGATAAAAATTCGAAACGGCACCTAAAAACACCAGACTACCGATCGCCAGAGCAAAACGACCGCGGCAACGGCCGGCCAACAAGGTCGCAGCGGTAAGTCCGGTAAAAATACCCAGCAACCAGCCTGCCAGGACTAACAACAAGGCACCGACCGGTAACTGTTTTAAATAAGCCGAAACGGCAGAACTGTCCTGCCAGTCGAGTCCAACCGGTGCGCGGTACAGAATATGACCAAGCTGCTCGACTGCAGAAATAGTAAAGAAGGTCACGACCACGCCGGCAAGCAGCGCCAGAACGGTCCTTAACAAGGCTGGCATCGCAAAACTCCTGGTGCTTGGGTTGCGTTTGCAACAATAGTTTGCTGCCCGGCAACGACTGTTAAATGTGCCATAGCAGTATGACGATACTGTGCAGAATTTAGCAACTTTTTGCTGTCAGTTCTGTGACTTAGCCGAGAAATTGCTGAGTGCTGAAGGTAGAGGTGTGACTATTTGCCGGTTTTTATCAAGCGCTAACAGCAGCGGCTGGCCTGCCAGTTCGCCCCGCAACATCGCTTCAGTCCAGCGCTGAAACGGCAACATAAACTTAAATAGAGCAACTTTATCCATACCAACACCACGCTCGCGCCATAACGCCGCTTCCTGCTGCTGCCGCCAGACACAGACGGTCGGCCAGTCCGGCGCCTGCAGGTACAACATTGGCTGCAATAAAGACCAAAGCGGCTGATAATACTGTTGTAACTGGTTATTCTGAAACTGTCGCCAATGCGCCGCATCCGGCAATAGATCTAACGCATTGACCGGCACAGCAAGTTCAGCTGCGTTTTGTGGCAAAGCGCCGAGACACCAGCCTTCAATAATCAGCACGTCGTAGTGACGAAGCGGCAAATCCGCCACCACATCATCCAGCGCTTTATCAAAGCGTGGCAAAGTCAAAGGCTTACCAGCAAGATGCGCCGTTACATCTTGCTGCAGCCGGGTGATTTGATGGGTACCTGGCACACCGCGATTTATCAGCAACGGATGGACTTGTTCTGCCAGTTGCGCACGTTCGCGCCGGCTTAAATAATAATCATCGAGTGACACCACGCCCACACAGATGCCACATTGCTGCAATGCTTGTTGCAGCGCTCCGGCTAAGGTTGTTTTACCACTGCCCTGCGCGCCGCTGATGGCAAAAATTTTCAGCCGATATTGCAGGATATGCTGCACTAATACCCTAACTAAGTCCCTGTGCACTACATCTTTGCTGTCTGATCCGTGAAAAGCTTGCATCGCTTAGCTCCGCCCGGCGACTGATTCTCTCTTTAGAATCACCACATCAGGTCCAATAATTTCTACTGCAAAACCATCACGCCTTGCCAGCCATAAAAAGGTCTCCGCATGAAAGAAACTGACGTGTGTCGGGTCATTTTTGTAGTGCCATTTGGCAAAGTCAGTAGGATGCTCCGGCCTTAACCGCGTCATCAGCCCAAGCCAGCCTTCTGGTTTTAACAAATTCAGCCAGAGCTGCCATTCAGTCGCCGGCTGATAAAAATGCTCTATCGCTTCTGTTGAGCAGATGAAATCATACTGACGCTCAAGCAACGCCACGTCCGGCGCGAAGTACGGGTCGTAATTGTTGACCTGATGCCCGCCTTGCTCAAGTAACAGATACAAAGTCGGCCCGGGGCCTGCACCAAAATCCAGTCCCGACAACGGCGCTGTGCCAAGGCGCTGCAGCAAAGGTGCCGCCAGTTTGCTTAAGAATTGCCGGTAACCAGCATCGTATGGGTCATTCTGATGCTGCTGATAGATTGCCAGTTCGGCGTCGTTGCTCAGTAAACTTTGCCGGCTGGCAAATACCAGCTGACAGACCGGGCAATGCCAGTATTGGCGCGTTTTATCTGTGTAATAAGGTGTTGTTGCCGGATGCTGACACAAAGGGCAAGCATCAGGCTGTACAGCTGCAGCGGGCGCTGACATGGAAAACTCCGGCGTCATGTCTTTATTGTTGGGCCCTTATCATATCAGAGCACAGATAAACTGCTGCCACCGATTCAGTTAAAGCGCCCTTTCTGCTACACTCAGGCCCGCCTTTTTTCAGCGACAGAAGAAGTGATCATGACTCTTGCAACTCAGGTCCTGGCGGTCAACGATGATCTGCCGATCCGCACGCATTTACCTGTACATTCCGGCAAAGTCCGCAGTGTTTACTGGCTGACCGAACAGGACAGCGCCCGTCTTATCCGCGAGAAAAACTACCCGGTGCCGGCCGACACCCCGCTCGCCATCATGGTGATCAGCGACCGTATTTCCGCCTTTGACTGTATCTGGCAAGGTGAAAACGGCCTGAACGGCGTACCAGGCAAAGGCGCTGCGCTAAACGCAATTTCAAATCACTGGTTTTCGTTATTTAAACAACATGGTTTGGCCGACAGTCATATTCTCGATATCCCGCACCCGCTGGTGTGGATTGTACAAAAAGCCCGGCCGGTGAAAATCGAAGCCATTGCCCGGCAATATATAACCGGCTCCATGTGGCGAGCGTACAGCAAAGGTGAACGCGAATTCTGTGGCATCACGCTGCCGGAAGGCCTGCAAAAAGAGCAAAAGCTGCCGGAAATTCTAATCACCCCATCGACCAAAGGTATTCTGACCGGTCTTGCCGGCGTGCCGGAAGCCGATGACGTCAACATTTCCCGCGCTGACATTGAACGCCATTATCAGGCCTTTGGCTTTGAACAGCTGTCAGACATCGCTTTGTATGAAAAGCTGTTAAAACAAGGCTTTGCCGTGATAAGCGACGCTTTGGCTGCGCTTGACCAAATGTTTGTCGACACAAAATTTGAATTTGGTTATGTCAAAGACACCCAAGGCACCAGCAAACTGATTTATATGGATGAAGTCGGCACGCCTGACAGTTCGCGGATTTGGGATGGCGCTTGCTGGCGCGACGGCCAAATTGTTGAGCAATCCAAAGAAGGCTTCCGCCAGTGGCTGCTCAATCACTTCCCGGACCCGGATATTCTGCTGAATAAAGACCGGATGCCGGAGCGCGTGGCTCTCGCCCGCGACAACCTGTTGCCGACTGAAGTGATGATGGATATTTCGCGCACTTATCTGGGCATTGCCGAGAAAGTAATAGGCCGGCGCATCGAACTGTCGGCTGATCCGAAGGCGGAAATTATCGCAGTGCTGAAGCAGCACTACGGTTTAATCGACTGATGACGAAGGGGAGCTTGGCTCCCCTTCTTTTTTACTGCGCTGAAACTTGGTAACGGAGGTTTTATGTTCGGCACGCAGGACTTATGGTTATTTGTTATCTCGGGATTATTACTGAATATGACGCCAGGGCCGGATTCTATCCTCATCATGGCGCGAAGTGCCGGTCAGGGTTTTAAAGCCGGCGTCGCAGCCGTGCTGGGTATTTGCAGTGGGACTTGTGTGCATATTGCCGCGGCAGCCTTTGGCTTATCTGCGCTGCTCGCTACCTCAGCTGAAGCATTTTTACTGATTAAGTTACTCGGCGCCGCTTATTTACTGTATATCGGCGTACAGATGTTACGCACAAAAACAGCGACCAGCACGGCACAAGCCGCACCAACGCCGGCTTCACTCGGCACGATTTACCGCCAGGGCCTGCTGACTAATGTGTTAAATCCAAAAGTAGCGTTGTTTTTTCTGGCGTTTTTACCGCAGTTTGTCGCACCGGACGCTGCCGACAAAACTCTGGCATTTTTGGTTTTAGGCGCCATTTTTAATCTGAACGGCATGCTGTGGTGTTTGTTATTGGCCTGGACTTCCGCCATGGCCGCACAAAAAGTCAAAACCAGTCAACAAGTCAAACTGTGGTTAAACCGCACTGTAGGCGCTTTGTTTGTGGCGCTGGGCCTGAAGTTGGCATTGAGCCGGGCCTGATCTTCGCTTAAAAAAATGCCCGCATCTGCGGGCATTTTTTTAAGCTTCTAAACTACATCGAAATGCCACCATCGACCTCAACCACCCGGCCGGTGAAAAAGTCGTTTTCGAAGATATACTTGGCGGTGTGCGCAATCTCGGCTGCCTCACCTAAACGGCCAACCGGTTTCATCGCCACTAAACGGTCACGAGCTTCCGGCTTCATCGCATCGGTCATTGCAGTGCGAATGACGCCCGGTGCAATAGCACCGACCCGAATGCCATAACGGCCCAGTTCCCGCGCCCAGGTCACAGTCATCGCCACCACGCCGGCTTTTGAGGCTGCGTAATTGGTCTGGCCCATATTGCCACCGCGCGCCACACTCGACATATTGATGATGACGCCTTTGCGGCCGGTTTGCACCATCAAAGCGGCCGCTTCACGGCCACACAGGAACACACCAGTCAGGTTGACATCAATCACAGACTGGAACTGCTGCAGCGGCATTTTGCCGGTGAGCTGCCCGTCTTTGTATTTCAAAAGCAGCCCATCACGTAAAATACCGGCGTTGTTAATCAGGCCGTCAATAGCGCCAAAATCCGCCGCAATAGCCGCAAATGTCTGTTCAACACTGGCTTCATCCGAGACGTTTGCGGCATAAGTTTCAACCCGCACACCGGAAGCGCACAGCTCTGTCGCAGCAGCAGCGAGCTGCTCGGCGTTCATATCAATGAGCGCCAGCGCCGCGCCGTTGTCCGCACACATCCGCGCCATTTCGAGACCAAGGCCCTGTGCGCCGCCAGTGATCACTATGACTTTGTCTTTTAAATTCATCGCGTTAACCTATCTGCCCACGGCAGTTATTTTTTACTGAAAAAACGGAAAATACTGGAGAAATCGAGTTTACCGTTGCCCTGCCGCTGATGCTGCACATACAAATTACGCGCTAATGCCCCCATCGGCGTGGTGGACTGGCTTTGCTGCGCACATTCGCTGGCAAGGCCCAAATCTTTTGCCATCAGGTCGACCATAAAACCGCCCTGATAGTTGTTGCTGGCAGGCACGTTTGGCAACACGTCCGGGCATGGGTTATACAGTTCCAGTGTCCAATTGCGGCCTGAGCTTTTGAGCATAATCTCAGACAACACTTTCGGATCCAGACCGTTATCAATACCCAGCTGCAGCGATTCACTGGTGCCGACCATCAACACCGACAACAGCATGTTGTTGCAGATTTTGGCGATTTGCCCGGCGCCAACATCCCCGGCATGGAACAGATTTTTGCCCATCGCCGATAGGACGTCGTTGGCACGCTGGAAGTTCTCGGCAGAGCCGCCAACGATAAAAGTCAGAGTACCGGCTTTGGCACCACCCACGCCGCCGGATACCGGTGCATCAATAAAAGCAATGCCGGCATCAGCCAGTAAAGCACCAACCTGACGCGCGCTTTGTGCATCGATAGTCGAACAATCCAGCACCAAAGCGCCGGCTTTAATCTCACTGCGCACGTCCTGATACAAACCAATCACGTGTTTGCCAGCTGGTAGCATCGAAATCACGAAATCAGCGCCCTGCACTGCCGCACGCGCTGAATCGGCCGCTTTGGCCCCTTCTGCAGCAACAGCAGCTAAAGCGTCTTTATTTAAATCAAAGGCCTGCACCTGAAACCCGGCTTTTTGCAGGTTCAGCGCCATCGGGCCGCCCATATTGCCAAGACCAATAAAAGCAACAACTTGCATAGAATTCTCCCCTGTTCGCGATGCGTTTTACCCAGCATCTGCCTGTATTTATTGTGGTGGATGCAGCCGGCCCAGTGCTGCCAGCGGATGCTCGGCGGCCGACCAGGGTGAACTGAACAATTCGTCAATCACAGCCACCGGTACTGACGCCACGTCCGGGTACAACCACTGCGGCTGCTGGTCTTTATCAATCAATAACGCCCGCACACCTTCGCTAAATTCGCCGAGTTTGCCGCATTGCACACTGAGGCCAAGCTCTAAGCGGAAACTGTCGGCCAGAATTTTCGACTGCCCTAACTGCAGCAAACGGTAAACAATATGCGCCGTGATGGGGCTGCCGTACCGTAAAGACGCCTTGGCTTTACCAAGCCAGCTGTCTTCGTTCGGCATCGCCAGAATGGCATCAATAGCCGCGGGCAAGTCCGGTGTCTTCGCGAGCGCGGCGATAGGTGCCTGATGTAAACGAATTTGACTGGCCGGCTGTTGATTTAACGTCTGCGTCTCAATGCTCATCAGCAAGTCTGATAACTTCTGATGATTCAGCACCACCGTATTGCCCCAGCGGATGCTGAGCAAAGCTTCAACTACTAACTGCCGTTTATCATGCGGAATATAAAAGTCAGCTAAATCAATAAACTTAGCGTCGGCAGCATTAATAGACGCACCAGTCAGACCTAAAAACAAACCACAACCGGCTGGCATCCGGTTTAAAAACCAGCTGCCACCAACATCCGGATACAAACCAATCGCCATTTCCGGCATGGCAATACGGCTGGCGGCCGTGACGACCCGGTGCGAGGCGCCGGCCATCAAGCCTAAACCGCCACCCATCACAATACCGTTCCCCCACACCAGCACCGGTTTGTCAAAAGTGTGGATAAGGTAATCCAGCGTATATTCTTTGGTAAAAAACTCAGTGACATAAGGCTGAAAAGTACCGGGACTGGCTTTCATCGTGTGGTATAAATCGCGGATGTCACCACCGGCGCAGAAGGCTTTGTCACCTGCTCCCTGTAACAACACCATGGCGATGTCCGGATTGTCTTTCCACTGCTGCATTTGTGGCAGCAGCAGTTCTACCATCGGCAGACTCAGCGCATTCAGTGACTTTTCACTGTTAAGCGTCGCTACGCCAATTTTTTTGCCATTGTCGGCCGTCAGTTCGCTGAACAGTACAACAGCCTGGTTTTGCGTGATTTCGGTCATACCAGGCTCCTTAACCGTTCACCCATTGTGGCGGGCGTTTTTGCAAAAAGGCGCTAACGCCTTCGACCTGATCTTGAGTATCAAACAAACCGACAAACAGCTCCCGCTCGAGCGGCAATGCGGCATTAATAGCGCCACTGCGGCCCTGTTGGATCAGTTTTTTACAGGCCGTTACAGCAGACGGGCTTTGCTCAGCGACTTTGTCCGCCAGTGCCAAAGCGGCAGACAGTGCTTCGCCAGTGCCGACCACTTCTTCAACCAGGCCAATTTGTAAGGCTTTGTCGGCCGACAGACGTTCACCGCAGAGGATCATCCGTTTGGCCCAGCCTTCACCCACCAGCCAGGCCAGATTTTGGGTGCCACCGGCACAAGGCAATAACCCGACTTTGGCTTCCGGTAACGCCAGTTGTGCCTGCGTTTCGGCAATGCGGATATCACAGGCCAGCGCGACTTCGAGGCCACCACCCATGGCATAACCATTAATGGCGGCGATCGACACACCACGGAACTGGCTTAAAGTTTCAAAAGCTTCACCAAAAATCCGCGCCATATCGCTGGCCACGGCTTTATCGCCGTCAGCAAATAGTTTTAAATCAGCGCCGGCGGAGAAAAATTTCTGACCCTCACCGGTGATCACTAAGGCATAAACGTCGTTGTTTTGATTGAGGCTGCGCACAGTGTCACGCAAAGCAGTCAAAGTGTCCTGCGTCCAGGTATTGGCTGGCGGATTGGACATGGTCAGCAATGCGGTGTGACCACGAAATTCAAGATTTAACTGGGCCATAGGGATCCCTTAATCGGTATGACAAGCGGCAGGCTGCATCCGGCAGCCCGGCTCTTTGTTCTTGTTTTGCAAACAGACTTACAGAATATCAGAGGCTGCGCTATCCAGTAAGCGACGGCCGATGATCAGCCGCATGATTTCATTAGTACCTTCTAAAATCTGGTGTACCCGCACATCGCGGAAATGCCGCTCCAGCGGATATTCTTTGATATAACCATAACCGCCGTGGATTTGCAGCGCCTGATCACAGACCTGAAAACCGATATCAGTAGCAAACCGTTTCGCCATAGCGCAATAAGCAGTGGCTTCCGCGTCCTGTTGGTCCAGTTTAAAAGCGGCTAAACGCACCAGCTGACGCGCTGCCACCAGTTCAGTCGCCATATCCGCCAGTTTAAACTGCAGCGCCTGGAACGCCGCCAGCGGTTTGCCGAATTGTTCGCGCTCCAACATGTAATTACGGGCGGTGTTCAGCGCCTGCTGGGCAGTACCAATAGAACAAGTGGCGATATTGATGCGGCCACCGTCCAAGCCTTTCATCGCAAAGGTGAAACCCTGGCCTTCGGCGCCTAATAAGTTCTCCGCAGGCACCCGCACATTGTCAAAAGTGACTAAACGGGTCGGCTGCGCATTCCAGCCCATTTTCTCTTCGGCTTTGCCATAAATCACGCCTTCAGCATCAGCAGGCACCACAAAAGCCGAAATGCCTTTTGGACCGGCTTCACCGGTACGCGCCATCACCACCAGCACTTCAGTGCTGCCGGCGCCCGAGATAAACATTTTTGAACCGTTGATGACATAGCTGTCACCGTCTTTTCTTGCGCTGGTACGCAAAGAAGCTGCATCCGAGCCTGAGCCCGGTTCTGTTAAGCAATAAGACGCAAGCTGCTCACCAGTCACCAAAGTCGGACACCAGGCAGCTTTCACCGCTTCTGTGCCCCAGGTCGCAATCATCCAGGTCGCCATATTGTGGATGGTCAGCATCGCCGTCGTCGCGGTACACCCCATCGCCAGCTGTTCAAAAATAATCGATGAATCCAGCCGTGACAAACCTAAACCACCGGCATCTTCCGGTGTGTACAGGCTACAAAAACCCAGCTCACCGGCTTTTTGCAGGACATCTTTTGGGAAATGATGTTCACGATCCCACTGCGCGGCAAATGGTGCCAGTTCAGTTTCAGCAAACTGGCGTGCTGTGTCGGCAAAGGCTTTTTGATCTTCGGTTAAATTAAAATTCATGCTTGGACCTCAGTGTTTTAAGACCAGCCGCTGTGATTGGAAATGATGACCGGACTTGATAAAACATATTGGCAAAGCCACCGGTGTTTACTCGGTGGCTTTGCTTGGTATTAACGCAGATTGATCGACATATTCGGACCTGACACCTGCACTTCGTCGTCAAACCAACGCGCTGTGATAGTTTTGGTCTCAGTGTAGAAGCGCACCGCTTGTTTGCCGTACGCATGCTGGTCGCCGTAGAACGAACCTTTCCAGCCGGTGAAGGAGAAAAACGGCAGTGGTACCGGAATTGGGATATTAATCCCGACCTGACCCACTTCGATTTCGTGTTGATATTTACGCGCCGCATGACCACTGGCGGTAAAAATCGAGGTGCCGTTGCCGTATGGACTGGCGTTGACGACACCGATGGCAGCATCGAGAGAATCGACGGTCATAGTCGTCAACACCGGGCCGAAGATCTCTTCTTTATAAATGGTCATATCAGTCGTGACATTGCTGAACACAGTAGGACCGACCCAGTTCCCGTTTGGATAACCGTCGACTACAACACCAGAGCCGTCTAATAAACAGGTCGCGCCCTCTTCTTTACCTTTGGCAATCAGCGACAGCACACGCGCTCTGGCTTGCGGGCTGATTTGCGGGCCATAGGCCGCATTTGGATCTGTGTAGACGCCAGGACGGACTTTACCAATCGCTGCCGCCACTTCCGGGATCCATTCCGCCGCAGCACCCACAAACACCGCAACAGAAATCGCCATACAACGCTGACCGGCAGCACCGACTGAAGCACCCACTAAGGCATTGACCACTTGTTGTTTATTGGCATCCGGCATGATGACCATATGGTTTTTCGCGCCGGCAAAAGCCTGTACGCGTTTGAGGTTATCAGTACCGGTTTTGTAGATGTATTGGCCGACGTTGACCGAGCCAACAAAAGAAATCGCTTTGATATCCGGGTGATGCAGCAGCACATCGACCTGCTCTTTGCCGCCGTGCACCACTTGTAACACACCTTTTGGCGCGCCGGCCTGGGCAAAGAGTTCTGCGATACGGTTGACCGTCATCGGGTCTTGCTCAGATGGCTTTAACACAAAAGTATTGCCGCATGCGATGGCCATCGGGAACATCCACAGCGGGATCATCGCCGGGAAGTTAAATGGCGTAATACCAGCGCAAACACCGAGTGGCTGAATGTAGCTATAGGTATCAATAGACCGGGCAACGTTTTCAACGGTTTCGCCCATCATCAGCGACGGGATATTGGCCGCTTGTTCCACCACTTCAATACCACGCCAGACGTCGCCTTTGGCATCTTCAATGGTTTTACCCAGTTCACGGCAAATAATGTCGGCGATTTCGGCCTGATGTTCTTTTAACAGCACGGCAAAACGCATCATCAAGCGCGCACGCTCAGAAACCGGTGTTTCTTTCCAGCTTTGGAACGCAGTTTTGGCAGAAGCGATGGCCTGCGCCATTTCGTCCGCAGTAGCACAAGGCACCTGCGCAATCACTTCCTGAGTGGCCGGATTGGTGACCGGGATCAGTTTTTCACTTTTTGAGTGAACAAATTCGCCATCGATAAACAGCTGAACCTGAGTTGTCATAGCATTTTCCCCGTTGCGCGGCCTGCCTTCTGAGCGGCCGCTGCGATTGTCTTTAACCGGCTGGCCGGTCACTGTAATTTGCTGGCGCCCGAAGTCTGTGCTTCTTGCGGGCGCCCGGTTACTCCAACTCATGGAGCTGACCCTGTTGTTTTTTTACCTGGTTGCGCCTGTTGTTTCAGGCGCTTAGGCTGTTTGCCGGCTTTTTTAACGAAATTGATTAAGCGACTTCAACCGCCAATGCTACTGCTTCACCGCCGCCGATACACAGCGATGCGATACCGCGTTTGAGGCCACGGGCTTTTAATGCGTGAATTAACGTCACCAGAATACGGGCACCTGAAGCCCCGATTGGATGACCTAAAGCACAAGCGCCGCCGTTGACGTTGACTTTGGCTTCATCGAGACCCAGCTCTTTGACCGCCAGCATAGTGACCATGGCGAAGGCTTCGTTGATTTCCCACAGGTCAACGTCATGCACGCCCCAACCGAGTTTATTCAGTAGTTTTTGCATAGCGCCTACAGGAGCAACGGTAAAAAGCGCTGGTTCCATCGAATGAGTGGCGTGGCCAACAACAGTCGCCAGCACGTCACAGTTGTGCGCTTTGGCATCAGCTGCGCGCATCAGCACTAAGGCCGCCGCGCCATCAGAAATAGAAGAAGAGTTGGCGGCAGTGATAGTGCCGTCTTTGGCAAACGCCGGGCGCAGGCCTGGAATTTTGTCGATTTTGGCGTTGCCTGGTTGTTCGTCGGTGGCAAATACCACTTCGCCTTTACGGCTTTGGATAGTGACAGGAGCAATTTCAGCGGCGAATGCGCCATTAGCGATGGCTTGCTGCGCGCGCGTGGTCGACTGGATGGCAAAACGGTCCATATCTTCGCGGCTAAAGCCCTGTTCGTTGGCGGTGCCTTGAGCAAAACAGCCCATGGCTTTGCCGTCATAAGCGTTTTCCAGACCGTCCAGCATCATGTGATCTTTGACTTCGCCGTGGCCCATCCGCATGCCAGCGCGGGCTTTTGGCAGCAGATATGGCGCGTTGGTCATTGACTCCATACCACCGGCGACTACCACATCAGCACTGCCGGCTTTTAACAAATCGTGCGCCAGCATCACGGTTTTTAAGCCTGAGCCACAAACTTTATTCAGCGTGGTGGCGCCAGCTGACAGCGGCAGACCAGCCTTTAATACCGCCTGACGCGCCGGCGCCTGACCGAGACCTGCCGGTAACACACAACCCATCAGCACTTCGCTGACGTTGTCACCGCTGATGCCGGCTTGTTCCAATGCGGCTTTGATGGCCACAGCACCTAAATCCGGCGCTGTCACATCGCTCAGGCCACCCATAAAACCACCCATCGCCGTGCGCTTGGCACCAACAATCACGATTTGCTCAGACATGCTTTTCCTTACTGAAGGCTGCTTCAACCGAATTGTCGCTGAGCCTACACCAAATTTACGTTTACGCCAACGTCAACCATGCTGCACTTTGGTCTTATCAGTTGTTACGATTTGTCTGTATTAGCTGCCACAGGCTAGTCATTTTGGCAGCCAGCCTTTACGGATTATCCCTATGTAAGTCGCGAAGCCATCAACCGCACAGGGGCAAAACTGCAGAATTTTCTCAATTATCCTGTTGTATTTATTGGATTTACAGAATTCGGTAGCGCAGCGACACGCTGTACTCGCTCGCCCACCAGCTTTACCTTTACGTAAACTTCACTTATAGTGAGCCGCAGATCCGATGGTGGCCTTTATGACTGAAAAAGAACAGACAACTTATAGCATCAGCGAACTGGCAAAAGAGTTCGATATCACAACCCGCAGCATCCGCTTCTATGAAGATCAGGGGTTGCTGACGCCACAACGCCAGGGCCAGACCCGCATTTACAGCAAACGCGACCGGGTGCGTCTGAAGCTCATTCTGCGTGGCAAACGCCTCGGTTTTAGTCTCGCCGAGACCGGCCAGTTGTTTGAACTTTATGACGCCGACAAATCCAGCGTCACGCAGCTCACCACCATGTTACAGCTGATTGAATTGAAAAAAACTGAACTGCATCAGCAACTCGATGACATCAAAGTGGTATTGATGGAACTCATCACCGTCGAAAAACGCTGTCGTGACACGCTGACTGAAGCCCGCAGCAGCGAGCTTAAACACACCGAATTAAAAAGCAGTGAACATAACACTGCCAATAAATAACCCATTTCAAATCAACCATCCGCCCTTCACAGGCAAACGGGGATAAACCAATGATTAGCCACTACAAAACACTGAACTTTGACTTAGGCGAAACCGTGGACATGATCCGCGAACAAGTCAACGCTTTTGCCCGCGAAGAAATTGCACCACGCGCCGCCCAAATTGACCATGACAATGCCTTTCCGAATGACCTGTGGCGCAAGTTTGGTGATTTAGGCTTACTCGGTATCACAGTTGACGAAAAATACGGCGGCTCTGGCCTGGGTTATCTCGAGCACGTCGTGGCGATGGAAGAAATCAGCCGCGCTTCGGCATCTGTCGCATTATCTTACGGCGCGCACTCGAATCTGTGTGTGAACCAGATTTTCCGTAACGGCACTGAAGCACAAAAACAAAAATATCTGCCAAAGCTCTGCTCAGGTGAGCATATCGGCGCCTTAGCGATGTCTGAGCCAAACGCCGGTTCTGACGTGGTGTCGATGAAATTACGCGCCGAGAAAAAAGGCGACGTCTATGTGCTGAACGGCAACAAGATGTGGATCACCAATGGCCCCGATGCACACACTTATGTGATTTACGCCAAAACTGACGTCAACGCCGGCAGCAAAGGTATCACCGCTTTTATCGTCGAGCGCGGCTTTAAAGGTTTCAGCCAGGCGCAAAAACTCGACAAACTCGGCATGCGTGGCTCCAACACTTGCGAGCTGGTATTTGAAGATTGTGAAGTACCGGCAGAAAACGTACTGGGTGAAATCGGCAGTGGCGTGAAAGTGCTCATGTCGGGCCTCGATTACGAGCGGCTGGTGTTATCCGGCGGTCCGCTCGGCATTATGCAAGCCTGTATGGACATCGTTGTACCTTACCTGCATGACCGCAAACAATTCGGCCAGTCGATTGGTGAATTCCAGCTGGTACAGGGCAAACTGGCCGACATGTACACCCAGATGAATGCCGCCAAAGCTTATGTTTACACAGTCGCCAAGGCTTGTGATCGCCGTGAAACCACCCGTAAAGACGCCGCCGCTGTCATTCTGTACAGCGCGGAACTCGCCACCAAAATGGCGCTGGATGCCATTCAGCTGCTGGGCGGTAACGGTTATATCAACGAATACCCAACAGGCCGTTTATTACGCGACGCCAAACTCTATGAAATCGGCGCCGGCACCTCGGAAATTCGCCGCATGCTGATTGGCCGCGAGCTGTTTAACGAAACGAAATAATGACTGGAGCGGCAGCCTGGAGCTGCCGTTTTTTTATCCCGTGGCGCGGGATCTGACTGGACAGGTGAATGCAGTGAGCAAAATTACCAGTAAAATCAACACACGAAGCGCTGAATTTCAGCAAAACGCTGCGGCCATGCAGGTGCTGGTCGACGACCTGAATAATAAAGTGCAGCAAATTAAACTCGGCGGTGGCGAAAGCCTGATCGCCCGCCATGTCGCGCGTGGCAAATTGTTCGCCCGCGACCGTATTCAGAAATTACTCGACCCCGGCTCGCCATTTCTTGAAGTCGGTCAGTTTGCCGGCTGGGAATGTTATGACGACTATGTACCGGCTGCCGGCGTGGTCGCCGGCATTGGCCGTGTGAATGGCATCGAATGTATGGTGGTCGCCAACGACGCCACAGTCAAAGGCGGTACTTATTACCCGCTGACGGTGAAAAAGCATTTACGCGCCCAGGAAATTGCCGAGCGTTGCCACCTGCCCTGTATTTATCTGGTCGATTCCGGCGGCGCCAACCTGCCACGCCAGGATGATGTATTCCCGGACAAACTGCATTTTGGCCGTATTTTCTTTAATCAGGCGAATATGTCGGCCAAAGGCATTCCGCAAATTGCCGTGGTGATGGGCCTTTGTACCGCTGGTGGCGCTTATGTGCCGGCGATGGCCGATGAATCTATTATTGTCAAAGAACAAGGCACCATATTCCTCGCCGGCCCGCCGCTGGTGAAGGCCGCCACCGGCGAAGAAGTCAGCGCTGAAGATTTAGGCGGCGCCGACGTGCATTGCCGCATTTCCGGCGTGGCCGACCACTACGCACAAAACGACGAGCATGCGCTGCAACTGGCCCGTAACGCCGTATCCCGTTTAAACCGTGAAACGCCGGTATTGCGCGATGTCAAAGCCAGCGAAGAGCCTTTATATGACGCGCAAGAGCTGTACGGCATTGTCGGTACTGATCTGAAAAAACCGTTTGACGTGCGGGAAGTGATAGCGCGCATTGTCGATGGCTCTGATTTTGATGAATTTAAGCAGCTGTATGGCCCAACGCTGGTCTGTGGTTTTGCGCGTATTTTCGGTAATCCGATTGGCATCGTCGCCAATAACGGGATTTTATTCTCTGAATCGGCGCAAAAAGGCGCACATTTTATTGAACTCTGTTGCCAGCGCAAAATTCCGTTGCTGTTTTTACAGAACATCACCGGTTTTATGGTCGGCCAGAAATACGAAGCCGAAGGTATCGCCAAACACGGTGCCAAGATGGTGACTGCCGTGTCCTGCGCCAAAGTGCCAAAATTCACGCTGTTAATTGGCGGCTCTTATGGCGCTGGTAACTACGGCATGTGTGGCCGCGCTTACGACCCGACCATGATGTGGATGTGGCCGAACGCGCGGATTTCCGTGATGGGCGGCGAACAGGCTGCCGGCGTGATGGCGCAGGTCACCAAAGACGGCTTAGCGCGTAAAGGTGAAACTCTGTCGCCAGAAGCGGAAGCCGCCCTGAAACAGCCGATCATCGCCCAGTACGAACAACAAGGACATCCCTACTATGCTTCAGCGCGGCTGTGGGACGACGGCATTATCGACCCGGCACAAAGCCGGATGGTGGTGGGTCTGGCGTTAGCGGCTGCGCTCAATGCGCCGATTGAAGAGACACGCTTTGGCGTGTTCCGGATGTAAGGAGCTGTTGATGTCTTTAATCACCACTGAATTCTTACAATATGGCGCTGAATCGGCCTACGTCGGTGTGCTGCGGTTAAACCGGCCGGAGCTGCATAATGCCTTTGGCGACCTGATGATCGCTGAACTGATTCAGGCGTTGGATGCGCTGGCCGCCATGCCCAATTTACGAGTGTTACTGCTGGTATCGACCGGCAAAAACTTCTCGGCCGGCGCCGATTTAAACTGGATGCGCGCCATGGCGCAAAAAGACTATCAGCAAAATCTGACTGACGCCGGCGCATTGGCGCTGCTGATGCAAAAACTGAACAGCTTTCCGCTGCCGGTGATTGCGCTGGTGCAAGGCGCAGCCTTTGGTGGCGCGGTCGGCTTAGTCGCCTGCTGTGATATGGCAGTTGCCACGCCCAAAGCCAGTTTTTGTTTAAGTGAAGTTAAAATCGGCCTGATCCCGGCCGTGATTAGCCCCTATGTAGTGCGCGCCATCGGTGAACGCGCCAGCCGGCGTTATTTCACCACAGCTGAGCGCTTTGATGCAGCCACAGCTTTACAACTAGGCCTGATTAGCGAGATAGCCGTCAGTGACATCGCAGGAAGTGAAGAACAGGCCGACCTGCGCGCCAAAGCACAGCCACTGATCAACGCCATTATTGCCAATAGCCCGCAGGCTGTAGTCGCCGCCAAAGCTTTAGTGGCTTATGTCGCTGATGCGTCACTCACACCAGACACTATCGCCGAAACCTCCTGCCGCATCGCCGCTATTCGGGTGTCTCCTGAAGGTCAGGAAGGTTTAACGGCGTTTTTAGACAAACGCACGCCGGCATGGCAACAACCGACAAGCGCAGGCCAAACCGAGGAATAGCCCAGATGTTTAGCAAAATACTGATCGCCAACCGCGGCGAAATTGCCTGCCGCGTGATTAAAACCGCCCATCAGCTGGGTATTCGTTGTGTCGCGGTGTATTCCGAAGCCGACGCCAACGCCCGCCATGTGCAAATGGCCGACGAAGCCTTTTTATTGGGCCCGGCACCGTCCAAGGACAGCTATTTACGTGCGGACAAAATTCTTGCAATCGCCAAACAAAGTGGTGCCGAAGCCATTCACCCCGGATACGGTTTTTTAAGCGAAAACGAAGACTTTGCCAAAGCCTGCGCCGATGCCGGCGTGGTGTTTATTGGCCCGCCAGTGCCGGCTATTGCCGCCATGGGTTCCAAAAGTGCTGCCAAAGAAATTATGAGCAAAGCCGGCGTGCCTTTAGTGCCGGGTTATCACGGCGACAATCAGGACGAAACATTCCTCGCTGCTGAGGCCAACCGCATCGGCTACCCATTGCTGCTTAAAGCCGCTTATGGCGGTGGTGGCAAAGGTATGAAAGTGGTATGGCAGGCCTCTGAGTTTATGGAGCAGCTGCACAGCGCCAAACGCGAAGCGTTAAACGGCTTTGGTAACGACAAAATCCTGATGGAACGTTATCTGACTAAACCGCGCCATGTCGAAATTCAGGTGTTTGCTGACAACTTCGGCAATGCGGTTTACCTGCATGAACGCGATTGTTCTATTCAGCGCCGCCACCAGAAAGTGATTGAAGAAGCGCCAGCGCCAAATTTTAGCGCTGAGCAGCGTAAAGCCATGGGCGAAGCCGCGGTCACTGCCGCCAAAGCCATTGGTTACGCCGGCGCCGGCACCGTTGAATTCCTGTTTGATGAAGACGGCTCATTTTATTTTATGGAAATGAACACCCGCCTGCAGGTCGAGCATCCGGTTACTGAGATGATCACTGGTCAGGACTTGGTGAAATGGCAGTTATTAGTGGCCAGCAACCAGCCGTTGCCGCTGACACAGCAAGAAATTCCATTAGACGGTCATGCCATTGAAGTGCGGGTTTATGCCGAAGATCCGGACAATAACTTCCTGCCGGCCACCGGCAAACTGACCTACTTGCGCCAGCCGGATTGCCACCGCCATGTGCGGATTGATACCGGCGTGGTGGAATATGATGAAGTGTCGCCGTTTTATGACCCAATGATTGCCAAACTGATTGTCTGGGATGAAAACCGCGACCGCGCTATCGCCCGGATGCGCCATGCGCTGGACGAATATCGCATCGCCGGTGTCAAAACCAACTTAGGTTTTTTAAGCGCGCTGGTGTCGCATCCGGCTTTTGCGGCGGCAGAACTCGACACCCATTTTATTGAACATCATCAGGCTGATTTGTTTGCCCCTGCGCAGTCTGAATCACAACAAGCTTTATTGTTAGCGGCGTTGTATCTGCTGCTGAAACAACAACCGGCGCCGACCGACCGCTCGCCCTGGAGTTGTGGTTATGGCTGGCGGTTAAACGAAGCGCCACAGGTGCGGTTTAACCTACAAAGCGGCGATAACTCCTCGCAGGTGGTGATTCAAAGCACAGCCACCGGCCAGCGCCTCTGTGTCGGTGACTATTGCATCAACGCCCGCGCCGAACTCTCCGGCGATACCTTAACGGCGACGCTGGCGAACGCCGGCAACAGCCATCAGTTCCGCGTCCGCGTAAGCCATTATCAGCCGAACCCACTGACGCAAACTGTGTCGGTATTTATCGCTCATCAGCGCTTTGATTTCACCTATCAGACTCAGGTCGAAGTAGCTGCCGCAGATGAAAGCGCCGGCAGCTTAAAAGCGCCAATGAACGGCACTGTGGTCGCGGTGATGGCAAGCGCAGGTCAGCAGGTGCTGGCCGGCGACACCTTGCTGGTGATGGAAGCAATGAAGATGGAATATGCCATCAAAGCGCCGGCCAACGGCGTCGTGAACAGCGTGTTTTATCAGGCTGGTGATTTGGTCAAAGACGGTGCGGAGCTGGTCGATTTCAGCGCAGAGACAGGAGCTTCAGCATGACAGCTCAGTGGCCAAAAACAGTAAAAATCGTCGAAGTGGGTCCACGCGATGGCTTGCAAAATGAGCAGGCTGTGTCGGTCGAAGCCAAAATAGCGCTGGTCGAGGCCTTAGCTGAAGCCGGCCTCACCACCATCGAAACCGGCGCTTTTGTCAGCCCCAAATGGGTGCCACAAATGGCGGATTCGGCGTTGGTGTTCGGCGGCATCAAGCGCAAAGCCGGCGTCACCTACGCTGCCCTGACCCCCAATTTGCAAGGCTATCAGGCAGCACGCGCCGCCGGTGCCGACGAAGTGGCGATTTTCGGCGCGGCTTCTGAGGCTTTTTCACAAAAGAACATCAACTGCTCGATTGACGAAAGCCTGACGCGGTTTGCGCCGGTGCTGGCAGCAGCAAAGGCTGACGGTGTGCGGGTCCGGGGTTATGTCTCATGTGTGGTCGGCTGCCCTTATCAGGGCGCCGTCGCCCCCGCTGAAGTCGCCCGCGTCGCTAAAGCGCTGCTCGACATGGGCTGTTATGAAATCTCCTTGGGCGACACTATCGGTGTTGGCACGCCGGCAACGGTGCTGGCAATGCTCGATGCCGTGCTCACTGTGGTGCCGGTAGATAAAATTGCGATACATTTTCATGACACTTACGGTCAGGCGTTAACAAATATTTACGCCGCGCTAAGCCGCGGTATTGCAGTCATTGACAGTGCTGTGGCAGGTCTTGGCGGTTGCCCGTACGCCGCCGGTGCGTCAGGCAATGTTGCCACTGAAGATGTGGTGTATTTACTGGATGGTCTTGGCATCGAACATGGCGTTGCGTTACAAAGCCTCGCCCGCGCCGGCTGGGTCATCACGGCAGCCCTCGGCAAAGCGCCTAGTTCTAAAGTAGGATTGGCGCTTAAAGCCCAGTGCCAGCAGAATGCCGGACAGAATTAACAGCCGGTCTCACTAAAGCGACCGTCTGAGCATGCAATCTCATAGCAGCTAAAAATGCAGCTGCCCGATAACAACAGAGGAACAGCAATGGCAGGGTTTAACAAAGTCGTGCATAGCTACGACGAAGCCTTAGCAGGTCTTGCCGATGGCATGACCGTGATCGCAGGTGGCTTCGGTTTATGCGGTATTCCGGAAGGCCTGATTGGTCAAATCAAAAAAATGGGCACCCGCGACTTAACCGTGGTGTCAAATAACTGCGGTGTCGATGGCTTTGGCCTCGGCATTTTGCTGGAAGACCGCCAGATTAAAAAAATGGTCGCCTCTTATGTTGGCGAAAACGCTTTGTTTGAGCAGCAGTTATTGTCCGGCGAACTCGAAGTGGAATTGACCCCTCAAGGTACATTAGCGGAAAAAATCCGCGCCGGTGGTGCTGGTATTCCGGCGTTTTTTACCGCTACCGGTTACGGTACGCCAGTAGCTGAAGGCAAAGAAACCCGCGAAATCAATGGCCGCAATTATGTGCTGGAACCAGCCATTACCGGTGATTTCGCGATCGTCCGCGCCTGGAAAGCCGACCGTTACGGCAATCTGGTGTTCCGCCACACCGCAATGAACTTCAATCCGATGGTCGCCACTGCCGGTAAAATTACCGTGGCCGAAGTGGAAGAAATCGTCGAACCGGGCGAGTTGTCACCGACTGAAATTCACACCCCAGGCATTTATGTGCAGCGCGTGATCAAAGGCAACTTTGAAAAACGCATTGAACGTCGCATGGTTCGCAAAGATTAAGGAGAACGGCATGGCTTTATCACGTGAACAAGTGGCGATGCGTGTCGCACAGGAATTAAAAGACGGTTATTACGTCAACCTAGGCATTGGTATCCCTACCCTGGTGGCTAACTATGTGCCTGCCGGTATTGAAGTGATGCTGCAATCAGAAAACGGTCTGCTCGGCATGGGCCCTTATCCAACCGATGCAGAAGTAGACGCCGACATGATCAACGCCGGCAAAGAGACTGTCACCGCTATCAAAGGCGCGGCCATTTTCTCCTCAGCTGAAAGTTTTGCCATGATCCGCGGTGGTCATGTTGATTTGACGGTGTTAGGCGCTTTTGAAGTCGACCAGCATGGCAATATTGCCAGCTGGATGATCCCGGGCAAACTGGTCAAAGGCATGGGCGGCGCCATGGATTTAGTCGCCGGCGCGCAGAATATTGTCGTCACTATGACGCACGCTGACAAATACGGCAGCTCTAAACTGCTTGATAACTGCACCCTGCCGCTGACTGGTGTTGGCTGCGTGAAAAAGATCGTCACTGATTTAGCGGTGCTGGAAGTCAAAGATGGCGCTTTCCACTTGCTGGAGCGTGCGCCAGGTGTCTCTGTGGCAGAAATTCAGCAAAAAACTGCCGGTAAGCTGGTTATTAACGGCGATATCCCAGAAATGACATTCGCTGGATAAGCTTTTGATCATCAAATAAAAAAGGTCGCAAGTGCGACCTTTTTTATTTGTATTATTCTGTCAGTGTGCTGCGACTATCCGACCACTTTGGCTGAACAGATTGCCGCCGACTACAGCGGTCATCTCACCGGAGCGGATCAGACTGACTTCTTGTTGCGGGCCAATGAGCATCACAAAAGCCAGCTTGCGGTTTTGTAACAGATACCAGCCAACCTGATAACCCGGCAAGCGGATGCCATTCACAGCGATCGCCGGGGCATATTCACCCAGCTGATCTTGCGGCAACACATTAATCGCGCTGCTGGCCAGGCCAATGTTGTCGATTTGTGCATGATAAAAACCGGCCTGCAACGCCAGCCGGTTTTCTTCCAGTGTCACGCTGTTGCTGCTGATGCCCCAACTTAACACCATAAACAACATCGTTGCGCCAACCAAGGACCATAACGCCGGCCGCAGCGGAAATCGTCGCCACCAACAAAACAGCCAGACGGCAAATACCGGCAACAACACGACCAGACAAAACAGCAACAGATACAGTTGCCAACCAATTTCTAAAGCGTTCATATCAGAAAACACAGGCAGGATAATTAACAAAATTGTATCACGTCGGAAAATTCACGCGACAATATTTAGTTAAATTTACGTTTTGTGCTCACTAAACGTACAAGGCTCGAACCTGTCTTACTGATAAAAATGATCCCGGTACGCTTTGGGCGTCATCTGGGTGTATTGCTGAAACAACTTGCGAAACGACGAAACATCTTCATAACCTACTTGCTGTGTCAGCTGCTCCAACGGCAATAGCGTGGTTTCCAGCAAATTTTTTGCTTTATCTATGCGTAATTTTTGCAGCCATGCCATCGGTGTGTCGCCGGTTGCCGATTTAAAGCGGCGGATCAGGGTGCGGCCACTCATCGCAAAGCGCTGCGCTAATTGCTGTAAGTCCAGTGGCTCCGCCAGATGTTTGCGCAGATATAGCTGCACCGCGGCGATACGGTCATCCTGATGGCTGACCATTTGCTGCACTGACATAAAAGGCGCCTGACTATGAAACGCCGGTTCCACTAACATAATTTTGGCGAGCTGCCGGCTAAACCGGCTACCTGCAAATTCACTGATAAGTTGCAGGCAGAGCTGCAGATAAGCGCTGGTGGCACCGGCGGTAAAACAAGTACCACTGCGACAAACAGTGGCCTCCACCTGCAATTGCACCTTGGGAAACAGATGTTGGAAATATTCGCTGAGAAACCAGCAGGTGGTGGCTTGCCCATCGTCAAGCAGATCGGTGGATGCTAAGGCAAAACTACCGTTGCAACCAGCACCAATCAAAGTGCCGGCCTTGTTTAGTTGCGAAAACCACGCGCTGTGTTGGCGAAACAACGCAGTGACCTGACTCAGCTCGGCGCTTTGATGAGCATAACTGCCCGGGATCAACAAGGCGTCAATTTGCGGCGGTAAAGCAGTCACACAGGCTATTTGCAACACATCAGCCTGATAAGTGGCACCACCACCCAGCTGATAAAACCCTACCTGAAAACGGTCCGCTGCCGCCGCTGGCTCCAGATAACGCGCCAGTTCATTGGCAAAGCGGAACATCTCGGCCATGCCCGTCAACTGCCCTAAAGCCACGCCCGGATAGATCAGAATCACAACCTGCTTCATATGTCACTTTAAGCACTAAATATGTCAATATTGCCACTATAGCGCAATTTTCAGCCAGGTTAAACTCAATTCAAGTCAACAGGAGGTGCAACATGAAATTAGGTCTGAAACAAATCAGCTGGCTGACACTGGGATCACAAAGCGGATTGATTTTGTGGCTGAACTGGCGCAGTGAACTGGATGTGTTTAGTCAGCTGGTGCTGGTGCCGCTGTTATTGTTGTCGGGGCTGGCGCTGCTGAGCATGCAGCAGCGCGACGACTAGCCAGCTGGCCTAACGCGTTGGTGTTTTTAACCGGCGGATCAAACTCGAAGTATCCTGCCGGTTACCGCCGAGTGCCTGCACTTCGGCGTAAAACTGGTCGACTAATGCTGTAACCGGTAGCTGCGCACCGTTGCGGCGTGCTTCGTTCAAGGTGATGCTGAGATCTTTGCGCATCCAGTCCACCGCAAAACCGAAATCAAACTGGCCATCGACCATAGTGGCACCCCGGTTTTCCATCTGCCAGGATTGCGCGGCGCCTTTGGAAATCACCTCAAGCACAGCTTTGGCATCCAAATCAGCGCACTTCGCAAAATGTAAGGCTTCGGCCAGCCCCTGCACCACACCGGCGATACAAATCTGATTGACCATTTTCGCCAGCTGTCCGCTGCCGGCCGGACCTAATAGACGGGCACTTTTGGCATAATGACGTAGCACCGGCTCCGCCCGCTGAAAATCAGCCGCATCGCCGCCCAGCATGATAGTCAGGGCGCCGTTCTGCGCGCCCGCCTGACCGCCAGACACCGGCGCATCCAGAAACCCAATCCCTTTTGCGGCACAAGCGGCTGCAAGCTCACGCGCCAGGTCGGCCGACGCCGTGGTATGGTCAATCAGCACACTGCCAGGTTGCATCTGCGCCAGCACGCCCTGCTCACCGTACACGACGGCGCGCACATCATCGTCATTGCCCACACACAGCATGACAAGCTCTGCACCTGTTGCCGCTTCGGCCGGCGTCTGACCGCTTCGCCCCTGATGCTCGGTGACCCACTGGCTGGCTTTGGACGCGGTGCGGTTATACACAGCGACATCGTGACCAGCGGCTTTCAGATGACCGGCCATCGGATAGCCCATAACGCCTAATCCGACAAAAGCGATAACACAAGGCTCTGAAGCTAAAGAAGTTCTTTCTGACATACAATTGACTTAATTCTGTGACAGGCTAACCGCCACTGTACAAATTTATGCTACAAATAGCAAAATCATTCAAATCACATTTGGCAGGCGTTTTAGCCACGTCAGCGCCAAGGCAAACAAGAGGAATGTATGGCCAACGTCCATCACTTTAAGGTTCGCACGCCACAAGGCACGCCACTGGATTTATCCACCTATCGCGATAAAGTCCTGCTGATTGTTAACACTGCCAGTCGCTGTGGTTTTACACCGCAGTATCAGGATTTAGAGCGTCTGTATCAGCAATATCATCAGCAAGGTCTGGAGATCCTGGCATTTCCCTGCAACCAGTTTGGTGGCCAGGAGCCTGGTAATGATCAGGATATTCAGCAATTTTGCCAGCTCAATTACGGCGTCAGCTTTCCGGTGCTGGCGAAAATTCAGGTTAATGGGCCAGATGCAGATCCGCTGTTTGAGTATCTGAAAGATCAGGCTCGTGGCCTGATGAAAACCCGGGCTATTAAGTGGAACTTCACCAAATTTCTGGTGAATAAAGACGGTGTGGTGGTCAAACGTTATGCACCGCGGACCAGACCCAACCAGTTTATCGATGCGATTGAGGCAGAGCTCGCACTATTACCGCAGGCAACAGCCTGAATCAGCTCAGGAGGTAAGCGCCGATGACATCACAACTGCAGGTCACTGTTTACAGTACACAGCCTTATGATGCAGATTTTCTGCGCCAGGCTGCAGTCACCGGTATTCAGTGGCATTTTGTCGGCGAAGCGTTAAATTTGCAAACCGCGAGCCTGGCAGCCGGCAGTCAGGCCGTCTGTGTGTTTGTCAATGACGACCTCAGTGCGCCTGTACTGACAGCGCTCAGGCAACAAGGCGTTGGTGCTGTCGCGCTGCGCTGCGCCGGATTTAATAATGTCGATATTGATGCTGCAAAAAAACTCGGTATCCGGGTTGGCAGAGTGCCGGCCTACTCGCCCGAGGCGGTCGCAGAGCATTGCGTGGCGATGATGTTATGCCTGAACCGCAAACTGCATAAAGCCTATAACCGCGTACGTGATGATAACTTCAGCCTGCAGGGCCTGATTGGTTTTAATCTCGCCGGCAAAACTGTCGGTCTGATTGGTACCGGCAGGATTGGCGCTGCCACAGCGCGCATTCTGCATGGCTTTGGCATGCAGATTTTGTGTTATGACCCAAAACCGCAACCCGAGTTGCTGCCACCTTCAGCGCGCTATGTGGACCTTTCACAACTCTATCGCAATAGCGATATTATCAGCCTGCACTGCCCGCTGACCCCGGACAGCCATCATCTGATTGATGCAGAAGCGCTACAGCAAATGAAAGATGGCGTGATGCTGATCAATACCAGCCGCGGTGGCCTGATTGATACCAAAGCGGTGATTGCGGCACTGAAAAGTCACAAGATTGGTTTGCTCGGCCTTGATGTCTATGAACAGGAAGCCGATTTGTTTTTCAAAGATTTGTCAGATCAGATGATCAGCGATGAAGTTTTTCAGCGTCTGCTGACTTTCCCCAATGTGCTGATCACCGGCCACCAGGCCTTTTTGACGCAGGAAGCACTGACACAAATCAGCCAGACCACAGTGCAGAATCTGCAACTGCTATGCACAAATGCAGCCTGTAGCAACGAACTGACCAGCTAGAGCTAATTCATTGAAGCAGATAGCAAAAAGGTCGCAGCAGCGACCTTTTTTCTAGGCTGATCCACAGCTTAGTCTTTTAAAGTCCGGTTAAAGAAATCCGTGATGGTCTGGTGCAGATGCGTTTGCACCGGCTGGCCAAACATCGCGTGTTTACTGCCCGGATAGGTCATCATCTCAAAAGGTTTGCCCTGGCTTTGCAGCGCAGAAAACAACTTGGTGCTATGGGTAAACAACACGTTGTCGTCAGCCATACCGTGATAAATCATCAGCTTACCTGTTAAACCACCGACGTAAGGAAACACTGAACTGGCTTCATAGCCGGCGGCATTTTTGGCCGGATGGCCCAAATACCGCTCGGTGTAATGACTGTCATACAAAGCCCAGTCTGTGACCGGCGCACCGGAGACCCCGGCAGCAAAATAATCGCCGGCGCGCAGCATCGCCATAATGGTCATATAACCGCCGTAACTGTGGCCGTAAATGCCAATACGTTTAGCATCGACAAAAGCTAAAGTGCGCAGATAGTCGACACCGGTTTTCTGGTCGTCCAGTTCCACTCCAGCCAGTTTGCCAAAAATCGGATCTTCAAACGCCTTACCGCGGTTTTCTGAACCCCGGTTGTCCAGCTGGAACACCAGATAACCCTGCTGCACCAGATACTGGAAATACAAATCTTTGCTGCTCCAGCTGTTGGTTACGCGCTGCGCGCCCGGGCCACCGTATACACCAACTATTACCGGATATTTTTTCCCCGGCACCAGCGTTTCTGGCTTAAACAAACGGTAGTGCAACGTCTGACCATCTTTGGCCTTGAGCGTACCAAACTGTGGCGTCACCAATTCCTTGGCATAAGGCGTCAACGGATGTTTGTCATCCAGCGCATTGGCTTCCAGCACTGTCACGGTCTGCCCCTGCGCGTTTTTTAGCGACACTGTTGGCAGTTTCACCACAGCAGATGCCGTATCGATAAAACCGCTGCCATTCTTTGCCACGACAACCTGATGGTTATAACCCGGCTCGGTCAACCGAACTATGTTACCGCCCTGCACCGGCACCTTATACAGATGGCTCTCGAGCGGCGTATCTTTACGGCCGCTGAAATAAATCAGTCCGGCTTTTTCATCGACACTTTCCAGATGATTGACTATCCAGTTACCGGAAGTCAGCTGCTTTGGCGCGCCGCCTTGCAGTGAATACAGATACAAATGTTTATAACCATCGCGTTCTGACGCCCAGATAAAGGACTGTTTGTCGCTGAGGAAATGTAAATCGTCATGCAAATTGACCCAGGTTTTACTGGTTTCAGTCAGTAGAGTTTTTTGCTGCCCGGTGGCCAAATCCGCAAGTCTCAATTCCAGCAATTGCTGGTCGCGGCTTTGCAATTGATAAGTCAGTAAATTCGGGTTTTCTGTCCATTCTACGCGTGGCAGATAGATGTCTTGTTCTTTGCCGAGATCCAGCCAGGATAGTGTTTTGCCGGCGACCCCGACAACGCCTAACTTAATGCGGACATTGGCTTTACCGGCAAATGGATAGCGTTGGTTATAAAGCTTAATTTCATCGGCGTAAATTTCGTTACGCACCGCTTCCGGCACGGACGACTCGTCAAATTGGGTAAAGGCGATTTTGCTGTCATCCGGCGCCCACCAGTAACCGGTCATCCGGCCCATTTCTTCCTGCGCGACGAATTCTGCCATGCCGTTACGTACTGTGCCTTTCCCATCCGAAGTCAGCTGCGTTTCTTTGCCGGATTTGAGATCGATGACATAAATATTTTGCTCGCGGACAAATGACACATAACGGCCGGTTGGCGAAATCTGCGCATCAGTTTCAAAAGCTTCAGTGTCAGTCAGCTTACGGGCTTTTTGCGTGCTGAGCTGATAGTGATACAAATCGCCATTCAGCGGAAACAGCAGCGCTTTGCCGTCTTTCGACCACTGATAACTGACAATACCGCTGGCGAACAGCCGTAACCGTTCACGGCGGGCCTTTTCTTCATCCGACAGTATCTCTTCGCCGCTAAACAGCGTGTCGGAATCTACCAGCAGACTATGCCGGCCTGTCGCCAGCTCGTATTGCCAGAGATCCAGCCGGTTCGCGTCTTTGGCCTTGCCTTTGAGATAAGTGATGCGTTTGCCATCCGGCGCGTAACTCAGCGATTTGGGCGCCGTACCGCTCAAAGCTGGCTCTGCAAACAAGCGTGGTAAATCAAGTGTTTGCGCCGACGCTTGCGCCAGAAAACCGGCACCGAGGATGACGCCGGACAAAATAGTTTTTTTCATGAATAGTCCGAAAAAGAGAGTCAGAAGCTGCATCTAACTGCACTGGCCAGTTTTTTTCAAGCGCAAAAGCGCCGGTTGACGGCCCTGTCCGACCAGCGCCAATGCACGTCGCTGCTGAGATACACCCATTTCAGGGACTAAAAGGAGACAAACTTTGCAAACATTTTGAGACAGAACAACAAATTCAGCCGTTGGACAAATGAACTTAATTGCAATAAGTTAATCGTGCGCGCCAAAAAATAAAAAAAGTGCCGCAGTATATCCAGGATAAACATAATAAAAGGCAACCCAATGAAAATGACTACCTCAATTCATCCACTGTCAGCCTGCATCAAGGCTGCAGTGACCGGCGGTACGCTGATGCTGTTAGCAGGCAGCCCACTGGCTCTGGCACAGGATGCCGGCGCTGACAAAAAAGCCGAGCAAGACGTTGAAAAAATCGTTGTCGTCGGTTCACGTGGTGCGCCACGTTCAGTCGGCGATTCCGCAGTACCGGTCGATGTAATTTCAGCTGACGAATTTAATAAAAACGGTCCTAGCGACATGATGACGCTGATGAGCGCGGTCGTGCCATCTTTTAACGTCAACACCCAGCCGATCAACGATGCCTCCACTTTAGTACGTCCGGCCAACTTACGTGGCCTGCCACCAGACAGCACGCTCGTCTTAGTGAATGGCAAACGCCGTCACCGCTCTGCCGTGATCACTTTCCTCGGCGGCGGTTTGTCGGACGGCTCTCAAGGCCCGGATATTTCCACTATTCCTTCGATTGCGCTGAAACAAGTAGAAATTCTGCGTGATGGTGCCGCAGCCCAATATGGTTCTGACGCCATTGCCGGGGTGATCAACTTCCGCCTGAAAGATGCCAGTGAAGGCGGTGCTATCGAGTTAAAAACCGGCCAGCATTATGATGGCGACGGTGATTTACGTCAGGTCAGTGCCAATGTCGGCCTGCCGTTTACCGATAATGGTTTTGCCAATTTCAGCACCGAATTTAAACAATCAGATCCAACCAGCCGTAGCGTTCAGCGCGGTGATGCGGCGGGTTTAGTCGCCGCGGGCAATACCAATATCGCCAATCCAGCACAAGTCTGGGGCTCACCTGAAGTTAAACGCGACTTTAAGGTATTCGGTAATATCGGCCTTGAAGTGGCCAAAGAAAAAGAATTTTATGCCTTCGGTAACTTTGCCCAACGCGATGTAGAAGGTGGCTTTTATTACCGCAACCCACAGACCCGTGGTGGTGTGTATTCCAACGATGGTGGCGAAACCCTGTTAATCGGTAATCTGGATACCACCAAAGGCGCCTGCCCGACTATCGGCCTGACCGGTCAGTCACACAGTCAAATCACCAGTAAAGTGAATGCGTTACCAGCACACTGCTTCACTTTCTTTAAATCTTTACCTGGCGGCTTTACGCCGAAATTTGGCGGTATTGTTACCGATGCATCCTTGGCTGCAGGCTTAAAAGGCACTTGGTCTAACGGCTGGAACTTTGATTTAAGTTCTACTTATGGCCGTAGTGAAGCTGAGTTCTACATCAAAAACACCATCAATGCCTCAATGGGTGCTGCCACGCCACGCGATTTTAACGCGGGTAAATATGTGCAGCAGGAACAGGCGCTGAACTATGACATGAACAAGCTGATTGAAATCGACGCCCTGCCTTATCCACTGGCGGTTGCGGCAGGTCTTGAGTATCGCATTGATACTTTCGAGATTTACGCCGGTGATAAAAACTCGTTTGAAGTCGGGCCTTTAGCTTCTCAGGGCTTTGGTATCGGCTCGAACGGCTTCCCAGGCTTCAAGCCAGATGATGCGGGTTCTTTTAACCGTTATAACTATGCTGCGTACACTGAGTTTGGCGCCGAGTTCAGCGATCATTTCCGCTCCGATTTCGCCTTACGCTTTGAAGACTACGAAGACTTTGGTTCTACTACCAATGCCAAGTTGACTGGTCGTTATCAGTTTAACGACGAAGTTGCACTGCGCGCAGCAGCCAGCACCGGTTTCCGCGCTCCAACTATTGGTCAGTCAACAGTCCGTAACGTCACCACTTCTTTTACCGCTGGCAAAGGTCTGGTGGATAACGCGACTTTACCGCCAACCCACCCGATTTCGGTGTTAAAAGGCGGCAAAGCGCTGACACCGGAAGAGTCAGTCAACCTGTCATTTGGTACTGTGGTTGAAGTCGATGATTTATATGTCACTTTAGACTTCTTCCAAATCAAAGTAGATGACCGTATCAGTCAGTCGTCTTCACAGGAACTCACTGCTGCGGACATTCAGCAACTGTTAGCGCTGGGTGTGCGTGACGCCAGCAGCTTCACTGGCGTGAAGTATTTTACCAACGATTTTGACACCACCACCCGTGGCGCTGATTTCGTTGCGAACTATGGCATGGACCAGTTCGGTGGCCGTACCACCTTTGCCTTAGCAGCAAACTGGACTAAAACCTCTGTAGACCGTCACTCTGACTACATCTGGGAAGCCAAGGTCAAGCAGATCGAAGAAGGCCTGCCAAGCGTGCGCGGCAGCTTCACGGTCAGTCACAACCAAGGTGCCTGGAATGGTTATGTCCGGTTGAACCACTATGGCAGCTACTATGAAGACCACGCCGATTCTGGTGTTGTTTCTGCTGCAGACGGTGGTTTACCGCTGTATCTGGGCGCTGAACTGACTGTCGACGCCGAAGTGACTTACAACTTCAGCGACAACTACAGTGTAGCCTTAGGTGCATCGAACCTGTTTGATGAACTGCCGGATGAAAACGAATGGTCTGAAGTGCTGGGTGCAAAATACCCAACTACTGCGGTCATGGGTTTCAACGGCGGTTTCTACTACGCCCGTCTGACCTATAACTTCTAAGTATTGACCACGCCAAAAGCCACCTGCGGGTGGCTTTTTTTATGCCTGCTTTTTATGACTTTGACACCGTACCGACTTGATTCCTGCAACTGCCTTGTGGCAGTGTGATTAGAGTAATTACTTGAGAAAAATCATGCAGCTGATCCCCTGGCAACACCAAACCCGAGCTGGTTTCACCCTACAAGGGATGCGTAGCATTCCCAGTGGTAAACCGCTATTGCATCTGTTACATGGCAATGGTTTTTGCAGTCAGATGTATTGGCCTATGTTGTCTCTGCTGCAAAACGAGGTTGATCTGTTTCTGTCGGACGCCCAGGGCCACGGTCTCAGTGAACATGGCGGCAGCTTTGTCGGCTGGAACTTAAGTGCTGCTTTTGCTCATGAAGCGCTTCAGGCCCATTTAGCCGACTACAGAGACGTCCCGGTATATGGCATTGGTCATAGTTTTGGCGGTGTGCTGACCGCATTATTACACAGCGAACCGCATAGCCCATTTGCCGCTGCACTGCTGCTCGACCCGGTGCTGTTTACCCCAGCCATGCTACACAGCATGCGTGCTTTAGAATGGTTGGGGTTGTACCGGCATAATCCACTCGCACGCCGCGCCGTCAAACGGCGGCAGCACTTTGCAGACAAGCAAGCAGCCTGGGACTATTTCCATCAGCGCGGCATGTTCAGAGGCTGGCATCCCGATGCGCTCAACGCCTATATTGAACATGGCCTCACCGAAACCCCTCAAGGCTTAACGCTACGCTGTGCGCCAGAGCGGGAGGCGGAGGTTTTTGCCAGTTTTCCAAAACGACTGTGGTCGTCATTGCAAAACACCACAAAACCCATTGAGTTAGTTTACGGCGAAAACAGCTATCCCTTTGTGCGGAAGTCTGCGGCGTTTTTTCAGCAAAAATGCCCACAGCTGCAAGTGCAGCAAGTGAAAGGTGGTCATTGTTTTATGCAGGAAGCCCCAGAGCACAGTGCAGCTTTGGTGCTGCGATGGCTCCGGCAGCAGCAATAAGTGAATGCCCGCAGCCTGCTCTGCTGTTTGCTTCATTAACAGCATGGCGCTTCTGAGGTCCAACTGACAAAACGTCTGTATCAAAGCGAGATTTTCATTATAATGTCGCCAGTTTTCGGCCTTTGATGTCAAAGGTCTGTGTTCTGATGGGTGTAATGAATGAAACGTAGTCTGGTGCTCGCCGCAGTCCTGTTATCTGCCTGTACGAATTTACCGCAACAGAAGATGAAACCTGTGCCGGTTCAACCGGTACAACCTGTTGCCGCCGAACCTGAACTGGTACCCGGTGAAGTCGTGAACTCTGACAACACAGAGGCGATGCCAACAGATTTTGGCTTGATTTTTATTGACCGTGATATGTCATTTCATGGCACCCTGCCTTGTAAAAAATGCCCCGGCATCCAGTATCAGCTGAATATTCTGCAGGACGGCAAATTTGAATTACGCCGCGATTATATCGACCGCAACACCGTTGAACTGTTACAAGGCACCTGGCAGTTGGACGATCGCACACTGCATCTATCCAGCAAACAAGGCAAAGTCCCTTCGTTCCAGTTTGGCAGCAATCAGCATTTGATTCTGTTAAACGCCGCTGGTAAACCAATGGTATCAAAAGAGAACCAGACGCTGACCAGAACCAGCCAGTTCAGCCGCCTTGATACCCGGATGCCGTTATTAGGCCTGTATCAGCTGAAAAACAATGAAGCCAGTTTTATCGACTGCATGACGGGTGAGAACCATAGTATCGCCATGACTCAGCACCATATGCCGATGTTACGGTCCTATCAGACCGACCCGAAACTCAGTGGTAAAGCTGTCGTCGCAACCATGACCGCCCGTAAAAGTGCAGAACAACATCAGGCACTGATGGTCGATAAGTTTGATCAGTTCTGGCCAGGTGCTACCTGCCCGGATAAAGCTGCGACCGCTAAAGTACAAAATCTGGTGTGGCGTTTACAGACGGTGTCGCAAATCAGTGTGCCGCAGAAATTAAATATCCGTGTGATGTTTGACGACAACAATCGGGTTTATGGTTTTTCCGGTTGTAATAACTTTAATGCCGGTTATTCGCAAAAAGATAATCAGCTTAAAGTGATGCCAATCGTCAGTACCCGTAAATTCTGTAACGACGCTAATTTCTATGAACAGCAATTCACCAAACAACTGCAAACTGCAGATCGGATTGAAGTGAATCAGCAAAAGCTGCAGCTGTTTAAAGATAATAAAGTGATTATGGAGTTTCAGCCTGCGGTGAACTAAGCCCCGGAGCTCCACTTTGCATCATAAAGATTTAATAAAGACGCTGCGGCGTCTTTTTTTATTGCAGCTTTCGCGAGAAATTCCTGCAAAACCAGTAACAAAAAAGGCAGCCTAGGCTGCCTTTTCAACTACTTAATCAAGATTAAGCAGACAGTGCTTGTTTCGCTTTAGCAACTAAGGCAGCAAATGCGCCTTTGTCGAATACTGCGATGTCAGCCAGAATTTTACGGTCGATTTCAACAGATGCTCTTTTCAGACCATCGATGAAACGGCTGTAAGATAAACCGTTTTGACGTGAAGCAGCGTTGATACGCGCGATCCACAGTTGACGGAATTGACGTTTACGTTGACGACGGTCGCGGTAAGCGTATTGGCCGGCTTTGATAACTGCTTGGAAAGCTACACGATAAACACGGCTGCGGGCACCGTAGTAGCCTTTTGCCTGGTTTAATACCTTCTTATGACGCGCACGTGCGGTCACACCACGTTTTACTCTTGGCATGTCAGTCTCCTAAAATTATGCGTATGGCAGGCAACGAACTACTGAAGCGACGTCAACTTTAGCAACTAAAGTTTTCGGGCCCAGATGGCGCTTACGCTTAGAAGACTTCTTCGTCAGGATGTGGCGAAGATGTGATTGCTTACGTTTAAAACCACCAGAAGCGGTTTTCTTAAAGCGCTTTGCAGCGCCTTTGTTGTTTTTCATCTTTGGCATAGTGAACTCACTCGCAATTGTGTAGTTACAACGAATAATAAGGCGGAAAACCGCACCGCCACTGCGTTACCGCAGCGGAGCACGGATTCACTTGATTGCACTTATTACTTCTTATTTGGGGCCAGCATCATGATCATCTGACGACCTTCAACACGGCTTGGGAATGACTCACAGATAGCGATATCTGCCATGTCACCTTTAATCCGGTTGAGGACCTCAATACCGATGTCCAAATGCGCCATTTCACGACCGCGATAGCGAAGCGTTACTTTGGCTTTGTCACCCTCTTCAATGAAGCGACGCAGGTTGCGTAGTTTTACCTGGTAATCGCCTTCATCAGTTCCAGGCCGGAATTTGATTTCCTTGATCTGGATCTGTTTTTGCTTTTTCTTCTGTTCTTTAAGGTCTTTGCCTTTTTCAAACAGGAACTTACCGTAGTCCATTAACTTACAAACAGGTGGTTCAGCTGTTGGACTGATTTCTACCAGATCACAACCACCCTCATCAGCCAAACGGATGGCTTCAGCGGTACTGACAATACCTAATTGCTCACCTTCCAGACCAATCAGTCGTACTTCGCGTACGTTGATTTCTTCGTTAATACGATTCGGTCTGTTCGTTGCTAAAGGTTTCTTTCCTACTTTAATGGTACGTTCCTCCAGAGATTGAAATCGGTCAGACCCGGCTGTTGATTTCTGTCGTTAATTTGTCAACAAATGCTGCGACAGTCATTTTGCCAAGGTCTTCGCCTTTGCGCGTCCGCAGTGCCAGATCGCCGGATTCGACTTCTTTGTCACCGACTACAACCAGATATGGAACGCGGGCAAGCGTATGCTCGCGGATTTTAAAGCCAATCTTCTCATTTCTCAAGTCAGAAGTTGCTCTAATACCGTGAGATTTGAAAGTTTTTACCAATTCCTTGGCATAATCCGCCTGATTGTCGGTGATATTCATCACGACAACCTGAGTTGGTGCTAACCAGGCCGGGAAGAAGCCGGCATATTCTTCAATCAGAATACCGATAAAACGTTCCAGCGAGCCAAGCACAGCACGGTGGATCATCACAGGCACCTGACGGTCATTGCCTTCAGCAACGTAGCTGGCGCCTAAACGACCAGGTAATGCGAAATCGAGCTGCACTGTGCCACACTGCCAGGCCCGGCCTAAACAGTCATGCAAAGTGAATTCGATTTTCGGACCATAGAACGCGCCCTCGCCCGGCTGCAAATCAAAGGCAATGCCATTGGCTTCCAGCGCTTCGGCCAGCGCCTGTTCGGCTTTGTGCCACATCTCGTCAGTACCGATGCGTTTTTCTGGCCGGGTCGACAGTTTGACTGCCACTTCTTTAAAACCAAAAGTGCTGTACACATCAAAAATCATTTTGATACAGCTCGACACTTCCGCCTGAATTTGTTCTTCAGTACAGAAAATGTGCGCGTCATCCTGAGTAAAACCACGCACGCGCATCAGGCCGTGCAAGCCACCTGATGGCTCGTTGCGGTGACAACAACCAAATTCGGCCATCCGCAGCGGTAAGTCGCGGTAAGACTTCAGGCCCTGATTAAAAATCTGCACATGGCCCGGGCAGTTCATTGGTTTGATGGCGTAGTCGCGATTTTCTGAACTGGTGACAAACATATTCTCGGAATATTTTTCCCAGTGACCAGAACGCTCCCACAGCACTTTGTCCATCATAAATGGACCTTTGACTTCCAGGTAATCGTACTCAGCCAGTTTTTCGCGCACAAAAGCTTCGAGTTCGCGGAAAATTGTCCAGCCGTCGTTGTGCCAGAACACCATGCCCGGCGCTTCTTCCTGCCAGTGGAACAGGCCAAGCGCTTTACCGATTTTACGGTGGTCGCGTTTTTCAGCTTCTTCTAACTGCAGTAAATAAGCCGCCAGTTGTTTTTTATCTGCCCAGGCTGTGCCGTAAATGCGTTGCAGCATTTTGTTTTTGGCATCGCCGCGCCAATAAGCACCGGCCACTTTCATAATCTTGAAGTGCTGGCAGAAGCGCATATTTGGCACGTGTGGACCGCGACACATGTCGATGTATTCTTCGTGATGGTACAGACCTGGTTTGTCGTCTTTGGCGACATTGTCGGTCAAAATTTCCATCTTGTAGGACTCGCCACGGGCAGCGAAGGTGTCATAGGCTTCTTGCCAGCTGACTTTTTTCTTCACCACGTCGTATTCGGTCTTCGCCAGTTGCAGCATACGCGCTTCTAATTGCGCTAAATCGTCACTGCTGATTGGGCGGTCTAAATCCACGTCGTAGTAAAAACCGTTGTCGATGACCGGACCAATCGCCATCTTGACGTTTGGCCATAATTGTTTGATGGCATGACCAAGCAAATGCGCACAAGAGTGGCGCAGGATCTCTAAACCTTCCTGATCTTTGCTGGTAACAATGCTTAAGCTGCTGTCTTCGGTGATTAATTCACAAGCATCCACCAGCTGACCGTTAATTTTACCGGCGATGGTGGCTTTGGCTAAACCCGGGCCTATGTCTTTGGCGACATCCATCACAGACAATGGGGCTTCGAATACACGTTGACTGCCGTCTGGCAGAGTAATGACTGGCATGATAAATCCTCACAGTGGTGGCCCGTACCAAGGGTCACATGTTGAATAAGAATGGGTAATGGGCTTTTTGGTTTTGCCGTACGAGTGGCGAAACAACGCAGCCAGAGAACGTATCAAAGGCGGCGCACTAAAAAGCGCAGCCATATTACTGGCTGCGCCCGGCCGGAGCAAGTCTGCTGTCCCGTCTTCAAGCTGCCGATACTTTGTTTCTGATCAACACGGCTGGTCGGCGGAACCGGCAAAGTCGGCCATACTTCTTTAGAGCAACCTCTTTTTCACTGCGGAGCAACACGATGTGGCAAGCCATTTCAGACCAAATCAGTACCGAACTTGAGCAGGAATTCCGGATCACCCACAAACAACAGCTCGCCACTCATTCCGATAATCTGCTGTATCACCTAAGCGGTGGTGAACAGCACTATCTGGTCAAACTAAATCATCGTGAGGTGCTGGACAGCTTCGAAACCGAAGCGCTGTCACTGAAATTTATGCAAAACCGGCATTGCCTGAAAGTGCCGCAGGTGATCTGTGCCGGCCAAACCATTGAGAAAGCTTTTCTGGTGCTGGAGTATTTGCCGCTGGCCACTGATCATCCATACGGCTGGCAGGCGCTCGGCCATCAGCTGGCGTTTTTGCATCAGGCGGATGATCAGGCTATGTACGGTTTTGACTGGGACAACTATTTAAGCGCCACCCTGCAACCCAACCAGTGGAGTGGCAACTGGTCGGTGTTTTTTTCCGAACAACGCATCGGCTGGTTGTTGCAGTTATTAGCTGAACAACAACAAGGCTTTGGCGATATCGACAAAATTGTCGAGCGCGTGCGCCAGCGCCTACACCACCATCAACCTAAGCCTGCGCTGGTGCACGGCGAATGCTGGCGCGGTAATGTTGGCTTTTTAGGCGAAACGCCGGTGCTGTTTGACCCGGCCTGTTATTTTGGCGACCGCGAAGTAGATATGGCTTTTGCGGAGCTGTTTGACCCGATGCCGGCGGCTTTTTTTTCTGCCTATCAGCAAGTCCATCCGCTGCCGGAAGGATTTACCGAACGCAAAGACCTGTATAACCTGTACCATTTGCTGCACTTGGCCTATCTACGCGGCGGCCGCTACCGCTGGCAGGCGCTTGAGTTGGTGCAACAGCTGTTAAGCTGAGCTTATGTTGAGTTGAGCTCGCGCTGAGTGAAATAAGGAGATGAAGTGGTACAGGCAGTTATTTTTGATATGGATGGGTTGTTGCTCGATTCGGAAGATTTCTGGCAACAAGCTGAATTTGAAACATTTTCTGCTTTAGGTGTACCGCTCACGCTGGCAGATACCGCCAAAACCGTCGGCTGGCGTTGTGACTATGTGGTCGAATACTGGTACCGGCAGGCGCCCTGGACCGGGCCAACTCAAGGTGACGTGGCTGATCTGATTATTGATAAAGTGGTCACGCTGCTGCGCCGGCACGGCACCTTATTACCCGGCGCCCGTGAGGCGCTGCAACAGTGCCAGCGTTTAGGCTTGCCGGTTGCGCTCGCGACTTCATCGAATCACCATATGATGCTGGCGGCTTTAGAGCATTTTGAACTGACGCCATATTTTCAGGCGACCTGTTCTGCCCAGTATTTGCCTTATGCCAAGCCTCATCCGCAGGTGTATTTAAATGCCGCGGCGGCACTGAACATTGCACCTGAGCATTGTCTGGCGCTGGAAGACAGTGTGACCGGTGTGATAGCGGCCAAAGCGGCGCGGATGCGCTGCATCGCAGTGCCGGAGGCGCATCTGCGGCATGACCCCAGATACAGCATCGCCGATAAAGTGCTGGATTCGCTGCTGCAACTTGACGACAGCCTGCTGCTAAATCGCTGAACTGACGCCGCTTTCCCTGCAGAGCTTTACAGCGTGTGGTTTCAGCGGGAAACCAGGAGTTCGCTGCCGCTCGCCGCATCTGGCGTGCGGTTCTACACTGCAACAACGGCGCAAGTCTAATGAGGAGAATCTCATGCAACTCCTTTACAAAACCATCCTCTGCCCTTTTTGCGGCCACCCGACTCACATCACTTTGGATATCAGCGGCGATGATCAGGACGACATCGAAGATTGCAGCAATTGTTGCAACCCCATACATATCGTGATGCATAAGGACGAGTCACGGCATAGCGTACAGGTGTTTGTCGACGCTGAGGACGAACAGTTTTACTGACCACGTTGTGCCAGATAACGCTCGACGGTTTGCACTATGGTCACTGTTTGCTGATCGCATTCCAGATTAAGCCGGTCGCCAACTTGCTTGCTGCCAAGCGTGGTCACTGCCAGTGTTTCCGGAATGAGATGCAGCCAAAAACTGTCGCCTTCAATAGCACCAACTGTCAGGCTGGCGCCATCAACAGCGATAAAACCTTTCGGCTGAATAAAGGCCGCAAGTTCGGCCGGAAAACTAAGCTGCATCGCACAGTTATCTGAGCTGCGCTTTATCGCTAGTATTTCTGCAGTCGCGGACACATGACCGGATACGATGTGGCCGCCGATTTCATCGCCAAATTTCAGCGAACGCTCAAAATTAACCCGGTAGCCAGGTCGCAAAGTCCCTAGATTGGTTTTTTGCAGCGTTTCGTCGATGACATCAAAGCTGACCCAACCGGCAGCTTCGTCAAATTCGGTGGCGGTCAGACAAGTGCCATTGACCGCGATACTGGCGCCGCGCTGCAACGTCCCGAGCAGCGCCGGCGTTGCCTGTAGCGTCAACCGGATAAAGTTGTCGCGCTGCACCACTTCGTTCACCTGCACCTGTGCCTGAACTATTCCGGTAAACATGCTAATCCTCGTTGTGTTAACATTTATGCTTCTGAGCAAGATCTGTTGCCGTCCAAAGAGCGCCTCATGTTACCTTTTTCCCGATTTGAAGCAAAAACCATTCTGAAATTATCTGGCCCCATTATGGTGGCGCAGTTAACGCAAACCATGATGTACGTCATCGATACGCTGATGGCCGGTCGGGTTGGTGTCACCGATATGGCTGCCGTGGCCATTGGTTCTGCGTTATGGTTGCCGATTTTATTGACTTTTCAGGGCCTGCTGCTCGCGTTAACACCGATTATTGCCCAGCATTTTGGTGCCGGCCGCCACAAAGAAATTCTGCCAGCCACTTATCAGGGCGGTTTACTCGCGCTGGCACTGTCGCTGCTGATTTTCGTCGGTATGCAGTTTATTCATTTGCCACTGGGTCTGATGCAAATGGATGATGAACTGCGGCAAAAGGCTCTGGCCTATCTCGGGTACATCGCCTGGGGGGTGTTCCCCGCCGCCGGTTATATGATCCTACGCAATCTGTATGAAGGCATTGGTTACACCAAAGCGGCGATGTGGATTAGTTTTGTCGGTATTCTGGTGAATATTCCCGCCAACTACGTGTTTATCTACGGCAAATTCGGCATGCCGGCGCTGGGGGGCGCTGGCTGTGGTCTTGCCACCAGCCTGGTGTTTGTGGCGATGTTTCTGACTTTGCTGGGCTACGCCGCCTTCGGCCAGCGCACCGGTTTTATCCGTGCAAAGCTCAGGTCGTACCGGCCGGACTTGGCACAGATTTGGCAAATCATCGCGTTAGGCACACCGGTGGCTTTTGCCTTTTTCTTTGAAGTGACCTTGTTTACTTGTATCCCGCTGATGATTGCGCATTTAGGCCCGACCGTGGTGGCGGCGCATCAGATCGCCAACAATTTCTGCTCCATGGTGTTTATGTTGCCACTGAGTATTGGCCTGGCAACGACAATCCGCGTTGGTCATCTGGCGGGCGCCAGCGATGTCAAAGAGCTGCGCAAAGCCATCGCCACGGCCATTCAGATTGGTTTGCTGCTGGCTATTGGTATTGCCTTGTTAACCTTACTGACCCGGCATCTGGTGGCGGCACAATACAGCACAGATCCGGCGGTGCTGGAACTGGCGGCGGCAATTCTCATTTTGGCTTGTTTTTATCAGCTGTCTGATGCAGTGCAGGTGATTTGTAGCTGTACGCTGCGCGGCCTGAAATACACCAAACCGATTTTTTACATCACTTTTATCGCCTACTGGCCCATCGGCTTTGGTCTTGGCTGCGTATTGGGATTAACCGACTGGCTGGTTGCGCCAATGGGCGCGCAGGGTTTTTGGGTCGGCATTATCATTGGTCTGACCGTCGCGGCCATACTGCTCGGACGGTTATTAGTCTGGCAACTGAAGCGGATGGAAGATGGCAGCTGGCAACCGGCAGAGCCGCATCAAAGCACATTATTGCATTAAACACTGTTGCATTAATCACTGGGTCAGGTGTTGCCTGCTGCTGTTTGTTGCAGCAATGCAAAACGCCTGCACGCCTTATCCGGAATCGCTGCTCAGCGATTATCAAGCCCGGCTGCAACGGCTACTGCCGCAGGCACAGTTGACCGGGCAATTGACTAAAGTTACGGTACCGGCAATGCCGGACGTGCACACACTGACCCTGTCTGTCCCTGCCGCAACTATTGACCTCACAGACATGCTGGCGCTGGATGTCTGTGACTTAGAAACATTAATTGCAGAGCGTAACAGCAGCCTTGGCAAGGTTCAGACCGACGCCGGGCTGCTGCAATATGAACTGCGTTTGCTGGATAAACTCGGCCTTTGCCTGACAACACCGGCGCTGAGCAATCAGCTTGACGCAGAACTTATCGCCAAATTGCAACAGATCTACCAGCAAAAACAACAACAGCTACCAGCGGTGTTTGCCAATCTGCTCAGCCGCGACCAGACGCTGCGCCAGCAGTTAGCCGGCAGTCAGCGTGGTATAACGCCTGATCAGGGTGGCAGCGCCGAAACAGTGCAGGCACTGCAACAACTCAACAAGCTACGTCAGCTGGTCCTGCAGCGGGATTATCAGGCAGCAAGCAAAGTCGATATTAATCAGGCGCTGGGGACTTTACATCAGACGCAGCTGTTGGCTGATTTACAACACAGTTTGCGCCTGTCGCAGCAGTTTTTCCTGCAGCTGAATACCGCTTTGGCAAGGCTCAGCAACACCGAACGTTGTCAGGCCGACCGCAACATCCGGGATAATCTGCTGACGCAGATTTTTATTGGCCGGGTCCAGGCGGAGCTTGCCCGCCTCGATGGCATGGCAACCGAACTCAATGCCGCCCTGCTGCAGTTGTATCAGCAACATCCTTTGCAGCTCTCAGTGCAACAACGGCTGCAGGCACCGCAACTCGCCCTGCAACAACAACTGCGGCAACATGTGGCATTCTGGCAACGCTGGCGCCAATGCGACCTGCCCGGTTAAAGCGTGCCGTTTTAAGAGCGCCGGCGCGCAAAATTGCAGCGGTTAAACCAGCTTACCGAAAAAACTCTTGCATTCAATGAAGGCAAAAAATACTATAGCCGCCGTTGTCAGCACAGCTGATGACACAGGTTGCGTCCTTAGCTCAGTTGGTTAGAGCACCACCTTGACATGGTGGGGGTCGGTGGTTCGAGTCCACTAGGACGCACCAAATTCTCAAATAGCACGCCCAGATGCGTCCTTAGCTCAGTTGGTTAGAGCACCACCTTGACATGGTGGGGGTCGGTGGTTCGAGTCCACTAGGACGCACCAATATTTATTACCGCAATCCTAAATCTTCCTAGCTTAAACACTTGAGCCAGCTAGATATTTTTTGCTGAACCCTGCTGCTTTCCACAATTTACTCCATTATCTGCAATGCTTGCGGGAACAGTCTCCGGCAACGCATAATCGGTGTCTTTTCGTGCTATGGATCCGCAGCTGATGCCCCTTTCCGACATCGTGATTTTGTCTGCCGCCCGCACCGCCATTGGCAGCTTTGGCGGTGCCTTATCTGGTTTTAGCCCGGCCGAGCTTGGCACCGTTGCGGCGCAGGCTGCGATCAGCCGAAGTAGCGTACCAGTCAGTGATATCAGCTCGTCCGTGTTTGGACATATCATTACCACCAGCGCTGCCGATGTGTATCTGGCCCGCCAGATTGCGCTCAATTGTGGCATGCCAGCGCACAGTGATGCCTTTCAGGTGAATCGGTTATGCGGCTCTGGTTTGCAGGCGGTATTAAGCGCGGCGCAGCAACTGATGTTAAACGCCAATGCTACCACTCCCCCCGTCGCTTTGTGTGGTGGCGCTGAATCCATGTCGCAAGGTGCATTTTTGTTGCCCGGCGTGCGTAAAGGCCTGCGACTTGGCCATAGTACGGTCACCGATTTAACTCTTGGTATTTTGACCGACCCTTTTGGCAGCGGTCATATGGGCATCACGGCAGAAAACATCGCAAAACACTATCAGTTCAGCCGCACTGAACTCGACCAGTTTGCCTTGCAAAGCCAGCAACGCGCGGCGCGGGCGCAACAAGCCGGGTTGTTTGACAGCCAAATCGCGCCGGTGCATCTTATCGCCCGCCACAGCGAAAGCCTGTTTTCTCACGATGAACACCCAAGGCCGGACACGACGTTAGATAGCCTGGCGCAGCTGAAACCGGCCTTTCAAAAAGACGGTCTGGTCACCGCCGGCAACGCATCAGGCCTTAACGATGGTGCTGCTGCGCTGGTACTCGCCACCGCAGATTATGCCAGAGCCCATGGTCTTCGCAGCAAAGCCCGGCTGCGCAACTGCGCTTTTGCCGGCGTGGATCCGGCCATGATGGGACTTGGACCTATCCCGGCGGTACGGCAAGTGCTGCAACAAAGCGGGATAGCGCTTGCTGATATTGCCGTTATCGAATCCAACGAAGCCTTTGCGGCGCAGGCGCTGGCCGTCAGCCAGACACTTGGCTTTGATCCAAAGCGCGTCAATCCAAATGGCGGTGCTATCGCCCTCGGCCATCCGGTTGGCGCGACCGGCGCGCTGCTGGTGGTGAAAGCGCTGTATGAACTGGAACGCATCGATGGCCAGTTTGCGCTCGTCACTTTGTGTATCGGTGGTGGTCAGGGGATTGCGCTGCTGCTGGAGCGGACCAGTTAAGGCTTTTCATTGAGTACGGCCTGTAAGTTGTTGGGAGTCATGAATTTGCGGATTTTTCAGGTAATTTTGCTGCTGGTCTGTAATTTGTCTATCGCTGGGCTGCCGGTGTTTTCTGCGATAGCAACGGCAGAGGCCGCTGAACTGCTGCCCCGTCAGCGTTTTATCAATCTGAATACCAGTGACAAATCCGGCATCAACAGCTTGCTGCAGGATGAAAACGGCATGATCTGGGCCGGCGGCAGCAGCGGGCTTTATCGCATTGAACACAATCAGTTAGTCAAAATTCGCGACTTCCCCGCGCAAGCGGTGAATCAGCTGCTGCAGTTCTCTGGCCGGGGCGCCTGGCTTGCCGGCAACCTTGGTTTGTGGCGCTGGGATCGCCAGACCGACAACTTCAGCCAGCAGGCCTGTCAACCGCCAGGCGGGCTCTGGCAATTAGTCCAACCGCAACAAAGCACTGACATGATGTTGGCATTGGGGCCTGATGGCGTCTGGCGGGTAGATCCAGCCAACGGCAGTTGCGAGCGCCTGCAGATAAGCGGCTTACCTGCCAACAGCCGGATTGAACGACTGAGCTTTTTTCATAACCAGCTGATCATTGCCGTGCGCGAACAAGGGTTGTTCCGCTGCGAATTGCCTTGTCAGCAAACGCACCGGTTTGCCCCTGATTTGGCAACAGTGCGCTTTCGTACACTTGAGGTGCAGCAGGACAGTCTTTACGCCGGCAGTCACAAACATGGTTTTTATCAGCTGGACAGCGCCGGCAACATCCTTCGGCATTGGCACAAAGGCATAGCCAATACCTTACCAGTCAATGGTGTGATGTCGCTGCTGCAGGCGGAACAGAGTCTATGGGCCGGATTGTGGGCCGGCGGTCTGGTTGAATTTGACCACAAAGGCCAGCGGCGCAGCCACAGCAGCTTCCGGCCAACCGACCCCAGCGCCATCGGCGGCAATAACATTAAAACCCTGTTAACAGCCCGTGACGGTACTTTGTATGCCGGCCATGAATATGGCGTCAGCGCGCTGTTACCGGCAATCAATCAATACCAATGGCTGGGTCAGGCGCAAGCCGACCAGCCGGGCCTCAGCCAAAGTAAAGTGCAGGCTGTGTATGCGACCGGGCATGGCGATGTCTGGCTAGGCACCAGTGGCGGTGGCCTGTATCGTTTTGACCCGGTCAGCAACACCTTGCAGCGCTTCGCACCTGATGAAAGCGCGGCACAACATTTCCCCAGTCAGGCGGTGTGGGCTATTCGCCCTGATGCGGACGGTACCCTGTTACTTGCAACGTCGTCCGGCCTGGTCAGGTTGCAGCCGGACACACAACAATGGCAACTGCTGACCTCGGACCTGCCAAGTCAGGATGTGTTCCGGCTAAGTGTTGCGCCGGATCGCCGCATCTGGATCAGCATGTGGTCTGGTGGCATTGCCCGGCTAAATGCACAAGGCAAAGTCGAAGCACTGTGGCGCAGCAGTGACGGTCTCGAGCTGGACACCAATCTGGCGGTTGAGATAAGCCACGCCGGTCAGGTGTTTGTGTTAAATGCCGCCGGACTTTTTAAGCTCGATGGTGAGCGTTTCCGCGCTGTGGACCTCAGCAGCCATGGTAAAGCCCGGCAGCTCTGCAAAGACACAACAGGCCTGTTGTGGTTATTGACCGATGAAGGCGTATTGCTGCGTTGGGATGACAACACCGGTAAATTTCAGCAACAGCTTAAGCGCGCAGATCTCGGCGATGCAACCGAGCTTTTTGCTGCAACCACTAGCGGCCCGGTCAATATCTGGCTGCTGGCCAAACAACAGCTGATCGGTTTTGCTGCCGATGGTCAGTTGGTACAACAAATCAAGCTGACGGGCCTGCTGCCCAATACGCTGCTTAATACCGCCAGAATACAAGGGGAGCAACTGTTCCTCGGCGCTGAAGATGGCCTCTATTTTACGCCGCTGCAACAGGCCAAAGTCAAGCCGGTGCCGCAACCGCAACTAACCGGCATGCGCTTATTTAATCAGCCGCTGCGGCTGAGCCAACCGGTAACCTCAGGCAAGGACAACTCACAGCTGTTTGGTGCAGCATTGACGTTGCAGTATCATCAGGATTTAGTGACCTTTGAATTTGCCCTGCCCGGCATCGTGCTCCCATCGGTAGCAGGTCCGGCAGCGACAGACCCGGCTCCGCTGTTTCGCTATCGCCTGTTACCCTTTGACCGCAATTGGCTGAGCGCTGCCGCCGATGAGCCACGCGCCACTTACACCAGATTACCGCCAGGTCAATACCAGTTTGAATTAGAAGCTCAGTGGCCGGATGGCCGGACAAGCGCGGCATCCCCATTTCAGCTGACGGTATTACCGCCCTGGTGGTTGACCTGGTGGGCCAAAACCGCGCTGGCTGGCTTACTGTTGCTGCTGTTCAGCGCCGTGATGCTGCTACGCACCCGCTCGCTGAAACAACGCAATCTGTGGCTGACTCAACAAGTGCGCGAGCGCACCGAAGCGCTGCAACAAGCCAATCAGCGTTTGCAGCAGGCGGCCTACCGCGACGCATTGACTGGTTTACTGAACCGGCGCGGCCTGCGGGCCCAAACCGAACCGCATTGGGGCGAGTGGCAACAGCAGCGGGTGCTGATGATTGCCGACATCGACCATTTTAAACAGTTTAACGACGTACATGGCCATCAGGTCGGCGACGAAGTCTTAACCGCGCTTAGCGAACGGCTGCAAAGCCTTTGTCAGCCGGACGATTTGCTCGCCCGCTGGGGCGGCGAAGAATTTTTATTTATCCTGCAAGGCGCCGACGCCATTCAACGCGCCGACGCCCTGATCCGGGCTGTTGCGGCCGGACCTATGCCACTGTCGATTGGCCCGACGCCTGTCACTTTGACCGGTGGCGCGGTATGGCTGAGTGGCGAGTCGCTCGATGTGACGCTGCAACAAGCCGACGCCCTGCTGTACGCCGGTAAAAAAGCCGGCCGTAACCGGTTAGTAAAGCAGGGATAACAACCGTCAGTTCTTCGCAGGTGCGCCAGGATAAATGCCCCCGGGATTGGCGATTTTCAACGGTTCTGTCCGGCATTTGCCGCCAGCAGATGGACAGTCGCCTGCCGGCCATCCGGATCGGCCAGGGTTTGGTCGACCTGAAATTCCGCCAAGCCAAACATCTGCTGCCAAAACGGCGTCGCATCCGGCGCATCGTCAAAAGTGGTGATGGTCCAGGGGATGGCACGCGCTGCCAGAAAATGCGACACCACCTGCTGTGCCACGCCACGGCGTCGAAAGCGCCGCATGATAAAAAGGTCGGCTAATTCCTGAGCTGCAGCGACCGCTTCCGAGGGTTCAATCAGCGCAAAACCGGCCAGCGCCCCATCCACTTTGAGGATATAAGCGCTCCAGCGCGGTAATTGCCAGTACTGAGCAAAATAGTCTGCACACATTTTATATTTGCCATCGGCTTCGACGTCATAACCGTCATAAACCGAGGTGTCGTAACAATAAAACTGGAACATATTCCAGATGGTGTTTTGATACTCAGGGCCCGCCGGCAAAATTTGCAGCGTGTTTTTTTGCAGTGAGTTTTCACACAGCGAGTTTTCACACAGCGAGTTTTCAAGCAGAGAGTTTTCAGGCAGAGAGTTTTCGTGCATCGCTAGTCGTCACTTTGTAACATAAAAGTGCATGATAACCCGACAGGTATCTTTTTTGTTAATTGCCGATATTACCGCCAGGCTCTGCGCTTATTGGTTTTTGCAGTTCTGGCCGTTGCGGCGCCAACCACAAATACAACACAGTCACCAGCACCAGTGTCGCAACGACCGCCACACTGACCGAACTTATCCGATACAAAGCGCTATACATCAGGTCGTGATCTGAGCGCAGGTACTGACCAAAGATAATCGCCATCGTCGTCATGCCACCAAAGGCCACGCCAGAGCCCGGTCCTTCCAGTTGCTGCGCCCGGCCAAACAACAACATGCCAAAGAAAAACGCCAACAAGGTCAACGGCAGATGCTGATAGTTGTCATACAACAACAGCTGCACTGCAATGGCATAGGCTGAACCCAGCAGCACGCCACTGGCGCGTTTCAGCCCAGCCTGCACAATGCCGCTAAAGCTCAGCGGCAGCAGAATTAAAATAGAGCTGGCCTGTGCCGACAACGAATCCTGTAAATCCAACAGCTGAAACATCACAAAAGACACTGTCGCCAGCAAGGCTGCGATCAGGCTTTGCTGCAGCTGATCCGCCCGCGGCTTCGGCGGCAACTGCGGGATTGGTCGCTCTGGCAATGGAAAAACCATCAGCATCAGCCCACAAATCAGCAGCGCTGCCATAATCGCAAAAAGCGCATGGCCCAGCATCTGCGCCGGGTCCAACCCCGGATAACTGGCAAAATGCAAAAAGATGCTGCCATTGATGGCGCTGATCGCGGCAAACACAAAATAACTGCCTTGTGCCATTAGGCGGAACAACCACAGGAAATAACCAAACACCAGTAAGGTGATGACCAGACTTAAGCCACCTAACATAAAATAAGCTAGCACCACCAGCGCCGCCAGCAGGTTGGCGGCCAGATACTGCAATACCACAAAAGGCGTCAGCCGCGGGATCAGGCCAAGCAGCAACACCGGACTGATGGTAAAAAACACACCCCACTGGTCTGAATTCGTCAGCTTGGCCAGCAACAACCCCAGACTAGCACCAAACGCCAGCCGCAATACAGGGTAAAACACCGGATCAAAAAAACTGCGGTTCATTGGTATAAATGCTCCCGACATTGATAGATCCGGTATTAGTAATCCCGGTATTAATAAACCCGCTGTTAATATACCGGCTGTTAATAAACATAGTGCAGCAGGCTAATCAGGCGGATTTGTCCGGCCGCCAGCCACTGCAACCAGCTTTGTTCAGCGGGAATCAGCTGCACTGTGGCACGGGAGCCCACTACTAACTGCTGTGGCAGCTGGTCATCGAGCGCCAGATTGACCTTCAGACGCTGCGCGTCGCGCACCCAGCGGCTGCTGCTGTCCGCAGTCGCGAGCCTGCCATCCGGCGTGCTTTGGCCATTGGCCACGCCGGCATCAATATCACGCACCGCAGCGCTGAACACCTGGCCGGGTAACGCATCAAAAGTGATCAAAGCAATACTGCCCGGCGCCACGTGCAACAAACTTTTTTCGCGGAACAATGCACTGATCCAGCTTTGTTGGTTCGACACCAGCGCTAAAGTCGGTTGGTTCGCCGTCAGGTTGGTGCCGACTTCTAACTGCAGATCGCTGACGATGCCATCAACATCGGCATAGACTTTACTGCGTGACAACGCCAGACGTGCCTGTGCCAGCTGATTCCGCGCTTGTTTGATTTGCACCAGCTCTTCGGTCGGAATTCCCAGCTCAGCTTCTAAGGTGGCGAGGTCCGCCAGGCTGGCTTTGACTCTGGCAATGGCTTGTAACACCAACGTCTCGCTTTGCTCCAGTTGCTGGCGTGGGATCAGTTTTTCGGCAAACAGCCGCTGCAGCCGTAAGGCTTCGCGCTGTGCTTCCTGTAACGCCAGTTGCGCCTGTTCGACCTGAGCGTTGCCACTTTGTAGCGCAGCCGTCAGCTGCTGATGCTTTTGCTGGCTCTGCTCTAACTGCAAGCTGGCTAGTTCGACTTTAAGCTGATAATCGGCCGGGTCCAGTTCAAACAGTAAATCACCGCGCTTGACCTGCTGGTTGTTATGCACAGCCACAGCCACCACCCGCCCCGGCACTTGTGGTGCCACTTGCACGACAAAACGTTGCACCAGACTGTCGGTGGTCAGCGGCATATACAAATCTGCCGCCAGGTAATAAGCAAACACAGCGACAAAAGTAAACAGCGTGGCTTTGACCCAGCGACTGAATAACTGCTCGGCACTCATGACTGGCCTCCGGTTTTGTTGTCCTGCAACAACCGGGTCGCCTGCTGCAGCACCGCATCCAGCAACTGTGGTAATTCCTGCTGCTGTGTTGCCGTCAGGCCAGCCAGTAATTCCTGCTGCAGCGCCCGTCTTTTGCGGTCAATCTCGGTCACTATGTCTGTGGCTGCGGGCAAAAGATACAAGGCTTTTTGCCGGCGGTCCTGTGCCGAAGGCCGTCGTTCAATCAGGCCCTGCTGCTCCAGCTGATCTAGCACTGGTACCAATGAAGGGGTTTCCACACCTAACAAACGCGCCAGCTCAGTCTGGCTGACGCCCTGATTATCAGCGATATAAACCAGCGCGATACCAGACGCCTGCGTCAGGCTGTTACAGGCCAGTTGCTGATCTAACAAAAAGCGCCATTGCCGCGACAATAAATGCACTTGCAGACCTAAACTTTTGAAACTCATCATTCGCCCATTAATAATTAGGAAGCTAATATTATTTTAATTAGCCTCCTAATTAAATGCAAGTGAATTTGCGACTACAGCGCTTCTGTGCAAAAACCGGACATAAACCGGCTGCTACAGACGATTCGCTGAACAATGAACCGTATAGCTATCCCGCTGGCTGCGTCACTGCTTGTTTCTCTGTCAGGGTCTCGGTCAGAAAACGAATGATATCATCGAGAGGTGCAATAGCTTCGCGCTGAAAACAACTACCAAAATAGGCGCTGCAGCCACTGTCGAGATAAGCATGCTGCAAACCAGCGTAAACCTGAAAACGGGCCGGTTGACCGGCCGCCTGCAGGGCGTCGACGTACTGGCGGGCGGACTCGGGTGTGGTTAAGTTGTCTCTGCTACCGACATGAATAAACTGCGGCGGCAGTTGCCGGTGCTGCGCCTGCGGGATCAGAAATTGCGGAGACAAAGCCCGATACAGCTCAGAATGGGTGTTGACGCTGATGCCGGCGCCGAAGAATCCACGCGCACTGGCCTTCCCCATCGCCCAGAAGCCATTTTTTGCTGTTTCAAACTCGGCAAAAGCCCGAGCCTGTAAATCAAACACTGCATAACTGAGTACCGCTGCCTGCACCCTGATACCGCCAGCCGCCTGAATGCTTTCAGCCGTGGTGCCGGGTGGTAAATAACTCGGGTTAAAACCGGGCTGGCGACTGGCAAAACTTTGCGACGACAGGTTTTGACCACCGAGTACGACCATGGCCGCTAAATGACCGCCGGCGCTGTCACCGGTGACCGCCAGCCGCGCCGGATCGCCCTGATACCGCCCGATGTTGTGTTGCACCCATAAGGTCGCGCCCATGGCATCTTCAACAATCTGATACAACCGGGTGGTATTGTGGTTGGCACTTAATAAACGGTAATCGACGTTTACGACCACAATATCGGCATGCGTCGCCACATACTCGGCCATTTGTTGCATGATGCTTTTATTGTTTATCAGCCAGCCACCGCCGTGAAAAATCACTAACACCGGCATCAAGCCGCGAATGTTCTGGCGGACCGGCTGATAGATATCCAGCGCTAAAGCCTGGCCGGCGGGTGTGGCGTAGACAATATCGCGGTGCACCTGCACACCGGCTGGCTCACTCTTCTCGTCCTTCTCATCGGACTGCACTTGGGCAGACAGACTGAAAGCAGCAAACACAGTTAACAACGACCAACACAGAAAAAAACGCAGCCAGCGGATCCCGGCATCGAAAAACGCTGATATTAAAGCAATAACCCTGTACATCCTGACCTCCTGTTTCAGTACACCAGATTGACTCCAGCCAGGGTAAATTTCCAGCATTTTATGTAATCGGTTTCATTTTTAACTGCGCAAATCTTTGCGGTTAGCTTCTTTTGTCGGAGCTGCGGGGTTTTTTACCTCAAAATTCAATTTTTTACTTGCATCTATAGCCCAGCCATTGCTTTTATAGTGCACAAAATAACAGCGTGGCCGGGCCTTCCCCATAGCGCCCGGCGCTAGCACCTTATCGGTGTCACGTGATAACAGTAGCGAAAACGGCGGTTAAATCCGCTGATTAACTACCAATCAACAGGGAGACAGACTTTGATTCCAACAAAAAAACTGGCGGTTTTATTGCTATCCGGCGCACTTTCCTTCGGTGCGGCCGCGGCCGACAATCAACTCACCGCGCAAGAACAAGCCGACGGCTGGCAATTGTTGTTTGACGGCAACAGCATGGCGCAGTGGCGAAATTTCAAACAAAGCGGCTTAAGCGACAAATGGCAAATTGACCAGGGGGCGATGAAGCTAAGTGGTAAAGGTGGCGGCGATATTCTGACCAAAGCTAAGTACGCTGATTTTGAACTGCAACTGGACTGGAAAATCGCTGAAGGCGGTAACAGTGGCATTTTTGTGCTGGTTGATGAAACCGGTAACACTATCTACGCCCATGCGCCGGAAATTCAAATTCTCGACAACGAACGGCATTCAGATAACAAACTGCCCAGCCACAGATCTGGTTCATTGTACGACATGATCGCCTCCCCGCCGCAGTCACACAAAACAGCCGGTGCATGGAATCAGGTACGTATTCGCCTCGCAGCAAAACAGCTGACCATCTGGCAAAACGGCATCCAAACCGCTGCAGTCGAAATTGGCAGTGCCAACTGGCAGCAACTGCTTGGCAAAAGTAAATTTGCCAGCTGGCCGGGTTTTGCCGCGCAATCCACTGGCCATATCGGCTTACAGGATCATGGCGACGTGGTCTGGTTCAAAAACATCAAAATTAAAGAGCTGAAATGATGACGACTGCGCAGAGTGAAATGCCGGAAGTGCTGATTGTCGGCTCTGGCGCCGGCGGCGCTATGGCCGCCTATGAACTGACCCGCAATGGCCACAAAGTGCTGCTGCTGGAAGCCGGTCGCGATTACGACCCTAAAAAAGAAACGCCGATGTTTAAACGCAATGGCGACGCCCCGCTGCTCGGCGCGGCGACGCCGGACAAAGACTTCGGTTTTTATGACGCCACCATCGACGGCGGCTGGCAAGTGCCGAATGAGCCTTATACCAGCGCACAGGGCAGCGAATTTATGTGGTGGCGCGCGCGGATGCTCGGCGGGCGCACCAATCACTGGGGCCGTTATGCATTGCGTTTCAGTGAACACGATTTTAAAGGCAAAAGCCGTGATGGCCTGGGTGCCGACTGGCCTTTTGAATACAAAGACATCGCGCCCTGGTACGACAAAACCGAAGCTTTAGTTGGTGTGTGCGGCACCAATACTGGTCTTGATGATATGCCCCCTTCACCGGATGGGGTGTTACAACCCCCACCACAACCACGGGTGCCGGAGCTGCTGGTGGCTGCCGCGGCAAAAAAACTAGGTATTCCGGCGGTGCCGATGCACCGCGCTGTATTAACCCGGCCGCTGGATAACCGCGCCGCCTGTTTCTACGCCACACCTTGCGGCCATGGTTGTTCTATTGGCGCCGCCTTTCAGACCACCACCTCCTTACTGCCGATGGCCAAAGCGACAGGTCTGTTGGAAGTGCGTACTGATGCAATGGTGAAAACCGTCACCACGGATGACAAAGGCCAGGTCACTGGGGTCAGTTATATCGACAAAAAGACCGGCACTGAACACAGCCTCACAGCCAAGGTGGTAATTTTGGCCGCCAGCGCCTGTGAGTCCGCCCGCTTGTTGCTGAACTCAAAAACCGCCAAGTACCCGCAAGGCCTCGCTAACTCCAGTGGTCAGGTCGGCAAAAATTTGCTGGATTCTACCGGCGCCAACATCGGTGCTTTAGTGCCGGCATTACAAGGCCGGCCGATTTATAACGAAGACGGTCACACGGCCAATCACCTGTTTATTCCCTGGTGGGGCCATCAGGCGCAGGCCGAGAAAAAACTCGATTTCCCGCGTGGTTATCACTTTGAACTGGGTGGTCGTTTTGGTGAACCCGGTGCCAATATCGATACCGGCTTGCAGGGTTATGGCAAAGAGTTAAAACAGCAGGTTAAACACAAATACGGCGCTTATGTGTCTTTTGCCCTGCGCGGTGAAATGCTGCCAAACCCGGATTGTTTTATGGATATCGACCCGGACGTCAAAGATAAATGGGGTATTCCGGTGGCGCGTTTTCACTGGAAATGGTCGGAACACGAGCTGAAGCAGGTCGCGCATGGGCTAAAAACCGCTAAAGACATTCTGACGCTGATGGGCGCAGAAGTTGGTGAATTGCCGACACCAGAACAAGCCATTTTAAAAGGCGGCCAGATCATTCATGAGGTCGGCACCACCCGGATGGGCGCGTCGAAAACCGACTCTGTGACCAATCAATGGGGCCAGAGCTGGGATTGCCCGAACTTGTTTGTGATGGACGGCGGTGTATTTGCCTCTAACCCGCATAAAAACTGCACCCTGACTATTATGACGCTGGCGATGCGTAATTCGTCCTGGTTGTCCGCCCAGTTAAAGCAAGGAGCCCTGTAAATGAGCCACAAACCTGAGCAAGACGCAGCATTGCAACCCTATCAAACCAATATGACACGCCGTCAGTCGCTGAAACTGATGGCCGCGCTGGCCGCCAGCAGCATGTTACCAGCCTTAAGTGGCTGTGATACCGCGCCACCTGCAACGAAAACCGACGCGCCAACTACAGCGCTTACTGGCGCCCTGACTGGAGAACATTGGCCGGACTTAAAGCTCACGCCACTGTCAGGCACCGGTTATGGCAAAGATCCAAACCTCATCCTGCCCCCGCAATCGCCCTGGCCTTTGACGTTGACACCGGCGCAGCTGAGTTTGCTGGCGCTGCTGGCCGACATTTTAGTGCCGCGGGAAGGCGCAGTGCCATCTGCCAGTGAAGTCGGCGTGCCGACCGTGCTGGATGAATGGGTCAGTGCGCCTTATCCACGCCAGCAGCAAGACCGCGTCACTGTGTTGTCGGCGCTCGCCTGGCTGGATGATGAAGCCACCATGCGGTTTGGCAGCCGTTTTGGCGCCCTGACCCGGCCTCAGCAGATCACTATTATCGACGACATCGCATTTGATAACGCGGATACTAAACCGCAGTTTCAGCGCATGGCCAAAGCTTTTGCCGTGCTGCGCGGCCTGGTGGTTGCGGCATTTTTTGCCACACCGGAAGGCACCAAGGATATCGGTTATGTCGGCAATACCGCGATTGGTGGCGATTACCCGGGGCCAACGCCAGCAGCCAAAGCGCATCTGGATAAAGTTTTAACTGAACTTGGCCTTAAAGAGTTTGCCTGGCAGGCCTGAGTCAAAGGCCTGCAGGCATCATCAGCAATGTCAGGCCCGGCTATGCCCCGGGCCTGTGCGCTGTTAAGCTCGACTTATTAAACTGGGCTTATCATCACCGGAGTTTTCCTATGACCACGTCTTCATACATTCCACCCAAAGTCTGGCAATTTGACAATGAAAATGGCGGCGCCTTTGCTGGTATCAACAGACCCACCGCCGGCGCCCGCAGCCAAACCACCTTGCCACGCGGCCAGCATGCGCTGCAGCTATATTCGCTGGCGACACCAAACGGCATCAAAGTCACGGTGATGCTGGAAGAGCTGCTGGAGCTTGGCTTTGACGCCGCTGACTACGACGCCTGGCTGATTGATATCCGCAGTGGTGCACAGTTTGGCAGTGATTTTGTCGCCATCAATCCCAACAGTAAAATTCCGGCGCTGCTGGACTACAGCAGCAACCCGCCGACCCGCTTGTTTGAATCCGGCTCGATTTTGCTTTATCTGGCAGAAAAATTTGGCGTGTTGCTCGGTAACACCAGCGCTGAGCGCACCGAAATTCTGAACTGGCTGTTTTGGCAAATGGGCAGTGCGCCTTTTGTCGGCGGCGGTTTTGGCCATTTTTATGTCTATGCGCCGGAAAAGTACCAATATCCGATTGATCGTTATGCGATGGAAACCAAACGCCAGCTCGATGTGTTAGAGCGGCAATTAGCGCAGCAGCCCTTTATCGCCGGCCATAGCTACAGCATTGCCGATGTCGCCATTTGGCCCTGGTACGGCCAGCTAGTATTAGGGCAGCTGTATAACGCGGCAGAGTTTCTCGCGGTACATGAATACCCACAGCTGCAAGCCTGGGCAGCACGCATCGCAGCACGGCCTGCCGTACAACGTGGCTTCAGGGTCAACCGCAACTGGGGGCCGGAAGAACTGCAACTACCAGAGCGGCACAGTCGCAGTGATTTCTAAGCGCTGCCGCCCGGCGGCGGTAGTTGTTTCAGCGCCTGCTGCAGGCCAGGATGAGCCACCAGCCTTGCTATCTGCAGCAGATAGTCCCGGCTGCAGCCGAGCTGATATTGGCGGGCAATAAACAAAATAAAGGGCCGTAAATCCGCCGGATCCGGTGTTTGGCCCTGACTGCACATCGCCAGTTCCAAATCACACAATTCGGCCGGATAACCCCACATAGTCAGTAAATACACTGTCATGACACTATCACTGCCAACGCCATGGATAGTTGCCGGCACTGCAGGACCACCACCGGCGAGCAGCTGCAATTTACTCAGTGGTCCGAGCGCACTTAATAACGCCGACACATACAGCACGTCCTGCTGATCAGCTGACAATAACGCCGCCTGCGCCAGTTGCCGCACTGTACCGGCGAGCTGGAATGCCCGCTCGCTGAGGTGCCGGTGTTCACCGCCCTGCTGCTGGCTGCCAACCGACTGTTCTACCGCCATCAAAGTGACAATGGCTTCCACCAGACGTAGGCCAAGCCGCATCAGCGCTTCGGACAAAGAGTGCGTCGCGCGGCTATAACCGAGAAACGCCGAGTTTGCCAACTGCATCAGCCGCGCAGCGATCACCGGCTCGTGGGCAATCAAATCAACTATCCGGTCAAAATCCGGCTCTGGCGCCGTCAAAGCCTGGCGCAACTGCTGGATCAACGCCGGCAGCACCGGCAAATTATCGCCGGTGCCTAATTTACGGCGTAAGTCTTCCGGTAAATGCAACAACCGCAGCCGGTCAATACAACCGCATAAATCCTGCAGATCATGCTCGCTGAATGGCTTACTCAGCACAAAATGCGCCTGCACACTGACACTGCTGACCACTTCTTCAGTGGTATCTCCGGTCATTAACACCCGCACTGACTGCGGATACAAAGCCATCACTTGCGACAGCACCATGTCGCCGTTGAGGTCAGGCATCAGAAAATCACTAATCACTAAATCAGGCATCAGCCCGGGTGGCAAAGCACTGGGCCAGTGCTGGGCGTCCTGGCAGAGGAAATATTGCCAACCCGGCCGCAACCGTAGCACTGCCCGCAGCAGTGCTTTGAGCATAAAACTGTCATCATCGATAAACAATACAACTGGTTTATCATTCATCAGTCTGCTCCTATGACGGGATCCGACGCCCTGACCTGTGCCAGAAACTCTGCTTCAGCCACAGGCCGGGCCACCAGATAGCCCTGCGCCAGGTCGCAGCCCATGTCACGCAGCATCTGCAGTTGCTCAACCGTTTCGACCCCTTCAACCACTACTTCCACCTGCAGTGCATGTGCCATCCGGCAAATATTGCTGACCAGACTTTGGGTGTTGATATTGGCTTCCAGATCCTGAATGAGAGACCGGTCAATTTTCAGCACATCGACCGGCAAGCGGGATAAATAAGCCAAAGAGGAATAACCGGTGCCAAAATCGTCAATTGCAATGCGCACCCCCAGCGATTTCAGCGCCTGCAACGCCTGTGCACTCTGGGCTAAATCCTGCATCATCCAGGATTCGGTCAGCTCCAGTTCAAGCATCGACGGGTCGACGCCGGTTTCACTGAAAATACGCTGCACCTGCGCGATAAAATCAACTTGCGCCAGCTGAACACCTGAGATATTCACCGCCATCCGCGCCAGTGGCTGTTGTTCCTGACGCCAGCGCGCGGCAGTCAGACAAGCCTGCCGCATCACCCACAGGCCAATCTCAATGATCTGGCCATCGTGCTCGGCAATTGGAATAAACAAAGCTGGTGATACTAAGCCAAGTTCGGGGTGCCGCCAGCGCAATAACGCCTCACAGCTGTCGATGATGTTGCGGTGCAAATCCAGTTTGGCCTGGTAATACAATTCGAATTGCTCGTGCTCTACTGCGCGATACAGCGCGTCACTGATGCGCAGTTGCTGGCGTTTTTTATCTGCCACACCAGCGGAAAAACGCATAAAAAAGGCATGTGGGCTATGCAGATGAATACGGTTACTGGTTAACACATTGTTTAACAGCACTTTTGCACTGTCGCCATCCTCAGGTGCCATACAGTAGCTGACGGTAAACTGTGGCCGCAGCGCCGTCGCCTGATGCTCCAGTTGCAGGCGCACTTTGTGCAGCAAATCGGTCAGCTGCTGGTGCACGCTGACTTCGTCCGGCGCATCCGGTAACGTCAGAATAAACAACTCATTAGCCAGATAAGCCAGCGAACCATAAGGGCGGCAGGCTTGCATTAAAATTTGACTGATAGTTTCAAACAGCTGGCCTGCTTCGGCAAAACCGAGCATATCCGCCCAATCACTGAAGTTTTTTAGCCGCACTGCCGCCACAGCAAAAGGCCGCTGCAGCGCCAATAACGCGTCCAGTTGCTGCAACACCGCATGCTGGTCCATCAGGCCTGAGGTATAAATGGCGGCCGGGCCATCCTGTTGCTGCAGGCGTTTAAAACCGACCAACGTGGCTTCGGCGTCCTGATACTGCACGTGCAGTTCAAAGGCCTCACCGTTTTGGTCTTGCACATCCATCGAGCCGTGGATGTCCTGTAAAAATGCCTGCTGCTGGCTGTCGTTTAGATGAAACCACTGCTCAAACAAGCTGCCGGTCAGGCCAGCCGCATTTTGTCCCAATAGCTGTTGTGCGGCGCCATTGCTGCGCAGGATCACTGCTTCCGGGCTGAGTTCCAGTAAAGCGCCATTGCCGGCGATCAGTAATTGATTGCGCACCCGCTCACTACGCTGATGGCGATAGAGCCGAAACGCCGCACCAATTTCAGCCAGTAACTGGTCATCCTCCCACGGTTTTTGCAAAAACCGGAACGCAGCGCCGGAATTGAGCAATTGCAACACCGATTGGAAATCAGAAAAGCCGCTCAGCACCAGGCACACCGATTCCGGATATAAACGTTTGACTCTGACCAGCAATTCAGCGCCGTTCATTTCCGGCATGCGGTAGTCGGAGATCACGACCTGACAATTATTCTGCTGCAGCACCTGCAGCGCTTCAGCCCCGCTGGTTGCCGTAAACACCCGATAACCTGAACGCGTCAGCAAACGATCCAGCGCCTTGAGAATGGATACTTCATCGTCAACCAACAGGACTTTATTCGGCATCATCCGCTCCTGTGTGCAGCAGCTGCTGCACCAGCTGTAACAGCTGCTCATTGTCAAAAGGTTTAGGTAACGTGGCATCGGCGCCTAACGTCCGCGCTTTGGCCAGCTCTTCAGGCCCGAGGCCTGAGATCACCAGAATACGCACCGCCGCCAGCTCTGGCTGCTGGCGGATAAAACTCAGCACTTCAAAACCATCGAGGCCTGGCATCGATAAATCGAGTGTAATCAAATCCGGCTTACCGGTGCTGATTTTCACGCCGGCCTGAAAACCATCGGCGGCAAAATCTAATTGATAACCGGCGCCGAACAACACCCGGCGAATTGCATTGCGGTACGACAGTTCATCGTCAATCACCAGTATCCGGGCCGACAGCGCCGCATGGGGTACTGGCGTTTGCATGGCTTGTCCGGTGTCGATCAGGTCTTGCGGCATCGGCATCTGCTGTTGTTGTAAAAACCGGATGAAGTCATCGAGCAACACCCGATAATTGCCACGACCGGGTAATTTATGCCCTTTCAGCTGGCCGTTGGCGATCCACCGGCTAACCGTGCGGTGATGTACATCACAATAAGCGGCAATTTCACCGGGCTTCAAAGTTTTCATCAGGCTTTCCTGTTCTGCCAACTTGACTTCTGCATGGTATAGCATACATTTGCTCTTAAAGACAAATGCGACAAATGAGATATTTCAGGACTGCATATGGCGACTAACTCTGCGCAAGCGCTTCCGGTGTTGTTGTGTGTCGATGATGAACCCGGCATCCTGAAGTCGTTACAACGACTATTTGTCGGCCACCCCTACCAACTCGAACTTGCCGGCAGTGGCCGGCAGGCACTTGAACTGATGCAACGGCTCAGAGTAGAGGTCATCATCAGCGATATGCGGATGCCGGAAATGAACGGCGCTGAATTTTTAGCCCAGGCGGCACAGCTACAACCGGATTGTTACCGCATTCTGATGACCGGTTATGCCGACCTCGCCTCCACGGTACAGGCGATTAACCTCGGCAAAATCCACCGTTATGTGCAAAAGCCCTGGAACAATCAGGAACTGCTGACGCTGGTCGACGAAGGCCTGCAAATGTACCGGCTGATCCGCGCCAATAAACAGTTAACCGCCCAAGTTGCTAAGCAAAATCAGCAGCTTAAGGCACTGAACCATCAGTTGGAAGAGATGGTGCAACATCGTACCTTGCAGCTGAAAAAAACCTTGGCGCAATTAAAAGATCTGGTGCAGCAACTCGAACTGGACCATAAAGCGGCGCTGGAAGTGTTATACAACATTTTAAGCAGTGATCCGGCCTTATCCGGCGAATTCGCGTTAAATGTCAGCCAGACCTGCGCCGCACTGGGCCGGCAACTGGGACTTGAGCAGCTTCAGCGCCTGCAATTACGTCAGGCCGGGCTGTTCTCCGAGCTCGGTAAATTAGGTTTACCGACCAATTTACAAGGCACCCCCTACTACAAGCTGACGCCGCAGGAGCGCAGTCAATACCTGCAACATCCGCAATATGCTGAAGAAATCCTTCGCCCAGCCGTGCATTTACAGGCGGTCAAAGAGGCGATTGCCGAGCAATATGAGCGTTTTAACGGCAGCGGTGAACCGCAACACAAAGTGGGCACTGATATATGCCAGAACGCGCGCATTCTGGCGGTCGCACGGGACTTCTGGTTATTTGTGTTTCAGCGGCTGAGCCCACACAAACACACATTTGATGAAGCGCTGGAACAGATCCGCCGGCAACAAGGCACCTGGTACGACCCCGAAGTAGTGATTGCCTTGTCGACGCTGGTGCATACCGGCATGCGGCTTGGCTCTGAACAGGAACATCATGGCCTGACAGTCGCTGAACTGCAGCCGGGCATGCGCTTAAAACACAACTTATATAACAATAAAAAAATCCTGTTGTTACCCAAAGGCCAACTGTTGGACCCGGCTATCATCGATAGCCTCGCGCGCTATGAGCTGAAGCATAAAGAAAGTTTACAGGTGCCGGTCGATCAGATCTCACCGCTGGACCAGGCGGAAGAGGAATAAATGATGTTTAAATTGCTACAGATCGATGCCAGTAACAGCCAGACACTGACCACCGCGCTGCAATCGGCATTTGCCGATGAGCCGGCCAGTTTATTGATAGCCAGCGGCAATGTCGCCAGTATGCAGGCGCTCAGAGGCTTGAACAGAGCACAGCAGTATTCACAGAACTGGATTGCCTGCAGTTCCTGTATTGGCGCTGCGTCAACGGCAGGCGTGGATCAAAGTGCGGACCGGCGCCTGAGCTTGCTGGCGATCACAGATCCCGCAGGAAGTTACGGCGTCGCCAGTGTCGCGCAAACCGAGGGCCTTATCACGCAACAGGCGGCCACGACAATACAAACGGCGATTGCGCGGGCCGGCCGGCCGGCGGAGCTGCCGGCGCTGATCTGGTGTATGCAGGCGCCCGGTTTTGAAGAACAGATAATCGCCGGCATTCAGCAGGTGGTGGGCGACCAAGTTCCCATTCTGGGCGGCAGTGCGGCCGATGATGAGGTTCAGGCGTCCTGGTGCCAGTTCGATGGCCAGCAAGTTGCCAACGATTTGTTGGTTATAGCGGTGTTATACCCGACTGTGGCGATCAGCAGTTATTTCAGCAGCGGCTATAGTAACCAGCCTTTTCATGGCACTGTGACCGCAGTCAGTGGCCGGCGCGTGGTCGAAATTGACCATCAGAACGCGTTGCAGGTTTACAACGGCTGGCTGCAGCACTATGGCCTGCCGGCACAACAGCCGGGTCAGGTCATTAGCGACTGCACCTTTTATCCACTGGGCCGGCAACTGACCGCCCGCGATATTCCGTTTTCCCTGCTCAGTTTGCCGACCCACATCCACCCGGATGGCAGTATTGAAACCTTGTCGGAGCTACAGCCCGGAGAAGTCGTTACTTTAATGTCGGGGTCCAAAGAGCAACTGGTGCGCCGTGCCAGCCACGTGGTCAGGGTTGCCGCCAATAACTTAAGGTTGCGCCACGATACCGAGCCGGCGGCTGCACTGCTGGTGTATTGCGCCGGTTGTATGCTGGTGATCCGTGACCATATTGAGCAGGTGCAACAATCGCTGTTAGAAGCCCTGCCGGACATACCATATCTGGTTGCTTTTACTTTCGGCGAGCAAGGCTGTTTTGCCGACGGCTACAACCGCCATGGCAATCTGATGATTTCTGCGGTGCTGTTTGGCCAGCCACATCAGGAGCAGCAATCATGACGATGCCGGAACTCTGGCAGGAAAAAATCCTGCAACTGACCTACGAAAAACAACAACTGGAGCAATTCCGTCAGCTCAATGAACTACTCAGCAAGGGGCTGGCGGCGATATTGTCGTCGGAACAGCACGACACCTTGTTCAGCAAACTATTTGATGTGGTCACCAATGTTATTGAATACGACGCTATCCTGATTTTGCAACTGGCCGACAACCAAAGCTCGGCGCAAGTGCTGGCGAGCACTCCGGCGACGCTGACTCCGGCCGACATAGTTGTCGACGCAAATTGTCCGCTGTTTTGCAAAGACTTAAACTTGTTTAATCTGTCGATGCTGGACTGGTGGCAACAACACCTGCAGCCACTGACCGCAGGTTATCAGTCCGCCCTGACCTATCCGCTGCATACACCGCAATCGGCCTATGCACTGATTTTGCTGTCTCACCGGGTCGGCGCATTTTCTGCAAATAGTGCCGCCATATTAAGTTCGTTCAGCACTTTTATCGCCAGTACTTTGTCGCAGCTGGAAAAGCGCAAGTTGCAGGAAGAACGCGATAAATTGCGCGCACAGCAACACCGTATCGAACAAAGCTTATTGCGCCAGGAAAAGATGGCCGCTATCGGCCAGTTGGCCGCCGGGGTCGCGCATGAACTAAACAATCCGCTGGGTTTTATCTATTGCAATCTGAATACGCTGAAACACTATCTGGCGCAATACGACAGTTTTATCCGGCATAGTGTGTCACTAAATCCTGAGCTCTCGGCGCAAGCCAATACGCTGCAACTCGATTACATCCGGCACGAGAGTCAGGACCTGATAGAAGAATCGCTGGCAGGTGCCAGACGGGCGCGCGATATCATCAATAATTTGCGTACCTTCTCACATCCCGACGAAAAAACCATGCAGGACATCGACCTCTGTATTTTGCTCAAAGACACAGTGCGTATTGCGCAAACTCAGGTCAAACACAATGCGAAGTTACTGCTGGACCTGCCGGATACTCCGGCGCTGGCGCGCGGTAATGCCACTCAACTGGGCCAGGTCTTGCTGAATCTGCTGGTGAATGCCAATCAGGCCATTACTAATGGCAAAGGGCAGATCCGGTTGATATTGCAAGCCGCGCCCGGGCAATGGTTGCTGCAAATCGCCGACAATGGCAATGGCATGACTGACGATGTGGTGGCGCATATTTTTGAGCCATTTTTCACCACCAAACCTATTGGCCAGGGCACAGGCCTCGGTTTGTCGCTGTCCAGAGCCATCGCTGAGCAGCATGGCGGCAGTCTGACACTGGCCAGCACCGGCAGCGCCGGCAGTTGCTTTGAATTAAGGCTGCCGGTACTGGAGGCACGCTGATGGTGTGGCACAGCAGAGCCCTGACGCTCAAGCGGTTTAAATACTGGCTGCTGTTGGTCATTCTGGGTGCTTTGGCCAACATCACTGCGGTTGATTTACCATTTGTGGTGCCTTTTAGTGTCGGAAATATTGCGTTATTTCTGATCCTGTTTCGGCTTGGACTACTCTGGTCCATACCGGCCGCTTGTATCATTCTGCTGCCACTGCATCAAAACCTGGCATTTGTGGCAAGTCTGCTACAGCTCGGCGTTTTGTTATGTTTTAACCGGGCGATACGTCAGCACAGCATTGCCGCAGTGCTATTGTATGGCGTCACCTGTGCTGTGTTATTTGCGTTGCTGGCGCCGGCCAAAATTGCTGCAGACCCGCTTTATCTATTTTTACACTGTGGTCTCAGTACTGCCGTGTTTGCCTTCTGTTTACGCGCGATGTTAATCCTCGAGACGCTGACCTATGCCAATAAACTTGAGCATCAGTCGTTAACACTGCAGCTGTCACACCGGGTCGCGATGTACAGCAGTATTCCGTCCACATTACTGATAGCGCTGGTGCTGCACGGTGCAACAGCGCTGGATTTATCCAGAGCATCGCTGCGCTATCAAAGCGAGCAACATCAATTAGCGCAGCAGATCAGTCAGCGTCTGACCAGCTATCAGACTCAGCTGATGCTGTCCGCCAATATGCTGCAACTGGCATCGCCAGCGCAGGTATTACCGCTGTTAACCAAACAAAGACCTGAGTTTATTTCTGCTTTAATGACGGATACCGATGGCAATGTCCGGCATTTTTATAAGGCAGACTTGCCAGAATCTGCCAGAACAGGCACCAATGTGGCAGACCGGCCTTATTTTTCTGAACCGCAAAAAAATGGTCTTCCTTTTATCAGTGATACCTTTTTGGGGCGCAACCTCGGTCAGGATCAGCTCTTTGCTGTCAGTATCCCCTTGCACAGCGATAAGGCGTTTGCAGGTGTCATGGAGGTTTCTGTTGATCTGAAAGCGCTGACGGCAGCGATCACAACGACGGACACCGATATTTCTCATCGGGTGTTGCTGGACCGCCAGCAAAAAAAGATTTGGGGCACTGCAGATGGACGTCCACTCGGCCAGGTCTGGTCGGTCAGCGCGCAATCAGATCCGGCGGCCCGGCAATATTTGCGTTATAGCTGGTTTAACAGTGCAGGCCCGGTCACGCTGACGCAAAATGCCGCACACTTGTTACTGCTGCGCACCGTAACGCCTGGTCAGTGGCAACTGAAGTATTTTATCGATACTGACATTTTTGTGCAGCGTTACCATTTATTTCTGGCCGTCGCGATGCTCGTTGCCTTGCTGTTACTGGAAGCCATCACCGCCCTGTCACGTGCTTTTATCAGCCGTTATACCCGGGCCCTGGAACAGCTGGCTGATAATGCCTCCGGCTGGCAACCCGACGACCTGCCCAAACCGCGACTGATCTTTGAGCAATCGGCCGAAGAAATTGAAACTCTGGCCAACACTCTCAGTGAAATGCAACACCGGGTGCGGGCATCGAGGCGGGCGATGCAGCATTCAATGCAACAAATTGTCACGCTGAATAATGAATTGGAACAACGAGTGCAACAACGCACTGAAGAACTCAGCAAAGAACGCGACCGGGCACAGCAGCTGGCCTCAATTAAAACCCGTTTTCTGGCCAATATGAGCCATGAGATCCGCACCCCCATCACGGTGATTAAAGGATTTATTGAACAGCTGAGCCGGCAAGCGCAACAAGAGCAACAACCTACTATCGACTGCATTATGCAAAACACCTTGCATCTGCAACGGCTGATTGACGATATTCTCGATACCGCCAAAATCGACGAAGGCAAAATGCAACTCGATATTCAGCCAGTTGCCTTGCAGCAGTTTCTGCTTAGCCTGCAGCAGCAAATCGCTCCGCTTATCAGTCAAAAAGGTCTGCAATTGCAGTTCAACGTGATGATGACTCAAGGCATGTGGCTGCAAGCCGATCCGTTTCGTTTACGGCAGATTATGCTGAACTTGCTCAGCAACGCGATTAAGTTTACCGCCAAGGGCGAAATTCGCCTTAACGCCGAAGCCGGCCCCGATCAAAGCCTCAGTATCAGCGTGCAGGACGAAGGTATTGGCATCAGCCAAGCGCAACTACCGCTGCTGTTCAGTGCATTTTCGCAGGCAGATACCAGCACCAGCCGCACTTTTGGCGGCACTGGGCTTGGGCTTTATATCAGTAAGCAACTGGCTGACGCCATGCAATTTCAGCTCTCAGTCAGCAGTGAACCCGGTCAAGGCTCAACCTTCAGTTTGCAGATCCCGGCGCATTTACTCAGTGTCGGTGCGCCCGTTACGCTGGCTGAAACCGCAACGCCAGCTGCCGAAATCAAATTATTCCCTGCCCGCGTGCTGATTGTCGACGATGTTGCAGACATTCGCGCTTTGCTGGCGTCATATTTAGCTGAACAGCCATTACAACTGAGCTTTGCCGCCGATGGCAAGGCGGCGGTGTCACTGTGCCGGCAACAGTCATTTGACCTCATTATCATGGACCAGCAAATGCCCGAACTGGACGGTGCGCAGGCCACGCAGCAGATCCGGGCTCTGGGTATCTCCACCCCTGTCCTGTCACTCAGCGCTGACGTCTTTGACGACCCGCACCGGGCCATGGCCGGACTGTTCTGCCGTAGTATGAGTAAACCTTTTGCCCGCCAGCAACTGCTTGGCATCATGGCTGAGATCCAGGCCGAATATCCACCAGCTGTGGCGACAGCTACTGCTACCGCCACAGCTAAGGTGTTGCCGCAACCGATGCTGAGCACAGATGATGAACTACTTGAGGAGTATCGTCAGAGTTTACCTTTGCTTGCCAGTCAGCTTGAACAACTCTGCGCACCAGCAGATCTGAGCGCACTGACACGGTTGTTACACCAGATCAAAGGCACCAGTGCCTGTTTTGGTCTGACTGATATCAGCACTCTGGCGCAGCAGGCGGCGCAGCAGTTACGTCAACAGGACACCATCCCACAGGCATTCCCGGCATTGCTTATTGCACTGCGGACGCCTCAGTCTCCGGGCCTGCCACCGGCAACATGATGGTAAAACTGGCACCTTCACCGGGCGTGGAACGAACTTCAATCTCCCCCTGGTGTTTTTTTACGATGCTGTAAGATAACGACAGGCCAAGCCCGGTGCCGCTGCCGACCGGTTTGGTGGTAAAAAAGGGTTCAAACAGACGGCTCATATGTTCAGGCGCAATGCCGGGGCCCGTATCACGCACTTCCACGCAGACCGATTGGTCCTGCTGCCAGGCGCGCAGATACAGATGGCCTTTGTGCGCCATTGCCTGTGCGGCATTCACCAATAAATTTAAAAACACCTGATTGATCTGATTCGGCTGGCAATATACTTCCGGCAAATCTGTCGCAAAATCACGGTGGATCTCGACTTTATATTTGAGCTGATTGGCGGCAATTTTCAGGGTATTTTCCAGTCCCTCAACCAGATTGGCATATTGCCACTGAGCATTATCAACATGTGAGAAGGCTTTGAGATTTTTCACAATCTCCGAAACCCGCTCGATGCCGTCGATGGATTCGCTTAACAACTCCGGTAAATCCTGCCGGACAAAATCAAACTGCAGACGCTGTTGGGTATCGCGCTGCAGCGCCAGAAAAGTGTCGTTGCCGGTTTTGCTGATCACCTTTTCATAAAAAGCCGTCAGCTTGAGCAGGCGCGTGGCATAGTCCTGTAAGGTCTGCAGGTTGGAGCTGATAAAACCAACCGGGTTATTAATCTCGTGCGCCACACCGGCAGCGAGCTGACCGATGGCAGCCATTTTTTCCGACTGCAATAACTGGCTTTGCGCCATCGACAGTTTGTCATTCAAAGCTTTGAGTTCTGCATGTTCTTGTTCCAATCGGGCAGCCAACTGTTGCTCGGCCAGAAAATAACTCGCCAACTCAGTGACATCCTGAACCACCAGACAAATGGACCGCACTATGCTGTCCTCAGACTCAACCGGCAAAAACTCAATATTCTGATACATCAGCGTTTCTTCACCAGTGATAGGCCGGCTGGAGGAAAACGGAAAGACATGGGGCTGATGTTCCCAATAAGAAAAACTGGCGTTATTGAGCACGAAGACACTGTCGATTTTTTTCTTCAGGTAACGGGCTTGCTGCGGGAACAGCTCAAGCAGGCTCTGACCTTGCGCTGTGGCACTTGTTTGGCCGGTGCGGTCGCTGAAAAAATCGTTCCAGTACAAGATTTGATACTCTGCATTCAAGAGACAAATGCCAAGCGGCAACCGGTTATTCAGTTGGACATGCAAAGCGGTCAGGTCCATGACTCAGTCCTCCAATAGCTTGTTGAGTTTCTCAAGCAATACCGCAACAGCCTGTTGTTCCAGGCAAATGACAATCCGTGAATCAAAAGCGGTACCTTCGAGCTGAAACTCCACTTCCAGCAATAAAGTGCTGGACCAGCGGAAACTGTCAGCCTGGCGTAATTCCGCGTGAAACATCGTCGGCATACTGACTTTGGTCGGCAGGGCAAGTTGCGTTGAAAAGCCGCTCAAACAGGCTCCAGCCAGGATGTTGGCAAGCTCCAGCAGTAACTCTTTTTCACTGCGATCATCCAGCGGCAGCGCGTAATCGAGTATACCGCCGACCGTCTCAGTACCGGCGCGCGCCAGTAAAGTCAGCACTTCGCCTTTGACACTGCCGAGAAATGACTGACGGGTAAACCAATATCGGTCGGTACAGAAAATCTGCTGAAACTCAGCCGCCCCCACCAGCGAAATCTTTGGGATAGACAAAGTAATCTTGGCATCAATCAGTTGCGCCAGCGCATTGGCAGCCTGTCCCATCGAAATATTCATCAGTTCTTGCAGCGCGTCGCGCTGCAGTTCTGTCAGCTGCAGATTCATAACAACCCCAGCTCAGATAGCGTCTGGCGTAACGGCTCGGGCTGTAGCGGCTTCGACAAGAAACGATAAGCACCTAACGACTCCACCAGTTTACGTGCTTGTGGCTGAATATCCGCACTAATCACAATCACAACAGTCTTCGCATGATGGTCATGTAATTCACGCAGTACAGCAAAACCATCCAGTTCCGGCATCGTTAAATCCAGAAACAACACATCTGCTTTACCCGCGGCAACAGCCGCCAGCGCTTCTTTGCCATTACAGACTTCCGTGAGGTCAATATCCCAGTCTGCCGGCAGCGCCTTGCGCACCGTTTTGCGCGATAACAACGAATCATCAGCGATGGTTACAGGAATAGGCATACGACACCTCGGGCAAATGTCTCATTTGTCCTCAGTATTGTTGCCACTGCGGCTGCTGTCAATGAAATCGCCACAGAAATATCGGACCGCGACTTTGCACCTTGTTATTGGACAACTCACTAAATCGCTGAGCACATCGCCCACCAAACAACAAAGCCCGCAGCAGCGGGCTCGTCAGTGCAAAATGACAAGGCTAACCCGTCAGTAACGCCCTGATATTCCTTTTAGCGGCGACATTTTCGACTTTAGGTAACCAATAGCGCTGAATAAGAGTGACCTGTCCCCAGGTGACCAGCGCGGAGCAGGCAAACACCAGCAAGTATTTTGGGCCCCAGCTTTGTTCGATGATTTGCAAAAAGAAAATATGCCACAGGTAAATCCAGATGCTGTTGCTGCCGGCAAAGAGCACAAAACCTATCAGTCGGCTGCGGCGCAAGAGTTTCAGCAGCGGCTCCGCCATCAGCCAAAGCCCAAAAGCACACATCAGCGCATAGGCCAGATAATAATGTTGCGGCGGATACTTAAACAGTTGCGTCCGCTGAAAGCTGCCCTGTTGCCAGAAAAACCACAGCGCAAACAGCAAAAATACTGCCGTGAACAGGACTGATAAGCGCCACAGTTCTGCTTTGGGCATGGCAGGGATACGTAAACCTAAGGCGAACAACAAAGCAAAAGGCACAGCATCAAATACCGTGTTGCGCAGCACTGTGCGACTCATGCCGGAAAGCTCTGGCAACAGCATTACAACCGCCACTTCGTAGGCCAGATACCACAGCAGCAGGACACGGAAATATTGGCTGTTTTGTGGCGTACGTTGATGAAAACGGTAGATAAAAGGCGCCAGCAAAGCGACCAGTAAAAACACCCTGATGACCCAGACATAACCAATGCCATCAATCATGGTGTAAGAGCGTAAAACCTTCTGAAAATCCGGCAACGCCTGCGGGTAAGCAAAAGCCCATTGCACGGCGAAATACAGCGTCAAAAATAACCAGACCGGAAACACCAGTCGTTTCACCCGCGCCCAGACATACTGACCATAACTTTCTTGTTTGACCGAAGCACTAAAGGATAACGCCGACACTAACACCATCAGCGGCACGTCAAAGTTTCGTAGCTGCGCGACCCACATCGGCGGATAAACATGCGCCAGAATGACCATGGCGAGGCCAATAAAACGCAGTAAATCGATGCGTTCGTCGCGTTGTTGGGGTTGTGCCATCTGCTACTCCATTGTATGAGCCTGCGGCTTTCAGACTTTGATTGATAGTCCCATAATTTTATGAGTACTGACAAGCAGATAGCAATTTGGCGGCGATAACATCCGGCACTGTACCAAAGCACTATTGACGCAATGCGCACAGCGCGACAAGCTCAGACTATCACCAGCCGCCGGTGGCTTCGTATTACATCTTTTTAATCGGGATGACCTTTATGCAAAACAGAACCGCGGTTTATTCCGCTCTTTTCACTGCCAGCTGTCTGCTGCTGAGTGACGCCCTGTCCGCCGCTGAGCTGTCAGCCACTGAGTTGCCCGCACTGCAACTGGCACCAAAGTTATCAGTCTCCGGTTTATCCTCCGGCGGTTATATGGCCAATCAGTTCCATCTGGCCTTTAGCGATAAAGTCACAGGCGCCGGTATTATTGCTGCCGGGCCTTATGGCTGTGCGCAAAACTCTTTAGCAGTCGCACTTGAGCATTGTTTTAACAAAGACAGCAGCGCCCCCGATCTGGCCAAAGCTGCTGCATTGCTGCAACAGCAGGCCGCTGCCGGTACCATAGCGCCGTTGTCGCACCTCAAAAACAGTCCGGTGTTTTTATTACACGGCACGGCGGATAAAACCGTCCACAGCAAAGTCAGCGACGCCTTAGCAACGCAATATCAGCAGCTGGGCGCCAAAGTGCAGTATGTCAGCGATAAAGCCTTTGGCCACAATTTCCCGACCGCCAATGTTGGTGCTGGCTGCGAGCTGTCTGAAGCGCCCTATCTCGGTGCTTGTGGTTATGATGCCGCCGGTGCCCTGCTCAACCATCTGTACCCGGACTTACAAGCCAAAGCAGCTAAAACCAGCGGGCAACTGTTGCCCCTGAAACAACATGACCTTGCCGGCGATACCGCCGCGCCTTTAGGTGAAACCGGTTATATCTACATTCCGCAGAGCTGTGCCACAGGCGCTAGTTGCACTCTGCACATCAGCTTTCATGGCTGTAAACAATATGCCGGCGCGGTCGGCGATGCCTATGCCAAAGGTACAGGGTTAAATGAATGGGCGGACAGCAATAACATGGTGGTGTTATATCCGCAGACCGAAAAAAGTGCGATGGCGCCTTTTAATCCAAACGGCTGCTGGGACTGGTGGGGTTACACCGATGGCAATTATGCCAATCAACAAGGCCCGCAACTCAAAGCGGTGATGGCACTGGCCAAAGCTATTGGCTTTAAAGGTTAACCCAATAACTTAGCGTGACATGACAAAACGGGTGCTGCAAAGGCACCCGTTTTTTATCCAGACTCAGCGCGGAAACATACCAGCCATGGCTTGCAGCGTCTCACCGGTCACCCGGTTGATGCGCCAGTCGTGTAGCATCTGCGCGCCCAGCGACTGATAAAACTCAATCGCTGGCTGATTCCAGTCCAGTACCGACCATTCCAGCCGGCCACAATCACGCTCGACGGCTAAAGTCGCCAGATAAGTGATCAGCGCCTTGCCAATGCCAAGGCCCCGCAGCGCCGGGTCGACAAATAAATCTTCCAGATAAATGCCTGGTTTGGCGAGGAAGGTCGAATAATTATGGAAAAACAAAGCAAAACCGGCCGGTTTGCCCTGATAGTCGGCGATCACCACTTCTGCAAAAGCTTTGTCACCAAACAGCGTTGCACTGAGTTTGGCTTCATCGGCGACCACCATATCAAGCAACTTTTCATACTCGGCCAGTTGGCGGATAAAACTTAAAATCTGTGGCACATCATTGGCGGTAGCCAGGCGTAGGCTTAAACCGGGAATGCGGGTTTCAATCATCGATTTTATTCCTTGGAAATGCTTTAAGTGCGCTCGACGATACCGGCGGAGCTCACGCCGCCAGTGACTTCCACTGCGCGTAAGCGTGCAGCCAGTGCAACGGCTTCGCGATACCGCGGGCTTTGCGCCAGCTGCGTTTCAGTGGTGGTATTGTGATGTTTGAGCCTGCCAAGCCGGGTGCTGCTGTGCTGCCAGAACGCCTGTGGCAAAGTATCCAGTACTTCGATAGCACCTTTGCGGTCATTGCAGACCAGCACCATGTCACAGCCGGCGGTTAATGCCGCGTCGGCGCGTTGCTGATAACTGCCGGCCTGATGCGCGCCCGCCATACCTAAATCATCACTGAAAATCACCCCGTCAAACTGCATTTGGCCGCGTAGCACCGTTTGCAGCCAATAATCGGAGAAACCAGCAGCTTTATCACAAAACGCCGGATACACCACATGCGCCGGCATCACGGCGTCCAGCGCACCGGCTTTGGCCAGTTCGCGGAAAATAAACAAATCCAGCGCTTCAATGGCCTCGCGGCTGCGATTATCCACCGGCAGTTGCAGGTGAGAATCTTCTTTCACTGAACCATGGCCAGGGAAATGTTTGCCGGTGGTTTTCATACCGGCGCTGTGCATGCCTTTGGCAAAAGCCTGCACCATCGCAATCACTTCAGTTGGGTTGGCGGAAAACGCCCGGTTTCTGATCACATCACAGACGCCCCAGGCATCAGCCACGGGCGCAAAAGAAATATCAATATCCTGCGTCAGCACTTCCATCGCCATCAGCCAGGCCATCTCAGTGGCATATTGCTGCGCCTTGGCTAAATCACCGCCAGCGCCCGGCAAAATCTGCCCCATCGCCGGGATTAAAGTAAATTCAGGCCGAAAACGCTGCACCCGGCCGCCTTCGTGGTCAACTGCCAGCAACAATGGGTTCCGGCTGGCTGCGCGGGTGCGGCGGACTAATTCACGCAGCTGGGCTTTGTCCTGGTAATTGCGGGTAAAATAAATCACCCCGCCAACGGCCGGATGGTCTAACAATTCGATTTCTTCAGCAGTAATTTCCGGACCCTGCAGGTCCAGCATGACAGATCCAAACATGCGGTGTGTTATCTCTTGAGGTTATATGCAGGAATAGGCATTTACTTTACCCGATAGGCCATCAGAAGGCTATCGCTGTGGTTATCCCGCCTTGATTGCCAAGGCTTCACCAACATGCATAAAAAAAGGCGCCGAGGCGCCTTTTTTTTTGCATCAAAGCATTTATTACGCCTGCAGCGCGCGCGCTTCCAGTTCACCTGGTTTAAAGCTGTCAACACTGATAGCAGCAAACCGCAGTTTGTTCATCTGCTCCAGCTGTGCTACTTCATCTGCGCTTAACACACCGAGTTCAGCGGCTTTGTTGATAGTCACATCCAGTGGCAGTTTGCGGGCAATTTTGCCGTCTTTTTGCGCCTGGAAGATTTTCTTCATCAGCGGCTGCGCAGCATGGACAGCAAGGAATGCCTGCTCCATCGAACCTGTTGGGTCGTTTTCGCCTTCACCTAAGTAACACAGGTGCGTCAGACGGTCGCGGATCACGCTTGGTTTTAACAGCGCATCAGAAATTTGCATGGCCATTTCGTCATCCGGCAGCTGATAGTTGATACCAAACGGGAACACCAGACCTTTTAACAGCTTACCAACCAGACGGTTCGGGAAGTTGCTGAAGAAACCGGCAAAGGCGCGGCCGATCTCATACAGATTGCGCTGCACGCTGTAGTGCACAAACGGCAAGTCTGCGACCTGACGGCCATTGTCTTCGTAGAATTTCAGCACGGCCGATGCAATATACAAGTGGCTCAGCACGTCGCCTAAACGCGCCGACAACATCTCTTTGCGTTTTAAATCACCGCCTAACATCAGCATTGAGAAGTCGGCAGACAGAGCCAGGCCATTACTCATCCGCGTCAGTTGTTTGTAATACTGCGCCGTTTCACCAGCGACCGGCGAGCTGTTCAGCAGGCCACCGGTCAGGCCTTGGAACAAGGCACCAAAGGTATTACCGAGCGCAAAACCAACATGCTTCAGCAACAGCTCGTCGAATTGCTTCAGGCCCGCTTCGCTGTCCGGATTAGCCGCCGCTTCTAACTCTTTTAATACATATGGATGGCAACGGGTTGCACCCTGGCCAAAAATCATCAGGTTCCGGGTCAGAATGTTGGCGCCTTCAACAGTGATCGAGATTGGCACGCCCATATATCCATGTGCCAGATAGTTTTTCGGACCACATTGGATCGCGCGGCCAGCATGGATATCAAAAGAGTCGTTCAGTAAGGTGCGTGACATTTCTGTCATGTGATATTTAGCAATAGCAGTCACTACTGACGGGCTTAACTTCAGGTCAATGGCGCCGGCTGTCATCACGCGCATCGCTTCTAAGCTGTAAGTCAGGCCGCCGATGCGGCCTAAAGATTCCTGCACGCCCTCGAATTTACCAATCGACAAACCAAACTGCTGACGCACATAAGCGTAAGCACCAGTCATCCGTGTCGCCAGATGGCCTGTCGCAGTGCCCAGTGCCGGCAGTGAAATACCGCGGCCTGCCGACAGACATTCCACCAGCATACGCCAGCCACGACCAACATAAGCCGGGCCACCGATGACCCATTCCAGTGGAATAAACACGTCTTTGCCGTATGTCGTGCCGTTCATAAACGCCATATTCATCGGGAAGTGACGATCACCAATTAACACGCCTTCATGTGAAGTTGGGATAAGCGCACAAGTGATACCGATATCTTCTTTGTCCCCGAGCAGATTTTCCGGGTCATACAGTTTAAAGGCCAGTCCCAGCACAGTGGCAACCGGCGCCAGTGTGATGTAGCGTTTGTCCCAGTTTAACCGGATGCCGACAACTTCTTTACCTTCAAACTGGCCTTTACAGACCACGCCGGTATCCGGGATACCGCCGGCATCTGAACCTGCTTCCGGGCCAGTCAGGGCAAAACAAGGCACTTCTTTACCGGCAGCAAGGCCTGGTAACCAACGATCTTTTTGCTCCTGGGTGCCGTAGTGCATCAGCAGTTCGCCCGGGCCTAACGAGTTTGGCACCATCACGGTCACTGCCGCCGTTAAACTGCGGGTCGCGATGCGCGAGACGATAGTCGAGTTGGCAATAGCGGAGAACTCCCGGCCACCATAGGTTTTAGGAATAATCATCGCGAAGAAGCCATTAGCTTTGATGTAATTCCACACGTCAGCCGGCAAATCACGTTGTTCCTGCACAATTTTGTAGTCGTCGAGCATTTTCAGCAGCGTCTCGACTTCATTGTCCATAAAGGCCTGTTCTTCGGCACTTAATTGCGGTTTTGGAATTTGATGCAGCTTCTGCCAGTCTGGTTTACCTTTAAACAGTTCACCATCCCACCAGACGTCCCCTGCTTCCATCGCCTCGCGCTCGGTATCTGACAGCGGCGGCAGAATTTTTTTGAAAATGGCGAAAATTGGCTTAGTGATCAGGTTGCGCCGGATATCGGTCACACCTAACACCACTGCCAGGGCAACGATGAGCACAAATAAAATCAACATAAAGTGTTCCTCAGATCTGCAGGGTTAAACAGTTATTATTTATCAAATTCTTAGTAGATTATGCCGCTGACGGTGCGGCAATGCCGGCCGCCAGATATGGGATTAAGCGCTTAATCACGCCATCGATTTCAACCCGTTCATTAAAGTCGGCAGCAGCGATGTCTTTTAATGCCACATTCGACGCCATGGTAAACACGATAGTGCCAAGCGAAAAATGCAGTCGCCAGAAGATTTCACTGGGCGGCAATGCCGGGCAGCTTTGCTGCACCAGCAAGACAAACTTATCCAGGGTACGGCCATAATGATGATTAAAAAACCAACGTAAGTGGCCTTGCACATCGGTATAACCGCGACCCAGCAGTTGTAAAAAGGTACTGGTGCCTTGCGGTTGTACCGCACTCAGTTCCAGCAAGGGTTCAACAAACACCGACAGCACTGTAGTCAGTTGATTCGGCTGTTGCGCCGCCAGTAAACGATTAAATTCCTGATCCAGTCGCGGCATTAACACCGCCAGATAACGCTGCAGCACCGCCTGGATTAATTCTTTTTTCGAACCAAAATGATAATTGACCGATGCCAGATTCACTTCGGCCAGACTGGTGATCTGGCGCAGCGAGGTGGCACTAAAGCCGGTATCGGCAAAAAGCTGTTCTGCCGCTTCCAGGATCTTCAGTTGTGTGCTTTGTTTATTGCTCATAGACAGCGTTGATATCCGGCGATAACCAGGAACTGGTCATATCAGTAGTGAATTTAAACATACGTTTGAAATGTACGTTTGAAAACAAATGAAGTCAAGCGGCAAACTTTAATTTCAATGAGGCTTCAGCGCATTTTGCGCAAAAAAAATCCCCCGCTGTTTGCGGGGGATTTTGTTTTCTCACTCGTTTCTATTCAGCCTTATTTGGCGAATACTTCCAGCAAGGTCGAGGTGCGTGGTTTACCAGTCGCATCCTGCAGAGTGACGACGCCCATGTATGGTAATGCACCAGGGACCAGATTTTTGGTCGACACAGTGATCACGTTTGGACGGTCTTTCACAGCTCGGGTACTTGCAGTCAGCGTACTGGTTGCAGTATTGGCTTTGTCGACAATCCAGTAAGCCAGCGTGTAGTTCACATTCGCCGCACCTTTCAGATCACGTGGGTGTACCCAAACAATGTAAACGTCGCCATTTGCCGAGTTGTTCGCTGCGGCTGGGTTGCGCAGAACCACATCTTCGTTGGCTTCAGCATTTTGTGAAGTCGCCACTGATGAACAGCTCCAGCCCACACAACGATATACGTACAGATCCAGATCCGGCGCTGGCAGGTTGGTTAGACCGTTACGCAGTGTGAAACGTGCAACCTGAGTACCGGCAGGTACCGTCAGGATATGCGTGCCTAAGTTGGCTTCATTAAACGCAAAGGTTTTGTCCGGGTCTTGTTTAATAGTCGCTTTGGTACCAAACGCCTGTGACAGACCATAGAGTTTACCTGAAGTCGCGCCTGAGTACGCCATGTCAGCAGTGAACGACACGCGGCCTGTTGCAGCAGGCACCTGCGCGGTTAACGAACCTGGCGCCACAATGGCATCCGGCTCCATCACTTTTACCACTAACGGGCTGCGTACGTTATGCACACCATCGGTCAGTGTCAGGCTACCAAAGGCCCATTTGTTCAGCACGGCACTGCTGGTCGGCGTCAGAGTCAGCGCGTAAACCGCTTTACCACCGGCCGGAACATCTAAACTGCTGGCAGCGGCGAGCTGACCAGCGCCATTCAGTGTTTTGAACTCAACAGTAACACCAGCTGGTGCTTCAATTACCGGACGATAGTTGGCATTGCTGCCACCCACGTTGGTCACCACACGGACAATAGTTTTCGCCGCTTTTAACTGAGATACCGCGATTGACGGGTAGTTCAGCTGGCTGGCATCTGTCGGATAACCGGCAGCCACATAGTCAGCACAGTTATAACCAGATGCGCTCTTCACAAAGGCGCTGTTACCAATGCCACACAGGAACGCATAGTAATCAAAAGCGCTGGCGTCATAAACCAGACCCGGGTCCATTGCTTTGACCGGAGCAGCATGACCAGCACCAAAGTCAAACGGGTCAGCCAGCACAGAAGAACTGGCTTTAGTCACGTTTTGATGAGAAGTGGTCATCAGCGCTGATTTCACCATCGCCGGCGTCCAGTCCGGATGTTGCTCAATCAACAGCGCGGCCATACCAGCAATGTGCGGGCTTGACATTGAAGTCCCAGACAGGAAGGTAAAATCATTACCTTTTGGCTTAGTGAAGGTTGTTGGCGTGCCGGCAGCAAGGATATTGACACCTGGCGCAGTAATATCCGGCTTCAGAATGTCATAAGTCGCTTTGTTTGGGCCTTTAGAAGAGAAATCCGCCATGGCATTGCTGACAAAGTTCGGGTCCATCGTGACATTCACGACAGCACCGCCATTGATGGCATTAACGATGTTGGTACCATCAGTCAGGCTGACCATAACACCAGGGATGTTTGCACCGCCAACCACAGCACCACCCATCGCAATTGGATTTCCCGCTGCATTGTTATACGCGAGGATCGCTGAAGCACCGGCGTTTTGGGCATTCAGGACTTTATCGGCGAAACCACAGGTACCACGTTGGATCAGCACTATTTTTCCTGCAACATCAGCAGCATTCGTCAGTGCAGTACAGCCCAACGCAGGTTGTGCAATCACGACGTTACCGGTGACAGCGCCAGTGACATTTAACGGCTTAGTTACTGTGCCTTCAATCGCTGTTTGTTTGGATACTGGCAGACCGCTGTTGACGCCAATTGAATTGACTGAGAAGCCAGAAGCCGCCACGCTGACAACCCATGGCGCCGGCGTACCGACAGTCTCAATGGTATTATTTCCGCCATCGTTACCGGCAGAAACCGAGACTAAAACGCCGGCTTGCGTTGCGCGCAATTTCGCGGCTACAGCGATAGTGGTCAGGTCAGTCAGGCTACCGCCAATCGAGTAGTTGATAACATCCACACCATCGGCTACTGCCGCATCAATGGCCGCCATGGTATCGCCATAGAAACAACCACGCTCTTTAACCCCGGCCGGAGAGGTGTAGTCGCTGTTCCAGCACGCTTTGTAGACAGCGACACGGGCGCGTGGTGCGATACCAGTGATACTGCCATAGCTTTGACCAGCGATAGTGGCGGCAACGTTCGCGTTACCGGCAGCAGTGCTGGCAGTGTGGCTGCCATGATTGTCTGCATCGCGTGGCGAAATAAATTCGCCCGGCTGGATGGCATAAACAGACTGGAAGGATTCTTTGAAATAACGCGCGCCGATTAATTTATTGTTACAGGCAAAATCAGCATCCTGACCTTTGTCACAAGTACCTTTAAAGCGAGCCAGCGCTGCATAAGAACCGTCGTCGGCAAAACTTGGATTCGTTGGAGAAATACCGGTGTCCACGATACCGACGATAATATCTTCACCCTTGATCCCCAGCGTATGCTGACCATCTGGTCCGGTCAGACCTAATAAAGCCGGGGTGCGTGAAGTGGTCACTTGTTCTGCTTTATCTTCCCATACGCCGACGACTTCAGGATGCATCCGCAGCTGAGCAGCCTGCTCTGCGGTCATCCGGGCAGAAAAGCCGTTAAAAGTATGAGTGTATGAATAAATCAAACCGGTGTTGCTGTACTGGCTTGCCAGTTTTTCCTGCAGTTGCTTTAGTGCAGCGTTGTACGCCACGATCTGAGGATTGGTAGCGTCATACAGGTTCAGCGCTTTGCCGACCTGAGCGTTGTTCGGTGTCAGCTGGCCTAAATCAGATGCTTTTTCGACACCGGATTTACCAACCAACTGCACGATATAAGTAGCAATTTGCTGTGACTCAGCCGGCGTTGTCAGTTTGCTGGTATCAATTTGAACTTCATAGCCTGCCGCTTGCACGACGGACGTCTGGCAAACTGCCGCAACCGCCAGCGCCAGCACGCTTAAACGTGAACATTGTAAATATTTCATTTTATTCTCCGGATTTCCCGTTCCAACTGCTTGCTGCATCAATTTTTCTTTTGCTGTCATTATGTTGTCATCAGTCTGCTGCACACTGCTTTCGATATTTTTGACAGTGATTGTCAATTATTTCGACAGTTATTTCTTTCAGCAAAACGTCACATATAATTACATTTGTAGAACAGACGTAGCTTTAGCGCATTTTTATTAACAATTGGTCTTCGGGTTATTTATTATATTTTGTAAATAATTTTGACAGTAAAGGCCACAGTTGGTTGATTAGGCTGCCTGACGGCGGCGTAACATCAAACCTGCGAAACCCATCAACAGCAGCGCGGCAGATGCAGGCGCACTGACAGCCTGAGAACCTGGCGCTACCACGTCTTCACCTGTAAAAATTACTGATGAAGGGTCGTTGTAAGCTTTTGTTGCATCCGTTAAATCATAAAAAGCCACATCCAGGAAACCATCGTGGAAACCGAAGAAGTTGTATTGATTTCCCAGATCGCTGACGTCAAATGTCAGGAAAGTGAAGCCGGCGTAGAGATTGTTAATATCAAATTCTGCTTCAAACAGTGGTGCCGGGGTCGCAACGTCTACACCAAATAACTTAAAGCTTTTCCAGCCGTATGCCTTGTAAATATTGTCGTTCCACTGCACAGCTTCAGTTGGGTCAACAATCAGCTGCCCGAATAACACCAGGCTGTTATCCGCATTTTTGCCCCAAAAATCCTGCTTAATTACCAGACCAGCATGGACAGGAGTCAAAGCCGACACAGCTGCCAGCGCAAGCCCGAACATGGTCACTAACATTTTCTTAAACATATTTACCTCTGAATTTAAGGAAGGGTTATTGTTGTTATCGAAGTCGCGAGCGACTGGCCGAAACTAAGCACATTCGGTGCCATAAGTTAACTTTGTATTTGCATTTCATCGCAATGGCTAAATATTCAGTACTATTTTTATGTCTGTGCAGGAAAAATAATCACGCAACTAAAATGCTGCTGGTCGGCAGTGTTGGTTCTGGTTTAAAATACGCCCCCATTTTTGCCAAGGTATAATCAAACATGTCGCAACCCAAAGTAGGTTTTGTCAGTCTGGGCTGTCCCAAGAACCTGGTGGATTCTGAGCGCATCCTGACGCAGCTCAAAATCGAAGGCTACAACATAGTCCCGAGCTACGACGACGCCGAACTGGTGATTGTCAATACCTGTGGTTTTATCGACAGTGCGGTGCAGGAATCGCTGGATACTATCGGCGAAGCGCTGGCAGAAAATGGCAAAGTCATTGTGACCGGATGCCTCGGCGCCCGCGAAGATGAAATTCGTGAAGTGCACCCAAATGTACTGGGCATCACAGGCCCGCATGCGTATGAAAACGTGCTGGAACAAGTGCACCAGTTCGTGCCAAAACCTAAATACGACCCGTTTTTGCAGCTGGTACCGGATACCGGCGTCAAGCTGACACCTAAGCATTACGCCTATTTAAAAATTTCTGAAGGCTGTAACCATCGTTGTACCTTCTGCATTATTCCGTCGATGCGCGGTGATTTAGTCAGCCGTCCAATCGGCGAAGTGCTGGACGAAGCACAGCGTCTGAAAAATGCCGGCGTCAAAGAGCTGCTGGTGATTTCTCAGGACACCAGCGCTTATGGCGTCGATGTGAAACACCGCACCGGCTTCTGGAATGGTGCGCCGGTGAAAACTTCGATGCAGTCTTTGTGTGAAGCCTTGTCTGATATGGGCATTTGGGTACGTCTGCATTATGTCTACCCTTACCCGCATGTCGACGATGTGATCCCACTGATGGCCGCAGGCAAGTTATTACCTTATCTGGACATCCCGTTCCAGCACGCCAGCCCGCGTATTCTGAAGCTGATGAAAAGACCAGGCCAGGCCGAGCGTACTTTAGAGCGCATCAAAAAATGGCGCGAGATTTGCCCTGAGCTGACTATCCGCTCAACTTTTATTGTTGGTTTCCCGGGTGAAACAGAAGAAGAATTCCAGGAGCTGCTGAATTTCCTCGAAGAAGCCCAGCTTGATCGCGTTGGCTGCTTTAAATACAGCCCGGTTGAAGGCGCAAAAGCCAACGAACTGCCAGATCCGGTACCGGAAGAAGTCAAAGAAGACCGTTACCACCGCTTTATGGCGACCCAGCAAAAAATCAGTGCTGCCCGCCTGCAAGCAAAAATCGGCCGCACTATCGACGTGCTGATCGACGAAGTCGATGACGAAGGTGCCATTGGCCGCAGTTTTGCTGATGCGCCGGAAATTGACGGCGCCGTCTACTTAAACGGTGAAACCAGCTTAAAACCGGGTGATGTGGTGAAAGCTGTGGTTGAAGAAGCAGATGAATACGACTTGTGGGCGAGCCGTGTGCAGTAACACCGGCTTTCGCCTTGAGTCAGAGAACAAAAAACCGCCGGAAGGCGGTTTTTTTGTGATGCTGCAGCGCAGCATCATTCACAGCATGACGATTTAACGACGGGCACGAAAAGGTTGCTCAGCCCAGGGCTGTTGTTCCAAAGCGTCTAACAATTCATTGATTTCATCGGCGTCCAGTGCCACTTTGCGAAAATGCGAAATTAACGCGTCCCGGTTATAGCCTTGCGCCTGATACCGCTGCGCAGTTTCCAGATGGATTTTCTTGACGAACTCTGAGGTCATAGGTCCGACTCCTGTTGGCTGTAGGGATATCAAATCCTGCCTAAGCCTTGTTCATTTTTCAAGCATAAATCCGCAGAAGTTGCTAAGCCGCTGGATCTTAACAGGATCTATTTTTTGCAGGCCTGAAACAGCTCAAAACCCAAAGACCCGGCCTGATATTCCGGCAATTCTCGGGCTTGCCACAGCGGACTATCCAAGGCCGCTTCTACCAGCAATTTGTTATAAGGATGCGCTTTGGGATCCAGTAAAAACTGCTGCGGATCAAACCAGGCTGCAGCGGCTATTTCTTTATAGTCAGGTGCCACATGCGTTTGCTCGCTAAAAAGCCGCGCGACAATATAAAGATTGGAAGCGCCAAACTGGCCCTGATGATGATGTCGCATCGCGAACCAGCCCTGAAACGTCGCAGTGACACCGGTCTCTTCCAGCACTTCCCGTTCCAGCGCGGCAACAAAATGTTCTTTGGTTTCCACCATGCCACCCGGCAACTTAAAGTAACCGGGCTTTTTGCCCGGCAGCGGAATTTCCTGTACCAGTAAAATCTGCCCCAGTGCATTAAACACCGCAGCCCCCACACCAATGCTATGCGTAGCGGCCAGCGGTAAATAAGCATCAGCATGCAGCCGTTTCACCAGTGTCAGCGTGTTGTCCTGCACATGATGATAGTGAAATCCGTGCGCCAGTGCCGGAGCAATAAAGGCCGTTTCGTGCTCATTAAGCGCCAGCCAGCACAGTTTAAACTGCTGCAATGCTGACAGCTCAGCTTGCAGCCACAGACTGAACTGCGCGACGCTGACACCGGCCGCCTGCAACTGACCGGCGCTTAACACCGCTGCGCCATACGGGTTTTCTGCCAGCAGTGCGGTGATCAACGAAACAATACCTTCTCGCGCTGGAACCAGTGCACACACACTGCGATCAGCACAGCTGCCAGCACCACAGTCGACGCGATCACCAGGCTCAGAATGCCCATATCGATAGTGCCTTTTACCAACTCTTTGATACAAAGCGAGATATTAGTCATCGGGATCAGCGCAGTTTTCCAGGTCAGCTCCACGCCGGGCAGCAATGCCAGTGCCAGCGGCACAAACACCAGAATACTCATAGGGCCGATATAATTCTGCGCCTCTTTAAAACTGCGGGCGTAAATCGACAGCGACAACAACACGCTGGCAAAAATCATCGTCAGCGGAACAAGCATCGCCAAAATCAGCAGTAGGTCGGTTAACCCCAAAGCTGACATTGCTTTGGCAATGACGTCAACGCCGGCCAGCGAGCCAATCAGATAACCCCAGCCGCCAAAACTCAATACGGTAATGAGCGCCGTGGCAAGGCCGGTACTCAGCACCGTCATAAACTTACCCAACACCAGATTGGTCCGGCTGATCGGACAAATTAATAAGGTCTCTAAAGTGCCGCGTTCTTTTTCGCCGGCACCGATATCAATGGCCGGGTAAGAGCAACCCATAAAACACAAAGGCACCAGCAAATAGGCTATCCAGCCGCCGAGTTTTTCGCCGAGATCCTCGCGATTTTCCGCACTGGAGATTTTATTGATTTTGACCGGTTCCAGCACGGCATCAACCTGATCACCGGTGATACCCACCGCTTCCAGTCGCGCCAGCTGTAACTGCCGGCTGTAGTCTTTCACCAGATCTTTCAGATAATTGCCCACTAAATCCAGCACTGGCGCCGTGTTGTAAATCACAGTCCACTGGCTTTGCGCCAACGTCGGCGAACTGGCGTCAAAATCAGCCGGGATCACGACTGCAAGGTCAAACTTGCCATCGCGCACGGCCTGACGCAGCGCTTCAGGTTCAGTCAGCTCTGTACTGACCTGCTTAAAATTCTTGTGATAAAACAGTTTCTCAGCAAAAGCCGGCGCCCGCTCAGCGTGAATAATCACATAACGGTGTTCTTCGGCTTGTTTACTGGCGGTCACATTAGCGGCCACCAGGCCAATCAAACCAAAAATGACCGGAAAAATGAGGATCGGCAGCAAAATCACAAACATCAGCGTTTTACGGTCGCGGCTCAGTTCCAGCAGCTCCTTTACATAGACTTGCCACATGACTTTGCCTCCCCTTTAATCACTGCCATAAATGCTTCGCGTAAATCGCCGTTGCTGCTGAGACTTGAAAACGCACTCAGGCTGTCATCAAAAGCACTGATCCCCTGATTAATCACCACTACCCGGTCACACAGACTGCTGACTTCATCAAGGTGATGAGTGGAAAAAATCACCGGCGTTCCCGCTGCTTTCAGGCCACGAATAAAGTCCAGCACGGTTTGCGTAGTCATGATATCAAGCCCGGTGGTAGGCTCATCCAGCACCACCAGCGCCGGGGAGTGCACCACTGCGCGGGCGATCGCGGTTTTTTGTTTCATGCCCGATGACATCAGTTCAGCGCGGCGGCTGGCAAAACTATGCATATCCAACATAGTAAACAGCTCATCAATACGCTCACGCAATGCGACTTCACTCATGCCATGTAAACGGGCGAAATAAGCCACATTTTCAAAGGCGGTCAGGCGGCCATATAAGCCTGTGCTACTGGATAAAAAGCCGATTTTGCGCCGGGCCAGCACCGGGTCCTTCAGCACGTCTTCATTGCCAAGCAAAATGGAGCCGGCATCGGGTTTTAACGCGGTGGACAACATCCGCAGCGTGGTGGTTTTACCGGCGCCATTGGGGCCCAACAAACCCAACACTTCGCCCTGGGCGCAGCTGAAGCTGACATCGCGGACGGAACAAAAACTGCGTCCGGTATAACGGACATCCTGTAATTCGGCTTCGCTGAGCTTTTGGCCTTTTTCGAGCGCAAAAGCTTTCGCCAGCTGGCGGATCTCAATCATCGGTTGAACTTCCTTGGACTTACATAAAATCAGGGCTGCGGCGTGACTCGTTTTGGCCGGAAGTAATTCTGGTCCTGATAAAACTGTTCCGTCTGTGCCTGATGAGACCAGCCCGGGATACCGAGCAGCGGTAACGGACTCATCTGGTCGCGAAATTCAGTTAACGAGAAAACTGCAATTTGTTTACTTAACGCAGTATCAACGAAATCAACTTGTTGATGCAATGGCCAATTTTCAAAATCAGCTGGCACCTGCAATGGCCAGAGTTTCGCCGTCAGGCCGATAAAAGGCCGGGTCAGCATCTCAAAATTGGCATGACCAAACACCCAGGGCCACAGCCCCTGCTCCCAATCCAGCCGTTGCCGCAGAAAGACTTCTGTCCACTGATGCTGGCGCAGCTGTGCCGGTACCTGCGCTAACTCAGCGCGATGTAATAACAACAAGCCGCATTCATCAAATAATGTCAGCTGATGGCGCAGCGGCGAGCGGTTTTTGTTGCCATGTTGCGCAATTTCAGCGAGATGACGGCGATTGAGCGCCGCTTTGCTTTGCGGAAACAACAGCCAGACAAGCGCGCCAAATAAGTCATGCCAATTCTGACTGCGCGTCGGCACCGCCGAAGTCTCAGCAATATAAACTTCGTAATAACGTGGATCGGTATCAAGCACCGACGCATCAATGAACCTGACCGGATGCGTGGGCTGCAGCGCCTGACTCCAGGCCGTCAGCATTTCGACTGACGGAAAGTCGCTTTGCTGTGCTAACGGCAGCAAGGCGCAAAGCAGATGATAAGCCGGGTGATTGCGCAGAATTTGCGCATCCCAGTGCTCCGGCGGCACAAAACGTTGATTTTTTACAGTTATCATCGATTTGACCGCACCACTGAAAGGCTCCGGCCGCGGTTACTTTGCAAATTAGGCCAAAAAGCGCTTGCAATTTCTGCCCAGAGTGGCAGAGTCAAGCAAGTACGTCTAAACGTACATACTGCCAAATGAAATGATTTTTTTCGGATTAACCAATACGGAGTTTTTACCATGTGTTCGATATTTGGGGTGCTTGACATCAAAACTGATGTTAAAGCGTTGCGTCAGCAGGCGCTACAGTTATCTAAGTTATTACGCCACCGCGGTCCTGACTGGTCTGGGGTCTGGAATGATAATAATGCCATCCTCGTCCATGAACGTCTGGCAATTGTAGATACTGAGAACGGTGCGCAGCCGCTGATTAACCCAAATCGAAATCACATTCTGGCAGTGAATGGTGAGATTTATAATCACAAGAATTTAGAGAAAAATTTAACGGTCGACTATCAGTTCCAGACCAAATCAGACTGTGAAGTGATTCTGCCGTTGTATCTTGAGCATGGCGCAGAATTTGTCGACCAGCTGCAAGGCATGTTTGCGTTTATTCTGTATGACGCTGAGCAGCAGCGTTACCTGATTGCCCGTGACCATATCGGTATCATCCCGTTGTATTACGGCTATGACGAACACGGTCAGCTGTATGTGGCGTCGGAATTAAAAGCGCTGGTACCGGTTTGTAAACAAATGCAGGAATTCCCGCCGGGACATTATTTCGACTCTAAAGTCGGCAAGCTGGTGAAATATTATCAGCGCAGCTGGATGAGTTATGACGCCGTCAAAGACAATCCGGCTGATTTAGGTGAATTAAAAGCTGCGCTGGAACAGTCGGTGAAAAGTCACCTGATGTCCGACGTGCCATACGGCGTGTTGTTATCCGGCGGTCTGGATTCGAGTCTGATTTCGGCTATCACTCAACAATTCGCCCGTAACCGGGTGGAAGATGACGGCGCTTCTGAAGCCTGGTGGCCGCGTTTGCACTCTTTTGCGGTAGGTTTACAAGGCTCGCCGGATTTAAAGGCGGCCCGCACTGTCGCCGACTCTATTGGTACCGTGCACCACGAAGTGCATTTTACCGTGCAGGAAGGTATAGATTCACTGCGTGACGTGGTGTATTTCCTCGAGACTTATGATGTCACCACTATCCGTGCTTCTACACCTATGTATCTGATGGCGCGCAAAATCAAAGCCATGGGTATCAAGATGGTGTTGTCGGGCGAAGGCTCAGACGAAATTTTCGGTGGTTACCTGTATTTCCACAAAGCACCGAATGCCAAAGAATTCCATGAAGAAACGCTGCGTAAACTCGACCGGTTACATATGTTTGACTGTAACCGCGCCAACAAAGCGATGTCGGCCTGGGGTATTGAAGCACGCGTGCCATTCCTTGACAAACACTTTATGGACGTGGCGATGCGCCTGAACCCGCAAGCCAAGATGTGCGGTGGCGGCAAAATGGAAAAACACATTTTGCGTGAAGCTTTTGACGGTCTGTTGCCGAATGAAATCTTGTGGCGGCAAAAAGAGCAGTTCTCCGATGGTGTTGGTTACAGCTGGATTGACAGCTTAAAAGCCTTCGCTGAAAAAGAAGTGTCGGACCAGCAGATGGCCACCGCCAGCTTCCGCTTCCCGGTCAATACGCCGGACACTAAAGAAGGTTATTTGTACCGCACTATCTTTGAAGAGCACTTCCCGCACCCGGCAGCTATTGCCTGTGTACCTGGCGGTAAGTCTGTGGCCTGTTCCACCCCGGAAGCGCTGGCCTGGGATGCCAAAATGGCACAGCTGACCGACCCATCTGGCCGTGCGGTCAGAGACGTGCACGAACAAGGTTATTGATAACCCGCGGCAATGACACTTCGTCGACCAAACCCCGGCCTCAGCCCGGGGTTTGTTTTTTCAGCTGATTGCTGAATTCCTGCAACTTTCGTCGCAGCTCTCAGGATCTTCACCCCCTGCTGTATGCCGTCAGCTGAATTTCTGCTAGATTAGCCGCTTTGTTGTCAGAGCCGCCTGCGGTAATTCCCACCGCCGCACTGTTGAGAGCACCATGAATTTGTTACGTAAATCCCTGAGTTGTATTGGGTTCATTCTGATTGCAGCCACCCCGGCGCTGGCCAGTCAGGCTTTAACAGGCCAGTGGCTGACTGATCTGCAGGGTGAAACCCTGGCCGATCCGCAAACCTCTGGTCTCACCTGGCGCAATGACGAGCTACTGAGTCTTGGCGATCAGAGTGCGGCACCTGAGCTTCGGATGAAGATTTTCCGCATCAATCCAGCCACAGGCCGCTTTGTTACAGCCCCTATTCCTATCACTTTGTCGGATGCGGTCCGTAAAAGCTGTTTTGGTGACTACCTGGCCAATTCACCGGATTTAGAAGCCCTGACCTGGGACCGGCTGGATGCACAGACCTTAATCACAGTGACGGAAGACGCCAGCAGGGCGCAACTGAGCCCGGTCTGTGCGCGTAAATTCGCTCAGACCAATTCGACCGCCTACCCGACTTTATTGCTGAAGATCAGCACAGATGCTGCATTGACCCGCGCGGAAATTACCGCGGTGCGGCCTGTGCAGTTCCCGGCCGAGGCCAATGTCGGCAACTTACCCAATGATGGTATCGAAGGCCTGGCCATTGATGATCATCAGAACTTGTATCTGGGCCTTGAGAAAAACATGGCCGGCCTGCCAGCTATCTTTAAGACCCGTCTGACCGCCGATTTCTGGACCCGCGATAACTTTGTCAAAGTGATAGATGCCAATCTGACCTTGCCCGAGCTGGATGACCGTGGCCATCCGATTAACGACCTCGATTTCATGCCAAGCCCGGTGCCGGGCCATCCGGGGTATCTGATCGCTGCCGCCCGTAACGATGACGAACTTTGGGTGTTTGATTTAACTAACAGAGTCAAACCTTTTGTGCAGCCACTGCAGTTTTATGTCAGTACTGATAACTCCGGTTTATGCCCGGTGTATGAACGTGTGGTACAGACCGCGCTGGAAGGCGTGGCGGTGCATGGTCAAACCTTGTATCTGGTCAACGACCCCTGGAAGCAACATTACCCGGATAACGTGCAGTGTGAAGTCAATGCCAGACATTTTCTGAAGATGGCACCACTGCTGTTTCAACAGCCGCTGGATCCGCGTTGGTTCACCTTAAGCCGGTCTCAGCCTCAGCCCGCACTGCCCGGGATCAGCGGTATGGCCCAAATGGATACCGACCGTTATCTGACGGTGCAGGATAAAAAAATCTCCAATCCGGGCGAACGCTTAGGTGTCCTGCAGATCTATGCGGATAAAGCGCCCCGCTTCCAGCCGCTGACCGTCAGCAACTGGCCGGAAGCGCAAATGTCAAATGATTTGGAAAGTGTTTGCGCTTTACCCGGCCGGCCAAACGAATTTTTAATTGCCGAATCCGGTAGCTGGCAAGGTGAATTTGGGCGTTTGTTCCATATTCAGGTGCTGCAGACCAGCTATGCCCGTGTGCTCGCCAGTTATCCGTTGCCCGTCACAGCGGACAATGGCCCGCAACAACAGGGTGATCAGTTTGAAGGTCTGGCCTGTGCGCAAAAAGCCGCAAACCGTTATTTGCTGGTGCTGGGTGAACGCGGTGGCGAGCAAAAACGCGGTAGTCTGGTGTATGGCGAATTTGATATCGCAGCCGGACAAATTCAATGGTCGACCGCCCGCTTGACCGTATTGGCACCACAACCTGATCATGCTGAGCCTTATCAACGCGATATCGCCGATCTCTATCTTGAATCGAATGTATTGTGGGCCAGCGCGGTGCGTGAAGCAGGCCCTGCCGGTCCGTTCAGTTCTTTTATCTATCAGGTTGCTTTAGTCGACCCGCAAGCCGCTGAGCCGCTGCAACTTATCCGGGAAAGCCGGATTTACTGGCAAATTGACGGTTTAAAAATCGAAGGTTTGGCCTCACCAAGCCCGCTGTTACCAGGCTCCAGCCTGGCCATCGGCAGTGAAGATGAAAAACTTGGCGGTGTCTGGCGCTCGTTATTTGCGCCCGTCGGACAGCGTCCGCAAATCCCGGTTCAGCAGCCCGCTGAAAGCACTCAACCTGCGGTCACAGCGCCGGTGAAAGGACAATAATGCAACCCGCCCAACCGAAAAATCCGTTACACGGTTTTACCCTGCAACAAATTCTTGAGCTATTGCTGGCCCACAATGGCGGCTTTAGTGGTCTGGCAAAGCTGGTGAAACTGAATTGTTTCACCAAAGACCCCAGCGTCAGTTCCAGCCTGAAGTTTTTGCGCAAAACGCCATGGGCCCGCACTGAGATTGAACAGCTGTTTATCCGCCAGCAACTTTACTTGAAAAAAGACTAAGTCTTGGGCTCAGCACGTGCCCGCCGCAGCTTTGGCTGCACCAGCTGCCAGGACTGCTCTATCTGACGCTTCACTTCTGCATCCGGTACTGAGCCATCCAGCAGTAGCGTATTCCAGTGTTTTTTATTCATGTGATAACCCGGCGTCACGGCGCTGAACAGTTGCCGCAGCATCAGGGCTTCAGTCGGGTCCGCTTTGAGGTTAACGCGCGCGATGCCATCTTTTTCCGTTAAGATGGCGAAGACTTTGCCATGGGTTTTGTAGACATAAATATCCGGCCCAAACGGAAAATCTTCGCAACTGACCGCCTGAGCCAGACAATGCTGCTGCACCGCAGCAAAACTGTTCATCTTCATACTTTAAACTGCCCTACCGTCAGGCCTAGTTCGTTGGCAAGGCCAAGCAGACTTTGCGTATTATGCGCCACTTCGCTGATGGCGGTGCTGTTCTCTTCCGCAGCTGCGCTTAAACTCGACACACTGCGCGCTAAGGTCGCACTGACGCTGGTCTGTTCTTCAGCAGCTGTGGCGGTTTGCGCCATCAACCCTTTTAACGACATCAGCCGCAGATTAATTTGACTGACCTGCCCCAACATTTGCTCTGCTTCGGTTTTAGCCGCATCGGCAATTTGTGCACAATCGTCGCTGCTGCCGGACAAACTGGCCGAGATGTGCAAAATGCCCTGGATCACCTGAGCAATGTCACGCGTCGCCAGCTGCACTTTGCCGGCGAGCTGACGCACTTCATCAGCAACCACAGCAAAACCACGGCCTTGTTCGCCGGCGCGGGCGGCTTCGATGGCTGCATTTAACGCCAGCAGATTGGTTTGATCAGCAATGGCCGTGATCACCGCAACAACTGATGCAATTTTCTGGCTGTCCTGATCAAGCTGACCAACCTGACCACGCATCTGGCTGAATGCAGAAAGCGTCTGGTCCAGACATTGGCTGACATGCTGGATAGTCTGATTGAGCTCAGTCGCACTGTGCTGACAACCATTAACTTCATCAGAGGCTTTCACTGTGTTATTGCCAATCTCTGCGGCGGCGTAACTCATTTCCTCCACTGCCGTCGCCAGCATCTCGGTTTCGCGCGCCTGCAATTGCAGACTGCCATCCGCCTGCGTAATAGCGGCTGAATTTTGCGCCGCAGCCATTTCCAGCGCCTGACCGACCCCCACCAGCTGACTGACAATTTGCCGTAGCTGTTGCTGCATCCGGCTAAGCCAGCCCATCAGACTGGACGCAGTTTTTGCCTGCAGCGACATAGTTAAATCGCCTTTGGCGATGACGCTGGTTAAATGCACCATCTCGGCGGGTTCACCACCCAACGGATTCAGTACAAAACCCGTAACCAGACGCGCGACCAGTACCGCCGCAGCAATAGCGACTGCAATCACCGCAAGACCAATCCACAGCATGCGCTGCGCCGGTGCCGCAATTTCAGCCACGTCCACTTCGGCCAGTAAGGCCCATTGCAAACCAAAAACATCAACCGGTGCATAAGCCGACACCACCGGATTGCCATTGTAATCATCAATGTAACGCAGCCCGGACTGGCCCTGTAGCGCCGCTTTACTTGCAGCCGTATCCACACCGTGAGTAACCACGGCGCCGGCAAATGACGCTCGCACAGTGCGGTTTTTCGGGTCCAGGTAAGAATCCGAGCGCATGCGTAAATCCGGGCCGACCAGATAACTTTCACCAGTCTGCCCCATGCCTTCACGCACCTGCATCACGGCATTGATCTTGTCGATAGACAACTGGACAGCCACCACATACTGCTGGTTATCCAGCAGCAGGCTTCTTGCCATAAAAGCCGCCGGCTCGCCTTTTGACGGCGCATAAGGTTGAAAATCTTCCAGTGCCGGCTGTTCTGAATGCGCACGGGCGCGCTGAAATACTTTGGCAAGGTTTGAATCGGCATAAGGCCCGTTTATCAGATTGGTCTGGAAATCAGCTTCCCGCGCGGCGCTATAAATCACCATTCCATCAGGGGCTATCACAAACACATCATAAAACCCCAGCTCTTTGCCAATGGCTTGCAATGATTCATGTAACGCTAGTGGCTGAGTTGGATTCAAATCGGCTTTGACTACAGCACTGATGGTCTGTAAACCGGCGGCAAAATCACCGAACATGGCTTCGATTTGGCGTTGTTTGATTTCCCGTACGGCGGTGAGCTTGGCTTCGGCCTGACTGAACAATTCAGTCCTGGCGAGCAAAGTGACGATGAAGGTGGCAACTATCAGCGGGAATAACGCAGTGACAAGGCTAATCAGCCTGATTTTCGTGGTGAAACGCATATCCACATATCCTTATGTCAGGGCTTGTTTCGAGAGGTGAAACATATCCAGCTAATAGAGTATACAAGCGCCCTCTAAATGCAACTTCAGTGCAATCATTTGTAACTTATTTCCGATTTACGCACCAACACTGGGCATAAAAACAACAAAGCCCGCACAAGGCGGGCTTTTACTGCAAAAAAAGCTGACTATTTGGCCGTGTGTTGTTTCATCCAGCTGAAAATTTCATTGTACCAACGCTCAGCATTGGCCGGTTTCAGGATCCAGTGGTTTTCATCCGGGAAAATCACCAGCCGGGATGGAATACCTTTACGTTGTAAGGTGGTAAAGGCACCTAAACCCTGCGCATAAGGCACCCGGTAGTCTTTCAGACCGTGAATGACCAACATCGGCGTTTTCCAGTTATCGACAAAAGCTGCCGGATTAAACTTTTGATAATCAGCAGATTTATCCCAGACTGGACCGCCCATATCATGCTCAGGGAACCACAGCTCTTCAGTACTGCCGTAGAAACTTGGCATATCAAACAAGCCTGCGTGGGTGACCAGACATTTAAAACCGTCGTTCCAGTTGCCGGCGACCCAGTTCATCATAAAACCACCGTAAGACGCGCCTAAGGCACAGGCATTGTCTTTGTCCAGCCAAGGCTGCTGTTCAGTGACAAAAGCCAGACCTTTTTTCAGGTCCTCCAGCGGTTTACCGCCCCAGTCGCGGGCAATTGAATCGGTGAACGCCTGGCCATAACCAGTCGAACCGTGGAAATCAATCATCACCACGCCATATCCCTGCGCCGCCCATAACTGCGCATTCCAGCGGGTGTTAAACATGTTGCCGAAGCTGCCTTGCGGGCCACCATGCACGATAAAAGCGATTGGGTACTTTTTACCGGCCTCAAAGTTCCAGGGTTTCATCCAGTAGCCATAGACAGTTTCATCATTGGCGCCCGGGAAGCTGAATTGCTCAAATTCAGCCAGCTGAATGTCTTTGAGTGTCAGCGCATTCGCCTGGGTCAGCGGATAGGCTTCACCGCCGGTATTTTTCAGCTGATAAATATCCGCCGGAGCATTGAGCTGATGATTGGTGAAAAACACATTGCTGCCACGCACCGCAACATCACCGGCGCTGCCGTTACTGTACACTTTTGTGACTTCGCCAAAGGCGTGATCAATAGCAAAAATGCCCTTTTGGCCTAAATCCTGTGCTGTGGCATAAACAGTGCGGTTATCCGGTGCAAAAACAAAATCTTCAATTGAACGGTCCCACTGCGGCGCCAGCTCTTTACGCTCACCGGTGACTAAATCCAATAAAATGAGGCCAAAACGATCGGCTTCATACACTGGTTTTTTCATCGCAAGGTATGCCATGTAACGGCCGTCGCCGGAGAACTGCGGCTTGGCATCCCAGGCCGGATTATCTTTGGTCAGATTGATTTTCTGACCGCCATTGAGCGATACCTGGAAAATGTCAAAATTGCTGTGCCAGCTTTGGTCTGCCGCCGGGATTTTGGCGCTGAATACCAGATTTTTGCCGTCTGGCGTAAAAGCCGCTTCGCCTGTACCGGCTACGTCTGTGTCCCATTCCGGCATTAAGTCTTTGGCATCTTTAATTGCTGTTTCACCAAGATCTGCGACAAAGAAGTGGTTTTTCAGGCCATCTTCCCAGGTGTCCCAGTGCCGGACCATCAATGAATCGTAGGCTGTCGCGCTGTCTTTTTTCTCAGCCGTGGTTTTGTTGTGGGCCACAGTGCAGGCTAAATCTTTGCAGCCAGGTTTTACATCCAGCGTCAGCACAACTTTTTTGTCATCACCGGACACCATGTAACTCTGCACATCCAATGGCAAGTCAGTCACCTGCCGTGCTTCGCCGCCGCTCAGTGGCAAACGCCACAGCTGGCTGGAACCGGAGCGATCAGCCAGAAAGTACAAAGCCGTGCCGTCTGCACTAAAACGCACATCGTGTTCACGACCGGCGCTTTCAGTCAGCCGGCGCACTTTATTGCCATCCTGCACATCGAGCAGGTACAAATCAGCTGTCGTATCCGCGGGTGCCAGACCACCGTTTTTTTGGCCATAGACGACAAAACGGCCATCCGGTGACACTTGCACGTCGTAAATTTTGTTCAGTTTATTTAAGTGTTCGATGGTTAAATTAGTTTTCGCCTGCGCCCCTGCTGCCATCAGCAGTGCACTGACCAGAATTCCCCAAGCTTTCATCTGGTTACTCCGTTGTCGCAAATTGGATTTATATATTGTTTTTATTGTAAAAACGCGCCGAGAGCCGGCGCGTTGATTTTAAAAAGATTATCAGGCTTTTGCTGCCTCAGCGATTTTAACTTTCCAAATCGCCGGGCCCTGGTCATGGACATTATTGCCCTGACTGTCGACAGCAACTGTCACCGGCATATCTTCGACATCAAATTCGTAAATCGCTTCCATGCCTAAATCGGCAAAAGCAACCACGCGGGATTTTTTGATGGCTTTAGACACCAGATAGGCTGCGCCGCCAACCGCCATTAAATACACAGCTTTGTGCTCTTTAATGCTGGCGACTGTTTTATCACCACGTTCGGATTTGCCGATCATGCCTAACAGGCCAGTCTGGCCCAACATCATGTCGGTAAATTTATCCATCCGCGTCGCGGTGGTTGGGCCTGCCGGGCCAACCACTTCATCACCAACCGCATCAACCGGACCAACGTAATAAATAAAGCGGTTTTTGAAGTCGACACCATCTGGCAGCGCTTCACCTTTTGCCAGCATGTCGGCAATACGTTTATGCGCAGCGTCGCGGCCGGTCAGCATCTTGCCGGACAGCAACACAGTTTCACCGGCTTTCCATTCCAGAACATCAGCAGGTGTGACTGTATCAAGGTTAACGCGGCGCACGTTTTGCCCCAGTTCCCAGGTCACTTGTGGCCAGTCTTCCAGTTTTGGTACTTGCAAATGCGCCGGGCCTGAGCCATCTAAATGAAAATGCACGTGACGGGTCGCGGCACAGTTTGGGATCATCACTACCGGCTTGGACGCCGCATGAGTTGGCGCTGATTTGATTTTGACGTCAACCACTGTAGTTAAACCGCCAAGGCCCTGGGCGCCGATCCCGAGTTTGTTCACTTTTTCGTACAGTTCAACCCGCAGTTTTTCTTCACCAGTCTCTGCACCTTTTTCCAGCAGGTCCTGAATGTCGACAGGCTCCATCAGCGCTTCTTTGGCCAGCACTGCAGCTTTTTCTGCGGTACCACCAATGCCGATACCGAGCATGCCTGGCGGACACCAGCCAGCGCCCATTTTTGGTAAAGTTTCCAGTACCCACTCAACCACTGAGTCAGATGGGTTTAACATCACCATTTTGGTTTTGTTTTCGCTACCACCGCCTTTGGCGGCAATGGCCACTTCAACATGATGGCCAGCCACCATGTTGATATGTACCACAGCCGGCGTATTGTCTTTGGTGTTTTTGCGTGAACCGGCCGGGTCCATCACGATAGAAGCACGCAGCGGGTTCAATGGGTTCATGTAGGCACGACGCGTGCCTTCGTCGACCATTTCCTGCACTGTCATGTCGGTTTTGTCCCACTTGACGTCCATACCGATACTGACGAAGCAGGTCACGATGCCAGTATCCTGACAGATAGGCCGGTGGCCTTGTGCCGACATCCGCGAGTTAATCAGAATTTGCGCGATGGCGTCTTTGGCGGCCGGATTCTGCTCTTTGTGATAAGCCTTTTCCAGGGCCTGAATAAAATCCAGCGGATGATAATAAGAGATGTATTGCAACGCATCTTCGATGCTGTCGATAAAGTCTTGCTGGCGAATAACCGTCATAGGGTGCCCTTCTGCGTGGTTACAGGCAGTCAGTGTGCTGGCTGCCAGGGTATTTATACAGCGCCTGACCCTTGCCTGGTCTGGCACTGCTTCTCATTTTAAGCAGGGCTGCTATCATAACGCGCATCCTGTCGAGGCGGCTAGTCAGTTCATGCTGAATTCATCGGTTCTGTGCCCAAAGCCGCCGCTTATTGTTTGAGTTTTTTGTCATGTCTGTACAAAGTCTTGTCGCGTCAAACATCGCCGATTTAACCGGTTATTTTCAGGCGGTTGCCGCAGAGCCTTTTGCCATGTTGCTCGATTCCGCCGCGCCTGAGCATCCAAACAGCCGTTATGACATTCTGGTATGCCGGCCGCTGGCGACGCTGACTGCTGTTGGCCGTCAATGCACTGTACACCAAATAGCCGCAGACGGACTTTGGTCTGAACAACAGCAGGACGCTGATCCTTTTTTATTACTCAAAGCGTTACAGCAACAGCTGCTGCCAGCCCTGCCAACCGAGGCCAGCCCGTTACCTTTTACCGGCGGTGCTGTTGGTTACTTTGGTTATGACCTTGGCCGGGTCGTCGAAACATTGCCGGTACAGGCCAGTGCCGATATCAAGCTGCCAGATTTGGCCGTAGGCCTGTACAGTCAAGCGCTGGTGCTGGATAAACAGCTGCAGCAGCTGTGGTTTGTTGATTGCAACGGCGCGGCGGAAACAACAGCTGCCGGCTACTTGGCACAGTTTGAACCATCGACGGCAGCAACCCAATCCGGCACCGCTTTTAAACTGACCAGCGACTGGCAGGCCAATATGAGCCGCAGTCAATATCTGCAAAAATTCGAGCACATTCAGGCGTATCTGCAAAGCGGTGATTGTTACCAGATTAATCTGGCACAACGTTTCAGCGCCGGCTTTAGCGGTGATGCTTTTGCCGCTTATCTGCAACTGCGGCGTAGCAATCAGGCGCCGTTTTCGGCTTTTATCCGGCTGCCAGATGCGGCTGTGCTGTCAATTTCACCGGAACGTTTTATCGAAGTGAAAAACACTCAGGTTGAAACCAAACCGATTAAAGGCACCCGCCCGCGATTTGCCGACCCGGTACAGGACGCACAAAGTGCCGCACTTTTGCAGCAATCACCAAAAGACCGCGCTGAGAACGTGATGATTGTGGATTTGTTGCGCAATGACCTGGGCAAAGTCTGCCGGCCTGGCACAGTGCGGGTGCCGGCGTTATTTGCCATTGAATCTTTCCCGGCCGTGCATCATCTGGTCAGCACTGTCACCGGCGAGCTGGACGCGCAATATCAGCCGATTGACGCGCTGCGCGCAGCATTTCCGGGCGGTTCTATCACCGGCGCACCGAAAGTGCGGGCCATGCAAATCATTGAAGAGCTGGAGCCACACCGGCGCAGCGTTTATTGCGGCGCTATTGGTTACATCAGCCAACATGGCCATATGGATACTAATATTGCCATCCGTACCCTGATAGTTGCCGATCAGCAGATTTATTGCTGGGCCGGCGGTGGCATTGTCGCCGATTCGCAAGGCGAAGCCGAGTATCAGGAAACGTACGACAAAGTCGGTAAAATTCTGCCGGTGCTGCAAAGTGCGGACATCAGCAACAGATGAGTAGTTATCGGACCGATTTATGGCTCAGCCGCTATCTGCTGCAGGCGCCGCCGCAGCAAAAAACAGCAGCATTACCCAACGCGGCTGTGCTACTGCCACTGTTTCGCCACGATGGTGAATGGACCTTGTTAATGACTCGCCGGGCTTTGCATCTGCGCCATCATCCCGGTCAGCTCAGCTTTCCGGGCGGCCGGATTGAAGCCGGCGAAAGCAGTGCAGCTGCGGCGCTGCGCGAAGCCTATGAAGAAACCGGCATCGCCCCGACAAGGGTCCGCTTGCTTGGTCAGTTGCCGGCCATTAACACCTCGACCGGTTTTATTGTCCAGCCCTGGCTCGGTATATTAGACCAGCTGCCAGCGCTGCAGCTGCAACAGGACGAAGTTGATTCTGTGTTGTTGCTGCCTTTGCATGAAGCTTTGTCCGCCAGGCGCCGGCAAACCGAGGTCTGGCCGCTGCGGGGACAGCAACAACGCCTGCATTTTATCCCGTGGCAGCAGCATTTAATTTGGGGCGCCAGCGCCGAAATATTATATTTACTGGCACAACAAGTGGCAGCACCTTCACGTTAATCACTTAGCTGCTTAGCAACAAGGCGCTGTATCACTCCCATTTTGTAAGCAGCACTGACCAGTGACAGCATCAGTTACACAATGCCGGCACATCCGGTACAATCTCGCTCATTCTAATAAGGCAAATAAGACCACCCTATGATTATCAGCGCTTTTGACATGTTCAGTATCGGCATAGGCCCATCCAGCTCACACACTGTAGGCCCAATGCGTGCCGCCAAGTTATTCACCGAGAACCTTGCCGCCAGCGGCCGGCTTGGCGACGTCGCCAGTATTAAAACCGAACTTTATGGCTCTTTAGGCCAGACCGGCATTGGCCACGGCACCGGCAAAGCAGTAATTTTGGGCCTCTGTGGTTACTTACCGGAAAACTGCGACCCTGATCTGGTGCCGGGCATCCTGAAACAAGTGGATGAACAGGAACAAATTACTTTAGCGTCCGGCCATGTAGTCAGCTTCCCGCGGGAAGGCGCCATTGTGTTTCACCGGCGCAAGACGTTAAAAGAACACAGCAACGGCATGGAGCTGATTGCCTTTGATGCCAACAAAGAAATTGTGTTCAGCGAAATCTACTTCTCGATTGGTGGCGGTTTTATCGTCAAAGCCGAAGACTTTGCCAACGAGAAAAAAGCTGCCAGCCAGTTTGCCGCCGACAATCCACCGCCGTTTCCGTTTAACAGCGGCGCTGAATTGCTGAAACTCTGCAAAGAAAATGGCTTGTCGATTGCCGCACTGATGATGGAAAACGAAAAAGTGCTGCGCAGCGAAAGCCAAATCGAAACCGAACTGGGCCTGATTTGGCAAACCATGTACAACTGCGTGCAACGCGGCATGAAAACCGAAGGTATTTTACCTGGTGGTCTCAAAGTAAAACGCCGTGCCCCGGCGTTGTATCGCCGCCTTTGCGCGGAAAAAAGCTCAGATCCGCTGCAGGTCATGGACTGGGTCAATTTGTTTGCGCTCGCCGTTAATGAAGAAAACGCCGCCGGTGGGCGTGTCGTCACTGCGCCAACCAACGGTGCCGCCGGGATTATTCCGGCCGTGCTGATGTACTACGACAAATTTATCCAGCCAGTAACCCCGGATATCTACACCCGCTATTTGTTAACCGCAGCAGCTATCGGCATTTTGTACAAGAAAAACGCCTCGATTTCCGGCGCAGAAGTTGGCTGTCAGGGTGAAGTCGGTGTGGCCTGTTCAATGGCCGCCGGCGCTTTAACCGAAATTCTTGGTGGCTCGGTTGATAACGTCGAAAACGCTGCCGAAATCGGTATGGAGCACAATTTAGGCCTGACCTGCGATCCGGTTGGTGGCCTGGTGCAGGTGCCTTGTATTGAGCGGAATGCGATGGGTGCCGTGAAAGCCATCAACGCCTCGCGGCTGGCGCTGCGTGGTACCGGTGAGCATAAAGTGTCGTTGGATAAAGTCATTAAAACCATGTGGGACACCGGCCGCGATATGCAAAGCAAATACAAAGAAACCTCGCGCGGTGGTTTGGCAGTCAATATTATCGAGTGTTAAACCGCAGCTATTCTGTTTGATAAAAACGGGTGCTCATTGAGCGCCCGTTTTTTTATCCAGTAACTGATGGCAGACAAAACGAAAAATTTCAGCTGCAGTAACTGCATGCCCGTCATTTCGGCGCTGTTTGCACCAGGCCGCTGCCCGACAAGGGATCCAGGTGATCAACGACATCAGCTGCGAACTTGACGCATACGTTTTCAGTAGCGTTTACGGTCCGGTGTCATGTTGTTGTCAAACAGACTATGCTAGTTTTGCTGCAGCGCTTAACGCCCGCAGACCTTGCGGTGTTCGAGGATTTCTTAGCATAACGGAGTGACATCATGGCAATCAGCAAGCAATACCTGAAGACCAAACCGGCCTGTAAAGTGACGTTTGTCGTGCCGGCAGAACAGGCAGCCACAGCCGAATCAGTGGTGCTGGTCGGAGAATTTAACGACTGGCAGGACAATGCAATGAAAAAGCAGAAAAATGGCGATTTCAGCCTGACGCTGACACTGCCAAAAGACAGCAGCTATCAATTCCGCTATCGCTTAGGTCACAACGACTGGCGCAATGACGAACAGGCCGACGACTATGTGCCATCGCCATTGTCTTATGAGCAGAATTCGCTGCTGCGGCTGTGATAGTTCGCAGCCCCCCATCACCACCAGATTTTGCGGCAAAAAAAACGGCATTCCCATCTGAGTTTGCCGTTTTCCTTTTTAAATGACAGTCGCTTAACGCGCGCGTTTGAGCATCAGGCAACCAATTGAATAACCGGCACCAAAAGAGCACAACACGGCGTGGTCATGAAGCGCCAGCCCTTGTTTATTTTGATGGAACGCAATAATAGAACCGGCAGATGCGGTATTGGCATAAGTATCCAACACCAGCGGAGCTTCACCTGGCTCAGGCTCCCGGCCGAGAATTTTGCGTACCGCAAAGATGTTCATATTGATATTGGCCTGGTGCAGCCACAGCCGTTTCAGATCCGCGGCAGTCAGACCACAGGCCGCCATTTCGCCTTCAATCACTTCAGCCACCAACGGCAGCAACTCTTTAAACACTTTACGGCCCTGCTGGCGGAAAAACGGTACCAACGGCTCTGCGTCCGGGTAGCAGTGTTCGACATAACTGACGTCACAGCGGATATTGTTGGAGAATTCGGTTTTTAACCGCATGCCGACAATCTCAAAACTGTTGTCGGCAGTCGCGGTATCAGCGGCTTCAATGATGGTCGCGCTACAAACATCGCCGAAAATAAAATGACTGTCGCGGCTGGTGTAATTCACCTGCGGCGAGGCAAATTCAGGATTGACCACCAGCACCACAGAGGCAGTGCCACCACGAATGGCATTGACCGCATTGCTGATAGCAAAAGTCGCGCTGGAACAGGCGACATTCATATCAAAGGCATAGCCCTTAGCGCCTAATTGCTGCTGCAGCTCAATCGATAACGCCGGGTAAGGCCGTTGTAAGTTCGATGCGGCACAAATAATTAAATCAATCTGATCTGGCGTTTTACCGGCCTGGGCAATGGCTTCTTTGGCGGCGGCTAAGGCCATTTCAACCATTTCCGGCAATTCGTCTTCGCCACGGCGGCGGAATACCGGCTGCATCACTTGTGGGTCCAGAATGCCATCTTTGTACAGCACATGACGCGACTTGATGCCTGAAGCTTTTTCAATAAACTCGCAGCTGGAATATTCGAGGGCTGTGACTTCGCCTGCGGCAATGGCTTCGGCATTTTCGGCATTAAATAAGTCAACATACTGATTAAAACTGGCGACCAGTTCTTCATTCGTGACGGTTGCCTCGGGCGTAAATACACCGGACCCGGTGATCAGAATTGATTTCATGAGGAGCTCCACTACGCCGGATCAGTCGGATTGGATCTGGTCGGATGGGTTAGAAAAATTGCAGTATAACTCAGCTGCAGACACAAAGGCAGTAGCCTGTGGCGACTGCCTGCTGCTGAGCATGCTTCGTGTATGAGCGACCTTAATGCGTCAGCGGCCGTTTTTCCCGGCCGAGCCGGATCACGACTGTAGAGGCGACTTTGTCCTGGATCGCCTGGCGGTTGGGGTCCCACAAAATCTGCATAAACCCGAGTAAACCTGTCGCGAGACCTGCGCCATAACCGCCCTGACGGCTAAAGGCAGCAAACAAATTCAGCTCTTTGCCGTCGAGCTGGATCACTTTGATCCGCATCAGTTTTTTACCAATAGTCTGGCCATGGCACCAGGCGATAGTGGCGGTAAAATAAAACACCGCCCAACCCACACCAATACCTAAGTCGGCAAAAATACCCTTGACCCAGGCCACCACACTGTGGGTGTTTTCATCGGGCAGATACCAGGGTAAATCTTGCGGCGCTGGCTGCGCTGGTTTTGCTTCAACTGGCTTCGGTGGTGCAACTGCAGGAAAATCTGTTATCAGGGCGTCGCGATAAAGCGGCCACTGCTCTGCCGGGAAATCAGAGCCCTGCACCAGACTATCCATCATCTCGACCGCCGCAACTTTATTGACGCCGGCTTTTCGCAACATTCTGGCCGTTTTTTCCAGCTCTTTTTTCATACAACCGAGCTCGCAGCTCTGCGCCTGAATTTTCAGTGCTGTTGCAGCAAGCACCATAGCCTCATCAGCATTTAATGCGGTTTCACCGACCTCTTGCGCTGAGTCCTTTTCGACAATCAGCTCCGGCATCCAGGTGGCCGAGGCGGCCAAAAACGCCGTGACCAGCAATAACACAATGACATGATTAAATTTTTTCGCCTGCAGCCGGAACCAGATGAGATAAGTCATCACGGGTAAAATCAGCAACAAACTGGCCTTGGCAAGGCCTGAGATGATGATGCCGTCGATACCCATCGCAATAGCGCGGCGCAGTGGATGCGCAGTGGGTACACCGAGCAGATTCGGGCAGACTTCAAAGGCATAAGGCGTGACAATTTCTCGTCGCTCCTGCCGCGTCAGTGGTGCGCCGGTCTCACCCTGTGGCAGCGGCGTTGCCGGTAGTTCGTATTTATTTTCACGCATTGGAGCAGGCTCAGTCAGCAAAGAATTCACCCGATACTAACAATCCATTGCAGCTGCAGCAATGGTTTCAGTATTTGAGCTTTAACTGATTGATAGCATTGGCTAAACCGTCCAGCGTCAGTTCAAACATCCGGCCGGAACACAGCTTGTTTATTTGGGCGATGGAGCCATAATGCGACCACCAGTCCTGCGGCTGTGGATTCAGCCAGACCGCTTGCGGGAACTGCGCCAGCAAACGTTGTAGCCAGACCTCGCCAGCCTCGGCATTAAAGTGCTCGACGCTACCGCCCGGATAACTGATTTCATAAGGCCCCATAGTCGCATCACCGACAAAAATCAGTTTGTAATCATGACCATAGGTATGCAGAACCTGCGTGGTGGCGATTGCATCCTGCGGCCGGCGCTTTTCATCGCGCCACAGCGTTTCATAAACACAATTATGGAAATAAAAGAATTCCAGATGCTTAAATTCGGCGCGCACCGCATTAAATAGCTGCCGGCATTCGTGAATGTAATCATCCATCGAACCACCGATATCAAACAGCAGCAACAGCTTCACCGCATTGTGCCGCTCACGCTGGTAACGTAAATCAAGCAGCCCGCCTTGTTTGGAGGTCGCGCTGATGGTGTCGTTTAAATCCAGCTCACTCTGCGCGCCACTTCTGGCGAAACGGCGTAATTGCCGCAGCGCCAGCTGCAGACTGCGGTTATTCAGCACTTCATCACTGGACAGGCTCTGAAACTGCCGCTGGTCCCAGACTTTGACTGCCCGGCGCGCACCGCTGCCCTGCTGCCCGACACGAATGCCCTCCGGGTGAAAACCATAAGCGCCAAAAGGTGAGCTGCCGCCGGTGCCAATCCATTTATTGCCGCCGGCGTGACGACCTTGTTGTTCTTCCAGCCGCTCGCGAAAAGCCTTGAGCAAAGCCTCCAGACCACCGAGACTTTTAAGCGCCTCTTTGTCTTCATCTGAGAGCTGACGCAGCAAACCTGGTGTTAACCAGTCGTCCGGAATAGCGCTGATTAAATCCAGCTGCTCAACGCCGTCGAAGTACTCGCTGCAAGCGCGGTCGAATTTGTCATAATCGGTTTCGTTTTTGACCCAGCACAGTCGCGCCAGCTGATAAAACTGTTCCAGATCAGCAAAGACCAGCTGTTGCTGCACTGCGCGCAACAAATCGAGATACTCAGTGATACTGACTTTGACGCCATGACGGCGTACCGTCAGAAAAAAGCCACTGAACATCAGCGTGCCCTTTTGGCCATAAACAGCAGTTTTTCGACCAAAGCCACGTCTTGCTCGTTTTTCAGCAAAGCGCCAAATAACGGCATTAAGCCGCCGGTTTCCCGGCTTTGCTTCAGCTGCTCCGGCGTCACTTGTTCAGCCAGCAATAGCCGTAGCCAGTCAATCAGCTCAGAAGTCGACGGTTTTTTCTTTAGCGCCGGCAATTCGCGCAGGCCAAAAAAGCTCTGCAGCGCTTCGCTCAGCAGTTGCTTGGACAAACCGGGTAAATGCACATCAACAATCCGCTCAAGTGCGTCGGCATCGGGGAAGCGGATGTAATGGAAAAAACAGCGGCGCAAAAACGCATCCGGCAGCTCTTTTTCGTTATTGGAGGTAATAATCACCACCGGACGCTGGGCTGCGCGCACCGTCTGACCGGTTTCATAGACGTCAAAAGCCATCTGGTCCAGTTCGTGTAACAAGTCATTCGGAAATTCGATATCGGCCTTATCGATTTCATCAATCAGCAATACCGGGCGCTTAGTGGCCGTAAAGGCCTGCCATAACTTACCGGGTTTGATGTAATTGGCGATGTCATGTACCCGTGCATCACCGAGCTGGCTGTCGCGTAAGCGCGATACGGCATCATACTCATACAAGCCCTGCTGCGCCTTGGTGGTTGATTTGATATGCCATTGCAGCAGGTCGGTGCCCAGCGCCGCAGCCAGCGCTTTGGCCAGCTCAGTTTTACCGGTGCCTGGCTCGCCTTTGATTAATAAAGGTTTTTGTAAAGTGACTGCGGCGTTAACCGCGAGCGCCAATTCGGGTGTGACTATATAAGAGTCATTACTTTGAAAACGCATGGATGCCTCAAATTCGCGTCAAACGCTTATAACATTAAGTCATATAACTTATATCAAAACGCTACTTTCGTTTTTCATACCAGCGGTTATGCTGGGCCAAATTCTTTGTCTGTCTGGAGCTCTGTATGGCAAACATTTATGAAGACAACTCATTGTCAATCGGCCGCACACCGCTGGTCAAATTAAAACGCGTCACCGGTGGCAACGTCTACGCCAAAATCGAATCCCGTAACCCTAGTTTCAGTGTGAAGTGTCGCTTAGGCGCTGCGCTGATTTGGGATGCCGAGAAAAAAGGTTTGTTAGGCCCGGGCAAAGAACTGATTGAACCAACCTCCGGTAACACCGGTATCGCGCTGGCGTTTGTGGCGGCAAGCCGCGGTTACCCGCTGACTTTGACCATGCCTGCGACCATGAGCTTAGAGCGCCGTAAACTGCTCAAAGCCTTAGGTGCCAACCTGGTGCTGACTGAAGGCGCCAAAGGCATGAAAGGTGCCATTGAAAAAGCTAAAGAGATTCAGGCGTCCAATCCTGACAAATACCTGTTATTACAACAGTTTGAAAACCCGGCTAACCCACAAATTCACTTTGATACCACAGGCCCGGAGATTTGGAACGACACCGACGGCAACATAGATGTATTCGTTGCCGGCGTCGGCACCGGCGGTACTATCACTGGGGTGAGCCGTTACATCAAACTGGAGAAAAAACACCCGCTGATTAGCGTCGCGGTAGAACCGGCCGATTCACCGGTGATCAGCCAGAAACTGGCCGGCGAAGAAATCAAACCAGGCCCGCACAAAATCCAGGGCATTGGCGCTGGTTTTATTCCGGGTAATCTCGATTTGGAATTACTCGACCGCGTGGAAACAGTCAGCAATGACGATGCCATCGCGATGGCACATCGTTTGATGAAAGAAGAAGGTATTCTGGCAGGCATTTCGTCAGGTGCCGCAGTGGTTGCGGCCAAACGTCTGGCGGAGTTGCCGGAATTTGCCGGCAAAAACATTGTAGTGATCCTGCCATCTTCCGCTGAACGTTATCTGTCCAGCGCGCTGTTCGCCGATGTGTTTACTGAAGCCGAGCTGCAAGCCTGAGCTTAATGCTTTCAGAATAAAAAGGCTGCACTATTAGCACTAGTGCAGCCTTTTTTGCTTTACAGCAAAAGCACAGCGCAGCACACTGCAGGGACTTGCAGCAAAAGACTGCTGGTTCCGGCAGCAAAAGGTAGTAGCGAAGTGAACAAAAAGCATTGGTGTTTTTTTAGCAGTATGGCGGCGCTGACGTTGCTTAGTGCCTGCGGTGACTCCACTCCGGCCGCTCCGGCAGCCAGTTCAGAACCGGCAATGCAGGCTGTTGCGGGCTCTGCCGCAACAGCGACAGACTCACCTGAGTTGACCGCAGTTGATTTTTTCGAAGCTATTCTGGTGAATAACGATATCAAAGAAGCCAAACGCCACGCGATGCCGTCACTACGCCGGGTGCTGGATGGTTATGCAACCGGTAAAGCGGTTGGCAGGACATTGCTGAATATGAGCTTTGATAAAGTTGAAATTACTATCGAAGACACCAACAAAAACGTCCGCGAATTTTATACCGACCGGGCCGACGTGATGCTGATTTTTACCGGCATGAAAGACGACGCTAAAGTCGTCCATATGCGGATGGTCAAAATGGAAAAACATAAGGGTAAGTGGCTGGTCGCCGTGATCAAAGACGACCCTTTCGCCAGAACCGGTATCTAAACCAGATGTCTCAGCGCTGAAAAAACCGTTTGAGCGCTGTTTTACATTCATCACTGTGCAGCAACTGTTCAAATTCTGCCAGCTCCTGATGGAGCACATGCTGAACCTGTTGTTGCATCGGTTGTTTCAGCAGGCGTTTTGATTGTTGCACGGCCGTGGCTGGTAAAGCAGCCAGCTGCAATGCTTTTTGTCGGGCCAGCGCCAATAAATCCGCCGCCGCGACCACTTCATTCACCAGCCCCATTTGGTACGCTTGCCCGCCATCAAAGGCTTCACCGAGCAATAAATACTGCGCGGCACGCTGATAGCCAACTAAACGGGGCAATAACAGGCTGGAAGCGGCCTCCGGGCATAACCCCAAACTGGTAAACGGCATCTGAAAGCGGGCTGACGCGGTGGCATAGACCAAATCACAATGTAATAACGCTGTGGTACCAATGCCGATCGCAAGACCTGCAACGGCAGCAATCAGCGGCTTATCAAACTGCGATAATAAATGTAAAAATTGTACCGTCGGATGTTCATGATTCAGGCTACCGCCGGCGAGAAAATCCGCTAAATCGTTGCCGGCACAGAAGCAATCCGGGCCCCCTGTCAGCAACACCACCCGACACTGTGGATCGGCAGCAGCCTCAATCAGCGCCTGACTGAGTTGTTGGTACATCTGCGCCGATAACGCATTTTTTTTATCCAGACGAGACAGCGTCAGTGTCATCACACCATCCGCCTGCGCAATCATCACAGTCATCAGTAAGTTCCTATCATCAACACCAGTCGGACATCATTGACCTTTAGCCAAACCTTCACGACGCGGATCTGCTCCGGCCTGCCACTCTGCACCGGCTCTTTTGATCAGATGCAGGCCACTGTTCAGTTCACCGGTACGCACCTGATAGCCCATTTCCTGCAGCTGGCCGCTCAGATGCACCAGCGGTGTACCTTCTTCTATCGCCAGCACATCATTGCGATGGGTAAATTTTGCCAGATCTGCCGCTTGCTGCGGCCCCATCTGCCAGTCAATCATCGCAATCAGTGATTGTGCGACATAATTGATAATACGGCTACCGCCAGGCGAGCCGGCAATCATCTGCAGCTGCCCTTGCTGATTAAACACCAGCATAGGCGCCATCGAAGAGCGTGGCCTTTTGCCAGCTTCGACCCGGTTGGCCACCCACAAGCCGTTGTCACGCGCCTGCAGCGAAAAATCCGTCAGCTGGTTATTCAGCAGGTAACCATTGACCATCAGACCAGAACCAAAGGCATTTTCGATACTGGTGGTCATACTGACCGCATTGCCTTCTTTATCCACCACCGACAAATGGCTGGTGTTGGCATATTCTGGCGCTTTCGCCTCACCAAGCGGCACGGCGCCTTCCGGCACCCCGGCGGTGATTTGCTGATTGTCGGCTTTTAGATCAATCTGCGCTGCGCGCTGTTTTAAGTAATCGGCCGCCAGCAGGCCTTTTACCGGTACCGGACTAAAGGCCGGATCGGCGGCATAACGTTCCCGATCAGCAAAAGCCAGCCGGCTGGCCTGACTGATTAGATGCACAGCTGCGGCAGACTCGGGCTTGAGTTTGCTTAAGTCAAACTGATGCAGAATGCCAAGAATTTGCAGCACCGCGATACTGCCGGAACTGGGTGGCGCCATGCCACAAACTTTAAAGGCGCGATATGGCGCACAGATCGGGTCGCGCCAGACCGGTTGATAACCAGCGATATCTTCGAGCGTCATCTTGCCAGGATTAATACTGGCCTGGTTCACCGCCTGTAAAATCGCTTTGGCATTTTCGCCCTGATAAAAAGCCTCAGGGCCTTTTGCTGCTACCGCCGTCAATAAGGCCGCGTAAGCCGGATTTTTCCGCACAAAACCCACAGGCAGTGGCTGACCGTCCGGGAAAAAATACTCCCGGCTGCTGCTAAATTGTTTTAACCCAGGATGTTGGCTGCCAGCCAGCAACATATGTAGCCGCGGTGACACTTTAAAACCTTGCTGAGCCAAAGCGATCGCCGGCTTAAACAACTCGGCCCATGCCAGCTTGCCAAATTTTTGGTGCGATTGCGCCAGTGCGGCGATCACACCAGGCGTGCCCACCGCTTTACCACCAACAAAAGCCTGTGGCCAGCTCAGCAGTTTACCGTTTTGCACAAACCAGTCCGGCGTCGCAGCGGCCGGTGCAGTTTCGCGGCCATCCAGCGTGTGCAGTGTTTTGGTTTTATCCTGCCAGGCCAGCATAAACAAGCCGCCGCCAATACCTGAACTTTGCGGTTCAACCAACCCTAACACCAGTTGCACCGCAATAGCCGCATCCACGGCACTGCCACCTTGCTTTAAAATCTGATAACCGGCCTCGGTCGCATAAGGATTCGCCGATACCACCATAAACTCTTTGGCGCTGACCTGCTGTTTACGAACTATGCCGGTCGCGGCTTCCGGATCCTGCTGACTGCCCGCCAGCGCCGCAGCATTCCAGCTAGGCATACTTGTGGCAATAACGCTGAAAAACATCAGCGCGCGGGCACGATGAAAATAAGACATAAGCGGATACAACTCAGAGACAAAAAAAGTACCATAACGTACTCGCAACGCCTTCTGCAATGCCGGCCGCCAGTTTGCTCTTGTCATTGGCCGCAGACTGGCGCATTGTGCGCAAATCAGTTAAAACCAATGCCACAATTGCGTTACACTGCTGCCTGTTTTTACGTCGGGGATTGATTTTGAAGTTTTCTGCACTGCTTTCGGCCTGTTATGCTCCTGTTGCTCTTGCACTGCTGATGTGTGTCTTTGCTGTTTTTAACGATGACGTCACGCCTTGGCTGCAGTTTGACCGCCAGGCCATTTTGGCCGGTGAATGGTGGCGACTGTGGAGTGCTCACCTGCTACATACCAACAGCTGGCATTTGCTGATGAATCTGGCTGGCCTCGTGGTCATTATCATGCTGCATGGTAATTATTACCGCTCCTGCGCTTTCGCCTTTTTAGTGTTTGCCGGCTTTATGCTGATTAGCCTTGCGTTGTTATTCTGGAGCCCGGCGATTGGTCTTTATGTCGGTTTGTCCGGCTGGTTGCACGCCCTGCTGGTCTTCGGCGCCAGTGAAGATGTGCGCCGGCATTGGTCCAGTGGCTGGCTGATTCTGGCTGGGGTTGCGGCGAAGGTAACCTGGGAACAATGGCAAGGCGCCAGCAATGATTTAGTGATGTTGATTGAAGCGGATGTGGCCGTCGACGCGCATCTGTATGGCGCTATCACCGGCCTGACATTATTCGTGCTGATGCTGAGTTTTAAGCAGTTTTATCCGCCGAAACAAGCTTAAAACGCAGCTGCGAGTTCAAACTGGCACTCAGTGTCAGTTGCCGGATGCTGGAAACGGATTTGACAGGCATGCAGGCACAAACGCGCTGTCGCCTGACGCACGGCCTGCGGTGTGTAAAACACATCCCCAAGAATTGGATGGCCGATGCTTGCCAAATGCAGCCGCAGCTGATGAGACCGGCCCGTCACAGGTTCTAACAGCACCCGGCTGACGTCTTGCTGCGCGTCATATTGCAGGCGCTGAAACAAAGTGCGCGAGGCTTTGCCACTCTGTTGACAGATTTTATACAAAGGCCGGTGCTCACTATCAGCAGCAATAGGCAGGTCAATTTCCCCTTGCAGCGCTATCTCACCGGTCACCAGTGCCTGATAATACTTCTTGATTGTGCGGGCCTGAAACTGTTTGCTCAGATGCGACAAAGCTCTTTTGTTCAGCGGCAACAGCACTATCCCCGAAGTATCGTAATCCAGCCGGTGCACCACTTGCGCAGTCGGAAACTCAAGCTGCACCCGGCTCACCAGACAATCGTGGTTTTGCGGATGGCGGCCCGGCACCGTCAATAACTGCGCCGGTTTATACACCACCAGTAAATCTTCGTCCTGCGCCAGCAATTGCCAGGGTTCATTCGTGGCTGGCAGTATCGCGAGGTCAGTCAAATCAGTCATGCAAAATTCCACAGCACAGCAAAACGCGGCATTATAAAGGCCGGCGCTTTCATTGCGCCAGAAAATCGCTAAAATCCGTTTCTTTTTCGCCAGGGGAATTTGCCTTTGAGCACTGCAATCTCGTATCAGCCGCCCGGAGCGCTCTGGCCAAAAATCCTTTTTCAGGACAAAGATGTGCTGGTGGTGGAAAAACCGTCCGGGTTATTAAGTAACCCAGGGCGCGCGCCAGAGCTACAGGACTCAGTGCAGACCCGTCTGGCCGCGCAGTTTCCCCAGCTTTATCTTATTCACCGGCTGGATATGGCAACCTCAGGCCTGATGGTTTTTGCGCTGCGCCGAAAAGCCGAAGCGGCGCTGAAACAACAGTTTGCTGGCCGCAGCATCGACAAAACTTATTTGGCCCGCGTCGCCGGCGTACCAATGCCTGCTGCCGGTTGTATTGATGTGCCGCTTGGGCCTGTGCCAGACCTGCCTGCTGGCAGCGCACCGCGTCATCAGGTTTGTTTTCATAGCGGCAAAGCTGCGATGACCTATTACCATACTTTATGGCACAACAAAGACTCAGCGCTGCTGCAACTCAAGCCGATCAGCGGCCGCTCGCATCAGCTGCGCGTGCATTTGTTACACCTCGGTCATCCAATTCTCGGGGATGCTATTTACGCGAACGCAGCGCAGCAGCAGGCCGCGCCGAGATTGTTATTGCACGCGACCAAACTGGCATTTTTCCAGCCCTATAGCGGTGAACGTCTGGAGTTTTTTTGTCCGCCGGATCTTACGGATTTTGGCCTTGCAACGCTGCCTGCGCTAATCAGTGATGAGCAGATGTTAAAACTCTGACAGTCTCTTTCTCAGGCAAAAAAAAGCCCTGCACTGCAGGGCTTAGTTTTTTATGCTTTACAGCGTCCGATCAAACAACTTTTCAATGCGGCGGTATTCATCCAGCCAGCTGCTTGGCTGGCGGAAACCATGCGGTTCCACCGGGAAAATCGCCGTTTCAAAACTATTGATTTCATGCTCAATCAGGCGCTGCACCACGCGGACCGAATCCTGGAAGAACACGTTATCATCAACCATTGGCGAGTTAATTAATAACTGACCTTTTAAGCCTTGAGTGAAATAAATCGGCGAGCTGCGCTCATAAGCAATGGGATCCACATCCGGCGTGTTCAGGATATTTGACGTGTATGGGTGATTGTAATAAGCCCAGTCGCCAACCGGCCGCAGAGCGGAACCCGCTTTAAACAGCTCCGGCTGTTTAAACATCGCCATAAAGGTCATAAAACCACCGTACGAGCCGCCATAAGTGCCAATGCGGCTGCGGTCAACATGGGCGTTTTCCACCAGCCAGTTCACACCGTCGGCTAAATCTTCAATCTCAGGCGTGCCCATCTGACGGTAAATGGCAGTGCGCCAGTCACGGCCATAGCCTTTTGATGCCCGGTAATCCATATCGAGCACCACATAACCTTTTTGTGTCAGCAGGTTGTGGAAAAAGAACTCGCGGAAATAACTCGACCAGCCCAAATCGCTGTTTTGCAGATAACCGGCACCGTGGTTAAAAATCACCGCGCGGCGTTTTTCACCTTGTTTATAGTCTTTTGGCAGATACAACTTGGCATAGACCGGCGCTTTACCATGGCTCGACGGCACGGCAACGACTTGTGGTGCCTGCAATGCCATTTGCTGCAGCTCGTTCGACACTGTGTAAGTCAGCCGTTTTAACGCAGCATTCGGCTGGTTGTCCATCACGTACAGCTCTTCAGGCTGTAACGAGGTGGAATAACGCACCAGCAGTTTGCTTTCATCTGGTGCGAGTTTAAAGCTGACATTGCCGGTCAATTGCGTCAGCGGCTGTGACTTACCATTGTCGAGCGCCACTTTAAACACATTGTAAATGCCAGGATGCTGCGCATTGGCACGGTAATATACAGTGCGGCCGTCGCGACTCAGTACCGGCTGACTGACCTCAAAACTGCCGCTGGTCAGCTTTTTCGCCTCGCCTTTTAATGGTTTCAGGTATAAATGCGAATAACCGCTTTGTTCGGACAGGAAATACAGCTGGTTGTCATAAGCCCAGCCGAAGTTGTTGAAGTCGTAGTTAATCCAGGCATCGTCGTGCAGGCGGTGCTGCTCAACAAAACTGGCTTTATTCAGGTCAACCGAGGTCAGCCAGCGGTCTTTGTTATCCCAGGCCTTGAGCATCAGCGCCACCTGGCTGCCGTCGGCGTTCCAGCGAATGGCCGACTGGTCCCAGCTCCAGTCGTTAATCAGCGTAATGGCGCGGGCCTTTTTCTCTGATTTATAGGTTTTGCCATCGCGTTTAGCATTTTCGGCTTTAACCGCCGCCAGCACATCTTCGTCAAAACCAGACAAGACTTCTTGTTTCAGTTCAGTCGCCTGAGCCTTGGCCAAATCAATCAGGAAAAACTGCTCTGGCTCAGGTTTTTGGTCATGTACCCGGCGCCGTACCGGCTGGGCAGCGATATCGCCATTGTCGGTAATGTAATTAGGCATGATATCGCGCTCGTCATTCCAGCGCGTTTTGGCGGCAACGGCAGCAATCAGGCGGCGCCCGTCCGGAGATAATGCCGCATCGGAAATTTGTTTATCTTTACCCAGATAAACCGGTTGTACTGCAACAGTAGTGTTGTTTTTACGGATCGCTTCCTGCTGCTGATGCAGATCCAGCGCGTTTTTGTGCTCAAGTGCGACAAACTGAATAAGTTTATGCTGTTCCTGTGCCAGATACCCTTCCGGAACAGCCGGTGCTTTGGGTGCATCGTCCAGTTTCAGACTGGCAACCTGGCTCACCAGACCACTTTGTAAATCTACTGCGTAAAAATCCCAGCCCTGACGCCAGGCCACGCGGCCGTCAGTCAAAAACTGCAGCGCCTGCCGGTTGTCATTCGAGCGGGTCAGCTGGCTGATTTTGCCGCTGGCTAAGGCTTTGATAAACACATTGCCTTCAAAAATCCAGCCGGCAAACTGACGGTCTTTGGAGAACACCTGCTCACCGGCGCCGATATCATCGAGATTATTCAGCGCAACCACTGCACTTGCGGCGGCGGGGCTCTGGCCACCACTGACCGGCACCTGATGCCAGTCCCGCAGTTCATTGCCGGCTTGTTTACGCTGATAAATCACTGACTGGCTGTCGGCCGACCAATAAGCCAGTTCTGGCTGACGTCCTAACCAGTCCGGATGCGCCATGGCTTGTTCTATCGTCATCAGGGTCTGGCCGGTCTGGCCTTGAATTTGTTGGGTTTGCAGGTTGTAACTGGCATTTTCACGTGCTGCCAGAACCGGGCCTGATAGCAGAACAGCGCTGAGGGCCAGCGCGACAGCGGTATATCGGATTGTTTTCATTGTTGGTCGCCGCATAGAACTGAAGGGTTAACTGAAGCTGTTGTTATACAAAGCAGCCAGCTTAATTTCAATCTTCTGCGGCGTAATCGCCAAAGACCGGGATCAACGACCCGATGCAGCTGCTGCGCCCGTTGCGGTGAAGAACTGCTCCGGGCGCCTGGTATTGGCTTAAGCTGCTAAATCTGCGGTTAAGCTCTGGATCTGGGCTGCAGCCGCCGAGAGCGCTGAAGCGGCGCTGTCTGGTCCCATATTCAGACCTTCAGCATAAACAAAATGCACATTTTTCAGACCGATAAAGTTCAGGAAGCTCTTCAGGAACGGCGTTTGCGAATCGGCTGGTAAGTCTTTATAAATGCCGCCACGGGTGGCAAACACAATCACCGGTTTATCCGCCAATAAACCAACCGGACCTTGTTCAGTGTATTTGAACGTGATACCAGCACGCGCTAACCGGTCAAACCAGGCTTTCAGTTGGCTTGGCACACCAAAATTGTACATCGGCACGCCGAGCAAAATCACATCAGCTGCCACAACCTGTGCAATCGCATCATCAGACAAAGCTGCCAGCGCAGCCTGCTCGCTGCTACGGCTGTCTGCCGGTGTCATCCAGGCGGCGATTTCGGTCATCGCCAGGTGCGGATAATTTTTGCTGACTAAATCGACGTCAGTGCGGTCGAAACCGGCCGGCAATGCGGCAATAAACTGTTCGATTAACTGGTTCGACTGGCCTTTTTCGCCGCTGACTGAGCTTTGTACCACTAAAACGTTTTTCATCGCTGAATTCCTCGCAGGTTTGGATTTGGTTTGAAGCAATGAACACAGCATAAATAACAAATATCAGAACGTATATCGCATAAAAACGCTTCAAACATTCTATTTTTTAGAATTAAATTTTTTCGGTCTGGTTGAACCGGAAGTGTCAGGGCTGCGTATAACCACCAGACTCTGTTTTTAGGATGCATCAACGATGGATTTAGTGATGACAGCACGGCATCATGGGCCCGAACCTTCCACACAGGGAATGCATGATTTGACAGGCACTGACGCTTTGACAACTACTGAAGCGAAGACCCGCGACATAGGCCAGTGGGAACAGGCGCTGGCACTGGTTGCGCTGAGTCGCGACAAACAGGCGTATCAGGAGCTGTTTGGTTATTTCGCGCCACGGCTACGGGCTTTTGGCATCAAAATGTTCGGCAACGAACAACAAGCGCTGGAGATGGTGCAGGACACTTTACTGAATGTCTGGCAAAAGGCGGCATTGTTTGACCCCAACCGCGGCTGCGCCTCCACCTGGATTTTTACCATTGCCCGCAACGTGCGCTTTGACATGCTGCGGAAAAAACAAAGCCGCAAGGATGATATTTCCGCTGATGATTTGTGGGCTGACGGCGATTACCCGGAAGCAGAAGACCATCAGACACAAAAATGGGAGCTGTGGCTTATTACAGAAAAGCTGGCACCGCATTTTGCTGCTTTACCACCTGCCCAAAGGCTGGTGATGGAAAAAGTATATCTGGAAGAGATGTCTCATCAGGAAGTTGCTGAATTACTTGGCATTCCGCTGGGCACCGTCAAATCCCGGATCCGTTTGGCTTTAGACCGTTTAAGAGAGGCGCTGGATGACTCAGAGCGTTAATCATCACCCGAGCATCAGCTTGCTGGAACTGTACTGCGATGGCAGCCTGAATGCAGAAGTGGCATTACTGATCGCCACGCACCTGGACTACTGTCCACATTGCCAGCAGTTGCGCCATGACATTGAAACCGATTTGGGTGCCGAGCTGGCTGCCGCCACACCGGCGACAAATGCAACCGAAGTGCATAGTGGCGACTGGCTGGAAATGATGAATCAGATCATGGCGACGCCACTGCTGCCGCAGGCAAAACCCGCAGTCTTGCCGGAGAGCCAGCTGAGTATCGGCGGTTATCAGTTTGAACTGCCACGCAGCCTGCGTCGTATCGCTGGCAAGCGCAGTAAATGGCTGAGTATGGGTGGCATCGCTACGGCCCGTCTGCCCTCTGGTGAACCGCATCATGCTTCTTTACTGTTTATCGACAAGCATACGGATGTGCCACTGCATACGCATCAGGGGCTGGAAATGACGTTGGTGTTATCTGGTGAAATGGTTGATGAGCATGGCCGTTATGTGCCGGGCGATTTGATCATTAACTCACCGGACGATACGCACAAGCCACGCAATATCAGCGACGAGCCTTGTCTATGTTTGTCGGTATTAAGTGCGCCGCTGCAGTTTAAAGAAGGTCTGACGCGCTGGCTGAATCCGTTGCAACGCTTTTTTTATTAAGGCAGCAGCTTCACGCAAGCTCAGAAAGCAGAAAAAACCAACCCCGCCGTAGCGGGGTTGGTTTTTTATCAGGGAAACGCAGCTTAACTCAGCAACGCCACACCGCCCTTGAGGTTATAGACTTGCTCAAAACCGAGCCGGTTTAAGATCTTCGCCGCCAACAAACTACGATTACCTGAACGACAGACCAGCAATAATTGTTGCGACGGTTCAATAGCGCCACTGCAGAGCGCCCAGGCCAACTGTGACAAAGGCCAATGTTGTACTTTCGCATCCTGAGGCAACAGCGGTTCAATTTCACCGGCAATTTGTTCATGCGGTTCGCGCACATCGACAATCTGTAGCTGTGGATACTGGCTCAGTAACGCCGCGATGTCAGCCGGACCAATCAGCGCTTTGGCATCGGAATAACTGACTTCGACGATGCCACACTGATATTGCTGCTGTTGCTGCAACTGCTGGCTTTGCTGCGCCAGTTTGTCTTGCCAGCTTGCCGACAAACGACCGGCCTGCAGCACTTCGGCAATTTCCGGGTTTTCCTGCATCACGAGGCGCCAGGTCGTGAAAAACCGCTGCGCGTAGTCGTGGCTGCTCAGTAACAGCGTGTCAGCCTTCAGCACTTGTTGTAATTGTTGCAGACTGTGCACAAAAGCCTTGGTGTCAGAACCGGTTAAATCCAGCCGGCCAAAACCGCCAGGCAATAACAAATCCCCGACAAAAGCCGCCAGCAGCTGCTGGTCACGATATAACAGAAAACTACGACTGTCGGCGCTATGGCCCGGAGTCGTCAGTGCCTGCAGCATGAAAGTACCGACTTTCAGGGTAGCACCGAGCGGCCAGCCATTGCCATCCACAGCTAAAGGCTGATGAATCCCCAAGGCATTGAGAAAATCAGCCCGCACCGACGGGTGGTCCTGATGCTGATGGGTTTCCAGCACGGCCTTCAGCTGCAACCCCTGCCCCTGCACCAGATTTACCAGCCGGTTCATCAGTGGCTCGACCGGGTCAATCACCACCGCTTCGCGGCTTTGTGGGCAGACCAGCAGATAACTGCACAAATCTTCGTATTTGAGCTGCGTGAGGCCGGCCAGTGGCGGTGCCACGGCGTCTTGGGCGTCATTTAATACCAGGCAACAGTTGCGCACCACCGGCACCAGCCGGCGGATGGCTTTGCAGGCGGCATCGATTTCAGCTGCGGTCATTGCCGGGCCAAATGACAAGCGCACCGCGCCCTGACTGCGCCATTCTTCCAGCCCCATCGCATCGAGCACGAAGCTGCCGCTGGCTTTGGAACTGCAGGCAGAACCGGCACTGACACGGATATTACCGGCATCAAACAAATCGAGAATATCTTTGCTGAGAAACCCCGGCACAGAAAAATTAATAGTGGTCGGCACGATAAAAGGCGCGTCACTGTTCAGCACCAACTGTGGAAATAATTCCGTCAATGCCGCCAGCAGCTGGCTGCGATAAGACCATAAAGTGTCGACGCTGTGAAATACTGAGCCGGTCGGTTTGAGTAATTCGGTGAAAATCGCATGCAGCGCCGCGATGCCAGGTAAGTTTTCCGTGCCAGAGCGCAAACCACTTTCCTGGCCACCACCGGCGATAAACGGCTGATAAGGTGCGCCTGCGCGCACATACAAAAAACCAATACCTTTAGGGGCATACAGCTTATGACCGCTAAACGGTGCGTAATCGATGCTGCTGTTGGCGATATCCAGCGACATTTTGCCAAGCGCCTGAACACAATCGACCATCCAGCGCACGGCTGGATTGACCTTGCGGATCAAAGTTTCCAGCCTGGCCAGATCTTGCTTCACGCCAGTTTCGTTATTCGCGGCCATAGTACAAATCAGTGCGGCTTGTGGCAGCAGCTCGATCAGCGCCTGTTCGTTTAAAATGCCATGCTGGTCTACCGGGATCGCCTTGACGGTGGCACCGAGTTGCAATACCTGATTCCAGTGTTTCAGGCTCTCTGGCACCGCTTTGTGTTCGGTTGCCCCATATAACAACAAGGTTTGCGGGCCGGATTGACCACGGCTGCGCGCATCAAGCAAAGCCGAAACAATCGATGTCTGGATGCCTTCGGTCGCGCCGGAAGTGAACACGATTTGGCCCCGGCTGGCACCAATGACCTGGCGCGCCAGCTGACGGGTCAACTCCAATTCAACTTTGGCTTTAATGCCGGTGCTGTGGCTGCTGCTCGGATTGCCAAAACAGGTTTGCATATGGTGCAACACCGCTGCAGCGGCGCAAGGCAATACGGCCGTGGTGGCATTGTTATCCAGATACACTTCCGCCGGACAACGATCATTGCGGGATTGAAACATGATGCAGCCTATTTATAACCAAAAGGAATAACATATATTCTATAATGATATGAAGTTCAGTCTGCTCTGACAAGTCATTATTGGCCGGCGCTTCACAAAACGCGAATCGATGCCCGGCTGCGGCTTTAGAGGAAAAAAACTAAAAAAAACGCCGCGATTAAGCGGCGTTCAAAGTTTATTCAACCAGATCTTTTGGGATATCCGGCCGTAATTCCGACCAGACTTTACCGGACTCTTTACCGTATTTGCGCACCGCCATCACGACTTCGTCATGTTTGCCGGCTTCTGCATAGAGTTTTAACTGGTGGTAATAACGGCGCGCCAGCTCACGGGATTCCGGCTGTGAAAAATAAAAAGTGGCGATTTTACGGTACAGACCACGGAAACCATTGAGGATCAATACATAAATCCGGTTCGCCGAATGCAGGGCCAGTTCATGGTTTAAGTTGTAGTCAAAATCAGCGAATGCTTCTGGTGTGTCTTCCAACAGTTCAGCACCAGCGAATGCAGCGACCGCTTCAGCCTGATGGTTTTTAATAGCGCCACGGATATAGATGGCACTGATATTGGTACGGGCAGATAACAGTTCGTCAACCAGTTCAGGCATGCGCTCTTCATCTAAACGGGCCAGGGTTTCGAGGATATTTAAACCTGAAGTTTCCCAGAAATTATTCACGCGGGTTGGTTTGCCATGCTGAATGGTCAACCAGCCATCACGGGCCAGGCGCTGTAATACTTCGCGCAAGGTAGTCCGGGTAACCCCAATCAGCTCAGACAGCTCGCGCTCAGCAGGTAAAATAGACCCTGGCGCAAATTTGCCATTCCAAATCGATTCGACGATATATTCTTCAGCGAAGCCTGCAGGGCTCTGAGCTTTGATCAGGTTTGTCATCCGGATTTGTCCGTTGTAGTTGTAATGAATGGTAAATTTGGCACTGATTGTACCAGACGCGATTCAGTTAACAAGCCATGTGCGGAAAATTGCGGCTGAGCATCAGTTGGCAGTAGTTGTGTAAAAAAGTAATTTGGCTTAGATTGTGCGCTGGAAATAAGTCCTTCTTGATAAAGGAAATCAGATGTTTGCCGCTGTTTCACGCTTGCCTTTTAAAGCCTGGCCCTGGCTACTGATGTCAGCACTGGCTGGCGCTTTACTTATCGCCGCCCTGTATTTTCAATACATCATGGGACTGGCGCCTTGCATGATGTGTGTATATCAGCGCTTTGCGATTTGCGGCATTTTATTGAGTGGTCTGGTTGGCGCCTTTGGCTGTCAGCAAGCATTGTTACGTTGGCTGGCTTATATGGGCTGGTTGGTCAGCAGTGGCTGGGGCTTAAAAATCGCCCATGATCAGGTGTTAGAAGAACAATTGGTCCAGAGCGGTGGCTTTTCCAGCTGCGGCATTTTCCCGGATTTTCCGGCCTGGTTACCGTTACATGAATGGATACCGGCAGTATTTAAACCCACGGGCATGTGTGGCGAAGTGCTGTGGACTTTCCTCGGCTATTCGATGCCATTCTGGATGCGGATCACTTTTGCGCTGTTTTTCATCGCTGGTTTAGTGGTGATTGCCAGCCAGCTGAAAAAACACAAATACAATCCGTATGACTAAACACAGTAGCCGGACATAAAAAAACCGCCATCAGGCGGTTTTTTTATGACGAAATATCCCGTAAAAATCTTACAGGATATCCAGCAGTTCTACGTCGAAAATCAACGCGCTGTATGGCTTGATAGCACCACCGGCGCCCCGCTCACCATAGGCCAGATTGTGCGGGATATACAGACGGTATTTCGCGCCTACCGGCATCAGTTGCAGTGCTTCAGTCCAGCCGGCGATCACACCTGATACCGGGAACTCAGCTGGCTGACCACGATTGTACGAGCTGTCAAACACAGTCCCGTCAATCAGCGTGCCATGATAGTGTGTGCGGACTTTATCAGCACGGCTTGGTTTTGCGCCTGAGCCGGCGTTTAACACTTCATACTGCAGACCTGATGCTGTCACTGTGATCCCAGCCTTTTTCGCGTTTTCAGCGAGGAAAGCGTCACCAGCCGCGGCGGCTAACTGCGCTTTGGCAGCTTCAGCTTCCTGCATCCGGCCGCTGATCACCTGAAATGCGTCACGGATTTGATCTTCACTGACTTCCGGCTCGTCACCGTAAAAAGCCGCCGCCAGACCTGCCGCAACAGCAGCGATATCCAGACCGTCAAACGGGTTATCGGCCAGTTGTTGACCCATTTGCAGGCCGATGCCATAACTGGCGTGTTGTTCTAACGTAGTCAGATTCGACATAAAGTTCACTTCTAGTTGAGGCGCACAGCCAGTGCACTGACGCTGTACGCAGGGTTCGGGCAGCGGGCTGCCAAAAATGGTTATGCTAGCTTAAACCAGCAGGCTTGTCTTGCCTTCGGCTGCAAGCGCTGACCAAATCTGCCGCACCAAAGCAGCATCTGCGTCATTCAGTTCACCGCCTGCGATCGCCAGTGTCAGGCTTTGGTCAACCGCCTCAATCAGCTGCTGCTCAGTAAAGGGTTGCTCTTCGACCAAAAACCGACCGGCGGCGAGGTCCAGATGCCCCCTTAAATAGCCTTGGGCGAATAATTCGTCGTCGCTGGCGCTGACGACTGCATTGTCAAAAAAGTCCGCGCAATGGCGGATAAAATCCTGTGCTTGTTGCATTAGTCTTCGGCCCCCAGCCGGTACATCACATAATCGTTATAACCACATAAAATGCGCAGCATGCCACTGAGTTCAAGATCAAGCTCAGGGTCGCCGCTGTCACTGATCAGTGGCCGTCCGTTTAAAGCCTGAATTTTACTTTTAGTGGCCAGCAGATGAATGTTATGGCGGCCGATGGCGCGGATCACTGCAGGTGACAGCTGTTGATTGCCGCGGCCAAAGATGTGACCCTGACCGCCAATAAGCGTGATCACTAGCCGCGCAGGATGCTGCTGTACCAAGTCAAGCAGTTGGGCGGCCGTGACGTCGGCGGCAATCAGCTCACCGTTTTCAACGACGTCGACGCCCAACAAGGTGTTGGGCAGCCCCAACTCCTGCATCACGGCGGCGATTGTCGTGCCAGAGCCCATCACATAACGCACATCATCTTCCATCTGGCTGACAAAATACGCGGCGAGGTCGTCCAGCACCAGCACTTCAGATTCTTTACCGGCAGACTTGACACTCTGCACATAACGTAATGCCGTCGGGATTTGCATCTCACCGTAACGTTTGGCCCGCACTGTGCCCTGGCGAAACGCCACTTCGTCAATATCCATCACCAGTGCTTCCTGCACAGAGATGAGCTCGCCGCGTACCATCTGAGCTACCACTTTGCCAGCCGCAGCTGGGGTGATGGCATACACGCCGGAATGGATTTTACAGCCGGCCGGAATACCCAGCACTGTGACGCGCTCACCGACAGCACTGCAGATATTCCGTGCGGTGCCATCGCCGCCAGCAAACAACAACAAATCAATGCCGGCTGCTGCCAGTTGCTGGGCTGCGTGTTCACTGTCTGCTGCGGTGGAGGGCTGCTGCGCAGCCTGACAAATCACTTCGGTGGTAAAACCTAAACTGCGGGCAATATCTTCGCCCATAGCGCCGGCGACTGTGCGGATCACAATCTGCGCCTGCCAGGGCAGCAGCTCCAGTAACGCCTGCTGTGCGCGCTGCTGCGCCATCGGCACGGCGCCGAGCGCCAGCGCCTGCTCAGCAACGCCGTCGCTGCCTTTAAGGCCAACTGCGCCACCAAGGCCAGCATAAGGATTGATGATAAGTCCAAGACGAAACAAAGCAGAGGTACTCATTGCTCACTCCAAGCGACAAGCGCGGTACAGGCCGGAAAAAACGCGGCATTGTAACTGGGTCGCCCCGGCTTGCCCAGCATCTGATTGAACTTGTCAGCGTGCTCCAGTAGATTAGTGTTATCTCTTAGTTGGCCGGACCAGTCCTAATGTCCCTTGAAACGCAGTTTGCCCAGTTACGTAAAGATTATTTTCGCAACCCAAGCCCTGGGCTGTCGCAGCGCAAAGCGGCGCTCAAAGCATTAAGGCAGCAACTGCTGGCGATGCAGGCCGAGCTGTATCAGGCCGCAGCGACCGATTTCGGTCAGCGTTCTGCTTCTGAAACCCGGCTGCTTGAAGTGTTGCCAAGCATCAACAGTATCGATTACAGCCTGCGCCGGTTAAAAGGCTGGATGAAACCACAAAAACGCCACGTCAGCCCACTGTTCTGGCCGGCCAGTAATCAGGTGGAATATCAGCCGCTGGGGCTGGTTGGTATTATTGTGCCCTGGAACTATCCGATTTTTCTGGCGCTGGGGCCTTTAGTTGCCGCTATCAGTGCCGGCAATAAAGTGATGCTAAAACTGTCAGAATTCACGCCGGCTATTAATCAGGTGCTCAAGCAACTGATTGAAAAAGCCTTGCCGGACTGCGCGCTGGTGATTGAAGGTGAAGCGGATGTCGCAGCAGCGTTCAGCCAATTGCCATTTGACCATTTACTGTTTACCGGTTCCACCGCGGTTGGCCGCCATGTGATGCAGGCGGCGGCACAAAACCTGACGCCGGTGACGCTGGAGCTTGGCGGTAAATCGCCGGTGTTGTTTGGCCCGGACCTGCATCTGGATGACTACGCTGACCGCATCATTTTCGGCAAATGCGCCAATGGCGGTCAGACCTGCGTCGCGCCGGATTATCTGTTAGTGCCAGCCGGCAAAGAACAGCGCGCGGCAGAAAAACTCAAAGCGCATTATCACAAGATGTTTCCGCAAGGGCGGCAGAGCCAGGACTGGACTTCCGTGATTAACCAAAGACAGTGGCAACGCCTGCAGCAGGGCCTGCAACAGGCTGCAGCTGCCGGCGCACAAATCGTCTCCTGCGGTGACGCTGTGGATGTCAACGACCCGCTACGCCGGATGGACTTACAGTTAGTGCTGGGTGCCCCACTCGACTGCGCGCTCTGGCAACAGGAAATTTTTGGCCCGGTATTGCCAATATACGGTTACCGCAGCACCAAAGAAGCCATCGAATTTATTCAGGCGCGGCCACGGCCACTGGCGTTTTACCTGTTCAGTAACGACAAGGAACTGCAACAGCGCTGTCGTGAGCAAATCCACGCCGGTGGTGTCTGCATCAACGACACTTTGGTGCACGTCGGGCAGGATGATTTGCCATTTGGTGGCGTTGGTCCGTCCGGCCTTGGCCATTATCATGGCAAAGAAGGTTTTTTAACCTTCAGTCATGCCAAAGCGGTGCACCGCAAAGGCCGCCTCTCCAGCGGCATCTTTGCTTATCCGCTGTTGCGCCGCCGGTTACTGGATAAAGTGTTAGACCTGTGGTTTGGTTACCGCATCACTGACACCGACCGGCCGGATGACTCGCGGCAGGCCCTGCACCAACGCGAAGGCAACTAAGCAGGCTGCGGCAGCCCAGCTGAAACTGAGCTGGCTGCCGGCGCCGTCCTGCCAGGTCCAACCGGCAATGTAAGCGCCCAAAGCGCCACCGCCACCGTAAATCAAACCGGCATAGAGCGCCTGGCCGCGGCCGCGCTGCGCTGGTGGGAAAAACTGCTGGATAAACTGCATGGCGCAGCTGTGTGCCACGGCAAAACTGAAGGCATGTAATAACATCGATGCCGCCAGCACCAAAGGCTGGTCTCCAAACCAACCGACCACAGCCCAGCGCAGTGCCGTCAGCAGATAACAAAGCCCCAACAACATGCTGTAACTGCGCTGGCCCAAAATTTTTCCAGCATAATAAAAAGCAACAATTTCAGCCGCTACCGCTAACGCAATCAGTAAACCTGAAGCGGTGCCGCTATAACCCAAGTCCCGGCAGTACAAGGTAAAAAAACCATAAAAAGGTGCAAAGCTCAGCTGTAATAAAAACGCTGCCAGCATAAAAAGCACAAAAGGCCGGTGCAGCCACAAAGTGCGAAATTTAATGGCAATTTCCGCCGGCGCTGCCTTAAGCGAAAAGGCCGGCAATTGCCATAACGCCAACAGCATCAACAGTAAAAACAACAAAGCGCCGCCGGGTAAAAAACCCGGCCCGAGTTGTTCCAGCGCCATACCGCTGGCCACCACTAATAAAATGTAACCGACACTACCCGCCGAGCGCACTTTGCTGTAGCGGCCGGTATCATTGTTCAGATAAAAAAACGCCGCGGATTCCAGCTGCGGCAAAATCGCCGTCCAGCACAGACTGTACAGCACCAGCCCGAGTAGCAGCAGACTATAACCGGCGTCGATAAAAGTACTGCACCAGCCAAGCGCCGCCAACACGGCGCCAAGACGCATCACTCCAACCGGGTCGCCACGCCGCGCCGCCAGCAGGCTCCACAGATTTGGCCCAACGATCCGCATCGCGGTGACAATCGCTAATAAAGTACCTATTTGCTGCGAATTGAGGCCTCGGTGGTCGAGAAAAATACCGATGTAAGGCACAAACACACCTAACACAGCAAAATAAGCCAGATAAGCCAGGCTCAGACTTTGGGTGGGTTGCATAGAGATCCCGGGTAAAACAAAAAAGCACGGCGACAACAGTGCCATAAAAACACAACGGCTGAATCCTCAGCCGTTGTCATTAAAAAGTTCAGCCTATCAAAGTATTAGTTGTCTTGCTGACGGCTGATCGCAGCGATATCCGGCGTCGTGACCTGCACCTGATGGTTCTGCGCATGATGGCGCAAGAAATGGTCCATCAGCACTATCGCCAGCATCGCTTCGGCAATTGGCACCGCGCGAATCCCCACACAAGGGTCGTGCCGGCCTTTGGTCACCAGCTCCACCGGCTCGCCGCTGGTATTGATGCTCTGGCCTGGAATGCTGATACTCGACGTTGGTTTTAACGCCATGCTGACGCGGATATCCTGACCCGATGAGATGCCACCGAGAATACCGCCGGCATGGTTGGCCGTGAATCCCTGCGGGGTCAGCGCATCGCGGTGGGTTGAACCTTGTTGTTCGACCACCGCAAAACCATCACCAATCTCCACTGCTTTGACCGCATTAATGCTCATCATGGCGTGGGCTATATCGGCGTCGAGCCGGTCAAACACCGGCTCGCCCCAACCGACCGGCACATTGCTGGCCACTACATTGACGCGGGCGCCAACCGAATCACCGGATTTTTTCAAATCACGCATGAAAGTATCCAGCGCCTCGATTTTGTCGCTATCCGGGCAAAAGAAATCGTTTTGCTCCACTTGCGACCAATCCAGCCTTTCAGCTTTGACGGGGCCAAGCTGCGCCAAATAACCACGCACTTCAATGCCAAAACGTTGTTTTAAATATTGTTTGGCAATAGCACCTGCCGCCACCCGCACTGCGGTTTCCCGCGCCGACGAACGGCCGCCGCCACGATAATCGCGGATACCGTATTTATGGTGATAGGTGTAATCGGCATGGCCTGGCCGGAATAAATCTTTGATATTGGAGTAATCCTGCGAGCGCTGATCGGTGTTTTCAATCAACAGGCCAATAGAAGCGCCTGTGGTCACCCCTTCGAACACGCCGGATAAAAACTTCACCACATCGTCTTCCCGTCGCTGCGTGGTGTAACGCGATGTACCAGGTTTACGCCGGTCCAGGTCGTGTTGAATAGCGTCCAGATCCAGTTTTAAACCCGGCGGGCAACCATCAACAATACCGCCGATCGCCGGACCATGGCTTTCACCAAAAGTGGTTAAACGGAACAATTCACCAATACTATTGCCGGCCATGGCTTACTCCTGAAAAAAGGCCTGATACTGCTTTAACTGGGCTTTAGTCAGGGCAAACACACCGTGACCGCCATGTTCAAACTCAATCCAGTCAAAAGGAACCTGTGGGAAACGTTCGGACAGCGCCACCATGCTGTTGCCGACTTCACAAATCAGCACGCCGTCATCATTCAGATGTGCTGCCGCACCGGCCAGAATTCGCAGCGTGAGTTCCAGTCCGTCTTCGCCGGATGCCAGACCAAGTTCTGGCTCGTGACGGAATTCATCCGGCAAATCAGCCATATCTTCGGCATCGACATAAGGTGGGTTGGTGACAATTAAATCGTAAGTCTGGCCGGGAATGGCATCATAGCCATCAGACAGAATTGGGAACACCCGCTGATACAAACCATGCTGGTCGATATTAATGTCTGCCACGGTCAGCGCATCTTCACTGATATCAATGGCATCGACTTCTGCCTCTGGCAGATAGTGCGCACAGGCAATGGCGATACAACCAGAGCCGGTGCATAAATCCAGAATCCGTGACGGTGGATTCTGCGGAAACCAGCGGGAAAATTGCTGTTTGATCAGTTCACCAATCGGTGAGCGCGGCACCAGCACCCGTTCATCGACATAAAAAGGCAAGTCGGCAAAATAAGCATGCCGGGTCAGATAAGCGGCCGGAATACGTTGTTCGATACGCTGTTGCAGCAAGGCGGCAAACTGGCGTTTTTCACTACGGGTCAGCCGGGTGGTTAACAACACCGGGTCCGCGACATGGGTCATGTGCAGCGTGAAGGCCATCAACAGGCCGGCTTCATCCCATGGATTGTCGGTACCGTGACCGAAATACAGGTCTGCTGCGTTGAATTGGCTGACCGCAAAACGCAGCCAGTCGTGAATACTGTGTAAATCGGCTACGGCTTCGTCGATTAATTCCGCGGTCAGCGGAGAAGTTTGTGCTTCAGTCATTTCTTTCAGTGTGCTCATTGGATAGACTTGCGCCATGCGAAAGACACCACTAATAACCGATCAGGATATTCAGCTGTTCCGTGATGCGATCTCGGGTGCCCGCCCTATGGCGCAGGACAAGATAACGCTGACCCCGCCACGCAGCAAGAAAAAATCTGCCATCAAGACGTCTGAAAGTCAGCCGGCTGCCAGTTTATTCTATTTTTCTGATCAATACGAAGGTTATCAGTTTGATGGCGGTACTGTCAGTTATGTCCAGCCCGGCGAAGACCTGCATTTGGCCAAGAATTTAAAACGTGGTGAGTTTCAGCCCGGCGTGGTGCTGGACTTACATGGCCTCAGTCAGCAGGACGCCAAACATGAATTGGCGGGGTTATTGGATTATTGTCAGCGGGAACATCTGAACTGCGCTTGTGTGGTGCATGGTAAAGGTAGTGGGCTGTTGGCGCGCAAAGTGCCGAACTGGCTCATTCAGCATCCGAATGTACGAGCATTTCACACCGCCCCAACCCACTGGGGCCGCGACGGCGCTCTGCTGGTTTTGCTGAAAACGCCGGACAAATAATCAGGAACTAATCAACTGTAAATCAGCCGGGGCGATTTTCTCCAGCAACACCCCCTGACCACCAGGCGTGTATTCAATACAAGCCAGCGCTGCAGTATCAAAAATCGGCGTGTTGCCGCTGCGGGTAAAAGTTTCGACTAAAAAACTGACCAACGGCATGTGGGAGACAATCAGAATACGCGCTGACGGCGCTTCTGCTAATAAGGCATCCACATATAATTGCACCTGATGGCAGTCACCGTCCGGCACCAGCTCGGGTAAGGTCTGTAATTGCGTCGCTGCGCCCTGTTGTGTCAACATCAATGCAGCGGTTTGCTGAGTGCGGACATAAGGACTTGCCAGAATAAAATCGAAATGGGCGTAAACTTTTGTCAGCCACGTTGCCATCTGACTGACTTCGGCATCCCCGCGGGCATTCAGTTGCCGTTGACTATCCTGACTGCTTTGCGCCACTGCTTCGCCGTGCCGCATGATAACCAGATTGACCATTATGTACACCATCAACAACTTCGCGCCCAACGCGAAAAGAGTGCGCTATGATAATGAAAGATCTTTGCCACAGTAACTGATAATAAAGCATAGATTTTATTCTTTATATTCCTTAATCGTATGATGAGCCGCGGTACCACTCGTCGCATTTAGCCTGACAATGAGGCCTGATTTGAAAAAAACGCAACTCGTACAAAGCCCTGCCGACCATCGCCGTTATCAGCCATTGACGCTGAATAATGGTCTGCGGGTGCTGTTAGTTGAACAAGCGGACGCGGAAAAAAGCGCTGCCGCGATGTCGGTCAATGTCGGGCATTTTGACGACCCGGCCGATCGTGAAGGTCTGGCCCATTTTTTAGAGCATCTGGTGTTTCTCGGCTCAGAAAAATTTCCTGAGGCCGGTGACTATGCGCAGTTCATCAGCGGTCATGGTGGCAGTCACAATGCCTGGACCGGCACCGAACACAGCTGCTTTTATTTTGATATTGAAGACAATGCCTTTGCCGATGGGCTTGAGCGTTTTGCCGATATGCTCGGCGCCCCGCTTTTTGCTGAAGCGTCAGTACAAAAAGAGCGGCAGGCAATTGAAGCTGAATTTTCGATGAAACTCAAAGACGATGGCCGGCGCATTTATCAGGCGCATAAAGAAACCATTAATCCGGCCCATCCCTTTGCCAAGTTCTCGGTCGGCAATCTGCAAACGCTGGACGACCGGCCACACCAAAGTGCACGCGATGCGGTCCGTGATTTTTATCAGCAGCAGTATGCCGCCAGCCGGATGTGTCTGGTGTTGGTGTCTGCACTACCGCTGGCGCGCCAACAGCAACTGGCCGAGCAATATTTTGTACAAATGCCGGATCATCTACCGGCCAAAACCGCCTTAACTGCACCGCTGTATCAGTCCGAACACCTCGGCATCCAGCTAAACATTCAACCACATAAACCAACCCAACGTCTGGTACTGAGCTTTGCCCTGCCCGACATCCAGCCCTGGTATCCGTATAAAGTGGTTAGCTTTCTCGCCCATCTGATTGGTGATGAAGGCCCCGGTTCGTTATTAAGCGGACTAAAACAACAAGGACTGGTCAACGCACTGAGTGCCGGTGGCGGTATTGATGGTAGTAACTACAAAGATTTTACGCTGGCCTTTGAGCTGACCCACGCCGGGATGGCGCAGCGCGATTTAATCCTGCAAAGTTGTTTTGCCTATTTTGCCCTGCTGCGTCAGCAAGCGTTCCCGCTTTATCTGTTCCAGGAGCGCCAGCGCCTGATCCAATGGAGTTTCACTTATCAGGAACCCCGCGCCAGTTTACAACTGGCCAGCGACCTCGCCATTAACCTGCAGCATTATCCGGAACATGATTACATTTTTGGCGACTACCGGATGGAAACGCCGTCCGAATCGTTGTACCGCCAGCTGCTGAGTTATTTCCGCGCTGAGAACTTACGGGTCATGCTGATAGCACCAGAGGTCAGTGCCAGCCGGCAGGCGCGCTGGTATCACACGCCCTACAGTGTAGAACCGCTGGCGGCAGAACTGCTGGCAGGGCTGGCTCAGCAGCAGCCGATGCCGGGCTATCGTCTGCCGGAGCCAAATCCTTATCTGGTTGGGCAGTTGCAGCTCATTCCACTCAGCGGGCATCAACAGCAGCCAGAGCATCTGGTCGACACCGAACATTTATCGCTGTGGTTTAAAGCCGACACCGATTTTCATTCGCCCAAAGGCCATATTTTTGTCCAGCTGACCTTACCCAATACGGTACAGGATCTGACGCAACTGGCGCTGACCAAGTTGTGGCTGGAATTATTTCTCGACCGCATCAACGAACAATTTTACCCGGCCACCACTGCCGGTCTCAGCTACAACCTGTATGTACAGCAACATGGCCTGACCCTGCACAGCAGCGGCTTGTCGGCCAACCAAATCGCTTTGCTGCAGGATTTACTCAGCGAGCTGACCGATCGACAATTTAGCGAACAGCGCTTTGCCGAACTGCAGTTCCAGCTGGTACGGCACTGGCGCAGTCAAATCAGTGGCAAACCCATCAGTCAGTTGTTCAGCCAGCTGTCGTCGTTACTGCAGCCGTTAAATCCGGATACGCAGCAGCTGGCACAGCTGCTGGAACAAACTGATTTCGCTGCGTTTAACCAGTTTAGCGCCAACGCGCTGCAACAGGTGCATATTGACGCGCTGATGCTCGGCAACTGGCACAAATCAGACTCGTATCTGCTGGAGCGTATGTTGACGCAATGGCAACAGCAGCTGGGGTCTCCCGGCCAGCGCTTGCCACGGCAAAGCTTTTCCGTGCAGGGCAGCGGCCCGGTCTGGCTGCAACAGCAGCTGACGCATGACGACCAGGCGCTGGTGATTTATCTGCCAGCCAAAGATCGCAGCGCCGCAGCCATGGCTAAATTTATGCTGGCCAATCATTTGATTTCACCGGAATATTTTCACGCGCTGCGTACCGAACAACAGCTCGGTTATCTGGTCGGGACCGGTTATGTGCCGATGAATTTAAAACCGGGTATGGCGTTTTATGTGCAGTCACCAAAAACTGCCGCCGCGGATTTGTACTACGCCACCGTGATTTTTTATCGCAAATTCCTCGAAGAATTACCGGAAATACCGGCTGACGATTTTGCACAGATTAAATCCAGTCTGATCGCGCAAATCCGAGAGCGTGATACCAGCCTCGCCAGCCGGGCCAAACGGTTGTGGCTGGCGATTGGTCAGGGCGACTATCAATGCTCCTTGTCGCAGCGTATACAGGACGAGCTGGAAGCGCTGTCGCTGTCTGATTTCTGCAGTTTTTGCTATGAATTGCTGGCGCCGGACTATGATGCGATTTTTATGGCCACCGGGCCCGCGCCTGAACATAGCCTGATGCGCAGCATGACCACGGCGGAACTGGCGTCGCAGCTAGACTTGCAGACAGATTGGCTTTGACAGCTCGGGAGATTTTCTATAAGTTAGCCAAAAGCCCCACAAGCTGCGTAGATGTGTGAAAAATAACAATAATTACAGAAATTTCCGGCACTTGCTGTTGCCGGCTTTGCTGAGCATGCCAGCCCACGCGGTTGATTTCGACCATGCGATGCCTTATGTGCTGTCATCGATCTTATTGTTTTCCTTTGGCGCTTTGTTGCTGGCACATTTGTCGATTTTAAAAATGCGGCGTTATCAAAGCCGGCTGGAGCAAAGCGAAGAACGCTTGCGCCTGTCGCTATGGGGTAGCGGCGACGAACTCTGGGACTGGAACATTGCATCCGGCAGTTTATACCGCTCCAGTTCGTGGCAGCACCCGGTAGAACTCAAACCTGAAACCAATCAATTTCCGCCAAACCGCGATCAAATCCATCCACGCGATATTGAACGGGTAACCGAGCAGTTGTATCAGCATCTCGCCGGTGAAACCCCTTATTTTGAAGCGGCCTACCGCTTGCGCGCTTCTGATGGCGGCTGGATCTGGGTGCTGGACCGTGGCAAAGTGGTTTCCACCGATGCTGAAGGGGTTGCAACCCGGATGACCGGTACGCTGAAAAACATTCAATTACTGAAACAAACCGAAGAACGGCTCGAGCTGTTTGCCCGTTGTCTGGAGAATATCTCGGACGCAGTGGTGATTTGTGACACCAATTTTATCGTGCTGGAAGTCAACCATTCATTCAGCACTATCACCGGCAAAAGCCGGGATCAGGTGATTAAAAAGCCGTTTGATTTATCGATGTACCCCAGCCGGTTTCTGCAGGAAATTGGCCACGCGCTTCAGACCAGCGGTACCTGGCAAGGCGAAATTCAGGATCAGCGCATCAGCGGTGAGGTGTATCAGGCCGAGCTTAACTTTGACATAGTGCGGGACGACCACGGCGTTCTCACCCAATATGTGGCGGTATTCTCCGATATTTCTGAACGTAAAAAACGCGAAGCGGAACTGAGCCGGCTGGCCAATTCTGACACGCTCACCGGCTTGCCTAACCGCGCAATGTTTTCTGCTGAACTCGGCCGCTTAGTTGACCGTGAAGTCAAACATGCGCTGCTGGTGTTTGATTTGGATAACTTCAAAAAAATCAACGACTCGTTAGGCCATCAGCTGGGCGATTCTCTGCTGATTAAACTGGCAGAACGTTTGAGTCAGCTGACCCGGCAAAAAGAGCGTTTGTACCGGCTCGGTGGCGACGAGTTTGCCATCCTGCTGGAAAATACCAACGACATTCATACCATCACAACGATGGCAAAAGAGCTGATCAAACAGATTAACCTGCCATTTTTTATCAGTCAGCATGAACTCGCGGTGACCAGCAGTATCGGTATTGTGTTGTATCCGGAAGACGGCCGGGACCCGGAAGCTTTGCTGCGTAACGCCGACACTGCGATGTACCATGCGAAAAACGACGGCGCCAACCGCTATTTGTTTTTTAATGACAGCATGAACAAACTCGCCGTCAAACGACTGCAGCTGGAAAACCTTATTCGCCATGGCCTGAAAGAAGATTTCTTTACCGTCTACTACCAGCCGAAAATGGATATCCTTAGCGGCCAACTGGTTGGGATGGAAGCGCTGGTGCGTTTTATCACGCCTAAACGTGGTCTGATAAGCCCGGCGTCATTTATTCCGGTATCTGAGGAGACGGGCCAGATAGTCGAGATCGGCGAAGTGGTGCTGCGTAAAGCCTGCCTCGATGTGAAACGCTGGATTGATCAGGGCCTGTTCCATGGCCGGGTTGCGGTTAACCTGTCAGTTAAACAGTTTATGCTGCCTTATCTGTGTGAGCAGATTGACGATGTGCTGCAACAAACCGAACTGCCCTCTTATCATCTGGAGCTGGAGATCACCGAAGGCACCGTCATGCAGTCGCCAAAAATGGCGATTGATACGATGAAAAAACTGCGCGCCCGCGGCATCCATCTGGCGATGGACGACTTTGGCACCGGCTATTCTTCACTGGCTTATTTAAAACAATTTCCGCTCAATACTCTGAAAATCGACAAAGCTTTTATTGATGATATGAATACCGCCCGTGGCCGCAATATGGTGGATACTATTGTCACCATCGCCCACAACCTGAGCTTGACTGTGGTGGCCGAAGGCGTGGAACAAGCAGAGCAACTGCAGCAACTGAAGCAACTGCGCTGTGAAATCATTCAGGGTTATTATTACAGCAAGCCATTGTCCGCCGCAGATTTTACCCAGTTCCTGCTCGACCAGAAACAGAATAAACCGCGACTGGCTGCAGTGCCGGCTTCGGTATAAGACGAAGAGTGGTGGGCAGAATCAGGCTCGATACGCAGCTGACACTGATACCGACAGGTTAATACCATCAACGCAGGCTTATTAAAAACGCCAGGAGCGTTTTTAATAAGCCTGCGTTGGCCCAAAGGGTAAGCGTCACGGATGACTGCGCATAAAAAACGCCAGGAGCGTTTTTTAACAACGCATCGCGTTGGCCCAAAGGGTAAGCGTCACGGATGACTGCGCATAAAAAAACGCCAGGAGCGTTTTTTAACAACGCATCGCGTTGGCCCAAAGGGTAAGCGTCACGGATGACTGCGCATAAAAAAAGCGCCTTCAGGCGCTTTTTTTAACAGAACTCAACATGACTCATGACAGTGGATTAGTTGCGGTGCGCATCAGGATCTATGCCCTGACGAATTTTCTCCATCCTTTCCTGATGGTTTAACCACATTTTCAGACCACCGATTGCGATGCCTGCCAACGGGATTAAAAAAACCAACACCGCCGGGTTTAACAAACTTTGCAAAAATCCGTCCACAGCAAATTCCTTCTGTCGCGACCGGTGAAGCCGGTTCTGTTAATCGTTATCAGTTTCGACGTAAGAAAAATCATCGCTGCCGTCAGCAATGCGTTTTTTACCAAATACTGTATGAAACTTGCGCTTTTCCTGCACCCGCTGTTTGTACTTCAGCCAGGCTTTTTCATAAACGGTTTCGGCTTCAGCTTCACCGCGCATAACTTGTAAAAAGCGTTGCTCTTCTTCGTTCACCGGCTGGCGCTGGCCTTCTTCCAGTTCCTGCATCGATGCCCCGTGCTTCTCCAACAGATTGCCCTCTGCTAAGGTGAAGCGCCCTGACCGGGTAAACCCTTTCGGGAAATTGCGGTCATCAAAAAAGCGACGTTTAGCCACAAAACTTTGCTGCATCACTTTTTTCCCCTGATCTCGTTGAATCTAAAGCTATCCCAATTAAACTGTGCGGAGTATGGTAAACAAAATTCCGCACGTAAAACAAATATTTTTTATCATCACAATTAAAAATACTAAGGTCAATCTTTGGACACTGAACTACTGAAAACCTTTCTGGAAGTGCAGAAAACCCGTCATTTTGGCAAAGCCGCTGAACATCTTTATCTGACCCAGTCAGCGGTCAGTTTTCGCATTCGCCAATTGGAACAAAGCCTTGGTGTTGCTTTGTTCAGCCGCCACCGGAACAACATTCAGCTGACCGAAGCCGGTGAACTGCTGCTACCCCACGCCCAGGCTGTGATCAGCGCGCTGCAGGCTGCTAAGACGCAATTACAGCAGCAAAGTAGCCTGGCGCAACGTCTGACTGTAGCGGTCGAACCAGGGCTGCAGTTCCTGGCCGCTGAGTTACTGGAAATGTTAGTGGTGAATGTAGAGACTGCGGTGCATTTGCAGGTCAGCGACGCAGCAGTCGCATTGAACCGGCACGCCGATGTGATTTTAACATGCAGTACCGACAAACCAGCGGAGCCTGGTTATCTGCCGCAGTTGTGGCGCACTTTAACTTTGGTTGCAGTTGGGCCGATCGGCAACCCCGCGCAAGCGGAAGGAAGACTGGACTGGGCTGGGAAGTTGCCACAATTGTCCAAAGCGCCGCTGGCCTTTTGCTGCAGTGACCCGAGGTTATTACGGCAATGGCTGTTACGCAGCAATGGCACTGCTTTTTTGCCGACGACCTTTAGTCAGGAATTATGTCAGTCGGGCTTGTATCAGCTGTTGGCTTTGCCAGAGCAACAAGTGCCGGTACAACTGTGGATTGCTGAGAATGCGCCCGTACAATGGCAGCCGCCGGAAAAAACGAAATAACCCACAGGCAGCTACTGGACACTCAACAAGAACTCAGGGGCGGAACCGCACCGAATTGTGCCCACAGAGCTTTCGAAAAACCATACGACGATGATTTAAAAACAGTGGTACTGACACAGGCCCGGTGAATAGCGCCAGTACAACCCAGGGCCAGCCGCGTAATCCGGCTTGTTTGGCCTGAAGAAAACACCACACACTGACCAGTGGATGAAAGAGTAACCACAACACAACTCTGCTCCGTCATGTAAAAGACGCCGGATTATATCGAATAAATGGCCAGGAGCAATTTTAAACACCACGAAGTGCTGACTCAAAACGCGAGCATCATGGCGAAGGTGCGCATAAAAAAACCGCTGCGCGCTGCGGTTTTTTCACAAAAAGCTGAACAAAATGGCCTTAGTAAAAGGTTTTTTCCTGCTCTGCCATCGACAATAACAGTGGTGCCGGCGCAAAACGCGCGCCAAATTGCGCTTCAAAGCGGCGTAAATCTGCTACCAGATTGCCGGCGCCCAAACTGTCGATATAACGGAACGGACCACCGAGGAACGGCGGGAAGCCGATACCAAAAATTGCGCCGATATCGCCGTCACGCGCCGAGGCAATAATGCCCTCTTCGAGGCAACGCACCGCTTCGTTCAGCATCTGCACCATACAACGTTTGCTGATTTGCTCGCTGCTCAGACGACCGTTGGCTTGCACGCCCAGCAGGCCGTAAACGCTGCTGTCGACTTCTTTGCGGCCTTTTTTGGCGTTTTTGCCGTAGAGGTAAAAACCTTTTTCGACTTTTTTGCCTTTGCGGCCATCGGCGATCAACTTGTCAAAAGCAGCCGGCGCCTGGAAACGATCCCCAAGTTCCTTTTGCAGAATTGGCGAGATTTTAGCGCCAACGTCGATACCCACTTCATCCAAAAGCGTAATAGGGCCAACCGGAAAACCAAAGCGGGTCAGTGCTTTATCCAGTTTCTCCACTGACTCGCCTTCAAGCAGCAGATTCGCCGCTTCGTTCATATACAGCGCTAAAATCCGGTTCACATAAAAACCGGCACCGTCTTTGACCACAATCGGCGTTTTGCCTTGTTTGCGGGCAAAAGCCACAGTGGTCGCGATGGTTTCAGCCGAAGTTTTTTCATGCGCAATCACTTCCACCAGCGGCATTTTGTCGACCGGCGAGAAATAATGCAGGCCGATAACATTTTCCGGCCGCGCTGCTTTGGCCGCGATCTGCCCAATTGGCAGCGAACTGGTATTGGAGGCAAACACAGTTTGTTCGCTGCAGTGCTGTTCGATATCCGCCACCATTAGCTGTTTCAGCGCCAAATCTTCAAACACAGCTTCGACTACTAAATCCACATCGTGGAAACCGGAATAGTCCGTGGTGCCGGTCAATAACGACATTTGCTTTTGCAGCTCGGTTTTGCTGATAAAACGTTTTTTGTACTTTTTATTCAGCAGGCTGAAGCTATATTTCAGCGCATTGCCGATACCGGTCTGGTTGATGTCTTTGATGCGCACCGGCACGCCGGCTTTGCCTGCAGTGACGTTCGCGATACCGCCGCCCATCAGGCCACCGCCCAGCACTGCCGCTTTTTTCACTTTGCGTGGTTTGGCATCGCCGGCACCACTTTCTTTTTTCATCTGTGTAGTGGCGAAAAACAGATTGCGCAGGTTCGCCGACACCGGCGTCATGCAGAGCTCGCCAAAATGTCTGGCCTCGACTTCCAGGCCTTTTTGCATGCCGCCAAACACACCCGTTTTAATTGCATCAATGATTTTCAGCGGCGCCGGATAATGGCCTTGGGTTTTCGCCAGTGTTTGTTTTTGCGCCTGACTGAACAAAATGCCACGGCCAATGGACGTAAACTCCAGCAGCTGACCAACTAATGGCAATTTGACCGGTTTCGAGCGATCCGGCTTACCAGCCAACGCCATTTTCACGGCAGCTTCCAATAAGATACTACGCGGCACCACCACATCGACTAACCCGGCTTTTTTTGCCTGCACTGCACGTAATTGCTTACCGGTTAGCATCATGTCCAGCGCCTTTTGCAGCCCAACCAGTTTAGGCAAACGCTGCGTGCCGCCACTGCCAGGCAGCAGTCCGAGCTGCACTTCGGGTAAACCTAATACTGTTTTATTGTCGTCAGTGGCGACACGGCCATGACAGGCCATCGCCAGCTCAAGCCCGCCACCTAAACAAGGGCCATGGATCGCAGCGATTACAGGGATATGCAGTTTTTCCAGCTCGTTAAACATCTGCTGGCCCATGCTGGCGATGGCGGTGGCTTCGGCGGCAGTTTTACATTTATCCAGCATGCTGATGTCGGCACCGGCGATAAAGGAATCCGGCTTGCCGCTGATAATCACCACACCTTTGATACTTTTATTGCTGCGGACCTGTTCCAGTACCGCGTTAATTTCATCAGCAAATTCAGCTTTGAGCACATTCATGCTTTCGCCGGCGATATCCATGGTAATAACCGCAACACCATCATCGCGTTGGCTTAAAGTAAAAGTCGGCTGCATTATTCAGTCTCCACAATCATCGCGGCGCCAAGACCACCGGCCGCGCAGGCCGTAGTCAGGCCCACACCGCCGCCGCGGCGTTTTAATTCGTGTAACGTTTGAGTAATTAAACGGGTGCCGGTGGCGGCAAATGGATGGCCATACGCCAGAGAGCCGCCGTTGACGTTAAACTTCGCCATATCGATGTCACCAATGGCTTCAGTGCGGCCCAATTTCTCCTCGGCGAATTTTTTCGAGCCAAACATTTTCATGTTGGCCAGCGCCTGTGCAGCAAAAGCTTCGTGCATTTCGATTAAAGTCAGATCAGAGAGCTTCATGCCGGCGCGGTCCAGTGCCAGTGGCGTCGCGTACGACGGCCCCATCAGCATATCTTCCCACACATCAATAGCGGCAAAAGCGTAGCTGCGCACATAGCCGAGAATTTCATAGCCCAGCGCCTTAGCGCGGCTTTCTGTCATCATCAGCACGGCAGAAGCACCGTCGGTCAGCGGCGTTGACGTGGCTGCAGTGACAGTACCGTAGGTTCGGTCAAATACTGGTTTTAACTTGCTGTAGGATTCGAGTTTAGAATCAAGCCGGATGTTATTGTCGATATCAAGGAATTTGTTGTACGGCTCGACATGCGCGGCCATCACTTCTTCTTTCATCAGGCCATTTTGCCAGGCTTGCGCGGCCAGTGAATGCGAGCGGTGCGCCATGGCGTCCTGATCGGCACGGCTGATGCCGTGGCTCTTGGCCATTTGCTCCGCGGTATCACCCATCGACAAACCGGTGGTGTACTCAGCGACTGCCGGCGGTACCGGTAATAAATCTTTCAGGCCTAAACGGCGGAAAATCGCCAGTTTCTGGCCAAAAGTTTTGGCTTTATTGACATCAACCAACGCGCGGGCCAGCGCTTTACTAACGCCAATCGGTAATACCGAACTGGAATCGGCGCCGCCGGCGATAGCGATTTCGGTGATGCCGGCCATCATACTTTCAGTGACGCTGACGACAGACTGAAAGCTGGTTGCACAGGCGCGGGTCACGCTGAATGCGTCGGTGTGCACGTTCATGCCGGTGCCCAACACAATTTCGCGGGCGATGTTTGGTGCTTCCGGCATCTGCACAACTTGACCGTAAACAACCTGATCAATTAACTTGGGGTCCAGTTCACTGCGGATCAGCAGTTCGTTCACGACCAGTTTGCCTAACTCCAGCGCCGAAACCCCGTGGAATTCGGTGGCCTGCTTGGCAAATGGCGTACGTAAGCCGCGGACGATAGCGATACGATCGCCCTGCCGGGTCCTGAGTTGAATTGGGTTGGCCATATAAGTCCTCTGTTGCTGCTCGTTACAGGTCTGACCTGTGTTTTTCCCGATTGTAGCGAGAGTCAGACGAAATTAAAACAGTTGTTTTAATCAGCGCCGCCCATATATCCGCGAAGCTGGTCTTAGCCTAGCCGCATTTCATCGGATACGCCTGTGAAATCCCCCGTGATTTCATATAAATAACGCTGTTTAACCAGAGCCAGAGAGTATTGTTTGTGAACGCATTTAACCGGTTAAAATCCTATCTCGACAGCCAGGTGGTGGGCCAACCCGCCCTGACCGAAGGTATTCTGCTGGCGCTGTTGGCCAATGGCCATTTGCTGGTCGAAGGCCCGCCAGGCCTCGCCAAAACCCGTGCTGTCAATGCTTTGGCCCATGGTGTCGAAGGCAGTTTCCACCGTATTCAGTTTACGCCGGATTTATTACCGGCCGACTTAACCGGCACCGACATCTACCGGCCAGAAACCGGCAAATTTGAATTCCAGAGCGGCCCGCTGTTTCACCACATTATTCTGGCCGATGAAATCAACCGCGCACCGGCTAAAGTACAATCAGCCCTGCTCGAAGCCATGGCGGAAAAACAGATCACCGTCGGCCGCCACAGCTATAAATTACCTGAACTGTTTCTGGTGATGGCGACACAAAACCCGCTGGAACAAGAAGGCACTTACCCGCTGCCAGAAGCCCAGCTCGACCGTTTTCTGCTGCATTTAAAAGTCGATTATCCGAACGCAGCAACCGAATTGCAGATCCTGCGGTTAACCCGGGGTGAAGCCTTATCGCAACACAGCGAAACCCCACCCCGCATGACGCAGGCGGATATCTTTGCCGCCCGGCAGAGTATTCTGCAGCTGCATATCGCCGAAAGCCTGGAGCAATACATTGTGCAACTGGTGATGGCGACGCGACATGCCGGTAATTACGGTGCTGAGCTTGGTCGTTATATCGCTTACGGTGCCAGTCCACGTGCCACTATTGCACTTGAGCGCTGTGCCCGTGCCAAAGCCTGGCTCAGCGGCCGCGATTTTGTTACGCCGGACGATGTGCAGGCAGTGTTTCACAATGTGCTGCGCCACCGGCTGATTTTAAGTTACGAAGCCGAAGCCGAAGGCGTCAGTACCGATCAGGTGCTGACGGAGCTGTTAAAACGCGTGCCGGTCGCCTGATGTCCACCATACAAAGCCCACAAACCGTCGCGGCTCAGCTCAAAGCGCTGGGCACCGATGGTGTCCATCTGGATTTGCCGCAACTGCTGCAATACCAGCATCATACCTATTTGCTTGATTTGGCACCGAAGCAGGTGATCCAAAGCAAACTGGCGGGCAGTTATCTGGCTCGCAGTAAAGGCCGTGGCATGGAGTTTGACGAAGTACGCCACTATCAACCGGGCGACGATGTGCGCACCATCGACTGGCGCGTGACTGCCCGTACCGGCAAAGTCCACACCAAGTTATTTCGCGAAGAAAAAGAGCGACCGGTGTTTGTGCTGACGGATTTAAGCCCGGGCATGCATTTTGGCTCTGTGCTGTTGACCAAAGCAGTGCAGGCGGCACATCTTGCCGCACTGGTCGGCTGGCATGCGAAAAACCGCGGCGACAAATTCGGTGGCATTTTGTTAAACGGCACGCAGATCCGCGAGTTAAAACCGGCCAGTCGCAGCGTGGCGGTGTTGCGTTATTTGCAGCAATTGCTGGAGCTTGCTGTGCCGGCAACAGCGCCGGCAGAATCCTCGTTAAGCCTGGCCGACGCTGTGGGGCAGCTACGCCGGCTGGTGCGGCCAGGCAGTCTGATTTATATCATTTCCGATTTTTTTGCTCTGGACGCCAATGTGCTGCGCCATTTGCAATCGATGCGGCAGCACAATGAGATCCGGCTCTGCCAAATCCTCGACCCGCTGGAACAACAATTGCCGCTGCAGGTGCAAGGACAGATTTCGGTGCAGAGCCCACAGACGGTGCTACAGCTCGATTTAACCCCACAAGCGATTAAGCAGCAATATCAGCAGCAACAACAACAGCTGCTGCAACAACAACAGACGTTCTGGCGCAGCCTCGGCTTACGCCATGTGCAGCTCAGCACAGCGCTGTCGCTGCGTCAGCAATTAAGCAGCACTGATACGCTATCGGGTGTTATGGCGCAGGGAGCCGCTCATGGCTGAGACACCGTCACTGACCGACAATTTAAAGGCCGCACTGGCCGATATTCAGCAGCCGCCGCTGCCGGATGAATTTTATCTGGCGCCCGGCTATCTGCTGTTTGCTGTGCTGGTGTTCGCGCTTTTGAGCTGGTTTGGCTGGCGTCTGCTCCAACAGCGCCGGCGCAACAGCGCACGCCGCCTTGCGTTGCAACTGCTTGAACAAATCAATCTGCAGCAAAAAGATGCTGCCAATCAGATTTTGCTGTTATTAAAACAATATCTGCAGACAAAAAAAGCCGGCCATCCGGCGCTTGCGATGCAAAGCGGGCAATTTGTCGCGTTTTTGCAGCAAAGCGCGATGCTGACAACGCCCCCGCCGGAGCTCGACAACTTGTTGTATGGCCCGGTACCTGATCCTGCGGCAGTTTCAGCCTGGCATTTGTTTGCCAGAGAATGGCTCATCAAACATAAGGAACTTTCACTTTATGTTTGAATTTGCCCTGCCCTGGATATTTTTGCTGGCGCCGCTGCCGTGGCTATTGCGTCGTCGCAACCCACAAAGCGGCAATCCGCTGTATTTTCCGCCGCTGGCGAAGCTGGCTGCGCAGCAAGCGCAACACCAGCCAAGGGCACAATGGCGGCGCCCGGCCTTGTTGCCGTTATTATTCTGGCTTTGTCTGCTGGCCGCAGCTGCAGAGCCGCGCTGGCTTGGTGAACCCGTCACTTTGCCTCAGCAGGGCCGCGACATGATGCTGGCGGTGGATTTGTCCGGCTCGATGAACATCAACGACATGGTGATTGAAGGCCAGTCCTATAACCGGCTGGACGCGGTCAAACATGTCCTCGGACAATTTATCGCCAAGCGTCAGGGTGACCGGCTTGGGCTGGTATTATTTGCCGATGCCGCTTATCAGCAAACACCGCTGACTTTCGACCGCACCACAGTACAAAAAATGCTGGATGATGCAGTGTTAGGCCTGGTCGGTCAGCGCACTGCTATCGGCGAGGCAATTGGCCTCAGTGTGAAGCGTTTTAATACCTACCAGAGCTCCAACAAAGTGTTAATTTTATTAAGCGATGGTGCCAACACCGCCGGCAATATCCAGCCGCGTGAAGCACTGGCACTCGCCAAAGCCGCTGGTGTGAAGATTTATGCTGTTGGGGTCGGTGCCGAGCAAATGGTGCAACAAGGTATTTTTGGGCCGCAACTGGTCAACCCTTCGGCAGATCTGGACGAAAAGCTGTTAACCGAGCTCGCCAGTGAAACCGGTGGCCGTTATTTTCGTGCCCGCAATCTGCAGGAACTCAGCGAAATTTATCAGTTACTGGACCAGCTTGAACCTATTGAGCGCGACCAGCTGAACTACCGGCCACAACAGAGCCTGTTGCACTGGCCGTTGGCAGGCGCCCTGTTCCTGCTTGGTTTGGCGTTATGGCGCCGGAGTCGTTATGCCGTTTGATATTCATTTTTTAAGACCCTATGCGCTGTTGCTGCTGCCACTGGTGCTGCTGTGCTGGCTGCTGCTGCGCCGGTTGCCGCTCACCGATGCCTGGCAACAGATGCTGGCGCCGCATCTGTATCAGCAACTGCTGACAGTACAACAGACGAAAACACCAAGGCACTGGATGTGGCCGCTGTTATTGTTGCTTGGCATTGTGGCCGCAGCAGGTCCAAGCTGGCAAAAACTGCCACAGCCGGCGTTTCAGCTCAAACGTGCGACCGTACTGGTGCTCGATATGTCGATGTCGATGCGCGCGACCGACATCAAACCCAACCGGGTGACGCAGGCACGCTTTAAAGCACTGGATTATGCCAAGGCACAACTTGAAGGTGAAATGGCGTTGCTGACTTTTGCCGGCGACGCTTACGTGATTTCGCCACTAACGCCGGATCACAACAATATCAGCCTGCTACTGCCGGATTTAAAACCGGAGATTATGCCAGTGCAGGGTTCTGATTTTGCCGGCGCGCTGAAACTGGCGGACCAGCTGCTGCAGCAAGCGGGTTATGTCAAAGGCGATATCATCTTTTTCACCGATGGCTTTGACAGTCAGCAATTCACCCAAATCCGCGACCAGCTCAATGGCTTTCGTCATCGGGTGTCAGTGCTGGCTTTTGGCCAGACTGACGGCGCGCCTATCCAGCTGGAAAATGGCGAGCTGCTCAAAGACTCCCGTGGCAGCATTGTGCTGCCGAAAGTCCCGCTGGCCCAATTGCGCGAACTGAGCGCATTAACCGGCGGCGCCTTTGCCCAGAGTAGTTTTGACGACAGCGACATCAGCAAGCTATTGGCGCTGCCGGCTTTAACTTTGAATGAAGAAGCCACGCCTTCAGCCATGCAGGGCGACCAATGGCAGGACGCCGGCATTTACCTGTGTTATCTGTTGCTGGTTCTGGCAGTGCTGGCGTTACGCCAACAGCAACTGCTCGTGCTGCCGTTGCTACTGTTGCTGTGGCCGCAACCAGTTCCGGCGGCAGATGCGCAAAGCCTCGTAGCTCAGACAAATGCGACAACAGCAGAGACTGCTTCAGCAGCCGGCTGGCAGTGGCAGGACTTATGGCAAAGCAGAAATGAACAGGCCCGCGAGGCCTATGCCGCCGGTGATTACGCCGGTGCACAGGCAAAATTCAAAGACCCGTTATGGCAAGGTAATGCCGCCTATCGCGCCGGCGACTACGCTGGCGCAGCCAGCCTGTTCCAACAGGACAAATCTGCTGCCGGATTGTTTAATCTCGGCAACAGTCTGGCGCTGCAACAGCAATATCAGCAGGCATTAGCAGCTTATCAGCAGGCCGCACAGCAACAAGCTGATTTACCGGGCGTGCAGGACAATATCAAACTGATGCAAAAGCTGCTGGAACAGCAACAAGACCAGCAGGAACAACAATCCAAAGATCAGCAGCAGTCGCAGGACCAGCAACAGGACGGTGAACAAAAAGACGGCGAGCAAAAAGACGGTCAGGAGCAACAAGACCAACAAAGTCAGCAGCAGTCGCAGGACCAGCAGCAAAACGAACAAAATAAACAAGATAGCGCCGAGTCTGATCCGACACAGCAGCAACAAACTCAGCAGCAGAAACAACAACTGCAGCAGACTGAGGCCGAACAGCAAAGCGAAAAACCGGACCAGCAACAACAGGCAATTGAACAAGCATGGCCAAATGCCAGTCCGGAGCAAAGCCAACAACTGGAAAACTTACTGCGAAAAGTTCAGGATGAACCCAGTTTATTATTAAAAAACAAAATGTTGCTGGAATATCAAAAACGGCAGCAACAAGCCATCCCGCGTGGAGTTCAACAAGAATGGTAAAATTGTGTTTTCGCCTGCTGCTGGTTGGCCTTGCTCTGCTCTGGCAGGCTCAGGCCGCCACGCAACTGAAGGCCAGCGTTGATAAGAACCCGGCAATGTATGGTGAAGCCATCGTGCTGCAACTGGTACTTGATGAGAAAGTTGATGCCGGCGTGTTGGACTTTGCCGTGCTGGAAAACGATTTTCGTGTCTCCGGCCCTTCAGTCAGCCAAAGCATGCAAATCATTAACGGCCAATCGAGCCAAAGTACCGCCTGGCAGCTGAGTTTATTTCCGCGCCGTACCGGCAGTTTGACCATCCCGGCTTTTACTGTCGGCAATATCAGCAGTGCGCCCATCAACATCGAAGTGCAGCCGGCGAGCCAAAGCAGCGGCAAAGGCGCAGAACTCTTTCTGGAAAACAGCTTCAGCCATGAAGCAGTGCATGTGCAACAGATGCTGTATTACGAAATTAAAATCTACTTTAAAGGCGAATTGCAACGCGGCAATTTAAGCCAGCCTGAGCTTGCCGGCGCTGAAGTGGAGCAAGTCGGCAAAGATGTCGAAAACAGCGAAATCGTCAACGGCGAGCGTTACCAGACGATCACCCGGCGCTACAGTGTGGTGCCGCAAAAAAGCGGAAATTTGACGCTGAATGCGCCGTTTTTTAACGGCGAAATGATAGACCGCGATAATTCGCGTTATGACTATTTCGCCCGCACCAAAGCGGTGTCTGCAGAAGGCGAACCGCTGACATTAACAGTTAATGCCATTCCCGACGGCCAGCAACATCATTGGTTGCCCTCAGAACTGGTGGCATTGACCGAAGAATGGTCGCCTTCGTCGCAGCAACTGGTGCAGGGCGAACCGGTGACCCGCACTATCACTTTAACGGCACTGGATTTGGCCGACCATCAACTGCCGGACCTGACACTTGGCACAGTGAACGGCGCTAAAATTTATCCGGAACAACCACAAAGCCACAAAGCCGAGCGCAAGGGCCGCATCGTAGCGCAAAAGGTGTTCAGCTACGCCATCATCGCCGACAAAAGCGGCACTCTGACTATGCCGGAAGTCCAGGTGCACTGGTGGAATACCAAAACCAATCAGCCTGACGTTGCCGTTTTACCAGCTGTTATTTTGCAGGTCAGTCCCAATCCGCAACAATCCGACAACAGCGTCAGTGCGGCCCCGGAACAAAGGGTCAGCACAGTAGCAGCAGAGCCGGTCTCCGACTGGTATTTCAGTTACAGCAGTTGGCTGTTGCTGGTGTTGTGGTTAGGTACTGTCGCGATGTGGCTGTTGCAGCAGTGGTATCAGCGCCCACCAACAGTCGAGCTGCCGGTCGCAGATTCTGCGGTGCGCTTTAATCCGAGAAAACTGAAACAAGCCTGCCAGCAAAATGACGGGGTCCAGGCCCGTGAACAGCTGCTGCGCTGGGCTCAGCAGTTGATAGACCCGCAAATCACCACGCTGTCTGACATTCTGCCGCACCTGCCGGACGGGGCGTTAAAGTCACAGATCCAGCAGTTGAGTTATCAGGGCTACCAGGCGGCCGGTAAAACCTGGCAAGGCCATGGCCTGCTGGAAGCCTGGGCGCATTTTCAGCATCAACCAGCTCAGACTCCAGCCGGCCTTGCACCGCTTTATCCGGGCCGGTAATTTATTTTTGCTGGCCTGCACAAAAATCGCAGGCCAGCCGGTCTTTGTGGTGATCTCAGAATTTGCGGAGCGCAAATGAGCCACGCCCAACAACGTTATGAAGCTTTGGTCCGGACTTACACGCCGGACCTGTATCGATATGCTTATTGGTTATGCCGCTCCAAAAGCATCGCCGAAGATCTGGTGCAGGATACCCTGCTACGCGCCTGGAAAAATCTGGCGCAATTGCAGGAAGCGCAGGCCGCTAAGGCCTGGCTGTTGACGATTCTGCGCCACGAGAACGCCAGAAGATTTGAACGGAAGCAGTTTGAATACAGCGACGTCGAACAGGATAGTCTCGAAGATCCCCATCAATCGCCGGAGCACGGTGTTGCTACCGATCGGCTGCACCGGATGATCCTGGAATTACCACAAGACTACCGGGAACCTCTGGTTATGCAGCTGTTACTGGGCATGACCGGCGATGAGATTGCCACAGTACTGCAGCTCAATCTCAACACTGTGAATACCCGGCTTTTTCGCGGCCGCGCCCAGCTACGCGCCAGACTGCAACCTGAAGCGGCAGGAGTCCCATCGCATGGATAATCTTTCGTTACGCCGGGCTTTATACGAAGACCCGCGCAGTGTCAGCGCTGAAGCGTTGCAGGACCAGCCGCAACTACTGCAGCTGCAACAGGAATTACAGCAACTCGATGATAGTTTGCGCCAGCAACTCGCCATTGAGGTGCCATCGCAACTGACCGAGCGGGTGCTGTTAAATCAGCGCATGTTGCCCATGCAAAAGCGCTGGTACCAGCGGCCATTGCCTTACGCCACCGCTGCAGCGCTGCTCGTCACTGTCCTGTACTGGCAGCAGCCGCTGCAACAGAGGCCGACCGACCTTGGGCAACATGCGCTGTCGCATGTCTATCACGAGATGGCGGCGCTGCGTGCAGAAGCATTGTTAAGCCCGGCTGATATTAGTCCGATGTTTAGTCAGCTCGGCATCAGCGCCGATTTCCCGGTACCGGTACGTTATGCCCGTTTCTGTGACTTTGACGGTGTCCGATCGTTACATTTGGTGTTGGACATCAATGGCGAAGCGGTGACTTTGTTTGTGGTGCCAGACTCCGGGCAGCCGGTTCTTGCTGCGCCAGGCCGGATAAAACCTGCGCAGTTCGCCGATGCGCGTTTTTTTGGCGAGGCTGTAACCAGGCACCAACACCAGTTGGTGCTGGTGGCGGAACAACCACAGCTGCTGGCGGCGACTAATGCGATGCTGGAAAAGTCACTTCGTTTTAACATTTAACCGTCACTGGTAGCAGCCAACCGGCAGTTCACAGAAAACTGCTGGTTCTGCGCATCGACTATTGCTAGCATGGCGGCGCCAATAACTGCGGCGCTGCCCTACTCTGCACACACCGCCATGGCAGCATAACAATAATCAACAGGTCGAGGAATTTCAGTGGAAACAGGTACCATCCTTGCGCTTGCGATCTATTTCATCGCAATGCTCGCTATCGGACTTTATGCCTATCGGCAGTCCAGCAGTAACTTGTCCGAATATATGCTGGGCGGACGTAAACTAGGCCCCGGTATCACTGCCTTATCCGCCGGCGCTTCAGATATGAGTGGCTGGTTGTTAATGGGCCTGCCCGGTGCCCTGTACGCGGCCGGGATCTCGCAAATCTGGTTGGCTGTTGGTCTGATTTTGGGAGCCTGGGCGAATTATTTGTTTTTAGCACCACGCTTTCGCCTCTACACCGAAATCGCCAACGACTCTATTACCTTACCAGACTATTTTGAACACAGATTTGCTGACAAAACCCGGGTATTGCGGCTTATTTCTGCTCTGGTCATCGTGGTATTTTTCACACTTTATACCGCTTCAGGCGTCGTAGCCGGCGGCAAATTATTTGAAACTGTGTTCCAGCTGGATTATTTCTACGGCTTGGCCCTGACAGTTTCGGTGGTGATTGCCTACACCCTGCTCGGTGGTTTTCTGGCGGTCAGCATGACGGACTTTGTGCAAGGCATCATCATGTTTTTAGCGTTGGTCATAGTGCCGTTAGTGGCATTAAACGTGGTCGGCGATTTTGACACCACCTTAACTATTGTGGAATCGCTGAATCCAAGCCATCTGGACCTGTTCACCGGTACCAGCGCTTTGGGTATTGTTTCTCTGCTTGCCTGGGGTTTCGGTTATTTTGGTCAGCCACATATCATCGTACGTTTTATGGCTATCCGTTCTGTGAAAGATTTCCCTGTGGCACGCCGCGTTGGCATGTCCTGGATGATCATCTCGTTACTGGGTGCTGTGGCGACTGGTTTTATCGGTATCGCTTACGTGCATCAGACCAAACAGCCGTTACAAGACCCGGAAACTATTTTTATCATGTTGTCACAAGTGCTGTTTCATCCGTTTATCACCGGCTTTTTACTGGCGGCTTTATTGGCTGCCGTGATGAGCACCATTTCCAGTCAGCTGCTGGTAACTTCAAGTGCGCTGACGCAGGATTTCTACAAAACCTTTTTGAATCAGCAAGCTTCTGATAAAACTCAGGTCATGGTTGGCCGGCTATCGGTGTTATTGGTGGCGGTGGTGGCCATTGCTATCGCACTGGACCGCAGTAGCTCAATTCTGGATTTGGTCGGTAATGCCTGGGCCGGATTTGGTGCAGCCTTTGGCCCGGTGATCCTCATCAGTCTGTACTGGCGCCGCATGACCACGGCAGGTGCTTTGGCTGGTATGGTCGTCGGTGCCGGCACCGTGCTGTTCTGGGTGTTCAGCCCGCTGCAAATTGAGGGGCAACAGCTCAATCAATATTTGTACGCCATGGTACCTGGTGTGTTCTTCGCCGCCATCGCTGTTGTGGTGGTCAGCCTGCTGACCAAAGCGCCGGATCCGGTCGTCAACAAGCACTTCAACGAGCTGGAAAAGCAGCTGGCAAGTTAACTCCCATAGTGCTCAGCCCCTCTGGCTGAGCACTTTCTCTCCGACAAAAAGCCACAAATTTTATTAGCCAGCCCGCGTGGTTCTTTGCTACATTGCTCAGGGAGCAAATGCCGAGGACACAAGCAGTTATGTACTTTTACGCCGCCCGCCAACCTATCCTTGATCGGGAAAAAAACCTGTACGCCTACGAATTATTATTTCGTGACGGCCTGGCCAATGTCTTTCCGGATATTGATGGTGACGAAGCAACGTCAAAGATGATTGCCGGCAGTCAGTTTAATTTTGGTCTGGACGATTTTTTGGGTGACAAACCAGGGTTTATTAATTTCACGCTGGAAACCCTGCTGAAAAAATTCCCCAGCCTGTTACCGCGGGAACAGGTTGTCGTCGAAATTCTTGAAACCGTGCAACCCGGTAAACGCTTGCTGGCTGAAGTGCAGCAGTTAAAAGAACAAGGTTATGTCATCGCATTAGATGACTATATCCACCAGCCGGTCTGGCGTCATTTTTACCCTTTTATCGACATTATCAAAATCGACTTTCGCAGCACAGACGCTGAGACTATTCAGCAAGTTTTACAGGCTGTGACGCCTTTTCCGCATATAAAATTGCTGGCGGAAAAAGTCGAAACCAATGCCGAATTCCAAAATGCACTGGATATGGGATTCAGTTATTTTCAGGGCTATTTTTTCTCAAAGCCTGAGATGCTGCAAAGCAAGGCATTATCCCCTGCCCAAATGACATTAGCCGAATTGTTGTATGAAACGTCCAAGTCAGAAATGGATTTGGCCCAAATCACCAGCATCTTTGAACGTGACGTCAACCTGTCCTATAAGCTGTTGCGCTATTCCAACAGTGCAGTGTTTAAACGGCGTTCCGAGATAGAAACTATCAAACAAGCCTTAGTTGTACTGGGTCAGGCGGAACTAAAAAAATTCCTGTCAGTGCTGTTTGCGGCGCAAGTCTCCAGTGAAAAACCTGCAGAGCTCATGCGTTTGGCGATGACCAGAGCCAAATTTGCCGAAGGCATTGCGACTTTGCACCGCCAGACAGATACTGCGAAAGCGTTCTTAACCGGCATGATGTCTTTGATGGACGCTATTCTGGATGAGCCAATGTCTTCTGTACTGACCAAATTGCCTTTATCCAAAGACATTAAAGACGCGTTGATCGGCGAACCGGGATTACTGACTGAATATCTGAATTTAGTCAAATGCTATGAGCGGGCGGAATGGCAACAATCAAATGATGCTATTGCAAAGCTTAAACTCGACCCGAAAGTACTGCCGGACAAATACCATGAAGCCGTGCAGTGGGCAAACGAGCAAATGCGGGTGTTAGGAGACGAATAACAATGAGTCGCCGCGTTGCAGTGCCACGGCGACCTCCAGCTTCAGCCCGATAACATTGATAGCCCCCCGACAATCAATGCTACCTGTCTGTAGCTTTGCTAGCCGAAACTGACATAAGTGGCGATGCGATCTGCCATCTTCTCGCCAATGCCTTTGACTTCCATCAGTTGTTTCTTGTCTTTGATTGGCCCGTTTTGCTTAATATATTCCAAAATAGCCTGCGCTTTTTTTGCACCAATTCCCGGGATCGCTTCTAACTGTTGTTGGTCCGCTTTATTCAGCGCCAGCTTGGCCGCGACACTGGCGTTGACCGTTTTCAGGTCAGAATTAACCGGATTATTCAGTGCAGCACTCGCTTGCTGAGTGCCAATACAGGCGAGCGTTGCACAAAGTGCAAACCATACTGATTTCATGTTCATCAGACTTTCCTTGCTGTTCAGAGCATGTTAAAAGGAGCCGGCAAATTCGTCTGCCGGCGTTGTGGACCAAACGCAGCAAGTCGCCACGTCTGGTTTATTCAACTTAGTGTTAATTTACGTTTTTGCAACTTTTTGTTTATCTTTCGTGCATTTTTCAGTTCAGCTAAAGTTAAGCTGATGGCCGCTAAGGTCAGGCCATTGTCCTGTCGGAGAATTTGATATGCGTTATCTGCTGTTGTTATTACCTCTTATCACCGCCTGCTCTGGCCATTACGGCAAAAAGCAATACGTGATGGCAAATGTCACAAAATCAGAACCTGTCTACAGAACAATTGAAATTCATAAACCCAAACGCGTCTGTGAAGAGCGCCAGGTGGTACAGCGTGAAGCAGATTCCGCCACACCGACTATCGTCGGCGCTATCATCGGTGGCGCGCTTGGTAATGCGATCGGCCATAACAGCTCCAACAAAAAGGTCGGCATGGCCGCTGGTGCAGTTCTTGGCGGTTCTATCGGCCATGATGTCGGCAAACAAAATGGCCAGGACGTAGTGCACCTGCAAACGGTTTGTTATCAGGCCGGCACTGAAGTCGAATATCAAAGCGTGGTTGATGGTTACCGCGTCACCTACATTCTTAATAACCGCGAATATACCACGATGATGGACCGGGACCCGGGCGCTCAAATGCCCGTCGTCGTAGAACCACCCCGGAATCAATAACTTCTGCCGGGTCAGACTTTGCGCCTGACCCGCTCTGTTTTACACTGTGATCACTGTTTTTACTGAAGATAAGGATATGCCATGCGCGTGCTGGTTGTTGAAGATGAAACGCTACTTGCTGAACAAGTGAAAAACCACCTGATGCAGCAACAATTTTCAGTAGATTTATCCCATGATGGCTCAGATGGTTTTTTTAAAATCAGCGAGTATCCATACGACCTGGCCATTATCGATATCGGCCTGCCCAAACTGGACGGTCTGGCGCTTATCCGCAAAGCTCGGCAGCAAGACATTAAAACACCGGTGATTATTCTGACAGCCCGTGGCAGCTGGCAGGAAAAAGTTCAGGGCTTAGACGCCGGCGCCGATGATTATCTGACCAAACCTTTCCACATGGAAGAACTGCTGGCTCGTTGTAATGCGCTGATCCGCCGCGCGGCTGGTCAACCGGATCCAACACTCACAGCAGGCCCGATCAGCCTCAATAGCCGCACCCAGCAAGTCTGGTGTCATAGCGAAGAAGTCCCGTTAACAGCCTATGAATACAAAGTTCTCGAATATTTCATGCTGAACCCGACCAAAGTGATCTCTAAAACTGAACTGACTGAGCACATCTACGATCAGGATTTTGACCTCGACAGTAATGTTATCGAAGTCTTTGTGCTGCGTTTGCGCAAGAAGCTCGACCCGGATGGCGAACTCAAGCCGATTGAAACGCTCAGGGGCCGTGGTTACCGCTTTAACCTGGCGGTTGGTGCATGACCCTATCGCTGAAGCTGCGCCAGGCCATCGTGTGCCTGGTTCTGCTGGTGTTTATTTTGCCGGCTTCCTTCCTGGCGATTGAACGCGCGTTTTTTGCCCAATTGCTGACCAGCACCGAACAAAAACTGGAAGTGCATCTCTATTCATTTTTGTCCGAACTCTCCAGTAAAAACGATGTCGTTGAGATTAATAACAGCATTCTGCCGGCCGATTTTTTGCGCACCGATTCTGGTACCAGTGCTTACATAGTGTCGGAAGACAAACTGATCTGGCAATCCGACTCCTCACTGAATCAAAGCTTCACACCACCGGTCCATGAGATGCTGCCCGGCAAGCATGAGTTTGTCGCGCTGGAACAAGACGGTAAAACCTATTGGGTGCTGTCGTTTGCCTTATTGTTTGATATGGGCGAACGCAGTATGCCGCTGACTATCCACATTTTGCAGGACGACCGGCTGCTCGAAGCGCCGATGCAGAGTTTTCGCCAGACGCTGTTGCGCTGGTTTATTGGCATTGGTCTGGTGCTGGCCTTGATTATGTTGTTAGCCTATTACTGGACAACCCGGCCGTTGTCGGCACTGGATCATGAGATCCGTCAGGTCGAAAGTGGCCAGCAACAACAGCTGACGCAGCAATATCCCAGCGAACTGCAGACCATTAAAGAAGATTTGAACTTACTGCTCGACAACCAGAACCGGCAGAAACAACGTTATCGCCATCATTTAAGTGACCTGGCACATGCATTAAAAACACCGGTCGCAGTGCTGAAAACCTCAGCGATGGCGGAACAACCTGAGCTGCGCGACCAGATTGATCGCATCACTGCAATGATTGAACATCAGCTGAAACGCGCCAGCAGTTCAGGCCAGGATATCTGGCTGAAACAAATTCCGGTCAGCCCGGTGGTTGAACAACTGAAAAGCGCGTTGCAAAAAATTTATCGTGATAAACAGATCCATTATCAGCTCGACTGCCCTGCACACGTGATGTTTCGTGGTGATGAAACCGATTTAATGGAAATGCTCGGCAATCTGCTGGATAACGCCAGTAAGGCCTGCCGACATCAGGTGCACTTGTCAGTGCAGGTCAAGCCGCTGCAGCTGAGCGTTGAAGATGACGGTCCCGGTGTACCGGCCGACAAAAAGGCGCAATTATTGGATCGGGGGACCCGGCTGGATACTTACACCGATGGCCATGGTGTTGGATTATCTATTGTCGATGAGCTGACTCAATCCTATCAGGGACGCCTTGAGATCACTCAAAGTTCTTTGGGTGGCGCCTGCTTCACGCTCGTTTTCCCACAGCATCAGTATTAACAGCACCCGGCAGCGACATGTGCAACCGTCAATGCATAAGCGCGACTTGGTGCAATTGGCGCACGCTGCTAATCTGTTGATCTGACTGATAGCTTTCGCCGTAACCTGCGGCTACAGCTTTTGTGCGGGAGAACATTATGCGGATTCTGCTCACTGGCGCGACCGGCCTGATTGGTAGCGCTTTGTGTCAGCGCTGGCAACATCAGCATCAGCTGATTGGGCTTAGCCGGGACATCGCTAAGGCACAGCGACAATCGATGCCAGCACTGCGCTGGGTCGACAATATCAACGACGTCGATTTCAACCAACTCGATGTTGTCGTTAACCTCGCCGGCGAACCTATAGCCGCAAAACGCTGGACTGTGGCGCAAAAACAGCGGATTTGTCAAAGCCGCTGGCAACTGACTGAACAGATCGCGGGCGCTATTCTGCAGGCGCAAACTCCGCCACAACTGCTGATCAATGGCTCAGCGATTGGCTTTTATGGCCGGCAGAACCCGGGTTGCATTGACGAAAACTTCAGTGGTTTTTACCCTGATTTCAGCCATGACATTTGCGCGCGCTGGGAGAACCTGGCACTGCGTGCCCAAACCGACAAAACCCGTGTCTGTATCTTACGCACTGGCATCGTGCTTGCTGAACGCGGCGGAGCTTTAAGCCGCATGCTGCCGGCTTATCGGCTGGGTCTTGGTGGTAAGCTCGGCGATGGTCAGCAATATATGTCGTGGATCCATCTGGAAGACATGCTGGGCATCATCGATTTTGTGTTGCAACATGCTGAATGTCAGGGCATTTATAATGCAACGGCGCCTATGGCTGTGACCAATCAGCAATTCAGTAAACTGCTGGCCGAGCGACTGGGCAGACCTGAACTATTGCCATTGCCAGCCTTTGCCTTGCGTTTGTTATTTGGCGAAATGGCCGACCTGCTGCTGTTTGGTCAGCAGGTGTACCCGAAACGGCTGCTCGATGCTGGTTACAGTTTTCATTACAACCAGCTCAGAGCGGCACTGGCCGCCCTGAAACTGTAGCGTTATTTTAGTTGTGCAAGGCACGCCGGATCAGGCTCGCCGGCGTGGGCTGCAAAATACCCCGCAGTAACAAAGCCCCCAGTACCGTGAGCAGTAACACTCCCGTGACCGGGCCGAGGCCCCACAGGCTCTGATGCAGATTAAACGGCAACTGAAACATCCGCATCTGCACTATCGCCAGCAACACCTCTGCCAACATGGTTGCAAAGACTCCTGCCAATAAACCTAAAGCGGCAAACTCATACAACACGGCCTGGCGCAGAAAGCGGCCACGGGCGCCCAAGGTGCGCAAAATGGCCAGTTCCTGTTCCCGCTGCTCCACTGTGGCCTGCACTTGCGCCACCAATACCAGCACTGCAGCAGCAAACACCAGAATCAGGATCAAAGTCAGCGCCAAAGACACCTGGTCAATGATTGACGTCACCTGCTGTAAAATCACCGCCACCGAAATTACCGACACGGTCGGGAACTGTTTAAGTAATGTGGTCAACACCGATTGCTGCGTTTCTGGCAGATAAAATGCGGTGAGATAAGTTGCCGGAAAATGTTCCATCAAGTCCGGACTCAGCAGCATAAAGAAATTAGGCTGCAGGCTGTTCCAATCCACTTTACGGAAACTGGTGACCTTAGCGTCAAATTGCTGACCACCGATCGCAAACGTCAGCTTGTCACCGAGTTTCAGCTGCAGCCGCTCGGCTTGCTGCTGCTCGACCGACACTTGCGCCGGGCCATCAAACCACTGACCAGCCGTGATTTGGTTATTGGCCGGCAGTTCAGTCAACCAACTCAGATTCAGTTCCCGGCCAAAGCCTTGTCGCCCGGCTGCCGGCGCGGCGGCACCCTGCTGCGCTGCTGATAGGCCAGAAGATTGAGCAGAAGATTGCTGCTTCGCCGCCTGATTGTTGCGTGGTGCGGCCCCATCATCTTGCTCAGGCTCCTGCAGCATTTCACCATTGACCGCCAATACCCGACCGGAAATCATCGGATAAAAAGTACCAGTCGTTAAACCGGCTTGCTGCAGCTGCTGCGCAATCAGGTCTTTTTCAGTCGCGGTCATATTGACCAAAAACTGATTAGGCGCATTTTCCGGCACTTGTTGTTTCCATTGATCCAGCAATTCAGCGCGCAGGAAATACAACACCAGCGTTAAAAACAGCGCCAGGCTGAACGTCATCAGTTGAAAACTATTTTGCCACAGGCGCCGGCGCAAGTTCGCGAGCGCCAGTTTTAATGCACTGCTTTGCCCCGCCGCCATTGGTTTTGCTACCCGCACCAAGACCGCAGCAAAGCCAAGTAAGCAGCAGCCAAAACCGGCGCAGGCGAGAAATAACATGCCGGACAGCCAGATGTCACCGCTAAACAGCCACATCAATGCCAGTACAGCCGTAGAGCCACTGAGCAGCTGCCAATAATCGATGCGGCTATCGTTATTCTGCTGGCGCAGGACCTCGATGGCAGGCACTGCGGTTAAGCGCCAGACCGGCCGCAACGAAAACAGCAAGGAGCAAATCAGTGCTGTGGCAATGGCCAACCAGGCGGATTTGCTACTGAATACAGCCTGATAACCTTCTATCCACTGACCGAGAATGCCCTGCACGGCAAAGTTCGCCAGTAAACCAAGCAATAAACCACACAGACTGGCAAAACCGGTGACTAATGCCAGATGACTGAAATAGATTTTCCGTGCCAGCGGCGCCGTCACGCCGAGCGCTTTAATTACAGCGACCGCCATCTGGTGGCGCTGACTGTATCGGTTCGCTGCGACCGCCGCCGCAGCCGCAGCCAGGACTATGCCCAGCAAGCCGGCTAACAACAAAAAGCGTTCGGCCCGGTCCAGCGCACTGCCAACCGCACTTTGCCGGTCCAGTTGCTGCCAGCGGTCGTTGGCGCTCATAAGCGGAGTGATATCAGTCTCGAGCTGTTTGAGCTTGGCCTCACTGCCGGCAAACAAATAACGATAAGAAATACGGCTGCCCGGTTGGATGACTTCTGTCGCCGCAACGTCAGACAGGTGCATCATCACTCTGGGCTGACCACCAAACAGATTCAGCGGCGCATCGGGTTCTTCCAGAATGATGCCGCCTACTTTAAGCTTCGCAGCACCGACATCAAGTTCGTCGCCTACCCGCACGGCCAGAATTTGTGCTAGCCGCGCCTCCAGATAAACGCTGCCTGGCGCGACAAGCGCATTCCTGCCCGTCACAGTATCGAGCAATAACTCCCCGCGCAGCGGGTACTGCGAAGAGACTGCCTTGACGTTCACCAGCTGCATATTGTCGCCGGCAAACAACATGGTATTAAACTGGATCTGCTGTGCTGTCTGCAGGCCTAACTGCTCAGCCTGTTGCAGAATTTCCGGCTGAAATGGTGAGCTCGAGCGCAAAACTTTGTCAGCTGCAGTGAAGTTACTGCTGCGCTGCATCAGTGCGCTGCGCACACTATCAGTAATACCGCTGAGGCTAACCACAGTCAGCACGGCCAGCATCAACGCAAACGCGATGACCCACAACTCGCCGTTTTTTAATTCGCGCCAGAACAGGCGCCATGCCACTTTAGCCCACATGACTGCGCCCCTCCGCCATTGGCAGAGCTTCGGTCAGCCGGCCGGCGTCCATCAAAAACTGGCGCTGACAGCGAGCCGCCAACTGCGGATTATGCGTCACCAGCACCAGAGTCGTGCCCTGACTGCGGTTCAGTTCAAATAACAAATCCTCCACCCGGCGCCCGGTTGCACTGTCGAGGTTAGCCGAAGGCTCATCAGCAAATAGAATCGCGGGTTGGGTAATAAAAGCGCGGGCTATGGCCACCCGCTGTTGCTCACCGCCGGACAACTGCGCCGGGAAAAAGTGCATACGTTCGCTGAGCCCAACTAACTCCAGCAGTTGCTTGCCCCGGGCTGTAGCGTCGCGTTGACCCGCGAGTTCTGCCGGCAAAGTGACGTTTTCCAGCGCAGACAAAGCCGGCAGTAATAAAAATGACTGAAAAACAAAGCCGACATGCTGAGCTCTGAGCTCAGCCCGGGCATCGTCGCTCAACTGGTCGATCCGCTGGCCGGCCAGTACAACTTCACCGCTGCTTGGCAGATCCAACCCCGCCAACAACCCGAGTAAAGTGGATTTGCCCGAACCAGAAGCGCCGACGATGGCCACACTGTCACCGCGGTTGATTGTCAGATTGATATCCGTCAGGATATTCAGCGTATTACCCGGTAACGCGACTTGTTTACAAAGTTGGCGGGTCTGAATAAACAACTCAGGTGTAACTGACATGCGATTGTTCTTCCTATTTTTTGTACTGTTGATATCTGCCGTGCAGCCGGCTTTTGCCGCCGCAACAAAAACACTACTCATTGTCGGCGACAGCCTGAGCGCCGGATACGGTTTGCCACAACAACAAAGCTGGCCAGTATTGTTACAGCAACGCCTGAATGAGAAAAAATCACCGTGGCGCATTCAAAATGCCAGCATCAGCGGCGAAACCAGCGGCGGTGCTCTGGCCCGTTTACCCGCACTGTTACAGCAACATCAGCCCACTGTCGTGCTGATTGAAATCGGCGGTAATGACGGTTTACGCGGTTTTCCGGTGCCACGCCTGCGGCAAAACCTGGAACAGCTCATCAAGCTCAGCCAAGACGCCGGCGCTACGCCGGTACTGATGCAGATACGCATTCCGCCGAATTACGGACCACGTTACACCGAACAGTTTGTCGGCGTGTATGCTGAAATTGCGCAAAAACATCAGATCAAACTCTGGCCTTTTTTTATGGACAAGATTGCCGTACAGCCGGAGTTGATGCAAGCAGACGGCATTCATCCCAACGCCAAAGCTCAGGGCATTATCCGCGATTTGATGCTGCCGTATATCGAAGAAATGTAATGAGATATTGGCAGAGTTGACAGAATCCTGACACTGCATCACACCGATGCGGTGGCACGGATGTGAAATGAAATCCGGACGGCAGAAAAGATATCGACAAAATTCGACCCAGACATACAGGTTCGTCAGTGGAATTTAGGAGAATAAATTGCTGGTTTGATTTGGTGGAGCTAAGCGGGATCGAACCGCTGACCTCTTGCATGCCATGCAAGCGCTCTCCCAGCTGAGCTATAGCCCCATCGGCTGAACTGACGTTCAAAAGATGGCGTCCCTTAGGGGATTCGAACCCCTGTTACCGCCGTGAAAGGGCGGTGTCCTAGGCCTCTAGACGAAAGGGACGGACTGATATACCTGTTCTGTTTCTGAAGTGGCGTCCCTTAGGGGATTCGAACCCCTGTTACCGCCGTGAAAGGGCGGTGTCCTAGGCCTCTAGACGAAAGGGACACATACAGAAATTTGGTGGAGCTAAGCGGGATCGAACCGCTGACCTCTTGCATGCCATGCAAGCGCTCTCCCAGCTGAGCTATAGCCCCACATCAACAACGCTGGCTAAATAAGCTTTGCGTTACAGAACGAGGCGCATTCTATGGGGCAGCCCCAGGAGTGTCAACAATTTTTTCGGCGCGAAGTTTTGATCGGGCAAAAATTAATCTTCATGCGCAAAAACAACACAATACTGTGGTATTTATCGAAAAAACAATGAGCTAGCGAAAGCACTTTTGCAGGATAACCAGGCTGCTATACCCTGGCATGGCGCGTTATGCTACCCTAGCCGCTTCTATGCGCGTATTGCCGGTTTTTAGCATTCAGGATCAGATGTTATGTATGAAGCGTATTATGGATTAAAAGAGCGGCCGTTCCAGCTGACGCCGAATCCGCAATGTTTTTTTGCCAGCAAACTGCACAAACGCGCCTTAGCTTATCTGCAATATGGTTTGAGTCAGGGCGAAGGTTTTATTGTGATCACCGGCGACGTCGGCACCGGTAAAACCACCATCGCTAACCAACTGCTGGCAAAATTAGACCCGCATCAGATTGTCGCCCGTCAGATTGTCACCTCCAAACTGGAGCCTGACGACTTGCTGCGGATGATTTGTTCGGTGTTTCAGCTGCAGGTCAAAGAACATAATAAAGCCACTTATCTGGAAGCTATTTCGGCCTACCTGCAACTGTTAGCTCAGCAGAAAAAGCGTGCCTTATTGTTAGTGGACGAAGCGCAAAATCTGCCACTGGAGTCCATCGAAGAATTACGGATGCTGTCGAACTTTCAACTCGCTGGCCGGCCGCTGTTACAAAGCTTTTTACTGGGCCAGAATGAACTCAATGCCATCATTCAGTCCCCGCACATGGAACAGTTCCGTCAGCGGATCATCGCGTCTTCTAATCTGTCGGCACTGAATGTGGAAGATTGCCAGGCCTATATCGAATACCGCATTCAGTCTGCCGGTGGCGCTGCCGGTTTACTGGACAGCAGCTGTTTTCCGCTCGTTCATCAGTTCAGTTCAGGCATTCCGAGAAAAATTAATACATTAATGGACCGGGTGTTGCTGTATGGCTACCTGGAAGAAGTGAAGACTTTTAGCACTGAAGATATCCGCCAGGTGATTCAGGAGATCAGTGGCGAAGTCGCCAACCACACGCCAGTACCTGTCGCAGCGACACCTGTGGCTCCGGTAAAGCCGGCAGACACGCCGGCGGCAGTTCAAAGCGACACGACCAACCCGTACCACGCTATGTTGTCGGAATTGTCTGGCTTACTGGACAACTCGCTGCAACATAAAATCCGCATGGCACAGCAACTGGATGAATTGTTGACGCACCAGCAACAACAAGTGCTGCGTCAGGGCAAACGATCTGATGAGAACGATGACGGTACAGATCCAGTGTGACACAAAACATCACGTATAAAAAAACCGCCTGTCGGCGGTTTTTTTATTTATTAGAACTTGTACTCGACACCAATCCAGGCCCGGTTTTCCTGATAATCCCGCGAGTCAGAGCCGTAATCGACATTGACCCGTTTCAGGTTGGCATTTGCCGTCAGGCTTTTGTTGATTTCCCGGGTGAAGGTCAATGTCATTGATTTGACGATACCGGTCAAATCGCCGAAGCTCTCCACACCATCCACCTGATAAACCAAATCAGAGTAGTCGGTCGACAGCGTGACGCTATTGCGGGCATTTAATTGCCAGTTAGCCGACACATTAACAAACTTATCATCGCGTACCGAATTACGTTCAATCAGCTGATCTTTACGCTGGCCAAAACGGGCGGCTAATTTTAACCGGTTAAAGTCATAGCCAAGCAAGTAGGACACATTACGCCGCACGACCAGAAATTCGCTTAAGTCTGACGTCGGGTTCGCAATGTTATAATACTGCTCGCCGCGCGCCGGCAAATAATTTGCGGTTGGCGGCTGGAAACAGCTATCTAAACCAGGCGTGACTCCGGGTGGACACACAAACAAGTTAGTTTCCAGATCGCCTTCATTGAGACCTAACAACGACCCGACAGTGTCACTGACGTTCAACTCCATGCGAAGATGCTTCAGCTGATAGGAGCCCTTTGCTTGCGCAGTACGACCAAAAAAGCGTTTATCCAGCGAGCCTGAAAGTTTGGTCCGCTTCGATGGGACCAATTCAAACGCAGTGCCCAGATATTCTTTGTCGTCCTTGGCGTTATTGACTTTGTTGTAAGTCACGTTCCACCAGGAGCGGTCAGTAATTTTCCATTCCAGACCACCACCTATAGACCGGTGATTACGATATTGGCTGAACACAGAAGAACCGCCATCGATGTTACTGTTGTTTTCGACAGAGCCCGTCGCAATCATCGAAACGCGCCAGAAGAATGGTACGCCAATAACACCTTGTGCGCGGCGGTTATACTGCGACTCCCGGATATCGCGGTCAGTCTTTGTGGCACGACCATTAAAACCCCAGAAAAACTTCCGGTTTCTGTCTCGGGTTTTTAATTCAAAAGCACCGGCCAGCACGCTGTTATCAAGGCCTACTGCTTCACCGGTTTCATTATCAAATTCAGATAAACTGACATCGGAAGACGTGCGGGCTGCATTGACGCTAAAATCCATCACGGCCCAGTCAAAACGATCATGACTATAGGCGACTGACGCAGTTTGTGACTCGACTTTAGCCAGATCAGAGGTTGAGCTGATATGGTCCTGATACCGTGCAGTTGAGCCTGACGCTCTTCTGTTGTTTTGCTGCGCGCCAAGCTGCACATCCAAAGCGTCATTGAGCAAACTGGCGCCACCGGCCCAGCGGTAACTGAATAAACTCTGGTTATCGCGTTGTGCATCATCAAAAGTCAGATTCTGACTTTGCAGATTCAAAGAGCTGCTGAGCCAGCTGCCGGTATAGGCCAGATTGAGCTCAGGCACCAGCTCATACGCCATGCCCTCGTCCGCATCGGCCGTCTGGTTCTTAATGCCGTAGGCATAGACGGCGCTGCTGATTGAAGGGTCAATCTTTACTTCCGCAGTAGCCAGCGCTGGCGTTATTGCCAGCAAAAGCGGGAGCAGATGCAGTGTTGGAAACTTATTACTCCGCATAATAACCATATCCGTACCCATAGCCTTTATCCCTGCTGTAATGCGCCTTGTTAATCACAAAACCTGTCGCCAGATCCGGGGGTAACATACTGATGGCTTTTTCCAGCTCATTCAGTTTGGTTTTGTTTTCTTCCAGCACAATCACGGCCTGACCACACATCCCGGCCAACACCGACGTTTCGTTGACCCCTAATAACGGTGGTGCATCAAAGATCACAATCCGGTCCGGATAACGCGACGCAAACTCAGCAACCAAAGCAGCCATCTTGTCGCTCGCCAATAACTCGGTCGACAAATGGTGCGGTTTACCGGCAGCGATCAATTTCAACCGTTCGACGTTGGTGCTGTACATAATGTCGGTCACGTCGACAGAATCAGAACTCAGGTAGTCGGTCAATCCGCGTGGGACGCTGATTTCCAGAGTCCGGGACACGTTTGGCCGCAGCACATCAGCGTCGACCAGCAACACTGTTTTGTCCTGCTCCAGTGCGATACTCAACGCCAGATTCACCGAAGTAAAGGTCTTCCCTTCCCCCGGCCGACTGCTGGAAACCAGAATCAGGTTCGGGTTTTTCAGACTGGAACTCAGTGGTCCAAAGGCGTTATTGATGAGCTTACGCTTGATCACCCGGTACTCTTCGTAAATCAGCTTGCGCTCTGTCGCTTTGGCAACGAAATTGCGCTTCGATAAACTGTCTAAATCAATATTTATAAACTGACTGGCAGCTTTGTTATCTGCCAGAGCGGCCTGTGCGGCCTGAGCATTAACGAGCGTGTCAGCTGATTCTGTCGTTGGACTTGCAGGAACTGGCTCAGCGACTGCAGCCTGGCCTAACTTATCCAGTGCTTTTTCAATAGTGCTCATATCAGCCATCCTAAAATCTGTTTCGCTGTAATTCCAAATACCAGCTCATTGGTGACCAGCAAGGTATAACAAATCAGCAGGGCTCCGGAGAGCGCCAGGAAATACAACAGATGCTTTTTACTCTGACGCAACAACACATCTTTCGCCGTATGAGAAACAAGACCAAACACCGGGAAATCCGAAATCGTCTTTAACTGCAGTGCAGAAGTGACTACAGGTTGCAGCTGACTTCTGACCAGCGCCATCGTCAAACCAGCAATCACACCGGCCAGCAACACCAGCGTATAAAAGGCAATGCGCGGCGGACCAGAAGGTTTCATCGGAACCCGTGGCGGTTCGATTTCGCGGAACTGGACGTCCTGTTGCGATTCATCAGCTTTTTGGCTGAGGCTCAGGGCATCGCGCCGGCTCAGTAACTCTTCGTATTTCGACTTTGTCAGTTCATAATCGCGGTTTAAACCGGCAAATCTGGCTTCGATATCCGGAATCACGTTGCGTTGCCGCTCCAGTGTTTCGAGTTTTTCTTCAAAACTGCGCACCCGGACTTTGGCCGACTCCACTTCATTTTCCAGATTGGACGTAATGATTTTCAGGTTCTGGTAAACCTCATTGACCGACCCCGAGCTGGCACTTGGGTTGCCACGCGCCGCCGCCTGCATACCGGCAATTTCCTGCTTACGCATCTCCTGTAAAGATGCCAATAAGCGTTTGGTTTCTGCCACATCAGGATGTTGGTCGGTATAGCGGATTAACAAAGCGTCCAGTTGATTCTGCAGGAGCTTAATCCGCTCATCATACACAGTAGTCAGGCCAGCAGAACCTGCGGCCGGATCAGCTGACAACGGGTCTTCGCCCTTCAGCTGACGACGGGACGAGTCCAGTTTGCTCTGCAGCTCTTTTAAGGTCAGTCGGGCTTCTTCTAACCGCTCTTTTTCTGATTCAATCCGGCCATAGAAATTGCTGTCCGACATTGGGCCAAGTGCAATTTGTTCCTTCTTGAATTCAGATAATCGGCGTTCCGCTTCAACCAGCCGGTTTTCATAATCAGCGATCTGCGTGTCAAGGAACTCAGAAGCTTTTTTAGAACTCGCGACCGAGTCGCCTACCCGGTTTTCAATAAAGGTATTCAGTGTTTCCTGCACCACCTTTAATGCCATTTTGGGTGTAGCGTTTGAATAAGAAATGACGTAGATATTTTCCCGGCCTGAAGAACTGAGTTTGATGTCACTTTTCAGCGAATCGATCAGCTTTTCATAGGCAGCACTGTCCGACGCATAGATATCCATATCCGTCGCTTTAGCGATTTTTTCCAGATTCGGCCGGCTCAACAAGGTACGCGCCATCAGCTCTATTTCTTGTTGCGGATTGTCGCGAATGGTCAGCCCTTGTAACACCGGGGCTAATACAGAACGGGTTTCAACAAACAGTTTTGCCTCCGCCTGGTAGGTCGGAGGCATATTAAACACAAACAACCAACCAATCGGACAAATCAGCCAGGCCGTTAAAATCACATAACGGCGTCTGAGCCAGATCCCTTGCAGATAAACCAGCAACATCTCCAGCGCAAGGTTTAATTCCTTCATCTAACTACTCCGCAGATGCGCTTATCAGAACCAAGCTTCAGGGATAATAACGATGTCACCCGGTAAAATATCGACGTTTGCTGAAATGTCGCCTTCACGGACCAGATCATCAAGGCGTACGTCATAAGTCATTTGTTTGCCGTTTTTTACCCGGACTAACTTAGCACCGTTGCCATTGGCAAAGTCGGTTAAGCCACCGGAGGCAATCATCAGATCCAGTACAGTCATGTACTGGCGGTAAGGATAAGATTGAGGTTTTGCTGCCGCACCAATCACACGAACCTGTTCGCTGAATGGACCGACAAAACCGGAGACAGAGACAGTGACAACCGGGTCACGGATATACTTCGCCAGGATCTTTTCCATGTCACGGGCAAACTGCGTCGGCGTTCTGCCTGCGACTGGCACGTCTTCCACCAGAGAAGTACTGATTTTGCCGTCCGGACGGACAATAAATGAACCTGAAAGTTCAGGGTTGCGCCAGACAAAGATAGTGACAGAATCGTTGGGGCCAATCAGGTAGCTGTATTGATCAACAGCGGTTGTGCGGGCTGGTTGTACTGTGGCGCCTAGTAATTCGTTGGTGCTACATGCTTGTAAGCCAAGTAGCATCACGGTTCCAACGACTGTGGCAATAGCAGATCTTGCTTTCATTTCTTATACGTCCTTTGTTACTGATGCGATTTTAATATAACTGAAATTTACATAGCTGTGACGGCTATCATAAAAATTTAATTCCAGTTTTCCGACCATCGGCGTATACTTCTGCCTCTGCTTAACTATGTCAAGATCACTGTGCTGAAATTTGCACTTAATTCAGGTTGTTCCGGGAAGATGTACCAATGAATAAGGCTGTTCGTTACGGGGGAAATACACTGGCAGAGAAACTATTTCTGCTGGGCGAAATGTTGTTGCTGTTAGCATCAAGTTTCGCAGCATCTTTTATCCTTTCTTTTTACCAACCGATAGACCAGGAACTGGCTGCAATTAATGCGGTCCTGTACACCGGTTGTGTGATGTTGTGTGCATTGTCTGTCGGTTTATATGATCAAAAACTGCGTGAAGACACCGGTGGTGTACTGAAGCGTGTGCTGATCACCCTGTTTCTTGCCGGCATTTTATTAGAAGTCTTTATCTTCAGCCTGATCCCTTCCCTGCACTTAGGTTTCCTGTTTAATTTAGTCGCCTCGGTGATTTCTTTAGTGACTTTAACCTCGTTCCGGATGTTGTTTCACTATCACGACATCACTAAAATCAGCCGCCGCCGTGTGCTCATTCTCGGCTCTGGTGAGCGCGCTTCCATTATCGAACGCCGGATGCGTCGAAATGTGGACCGCAAAAACTTTGAAATTCATGGTTTTGTTAAAATTGACGGCGACCAGGAAGAGCAAATTCCAGACTCGAAAATCATCCAGTTCGACTATAAAACCAATCTGTATGAATATGCGGTTGAGCATGACATCGAACAGCTGGTGATCGCCTGTGACGAGCGCCGCAACATGCTGCCGGTTGAGCATCTGTTTAAATGTAAAACCCGCGGTATAGATGTTATTGAAATTCTTGACTTTATCGAACAGGAAACCGGCCAGATCGCGGTGAACCTGATTTACCCGAGTTGGGTGATTTATTCCAACGGCTTTGAAATGAACCACAGGTTCAAAACCAGCCTGGACCACAGATTAAATGCCGTACTCGCGCTGATTGTGCTGGCCGCAGTCTGGCCTATCATGTTGGTCACGGCTCTGGTCATTTATTTTGATGACGGCCGCCGCACAGGCGCTTCGGTGTTTTATCGCCAGATCCGCATTGGCATCGATGGTAAGCCATTCCAAATTCTGAAGTTCCGCAGTATGCGCCCCGATGCCGAAGCCGGCGGTGCGCAGTGGGCCACAAAAAATGACTCCCGCGTCACCAAGATTGGTGGATTTATCCGCAAATACCGGGTCGACGAATTACCGCAGTTATTCAACATTATCAAAGGCGACATGGGTTTTGTTGGCCCGCGCCCTGAGCGTCCGGAGTTTGTCGAAAAGCTGGTCAAGGAAATTCCTTACTACAATCAGCGTCATAACGTGAAACCAGGCCTGACCGGCTGGGCACAGTTAAAATATCCGTATGGCTCGACTACTGAAGATGCGCAGGAAAAACTGAAGTTTGATCTGTATTACATCAAACACCGCACTTTGCTGCTGGATCTGATTATCCTGATCCGGACTGTCGAAATTGTGATTTTTGGCAAGGGCCGGTAATAACGATGTCAGTGGCTTTGCAAAAACTGAATGCAATGACGGTCGACGTGGAAGACTACTTCCACGTGGCGGCTTTTGAGAAACAAATCCAACCGGGTGACTGGGATAGTCTGATTCCGCGTGTTGATTTAAACACCCGCCGCCTGCTGGACTTATTTGACCAGCATCAGGCGAAATCAACCTTTTTCTTCCTTGGCTGGGTCGCGGAAAAGTTTCCCGATCTGGTGAAAGAAGTGCAGCGTCGCGGCCATGAAGTGGCCAGCCACGGTTATGCCCACACTAAAGTCCATCAGCAGACGCCAGCCGAATTTCGCGCTGATGCAAGCAAAGCAAAAGACATGCTGGAACAGCTGACTGGTCAGCCAGTTGTCGGTTATCGTGCCCCAAGTTTTTCCATTAACAAGCAAAGCGAATGGGCCTTTGAGATTCTCAAAGAGCTGGGCCACGGTTACAGCTCCAGCACCTACCCGGTTAAACACGACTTATATGGCGTACCAGACTGGCCACAACAGCCATATCTGCGTCCGGAAGGTTTATTAGAGATCCCGATGCCGACGCTGGTGATGCACGGCAAGCAACTGCCGATCGCCGGTGGTGGTTACTTCCGCCTGATGCCTTATTGGCTCAGCAGCCGGTTAATTTCAAAATTCCTGCAGGAAGATAAGATGCCTTATATGTTCTATTTCCACCCGTGGGAAATAGATCCGGCCCAGCCCCGGGTACAAGGTGCTGGTCTTAAATCCCGCTTCCGTCATTACGTCAATCTGAACCGGATGGAAAATAAACTGGCAGCATTGCTGACCCAGTTTAACTGGGGTAGTCTGGAACAGGTTTATCAGAGCGAACTGCAAAACTCTCAATAAAACAATAACAACTAAGGGAACTAGATGTACAGTATTGCCACCTTAGCGCTGCAGGACTCCAGAAAGTCGGAGTGGGATCAGTTCGTTAAAGATCAGGACGACGGCACTTTTTTTCATCTGTCCGGCTGGCAGAATGTGCTGTGGCACAGCTTTCAGCACCAACCACATTTTTTATATGCCCTGCAGGACAATCGCATCGTCGGTGTGCTGCCGCTGGCTGAAGTAAAAAGTGCCTTATTCGGTTATGCCCTGGTCTCTACCCCTTTTTGTGTTTACGGCGGTGCGTTAGGGCCTGCTGAGGTGCGCCGCGCGCTGGAGCAGGCTGCGCTGGAGATTGGCCAGCGTCTTGGCGTGAACCATGTCGAACTGCGCTATAAACAGGCGCAGGACAACGACTGGATCACCCGTAGCCAACATGCCACCTTTGGTTGCACTCTGGCCGACGACGATGCGGCGATTCTGGCCGGCATTAAAAAGAACCAACGAGCGCTTATTCGCAAGGCGCTGCAGACTGACCTGAGCTGGCATATCGAACAAAACAACGATGATTTCTACCAGATTTACTCGGAAAGTCTGCGTAATCTCGGCACCCCGGTCTTTAGCAAAAAACTGTTAGACGAACTGCAACGTGAATTTGCTGACAGCACCGAAATCCTGACGATCCGCCATCAGGGTCAGGCGGTATCTTCGGTATTTAATTTCTATTTCCGCGACGAAGTACTGCCCTATTACGGCGGTGGCAAACCTATCGCCCGCGAATTAAAAAGTAATGACCTGATGTATTACCAGCTGATGTGTCATGCCAAAAGAGACAAAGCCTGTACTTTCTATGATTTCGGGCGCAGTAAACTGGATTCAGGCGCCTACAGCTATAAAAAACACTGGGGCATGCAGGACAGTTTATTGCACTATCAGTTTAAGTTGGTCAAAGCAGAACAATTATCCAACTTAAGCCCGAACAACCCGAAGTACCAATTATTTATCCGGATGTGGCAAAAGTTACCTTTATCAGTAAGCCGTTTGCTTGGTCCACTTCTTGCCAAGTATCTGGGGTAAGGTATGGCGAAACCAAAGTTATTGTACCTGTGCCATCGCATTCCGTACCCGCCGAACAAAGGCGACAAGATCCGGTCTTTTAATTTATTAAAGGCGCTGTCGGCGCAGTATGAAGTGTATCTCGGTTGTTTTGTCGACGACGAATATGATTTTCAATATATCGACAAACTGGCGGACTGGTGTGTCGAATATAAATGTCGCCGCCTGCGAAAGTCATTTGCCAAGCTGCGCGGCCTCAGCGCTTTTCTGACCGGTAAACCGATCACACTGCCCTACTATGCTGATCATGAATTACAGCATTGGGTACACCAGACCATTGCCAAACATCAGATTGATACCGTCATGGTGTTTTCGTCTTCGATGGCGCAGTACGTCGATTTTCCACAATACGACCAGCTGCATCGTGTCATAGATTTCGTCGACGTTGATTCCGATAAGTGGCGCCAGTACGCAGACAATCAGCGCGGGGTGATGAGCTGGGTGTACCGGCGCGAATTCCGTCAACTGCAAAGGCTGGAGCAGCATTATTGTTCTGCCTTTAATTACAGCCTGTTTGTGTCACCTGACGAAGCTGCGTTATTCCGGCAACTGATGCCAACGACACTGAAAGACAAAATCCAGCCGTTGCTAAACGGCGTTGATGTGCAGTTCTTTGACCCGGCAGCAGTCACTAAAGCGCCGGAATATCCATTGCAACAGCCTTATCTGGTGTTTACCGGCGCTATGGATTATTGGGCCAATGTTGATGCCGTGCTGTGGTTCTGTCAGCAGGTATGGCCACAACTACGCGCGTTACGGCCTGATTTACATTTTTATATCGTCGGCGGCAATCCCTCAGCTGAAGTGCTGGCGTTACATGGCCAGCACCAAGTGCGGGTCACAGGCCGTGTCGATGATGTGCGGCCTTATATTCGCGAGGCTGAACTGGTGGTGGCGCCGCTGCGCATCGCCCGTGGCATTCAGAATAAGGTGCTGGAAGCGATGGCACTGAATAAAAAAATTGTCGCCAGCGATATGGCAATGGAAGGCATTAACGCGCCGACTTCGGCTTATCTGGCACAATCCGACGACGCAGCAGAGTTTCTGCAGCTCTGTAAAACCATGCTGCAACAGGAAGATGCACTTTGCACCAACAGAGAGTGGGTACAACAGCATTTTACCTGGCCTGCGACCTTGACGCCTTTGCCGGGTTATTTGCAACATGCTGAAAAATAACTATTTGCGGATACTGTCACTGTTTGGTTTGCTGTGCGCAGTCTGGGCATTGGTGTTCTGGCCAACCTTACAGAATATGGAAGCGGTCTGGCGCAGCTCAGACACTTATACCCATTGTTATATCATCCCGCTGATTGCCGCCTGGTTGCTGTATGACCAGCGCCAATTCATCAATGCGCCGGCAAAGCCGACTTTGTTGCCACTGTTGCCAGCCCTTGGCTGTGCTGCAGTCTGGCTGGTCGGTTATGCCGCAGACGTCAACAGCCTGACGCACTTCAGTGCTGTTTTTGTATTACAGCTGCTGACCTTGAGCCTGCTCGGCTGGCAACTCGGGCGCCAGGTGGCTTTCCCGCTGTTTTATTTAATTTTTATGGTGCCGTTTGGCGATGCGCTCAATCTGCCTTTGCAGGATTTAACCGCCACGGTCAGCGTCTATATGCTGAATCTGACCGGTATTCCGGTGCTGCGCGAAGGTTTGTATCTGACCACGCCGGTTGGCCAGTTTGAAGTCGCTGAAGCCTGCTCAGGTTTACGTTTTCTGATTGCCTCTATTGCCATTGGCACTTTGTTTTCGTTTTTAACTTACCGGGTTTGGTGGAAACATCTGCTGTTTGTCGGGGCCATTCTGGTCTTTTCGGTGCTGGCGAACTGTATGCGAGCCTTTTTCCTGATTTGGATCGGCGAAACCTCCAATATGCAATATGGCTTTGGCGCTGACCATTTTGTTTACGGCTGGCTATTTTTTGCGCTGGTGATGTTCAGCATGTTCTGGCTCGGCGGTCGTTATGCTGACAAAGCGCCAACCGGGCACGCCGGGGCCACGGTCGCAGTTCCGGCAGCATTTTGGCAACCGGTCGGTTGTGCTTTGCTGGTGTTAGGCGCAACGCTGCTATTACGTAGCCAAATCACTGAAATTGCAGCGCCGGCACAGGCCGAGCAACTGGCTGCTCCGACAGGTTTTAGCACTGAACCCGCCCGCCATTGGCAACCAGGTTTTCAGGATGGTCTGGCGCGTTTGCAAGTCTGGGATGCAACAGGCAATGGCTATCTATTGGCCCGTTATGGCCATAAACAGCAAAAAGGTGAGCTGATCAGTTGGAACAACCGTTTGTATCAACGCAAAACCTGGTCGGAAACGAACCACAAGACGCTGACACTCTCCGGTGAGTCCTATCAGTTGATGGAACTGCGTAGTGAATCCGGCGAACAGCAAGTGCTGTTTTATCAATACAGAATTGCCGATCACCGCACTACATCAGCATCAAAAGCCAAACTTTATCAGGTGCTGGCGTTACTGAGCGGCGACCAGAGTTATTCGGAAGTCCGGGCTGTTAACCTGCCAGGTGCTTTATTGGACATGCAGCCGCAGCAACTCGAACAGGCTGCAGCCCGCCTGCAGACACTGCCCTGACCAAGATGAAAAAACCTTTAATCGCCCATTTAATTTATTGTCTGGATACCGGTGGCCTGGAGCGGGTCATGCTCAATTGTATCCGCCAAATGCACGGCCAGGATTATCAGCATGTGGTGATTAGCCTGACCCACGCCACTGAATTTGCCGCGCAGTTGCCATCTGACGTCGCGGTGTATTGCCTGCATAAAAAACCGGGCGCAGATTTAGCCATGCACTGGCGGTTATGGCGTTTATTACGCGAGATCCAGCCCGATATCCTGCACAGCTACAATCTGGCGACGCTGGAGTATCACCCGGTGGCCTGGCTTGCCGGTGTCACAGGCCATCTGCACGCCGAACATGGCCGGGACATTTCAGATCCGAAAGGTGAAAACAAAAAGTATCAGTGGCTGCGCCGGCTCATCAGCCCGTTTTTACATTGTTATGTTGCCGTCAGCGGCGAACTGCATCAATGGCTCGGCGCTGTGGTAAACATCAGCGCGCGCAAAAACCGGCTGATTTATAACGGCATTAATCTGGAGCGTTTTTCGCCGCAGCAACAAAAAACTGAGCCTTTTACTTTTATCCATGTCGCGCGGCTTGCCACAGTAAAAGACCAGCATACGCTGCTGCACGCCATCGCTTTACTTCGCGCGAAAACCACCCTGCCGTTTCAGTGCTGGCTGGTTGGCGATGGCCCTGAGCGCCAGTCTTTGCAGCAAACTGCGGCTGACTTAGCTTTAATTGCACCAGAGCTGCAGTGGCTGGGGGAAAGGCAGGACATCGCCGAATTGATGGCGCAAAGTCACGCCTTTGTGTTGTCGTCAGTCGCCGAAGGTATTCCGATGACGGTGCTGGAAGCGATGGCCTCTGGCCTGACTATTGTCGCAACTGATGTCGGCGGCTTGCCTGAACTGATTAGTCCGGCGCAAGGTCAGTTGGTACCAGCCCGCGACGCTCAGGCACTGGCTGATGCCATGTTGGTATTTTTAACGGACCCGGCGGCAACTGCTGCCGCCGGTACCCAATGCCGGGAAAGAGTTTGCCGGCAGTTCAGTGAACAGGCTATGGTAGCGCAATACCTCGCGCTTTATCGCGAAATTAACCAATAGGAAGTTGTTATGTGTGGCATCGTTGGCATGTTCCGGCTCAAGCAGGGACGCCCGGTAGACGCAGCGCTGTTGGCGTCAATGAATCAGGCGCAGTTCCACCGCGGACCGGATGAAGGCGACCAGTATATCGATGAGCAGGTTGGCCTGGGCCATCGCCGCTTGTCTATTATCGACCTTGCCAGTGGGCAGCAACCGATGTCCGACGAATCGGGCCGTTATGTGCTGATTTTTAACGGCGAGATTTACAACTTCATGCAGCTTCGTGCTGAACTGGAAACCCTCGGGCATCAGTTTAAGACGCATTGCGATACCGAAGTCATCCTGCGTGGCCATATCGAATGGGGCGATAGCTGCGTTGAAAAGCTGCAGGGCATGTTCGCTTACGCCTTTTGGGATAAACAACAACAACGCTTGTTGTTGGCCCGCGACCGGCTTGGCATCAAACCGCTGTTTTACACCCTGCTTGATGACTCCTTATATTTTGCCTCTGAGCTGAAAAGCCTGAAATTACTGCCGGGTCTGGATAAAACCATCAACGCCAAAGCCATTGAGCAATATTTTGCGCTCGGTTATGTCGCAGAACCGGACACTATCTACAGCTCGGTGAAAAAACTCTGCCCGGCGCAAACGCTGGTGCTATCCACCACAGCGCCAACTCCACAGCTCAACACCTATTGGCAGCTGAGTTACCGGGAGCAAGTCGAGCTGTCAGATCAGGATTATCAGCAGCAGTTGGTTGAGCAGCTCAACACTGCGATCAGAAGCCACCTGGTCACCGAAGTGCCGCTTGGGTCGTTTTTATCCGGCGGTGTTGACTCCAGTGCCGTGGTGGCGCTGATCGCCGGTATGTCAGACCAGCCGGTGAAAACCTGTTCTATTGGTTTTGACGTCGCTGCATATGATGAAACCAGCTATGCGCAGCAGGTTGCCACGCGTTATCACACGCTGCACGACAGCAAAATCGTTAAAGCTGACGATTTTGAGCTTATTCCGAAGCTTGCCCATTTTTATGACGAGCCTTATGCCGATTCATCAGCACTTGCGACTTATCGTGTCTGTGAACTGGCGCGCAGTAAAGTGACGGTCTGTATGTCCGGCGATGGCGCCGATGAACTATTAGCCGGCTACCGGCGCTACAAGTTATTGATGGCTGAGCAGCAGGTGCGCGACAAGTTACCGCAGTGGCTGCGCAGCGCGGTGTTTAAACCGTTGGGTAAGCTTTACCCGAAACTGGACTGGGCACCGCGTTTCTTGCGCGCCAAAACCACTTTCCAGTCGCTGGCGATGGATTTAGTCGAAGGCTATTTACACGGTATTTCACTGCTGAAACAGCAACAACGCGACGAGTTGTTCTCTGACACACTCAAAGCGCAGCTGCAGGGCTACAACACGCTGCAGTTATTCCGCGAAGTCGCCGCTGATTTTGATGGCGCAGAACCCTTGGCGTTATTGCAATACATTGATATCCGCACTTATTTGGTCGGCGACATCCTGACCAAAGTCGACCGCGCCAGTATGGCCAACAGCCTCGAAGTGCGGGTGCCGTTTTTGGACCACAAGTTTGTTGAGTGGAGCGCCAAGGTGCCAACAGCGCAAAAACTACGCGCCGGTGAAGGCAAATATGTGCTGAAAAAAGCGATGGAACCTTATCTGCCAGCTGACATTCTGTACCGGCCGAAGATGGGCTTCCGCGTACCGCTGGCTGAGTGGTTCCGTGGCCCATTGCAACAGCAGGTCCGTGCTGCACTGCTCAGTGATGTGATCAAAGACAGCGGCCTGTTCCGGATGGACACCATCGCCCGCTGGCTGGATCAACACCAAAGCGGCCAACGCGACCACAGCACCGCTTTGTGGACGCTGCTGATGTTTGAAAATTTCCTGCGCCAATCGAACTAAAGGAACTCAGTTGTGAAGGTTTTGCATATTTTTGACCATTCAATTCCGCTGCATAGTGGTTATACCTTTCGCAGCCGTTCGATTTTAAACGAGCAGCGCGCGCTCGGCATTAAAACCTGTCATGTCACCAGCCCGAAACAAGGCAATGCCAGCGAGTCGGTCGATACCGTCGACGGCCTGACCTTTTACCGCTCAGCACAGCCAACGGGTTTGCTCAGTAAAATCCCGGGCCTGAATCAGCTGGCGTTAGTTGGACCTATGACACAGCGTATTCTTGCGGCCATCGACGCGGAAAAACCGGACATTCTGCATGCCCACTCGCCGGCACTGAATGGCCTGGCCGCCCTGCGCGCAGCCAAAATCAGCGGCTTGCCGGTGGTTTATGAAATTCGCGCCTTCTGGGAAGACGCCGCAGTGGATCACGGCACCTGCAAAGAAGGTGATTTGCGTTACACCTTAACCCGGCAGCTGGAAAACTATGTGGTGAGCCGTGCCAATGCCGTCACCACCATTTGTGAAGGCCTGCGTTCAGATTTAGTCTCTCGCGGTTATGCCGAAGATAAATTCACCGTGATCCCGAATGCGGTCAATATCGAGCAGTTTCAGCTCTGTGGCCCAAAAGACGCGGCACTGGAAGCCGAACTAGGACTTGCCGGCTGTGAAGTGCTGGGCTTTCTTGGTTCTTTTTATGCCTACGAAGGCCTCGACCTGGCGGTACGTGCCTTAGCCCAAGTGCATCAGCAGGCGCCGCAGCTGCGGTTATTGTTAGTTGGCGGCGGTCCGCAGGAACAACAACTGAAACAACTGGTACAGCAGCTTGGCCTCAAAGACAAAGTCATTTTTACCGGCCGGGTGCCACATGCCGATGTCGACCGTTATTACAGCCTGGTTGATTTGTTGCTGTATCCGCGTAAATCAATGCGCCTGACTGACCTCGTTACCCCACTGAAGCCGCTGGAAGCGATGGCGCAGGGTAAACTGGTGCTGGCCTCCGACGTTGGCGGTCACAAGGAACTGATTCGCGACGGCGACAATGGTTATTTGTTTCCGGCTGATGATGTCGAGGCGCTCGCTGCTAAAATGCTGCAGCTGTTAGCCGCCCGTGAGCAGTGGCCGCAAGTGCTGCAACGCGGCCGCGATTATGTTGAAAACGTGCGCAACTGGCGGGTCAGCGTCAGTCATTATCTGCCGTTATACCAGCGGCTGACGGAGCGCAAATGAGCCTGAAGCAGCTGACAATTGTTGGCCCGCTGCCACCACCGGCCGGCGGTATGGCTAATCAGACTGCCAAGCTGGCTGAACTGCTGCGCGCTGAAGGCTTGCAGGTCAACGTGATCCAGACCAATCCGGCTTACCAGCCCGCCTGGGTGGGTAAGTTGCCGGTGCTGCGCGCCGGCGTACGGTTGTGGCAATTCTTTCGCACACTACAACGTGAATTAACCCCGCAGGTGCAGCTGATCCATCTGATGGCGAACTCCGGCTGGTCCTGGCATCTGTTTGCTGCGCCGGTGATCTGGGTGGCACGGCACAAAAATATTCCGGTGGTGCTGAATTACCGGGGCGGTTATGCCGATGCGTTTTTTGCCAAATCCTGGGCTCGGGTTGACGCATCCCTGCGCCACTGTGCGGTGATTTTGGTGCCCTCGACCTTTTTGCAGCAAGTCTTTGCCCGCTATGGCAAAGACAGCGTCATAGTACAAAACGTGCTGGATACTGAGCTCTTTGTGCCTGTAGCAACAGCCGGCCGCGACGCTGACGCTCCGCATGTAGTTGTCACGCGCAATCTGGAAGCGATTTATGATGTCGCCAGCTGTATTCGTGCTTTTGCCGTCATTCAGCAGCAATTTCCGGCTGCGCGGCTGAGCGTCGCCGGTACAGGACCAGAGCTTGCAGCCCTGCAGCAACTGGTCAGTGAATTGCAACTCAGACAGGTGAATTTTGTTGGCCGTTTAACACCGCAGCAGGTCGCAGCGCTCTATCAGGATGCCGATTTAATGTTAAACGGCAGTCTGGTCGACAATACGCCAAACTCGTTAATTGAAGCCATGGCCAGTGGTGTACCTGTGGTGTCAACCGACAGTGGTGGTATTCCGCAGTTAGTGACGCATCAGAAAGATGCTTTGCTGGTTCCGGCCGGTCAGCCGGCTCAGCTCGCCAGCGCGGCATTAGCAGTGTTGCAGGATGCTGCGCTCAGACAAAGTTTAATCGAAGCCGGTCTTGCCAACGCGGCCCGTTTCAGTTGGCATAAAGTCTGGGAATTGTTACAACAGCAATATTTGCAAGTTTTGGCACGGAGAACACTCTGATGGCGAGTTCCTGGTACACCTGGCTGGTCAGCCGCTGCTTGTTTCCGCTGCATGAGCGGCTGAAAAAACATGACACTGTGGCCATTTTCCGCCAGCTGGAACAAAGCCAGTGGCAAAGCCCGCAGCAGCTTGAAGCCGCGCAGCAACAGCGTTTACAGGCCTTTATCCGCCGCATCAGCACTGAAGTGCCCTACTACCGCGATTTGTTAACACGCCTTGGACTCAAAGCCTCGGACATTCAAAGCCGCGCCGATTTGGTCAAATTGCCGTTTTTAGACAAAGCCACCATCCGCGCCCACAGCGAAAGCCTGAAAAACCCGCAGGCCACTTTAGTGCGGCCTTTTACCACTGGTGGCTCCAGCGGTACACCGCTGACATTTTTACTCGGTAATGAACGCATCAGCCACGATGTGGCCGAAAAATGGCGCGCCACCCGCTGGTGGGGCGTGGATATCGGCGATAAAGAAATTGTGGCCTGGGGCTCACCGATTGAGCTGAATAAACAGGACAAAGTAAAAATCTGGCGCGACAAACTGTTCCGCTCGCATCTCATTCCGGCTTTTGATTTAACCGAAGCGAAAATGCTGGGGTTTATTGAGCAAATCCGTGCCATTCAGCCGGCCATGTTATTTGGTTATCCGTCGGTATTTCACCTGATTGCCAAAACCGCGCAGCAGCATGACATCGACCTGACCGGTCTAGGCATCAAAGTGGTGTTTGTCACTTCAGAGCGCTTATATCCCTATCAGCGTGAACTGATTGAACAAGTGTTCCGCGCGCCGGTGGCCAATGGTTATGGCGGCCGCGATGCCGGTTTTATCGCCCATCAATGTCCGGCCGGCAGTATGCACCTGAGCGTCGAAGATATTATTGTCGAAATCATTGACCGCGACGGCAACCCGCTGCCCCCAGGGCAAAGCGGTGAAATTGTTGTGACGCATCTGGCCACGTCCGATTTTCCATTTGTGCGTTATCGCACCGGCGATATTGCTGCGCTGTCCGACAAAGTCTGCAGCTGCGGCCGTGGCCTGCCGGTGCTGGAAAATATCGAAGGCCGCAGTACCGATTTTGTTGTCGCCAGCAATGGCACTATGATGCATGGCCTGGCGCTGATTTATGTCATCCGCGAACTGCACGGCATCAGCAACTTTAAAATTGTGCAGGAAAGCCTGACCCATACCCGGGTGCAGCTGGTGCTGGAAAATGGTGACGCGCCGGCGCTGGCCGATAAAGTCCGCCACGGCTTAACCGCGCGCTTAGGCGCCGATGTTGAGATCAGCATCGAGTGGGTCGACCAGATAGCCGCTGAGGCTTCAGGCAAATACCGTTATGTGATCAGTAAGGTAACTGCTTAATGGAAAGCGCATTATTTGCTCTGGACCTGATTGCGGTCGTCGTGTTGTGTTACTTCGCGATGAAGCAGGACGATAAGGAACAGGCCGCAGCGACTCAGGAGAAAAAACACGATGCGTGACGCGTTTTTTCTGCTGATTTTTCCGGCGCTGTTGTATTTTTGCTTTAAAAAGCCCTTTATCGGCGTGACTTTATGGCTTTGGGTGGCGCTGTTTTACCCCAAAGGCTGGGTCTATGGTTTTGCCAGCGGCATCCGCTATAACCTGATCATCGTCGCCGCGACTATCCTGTCGTATTTCATGATCAAAAATAAACCACAGACCAAATGGGACGGCCTGAGCTGGCTCATTATGTTGTTCCTGTGTTGGACCTTTATTACCAGCGTGTTCACCATTTCAATCCCTGATATCGTCTGGACTGAGTGGATTGAGTTCCTGAAAATTTGTTTATTGTATTTCTTTGCCATCGCCATTATCCGCACCGAAACCCATATCAATGTACTGTTATGGGGCGTGGTGTTTTCGCTTGGTTTCTACAGCGTGGTCGAAGGCCTGAAATATATCAGCTCCGGCGGTGGCCACGTGTTATCCGGCATGGGCGGCCACGTGTTGGGTGACAGAAATGACCTGGCGGTGGGGATTATTCTGATGATCCCGCTGGTGGCTTATCTGAGCAGTATCACTGAGCAAAAATACTTAAAACTCGGCCTGACCGTGGTGATTTTTATGGCGGTGGTCTGTGTGCTGGGGTCTAATTCACGCGGTGGTTTTGTTGGTATTGCGGTACTGGGCGCGTATTTCTGGTTCCACTCGCGGCAGAAATTTATCTATTTACTGGTGGTGCCGGTCATCGTGTATTTCGGCCTGGAATTTATGCCACAAAGCTGGCATGCCCGGATGGCCACGCTGGAGAATGCTGATCAGGATATGTCATTCCTTGGCCGGATCATGGCCTGGAAACAAGCGATTTTAATGGCGATGGACAATATTACCGGCGGTGGTTTTAAAGCCGGTCAAAGTAACCTGATTTGGTTCCGCTATGACCCGCAGCAGAATTTAAACTGGCTGTTTGACACCTCCACTGTCTATTTTGATGGCGCTAAAGCCGCGCACAGTATCTATTTCCAGGTACTGGGGGACCATGGTTTTATTGGTCTGCTGCTGTTTTTACTGATCCTGTTTGTCGCGTTCTCTCAGGCACGGCTGGTGGCGAAACGACTGAAGAAACAACAAGGCATGGAAAATCTGGCCAAGCTCAGTTCGATGCTTAGGGTATCGCTGCTAGCCTATGCCATCGCCGGCGCTGCGGTGAGTCTGGCCTATTTCGATTTATTGTTTGCCATTTTTGCCATTACCCATGTGATGAACCGGATCAGTCTCGAACACCGAGCTCAACATTCGCTTCACGTTCAACCGGTTGCAAGGAAAGCTGTCCATGATCACCGCCACCATGCTTGAACTGTCGGTTCGTTGCCTGAACCTGTTTGGTTCGCGCCAGAGCTTTTCGGTGCTGAATTACCATCGGGTAATGCCCAATACTGACCTCTGTTCTGAGCAGGCCTTACCGCCGGAGTTATTTGCCGAGCAGTTACGCCACCTGAAACAACATTTTCAGGTGTTATCTTTGCCTGAGGCTTTTGCTTTGTCGCAGCGCCAGCAATTGCCGAAAAACTCCGTGGTGATCACCATCGATGACGGTTTTGCTGATTGTTTTGATTATGTGTTTCCGCTGCTGCAACAGCATGGCCTGACCGCGACTTTCTTTATCAGCACGGCAGGCCTCAACGAAGGTTATTTGTGGGAAAACCAGATCTCGCAGGCCATTCAACAGGCGCCGTCGCAGGTGCAGGCCATTGAAATGCTCGGCGTTAGTTATCAGATAGACAGCGCTGATAGCCGTCGCAGCAGCATTGCCGCACTGACCGAACAGATTAAATATCAGCCTGTTGCGACGCGGCGCACCAGTATCACGCAGCTGCTGGAACAGACCGGCCAGCCGAAGATGGTGCACCAGTTTGTCAATGCTGACCAGCTGCGCCAAATGCATCAGGCCGGCATGACCATCGGTGCCCATACGGTGAACCACCCGATTCTGGCGCTGGAAAACCCGGAGCAGGCGCGGCTGGAAATCGCCCAAAGCAAAACCGAACTGGAACAGATCATCGGTGCGCCCATCGAGTTTTTCGCTTACCCCAATGGCAAATATCAAACCGATTTTACCGATGCCCATATCGAGATGGTGCGCGAACTTGGCTTTACCGCCGCATTCAGTACCGACTGGGGCGTGGCTGAAACCCGCGCCGACCTGCTGTTTCGCTTAAAACGCTTCACGCCATGGGACAGAGACCCAGCACGCTTTTGCCTGCGCCTGGCGCTGAATAATCTGGCGGACCGTTCTCATTTTAAAATTTTTCAAAGTCGGGTAAGACAACATGTCAGCTCCTAATTCATCGCCAGCGCACGCTGGCACACAGCAGACCACAGGCATGGCCGCGGTAGCTAACGGCAAAGCCGCCATACCAACAGGCAAAGCCGCGATACTAGTGCCGCAGGCCGACTCGATGGGCGCCATCGGCGTGATCCGCTCCTTAGGCCAACATGGTTACGCCGTGCATGCCGCCTCGAGCAAAGCCGGCGCTTTAGGCTGCCAGTCGGCTTTTGCCAGCGCCAGCTATCGGTGCCCGCCTTATGACGACAGCAATTATCTCCCCTGGCTGCGCGATATCATCCGCACGCAGCAGATTGCCGCCATTATCCCAAGTGAAGGCTTTTTGCTGGCTATTCGCCATTGTTTTGCTGAGTTCAGCCCGCTGATGGCCATTCCGGCAGATCCAGAACTGGTCTACGGCTGTTTATCCAAAGTCTGGGTGTTTGACAAATTTCTGCAAAGTGACGATGACAGACTACGTCAGCATATCTCGCGCACTGCGGTACTGAATCAGCCGGCGGAACTGGATGCAGTGGATTTCAGCCAATGGCGTTTACCGTTTTTTGTCAAAGGCGATGGCTTTTACGCCAAACGAGGTGACCAGGCGCTGGTGCGTAAAGTGCGCTCAGTGGCAGAGGCGCGGCAGGCGGTATTGGAGGCTTTTGCCGATTTCGACAAAGTGCTGTTGCAGGATTGCAGCAGCGGCGTGAAAGCCACCGTCAACCTGTTGATGCAGGATGGCAAAATTCTGGCCGAATCGATGGCGGTCGCCAGCCACGAAAATCCGCACAGCGGCGGCCTGACCTCGCTGCGCAGCAGCTGGTGGCATCAGCCGATGTATGAAGATGCGGTGCTGCGGATGCGCGCATTGAACTGGAATGGTCCGGCCATGGTTGAGTACAAGTGGGACGCTGCCAGTCAGACTTTTGATTTTATCGAACTGAATTCCCGGTACTGGGCTGCGCTCAATCTGGATATCCACGCCGGGCTGCATTTTCCGGTGATCCAGCTGCAGTCGTTTTTACAGGGGCAGACGCCGGACACCGCGCAGCGCCTGACAAAAATCATCACTGTACGCCACGCCTTTCCGGCCGATTTTGGTTATTTATTATCCAAATTAAAAGATCCGCAGGTGGCGCCTGTAGCCAAGTTAAAAAGCGCAGTCGGCTTTTTGCTGTACTTTATCCATCCGGGCGTTAAATCAGATTTGAATTATCCGGGTGACAGGCGGCTGGCCTGGCTCAATACCAAGGCATTTTTGACTGAATTGGGACAAGCATGTCTAAAAAAATTAAGTTAACCCTGTTAAAGCTGGCAGAGCTATTTGGCGTGTTTGCGCTGTGCCGTTATCTCTACCGCAATCACCTGCGTGTGCTGTGTTATCACGGTTTTGCCTATGCCGACGAGCACCTGTTCCGGCCAAAACTGTTTATGACGCCGCAAACCTTCCAGGCACGGCTGAAATATCTGGCCAACAGCCGCTATCAGATTGTGTCCTTAAGCGAAGGCCTGGCTCATCCAGAGCGGCCGCTGCAGCTGGCGCTGACGATGGACGATGGCTGGTCCGGCACGGCGGAATTAGTCGGCGATGCGCTGGCTCTTCATAAGTTTCCGCTGATGTTGTATGTCACCAGTTATTATGCCGACAAACAAATTCCGGTATTGAATGTCGCGGTGTCGTACCTGCTGTGGAAAACCACAGCCAGCGCCTTACACCTGAAAGTGCCGGGAGTCGATGCGTCGCTTGACGCCAGCCTGCCGGCGCCAGACGCTGCGGCGTTGGTCCGGCAAATTTGCCAGATGATTGATCAGTTACCGGAGGCCGCCTCACGCGCTGAGGTGCTGTATCAGTTGGCTGAGCAGCTGCAGGTGTCGTTACATCAACAAGGCCGCCCGCTGTTCCGTTTGCTTGATGCTGATGAGCTGCGCCGCCTGCAACAAGCCAATGTTGAGCTGCAGCTGCACACCCATCGCCATTGCAGCCCGCTGGATGCGGTAGCCTTAGCGGCTGAAATCGAGCAGAACCGCCAGTGGCTGGCCCAATTTACTGCACCCTCCACGTTGGTGCATTTCTGTTATCCCAGCGGCGAATATCAGCCGGCGCATCTGCCGTTGTTGCAACAAAATGGCGTACAGACCGCAACAACCACCCACATTGGCCTGCACAAGCAAGGTTCTGATGTGCTGCAAATCCGCCGAATTCTGGACGGTGAAGACGTACATTGGCTGGAACTGGAAGCGGAATTATCCGGCTTCAGCGACCTGGTGCGCCGCGTGCTCGGAGTCGCGAACTGATGGCCAAGCCGCTGAAAATTTTATTGATTGCTTTTGAGATGCCGCCGGCACGCAGCGCGGGCGTGCAGCGGCCTTACCGCTTCGCCGAATATCTGGCAGAAATGGGCGCAGAGCCTTATGTGTTAACAGCGAGCGCAGATATTTATCAGCGCTTTGACCACGAACTGCAGATTTCGCCATTGCTACAAGACCGCATCTTTCGCAGTAAAGCCACAGACGCCAGCAAACTGTTTTCACTGTTTGGCCGCTCGCCGGCTGTTGCGGCGGTGCCAGATCGTTACTGGCCCTGGTATTTCAGTGCCGTCGCGCTTGGCCAGCAGCTGATACGTGAACATGACATCGATTTAATCTGGTCCACCTACCCGGTACTGACCACCCATCTGATTGGCCGCAGTCTCAGCAAAAAAACCGGCAAGCCGTGGGTAGCCGATTTTCGTGACCCGCTGCAATGCCATTACAATCCGGCCTATCAGCACTTTAATGGCCTGATGCGTTATCTCGAGCGCAAGGTCATCACGCAGGCAAGCGCTGTGGTCACGACCAGTCAGGCGGCTGCCGGCTTGTATCGCAGCCTCTACCCGGCCGAACCGCCAGCCAAGTTTCAGATCATTGAAAATGGCTTTGTGCCGCTGGATTTACCGCCAGCGACGACACCGGATAAATTCAACTTGCTCTACAGCGGCGCTTTGTACGGCAATGGTCGTGATATCAGCGGCATCTTCCGTGCTATCGCCGACTTACAGCAACAAGGGCTGATTCGTGCAGATAATTTTGTGCTGAAGTTCCGCGGCAGTGCCAAGCCGGAGCAATTTGCCGCCACGCTGGCGCAGTTTGGCATCAGCGCATTGGTTGAGTTTCTGCCGGCAGTGCCTTTTATGCAGGCGCAAGCCGAGATGATGCAATGCTCGGCCAATTTGTTAATTCAGGACCAGATTTTTAACTATCAGGTCCCGGGTAAGCTGTACGACTACATTCAAAGTGGCAAACCGCTGCTGGCTATTTGCCCGCCGGACAGCGCCACAGCGCAGGCCTGTTTGGCCATGCCAAACGCTGTGCAGGCCTGGCAGCAGGCTGAATTGACCACGGCGCTGCAGCGTCTTATCACTGAGCCGCCGCAACCGGGCCTGAGCCCGGCGCAAGCCCAGCCATTTAGCCGGCGTCAGCGCACGGTGGAACTTATGGCGCTTTGTCAAAAACTGCTGAACCAACAACCTTAATATTGTGGAACCTGTGTGGACCAACTGAAAAATAAAACGCTGCAAGGCCTGATGTATCTGGGGCTTGGTAAAGGCGCAGCCAAACTGATTTCTTTCGTCAATACGCTGTTACTGGCGCGGCTGTTAACCCCGGAAGATTATGGTCTGATGGCGCTGGTGATGGTCGTCGTCGGCTTTATCGGCTTTTTTAACGAAATTGGCCTTGGCAGCGCCATCAAGCACCGGCTGGATATCAGTCAGGCCGAATTAAACGGCGCTTTTTCGCTGGCGATCCTGATCAGTGCCTCGCTTTATGCCGGCCTTTATGCTGCCAGCCCATTTTTAGCCAGTTATTTCGGTTATCCGGTGCTCAGCGACATGCTGCAGGTGGTGGCGCTGAGCTTTATCATCGGCGCTATTGCCACAGTGCCGGATGCGCTGATCGCGCGGGACATGCGCTTTAAACTCTATGCCGGCATCGATTTTGCGATGATTTTACTGCAGTGCGTGGTCACGCTGTTACTGGCCTGGTTTGGCTTTAAAGCCTGGGCACTGGTGTGGGGCTTTTTAGCCTCACAGATTTTTAAAACCTGCAGTATTTTCTGGTTCAGTCAGTGGCGGCCAAGCCGCATCGGCGATTTACGTGCCGCCCGCGCCCTGATGAAATTTGGCGTCACTGTCACCTATTCGCGCCTGACCTGGTATTTCTACAATAACGCCAAAACCGTGATCATCAGTAAGGTGTTAAGTGCGCAGCAAATGGGCATTTATTCGATGGCGGCGACTTTATCGTCACTGCCAACTCAGTACATCACCAGCCTGGTGATCCAAATCGCCGCGCCGCTGTTCTCGCGGATGCAAACCGACCTGAGCCGGCTCGATAACGCCTTGCGCCGGCTGACCTCAGGGATTGCGCTGATGGGTTTTCCGATCATGGCCGGCATGGGCCTGACGTCTGCAGAACTGGTGCCGGTGCTATTGGGTGATAACTGGCTGGACGTGGTATTTATCCTGCAAATTCTCTGTTTGCTTGGGCTGGTGAAGTCAGTCGACCCATTGATCACTCAGGCCTTTATTTCAATCGGCAAACCCAATATCACCGCGAAATACACCACCTTGTGTGCTGTAACTATTCCGCTCAGTGTCTACATCGGCGCGGTATTTGGCGGCTTGCCGGGCGTGGCGCTGGCGATGGTCATCGCCTACCCGCTGTCGTCGATTTATTTGTTTTATCAGGCCCGCCGCGTGCTGGATTTCTCACTGCGTCGTTACCTGCGCGCGCTGCAAACGCCGATTGAAGCTTGTCTGTTTATGGCGGCTGTGGTCTGGCTGACTCAGCTCGGTTGTTATCATTATCTGCCGCAGCAGCTGTTGCTGACACTCATCTTAAAAACCGTCGCCGGTATTTCAGCTTATGGTTTTTATCTGGTCTATGTGCGCCAGAGCGGGCTGCGGGATTGCTACGAAGTGCTGACTGAATTAGGCGTCAAACCAGCCAAGCTACAGCGCTGGCCTTTTACCCGATTAAAGGAACAATGATCATGCAACGAACTCAGGTGGTGGTCGTTGGCGGCAGTGCCAATGCTTTAGGTGTGTTGCGTTCATTGCCGCATTGTCAGTTGACACTGTTATGTGACTCACCCAATGCGCCGGCCTGGCACAGCCGCTTTGGCCAGAAAAAGCTGGTGGCTGATACTAAAGCGCCCGGCATAGTGCAGGACTTGTTAGCGCTGGCGCCGACCTTTGCCGGCGTTAAACCGGTGTTATTGCTGACCGAAGAAAAAACCGTGTTGCATGTCAGTGCGGCGCGCGACGCCCTGGCGCCTTTTTATCAGTTTTTATTTTGCCCGCATCCGCAACTGGTGGCTCTGCAATCGAAAGAAGGTTTTGCCGAAGCAGCACAACAAGCCGGCAGCCCGGTGCCGCAAGGCGTGGTGTTACACAGCTCGGCAGATTTAGCCGCCATTGCAGCGCTGCAATATCCTTGTGTGTTTAAGCCGCTGGAGCAAAACGAAGCCTATAGCCGCAAGTTTAAAAAAGCCTATAAAGTCCAGTCCGCAGCAGAAGTCGCCACTTTGTACCAGCAAATTGAACCTGTGCTCAGCGAAATGATTGTGCAGGAATGGCTGGAAGGCCCGGACAGCGCCATTTATTTTTGTCTGGCGTTTTACGACCAACACAGCAAGCTGGTGCAAAGTTTCACCGGCCGTAAATTACGCTCCTGGCCGTTACAGGTCGGTGGCACCGCCGCCTGTACCAGCGCGCCGGAAGCGGCGGCAGAACTCGAAACGCTGACCACGCAGTTTGTCAGTGCCATTGGTTATACCGGCCTGATTGGCATGGAATTTAAGTTTGATGCCAACCGCGGCGGTTATTACATGATTGAGCCGACGGTCGGCCGCACCGATTATCAGCATGAAATCGCGACCTTGTCCGGCACCAATCTGCTGGCGGCTATCGTGGCGTTTTTTGCCGGTGAGCCGACGCCAGCGGTACGCGCTCACAACAACGTGGTGTGGTTTGATGAAATTGCCGACGCCAATGCCTTAGCGCACGGCGCGCCTGCCGATCAGTGCAGCGATTATACTCAGGTTGCGGCTGTGCGGCGGCTGACCGACCCGCTGCCGGGAATTCAGGCTTTGCTGCAGCGGATAAAACGCCGGTTTAAGCGTCTGTAACAGGCTGGTAGCACATGAAGAAGATGCACGGCGTCTGAAAGTGAAATTAGTGTTGGTAGTAAGGAAGATGAATGGATAAGCAGTTTTCACTGTATCTGGATCTATGCCGTTTTATCGCTGCGGTCGTCGTGGTCCTTACCCATCTCATTGATTTTAATATTCTGGCGCCGCAATTCAGTTATCTGATCCCAACCAACGGCCGTGACGCCGTCATTGTGTTTTTTGTGTTGTCAGGTCTGGTGATTTTTTACACCGCCAACAAAGCGCCAATCACGCTGTCGGATTACATCACAGCTCGCGCCACGCGGATTTATTCAGTCGCAGTACCAGTGTTATTGCTGGCGGTTTGTGTTGACCTGATTGGCCTGCAGTTTAATCCGGATAACTACAGCGGCCTGTATCAATACGCCAAGTTGTATATTTATCTGCCCTTTCATCTGGCCTTTTTAGGCGAAATTTGGACCATCTCGGAACAGCCTTTTACCGTACCGCCGTATTGGTCTTTGGGTTATGAGGTGTGGTATTACGCCTTGTTTGCCTTGCTGTTTTTTTATCGTGGGTTAAAACGGGTGATTTTGTTCACTGTGTTATTGCTGGCGGTGGGCTACAAACTCTGGTTATTGTTCCCGATCTGGCTCGCCGGTGTGTTATTGCTGTGGCTCATCGAGCACACAACCCCAAAACAATGGCTGGCCTGGTTGTTGTTTCTGTCGCCGCTGGTGCTGTATCCGCTGTACAAATTCACTGAAACCGACAAAGTGCTGATAGCGCTTGGCGAGCAGCTGTGGCCATTTGCGCAGTTGTCGCTGGGCAGCGCGGCCAAATATGGCTCGGATTATCTGGTTTGTGTGCTGTTTTTCAGTCACCTCTATGGCGCCCGTTTTGTCCGGTTGAACTGGCTGATGCAGTTCCAGCGTCCAATCACGCTGCTGGCGTCTTACACTTTCACGCTGTATCTGGTGCACGCGCCGGTGATGAAAACCATTGAGCACAATATGACGATTGATGCCAACAGCATCAGTACCTCTTTGGCGGTACTGGCGCTGGTGGCGGCCGTCACTTATGGCCTCGGCACTTTGACCGAGCAGCGCAAGCATCTGTTTAAACCGGCGGTGAAACGCGGCGTGCTGGCACTGAAACAGGGGGTGTTGCTGTTACGTCTGGCGCCACTGCTGCGGCCAAACCGCTAAGAATTTAAGTTTGTTGCAGCCTGTGTCTTTTGCCGCACAGGCGGTTTTAAGCAGATGTCGATTGCAGTAAATACAAACCGTAATGGCCAGGCTGACAATTCACCGGGGAATACAATAACTGCCCCGCCGGCGTTGTGCCTTTCGGCAGCAGCAGATAACCATATTTGCTGACACCGCGCCGTGGCTGATGTTGATAATCCAGGCTTAGCAATTGTTGCCAGCCGCCATCAGCAGGCCTGTGCCACAACGCAGCCGTTTCCGGCGTGGGTTGCAAGCGGCCCGGTTCATAAGTCGTTTGCAGCCAGACACTGCCGTCTGCACCGGTCAGCGCCGCATACACCGGATTGCCGACTTGCTGCAATAACATTGGTGCACCGGCCGCTGCGCCACTCTCGTCAAGCTCCACTCTGTACAGCTGGTTCATCGCCTCAGCCGGTGCGTCTTTGCCGGCATCCATGCCCCATTCGATGCCATTGGCGTCAAACCACAGCGCAATAGCCCGCCACTGCTGACTGCCACGGCCCAGGCAATGCAAAGTGGCAAATTCATCGTCGCTGTAATAAATCGCCGATTCTGCGTCGGTGTCGCCGCTACATAACCACAACCGGTTACGCAATGGGTCGTAATGAATGGCGTGTACATGTTTGATTTCACTGCGGCTGAATTGCCAGCAGACGTGTTGCTGCTGCGTCGCCGGGTCAAAGCAGATGACGCGGATGTCTCTGCTGTGGCCATTGAGGTACTCGCCATAATACAACTTGCCACTGACGCCATGTTCAGCAATGCCACCGCGCAGCGGCGGCGCCGCTTTTGGTGTTAGTGCCAGAGTCTGCGCACTGGCGATGACCCCGCTTTGCCCGGCGCGGTACAGATAAATCCGGTCATAAATAATCACGATATCGCCGCGGCGGGTCTGATGCACATGACCAAGGCCGGCAGTCGGCCGCAGCCATTGCAGCAAAGCGCTGCGCGCCAGCGCGTCTTTGATGCGGCCTGTGAAGCTTTGTTGCTGCGCCGGGACGCGGCAAACTTTAGTTAAGGCACCGCTTTGATAGTGATAACGATACACCCAGTGATCGCGCACACAAAGCGCTGACTCAGTATCGGTCCAGTGCACCAGCATCTCTGGTGCAATCAGCCGGCTGCTGTAACCGGCGTTGATACTGTGTTGTTGTTCCGTCACCCGCTACTCCTTCTGCGTGTTCTTCCGCTTTGCCGCCTTTGGCCCTGCGCTATTTTTTCCGCGGCAAAATTGCCCATTTCGGGTTGCCGTTAAAATCGGTTTTGTTACTTAAGCGGGCATTGTAAAAATTAAACACTTTGTCGCCGTTTGGCAGGTCGAGCAGATAAGACGACGTGCCCCAGACAATTGAGTTATAACCAAACTCTTCATCCACCACGACTTCAGCCTGATAACGGGCAATAGTATCAATCCGGAACGCCGGCAGGTAAGCGTCCTGCACTTTTAACCAGCTGTCAAACCACAAACCATCCGGCTGGCGGATAGAAGGCTGGCGATAAGCCGATAACAGTTCCAGCGCAAAACCGGGCTCGGCCGCAGGCCCGGTCAGCATCTGGCCGACATAAGCTTTCATTGGCCCGGCCGGATACCCCAGCTCTTCTGCCCGGCCCAGCGCTAAAATCACCAGATGCGCCATCCAGGGCGAAGAACCGCCGGCCGCTTTGGTGTAATCGTAAAACTCATCGGTGTAGCTGGTGTCGCGCGCTGCCGAATGGCTCCACTGCCCCAGTGGTGAAGGCACACCTTTGCTGTTCGGGAATTCTTTCGGTGCTATGGTGTTGCGGGCGAAGTTCCACAGCTCCGGATAAGCCTGTTTCGGGTTTTGTACATTAAACAGCCCTTCCCACAGCGCCAGCGCTTTGTGCGTTAAAGTATCAAAATACAACCGTTCCGGCAGGCCATCCGGCGTAATAGATGCGGTGTGTACTCGGGTTCTGAGCGCCCAGCCCTGAGCACGTGATTCGTCAGCGTACAAAGCACCTTCACTGCCGGTCGGGCCACGGCCCAGCGTGCTGCTTTTTGCGGTGGCGTTGTTGTCCATCGTGGTGTAAGCGGCGGAGAACCAGCTTTGCTCGAGGAAATAATAGTCGCCGGTCAGCAGATATTGCGCTGAGCTCATATCCGGATGATGCGCCACATCCGGATTCCAGCGCGTGGTGCCAAGCGTAGCGACCGGAGTAATTTTGTCTTTGGCGACAATTTCGTGCCAGTCAATCCGCGTCAGCCAAGCCGTCGGCCGGCCGCCCTGGTTAATTGATAAAATACGGCCAAGCCCAGAGACGGTTTTAGCTTCATCAAAAGTCCGCTCCGGGTCGCCTTCGCGCACATGATAAGGCCAGCCACCGCTCATTTCGGCCTGACGCATAGCAATCTCAGCTAAACGCCAGTCGCCGCTGAATATCCAGCGCACTGTCCAGGATGGATAGATACCAATTTCCTGGCGGCCGCCAGCCGTCGCCATGGCTTTTTGCCACTGTCCGCCGCCGTAGAGGCTATTGTCCGCCGTCAGCCAGGATTTATGCCGGGCGCTGATAGTCGATTCCGGAATTTTCCGGCTGGCGTCAAAATTCGGAATGAGTTTGGTGCGTACCAGGTAACCGACCTGATGATTCAGCGACACTACCGGCACCGGCGTGCCCAGCCAGAATTGCCGGGTCCAGCGTGTCATCGCCTGATGTGGCACTGCAGTTTGTTGGTACAGTTGCTGCGGATTTTTCCAGCCACCGGTCAGCGTCAGATCATAACTTTGATCCTGCAAGGCCTGTGTATTGGTGATTTCGCCAACAAAACGCACCTGCACTTTTTTAATGCCGGGCCAGAAAGTGGCGTAAAACAACGGCCGCACAGAACGATGGGCGTCGCTGCCAAAATCAGCGCTACGCTCGACACTGTGATCGGCAATCAACACTGTGGTGGCGACCGGGCCTTGAGCCCAATAACTGAATTTGCCCTGGCTTAACATATCCCGGGCTGAGCGGATTTGAGTCTGGGCTCCGGTAAAAGTCGCCTGAATTTGCGCGTCAAAATCAAAGTCGTCGCTGAGCATTTGTTGTGCGCTCAAGCCACTTTGGGCGGGCAATACCGCCTGATTGACAAATTGCAGCCGCACACTGCCACCGGCCGGGATTTCTGGCACCACCACACTGATAATGGCATGGCGCACACTGCCATCGGCGTGACGCTGTTTGACATCGGCCTGAGTCGGTAGCAGTTGATCGCCCAGTTTCAGCTGCGGTAATTGGCTGATCTCGCCTTCAACAAAAGGCCGGGCAAATTGCAGCGGCAGATTGCTGATGGGCTGGTCGGTAGGATTGGAGACTGTGACATAATTCGCACCATCCGCCACCGCATCGGCGACAAAACCGGCACTGACGCTTTTATTGGCATCCATCGTCAGCTTGCAGGGGGTGGCCGTGGTACAAGGCGCGCTGAAACCACTGAAACTCTGACCGGCATCAGGTACGGCTTTGAGCTCGACTTCGCTACCAGCATTGACTTTCACCGCGCAATCACCGCGGCATGGTGCAGCGAGCGCCGCGCTGCTGACCTCGCCCTGACCACTGACGATAATGCGTAATTCAACCTGGCGGCTGACAAACTTGGCGGTCAGACTAATAGCCTCGCGGGCGATAAACTCGCAGCTTGGCACTGTGGCCGTACTGATACAGACATTCTGCCAACCGGCAAAATCATGATAAGCGGTTGATTTTGCCTGCAATAACACTGTAGTGCCGTAGGGAAAAGTTGCTGTGCAACTGTCACTGCAGGAACCGCGCACCGAGCCTGCACTGTAATCAATGCTGCCACCGGCCTGAGAATTGAGGCGGATATCGATATTACGGGGTACAAAACTGGCAACGACTTTGGCTGATGTGACAGTGGTTAGATCCAGCCGGCAGCTGCCAGTGCCGGCGCAATCCTGTTGCCAGCTGTCAAACTGGCTGGCCTCGGCGGCCTGTGGGGTCAGTTCAAGGCTGGTGCCACTGACCGTTAATGTGCAGCTTTGCTGGCAAGTCTGGCCATCACTGAGGCGCACTGCCCCGGTGCCATTGATGGTCAGCTGTACTGTTTTATTCGTCACTACCGGGGTTGGTGCCGGCGTTGCAGCTCCACCACCGCCGCCACAACCGGACAACATTGTTAACCCGAACAGCAGCTGTCCGATCTTCAGTAATAGCCTTGTCATCCTTCGCTCCGATGCTTCATTCCGGCGTTATTATGCCACAGGGTCAGCAGTATTGACCCTGTCATCATCGATTAAGTTTAGCCAGCGCGGCAATCGTTTTTGCCGCGTCGCCCGGCGCCGGGGCCAGCCTGTTCAATTTCCTTCACTTCAGTTAATATCGCTGTTCGCTGTGTAGTGCTCACAAGGATCTGTTTTGACAAAAGTTATCCATGATATCCGTCGCTGCTGGCAGGCGCTGGACCAGCTGAAGGAACCGCAGTTACCCAAGTGGCGTCAGTTACTGGAAATGAGTTTGTTGCTGGCCATTCGCGGCATAGGCCCGGGCTCGTATTTACAAAGCCGGTTCTGGCGACCGGAAATTCCGTTTGCGGACAAATGGGAACATGCCAACCGCAAAGAATACAACGCAATGATTGACCGCTGGAACGCCAGGCCTTATCAGAAAACGTCACAGCACAAGGTCGTTGAAAAAGCGGTCCTGACGTTACAGCAAGTACCGACGCCTGAATTTATCGCTTTTTTTCATCAACAGTCCGGCGTTTGCGCTTCCGGTGCGCCGCTGCGAAGCTTTGCTGATTTCCGTGAGCTTTGTTGGTCGTTAGCCGGCCAGAAAATCTGCTTAAAACCGGTCGAAGGTTTTGGTGGCGCTGGCTTTTGCGCCTTTAGAGTCTGCACCAACGCCGACGATGTCTGGTTTGAACATCCGTTCAGCAATGCTGTCACTACTCTGCAGCAGTGGTGGGAGCAGGCCCGGCAGAATCCGGACGGTTACATCATTGAACATTATCTGGAACAGCATCCGGTGGTGGCGCAGTTTCATCCGCAGTCGGTGAATACACTACGTATCTGGGTTTATCAGCTGCCGGGCAGTACAGAAGTCGCCTGTGCCTTTTTACGCGTAGGTCAAAAAGGCAGTCTGGTTGACAACACCACCAGCGGCGGTTTGTCATGCCCGGTTGATATCACCACGGGTCGCCTGGAGTTTGGTTTTAACAAACTTGAACCCTGGCGATTGCTGCAACAACATCCGGACTCTGGTGCGCAAATCGCCGGCGTGCAGCTGCCTTATTGGCAGGAATGTATGCAGCTGGCAGGTCAGGCACTGCGCGCTTTTCCACACGTACATATCGCCGGCGTCGATGTTGCGATTGCGGCTGATGGCCCGAAAATGATTGAACTGAATGTGCGGCCCGATCAGATTGGTCCAACGCGGGTGAACCTGCCATTACGACGACTGGACCGTCAGTTGCGAGAGGCCTATGGCAGAGCCTGAGGCCGCGCCTCAGCAGCAAGCTGATGCCAGCCAGGCCATGACCTCACTGCAGCCATGGCAGCAACGGGGCCTTTGGTATCAGGCGCTGGCGCGGTTTGTTGGTCTGGCAGAAAGCGATTATTTTTACCTGCAAGCTGAATCAGACACACCCGGCTGTTGGCAACTGGCGTTATATTCAGACGACCACGGCCTGCAAGCCAAAAGCCTTAGCAACTATTACAGCTGTGCTTTAGGGCCAACACCGCCTGCCCCCCCAGCGCAGTGGCAACAATGTTTTCAGCGGCTGACGGCGCACTTGCCCAAATGTCGGCAACTGCAGCTGGAGCCAGTCAGCGCCACAGAACTTAGCCTGTTACAGGACGCCCAAATTCCTGGCTGGGGGCTGCTGGCGGTGCCGATCAGTCAAAACTGGCAGGCATCGACGGCGGATTATTGGTCAAAACGCAGTTCGCAGCTGCGCCATACCATAGCCCGCAAGAAGAAAAAACTCGACCAGCTCGGCGCCACAATCAGCATTTCAACTGTCATCAGCGAGCCACTGCAGCAACATTATTGGCAGGTCTACCAACGCAGCTGGAAACCGGCCGAACCGACCCCGGATTTTATTAATCAGTTGCTGCAACAGGCATCAAGCCAAGGCACACTGCGCTTAGGCGTGTTGTATATCGCAGAGCAGCCGGTCGCAGTGCAGTGCTGGCTGGTCGCCGGCGGCGTCGCGGCCATTTATAAACTGGCACAGGATCAGCAGTTTGACGCGCTGTCCCCCGGCACTGTGCTGACCGCCGCAATGGCTGATTATGTGATGGCGCAGGACCAGGTGCATACACTGGACTTCCTGACCGGCGATGATGCCTACAAAGCGCAGTGGATGGATAGCTGCAGCCCGCTGTACCGGGTGACGGCATTCCGCCTGAACAACCCCATAGCTTTGCTGCAATTTACAGTGCTGCGCCTCAAAACCCGGCTGCAACAGCTTCGGAGCAAACTTTGAACCTGAATCAACAAAGTGCCATGACGCCGCGGTTCACGTTGGATGCCGAATATATTCAGGGCGGACAAGGCCTGTGGCTGCTGACGCGCTGGCGCGCAGCCGACAACGACAATGACAACGACAACGACACAGCACTGCTGATACTGCCGCCTTTTGCTGAAGAAATGAATTGCTGTCGCCGGGTTTTTGCCACTCTTGCCGCAACTCTCGCCGACACGATGACGGCAGCGGGCACTGCTGCTGGTCCCGCTACCGGCATCGACTGTTTTTTACCGGATTTTTACGGCACCGGTGACAGTGAAGGTGATTTTCATAGTATCTCGCTGCAGCAATGGCGACAGGACATGCTGAGCTTTTTGCCACAGCTGGCCGGCTATCGGCAGGTGCATCTGCTGGGCTGCCGTTTTGCGGCGGCATTGTTGCTGGACTGGCTGGCCGACATCAGACAAATCCTGCCACTCGGACAAGTGTTACTCTGGCAGCCGCAATTAGATACAAAGCGCTTCTGGCAGCAATTACAGCGTCTGCAGCAGTTTGGCGAGCCTGGTGGTCAAGCTGGTGTTACGGCGGCAAACACAGCGACAAACCCGGCGGATACTTTGTCTGTCGCAGGTTATGCAATTCCGCTGTCGCTGCAGTCAGAAGCGCTGACACTGAACACTCAGCTGCCGGCAGATGTCAGTCAGTTGTATTGGTTTGAATCGACGCTGACCGGGCAGCTCTCACCGGCTAGCCTCAGACTACAGCAAAATCATCCCAATCTGTTGATGCAGGCTGTGAACGGCCAGCCCTATTGGCTGAGTCAGGAACCGGTTGATACTCAGGCTTTGCTGGATGCGACTATTGCAGTGCTCAGAGGCAGTGCTGCAATAAACAGCCCGACAAGCAAGGTCAACAACGTCACGCCTGCGCCCACCGATAGCATCGCAACAGGCATTACGGCAAATATCACAGCGAATATCACAGTGCCCCAAATCATTTCGCTGCAATTGTGTGGCAAACAAAGCCTGGGCATTTACCTTGCAGCAGCGTCCGATGTGCTGATTGTGATGATAAACGGCGGTGCACAGACCAAAGCCGGTAGTCACCGCATGCAGCAGCAACTAGCCCGGCACTGGCAACAGGCAGGCTTTGCCAGCCTGCGCTTTGATTTTCCGGGTTTTGGCGATGCTGAAGGCAAGCCTGGCGATTTTATCGACCACGGTCGTTATCTGACGGCGTTGCCGGCTGAACTTCAACGCGTGTTTGGCAAACACCGCCGTCTGGTTTTATTTGGTTTATGTGATGGCGCGACAGCGGCTTTATTGGCCAGTCCTGCCCTGCAACCGGATGCCTTGTTGTTGCTCAATCCCTGGTGCCGGCTGCAGCAAAACCATGCCCGCACTATGCTGAAGTTTTATTATCTGCAGAGGCTTATCAGTAAAGAGTTCTGGCAAAAACTGCTGACTGGCAGGCTGAACCTCAAAACCAGTGTTGCTGCGCTGCGGCGCTTTTGGCAGGCCAGTAGCCCTGGCAACGATTCAGCCAATCAGACGGCTGAGCTTGCTAAATCAGCAGTAGCGTCAACTACTTTGCCAGCACTGAGCCCGGATCAGGCAGTGCTGCGGGCCATCAAGCACTGGCAACAATTAACAGTCCCGCTGCATTTAACGCTGAGCGGTGCGGATTTAACTGCAGCGGAGTGTGCTGAACTGCTGAAAAGAACCGATTTACAGCACCTCAGGCAACAGGCTGAATGTCTGGAGATTGCAGGCGCCAATCACACGCTGAGCGGCGAAGGGCATTTAGCTGCGCTGATGCAGGCATCGGTCGACTTCCTGCGCCGGCTGCCGGGCTGAACCAGCCGACCGGCGCCTCTGCATTATTTTGTCAAAGCAGCACACCCTGCCGGGCTATCAGGGGGTTTGGCCAGGTTTCAGGCAAAATTCTTCACCGGCAAAAGCGCCCAGATAGGGCTTTTGTACTAAGGCACCACAAAAATCACTGATTTGACCATCGGCATTGCGCTGCTCGGCTGGTTGCTCCGGATAGGCTTGTGTCCAGCTGAAATCGGCTAAATCCGGTGCGGCAAAATAATCTTTGAGCTCATCCCGGCCGGTGAAAAAATCGCGCGCCACAATCAGGTTGCTATCCAGCTGATGCTGACCGCCCTCACGATTGTTGACCCGGCCGCTGATGACGTTATTGACAAGCAACGCGCTGCTTTGGCTGTAACGCACATCCACCCCGACCGTGTTATAAACAATATTGTTTTCCAGCAGGCTGTCTTTGGCTTTGTTCAGGTAAATGCCGACATCATTCGGGCAATGCAGAATGATATTGTTGCGCATCACGCCGCCGGTGGTTTCAGTGCCGGTCACGCCGTCGCGATTATACGCCGCACCGGTACCGCCGCCGCCAAACGACAGGCCAAGCGCATTGTGGCGCCCGCCTTTTAAATTGGCTTCACACATCACCAGATTACGTTCAAACACACCGCCACTGGCATTGCCTTTGATAAAGCCGGCATAACTGACTTCATCGCCGGCGTTTTTCTGGATATCAAAGATAAAGTTGGCGCGCACGACCCAGTCGTTGGCGGCGACAATATCAACCGGCGTGGCCGGGCCTTTGGTTTTACGTGGGCTGGTGTTGTAAATCGTGTTGCTCTCCAGCAAGCCGCGGTCCGGATAGTTCCCCTTCAGGCCGTTGACCTTGATAGCGGAATTAAAATCGCGAAAGCTGTTATTGCGGATCAACACGTCGCTGGCTCTGCCGCTGATATGCAGCGCATGCTGACAGCTGTCATGGGTATCGCAATTGCCGATAAAACTGATGTTCTCAAACTGCCAGTGCGGAGCCAGTAACAACAGCCCCTCGCCTTTGAGCAACAACTGCACCTGATGCATGCGCCGTCCGGTCAGCCGGATTGGCGCTTCCGCCGTGCCAGCCTGACGCATTTCAAAGGTGCGTTCAAAAGCATAAACGCCGGGTTCCAGCATAATCTGCTGACCCGGTTTGGCACTGCTCAGGGCTTTTTTCAGACTGTCGGTATCAGCGACGACGATCAGCTCCCCTTGTTGCACCGGCGTAAAATCCGGCCGCGCACCGGCGCCATGCCACTGGGTGGGGTCCAGTTCGCGGAAATAATAGTTTTTTTGCTCAAAACTGCCGAAAAAATCAAACAAAGGTGCGACAAAAGCCACACTCGGATAATTGACCCGAAGGTCAGCCGCTACTTTTTGACTGTACAGCGGTAACGGCAAGCCGAGCCAATATATACTGCGCGCCCAAATCAGCAACACCCCAAGCAAAGCCAGATTAGCGAGCACCCCGCTCCAATAAAAATACTTACGCATCAAAGCCTCCGCTGCTGCCGACCAACACACCATCTATCCAGTGTTTCATAACAATATTTCTGCCACAGCACCGTGACTTAAAAAACCCTGTGGGCTGGCGCTGGCACCATAAGCGCCGGATTGCAGCACAGCAAACCAGTCGCCGATCGCAGGCTCAGGCAGCAACACTTTATCTGCTAATACATCCAGTGGCGTGCAGAGCGGGCCTACCACCTGCAGCGGGCCGGCCACCGGTTGATTGAGCTTGTTGGCCAGCAGTACCGGGTAATTACGCCGCACCACCTGACCAAAATTACCGGAATTGGCCAGATGATGATGCAGACCGCCATTGGTCACGACAAAAGTGCAGCCATGAGAGGTTTTGATATCAATGACACGACTCATATAAACGCCGGCATCAGCCACCAGATAACGCCCCAGCTCCAGCACTATTTCAAGGCCGGCGATAGTTGCGGCGAACTCATCGAGCAGGCCGCGCATACCAGCACCGACCGCATCGAGGTCTAATGGTTTGTCCGCCGGGAAATACGGCACGCCAAAACCACCGCCCAGATTAAAAAAGCGTAAATCAGCGCATAAAGGCCGCAATTGCGTGAGCAACTGCAGGCTTTGCCGCTGACTTTGCAAAATGGCATCGGCGTGCAGATTCTGTGAGCCACAATACAAATGAAAGCCGATGAGCTGTAGCGGGCCTTGCTGGACTTCATCAAGCAGCGCAAATACCTGATGTTGGTCAATACCAAATGCCTTGGCACCACCAGCCATTTTCATGCCGGCGCCTTTGAGTTCAAATTCCGGATTGATCCGCAGTGCAACCTGCGCTGTGGTATTTGCTGCCCGGCAAAGCCGCTGCAACCGGCGCATTTCAGTGGCCGATTCCAGATGCACTACACAACCGGCAGCAATAGCGGCAGCAAGTTCGGTATCGGTTTTACCGGGGCCGGCAAAGCTGATGTGCGAAGCCGGCATACCACTTTGTAATGCCAGCAGCAGTTCACGTCGCGACGCCACGTCCATACCATCGACCAGGCCCGCCATCTGCTGCACCACAGGCCCGTATGGATTCGCCTTCACCGCATAATGCAGTTTAACTGCGCCCGGCAGAGCATGGCGCAGCTGCTCCACTTTGTGCTGCAAAGCCATTCGGTCATAGGCGTAAAATACTTCGGCATCGAGCATTGCCGCGATTTGCGCCGGCGTTTTGCCACCAATACACAGCATGCCGTCCACAGAGGAAAAAGCACCAAGCGCTGCGGCCAACTGCGGCTGAGCACTGAGCTGGCTATTGTCTACTTTGTCACTCACCGGCACTGAAATATTCCTTATAAGTGATACTTAACTGCTTGCGGTCGAGTTTACCATTGACGGTTTTGGGTAATTGTTCCAGTTGCAACACTGCTTTGGGCTGCATATAAACCGGTAAAGCCTGTTTCAGCGCCGCCATAATTGCTGCACAGTCTTGCTTAACTGCCGAGCTGAAGACCAACAATACAGCGTTATCCGCATTGGCAAGCGGCACCGCTATCGCCGCCGCATCGGTCACGTCCTTTACCAGCACATAAAACTGCTGTTCAATCTCGGTCGGACTGATGCGGATGCCAGAACATTTCAGCATCTCATCGAGCCGGCCAATATAAAACAGGTCACCATCGGCATCGCGGCGCACCTGGTCACCAGACCAGACTGCGGCAGGTCTTTGCAGCACTGAAGGCGGCAGTAACGGATCGGGTTTAAAGCGCTCGGCAGTGACATCGGGCCGTCCCCAATACCCCAGACTCACCAGCGGCCCACGGTGCACTAATTCACCCGGCTCATCAACATCACACTCAGTGCCATCGGGCCGCAGCACCCGCACATCGGCAAAGGGGATGGCCTGGCCAATTGAATCCGGCTTTTGCGCCAGTTTCTCCGGCGCCAGATAAGTGGAACGAAACGCCTCGGTCAGGCCGTACATCAGGAAAGGCTGTGCCTGGCGAAACAGCTGTTGCAGCCGGTGTAGCAGCGCTGGTGGCATAGCGCCGCCGGAGTTAGTCCAAAGCCGCAGACTGTCCGCGCTGTTGTCCGGCCATTTCGCCTGCGCCAGCGCCGACCACAGCGGCGGCACTGCGGCCAGTACGGTCACCTGATGTTGGCGCACCAGCCGCACCACGTCCTGTGGCAACAAATAATCGGTTAGCACCACAGTCGCACCGACTGTCCAGGCGCTTAACAACTGATTAAGACCATAATCAAAACTAAACGGCAGCAGCGCTAACACCACATCCAGTTGTTGCAACTGCAGATACTGACTGACGGACACTGCACCTAACAATAAATTCAGCTGCGAAACCACCACGCCTTTGGCAAGACCAGTACTGCCGGAGGTATATAAAATAGCAGCCGGCAAGCTGCTGCAACCGCGGCTATCTTGATGCTTCTGATCTGGCAGGTTCTTGTCAGCTGTGTCCGGGTCAAACCAGGCGGCGCCCGGCGGTAACAATAAATCAGGCGCCAGTTGCTGCCTGCGCAGCGGCGCCATGCTTAACAGCTTTGGCTGGCAGTCATCGACTATATGCTGTAACTGCTGCAACTTCAGGCCCTGATGCACCGGCACAGCGATAGCGCCGAGGCTCCAGGCGGCAAAGAGCTCAATCACCAGTTCACGTTGTTTCGGTAATAACAACAACAGCCGGTCACCGGCCGTTAACCCTGCCCCAGCCAGCTGTTGCCGCCGTTGGCCTACTTCGGCCAACACTTGCACAAAGCTCAGGCTGCCAGCCTGATCTTCCAACGCCGGATGGTGCGGCCAGCGCTTTGCAGCCAGCATTAATAAGCCATGCAGAGAATCCGTTTGCAACATGCCAAGTCCAGTTAGTCCACCACTGCGGAACAAGCCATTTCACTGATTAATGGCAAGATTTTTCCGGCGGCAAAACACTTTGCCGTTAAATAATCTGTGGTAGAGTACATTGAGCAAATATCTGATGTCCATTGGAGTTCACAATGAGGGACCAACAAACTCAGACCTGGCAGATGCTTGAACAAATTCTGCGCAGCGTCCTGGGGCCACACCAGCAGATCACCCCGCAGACGCCTTTGTTAGGGGCCATTCCTGAATTCGATTCCAGCAGTATTATGACCATCCTGACCTTGCTGGAAGATCAGTTTGACATCGTGTTTGACGATGCCGAACTCAGCGCTGAGTTATTCAGCAGCACTGCATCGCTGTACCAATTTTTACTGGAAAAACTAAATTAGGCTTCGCCAATCTGATAATTAACAACACGACCGGCATCTAAGTTCGGCCATCGCTGTATAAAGGATTAAACAAATGAAAAAAACACTTCTGGTCAGCTGTATTCTGGCGGCATTAGTCACTCAGGGTTGTGGCAAAAAAGACGCTGCACAACATCTGCAGGACGCGCAAAATTTTATCAACAAACAAGAATATCCGGCTGCGGTGATTGAACTGAAATCAGCCTTGCAACAAGAACCGGAAAACGCCAAAGTCCGGCTGACGCTGGGGCAGATTTACCTGCAAGTCGGTGATGGCCTGTCGGCCAGCAAAGAACTACAAAGAGCCAAAGAATTTGGTGCCGACCTGAACGAACTGGCCCTGCCAATGGCGCAGGCATTTTTCCTGGCCGGTCAATTCCCGGAACTGGCAAGTCTTGGCAAAGAAGCCGGCTTGTCGGCGCTGAATCAGGATTACATTCGTTTATATCAGGCTTTATCATCCATTGAAGCGGCCGAAGCGGCCGAAGTAAAAGCCGAGCTGCAAGCCTTGTCGTCTAACAGTGATGCCGGTATTAAAGCGATGGCGGCCGCGCAGTTACAAATTATGGACCGCAAACATGATGCGGCGCTGGCTGCTTTAAATGAGATCCCAACTGAAAACCCGTTGTTCCGCGAAGGCCTGTTATTAAAAGCAAAACTACAGAATATTCTGGGGCAGTTTGACGCCTCAATCGCCAGTTTTCAGCAGTATCTGAAACTGAATCCTTCCGGTCATCAGGCCCGGTTGTTATTGGCACAGACTTATGTCGCGCAAAACAAGTTTCCTGAAGCTAGTGCTGAGCTTGATAAGTTACTGAAACTTTTCCCGAAACAACCGCTGGCCAATTATCTGAAATCAGTCATTGCCTTTGAAGCCAAGGATTTCCAGAAAGCCAAAGAGTACAGTGAAACAGCCATTAATTCAGGGCTCAGTTCGGTCAGTACCAGAGTAATGGCTGCGCTGGCAGCCTCTCAACTGGGCCTGTCTAATCAGGCACTGAATCACTTACAAGCAGTACGCGGTGAGCTGGACAGCTACCCGCCGGCGCAGAAACTGTTTATCGCACTGCAGTTGCAAAGTGGCAACACTGACGTTGCCCAGCAACAAATTTTGAAAAATGAATCAGCCGCCAACGATGTACAGCTGGTCACGGCTACTGCGTTCCAGCTGCTGAAACAACGTGCCAATGGCGCGGCGGAAGAGCTGATCAATAAATATGAAGCCGGTTCTGAGCAAAAATCCGGGCAAGACCTGATTGCGATTGGCTCGATTAAACTCGGCATCCCGGGTCAGGAAGCGCAGGGTCTGCAGCTGCTGGAACAAGCCGCCCAACTGGCACCAAAAGAGCAACAACCTAAATTGTTACTGGCATCAGCTTATCTGCAGCAACGCAAATTCAAAGAAGCCGAAGCCTTAGCCACTGAATGGTTAAAAGACGATGCGATGAAAGTCCAGGGCTTAAACATGCTGGCTTTTATTGCGCTGCAACAAGATCAGGATGAAAAGGCACTGAAATATATCGCTGATGCGGTCGCCGCCAACAGCGATTTACCTTTCACTTATCTGTTAAAAGCGGTGTCGGAACAAGCGAAACAAGACCCCGCAGCAGCAAAAGCAACATTAACCACATTGTTGGATAAACACCCGTCCTATTTGCCGGCACTGGAACAGCTGTATGCCCTGACTCGTCAGGACAGCGACAGCCTTGCTCTGCAACGGGCTGAAGCTTTATTTAATTCCGACAAGGCCAACTACAACGTGGCCGTTTTGTATGCCCGCATGCTGGTTGATCAGAAAAAGCAGGAGCTGGCATTAACAGTACTGGAAGAAGGTAAGCAACCCGTTGCTGAGCGTCACGCCTTACATTGGGCGTTGCTGATTGAACACGAGCGGGTGGTCAACAAAGACATCAAAAAATCCTTAGCCGTCGCAGAGCAGTGGTATCAGCTGAATTCAGCAGACCGGGAATCTGTTTACAGCTATATCCGGTCGCTGATTCTGGATAAACAACTGGCGAAGGCGCTGGCAGTCTCCACCGATGAACTGAAAAAATCACCAGACGATAAAGTGCTGTTTGGTACTCAGGTGCAATTACTGGCTGAGAACGGCAAGCATGCCGAAGCATTAAAACTGCTGGCAACTTTACCTGCTGAGGAAGCAGGCAAAGCCGATGTGCAATTTATCAAAGGCCGTATTCTGTTGGCGGATAACAAACCAAAAGAAGCGTTGGTGGCGTTAAATGAAAGCTATCAGCAAAGTCAGTCGACGATGGCCGCGCTGATGATTGCTGATACTTACGAGCGCAGTGGTGAGCTGGATAAAGCTAAACAGTTTGTCGAGCAACATTTCACGACCAAGCCAAACGACGGTCCGTTACAGCTGTTTTATGCCAATTTATTACTGAAAAGTGATAAGCAAAAGTCTATTGAGGTGTTTAGCCAGTTGCTGAGCAAAGAACCCGAGAATGTGGCTGTGCTGAATAATCTGGCCTGGACCTTATTGGAATCCAACAAATTAGCTGAAGCGACAACCCATATTGAAAAAGCCATGACACTGGCCCCGCGCAATCCAGACGTGCTGGATACTTATGGGGCAGTACTCTTGGCATCAGGTAAAGTGGAACAGGCTATCCAACGTTTTGAAGACTCGCTGAAAGTCCGACCAGACCACCCGTCAGTTTTACTGAATTACGCGGATGCCTTGATTAAAAAAGGCGAGAAAGACAAGGCCAAAGCCATTTTAGACAAGATCACCGGTGATAAGTCCATTTCGGCGGCGCAGGTTAATGCGTTAAAGGCGAAATTGAACTGATACAACGATAACCCCGCATCAAAGGCTGCCCTGTGCAGCCTTTTTTCTTTTGTTTGCCCTCATCTGACATGAACACTTTCTCACCTTTATCCTGAACGGGCTATCAACTCTGCCTGATGGCTATGTTGCTGCAAGTTCTTCAAAAGCCGCAATTTCGCAGGCAGTCTCAGTTGGCTGGCGCGACATTCAGGCTCCGGTTGCTTAGCTGGCGTCGTGTTGTCTGACATCTGAGAAGCCGCAACACAGATAGCCCTGAGACGTCTGGCTTTGACAGCAAACACTGCAATTGCAGCTGGCAATTTGCTGCACAAAACCGGCAAGCAGGTCGGTTATACCATGAGATAGCTGCAATAAGGCGCGAAAGTGAACCTTCAGGGTCACCAACAAAATGCACAGTAACGGGAGATTTAGTCCAGTGTTATCGACGACTCAGCCAGGAATAATTGCTGGCATAAAAAAACCGGGCATTCAGCCCGGTTTTTCAAATTCAGAACAATCTTTGTACTGAATTACTTTTTGTTACGGCGACGCAGGCCTAACATCACCAGAGACAGACCTAACATACCAACTGTCGCTGGCGCAGAAACTTCTGACATGGTCAGCTGAGCTAACAGTTCCAGCTGGTTCACTGTACCTTCGCGAGTCACCAGTACGATAGAACCATCTGGGTTCACGACTGACTGAGTAACACCTGACAGTGGGTTCAGTTTGAAAGTGATAGTGTATTTTTCTTTACCCACTGCGAATTTAATCGCTGGCAGGTTCAGATTAATCAGGAATGTGTCGTCACAACCTGTACCTGACAGTTGTGGGATTGGGCAGTTCGCTGGATTTGGTACGTTCGGTGTTTCATTGAACGTAATACCAACTTTGGCTGAATTTGAACCCAGTGGTGGATTCACCAGCGTGAACAGCGTTTCCAGGTCTAAGGTGTACAGTGAACGTGAACCAGCTGGAATGGTTTTGTTTGAGTGAGTGATTAAACCAGTTTGAACCCAAGCGCCGTTTGTGACCAGAGTACCTGACTGAGAAACAATGTTTAAACCGCTTTTTGCAGTTGTTGAACCCCAGGTCACTGTGTCATAGGCATTTGGCAGACCAGCTGCGCCAGTGAAAGTTAAACCACAGCCGTTTGCTGCGCTTGTAGTGCCTGCAGCACAGTCGTAAACAGTGCCGTTGGCTTGTTTGCTTGAAGAGTTTACACCATCAGCTAACCAGCCAGACTTAGTTGCGAAGTCGATTGCCGGGATGATTGCAGCTTGTGCAGAACCGATGAATGTAGCGATTGACAGAGCGCTTACTGATAAAAGAGTTTTGAATTTCATGTTACTACCACCTTGTATTATTAACTGCCTTACCAGTGACTGTCAGGCTAAAACTACTACTGACAGATATAAAGCAACTCACGTGCCAACTTTAATTAACCTTTAATATCAACAACTTAATATCATTCTTGTATATTATTGCTTTGTCTCTGTAAATTTTTTTGACGATTCTGCGATATAACGTCCTGGCGATAATATTCCTTTTGGATCTAACGCCTGCTTCAAATCTGCCAGAACACTCAGATATGTGGCGTCACCAAAACGCGTCATCTCTGCCATTTTGTTCACATCGGTGCGATATGGATAAAAGCCTTTTTCAAACATCGCCCGATAAAGCTGGTCCCGGCACATCACAGCCTGTTCGTCCCAGGATTTTCCATTTGGTGCTGATGCGTTCCTGTCAAAGGAAATACTCACAACGGCGTCGATACAACGCTCATTTAACAAAGTCAGGGTCACCGCAGGTTCAAAGCCATAGGACGGCAGCACCTGATCGACTATTTGCATTAACTCTCTGGCATTGTGCGGATCTGCCGGGGCGACAAAAGCACTCCAGATTAAGCCGACACCATCTTTATCCATATCAAACTGCCCATCTGGTGCCTGTTTCATCCGCCAGTATGAACTGGTTAAAAACTGCGAGCTGGGCTGCCCTTTCATCATGTCGTGCACCGGGCGAAGGACTTTCAACATTCCCGGCAAATCCATTCTGGTAACAAATGCGATAGGTTTTTGGAAAATTTCAATGAACCGCAGCAGTTCATCGCTAATAAAGTTCAAGCGCGCGCCTTTGACTCTTTTGAGCGCTTTGCGAACTTGCGCTCTGGCATTAGCAACCTGTTCTTTGGTGCCATACAAAGCACCCGAAACATTCCAGGTTCCGACTTGCCATTGTTTTTTTAACTGCTCCGTAACTCCACCGGGCATTGGATATGGGGTTGCACCTGAATCAAATAGCGGCCACGGATATTGCTGCATCCCGCCTAACACCCGATAAGCATTGGCAATATGCGGCAAACTGGTAATAACACCACTGCGTTTTAGCGGCACCAAAGCCGCAACGATTTGTTCCAGCGCTTCTTCGCTGCCGGCCGACAGGTAAAATGCCACAAACTTCTCCGGTTTTGGCATCAACCAGATGGTCATACTCAGCACGATGCCGAGGTTCGATTGTAAAAACAGCTGATCGAACGCCGGTCCTAGCCCCCATTTGTACATGCCACAAGCTTTCGCCCCGGGGAAGCGACCAAAGCCGGTTTTGACTACCCTGCCGTCAGCCAGCAGCACTTCCATAGCACCAATAAAATTCGCGTGTTCGCCGTAGGGAGTATGGCCAAAGCCCCGCTCTACGGTATTACCGACAATACTGCAGTCAGGATGTGAGCCGGTACAATCCATCCAATCGCTGCCCCCTTGCGCTTTTAGATAGTCAGCGAGCTGGCGTTGGGTAACACCAGCGCCGACGGTCACCAGATGATGCGCCGGGTCGTAGTCAGAAATCTCGTTCAGTCGCCGCAAGTCCAGCAACACTGCACTTTTTGAACTGGGCACCCGCGAGCCGTAACCCCAGTTTTTCCCGGAGCTAATGGTATAAAGCGGGATCCCGTGTTCACCTGCGATAGCGACTGTGGCTGCTACCTGATCTTTCGCCGGTCGTAAAATAGCGAGGACTGCGGAATTCGTCGGCAAAGTCGCCGACGCAGCAAGATGCAGATTCTGACTGTCAGTGATTACATAGTCAGCACCGAGTAACTGCTGCCACAAACTTATTGCTACGCTGATATCAAACTGTTCTGCATTCATCTTCTGCTCCTTGAATCAATAAAAACGGCAGTCGATATGACTGCCGCTTAAAACGCCGCAACTTCGCTTAATGTTGCGCAGAAATTATTTTTGTCGTCTCTTTCACTGGCTCCAGCGGCCCATTGACAAAACCGTGATCTTTCACCGAATTTGCTAATGATTTTTCAATTTCCCGCAGCAAGCGTTTAAAACCCGGCGAGAGTCCATCAAATAACATCGGTTTGTTAATATAAAACGGCGCACGTCTGCCGTGGTATTCGATCACCGGACCAATCTGATGGAACTTGATCCCAACAAAAGCCAGACTGCGAGCCAAACGTGGTTCCATCATAACAAAGGCATGTTCTTTGTGAGCATGAAATGCCGTCGACGCAGCGGCAAAATACAGACAAATCGCGATATACGGGAAGCAACGCAGTTCATTTTCGGAATAAGCTTCGACGTTAATTGCACCTGTCGCGGCGCCTTTAAATTTATCTATTTCACGGCGGCGGAATTGCTCAAGCACTGCTAATCGCGAGATTTCGCAAATTTTATTGCGTGGAAAAGCCGCCGGACTGTACTCATGGTCAGTGATCGAATGCAGACAGAATTTTTCGATGGGTAACAGCTCAGTTTCGTTCGATGACGTAATCAAACGCACAGTCCCGGCCATGTTGCCAGAGGACATATGTTTGACAAAACAGTGAATGGAATGCGCATCGAAATCATCAACTTCAACCCGATCCGGCCGCTCAGCTTCAAACTTCAGCTCTTCACAATAGACCTGGTGCCGCACATTGTAGACTTGTTGTTTTAACTCTTCGGTCAGTGCCAGCTGTGGCTGTAAAAACTGGGAAAAATGCTTGGAAATATTACTCGCGTTATTACTGACCATCACTCCGATGGCCTTTTTAACCAGGTTCCCGACGATGGGCAGATCTTGTAATTTCTTTAAATGCTTCATAAAAAACCTGGCAATATCCTCAATGTTCAACTGAGATTGTCACCCGCCATAGCGGTGCGACCCTCTTTCCTTATGCCTCAGCAGTCACTTGCGTCTCTGTTACTGCACCTGTTACTGCTGATATCAGGTCCTTTTCTAGTATAGAAAATCCCGACTCTATGACAATCCAAAACACCGTTCTCTTTGATTTGCGGCAATATCTGTGCAAATCCATCCGAGTTTATGCGGGATCACCTGCATCGTTGTATCATAGCCTTGGCGCAAGAGTTCCTCTTTTTTCCCCACCGGCAGCGCAAAATCAACTGACGAGACATCGCCGGTATTGATCAGCACAGTGTTATGCCAGTATTGCGCATGAACATACTCACGCGACATTGCGTTCATAAACGTTTGAATTAACATGAGAATATATGAAACGAGCGGAAATAGTCTACGTCTGCTGATCGGTTTATCTTCACCTTCGCTTTTCAGCCGGAAACAGACCACCGGAACATTGCGCCCTGACCAATCCTGATGCAGTGCATCCTCAGCCAGGATCACGCCATCAGCCATCACATGATTCTCAAAAGTCTTGAATGAAAACAGCAAAGGAATTGACATTGAATACCGCACAGCCTCAGAGACCTTCATCTGCGGTGTACGGGTTTTGTTAAACACAACCGGGCCACCACCGTTTATATCCGTAGCAAGCACGTGCAAATCCAGTACCAAATCACAAAAACGGGCTCCGGCCAACTGCTCGTCCATCCAGCGTTCAAAAGTATCACCACTGGACAAACCACCGGTACGGATTAAGTTCATCAGGGAGAAACCACGAAACTGTTTAAAATCAGTATGCAGGGCCAGATTCTTCATCTGGTCAATCGATTTTCCGGCAGCAACCATGGCCGCAACAATACTGCCACCGGACACCCCAACCAGACTGCGGAAGTCCAGATTAAGGTCATTTAATGCTTTTAAGATCCCGACATAACAGGGCAGTCTGGTACCGCCGCCGGAAAAAATCGGCACTATTTCATGTGATTGCAGTTGTGTCATACTGGCCACCAAGACATCATGCATCTGCCACTGAACTGAGAGTTTCAGTATGTACCAATTTAATAAAGATGCGAATTCGATTTTAGTCCAGCATGGATCGAGCCTGTCACGAATGGAACTTTCAACACACAGCCGTTGGTTAATCTTAATTAAACTATTGTTATTAACCACATTTACACGAGCGCACGCTGCGGCTGACTTACCAGCGTTAATCACACAGCTCAAACCTTCAGTCGTCGCAATTGCTTTATATAATCCAACCGCCGCTCCCCGTTTAAAACTGCTGGGTTCAGGATTCGTTGTCGGGCCCGGTAACGTCGTGGTGACGAATTATCACGTAATCAGTACCCCAGCAGACATTGCCAAAAACGAAGCCTATGTCGTGTTATCTGGTCACGGTCAGCAACCGCGAGTTCACCAGATTAAACAAACACGTACCGATGCCCGGCATGATCTGGCCTTGCTGGAAATTGATGAGAAACTGCCTGCAGTCAAACTCGCTGATGCTGAATATATCACCGAAGGCACTGAACTGGCATTTACCGGCTATCCGATCACCGGCGTGCTTGGACTTTACCCCGCGACGCACCGGGCTTTGCTCAGTGCCGTGACGCCTATTGTCATTCCGGCGGATCATAGTCAGACACTGAGTGCAGCCAGTGTGCGACAAATGCGTGACCCTTTTCTGATTTATCAGTTAGACGGCACCGCCTATCCAGGCAATAGCGGTAGTATGTTATATCGCCAGGACAACGGTGCAGTGGTTGGCATTATCAACATGGTATTGATTAAAAAGTCCAAAGAGGCCGTTTTGAGTGACCCCAGCGGCATTTCATATGCGATCCCGGTGAAGCATCTGCACCAGCTGTTGCAACAACTCCAACCTTAAGGCCTTGTTATGCTTATTGAATTGTCTCCGGGTCAAACAGGATTTCTGCTAGCAGCGCTCGGATATTTGCTGTTCTTTGCCCTGCAGCTGACGGTCCGCAATAAAACGTCGCAAAAGTCGTTGTTGTCGGCCTATACAGTGTTTTCGGTATTTTGGGCCATTTTCAACGGCACCACGCAACAATTGACCTTTGTGTCTGACACCTCCTTTGCCATTGAAACGATCCAAAAATCTTTTCTGTTGATGTTTTTACTGTCCGCGCTGAGCAAAACCGATATCCCGCTGCGCCAATGGTTTGCGGTTAAAAAAGTCCGTCTGACTCTGGCCATTCTGGTCAGCTGGTTGTTGTTTGGCAGTTTTGTGATTGCCACGGCCGGCTTGCGTCTGATGGGAACCTTATTGCTGGTGATCACGATGCTGGCGATGGTCGAAACTTTATACCGGCAGTCCGGCGCGCAAAAGTGGCAATTTAAACCGCTGATTATCGCGATCGGGATTTGCCTGCTGCTTGATTTCTACTTGCTGGCCGAAGCGGCACTGCTGAGTAAAATCAATCAACAAACCTGGCAGGCACGTGGTTTTATCCATTTATTTATGCTGCCGTTTTTAGTGGTTGCGGTAAAACGGGTGAAGTCCTGGGGCATCAACGTTTATGTGTCCAGAGACATAGTCCTGCAAAGTTCTTTAGTACTGGCAGCCGGTATCTATCTTTGTTTACTGGCGGTTGTTGGTTATTACCTGAGTTATATCGGTGGCAACTGGACCACTTTGTTGCAGGTGGTATTTGTCGTCATTGGCACCGCGGTGCTTGGCACTTTGTTCTTTTCCGATGGCTTGCGCCGCAAAGGCCGGGTTTTTATTGAAAAACACTTTTTTGCTAACACCTTTGATTATCGGGAAAAGTGGGTTGAATTAACCCGCGAACTGAAACAAATTGAGTTTGCCAGGGAAAATACCGCGCAGGTCTGTCTGAATGCCTGGTGCCGAGCCATCGGTTACAGCCATGGCGCTTTGGTAAAATGGCAGCATGACCAGTTCCAGTTGTTGGCGAGCAAAGGTCAGTTGACGATCGCAGAAACTGAGCGTAAAGCCTTGGCACTAGTCGCTGCTGAACAGAAAAATAAACAGTGGCTACTCGACTTCAGCGACAGAAAAGACCCGGTTATCGCTGAGCTGAGCAGAGTGCTCGAGAATCAACTGCCATCGTTTAGCATCCTGATCCCTATCCTGAAAAATAATCAGCTGTGGGGCTTTTGTCTGCTACATAGTTTGGTCAACGAAAAGCTGAGGCTGAACTGGGAATTACGCGATTATCTCAATGCAGTCACAGAGCAAATTGCCAGTTATCTGTTTATGGATGAAGCCAGTAAGGCGCTGTCTGAAAACGCACAGTTTGTTGCTTTTAGCCGGATGTCGGCGTTTGTGGTGCACGACTTAAAAAATGTCAAAGCGCAAATCGATATGCTGTTAAAGAATGCGCAGAAACACCGCCACAACCCGGAATTCGTCGATGATGCCTTTGCCACTATCGAAGCCATGCAAAGTCGCTTACAAAATATGCTGGCGCAGCTAACCAACAAACAAAGCGGTCAGGAGCATGTTAAAAAAACCGCATTAGCACCGCTCCTCGAAGCCTTGATTAAAGAGCGTTGCAGCAGCACCCTGCCTACGCCGGCGCTGCAGCTTGATTCCGATTATCTGCTGACCATAGACGCAGAACGATTCGCCAACGTGTTGTACCATTTGATCGATAATGCCCAACAGGCAACTGCGGACGACGGCAAGGTGGAAGTATTAGTCCGTTCTGAGCAGGACCAGCTCTGTATCCAAATATCAGACACGGGTTGTGGTATGACTGAAGAGTTTATCCGAAACCGTCTGTTTAAACCCTTTGATACCACAAAAGGCAATGCGGGCATGGGAATTGGCGCGTATGATGCGCAGACCTTTGTACAACAGCAGCAAGGTCAACTACTGGTCGACAGCACGGTTAACCAAGGGACTACCTTTACGATTTTGCTTCCTTTACACTAAACCAACTTACTGATACACGGAATGTTGTATGAAAACATTACTCGCAATTGATGACGATCTTGGCATACAGAAGCAGCTCAAATGGAGTCTGACTGACTATGAAGTAGTTTTTGCCGAGGACCGCCCGTCGGCGTTACAGCAATTACGTCGCTACGAACCTGCAGTTGTAACCCTTGATCTTGGCCTGCCGCCTGATCCAACCAATGCCTCTGAAGGCCTGGCTTGTCTGACCGAGATCCTGCAGCATAATCCAAATACCAAAGTCATAGTGATCACGGGCAGCACAGATACTGAACATGCTTTACAAGCTATCTCGCTCGGAGCTTATGACTACTATCAAAAACCTATTGATGTCGACGTTTTAAATGTCATTGTCGCCCGAGCATTCAAGCTCAGTGATATCGAAACGGAAAATCGGGTCCTTAAAGCTACTGCATACAAACAACAAGACATTATCGGTAACAGCGAATCGATTCAAAAAGCCTGCCGGATGGTTGAGAAGATTGCGCCGACCGAAATCACGACGTTATTGCTCGGCGAGTCTGGCACTGGTAAAGAAGTGTTTGCCCGCTCGATTCATAAGCAAAGCCCACGCGCAGATAAACCTTTTGTTGCGATTAACTGTGCGTCAATCCCCGATAACCTGTTGGAAAGCGAGTTATTTGGTTATGAAAAAGGCGCTTTCACCGGTGCACATAAAACCACTTTAGGTAAAATCGAAACCGCGAATGGCGGTACGCTGATGCTCGACGAGATTGGTGACATGCCGCTGGCACTGCAGGCAAAAATGCTGCGTTTTCTGCAAGAAAGGGTCATCGAAAGAGTTGGAGGAAGGACCGAGATTGAAGTCGATGTGCGCGTCGTATGCGCCACACACCGTAATCTGGCCGACATGGTCGCAGAACAAAGCTTCCGCGAGGATTTATTCTACCGGGTCAGCGAAATCACGTTGAATATTCCACCGTTACGCAATCGTGGCCATGATATCGTCATCATCGCCAAGGCCCTGCTCCATCGCTTTAATGCAGAATTTAATACGAATATCCAAGGTTTTACCGAGGACGCTATTAACGCCATGTTAGGGCATCGCTGGCCCGGCAACATTCGTGAACTGCAAAACAAATTAAAATCAGCAGTGATCCTGGCTGATACAAAGTTTATCAGCGCCGAGGACCTTGGCCTTATCACCTCTAACCAGCCCAACACCTTACCAACATTGCGTAAAGTCCGGGAACAGGCAGAGACACAGGCGATACGTCATGCGTTTAATGTTGCTAATGGCAATTTGTCAAAAACGGCAGATTTACTGGGTGTGACGCGCCCCACCCTGTATTCATTGATCGATAAATACAAAATGCTGGATTTACGGCCACAGGATAACGAACACCCCGGTGCCGCACTCACTGAAGAGCAGTGACACCATGCGAACATAAAAGGGGCTTATTAAGCCCTTTTTTATTGTTTGTGAGCAGTCACATTAGCGCTTTAGTTGATGAACTCCAGAGCCTGTTATCTACTTAGCAGTTGAAGCCAACATTATTAGTTTCGCAGAATAAATGCAGGACATAAAAAAACCCGCCAGTCGGCGGGTTTTTTAAGGTCTGAGCTTAAAGCTTAATGCCTTTCTTCTCAGCGCGTTCTTTCACGTATGGGCCCCATGAGTTAGCCATCTTTTCCTGTCCATTCTGGCGAGCCAGTTGAACATGTTGGTAGGCTTCCCGCATTTTACCCTGATAGAAATAAGCGCCGATTAAAGAAACGTGCACTTTACCTTTATCTTTGGTACCGACTTCTAAAGCTTTTTGTAACGCAGTAGCAGCTTCAGCGTTTTTATTCGCCATCGCCAGCGCATCACCTTGACGACGATAAGCATCACCGTCATTTTCTTTAGCGCCTAACATACCATAGAACTTGGCTGCCTTTTCGAACTCACGGGCCGAAGAGTATGAACTTGCGATACTCATCAGGATTGCCCGATCATTTTTCAGCAAACCAGCAGTTAAATGTTTTTCCAGCAATGCAGCGGCTTTATAAGGCACGTTGTTATTGTTGTACAGGTTCGCGAGCAGTTTAATCTCGTTTTCTGTCTTCAATAAACCCTGCTTATAAGCCATATCGATAATTGCTAACGCTTTATCGTACTGCTCGTCTACAGAGTAGAACTGGCCTAACATAACCCAAGACTGCTTCTCATTCGGGAAGATTGGCAACATAGTTTCCAATACTTCAATCGCTTTCTTGGTCTGCTTCAGCTCGTAGTATGAAGCGAACTTCATTTGGTACGGCTCTTTTTTCGGCGTCTTCGAGTGTTCAATAGCACGATCAGCCGGTGCAATTACTTTCGCATACTGCTTCATTTCGTAGTACGCATTAGCGATACGCAAATCAACGTTTGCGTCCATTTCACCGGTGAAATCAGACCACTTGTTATAGTAAGTGATCGCCTGCTCGTACTTTTTCGCCATCAGGCTTAAGTCGCCGATGTTACGCAGCAGAGTCGCCTGGTCAGTAAAACCCAGTACATCAGGTTGGACCGCTTTAATCATGTAATTTAATGACTTAGACGGATCTTTCTCGATGTACAGCTGGCCGATAAATTTATCTAAATAAGCTTTATCGAAGGTGTTTGACGCTTCGATTGGCTCTAATAATGCCAGTGCTTCACCGACTTTATTTTGGCCATACAGCTCATAAGCTTTACCGATTGCTTTACCAACTTTTTCGCCGACAGCCTGAGACTTCTTCGCTTTACGCTCAGCAATCTTAGCTGCGTCCGGAGCTGCGAACGCAGAGCTCACTGGCAGCGCGGCAACGCCCACTGCAGCAAACACCATCAACGCAGATGTAAGTTTGTTAAATTTCATACTTAACCTCCGGCATTATCAAGGTTGAAGTCTAACTGCACCATAATCCCGGTCTGCTTTAAGGCCTGACCGTTTTCGATTTTTGGTGAGTACTTCCAACGTTTTAATGCACGAATTGCTTCGCGGTCAAATACCCGCTTCGGCTCAGCATCAACCACTTCAATTTCGTCTACAGAACCATCCGGCATAATAGAGAAACGCATTTTTACCCAACCGTTGATACCGTCACGAGCAGCCTGTACAGGATACTTCGGTTCGATACGAACGATTGGCGTTGCGTCACCATCACGCATCATGGCGCTTGCCGGGTCACCGATACCGCCGCTGACTCCACCTACATCAACAGTCGGTGCGTTGAAACCGATAGTACCTGCGTCGGTACTAGAAGCTTCCTGCACTACCTGCTGCTTTGGCGGCTCTGGCGGTGGTGGCGGTGGCGGTGGCGGTACCCGAGTCCGGGTCTGAGCTTTAGACTCAGGCGGCGTCGAGTTTATCTCAATAACGATAGATTCCTTCTTCGCACTGCTGAACGTATCATCTGCATCAACCAGGTACGCCATCAGCACATACAGGAAAAACGTTATTACCGCACCGACTAAGAGTGAAAGTAATAACCGGGCCATATTACTTGTTCTCCGCCGCGATTGAGATCTTCTCAATACCTGCCAGCTTAATTTGGTCCATTACAGAAACGACCACACCGTGCTTCGCTTCTTTGTCGGCCTGAACAATAACTGTATCCGTTGGTGATTCAGCTAACAATTTTTCAATTGTCGCGCCAACACGCTCAACGTCAACTGCACGTTTGTCCAACCAGATTTCACCGTTTGCACGGACTGCAACGAAAATAGTTGCTGAAGGTTTAGACTGTGCTTTGGCCGCTTTTGGACGGTTTACATCAATACCAGCTTCTTTGACGAAAGAAGTGGTTACGATGAAGAAGATCAGCATGATGAATACAACGTCCAGCATTGGCGTCAAGTCAATTGCAGCTTCTTCGGCTTCACGTTTATTTCTACGTGCCATAAATTACTCTCTATCAATGATGCGGTAAGCTGTCAGCCAATTCGTGGATCGCTGACTTGATCTTACCTTCCAATTTGGACGCCACGAAAACGCCAGATAAACATGCAACCATACCGGCCATTGTCGGAATTGTTGCCATTGAAATACCTGCCGCCATCAGTCTCGGGTTACCGGTTCCTTGCAGTGCCATAATCTCGAACACTGCAATCATCCCGGTTACTGTGCCTAACAAACCAACCATCGGACAAACGGCAATCAAAGTATTGATGACGTTCATGCGCTGAGTCAGCTTGGCTGAGGCTTCAGATACCCACGCATCACGGATTTTATGTGCATACCAAGAGGTTGTGTCAGTCCGGGCATTCCACTCAGACACGATTTTGTCGCGTAAGACTGGATAATCCCGGGTCACAAACCAAAAGCGCTCTATGATCAACACCCACATCGCAAAGAGCACGAAGGCGACAATATATAAAACGCTGCCGCCGGTAGCGATAAAATCCCTGACAGATTCCCAAAGCTCTATCAGGCTATGCATTATGCTTTCTCCTTCTCCGCGTGAGCAGCAATCAGACCAGTGCTTTGCTCATCGAGGATATGCAGGATTGAGTTTGATTTAGACTGTAACAGCGCGTGAACGAACAACATTGGCAGAGCACATAACAGACCTTGAACTGTAGTAACCAGCGCCATTGCGATTTGGTCAGCCATGATTTTCGGGTCGCCAGTACCGTGCAGAGTAATCATCTGGAACGCACCGATCATACCAACTACTGTACCTAACAGACCCAGCAGAGGACCAACCGCAGCGATCAGTTTCAGTAAACCGATACCCGTTTCGATAGACGGCGTTTCACGCATGATGGCTTCGTCCAGTTTCAGTTCCAGGTTTTCCACGTCAGCTTTTTTGTTGTCATGGTAAACTTTCAGGATACGACCCAGAGCGTTTTTCTCTGAAGGTGCACTCAGATTTTTCAGCTGTGAATTGATACCAGCTTGAGCGCTAGACAGAGCGATATAACGGATTACACCGATGATCAGACCCAGGATCAGTAATGCAGTGATTACATAACCTACTGAACCACCTTGGTGGAACTGGTCTTCCAGAGAAGCTTCCTGAGTTTTCAGACGCAGCAGGTTACCACCTGTTGGGTCGATGAATACTGGTTTCACTTCGCCGGCAGCAGCGCCTTTGAACGCAGCAGCGTCAGACAGGATGTGTGACTCTGGCTGTTTGCCCAGTGGTTGCATTTCTTTGGTATCAGCGTTGTATACCAGGTAACCGTTGTCAGAAATCAGCACAAAAGAACCAACACGTACAACGTTAGCCTGAGCAGAAGTACCATCCAGGTTTACAACGTTGCCGTCGAACTTAGATACTTTTGCAGACTCAGTCATTTCAGTTTGCAGAGCGATCCACAGTTCTTCCAGTTCAGTGATAGTTGGCAGCTCTTTTGCTACTGACAGTTTTTTCAGTAACTCTTCACGACCTTTATACTGTGCACTGATGTTTGAAGTAGCGATAGAACCGATAGTTTCAGTGGCGTTACCACGAACGATACCGAACATTTCGCCCAGTGTACCTTGTGCAGTTTGCAGTTCTTGCTCTTTCGCAGCCAGTTTGCCTTCGTTGTCAGCGAACTGTTGAGTCAGAGACTTGCCACGCGCTTCTTCAGCAGCGAAAGCAGCTTTTGCTTTGCTCAGTAAAGCTTGTTTGTCAGCACGGTCAGACAGGAATTCCTGCTCGCGGGCAGCATCCAGTTTGGCATCAGCAGAACGGTTTTTCTTAACTTGTTCTAACAGCTGGTCCAGTTTAGCCGTGTCAGCAGCAGCGTTTAAGCAAACGCCGGCAGACATCGTCACAGCAGCTGCAATCATTAAACCTTTAAACACTTTCTTCATTTATTCTTACTCCGCTGCTAACACTGGAAGTTTTAATAATTCTGGGGCAGCTTGTTTACCCGCAACACGAATCGCTAACTTGGTTGATTCCAGGTATTCAGGACCCAGTTCATCCCATTTTGCTGTGGTTTTGTTCCACATCCACGCGCGTTTGTCATCCAGTGTCTGAGCTAACAGAGCAACACGGCCAACGTATACGTAGTTTACAGAGATATCTGTGCCATCTACGTTCAGTTTGTCAGTGTAAGTAACCATGGCAGTACCCAGATCTTTTTCGATTTGGTACGCTTCGATCACCAGGCGGTACATTTCAGACGTGTTCACGTTTGAATTGCCCAGCACATCGCGCAGGCGCTGGATGCGCTCTAAACGCTTGGTGATGTCGATTGGCATGTCAGCTTTGATAAAAGCTTCCAGCGTGTCGACCATTTTGTACATCAGAGGAACGATGCCTTGTTTAGTACCTTCGATAGTACCAATTTGCTTGTCTAAAGAAGCAAGCTGAGCATTTTGGTCAGCAACCAGAGTGTTTACGTGATCGTTGTAAACTTTCAGGTTTTCAGTCTGTTCAACCAGTGAGCGGTATTCCGCCAGCAGTTCCTGAGACTGATCATAGATGTTGTTGATTTTTTCCTGAGAAGCTGCAGATGCTTTAGCAGCCTGGACACCGGTATTGGTGACTTCTGCGAGAGTCGTTGCTTGAGCAACGCCACCGAACATGAAAGCACCAACGATTGCCGATGCGATCAGGTTTTTACGAATGTTATTGTTAGACATAGTTCCCAACCAATAATTGCTGATTAACGTAACCTGTATTTTGAAGGCCAAACTTGTAAAAAAGAATGACCTGGTTAGAGGGTAAACCGCCCGCATCATTGCAGCAAAACCAGTGGTTGTCAATATAACAAAGACAGCCAGCCAGACCTGTTTCACTGCAATATTCGCTTACAGAATTACCCGGAATGTATCGCTTAAATTTCTGTCTTGAAAATTTAATAGAACATTCATTTTTCTGCTTATTTAATGTTCGGCGTTAATTTACCCGAATCATATAACTTCACCATTTTCTCCAGAGAAATGGCTTTGATTTTCGACCCCTGCCCGGCACAACCGAATGCCTGGTAGCGGTCTTTACAGATCTCCATCATAGCTTTGACAGATTCCTGTAAATACTTGCGTGGATCAAATTCCGCCGGGTGCTGTGCCATAAAACGGCGGATCGCACCGGTGGAGGCTAAACGCAAATCAGTATCGATGTTGATTTTACGCACGCCAAATTTGATGCCTTGCTGAATTTGTTCGACCGGCACGCCATAAGTTTCCGGAATTGCGCCGCCGTATTCATTGATCACTGCCAGCCAGTCTTGTGGCACTGAGCTCGAACCGTGCATCACTAAATGTGTATCCGGGATACGGGCGTGAATGGCTTTAATCCGATCAATCGCCAGAATATCGTCTGTTGGCGGCCGGCTGAATTTATAAGCGCCGTGTGAGGTACCACAAGCAATCGCCAGCGCATCGACACCAGTAGCTTTGACAAACTGGGCAGCCTCTTCCGGATCAGTCAGCATCTGATCGTGGCTGAGTACACAATCAGCGCCGATACCGTCTTCTTCACCGGCAGCACCTGTTTCCAATGAGCCGAGACAACCTAACTCACCTTCGACGGAAACACCGCAGGCGTGCGCCATTTCAACAACGCGACGGGTTACATCGACGTTATAGTCGTAATCAGCCGGCGTTTTACCATCTGCGCGCAATGAACCATCCATCATCACCGACGAAAAACCCAGCTGAATCGACTGCTGGCACACGGCCGGCGAAGTGCCGTGGTCCTGGTGCATCACCACCGGGATATGCGGAAACTCTTCAATTGCAGCCAAAATTAAATGCCGCAGGAATGGAGCGCCGGCATATTTGCGGGCACCGGCAGACGCCTGCACAATCACCGGACTATCGGTGGCATCAGCTGCCAACATAATCGCGCGCATTTGTTCAAGATTGTTGACGTTGAATGCAGGGACGCCGTAACCAAATTCTGCAGCGTGATCCAACATCTGACGTAACGAGATAAGAGCCATGAAATCCTCACTTTTTGTAGGGTCAGTTTCAGAGCTGTCACCGAACCCGGCGCTTTTGCGCTGGCTTTGCCGGTCAATATCTGCCGGCTTATTAAGATGTTTCGGCGAACAGACTGTTTTATAACATCATTTTTACGCGGTTTTGCCGCGTTGTTCAAGAATTTCAACTGCTGGCAAGGTCTTTCCCTCTAAGAACTCGAGGAAAGCACCGCCACCGGTAGAAATATAGGAGATCTGGTCAGCAACGCCGTATTTATCAATGGCGGCCAGCGTGTCACCACCACCGGCAATACTAAAGGCATCGCTCTGCGCTATGGCTTGCGCAATTGCTTTAGTACCAGCTTCAAACTGTGTAAATTCAAACACACCGACCGGGCCGTTCCAGACGATAGTACCGGCTGACTTTAAGAGCTCAACCAGCGCCGCAGTGCTGTCCGGGCCGATATCAAAAATCATGTCGTCGGCCGCAATGTCACCGACCGCTTTCAGGCTTGCCGGGGTATCTTCAGCAAAGGCTTTGCCGGTTACTACATCCGTTGGTACCGGAATATTGCCGCCATTGGCTTTTGCCGCAGCCATCAGGCGCTGCGCTTCCGGAATTAAATCAGCTTCATATAAAGATTTGCCAACAGTCGCGCCCGTTGCCGCAATAAAGGTATTGGCGATGCCACCACCAACAACCAGCTGATCGACAATACCGGACAGCGACTCCAGCACTGTCAGTTTAGTCGACACCTTTGAGCCACCGACTATCGCCACCAGTGGCCGCTTCGGATTTTTCAGCGCAGCGGCTAAAGCTTCAAGCTCTGCAGCTAACAAAGGACCGGCACAGGCAACAGGTGCAAACTTCGCTACGCCGTGCGTAGTGGCCTGAGCCCGGTGCGCAGTGCCAAATGCATCCATCACGAACACATCACAAAGTGCAGCTAACTGCTTTGACAAAGTCTCGTCGTTTTTGCCTTCGCCTTTGTTAAAGCGCACGTTCTCAAACACCACCACTTCACCGGCGGCAACATCGACACCCTGCAAATAATCTTTCGCCAGCCGCACCGGTGCTTTTAATGCGTTTTTAAGATAATCCACCACCGGCTGCATCGAGAACTCTTCGGCATAAACGCCTTCTTCCGGCCGGCCTAAATGCGAGCAAACCATGACTTTAGCGCCTTTGCTGAGCGCCAGTTCGATGGTTGGCAGTGCAGCGCGCAGACGCGCGTCTGACGTCACCACGCCATTTTTCACTGGTACGTTTAAATCTTCGCGGATTAACACGCGTTTGCCGGCTAAATCTAAATCAGCCATTTTAATCACGGACATGTCCATCTCCTTCTGTTGATTTGATTAATATTCTGCTGAGAATCGTTTATTTGGCCTGCATCATAGCGCGGGCCGTGTCGATCATCCGGTTGGCAAAACCCCATTCGTTGTCACACCAGACCAGGCATTTCACTAAACGCTTGTGGCTGACGCGGGTTTGCGAGCCGTCTACAATGCAGGAATGCGGGTCATGGTTAAAATCCACCGACACTAAGGGTTCCTCGGTGTAATCGAGAATACCGGGCAAATCCGGTCGCGCCTGTTGCAGCGCTTGGTTGACTGCGTCGACTGTGACGTCCTGATGTAAAGTCACAGATAGATCCATCGCTGTAACATTCAGCGTTGGCACCCTGACCGCGATGGCTTCAAAACGACCGGCCAGATGCGGCATGATGCGTTCAATACCGCGAGCGAGTTTGGTATCTACCGGAATAATAGATTCACTGGCAGCCCGGGTGCGGCGTAAGTCCGGATGATAAGCGTCTATCACCTGCTGATCGTGCATGGAGGCGTGAATAGTTGTGATAGTGCCGCTTTCAACACCAAAGGTTTTATCCAGCACGCTGAGCACAGGGACAATACAATTTGTGGTGCAGGAGCCGGCAGAAACAACCCGCATCGTCGCATTCAGTTGCTGATGGTTGACACCGTAAATCACCGTCGCGTCAATATCAGCGCCAGCAGGATGGGAAAACAACACTTTGCCAGCACCGGCTTCGAGATGTTTCATCGCATCAGCACGACTGCCAAATACGCCGGTACATTCCAGTACCAAATCCACCTGCAAACGCTGCCAGGGCAGCAAAGCCGGATCTGGCTGATGCAGCAGTTCAATCCGCTGGCCGCCGACCATTAATTGCTCACCGTCCAGCGTGACTTCTGTGCCAAACCGGCCGTGGCTGGAATCATATTTTAATAAATGCGCGATACCGCGGGCTTCGGCCAATTCATTGATGGCGACTACCTGCACTTCGTCTTGTAAATGCTGTTCAAAAATGGCGCGGACAATGCTGCGGCCGATTCGGCCAAACCCATTGATCGCGATCCGGATTGTCATGAGCGCTGTTACCTGTCTGACCTGTCACGAAGTTAAACAGAAGGGGCTCCAAGCCCCTTTTGCATTCAAAGTACCACTTACGCCAGTAGCTGTTCGGCCGCTTCCACCACAGCAGCGGTGGTGATACCGAAGTATTCAAACAGCTGCTCGGCCGGGGCTGATTCACCAAAGCTGGTCATGCCGATAATTTTACCGTTCAGACCCACATATTTGTACCAGCTGTCGACGATACAGGCTTCGACCGCCACGCGTTTTGTTACTGCAGCCGGTAATACGGCTTCGCGGTAAGCGGCGTCCTGCGCGTCGAACACGTCGGTCGATGGCATCGACACCACGCGGACTTTGTGACCAGCATCAGTCAGTTTGGCTGCAGCCTGCACTGCCAGTTCAACTTCTGAACCGGTCGCGATGATGATTAAATCCGGCGTGCCGGCGCTGTCTTTCAGCACATAACCACCGCGGCGAATAGCAGCAACCTGCTCGTCGGTACGGGCTTGTTGTGCCAGATTCTGCCGGGTAAAAATCAATGTGGTTGGGCCTTCGGTACGTTCAATTGCGGCCTGCCAGGCCACTGCAGATTCAACCTGGTCACATGGACGCCAGTTCATCAGATTTGGCGTCACGCGCAATGATGCCAGCTGCTCAACCGGTTGGTGTGTTGGACCGTCTTCACCGAGGCCAATCGAATCGTGGGTGTAGACAAAAATCACCCGTTGCTTCATCAGGGCGGCCATGCGCACTGCGTTACGGGCATATTCCATAAACATCAGGAAAGTCGCGCCGTATGGCACAAAACCACCGTGCAGTGCGATACCGTTCATAATGGCCGACATACCGAATTCACGTACGCCGTAATATAAGTAGTTGCCGCTGGCATCTGCAGCACTGATGCCTTTAGAGCCAGACCAGATGGTCAGATTTGAACCGGCCAAATCAGCCGAACCACCCAGTAGCTCAGGTAATAACGGGCCATAAGCATTTAACGCATTCTGCGAAGCTTTGCGGCTGGCGATGGCCGCCGGTGTTGCCTGTAATTTGGCGACATAGGCGTCTGACTCGGCTTTCCAGTTGGCTGGCAATTCACCGCTCAAGCGGCGTTTTAATTCAGCGGCAAGTTCAGGAAACGCTGAGGCATACGCGGCAAATTGTTCATTCCAGTTTTGCTGTAATGCACCGCCCTTGGTTTTGCCATCCCATGCCGCATAGATGTCTGCTGGCACTTCGAATGGCGCGTGCGGCCATTGCAGGAATTCGCGGGAAGCGGCGATTTCCGCATCGCCCAGCGGCGCACCGTGGCAATCATGGCTGCCAGATTTATTCGGTGAACCATAACCAATGATGGTTTTGCAGCAGATCAACGTCGGTTTGCTGGTTTGCGCCTGTGCCGCCTGAATAGCCGCAGCAACAGCTTGTGCATCGTGGCCATCGACGCCGGCAATTACATGCCAACCGTAGGCTTCAAAACGCGCTGGAGTATTGTCGGTAAACCAGCCTTCAACATGGCCGTCAATCGAGATGCCGTTGTCATCCCAAAATGCGATGAGTTTACCAAGACCCAAGGTACCCGCCAGCGAGCAGGCTTCATGCGAAATACCTTCCATCAGACAGCCGTCGCCGAGGAACGCATAAGTAAAGTGGTCGATAATGGCGTGGCCCGGCTGGTTAAATTGTGCCGCCAGCGCTTTTTCAGCAATCGCCATGCCGACCGCATTGGTGATGCCCTGCCCTAATGGGCCTGTAGTGGTCTCTACACCTGGCGCATAACCATATTCCGGGTGGCCCGGTGTGCGAGAGTGTAATTGACGGAATTGTTTTAAATCGTCGATGGACAGATCGTAGCCAGATAAATGCAACAGCGAATACAACAACATCGAGCCATGGCCATTAGATAACACAAACCGGTCGCGGTTAGCCCATTGCGGGTCCTGTGGATTGTGCTTTAAAAAATCACGCCATAATACTTCGGCGATATCCGCCATGCCCATAGGGGCGCCCGGGTGGCCTGATTTGGCTTTTTGCACTGCATCCATACTTAAAGCGCGGATGGCGTTGGCGAGTTGTTTGCGGGACAGCATTGTCACTCCTGCTACTGAATTATCGGAATCATATCCAAGTGGTTTTTTATGTTGCCTGCATCGCTTCGGCTGGCGTGATACTGTTTTTTGATAAACAGGCAAATTTATTTTACGCGTCGCATCGGTTCGGCGTTATTTTCCCAGACCATGCCCCCCTTGGCAATGAATAAAACCGGATCCATGCTGTTTGCCTTAAGTTTTGATCCGTTCATCCGATACACCGTACTGTCCTGTTTGGAAAACAGATAGAAAGACGTCCGGGCGGCAAAAAACTATGGCAAACTGCCATTTGTTTCTCTAGAATACGCAGCCCAATTTTCCGGCGCCTGGCGCTTTAACAACCAACCCATTGGAATAAGTTAGAATGGCACAACACATTTTTACCTCTGAGTCAGTTTCTGAAGGACATCCGGATAAAATCGCCGACCAAATCTCTGATGCGGTGTTGGATGCCATCCTGGAACAGGACCCAAAAGCCCGTGTCGCCTGTGAAACCTTCGTCAAAACCGGTATGGTGCTGGTTGGCGGCGAAATCACAACTTCTGCCTGGGTCGATATTGAAGAACTGACCCGCAGCACTATCCGTGATATCGGTTATGTGCATTCTGATATGGGCTTTGATGCCAATTCCTGCGCTGTATTAAGCGCCATCGGTAAACAATCTCCGGATATCAACCAGGGTGTTGATAAAAAAGACCCGAAAGATCAGGGCGCCGGCGACCAGGGTTTAATGTTCGGTTACGCCAGCAACGAAACCGACGTGCTGATGCCAGCCCCAATCACTTATTCGCACCGTCTGGTGCAACAACAAGCCAAAGTGCGTAAAGACGGCACCCTGCCGTGGTTGCGCCCGGATGCTAAATCTCAGCTGTCTTTCATCTACGAGAACGGCAAACCAGTCGGCATCGATGCTGTGGTGTTATCCACTCAGCATTGCGACACCATTTCTACGGAAGACCTGCGCGAAGCGGTGATGGAACACATCATCAAGCCGGTGCTGCCAGCGGAATGGCTGCGTCAGAGCACCAAGTTCTTCATCAACCCGACTGGCCGTTTTGTCATCGGTGGCCCAATGGGCGATTGTGGTCTGACCGGCCGTAAAATCATCGTTGACAGCTACGGCGGCATGGCCCGTCACGGCGGTGGTGCTTTCTCTGGTAAAGATCCATCAAAAGTTGACCGTTCAGCGGCTTATGCTGCGCGTTATGTGGCGAAAAACATTGTCGCGGCCGGCTTAGCTGAGCGCTGCGAAATTCAGGTGTCTTATGCCATTGGTGTGGCAGAGCCGACTTCTATCAGCGTTGAGACTTTTGGCACCAGCAAACTGTCAGAAGACCAGCTGATTAAACTGATTCGCGCGCATTTTGACCTGCGCCCGGCAGGCCTGATTGCGATGCTTGACCTCGAGCGTCCAATCTACAAGGCGACAGCGGCTTATGGCCACTTCGGCCGCAACGAGTTCCCGTGGGAGCAGACCAACAAAGCCGACGCACTGCGTGCCGAAGCGGGTCTGTAATTCCGGACTCAGATAAACAGGGAGCTTCGGCTCCCTTTTTTGTGCCCGGCAGCCACGCGACCAATAAAACACAGCTTTAACCTTACCTCCGTACAGTTTTTTCCTGATTGCCAGTCACGCCTGATAACTTTTATAACGGCTGACTAACAACAATAAGGAAACTCTATGTCATCTGAAACGACCAAACCCTGGTTGCAACGCAGTCTGGATGCGATTGAACGCGCCGGCAACAAACTACCCGACCCTGCGGTGTTATTTGCGTTGTTTATGCTCGCTGTCTGGCTGATCTCCTGGGCTTTGTCTGGCGTGCAGTTCAGCGAAATTGACCCGCGCACCGGCAAACCTATTGTCATCGTCGATTTATTAGATGGCGCAGCACTGACCACTTTTATGAGCAAGATGGTCAGTACTTTTGTCAGCTTTCCACCGCTTGGCGTGGTGCTGGTGGCGATGCTGGGCTTAGGTGTGGCTGAGCACACCGGTTTTATCAACGCTGGGCTGCGCTCGATTTTAAATGTCACACCAAAAATGTTGCTGACCCCAGTATTAATTGCCGTGGGCATTTTAAGCCATGTCGCGGTCGACGCCGGTTATGTGCTAGTCATTCCGCTTGGTGCAGTGATTTTCTACGCCGCCGGCCGTCATCCGCTGGCGGGTATCGCCGCCGCTTTTGCCGGTGTGTCTGGTGGTTTCTCTGCGACCCTGTTTGTGCCTTCGAGCTTAGACCCGATGCTGGCAGGACTTACCCAAGCCGCCGCGCGGTTATCCGCCGATCCGGCCGCGGCGAATATGTTGATTAACCCTTTGAATAATTACTTTTTTACCAGCGCCTCTGCAGGTTTAATCATTCTGGTGGGTTGGTTCCTGACCGACAAAGTGATTGAACCACGACTGAAACAGACGACGGTCGACGGCGACCCGGCCAATTTACCGAAGCTGGATGCTTTAACGGATGCCGAGCGCAAAGGCCTGCGCTACGCCACAGTGTCGATGCTGGTGTCGGGTTTATTGCTGATGTGGTCAGCCTCAGGCGCGGATTCCGCCTGGCGCGGCAGCGACGGCTTGTTAACCAGCGCCACAGCGCCGCTGATGCAGTCGATTGTCGGCATTATCTTTGTGTTTTTCTTAATTCCGGGAGTGGTCTATGGCTATGCCTCGGGCTCGGCGAAAAATCACCGCGCTATCGTGCAGGGCATGAGTAAAGCGATGTCGGGTATGGGTTATTACATAGTCATGGCGTTTTTCTGTGCCCAGTTTATTTACGCTTTTGGTCAGTCGAACCTCGGCGCTTTATTGGCGATTAAAGGTGCGTTGGCACTGAAAGAGCTGGCGTTGCCGCTCGGGGTGACGTTGGTCGGGATTGTGTTGCTGACCGCGTCAGTCAATTTACTGGTCGGCTCTGCCTCAGCAAAATGGGCTCTGATTGGCGCCATTATGGTGCCGATGTTGATGGAACTTGGTGTGTCGCCGGATTTGACCCAAGCTGCGTACCGGGTTGGTGATTCTTCTACCAACATCATCACGCCGTTGATGCCATATTTCCCGCTGATTGTGGTGTTTTGCCAGAAGTATGTGAAATCGACTGGTATTGGCACGCTCATCGCGTTGATGTTACCATTCTCGGTCTCTTTCCTGGTGTTATGGAGTAGTTTCCTGTTGCTGTATTGGGCTTTAGGCATTCCGCTTGGCATCGGTGCACATTACACCTTCCCTGCCCTGTAAAAGAAAAACGCCTGAAAAGCGCAGTTTGCTTTTCAGGCGTTTGTGGCATTTGTGGTGTTGGGGCCAAAAATTAGCGCCCGTCGCCAGCCCAGCGGAACAGCGCCGCAGCCGCAGCTAAAAACACCAGGCTCATCGCTGCCATCACCGTTAATTGCACACTAACATCGGCAAAACCAGCACCATCGAGCATCACAGCCCGCGCCGCGCTGACCAGATGTGTCAGCGGAAACAGCTGCGCAAACCACTGGACCGCTTCCGGCGCGCCTTCGAGGCTGAACCAGACGCCGGACAAAATCATCATTGGCCAGCTGGTCATATTGAGCAAACCTCCGGTCAGCTCTTCACTTTGCAGCCGGCTGGCAATCAACAGCGCTAACGCAATCATCGACAATGCGCCAAGCGCCGCCACCAGTAACAGCAAAACATAACTGCCAAGCATCATCAGGCCGAATAACTGCTGACAACTGATAAACACTACACCGGCAATGACTAAAACGATAACCAGCCGCGAGACCACCTGAGCGCCAACAAACTCAAGTGCCGTCAAAGGCGTGGCCTGCAGACGCTTAAGCACAGAGTTCTTGCGGTAGCGTACCAGCACATAACCAACACCGAATAAACAGGAAAACATCATGTTCATGCCCAAAATACCCGGTAAGACAAAATCGACATAACGGATAGCCTGGCCAGTGACTTCTTCACGCTTGGCGCCGGGCCACTGCTGCAGCAGGATTTTTTCCACCAGATAGCCTTTGGCTGAATCCGGATTGACCACGTAGCGGTTTGCTGCAAGGTCCAGCACCAAATCTATCTGGTGATGCGCCAGCCGCTGTTTGGCCAGCGCTTCGGTCTGATAAGGCACAAACTCGATAAAACGGGTGCTCAGCAGCGGATGCTGAGTTTTATCCAGCACCGCACTTTGTTGTAACACCCCCACTTTGTATTCGGCTTTTGGCTCGCCCGAGAACACAAAAGCAAAACCAGCCACCAGTAAAAACGGAAACAATAAGTTCCAACCCAGTGCCGCGCGGTCGCGCCAGAACTCCAGATTGCGCGCCTTTAACACGGCAATAAAACGTCTGAAACTAAACATCATGCAGCCTCCGTGGTGACAGCGCTTAAGGCATGGCCGGTTAATTTAAGGAATAAATCATCCAGCGTCGCTGATTTCACCAGCAAGCCCTGCAGCGGCACTTGTTGCTGCAACAGCGCCTGAATGCTGAGCTGGACATCCGGCGTCTGAATACATAGCTGACCGCCCTGTACACTGACCTGCTGACAAACCGGCATTTGCGGCAGAAAACCCGGGGCTGGCAGCTGCAGCAAAGCACCTTCAAAGTGCTGCCTGAGCAACGCCTGCGGTGAACCCTGCGCAATGATTTGGCCTTTGTCGACGATAATCAGCTCGTCACAGAGCTGCTCGGCTTCGTCCATATAATGCGTGGTCAGAATGATAGTGCGGCCCTGCTGTTTAATGCGCTGGATTAACGCCCAAAAATTACGCCGCGCATGCGGGTCAAGACCTGTAGTCGGTTCATCTAAAAACAGGATTTGTGGCTGATTCACCAGCGCCAGTGCCAGCAATAAACGCTGGCGCTGCCCGCCGGATAATTTCTTGTGGTCCTGGGTTAAAAAATCCTGTAAATCACAAAGTTGGATCAGCTCTGCAATGTCAGCCGGATTGGGATAAAACGCGGCAAACATCTGTAACGTCTCTTCGACGGTGAGAAAGTCCTGCAACGCCGTTTGCTGAAACTGCACACCCAGTTGCTGAAAATGCCGGCGCGAAGCGATTTCGCCCTGATAATAAATCGCGCCACTGTCTGGTTTGATAATACCTTCGAGCATTTCCAGCGTGGTGGTTTTGCCGGCACCGTTAGGCCCAAGCAAGCCAAAACACTGTCCGGCTTTGACACTGAAACTGAGGTTATTGACCGCTTTAAGCGCACCATAACTTTTACACAGCTGCGACACGGCAAGCACCGCCGGTGTCGCAGAGACAACTTGCTCTGCGTCCATACAGGACTCCTTTGGAGATACCCTTAGCGTCAAGGGACTGCTACCATATCAGTTTTTGCAGTTTCGAATCATATCTCATGCGCACAATACGTTTATTTCAGCCCGGCGTGCTGACGCCGGGGCAAACTGTGGCACTCTGTGAAGATGCCGCCAATCATGCCGGTAAAGTGCTGCGGATGCAGGCCGGTGATGCCCTGGAATTATTTAATGGTGATGGCCAGAACTATGCGGCCGAGATCACCGAAGTTGGTAAAAAACAGCTGTGGGTGCAAATTGAGGGCGCGGCGGCAAACCCAGTGGAGTCGCCACTGCATTTGCATTTAGGCCAGGGTATTTCACGCGGCGACCGGATGGATTTTGCCATTCAGAAAGCAGTCGAGCTGGGTGTCAGTGAAATTACGCCGCTGTTTACTGAACGTTGTGGTGTGAAGCTCGACGCCGAGCGGCTGGAGAAAAAACGCGAACAATGGCAAAAAATTGTGATCAGCGCCTGTGAACAAAGCGGCCGTTCTGTGGTGCCAGCAGTCCATCTGCCGGTGACATTAGAAAAATGGCTGGCACAAGATGACAATTGTCTGAAGCTGACCTTGGATCCATGGACCAGCGCCACCATTAAACAGTTAACCCCGACCAACCGGCTGCGCCTCGTGATAGGCCCGGAAGGTGGTTTCAGCGACCGCGAAGTTGCCGCCACCACTTCAGCCGGTTTTCAGCCGGTGCGGCTTGGTCCGCGTGTGCTGCGCACCGAAACGGCCGCACTAACAGCCATCGCGGCATTGCAATTACAACTGGGCGACCTCGCCTGATTAAGGAGTAAGCTGTTGATTAAACTCGGCATCGTGATGGACCCAATCAGCGCCATCAATATCAAAAAAGATTCCAGTTTCGCTATGTTATTGCAGGCGCAAAGCCGTGGTTACCAATTACATTACATGGAAATGGCCGATTTATACCTGTTAGAAGGTCAGGCCCGCGCCCGCACCCGCTTGCTGCAGGTTGAACAAAATCCGGCGCGCTGGTACGAATTTCAGGGTGAGCAGGACATAGCGCTGGGTGATCTCGATGTCATTCTGATGCGCAAAGATCCCCCGTTTGATACCGAGTTTATTTACGCCACTTACATTCTGGAACGGGCTGAAGACGCCGGCGCGCTGATTGTGAACAAACCACAAAGCCTGCGTGACGCCAACGAAAAGCTCTATACCAGCTGGTTTGCCGAGCACACGCCAAAAACCCTGGTCAGCCGTGATGCCGCTCGGTTAAAGGCTTTTTATCAGGCCGAAGGCGATGTGATTCTAAAACCGCTTGATGGTATGGGCGGCGCATCGATTTTCCGCTTAAAACCTCAGGACCCGAATGTCAGTGTGATCCTGGAAACCCTGACCGCGCATGGCACTATGTATGCGATGGCGCAGCGGTATATTCCACAGATCGTCGACGGCGATAAACGCGTATTAGTCGTCAATGGTGAGCCTGTGCCTTATTGTCTGGCGCGGATCCCGGCCAGCGGCGAAACACGTGGCAATCTGGCCGCCGGCGGTCGTGGTGAAGCCAGGCCGCTGTCTGAGAGTGACTGGGCCATTGCCCGTGCTGTTGGCCCGGCGTTAAAAGCCAAAGGTTTGATTTTTGTCGGTCTGGATATTATCGGTGACAAGCTGACCGAAATTAACGTCACCAGCCCAACCTGCATCCGCGAAATTGAAGCCGCTTTTCCGGTTTCTGTCACCGGCATGCTGTTTGATCAGATTGAAGGGTTGCTACAGGCGAAAAAAGCCTGAGGAGTTTGCCATGGATAGTCTGCAAAACCATTTATTGATTGCGATGCCAAGCCTCGAAGACCCACTGTTTAGCCGCAGTGTCACTTATATTTGTGAGCACAATGCAGACGGCGCCATGGGCATCGTCATTAATCACCCGCTATCGGTCGACGTTGCTAACTTACTCGAACAACTGGAAATTGAATTTGATGCCGGTTCCGATGCAGCAAAACGCAAAGTCTGCGCCGGTGGGCCGGTGCAAAATGACCGCGGTTTTGTGTTGCACACACCAAAAGCCGGTTTTACCAGCAGTATGCAGCTGAATCAGGATTTGATGATCACCACGTCCAAAGACATTCTGGAGCAACTGACCACCGAAGATGCGCCGGAAAAGTTTATCCTGGCGCTGGGTTATGCCGGCTGGAGCGCGGGTCAGCTGGAACAGGAACTGGCAGACAACAGCTGGCTGGTGATCCCGGCTGACAACAAAATTATTTTCGATTTACCACACAAAGAAAAATGGCAAGGCGCCACGGCAAAACTTGGCATCCAAAGCTGGCAGCTAAGTGCGCAGGCAGGCCATGCCTGAGCGCAGGCCATCACAACAGGAAAAAGCATGAGTTGTATTCTGGCATTTGATTATGGCCTGAAAAGTATTGGCGTTGCCGTCGGGCAGCAGCTGACCGGCACCGCCAGCACGCTCAAAGCGCTGAAGGCGGTGGACGGCACCCCGGACTGGAACCAGATTGAGGCCTTGCTGAAAGAATGGCAGCCGACGCTGGTGGTCGTTGGTTTACCCCTGAATATGGACGGCTCCGAGCAACCCTTCACGGCGCGTGTGCACAAATTTATCAACCGGTTACACGGCCGTTTTGGCGTTAAAGTAGTAGCACAGGATGAACGGCTGACCACGGTCGAATCCCGTGCTGAGTTATTCTCGCAAGGTGGTTTTAAAAAACTCAGCAAAGGCGCCGTCGATTGTTATTCGGCGAAGTTAATTCTGGAGAGCTGGTTTGAGCAACAACATAGCTGAGCTGCCACAGACCGGTTTTTACCGGCACTACAAAGGCCGCTATTATCAGGTGTTAGCCATAGTCCGGCACAGTGAAGAAGACGCGCCTTATGTGTTGTATCGCGCTTTATACGGCGATTTTGGCCTGTGGGTGCGGCCGCTTACGATGTTCACGGAAAGTGTCAGTATTGATGGCGAGCCGCTGCCGCGCTTTGCTTATATCAGCGACACAAAACCTGCTGAACTTGAACTGCCAACACCGTTACCCGATGCCCTTTTATGGCCGGGCCTGGTTCAACGATAAAGCAGCCTTAAATCCGCCATAAACAAACAACGCGACCAAAGCCGCGTTGTTTGTTTCAGCATATCAACTCAGCGGTCTGGTTTTTCCAGCCCGTCGACGGTGACATTCGCCAGCATACCGGCGCCTGAAGTTTCATTGTTGCGCAGTTTAATCATCAGGCGTAAGTCATTTGGTGAATCGGCATGGTGCAGCGCATCGGCGTAACTGATTTGATTGCGCTGATACAGGTCATACAGCGCCTGGTCAAAGGTCTGCATGCCGAGTTCACGTGACTTCGCCATCACCGCTTTAATCTCATCAATCTGACCTTTTTTAATCAGGTCAGCGACCAGTGGCGAGTTGGTCAGCACTTCAATGGCTGCCATGCGTTTGGAACCATCTGCTGTCGCTATCAGTTGCTGTGCGACGATGCCGCGCAGGTTCAGTGCCAGGTCAAACATCAGTTTGGCGTGTTTCTCTTTCGGCACTAAGTGCAGGATACGGTCAATCGCCTGGTTAGCGTTATTGGCGTGTAAGGTGGCGATACATAAGTGGCCGGTTTCGGCAAAACTCAGCGCATATTCCATGGTGTCCTGACTGCGGATCTCACCAATCAGGATCACATCCGGCGCCTGGCGCAACGAGCTTTTCAGCGCAGCTTCAAAAGATTCGGTATCAATACCGACTTCGCGCTGCGTGATAAGGCTCTTGGCATGGTCATGCACAAATTCAATCGGATCTTCGATGGTCAGGATATGGCCACGGGCGTTTTTGTTGCGATAGCCAATCAACGCCGCCAGGGACGTCGATTTACCGGTGCCGGTGCCGCCGACAAACAGCAGCAGGCCGCGTTTAGACATGATCAGTTCTTTTAAAATCGGCGGCAGCCCCAGCTCATCAACGTCCGGAATTTTGGTGACGATACGACGCACCACCATCCCCGCCTGATCGCGCTGGAAAAACGCCGACACCCGAAAGCGGCCAGCGTCATTGGCAATGGCGAAATTACATTCTTTGTGCGTCAGAAATTCGTTTTTTTGCTTGTCATTCATACAGGCCAAGACGATTTCCAGTGACGCTTCGGCGCTTAGCGGCGTCTCTTCAATCGGCTGCAACTCGCCGTTAATTTTGGCGGCGACCGGCATGCCGGCGGTGACAAACATATCCGATGCTTTGGCATCGACCATTTTTTGCAGCAGTCTGATTAATTCCATCATCGTCTCCGTTAAATCCGGCCCATGGCGCCAAAGGCGTTTTTATCCTGCGCTTTAGCCAGCGCATCCTGCCGGGTGATCAGCCCCCTGTTCACCAGATTCAGCAGACACTGGTCCATAGTCTGCATGCCGTGGGAAGCGCCGGTTTGAATGACCGAATACATCTGGGCAATTTTGTCTTCGCGGATAAGGTTGCGGATAGCAGGCACGCCGGTCATGATTTCATGCGCGGCGATACGACCACCGCCGATTTTTTTCAGCAGCGTTTGTGAGATAACCGCCCGCAGCGACTCCGACAACATAGACCGCACCATGGCTTTTTCCTCGCCTGGGAACACGTCGATGATCCGGTCAATGGTTTTTGGCGCCGAGGTGGTGTGCAACGTGCCAAACACCAGGTGACCGGTTTCTGCTGCCGTCATAGCTAAGCGAATAGTTTCTAAGTCACGCAATTCACCGACCAGAATCACGTCCGGGTCTTCCCGCAGCGCTGAGCGCAGGGCGTTGGAGAAACTTAAAGTATCGCGATGGACTTCCCGCTGGTTAACCAGGCAAAGTTTGTTGTGGTGGACAAATTCGATCGGATCTTCAATGGTCAGAATATGCTCATGCCGGCCAGTGTTGATGTAATCAACCATTGCCGCCAGCGTGGTGGATTTACCGGAACCGGTCGGTCCGGTTACCAGCACCAGGCCACGCGGATTGTCAGCAATAGTGCGGAACACTTCCGGTGCACCTAAATCATCAAGGCTTAACACTTCGCTGGGGATAGTACGGAATACCGCCGCCGCACCGCGGTTTTGCACAAAGGCGTTAACCCGGAACCGTGCCAGCCCCGGCACTTCAAAGGAGAAGTCCGACTCGAGGCGTTCTTCGTATTCTTTGCGCTGCTTATCGGTCATAATGTCATAGACCAGTGCATGCACATCTTTATGTGTCAGTGGCGGGATGTTTAAACGGCGGACGTCGCCGTCAACACGGATCAGCGGTGGCACACCGGCCGATAAGTGTAAGTCCGACGCTTTGTGCTGTACGCTGAACGCCAGTAATTCGGTAATATCCATGACGACATACTCCTGTGTCAGTGAAGAGGCAAATCAGGTTTAGATGCATAACACCATAGCAGAACGCTTACAGACAGCCTACAGGGCACTTGCAGAAATTCAGCCACCAAGCGGCGCGACTGTTCAGTTAATCGCCGTCAGTAAAACCAAGCCAGTCAATGACATAGAACAAGCCTATTTGGCGGGGCAGCGTTTATTTGGCGAAAACTACGTGCAGGAACTCAGCAATAAAGCGCAGGCATTGGCAACCCTGGCCGGCCTGCAGTGGCATTTTATCGGGCCGTTGCAATCGAATAAAACCCGTGATGTCGCCTTGTACGCCGATGTGGTGCACAGCGTCGACCGGTTAAAGATTGCCGAGCGGCTGTCGGCGCAGCGCCCGGCCGATAAAGCCCCGCTTCAGGTGTTATTGCAGGTCAACATCAGCCTGGAAGCCAGCAAATCCGGTGTGTTACCGCAAGATGTGCTGCCATTGGCGCGACAGGTTGCGACACTGCCGAACATCGCGCTGGCTGGCCTGATGGCCATTCCGGCACCGGCAATCGATGGTGATAATCAGCAGGCCTTTGGGACGATGCAGCAGCTGTCAGCCCAGCTGCAGGCTGAATTTCCGCAAGCAAATCAATTGTCGATGGGCATGTCGGACGACTGGCAACAGGCCGTTCTTTTCGGGGCAACTATGATAAGATTAGGCACTGCCATTTTTGGTAGCCGCACTGCAACGGCAGAAACCGGCGCCACAACCAACGACATATCAGCATGAATGACAACACAGTAGCCTTTATCGGCGCCGGCAATATGGCGCGCTGCATTATCGGTGGCATGGTGAAAACCGGTTATCCGGCCGCCAATATCATCGCCGCCAATCCAAGTACGCCAAAACTCGACGCGCTCGCCGCAGACTTTGGTATTGAAGTCACCCAGGACAATTTACTGGCGGTGACCAAAGCCGACGTCATAGTGCTGGCGGTGAAGCCGCAACTGATGGCAGAAGTCTGCACGGCGCTTATCGCCGGTGTGCCGGACATCGCCGAAAAGCTTTTTGTCACTGTCGCTGCCGGCTTGCCGGTCAGCCGCTATGAAGAGTGGCTGGGGCCGGTCCGGCTGATGCGGACTATGCCCAATACTCCGTCGTTAGTCGGGCTTGGCGTCACCGGCATTTTCGCCAGCCGCTGTTCAAATTATGAAAAATCCTTTGTTGACGGCATGTTCAGCGCCACCGGCAAAACCGTTTGGCTGGAACAGGAAAGTCAAATCAACGACATCATCGCCGTCACCGGCAGTGCGCCGGCTTATTTCTTTTATTTTATGCAGGCGATGGCGCAAAAAGCTGAACTGCTTGGCTTCAGCGCGGAAGAAGCCCGCGTGATGGTGACGCAAACTGCGCTTGGCGCCGCAACTATGGCTGCGCAGTCCACATTGAGCTTTGCTGATTTACGCGCTCAGGTGACCAGTAAAGGCGGCACGACGCATGAAGCCATTGAATCGATGCGAAATGCAAACTTAGAACTGCTGGTCGCTGATGCAATGCAGGCCGCTATCCGCCGCGCGGAAGAAATGGCCAGAACGCTGTGATCCAAACAATTTTTACTGAACAAGCTTTAACGTCTGACAAGGAAACCGCATGAACAACGCTTTTTATTTTCTGCTGGACACTGTATTTAACCTGTACCTGATGGTGGTGCTGCTGCGCATTTGGTTACAGGCCAGCCGCGCTGATTTTTATAATCCACTGAGCCAGTTTGTCGTCAAAGCAACCAATCCGCTGCTGGTCCCGTTACGCCGGCTGCTGCCAAGCATCGGCAAACTGGATACCGGTGCCGTGGTGCTGGCACTTTTAGTCAGTGCGGTAAAAATGTTATTGATCCAGCTGTTATTAGCCGGTCAGTTTAACCTGCTGGCAATTTTCACTGGTGCTGTCGTCACAGCAGTCAAAGAAACCTTCAGCCTGCTGTTCTGGGTACTGATTATCCGCGCCATCATGAGCTGGTTCTCGCAGGGCCGTAACCCGATGGAACTGGTGCTGATGCAGCTGACCGAACCATTGCTGGCGCCGGTGCGTAAAGTCATTCCGCCAATGGGCGGCCTGGACTTGTCTGTGCTGATCGTATTGGTTGCGCTGCAATTTCTGCAGATCTTACTGCAGAGCTTTTTTATCGGTTTACTTTGAGCATGACGGCAGCAACAACGCCCTGGAGCTGGCTCGGTACAGATTTGCAGTTACAACTGTATATCCAGCCCAAAGCCAGCCGGGATCAGGTGGTTGGTCTGCATTGCAATGCCATTAAGCTTGCTATCACGGCGCCACCGGTTGACGGCAAAGCCAATGCCCATGTACTGAAATTACTGGCGCAGTGGTTTGCAGTGGCGAAAAGTCAGGTGGAACTGCAACGCGGCGAGCTGAGCCGACACAAACAGCTATTGATCCGCGCGCCAGAGCAAATTCCGCCAGCTTTTGCTGCGCTTGGTTTGACGCGTTCGGCTTAATGCGCACTGTCTCATATTGATTACAAGGAGTCTGCGATGAAACTTTCTGTAATAAAACTCTGGTCCTTTATTGCTTTGCTTTCCGGCCTGTTGCTGAGTTTTGCAGTGACCGCTGAACAAAAACAACAACTGGGCAACTGGGATGTGCATTACATGCTGATGCCGACCACCCTGCTCGATGCTGATGTGGCGAAAAACTATCAGTTAAGCCGCAGCCGTAACTACCAGCTGCTGAATATCTCTGTACTTAACACGAAAGACCAGCAGGCGCAGCAAGTTGAACTGAGCGGCACAGCCACTAACCTCGCCGGCCAGCGTCAGCAGCTGAGCTTTAAGCCGGTGAAAGAAGGTGCCGCCTTGTATTATCTGGCCGGCGTCGAAGCGCGTTCTGAACAGAAAATCACCATTGAACTGACCATCCGCCAGGGCAATGAAAGCCAGGTGTTAAAGTTTACCCAGGATGTTTATCCGGAATAGCAGGTTTCCTCCATGTTTAATCAGTTAGTCCTGGCCAGCAGTAACGCCGGTAAAGTGGCAGAGCTGCAAAGCCTGTTGGCCGATGCAGGTATCGAAGTACTGCCACAAACGCAATTTGGCGTACCGGATGCCGATGAAACCGGGCTCAGTTTTATCGAAAATGCCATCTTAAAAGCCCGTCATGCCGCAAGATTAACCGGCCTGCCGGCTATCGCTGATGACTCAGGCCTTGCCGTGTACGCCTTGGGTGGCGCACCGGGGATTTATTCGGCGCGTTACGCCGCTATGCACAACGCCCTGCAGAACGGCGAGACCAAAGACGCCGCCAATATCCGTTTTTTACTGAAGCAGATGGAACATCAACAAGACCGCCGGGCTGAATTTCACTGTGTGCTGGCGCTTGTGATGCACGCGGACGACCCAGTGCCGCTGATCGCGCATGGCCGCTGGGCCGGCCAAGTCAGCAACCAGCTTCAAGGCGAAGGCGGTTTTGGTTATGACCCGATGTTCTGGCTGCCTGATTTGCAGAAAACTGCGGCACAGCTGTCCAAAGCCGAGAAGTCTTTGCTAAGCCACCGCGGCCAGGCTTTGCGCCTGCTGCTTGACATGCTGCAGACCTGACCATGTTGCAGTTACCGCCACTGTCGCTGTACATCCATATTCCCTGGTGTGTGCAAAAATGTCCGTATTGCGACTTTAACTCGCACGCGGTGAAACAAGGCATTCCGGAAGCCGAATATATCGCCCATTTGCTGGCTGACTTAGATCAGGATTTGCCATGGGTGCAAGGCCGGCCGCTGCACAGCATTTTTATCGGTGGTGGCACCCCCAGTACCTTCAGTGCTGAAGGCATTGCAGCGATCCTCATTGGTGTACGCGCCCGCATCGATATGTCGCCTGGCACTGAAGTGACGATGGAAGCCAATCCGGGCACCATCGAAGCCAGTCGTTTTGCCGGTTATGTCGCGGCTGGTGTCACGCGGTTTTCGATTGGCGTGCAAAGTTTTCAGGCCAGCCAGTTACAGGCACTGGGGCGTATTCACAACCCGGCGCAGGCACGACGCGCCGCAGAACTGGCAACTAAGCTGCGCGGTCAGGGCCTTGCGAGTTTTAATCTGGATTTAATGCATGGCCTGCCGCAGCAGGATGTCAGCGCGGCCCTCGCTGATTTACAGCAAGCGATCGACTTAGCACCGCCGCATCTGTCCTGGTATCAGTTAACTATTGAACCCAACACCGCTTTTGCCTCACGCCCACCGGTGCTGCCGGAAGATGAAGCTTTGTGGGATATTCAGGAGCAAGGCCATGCGCTGTTGACCGCAGCCGGTTATCAGCAATATGAAACCTCGGCTTACAGCAAAGCGGGTTACCAGTGCGCGCATAATCTGAATTACTGGCGTTTTGGTGATTATCTCGGCATTGGCTGTGGCGCCCATGGCAAAATCACCACCCAAGCGGATGACACAAATCCAGCCGGCACCATCATGCGCAGCGTCAAAATCAAACACCCGAAAGGCTATATGGATTTGAGCCGCGGTTATCGCGACAGCACCACTGCAGTCGCTGCCGACGATCTGCCCTTTGAGTTTTTTATGAATCGCTTCCGCTTGCTGGAAGCCTGTCCAAAAACGGACTTTACCGCATATACCGGGTTGCCTGTCGAAACGGTGGCACCTGCGCTTGCCCGTGCCGTGCAGTTAGGTTTAGTTAGCGAAACGCCACAGCACTGGCAAATCACCCCACAAGGGGTGCGTTACCTCAATGAGCTGTTGCAACTGTTTTTATAACACCAGCGAACGGCTGGTTTCACCGCCACAATAATGAAAAACAACCCGGGGACATCATGAAATTAAAACTTCAATTGCTGAGTTTGGCTGTGTCAGCCGCGCTGCTGGCCGGCTGTAATAAAGCACCGGAGACAAGTGCTAGCCAGACCGCGCCTGTTGCGGCCGCGCAAACAGCACCAGAAACGGCACAAACTGAATCGGCCAAAGCCAATGCGTTTTTTGACCAACATTTTATGGCCGCAGCGGCTTTAAGCCCAATGGCGCTGACCCATCTTGGCATCAAGCAGGATTACGATAAGTGGGACCAGCTGACTGATGAGCAAAGTGACAAAGAACTGGCCCTGACCAAAAAAGCACTGGCCGATTTAGCCCAGTTTGATGTCAGTAAACTCGACACTCAGACGGCCTTGAGTTACCAGCTGTTTAAACAGCAACTGGAGCAGGATATCGCCAACGACAAATGGCGTTATTACAACTATCCGGTAAACCAGATGTTTGGTTTACACTCCGGCGTCCCTTCTTTACTGATCAATCAGCACCAGATTGAAAATGAATCGGATGCGAAAGCCTATATCGCCCGGTTAAATGGCATTCCACAGCTGTTTAAACAGTTAGAGGCGCAACTGACCAAACGGGCAGAACTCGGCATTATTCCACCGAAGTTTGTGTTCCCGCTCGCCATTGAAGCCAGTCAGAATATTATCAAAGGCGCGCCATTTAGCGCCGGTGCTGACAGCACCTTACTGGAAGATTTCCGCAATAAAGTCAACAAGCTGACCTTAGATGATGCTGCCAAACAACTGCTGATCAAAGAAGCCGAAGTGGCGCTGACCAGCAGCGTGAAGCCGGCCTATGACAGCCTGATCGCCTATTTAACCGCGCAGGAAAAACAAGCCGGTACCGACGATGGTGTCTGGCGTTTTAAAGATGGCGAAGCCTTCTACAACATGGCGCTGGAACGCACCACCACCACCAAAATGACCGCTGACGAAATTCACCAGCTTGGTCTGACTGAGGTGGCGCGTATTCACGATGAAATGAAAGCCATCATGCAAAAAGTTGGTTTTAAAGGCGATCTGCAGGCATTTTTCGCTTTTATGCGCGATGACGCGCAGTTCTATTATCCGGACACTGCAGAGGGCAAAGCGGCTTATCTGGCCGAAGTCACACGGCTGATTGACCATATGAAATCGCAGCTCGACAGTCTGTTTCTGGTCAAACCCAAAGCCGATCTGATTGTCAAAGCCGTGGAACCGTTTCGCGAAGAATCAGCCGGTAAAGCCTTTTATCAGCAGCCATCGATGGATGGCAAAAGACCGGGCACTTATTACGCCAATCTGCATAACATGAAAGATATGCCGAAATATCAGATGGAAGCACTGGCCTATCACGAAGGCATTCCGGGCCACCATATGCAAATTGCCATCGCGCAGGAGCTGGGTGACCTGCCGAAGTTCCGTAAATTCGGTGGTTACACTGCTTATGTGGAAGGTTGGGGTTTATACACAGAGTTGCTGCCCAAAGACATTGGTCTGTATCAGGACCCCTACTCTGATTTCGGCCGCTTAGCCATGGAACTGTGGCGCGCCTGTCGTCTGGTGGTTGACACCGGTATCCATGCGAAAAAATGGACCCGCGACCAGGCTATTCAATATTTAGCCGACAACACGCCGAACGCCCGCACCGAGGCCGTGAACGCGATCGAGCGTTATATCGTGATGCCATCGCAGGCCACCGCGTATAAAATCGGCATGATTAAGATTGTGCAGCTGCGCGATAAAGCCAAAACCGCTTTGGGTGAAAAGTTCGACATCCGGGAATTCCATGATGTGGTGCTGAAAAACGGTGCTGTACCGCTTGATGTGCTGGAATCGCTGGTCGACGCTTATATTAAAAGCAAACAAAGCGCTTAATCATCCGGTGCTTTAGTTGATACAGACAACCCCCGGCCTGGTCCGGGGGTTGTTTTTTGTCATCATTCCAGCACTTTTCTACTGGTTCAAAGTCATTGAACTGCTTATGCTGGCAAAAATGGACGTTGAAAGGACCCCGCATGTTGATCCTGCATTTGTACAATCCTGAAACCAACAGCTGGCAAACCGGCGACATCGCAGCGTTACAACTGCCGCTGCACGGCGACCAAAAAGCCTGGATTGATTTGTCTGCGGCAAGTTTCTCCGAACAACAACAGGTGCTCAGCCGGTTTCAAATCCATCCGGTGATTGCCGAAGACTATCTGCGGGAACGCCATCCACCTAAGCTTGAAGCCTATGATGGTTTTACCTTATTGATTTTGCGGGGTTTTGCCGGCGAAAACTTTCACGAATACCCAGGCCATGCCCAGCTTAGCCTGCTATTTTCCAATCAGGTGCTGTTATTTAAATGCCAGCTGCCTGAGCAAAACGGTCACTATAAAATCAATACATTTGATGTCAGCAAGCCAGTCACCCCGATCAAAGAATGGGTGAAAAGTTATATCCACGCCGTCTCCGCCAGTTATCTGGAAAAACTGATTAATTTTGAAGATGAGCTGGGGGAATTCGAAGATGCGATGCTGACGCATGGGGACGACCATAAAATGAGCCGCATCATGCGCCTGCGCTCTGTATTTCGCAAACTTGACCGTAACCTCGCCTATCAAAAGGAAATGTTTGCTGATTTGCTGACGCCGGAGGAAGGTGCTGTGGGCGTAATGTCACAATTCGAAGCGGTCGAACTGCGTGATTTTTATGAAAAATTTGAACGGTTGCACTCGATGACCCAAATGTATTACGACCAGCTCGGTGATTTGGTCAGCAGCTATATGTCGACGTCGTCGCACCAAATTAACGAACGGATGAAGTTACTGACTATGGTGTCGACGGTGTTTATTCCGCTGACTTTTATCGTCGGGGTCTACGGCATGAACTTTGACAATATGCCGGAACTGCATATGCCAATGGGGTATTTCTGGACCCTGGCCGGCATGGCATCGGTAGCCCTTGGCATGTTGCTGGCGTTTAAAATCAAACGCTGGTGGTAAAATGGTCAATCAATTGCCACCGCCTCGAAAAATGCCGTTGAATTGACTATAAAAATGTGACCTTGCTGCGGTATCATCCGCAGCAAATTTTCACTCAGGGACTACAACGTCCTGCCGACAGGGCCCGGATTATGGCTGAAACCCAGCTGCTGGATATCGAAGAGATAGTCCGCGACAGTTTTGACGAGCAGGAAGCCGAACTGCTCGGGGAAAAACTCAGCCAGCTGGAGCCGGAAGAGATCGCCGTTGCACTGGAAGCGATGCCGCTGGAGCAGCGTCTCAGCACCTGGCTGGGCCTGCATCCGGACGAACAAATCCACGCCCTTGGTTACATGCGGGAAGACGCCCGCGAAAACATTTTTAAACAGCTACCCGACGCAGCCCTCACCGAACTGGTTGAGCGGATGGACGTCGACGACCTGATTGAACTGCTCGATGAATTGCCAGCCGCGGTGTATCAGGCAGCTTGTTCCAAACTCGACGCCAGCGAAAAACTCTGGCTTGCCACAGCGCTGGCCTACACCGACGACCAATGCGGCCGTTACGCTGACCACGACGTACTGACCATCCGCAACAACGCCAAAGTCCGTGACGCGGTGCGGATGTTCAAAAAACTCAATGAAGACGCCGAATATCAGGACTCGCTGATGGTAGTCGACCGCACCGGCCGTTATGTCGGCCAGTTGCACGGCACACGTCTGTTAGGCGCACCGTCGCATTTACCCGTCGTCGAATATATCGATGAAGATGCGCCTGTGGTTGAAGGTGAGATGGATTTAGATACCGGCTCAGATATCGTCGCCCGCTCAGGCTACAGCGCTTTGGCGGTGGTCGATGAGGAAAGTAAGTTACTGGGCCGGATCTCGATTGGTGAAGCACTGGAGAACGTGCGCAGAAGCCTCGAAGGCCAGTTTATGCATACCGCTGGTCTTGATGAAAACGAAGACTTGTTCGCACCTGTGATCGCCAGCGCAAAAAGCCGCGCGGTTTGGCTTGGTATCAACTTACTCACTGCATTTCTGGCGGCCTGGACCATAGGTCTGTTTGAAGCCACTTTGCAGCAACAGGTTGCGCTTGCCGTGTTAATGCCCATTGTCGCCAGCATGGGCGGTATCGCCGGCAGTCAGACCCTGACCCTGATTATCCGTGGCCTGGCGCTTGGCCAAATCACACCCCAAACCTATTGGACGCTGATGCGCAAAGAACTGGGGGTTGGCCTGATCAATGGTATTTTATGGGCCGTGGTGATTTGTGGGGTGACCTATCTGTGGTTTGGTGACTGGATCATCGGCATGGTCATTGCGCTGGCGATTGTGATTAATATCTTGGTTGCGGCCTTCTCCGGCGTGTTGATCCCGGTCTGGCTGGAAAAAGCGCGAATTGACCCGGCACTATCCGGTTCGGTGATCCTGACCACTGTCACTGACGTCATTGGCTTTTTTGTGTTTCTGGGCCTTGGTTCTTTATTGCTGTTGCCATAGATCTGCAAAAAGGCTGGTCACTTTCCCGCTTTTAAAAAATCCGTCTAGAATCAGGCAATTCCTGAAAAGAATTTGCGAGCTTCGGAGTCCGCATGAAAATTGCTGTGTTATCCCGTAATGCCGAGTTGTACTCCACCCGCCGCCTGGTCGACACCGCCATCGCACGTGGTCATCAGGTGGAAGTGATAGACCCGACCTTGTGTTACATGAATATCAACCACAACGCCTTATCCATTCACTACCGTGGCGCGGCGCTGGAAGGTTTTGACGCGGTGATCCCGCGCATTGGCGCTTCTATCACTTTTTACGGCAATGCCGTGCTGCGTCAGTTTGAAATGATGGGCGTTTATTGCCTCAATACTGCGGATGCCATCAGCCGGGCGCGTGACAAACTCAATTCAATGCAACTGATGGCACGCGACGGCATTGGCCTGCCGGTGACCGGTTTCGCTGACAAACCCGGTGATATTCCGGATCTGATTGAAATGGTCGGTGGTGCGCCGCTGGTCATTAAGCTCCTCGAAGGTACACAGGGCATTGGCGTAGTGCTGGCCGAGACCCGTACTGCCGCCGAAAGCGTCATCGAAGCTTTTATGGGGCTGAATGCCAACATCCTGGTGCAGCAATATATCAGCGAAGCCAAAGGCGCCGACATCCGCTGTTTTGTCGTCGGCAACAAGGTGGTGGCTGCAATGAAACGCCAGGCCAAAGCCGGTGAGTTTCGTTCCAACTTACATCGCGGCGGCACAGCGACTGCAGTAAAACTCAGCGCTGCTGAGCGAAAAACCGCGCTGCAGGCCGCTAAATGTATGGGCTTGGCGGTGGCCGGCGTCGATATTTTGCAATCCAGCGACGGGCCGGTAGTGATGGAAGTCAACAGCTCACCCGGACTTGAAGGCATAGAAGCCGCCACCACAGTTGACGTTGCCGGCGCAATTCTGGATTATCTGGAACAACAATGGTTAAAACTGCAGGACCGCTGATGCCAGAGCCAATCGACTTATCTACAGATGCAGAGCATGATGGCGCCACCGCAGCAGTTGATGAAACTGCAGCCTTAGCAAGCACTAAACCCCCTGCACCGCTGCAGGCGGATTTTGTGCTCGGCAACAGCCAGATAGCACCCGGACAGCGAATGGTCGTGGATATTCCGTTTGGCAAACTCTATACCCACACTGAACTCAATATCGGCGCTCATGTGATCCACGGCAAAAGGCCGGGGCCGGTGCTGCTCATTACCGCTGCCCTGCACGGCGATGAAATCAACGGTGTGGAGATTTGCCGGCGTTTATTACGGCTGCCGCGGCTGAATAACCTCAAAGGCACCCTGGTGGTAGTTCCTATCGTCAATACCTATGGTTTTGTCCAGCAAAGCCGGTATCTGCCGGACCGGCGCGACCTGAACCGCAGCTTCCCTGGCAGCGAAAAAGGCTCGCTCGGCAGCCGGATGGCCTGGCAGTTTACCGATCGTATCCTGAAAAAGTGTACGCACGTGATTGATTTACACACCGGCGCTATTCATCGCAGCAACTATCCCCAGGTCCGTGCGACGTCAAAAGACAAAGTGTCGCTGAAAATGGCTGAGAGTTTTAATGCGCCCATTATTATCAAAGCGGCCAGCCGCGATGGCACTATGCGCGGTACCGCCAATGGCCTCGGTATTCCGATCATTTTGTACGAAGCCGGCGAAGCACTGCGCTTTGACGAACAGGCCATCAATATTGGCGTGCGTGGCATCGTCAATGTGATGCATAGCCTTGGCATGCTCAGAACCTTAAAACGCCAGCAAAAAACCGGGTCATTGTTTTCGAAGAAAAGTAGCTGGATCCGCGCCGAACATGACGGTATCGCCCGCTATTATCAACGATTGGGGCAAATTGTGACCGCAGGCGACGTGCTGGCCCATATCTATTCACCATATTCAGATTTTGAAGTAGCAGTGCTGGCACCGTTCAGCGGCATTATCATCGGCCGCAATAACCTGCCGCTGGTCAACGAAGGCGAAGCTTTGTTCCATATCGCTGAAGTCAGCGAACTGGCCGAAGCGGAAAAAACACTGGATGCGATTAGTGATGAAGTGGATAACGCCATGCCGGCGGCTTTGGGCAATGATTACAGTGTGGTGTGAAACCTTCTGTTACTTGGCGATCACCACATCGTAAGCCGCCAGGCCCGGCACTCTTTGCTGCAGTTCGGTTTCTATCTGGTCAATTTCAACCAGGCGGTTACAGAATAACAAGGACTTGGCTTCCAGCTCTTCGGCTTTAGCATCAAGCCCCAGATTAATTTTGTCAACCAGTTGCTCTACCGGCTGCCAGTCGCGGCTGTCGTTCAGTTCAAAATTGTCGTCAGTTTGTTGCAGTGCATCACGTAACGCCTGCCAGACGGCGCCAACAGTGTTTTTTGCCAGTACATTTAAATTGTTTTTCAGCTCGCCGTGCAAAAATGCATCCATTTCGTTCAGGCTTTGTGGTGCCAGATAAAAATGCTCACCGCTGCGGACAAAACGTGACATGATCTGATAGGTCGTCTCCCGCACCAGCGCCTGCCACTCTTCCTGCTGCGCTTTACTGCCAACCCCAACCAGCATGCTTTCAATTGCCTGCAACCCCAGCTCCATGCTGTCAACGGCAATGCCAACCACTTGCGGTACAAATTTACGCAGGCTGTGGCTGTATTTTTGCAACACGACCACATCATCGGCCGAAAGCTGTTGCAATTCGCCCTGAATAAACAGTTGTTGATCATCATTGATTTGATACTGAGTGCGGTAATCGGTCTGAATGCGGATCTGATCCGGCGCTATTAAAATACCGTGGCGAAATGCCATTTTGCATTCGCTGGCCACAGCGAATAACGGCAAACAACAGAAGAGAATAATCGCAGCTAATTTCATGGCGTGATCCGCAACAGCTTTGGCAGTAATTTTATCAGTTAGCTGTGGTCAATGCTGCGGCTAAAGTCGCAGAACTGTGGGGATTGGTCGGTTTTATCAGTTGACCCATGGGTCTATAAGCAATCGATTGTCCTGCATCAATATCTTGCTCGGACCATGCTCCCGTTTGACTGGTAACACCTCGGCCCCCAGGCGAAATTCAACACCGGCGTACATTTCCTGTTTGACCAGCACCAGTACTTCGGCCATTTTACTCAGCCGGTCCACTTCGAGTAGCTTCACATCTTCAATCAACGCCAGTGCTATCGCTTTTTGCGCTTCGAAATCATCGACCAGATATTTCATCTGCTCGAGCACTGCGGCTGAACGCTCCTGCTGTTTCATTTGTTCCAGCGACTGGCGGATCTGTTCCATTTCCTGTTTCACCATAGCGATGTTTTGCTTCAGTGCCTGCTGTTTTTCCAGCACCGGGTCAATGCGTCGGTTCAGGTTGATTTGCAACGAACTTTCCGACAATGAACCCAACATACCGGCTTTCAGGCCAAAATCCAGATAAAAGCGGCCGCCAACAATCTTACCGTTCAGTTTGTCCTCTGAACCGGCAATGACGCTGCGGGCCGTCACATCACAATGGTTAATCTGTTTGACGGCGATAAAATCGCCCTGACATTCAATGCGGGCATATTGCGCCAGTGCACAACGAATGGTGCCTGCGGCTCGCACCACTGTGCTGTAACTTTCAATATGTGGCTCTTGCGCCGAAAACTGGTGGCCAATGATGGCCCCACCAATCTGTATATCGCCGCCGGATTCGATCAAAGCACCCTCAGCGACCCCTTTGATAAAAACGTTGCCGCCGGCGATCACTTTCATGCTCTCAGTGACGTCTCCATTGACAATGACTGCCCCTTTGAACTGGACATGGCCGGTGCTCAGGTCGACTTTTTTCACGGCATAAACTTCATCAACCGCAGCACCGGCGTCCTGCACTCTTGGCATGCCGTCCCGGTTTGCAATTAACAAATCCGGGTCGGCCGGGCTGATTTCCGTGCCTTCACCGGGTTTCCATTCAACCTGCTGGCCCGGCGGGGCTAAAGTAATATCACCCCGTACAGAGACTCCGTCGACACCTTTAGTCGGCGGTAGACGACGCATCACTGCGTCGCCGCTTTGCACAGAAGGGATGACACCAAAATCGCGTAAATCGACTTTAGACTCGCTGACCTGCAAAGGCCGGTTTGGCCGGACATTTAAACCTTCAACTAAGGCTTCAAAACGGGCATTTTGACCAGGCTGCATGACCCGGCCAATCGCAATGACCTGCGACGATTTGCTGCCGGGTTCAGCTCTGCTGGCGCTGCCCACTAACTGCACTATCGCGTCTTTTTGAAAACCAAAACTGACGCCCTGCTCCTGCGCTTTTTTCACCAGTTCGTTAGCCGACACTGGTGCGCCGCCCCAGGCTGCGATTATTTCCGCCACAGCCGTCATACCGTCCGGTGCGGCCTGAATAGACACAACAGCGTCACGACGCTCAGCGATTTTGCGGCGAATAACCACGCCTTCCTGTAGTTTGTTTAATTTGATGTCGTTTTGCAGCGCCTGATAATCGGCGAGTAACTGATTGATTTGTTCAGTGAGGATAAAACAGCGGCCGTAGCCTGCTTCATGCAAAGCATCGCGCACGGCCTGAGCGGTCAAATCATTCAATCCGACGGCGACTTTGACTTCAATGAAATCTTGATCCTTGCCGAACTGCATAACGACTTTATTCACGACAACATCACTTCAGGCAAATGAACAGTGAGGTTACTGAAACAAAATTCTGGTCTGAAAGCAAGCAAATGTGTTCCAGTACCAGCAGAAGTGATTTTATATATAGTTTTCCTGGTGCACCCGGATAAACAAATCGGTACCAACTTTACTGTAATCAATTTTGTATTCTTTATTGTTTAAGGCCTGTACAAACAATAATGTTTTTGATTCGCCAAACACATCTGAACTGCCGATATCAACCAGTTCCATATAACGCTCTTTGGCTTCAACCCGGTTTGCCGGCACAGGTTCGTCAAACTTTTTCACACCGGTGCGCGACACTAAAACCACCGGATCGTTATCGCCGTTAATAATGACCAGATCGAGTTTTTTCTGCTTGTGAATAATTGTATTGCGGCCACTGACCAGAAACGGTCTTTCGTATGTACTCATTTTCGAATTCACCAAATCAGCTGGGGGACTTTTTTTGCATTATGTACCAGCGGTTTCAGTGTGTCTAGCCGTTGTTTTCTGGGGTAAAATTCAACCGTTGCCGGTTGATAAACTGACTGAACTCCCGTGCCGAGCAATCTTTGAAGTCGGCGGGAATCAGTAAATCGGTCTGCAGCAATTGCCGTAAATTCGCCATGCGCTGGCCAAACATCGCCTGCACACCTTTATAAAAACGCTGCTGTGTGCGAAATTCTGTCGCATCCGCCAGATAATCGCCGGCGCAGCGCCCGGTTGGACAAGCGCCGCCGGCTGCGGCAATAAGCACAGCCCGCTGTTCAATTAATAAACGCACGGCCAGCCGCAGCGGAATGGTCTGCAGCAACTCATCGTAATTGTGCAGACGGACACCAATCCAGGCCAGTTCCCGCCCCTGCAGCTCAATCTGCTGGACATGTGCGACTTGCTGCCAGGCTAAACGCCAGCTGCCACGTGGATGATGATAAATCAGCGCCTCTGCCGTCGCCTCCACTAAGACCACCGGCGCCGCCAGCTTTTTCAGCCCGACAAAAGCCGCCACTGCGGTCAGCAAAAACCATAACACCCAGGCTTGTGAACTGGCCAAATCTGCGCGCACCGCCAGCAACAGAATGCCGAACAAAAACATCGAAGCAGCACTGAGAAATAACACGGCGCCACCACGCGCTGAGGCCGAAAAAAACTGTCTGTCCATCAAATTGTCTTCAGATAAAAATACATCAATATGCTCATCAGAATGGTCCAGATCAGATAAAACCGAATCATTCTGCACCTTTCACATTTTTTTTCTGCCATTTGCAACTTCTCCTCAGCCAGGCTAAATGATACGACCAATCGACCTTGTGCTGCGATAATACCGACATCCATTCCGGCATCGATTCCCTACAATACATCAGGTTTTACTGAATGACACCGTTCGGAGTTTTGACATTGAATAAACATTCCCGCCTGATTTGGATCCTGCTGTTACTGTTAGCCGGCTTTTTGCTCTATCTGTTCTTGAGTAATGCTACACCGGAACAACAAAACCGCAGAGCCGACAGCAGCATTTTCGTCACCACCAGTCAGGTGCAAAGTGCCCAAATCACCCGCAAAGTCGACGCCTTAGGCACGGCGCTGGCCTATGACTCGGCCCGCATCGTTAATGCCAGCAGTGATTATCTGATTGAACTGAATATCCGCGAAGGGCAGCCGGTGAAAAAAGGCGATTTAATCGCCCGCTTTAACGACACCGAAGAACGTGCCCGCATCGCTGAACTCAAAGCATTGATGACGGAGCAAAACCGCCAGCTGGCCCGGCTGAAAAACTTAACCCGCACGCAGGCCAGCGCGCAGTCGTTACTCGACGAGCAACAAGCCAAAGTCAACGCCACCCAGGCGCAGCTTGATGCGCTGGAAGCGCGGCTCAGCGAACTGGTGATCCACGCGCCATTTGACGGCGTGTTAGGCTTGCGTCAGGTCAGTAACGGCGCTTATCTGGCGAGCGGCACTGAACTGACCACGCTGGATGATATCAGCAAAATCCGCGTTGAATTTAATGTCGCTGAACGTTATCTGGCTGCGCTGCAAACCGAGATGCCGGTCAGCGCTGATAATATCGCCTATGCCGGCCACCTGTTTAGCGGCAAAGTCAAAGCGATAGACCCGCGGATTGACCCGGTCACGCGTTCGGTCAAAGTGCACGCCGTGATCGATAATGCCGATTTAAAATTAAGACCCGGCATGCTGCTGAACGTCCATGTCGAACTGGCCAAAACGGACGTGGTACAAATCCCGGAAAAAGCCGTGATGCCGTTGCAAAGTAAACATTATGTTTTTGTCGTGGAAGCTGGCGACAAAGTACGTCAGGTCGAAATTATCCCGGGCCAGCGTTTGCCAGGTTTGGTCGAAGTCGTTTCGGGCCTCAAAGCCGGTGATGAGATTGTCACGCAAGGCAGCCAGAAACTGCGTAATGGCGTGGTGATCACCAGAGCGGAGCAATAACAGATGCTGTTATCTGATCTTTCGGTAAAACGCCCGGTGTTTGCCACCGTGATCAACCTGGTGCTGGTGATTTTTGGTGTCGTCTGTTTCAGCATGCTGCCGCTGCGGGAATATCCGGATATCGACTCGCCGGTCGTAACCATCAGCACCGATTACCCCGGCGCTTCCGCCGAAATTGTCGAATCAAAAATTACCCAGCCGCTCGAAGATTTAATCAGCGGCGTGGAAGGCATTATCAATATCAGTTCCAGCAGCCGGGTTGGCCGCTCGAACGTCATTATTGAATTTAACGTCAACCGCGATATCGACGCCGCTGCCAACGACGTGCGCGAGCGCGTGTCGCGCATGATGGAACGGTTGCCGGATCAGGCCCGCCCGCCGCAGGTGGTCAAAGCCAATGGCGATGACGACACCATCGCCTGGTTTTTACTCAACAGCGATACCATGACCAACCTGGAGCTGACCGATTATGCCAACCGCTATATCGTCGAGCGGTTTTCGGTCGTCGACGGTGTGGCGCGGCTGCAAATCGGCGGTGAGCGCAAATATGCGATGCGCATCTGGCTGAATAAAGATGCGATGGCATCGCGTAATGTCACAGTCGCTGATATTGAAAACGTGCTGCGTAACGAAAACGTCGAGTTGCCGGCCGGTAATGTCAAATCACATGATCGCGATTTTATCGTCCGGGTGATCCGTACTTATAAAACGCAGGACGACTACCGCCGGCTGGTGGTGAAAAAAGGCGATAACAATTATCTGGTCCGGCTGGGTGAAATTGCCGATGTCACTTTAGCTTCAGAAAACGAAGAAAGTGAATTCAGGAGTGACGGTAAAAACGTGCTGGGGATTGGCATTATCAAGCAGTCCAAAGCCAATACGCTGGATGTTGTGCGTAATGTCCGCGCTGAAGTGGAGCGTATTTCCGCCAGTCTGCCGCAGGGCACAACTATAGTGCCGGGCTATGACTCCTCGTTATTTATCGCTGAATCTATTCATGAGGTCTATGTCACGCTTGGCATTGCCATGGTGCTGGTGGTGCTGGTGATCTTTGCTTTTTTGGGCAGTGTGCGCGCGACTTTTATTCCGGCGATCACAGTGCCGGTGGCGCTGATAGCGGCTGTGACTGTGCTGTATGCGCTGGATTTTTCTATCAACTTACTGACGCTGCTGGCGATGGTGTTGGCGATTGGTCTGGTGGTCGATGATTCGATAGTGGTGCTGGAGAACATTTACCGGCGCATTGAACGCGGTCAACCGCCGCTGCTCGCTGCTTATCACGGTAGCAGAGAAGTGGGTTTTGCCGTGGTCGCCACCACGCTGGTGCTGATTGCGGTCTTTGTGCCGCTGGTATTTATGCAAGGTGATTTAGGCAAACTTTTTACTGAATTTGCCCTCGCGGTCGCGGCCGCCGTGGCGTTTTCCGCCATTACAGCGCTGACGTTGTCACCAATGCTCTGCAGCAAAATGCTCAAAGTACAGCAGGAAAAACGTGGCTTTAGCCTGTTTATTCACAACGCGATGGAGAAAGTTGAAGCCGGTTATCTGCGCCAGCTGCAGATGGTCACCACAGTGCGCTGGCCAAGCTGGCTGTTGCTGTTGTGTTGTATGGCCATCAGCGTCTTTCTGGTGTTTAAACTGCCGTCGGAATTATCGCCGCAGGAAGACCGCGGCACCTTTTTTGTCATGATGAGCCCGGCCGAAGGTGCAAGCTATCAGTCGAATTTACAAAATATGCGGCTGATTGAAGATATCCTGCTGCCCTACTACGAAAAAGGCGAACTGAACCGGTTGTTAATCCGGGTGCCAGGTTTTGGCAACAGTGGCGGTATGGCGATTGTCGGCAGCGAAAACTGGCACAATGGCCAGCGCCGTACGCCGGAGTTGATGCAGGAAATTGGTCAGAAGCTTAATAACCTGTCCGATGTGCGCGCCTTTACCAATATGCGCAGTGGCCTGACCGCAGGCCGTGGCGGCGGTGGTGGTGGCCGGCCGGTGCAGTTTGTCATTCAGGGTAATACCTATGAAGAGCTGGCGAAATGGCGTGATATTGTGCTGGCCAAAGCGCGGGAAAACCCAAACCTACAGATGCTTGATCACGACTACAAAGAGACTGTGCCGCAAATTCTGGTGGAAATTAATACCGAACGGGCAGCCGATTTGGGCATTTCAGTTGGTGTAGTTGGCCGCGCATTGGAAGCAATGCTGGGCGGCCGGCGCGTCACGACTTTCCTCGACCGCGGCAAAGAATATGACTTAATTCTCGAAGGTGCCGATTCGGATTTCACTGACCCCACCAGTATCACCGGGGTTTATGTGCGCTCCAGCGGTTCAAACCAACTCATTCCGCTGGATAACCTGGTGACGTTAAAAGAAGAAGCCACCTCGTCGACGTTAAACCGCTACAACCGGATGCGCGCTATCACCATTATGGCCAACCTGGCACCAGGCTATAGCCTCGGTGAAGCGCTGGAGTATCTCGAAGGCGTGGTTCGTACTGAGATCAAAGATGTCGGCGGTATCGACTACAAAGGCGAGTCGCTGATGTATAAAAACAGCGGCGAATCGACGCTGCTGATTTTCGCGCTGGCGCTCATCATTACCTATCTGGTGTTGGCGGCGCAGTTTGAAAGTTTTATCCATCCATTTGTCATTATGCTGACAGTGCCGCTTGGCATGGCTGGCGCGCTTGGCGGCCTTTATCTGGCTGGCATGACGCTGAATATCTACAGCCAGATAGGGCTGGTGATGATCATTGGTCTGGTGGCAAAAAACGGCATTCTGATCGTCGAATTTGCCAATCAGCTGCGTGATGCCGGCGTTGAGTTTACCAGCGCTATCCATCAGGCGGCCGTGCAGCGTTTGCGGCCTATTACCATGACCGCTTTTACCACAGTGATGAGTAGTATTCCGCTGATTATCACTTCAGGCCCTGGCTCAGAAAGCCGCATGGTGATTGGGATGGTGATTTGTGCCGGCGTCGGCGTCGCAACTTTGCTGACGGTGTACATAGTGCCGGTGGCTTATGTCGCACTGGCGCGTAATACCGGCTCGCCGCAGGATATCGCCAAACAGCTACACAGTCTCGATAACAAAGCAGATCTGTAAACTTGCCGGGGCGCGGCTATGCTGCGCCCCGCTTTCTCCTTCCCGCACCTTCTTCGCGCTTTGCCCCAATCAGCTTTCCCTTTGATAAAACCTGCCTGAGCATTGCCTGGGACTGCCGGCTGCGCTGGGCGGCGCGTTGAATATTTGTTAGTATTCAGCATCCTCCTCGCTACAGACTCCGGACCCGCCGGCAGTTGCGGTGAAAAAACGCATGTCAGATTTGTTGTTGCACTGTGCACAGCTTGAATTACGCCAGCCCGATGGTTTTATGTTAGGGCCACTGAGCCTGCAACTCAAAGCGGGCAAGATCTACGGCCTGCTGGGCGCCAATGGCGCCGGCAAATCCACGCTGTTGCAGCTATTGGCCGGACTCAAACAGCCTGATCGCGGTGACATCATACTGGCGCAACAAGCGCTGTCGGCTTATACCGCGACAGCACGCGCGCGGCATTTAGCCTTTCTCAGCCAACAACAAGCACCGACCGAAATGACAGTGCGCCAGTTGCTGCATTTAGGCCTGTTACCGCATAAAGCGCTGTGGCAGCGTGATAACCAAAATGACCGCGATAACATCAATCGTGTTTTGCTTGATACCGGGCTCAGCCAACAAGCCGACACGCTGCTTGGTCGCTTGTCTGGCGGAGAGCAGCAGCGTGCGCATCTGGCCCGCGTGCTGGTACAGCAAGCGCAGTTGTTATTACTCGACGAGCCGGTCAATCACCTCGATATCCGCTTTCAGCACCAGCTACTGGCGACTTTACGTCGCAGCGGCCTTTGTGTGCTTGCCAGTTTCCACGACATCAATCTGGCCGCGACTTATTGTGATGAACTGATCCTGTTGCAACAAGGCCAGCTGATTGCTGCCGGCACACCGCAGCAGGTGCTGCAGCCGGATTTGTTGCAGCAGGTGTTTGGCCGGCCTTGTCTGGTCGACCAAAGCCCTTTTACCGGCAGTTGCCGGGTGACCTTCGCGCCGGAGCCGATATGAAAAATGCACTGCGGCTTATATGCGGGGCCGGTCTGCTGTTTGCCAGCCTGTTGGCGGCACTACAGATTGGCGCTGTTGATGTGTCACTCCCTTCGCTACTGCTAGGGAGCCGCAGCGATGCGCTGCAAGCGGAGATCTTCTGGCAACTGCGGTTGCCGCGGGTGTTGCTGGCCGGGCTTGCCGGCGCTGCGCTGGCCGTTTGTGGCGCTTTGTTGCAGCTGCTGAGCCGCAACGCGCTAGCCGACCCTTATTTGTTTGGTGTGGTCTCTGGTGCGGCGCTGGGTGCGACTATCAGCAGTTTATGGTTACCCGCGCTGGCGTTGCCGGTGGCGGCCTTTGCCGGCGCTATTTTTGCAATTCTGTTGGTGTTGGCCTTGGCGCAGCAGGCCGCCCGACAAGGCATGCAAAGTATCAGTACTTTGCTGTTGACCGGTCTTGCCGTGTCGTTTTTTTGCAGTGCCGTCGCAAGTCTGTTGCTGTATCAGGCCGACAGCTTTGCCGCCAACCGCATCATGTTCTGGCTGATGGGCAGTTTAAGCCGCGCCGACTGGCCGGCGGTGCAACTGCTTTGTATCACGCTGACACTGACGCTGGTTCTCTGCGCCTTTGGCCGGCGCCAGCTGACGGCACTGAATTGGTCTGATGATATGGCCAAAAGCTTAGGGGTTGCGGTGCAGCGCTGGCGGCTGGTGCTGCTGTTACTCTGCGCATTGTTAACTGCTGTTGTGGTGGCATATTGCGGCGGTATCGGTTTTGTCGGCCTGATGATCCCGCATCTGGTCCGGCTGCTGTTCGGCAGTCAGGTGGTCCCGCTGTTGTTTGGCAGTGCCCTTTGTGGCGCCATTTTTCTGATCTGGGTCGACAGTGCCGCCCGTACTGTGCTGGCACCACAAGAACTGCCACTGGGTATCTTAACCGCCTTGTGCGGCAGTATTTTCTTTTTGTTGTTATTAAGCCGCCGGAGTGCCAATGAATTCTGAAACCGAACAGCCGGATGACCAGAGCGGTCATCAAAAACGCCAGCAAAAACTCAAAGCACAAGTGGATGCCCGTATTGCCGCCGCCACCGAGGACAAAGGTTTGTTACTGGTGATCACCGGCAACGGCAAAGGCAAATCGACCGCCGGTTTTGGCATGGTCAGCCGGGCGACCGGTCATGGCCAAAAAGCCGCGGTGGTGCAATTTATCAAAGGTGGCTGGGCCTGTGGCGAGCGCAATTTACTGCAGCAGCATGGTGTGCCTTTTGCCGTGATGGCAACCGGTTTTACCTGGGAGACACAAAACCGCGACACCGACCGCGCCGCCGCGCAGCAAGTCTGGGCAGAGGCGCGGCAATTTCTGGCAGACCCGGCTATTGCGCTGGTGCTGCTCGATGAACTGACTTATATGGTCGCTTACGATTATCTGGATTTGGACGAAGTACTGGCGGTGCTCAAAGCCCGCCCGCCACAACAACATGTCGTCATCACCGGCCGTGGCTGTCACCGTGCGCTACTGGAACTGGCCGATACCGTCAGCGAAGTACAAAACGTCAAACATGCTTTTGATGCCGGCATCCGTGCCCAGCAGGGAGTGGACTGGTGACGGACGGACTGGTGAGAAATCGATTGGGGAGGAGCCAACCGGTGAGACTGCTGACTGCCCTGCTGCTTCTGTGTAGCTTTCAAGGAATGGCAGCGACACCACCACGTCTGGTGGTGCTGGCACCGCATCTGGTCGAGCAGTTATATAATATCGATGCCGGCGAGATGATTGTCGGAACCGTCGAACACGCCGATTATCCGGCCGCTGCCAGTAAAATCCCGCGGGTTGGCAACTATGCCGGCCTGCAACTCGAGAGTATTCTGGCGTTAAAACCGGATCTGGTACTGTACTGGCAAAGCGGCAGTCCGGCCGCCGATATCAGCCGGCTACAAAGCCTTGGCATCCGCACTGAGGCCTTCGAAGCCAAAACCCTGGATGATATCGCAGGCGATTTACTACGTCTTGGCGAGTTAACCGGTCAGCAGCAACAGGCTAAGCAGCGAGCCGCGGAGTTTCGCCAGCGCTTAGTAAAACTGCGCCAGCAATATCAGCAGCAAACCACAGTGACAGTGTTTTACGAGTTATGGGACGAGCCGTTGTCAACCATTGGCCCGGACGCCTGGCCGATGCAGGCACTGAGCCTGTGCGGCGGCAAAAATGTCTTTGCTGACGCCAGCAGCGCTTATCCGCAGGTCAGCGCCGAAGCGCTGTTGCAACGTCAGCCGCAGCTTATCCTGCAGCCGACATCTGCCACTGAAACCCGGCGTCTGACTGACTTCCCACAGCGATTTGCCAGCTTACGGGCAGTTCAGCTGAAACAACTGGCACAGCCCAATGCCGATTTATTACACCGAGCCACGCTCAGAACCCTTGATGGCGTCGCTGAGCTCTGCCAGATCCTGGCAAAAAGCCGGGCTTTTTATGCCGATAAGGCCGCGCAACACTAGTGTTTAGCGACAGGCATAAGTCGCCAGCGCTTTTTGCACTGCGACTATATTGCTGTCTTTACTAAAGGTTTTGCGGATAGGTTCATTGGTGCTGCTGAGCCAAATCAGCAGCTCGGATTCGAGGTCAAAGTGACCTTTGGTTTCTGCCGAAAAGCGCACGATGGAGCGGTAAGGTACTGACATATATTCTTTTTTCGAACCGGTAATGCCCTGTTTATCAATCAGGACCAGCCTTTTGTTGGTAAACACTATGATATCGCGCAGCACTTTAAACGCCTGCTCGGCCTGCTCACCGTCGGCGAGAAATGCCGCCAGCTCTGCTTCGACATCAGCCAGTTCGACTGCGCCGGCATTGCCTAATAACCCACTGAATAATCCCATAATCACTCCGTTGCTGAACGCCGTCCCTGTGACTGCGTTGCCATATTGTTGCTAGTCAGCAGCCAGCATAAAGTCCGCTGCGGTCGCTGACAAGTCTGGTGCTTTAATCTGCGCCGGCAACAGCTGACTGGCAGCCATAAGGCCCGCCAGCCAGGCATTTTCAACCCGGCCACCGAAACTCCAGTCGCCGGCGACCACCAACCGCTGCGCCGGTTCGCTGAAAACCCCGGGCGATGGCAGCTCTGCATTGTAACTGGCATACAACCAACGATGGCAAAGCGCTGAGGTCACCTGAAGTTTCTGACCAACGATGTGACTGAAAGCCTGCTCCGCAACAGCGGCCACTTCCTCCGGCCTGGCTTCAAGCAGCTGCAGACTGCTCTTTGCAGTCAGATGCAACACCCAGTGCTCAGCGATACCAACACGGCCCGGTTTAGCATGATTGCGTGCACACCAACTCAAAGCGCCTGACTTGCCGAAAATTCCCACCGCCGGATGGGTCACCGGCTCAGCAAGCTGCAACGCCACAGCCCAGCACGGCAACAACAGGTCAGCCGGGAGTCGTTCGGCCAGCGGCTGTGTAGTTAACAACTGCCGGCATTGCTCTGGCGGACAGGTCAGAATTAATGCATCAAAACCGGCATAGCTGGCACCATCAGCGGTACTGACAGTCCACTCACCACATTGCTGGCTGCTGAAACTGCTCTGACTGTAACTGAGCTCTGTCACAGTGCAACTGTAGTGCTGGTCCAGCGTACCCAGCTCGGCGCGCAGCATCTGATGCATCGCCGGTGTGCCGACATAACGAATGGCTGCATCATCGGATGGCAATAACAAGCCATGCTGCCAGACATGCGGCGCGAACACCCAGCGCTGCACCAGCCCCTGCTGCTGCCATTGCAACACCTGGCGTAAAAACCAGGGGTGGCGCGCGGTGAAGTACTGCGCGCCCATATCAAGTTGTAAATATCCGCCGGCCGCCGGGTCGGTTTGCAGTCGTTTCGATGACATGCGTCCACCCGGGCCGCGCCCCTTATCAAAGATGGTCACTTCAGCGCCGGCACCAGCCAAAGCTCTGGCGGCACTGGCTCCGGTCATCCCTGCGCCGATAATTGCAATCCGCATAATTTTCTCCCTGTTTCACATCTGTTGGCCTGCTTTGTCGTATTAGACTACGCTATCGGGCAACAGGCAGATCGGTGTAAGGAATCAAGATGGCACAACTGGCAACTTTTGCAGGCGGATGTTTTTGGTGTATTGAAGCGGCGTTGGCCCGGGTACAGGGCGTGTCGCAGGTCGTCAGCGGCTATATGGGCGGCAGCAGCGCCACCGCCAATTACCGCGCCGTTTGTACCGGCAGCACCGGCCATGCCGAAGTTGTGCAGCTGCAATTTGACCCGGCACAGGTCAGTTTCGAATTATTACTGCAGATGTTTTTTCAGCTGCATGACCCGACCACGTTAAACCGCCAGGGCAACGATGTTGGCACGCAGTACCGCTCGGAAATTTTTGTCCACGATGAGACGCAGTTACAGGTTGCACAGCGGTTTATTGCCGATAAGCAGCCTGAGTACAGCGCGCCTATCGTCACCGCCATCAGTCGCGCCAGCACCTTTTATCCGGCGGAGGCCTATCATCAGGATTATTTCAGCCAGAATCCTGACCAGCCGTATTGTGCTTATTTAATTGCGCCAAAGCTGGCGAAATTCCGCCAGACTTTCGCCGCAGCTTTAGGCGAATCAGACATCACGGCAGAGCTGCAGTGAAGTCCGCGATTATTCCCAATCAGACTCAATGACGCAGCCTGGAAACTGCGCTGCAGCAAAATAGGCGTTGGGATCTTTATATTCCAGCAGGCGATGGTTAAAGCTGATTTTTAGACTGACGCTGTCGCCGGGTTGTTTCCCCTCAAGGCCGCGCAACGGGACTAATACACCTGGCTGGATATTGGCGTTATAAATAATCCGCGCCGGCAATGCTTCACCAACCCCTAAGGCATTGGACAGACGCACGCTAAAACGACCCAGCTCTGCCTGCAGCTTTCTGATGATGTTCGGCGTAAGTGTGTTCAGCAACTTAAAAATAAAAGGCACATCGACCTGATGCGACACTTGTGGTTCGGCTTTGGAAAGGTCCGGGATCGCCTGTAGCTGCCGGCTAAGCACATTGTAAAAACCGCGGATCTCCACATTGTTCAGGGTCAAAAACACCCGCACTGTTGCCGGCCATTTTTTCAGTTCACCGATCCCCTGCAGATGGAAGCCATTCAGCAGAACCGGTACTGTGCCGTCTGCAGCCACGACGCCCTCAATCTGCATCTGCACTTCCCCCAGCACATAGGCGTTGATGCTGCTGACCCGGTCCAATCCCTCATTGGCCTGAATGTCGTAAATACTCTGGCTGATCATTTCTTTGTAGTTATTTTCGATATAGCTGGTTTGCGCAGAGGCCAGCGCCAGAAAATCCCGCTGCATCAAAGTTGGATAGTCGGATAACGTTGTAACACCTTCGGCATGGCACTGGCCGCCGGAAATAATCAACGGCTTATCAATCACATGCTGACAATCTTCCATCTGCCTCGCGACATAACGCCGGACTTTATTACAGGATTCGTCGGCAGGCACGGTAAAAGCTTGTGCCGTTGGCAGGACCAAAACGCATGCCAATAGTGCAACAGCCATCGAAGGGTTGATAGATTTTTGCATGTTCATTTTTCGGCTCGGTGACAGGACAAAGAGACAGCATAATGCCGCTTACGAGATTGACCGGATACTTCAGATATACGGCAGTTTTTCGTCCGCCAAGTTACTTCAAAGCAGATAAAGCGGGATTCGGCGCTCAATTGCTGAATAACCGCAGGAGCCTCTTCGGTAATTTTTCCGCCCTGGGCCCATACAATCTTGCTGGCGACATTGTCCAATTCAACCGACAACTTGAACAGGATTTCAGCGGATCATAAAAGTAAAAAAAACCGCCGCAGCGGTTTTTTTAATTTCAGAACACCAAAGCGCGCAATCAGAACCAATAAGACTGCAAAGTCAGACTGAATTCACGCCCTGGCTGGTAGTAGGTACTAAAACCAGATTCTGTGATGTATTGCCGGTCCAGCAGGTTTTCAATATTTAACCGCAGTTGCCACTGCTCATTAAATTTATACGAAGTTCCGGCACCTGCGACAAAAGCAGAGCGGATCAGCTGCACATTGGTCAGTTTGTTCGTGACCTGATCGCGGTATAACAAGTTGCCACTGAACTGCCAGTTACCGTGACTCAGGCTGACCAGGTAATTGTATTTTTGCTTGGGAATATTCGGTAAACCCGCCTTGCCCAGTTCATATTCACCTTGGGTATAGGTGGCGATCAACTGGTGCTCTACAAGCCCTGTCTGGCCACTCAGACTATATTCCAGGCCATGTAAACGGGCTTGCGTCAGGTTCTGCGGAATGTACTTGCTGTCTGACGCTATCATGTTGGTCATATCGCGGACAAAGTGAACGGCATCCAGCCGGATCTGATGCGTTCCGCCAAGGTCCAGCCGCACGCCGGCTTCACGCGACAATGACTGTTCCGGTAATAACTCAGGGTTGCTGTACTGCGGATAATACAAATCGTTAAAAGTTGGTACTTTAAACGCACTGCCCTGACTAAAACGCAGTTGTAATGGTGCAGCCAATTGATAGGTCATACCCCATTGATAGGTATTGCTGCCACCATACTCTAAGGTCAGGTCACGTCGTACCGCGCCATCCAGCGTCAGCGCGTCGATTTGTTGCTGCGCTGCGACAAACAGACTTTGGGTGCGGCGAGACTCATCAATGATGTTTAGTTTTACCGGCGGTTCCCAGCTTGAGAAGTCTTGTGTCTTAAAGTCCACCGCTTCTTGTCTGGTACTGATGCCACTGACCAGGCTTAACTGAAATGGAAAAACCGCTGATAACTGATACTCAGCATCCTGACGGGTGGTTTTAAACGGGAGTTGCAGCTGGTCATTACCATAATTCAGACTGTCATCCAGGTTATACGCCAGTCGCATCTGATGCGTCAGCGCTACATCCGCCGCTTGCTGGCGGAACTCGCCAGATAACTGGTACAGGTCAGACTTAATTTTGCTTTGGTCCGCATAACGCCCCCATTGCATTGAACCGTCATCATACTCGACGTCGCCCCGGGTCAGCTGGCTACTAAACTCCAGTTTGCCCTGACTAAACTGCTGGCTGGCGCCCGCCCGGACGAATCGGTTGCGAAAGCCGTCCCGATCCGGGTCTGAATCCATTGGGACTTTCATCACATGAATGCCGTCCGCGCGGCTATAACCCACAGACGCAAAAACCCGGGTGTCGTCCTGACGATAGCCGGTGTGAAGTGCCGATTCAGCCAGTCCGTTGCTGCCGCCGCGCAACATCAACTGAGTTGTATCATTTTGCCGGGTTGTAATGGCAATAACGCCTCCCACTGCATCCGAGCCGTAGTACGCAGCGCGTGCGCCGCGAATTAATTCAACTTTCTCGATCAGTTCCAACGGCAACTGCGATAAATCCTGATAGCCGCTGGTGGCAGAGCCGACCCGGATCCCGTCAATTAACACCAGATTGTGTTTTGAACTGCTGCCACGAATAAACAGACTGACGTTCTGGCCACGACTGCCCTGACGCGCCAGCTGCACCCCTGGTAATAACTGCAGCAGCGCTGGTAAGTCTTTAGGTTGATAGAGTTCAATGTCAGCCCGGGTAAACACGGTCACACTGGCATTGACGTCACTGACCGGCTTGGCCTGACGGCTGGCGTAGACAGAAATGTGTTCAAGATCGGATGTTGTTGGTTGCGCCACAGCGCTGGCATGCGTACAGGCGCCGGCCACTGCGATGGCCAGTAAAGAAAATTTCGACATGTTGACTCCACTGCACATGCCCGCCGCATGTGGTTGGTTGATGAAATTTTCAGGCCGGTCTCCGGGCTGATCCTGTTGTCGATACTGACAGCGCCATGTCCCTTCCCATCCGAAGACAGTGGTGGCGTGGCGCGCTGTGTGGGAAAAAACCAAAACACAGCACAGAATTTACCGTTGCGGGGGCAGCGCTGGATTTGGCCTTGTGGCGGACACCAGCTTCCCGTTTCACTGCGAACTAACGCAGCACCTGAAAAAGCGCGCTCAGTGTAACGGGGCAATACAGAAAGTCAATGAATTTGGAAATCCAGACGTCTGTACAAAGAAGAATTCAGATGGAAAGAAACGCCTGAGCAACCAGTTGTGCCAGGCGTTTGCGAGAACAGATTAATCGCGGAAATTCTGATACTGCAAAGGCTGGCCTAAGTCGGTCGCGCGCAATAAAGCGATAGCTTCCTGTAAATCGTCGCGTTTTTTACCGGTGATCCGCACTTCGTCACCCTGAATAGACGCCTGCACTTTGAGCTTGCTGTCTTTGACCAAAGCGACAATTTTCTTCGCCAGGTCTTTTTCCACGCCTTGTTTGACGGTTAATTGCTGGCTGCAGGTTTTACCAGAAAACTCCACTTTGCCCGATTCAAAAGAGCGGATATCCAGGCCGCGTTTGATGGCTTTGTTGAAGAACAAATCTTTCATCTGGGTTAACTGCGGTTCAGCTTCGGCTTTCATGGTCACAGTCGTCTCTTTAACGCTGAATTCAGCCTGCACACCACGAAAATCAAAACGGGTCGCCAGTTCACGGTTGGCGTTATCCACGGCATTTAGCACTTCCTGCGCGTCCGCTTTAGAAACAATGTCAAATGATGGCATGTGGCGCTCCTCTTATTATGCAAACCATGCAAATTTTACGGCTGGCGATTATAGCGCCACGCACCGTATAATCCGAGTATCTTGGTACAATTTCAGGTGTTTTTTCTTGCTCCCTCTGCAAAAACCTCTAGCGATCTCCTTGTTTCTGTTGCTGTTATCTATTGCAACTTATGGCTTTTTAAAAGATGTCAGTGGTATCCCTTCAAACTGGATGCCCAATGACAAAGTGATGCATCTGCTGGTGTTTTTTACTCTGACACTGAGTTTTCACCAGGCCTTTCGCCGGCCGTTCTGGCAGGCTTTGGCCGGGCTTGCGCTGTATGGCGCGCTGATTGAAGTGGCGCAGGCGACTTTTACCAACCGGATGGGTGACCCGCTCGACTGGATAGCCGATGTGGCCGGTGTAATTCTGGCGGCCGCAGTTATCCGCCGTCTCCCTGACGGCTGGTTTCGCCGGGACCTGGCATGAGCACAGCAAACACTGTCACCGGTATTGTCGGTCAGGGCGCCATCGGTCTGCTGGCTGCCAGCCAGCTGGCGTTGCATCAGTGCCCTTTTCACTTGCTGCTGCGTCGGCAGCAACACCACAATCTGGTGCTGAATTTTCGTCAGCAGCAACAAGATTTTCCGCTGTTACTGAATTGCCAGCGTCCGCAACAGCTGATCACGCTGCTGTTGTTGCCGGTGAAAGCCTTTTCTGTGCAAAGTGCATTACAGCAATGGCTGCCTCTGTGCACGGCCGATGCTGACATCGTCTTGTGCCACAATGGCATGGGTACTTTAGTGGCGGCACAGCAACAACTACAACCCGGGCAAAAGCTCTGGTTTGCCAGCACCACACACGGTGCACTGAAATCCGGACCACACCAGCTTGAACACACCGGCATCGGCGGCACTGTGCTGGGGCCAGTCAATGATATTGCCAGAATTACGCCCGCGCCTTTTACACTGATTAACGCGGCGTTAGGCCCGCTGGAGGTAGTCAGTGATATTTTGCCGGTACTGTGGCAAAAGCTGGCGATCAATGCCGTGATCAATCCGCTGACCGCTTTGCTGATGGTAAAAAATGGCGAACTGACCAAACCGCAGCACCGTACACAAATCGACCAGCTGGTGGCTGAGTTTTGTCAGGTTGCTCGCACGCAAGGCCAGCAGTTTGATGCGCATTCCCTCACCCAAAGAGTTCTCGCTGTCGCCGCCAATACCGCCGGCAATTATTCATCGATGCAACAAGACCGGGCGCTGCAGCGCCCGGACGAGTTGGAATTTATCACAGGATTTTTGTTGAATGCCGCGGCCGAAGCAGGACTGACGCTGCCGGCACATCAGCAACTTTACCGGCAACTACGCGAAGTGAAACCAGCCTGAGCATCAGATATCAGGCCGGCACTCCGTCAGGCTTTTTTATAGACACCCACATTCTGATAGCCCTGCTCTTTGAGCAACAAAGCCTGCAGACGGCTCATCACGCCACGGTCACAATACAGGTAATACTGTTTACTCTGGTCAAGGCCGGCAAACTGACTGGCGATACGGAAAAACGGCAATTCGTGCACCTGGTGGCTGTCGAGCTGCAGCGGGTGCAGGTCCGTTTCATCCGGCGCCCGTACATCCAGCACTATCGCATCCGGCGGTAACACAGATTCAGTCGCGACTGTGGTCAACTGCTGCTCAGCCTGATATTCGACAGTGCGGATATCAAGAACTTTTGCTTCAACACTTACCTTGTCCAGAATACTGAAATCAAATTGCTGCTCAGCAGCCAATACATCGGTCAGTACCGCATTAATCGTCGGATTGCGTGAAATCACACCACAGTATTCCGGCATGGTTTTCGCCATATCCTCCACACCGATGGCGCGGGCGATGTCGATAATTTCTTGTTTATCCTGGTATATCAGCGGGCGCAGGATCAGAGTATCGGTCACCCGGTCAATCACATTCAGGTTCACAATCGTCTGACTGGCCACCTGGCCAATACTTTCACCGGTGACTACCGCTTTGACATTCAGGCTCTCCGCCACAACCGCAGCAGCACGCATCATCATCCGTTTTAACACCACGCCCATCAGGCCGGACGGAATACGGCTTAAAATCTCATCGACTACAGGTGCGAAATCCACCGAGACAAATTTTACTTTGTGCGACAGGCTGTATTTTTGCCAGATATAAAACGCCATTTGCCGCACACCGGTTTCATGCGCCGCGCCGCCTAAATTAAAAAACAGGAAATGGGTGCGCAGACCTTTGCGGATCATCAGATAACTGGCGACTGCCGAGTCAAAACCGCCGGAGATCAACGACAACACATCGCCCTGGCTTGGCAGCGGAAATCCGCCCATGCCCTGATAAATGCGCTTTTTCATGATGAGATTGTCACGGCGGATCTCCAGCTGAACCGAGACGTCCGGGTTTTTCAGTTGCACTCTGGCACTTGGAATATGCTGATTCAGGCCACCGCCGATATAACGCTCGGCATCCAGTGAACTGAAGCTGTGGTCGCCACTGCGCCGCACCCGCACGACAAAACTTTTGCCGGTCAGTTCGTCGCGATAGAGCGCCAGTACTTGTTCAAAAATATGATGCAGTGAGTCAAAACTGGCTGACTGCATTTCAGCAAACTGCACTATGCCGGGGATACACTGCAGATGCTCGGCCATTTGCTGGCGCAGTTTTTCGTCGTCTTTGTCGAGTCGCACTGTCAGGTGGTCATACAAATTATGCACTTCAACCGCAGGGTCCAACCGCAACAGAATGGTTTTAATATTCTGCTCCAGCAACATCGTCTGGCGTTTACGCACTGATTTGCTCTTGATGGAGATCTCTGGATGCAGTTTGACAATAAATTCAATCATGGGAACACCGGACAAAAAAACGGGCGCTGATTATACAGCGCCCATCGTGGAAGTGCGACAGCAGTATTTAAGGCTGCTTCACCGCTGCAGGCTGCGCCGGCGGCTGTTGCAACTGAATAGGCGCAGACTCTTTAGCCTTACCTTGTACAATTGAGATCTCAACCCGGCGATTGCGCTTGCGGTTTTGTTCAGTGTCATTATCGACCAGCGGCCGGGTGTCGGCATGACCCACCACTACCAGCCGGTTTTTCTCCAGACCAGTGCCGTTTAACAGTTCAACCGCCACCGACACCGCGCGTTTCGACGACAGCTCCCAGTTATTGCTGTTCAGCTCATCCGACACCTGGTCGTTGTCGGTATGACCAGACACTGTTACTTCGCCGGGGATATCGCGCAAAATCGCGCCAATTTGCTGAATAATGGGTTTAAAACGCGGCTGTAAGAAAGTCGAGCCTGAAGGGAAAGAGCCGTTTTCCTTGATGCGAATGATGATTTGCTGACCGAGCGATTCCAGTTCAATAGCGCCGTCCTGGATTTGTTCCTGCATCTGCTCAGCGATTTTTTTCGCCAGCTCGTTGGTTTGTTCCTGCTCTTGCCCTTGAGCTTCGCCGGTCGCCGCAGATGATTGCGCGTCGGTGTTATTGGACGCCCCGCCGGTCTGTTCACCGCGCTGTTCCTGTACGCCGCCGGATGAATCCTCTTTACCAGCCTGGAATTCGATGGTCTGTAGCGTCATATCAATCGTTTGCTGCTGGATAGTGTCAATCGGCGTCGGCTCAGGCCGACCCGGGCGAAACTCCATCGCGATGACGCTGGTGCCTTTGGGAATGTCTTTGACTTCGATTTTATTTTGCACACCAAAAGCAAAAGCCATAGAGCCGGCAATTTGCTTAAACTTCTGTACGTCCATTTCTGAAAACGACAGCAGCAACACAAAGAAGCACATCAGCAGCGACATCAGGTCGGCAAAGGTTCCCATATATGCGGGTAAACCTGGGGGTGGGCACTTCGGACAGTCAGCCATAATCTGCCTCAGGCCTCATCCGTTTTCACAGCGCGTTTTTTCTCTTTAATGTAATTACGCAGCACGCCTTCGATCACTTTCGGGTTCTGGCCATCCTGAATGCCCATGATGGCGTCGAGGATCAGCTGATTATTGGTTTTCTCTTCATTGTTGCGCACAATCATCTTATCGGCGATTGGCATACAAAGGCAGTTAGCCTGCAGCGCGCCGTATAAAGTCGTCAGCAGCGCAACGGCCATCGCCGGTCCAATTGATTTCGGGTCGGACATATTCGCTAACATTGCAACCAGACCGACCAACGTGCCGATCATGCCCATCGCGGGGCCGAGATCGCCGAGTTGTTTCCAGACGCCAACATAGACTTCATGACGGGCGTAAGTTAATTCGATATCTTTTTCCAGCGTGGTGCGCACGACATCAGCATCATGGCCGTCAACCAGCATATTGATGCCTTTTTGCATAAATGGATTGCTAATTTCAGCTTCTTCCAACGCCAGAAAACCGCCTTTGCGTGCGGTGTCGGCCAGCTGCACTGAGCGTTCGATCAACTCTTCCGCTGACTGGGATTTGAAAATAAAAGCTTTGCCTGCGGCAGAGAAACATGAGGCTAACTGCGACATAGTGAATTTCATCATCACCACGGTGATACTGCCACCAAACACGATAACGATAGAAATAAAGTCGTAATACATCATCAGGTTGCCGGATGCACTTAAGTACATTGCCCAGACCATCATACCCAGGGTTGCAAGTAATCCTATGACGGTTGCTAAATCCACTTCTTATCTCCTGCCGAATCAGAAAAAACTGATGTAATCATGCTAGCTTAACGCGATCTATCGACCAAGCTACGGACAATGTTAAATTTTTTTCCGATCTCTGGCAAAAATAGCCCTATCAGCGGCCTTTCTGATTGACCGGTGCCGGTGCCTGAGGTAACTTTGCGCTCAAATTACAGTGGGGACCGCTATGAGCAAAAAGCAGGCAGAAAGTGCTCAGTTTGAGGACAATATCCGAGAACTGACAGAAATAGTCCGGCAACTGGAGCAAGGTGAATTGTCACTGGAACAAGCTCTGGCGTTTTTTGAACGTGGTGTTGTGTTATCCCGCCTTAGTCAACAACAACTGCAGGCCGCTGAGCAGAAAGTTCAGCTGCTGGTGCAACAGGCGCAAGGCGAACAACTGGTTCCCTTCCAGACCGACAGCGGAGTCTGATCCTGATGTTATCCAATCTCGCGGCTGACCATCAAAGAGTCGGCCAGCTGCTGTTAGCTCATCTATCCGGTATGACGCTGACGGATCCCAGACTTCATCAAGCGATGCAATACAGCCTGCTGCTCGGCGGCAAAAAATTGCGGCCTTTTCTGGTCTACAGCGTCGGCCGGATGCTCGGCGCGGCTACTGTCGACCTGGATGGTCCGGCGGCAGCGATTGAGTGTCTGCATACCTATTCGCTCATCCACGATGATTTACCGGCGATGGACGACGACGACCTGCGCCGCGGTCAGCCAACCTGTCATAAAGCCTTTGATGAAGCCACCGCCATTTTGGCGGGTGACGCCTTACAAACACTGGCGTTTGAGCTGTTAACCCAACATCCGTATCAGGCTGTCAGCGTCGAGCGGCAATTGCAGCTGGTGCGTGAGCTGGCACGCCAGTCCGGCTATCAGGGCATGTGCGGCGGTCAGGCGATTGATTTGGCTCATACCAACAAAACCATGACATTAGCCGCGCTGGAACAAATGCATCAGCTAAAAACCGGCGCATTGATTTGTTGTGCCGTCCAGTTTGGCTGGTTGTGCAGCCCGGATCAAAATCCGCAGCATTTACAGGCTTTGTTGCAATACGCCCGTGCTATTGGTCTGGCCTTTCAGGTGCAGGATGATATTCTGGATATCGAAGGTGATACCGCCACGCTCGGCAAGCCACAAGGTTCTGATCTGGAAGCCAACAAAGTGACGTATCCGGCTCTGCTTGGCCTTACGGCAGCTAAACAAAAAGCGGCGGATTTAGTAGCAGAAGCCAATCAGGCACTGCACAGCTTACCTTATGACACGACCGAACTGGCTGAACTGGCCAGTTATGTTATTGCACGCAAATTCTGAGCAAGGTTATTTTCATGGCGCCTGACATTTCCAATTATCCCCTGCTGGCCAAAGCCAATCTGCCTGCTGATTTACGGCAAATCCCGCAGGACCAGCTGCCGCGTCTGAGCCACGAATTACGTGATTATTTGCTGCATTGTGTCAGCCAGAGCAGCGGGCATTTTGCCTCCGGCCTTGGTGCCATCGAACTGACCGTTGCTTTGCATTATGTCTACAACACGCCGTTTGACCGGCTGATCTGGGACGTTGGCCATCAGGCTTATCCGCATAAAATTCTGACCGGCCGGCGCGAACGTATGCCGACCATCCGCCAACTCGATGGTTTGCATCCATTTCCATGCCGCGAAGAGAGCGAATACGACACTTTGACAGTGGGCCACTCTTCAACATCGATCAGTGCTGCGCTCGGTATGGCAATAGCTGCGCGCGCCGAACAAAAAAACCGTAAAGTGGTTGCAGTGATAGGTGATGGCGCTATTACGGCCGGTATGGCGTTTGAAGCCCTGAACCACGCCGGTGAAGTCAGACCCGATATGCTGGTGATTTTAAACGACAACGAAATGTCGATTTCGGAAAACGTCGGGGCACTGAACCGTTATTTCGCCCGCATTTTATCCGGTAATTTCTACACCAGCCTGCGCGAAGGCGGTAAGAAAATTTTAAGTGGCGTGCCGCCGCTGCATGAACTGGCCAGCCGCGCTGAAGAGCATTTTAAAGGCATGGTGACACCGGGCACTTTCTTTGAAGAGCTGGGTTTTAACTATATCGGCCCTATCGATGGCCACGACGTGCTGAATCTGGTCGATACCATTCGCAATATGCGCCAGCTGAAAGGCCCACAGCTGTTGCACATAGTGACGAAAAAAGGCAAAGGCTACGCCCCGGCCGAACAAGACCCTATCGGCTGGCACGCGGTCAGTAAATTCGACCCGGCCAGCCAAATGCAGCCGAAAAAAGCGGCCAGCCCAAGTTTTTCCAACATCTTTGGCAACTGGTTATGTGATATGGCGGCACAGGATAAACTGCTGCATGCCATCACTCCGGCGATGCGCGAGGGCTCAGATCTGGTACGGTTCTCCAAAACTTATCCGGAACGTTATTACGACGTCGCCATCGCTGAGCAACACGCAGTGACATTGGCGGCCGGTCTTGCCACCGAAGGCTTAAAGCCGGTGGTGGCGATTTATTCGAGCTTTTTACAACGCGGTTATGACCAGCTGATCCATGATGTCGCGTTACAAAATCTGGATGTGACCTTTGCCATCGACCGTGCCGGCATTGTCGGCGCCGATGGTGCGACGCATCAGGGTGCTTTTGATTTAAGTTATCTGCGCTGTGTGCCGAATTTATTGATTATGGCGCCGTCCGATGAAAATGAATGCCGGCAGATGCTCTATACCGCTTATCAGCACAAAGGCCCAGCCGCTGTGCGTTATCCGCGTGGCTCTGCCACCGGCGTTGCGCCTGATGAGCAAATGACCGCCCTGCCCGTTGGCAAAGGCCGGGTGGTACGTACTGGAGCTAAGATTGCCATCCTGGCCTTTGGGACGTTGCTGCAACATGCAACTAAAGTTGCCGAAACCCTGGATGCCACGTTAGTGGATATGCGTTTTGTTAAACCGCTGGATCTGGGATTGTTGCAACAACTGAGTAACGACCATCAATACTTCGTCACGCTGGAAGACAACGCCATCGCCGGTGGCGCCGGTTCCGGCGTCAACGAAGCGGTTGCAGCGCTGCAGTTACCGGTACAGATGCTGAATCTGGGCCTGCCTGACCATTTTATCCGGCACGGCACGCAAGAACAGCTGTATGCCGAACTGGGGCTCGATAGTGCTGGCATCGAGCAAAGTATTCGCCGCCATTGCCTGCGTTAAAGCAAAAAGCCCGGTGATTTGATGACCGGGCTTTTTTGTCAGTGGTTTTTATTGAGTGTTCTTTATTGAATTTGCTTTATTGGATGACGTTGTCCTGCATGCGGCCGCTGTTCAGTTCAAACCAGGCCACTCCATCAGCTAACAACTTCTCAATCTGTGCTTCAATGTGGTCGGAATCTTCAAATTCAAAAGCATCAACCTGACGGTCGAACTGAATACTGGCAACACCGTTGCGGCCGTTGTGCTTGACGTGAAACAGCGCCAGCTCCGCCAGCTGTAGCGAAATTTCCCAGCCAATCAGTTGCCCGCCTAACAGTTCGAGCGGATAAATGGCATAACCAACCGAACATTGCACCGCGACGGCACGGCCGTCCGGCAGCACAAAGGCCTCGCTGCCAACCAGTTCATTTAGCCGGCAGGCAAACTCCCGCACCATATCCAGCGGAATATCCCGCAGCACCAGCATAAATTCCTCACCGGCATAACGCACCACGTAGTCCGAGCCGCGGGTTTCGCGAATTAACAAGCCGCTGACCTGCTGCAAAATACTGTCGCCGGCGCTGTTGCCAAACTTATCGTTGATGAGTTTGAAGTTATCCAAATCCAGCTGCATCAATGCAATGCACTTGTTTTGCGCCAGCATCGATTCGCGGTTGCGCTGATAATGCTCGATATCTTTCGGTAGCTGCTCAAACAGAAAACGCCGGTTACGCAGGCCGGTCAGCGCGTCTTTATGCGTTAACTGCGACAACTGCTCATTCAATTCATTTAAACGGATGTTCGAGGTTTCCAGCTCCTGAGTACGCAGTTTTACCAGTTTTGTTAACTCCGCCTCGCGCAGTTGGACATTGCGCCGCGCCAGCCAGAACATGCTATAGAGCACAAACAAACCCAGCAATAACCACAAACCGCGATACATCACGGTTTCATCAAAACGCCGCGGGATCAACAGCTCCAGCTCCGTCTGCCCTGCTACTTCCCAGCTTTGGTTCAGATTGCGCGCCTGCAGGCGGAACTGATACCGGCCCGCCGGCAGGTTGGTGTAAATCGCGTCGCGCCGGCCGGCGGCCAGGTGCCAATCCTGATCAAAACCGACTAGCTGGTAGCGAAATTCCAGCGCCATCGGCTTAAGAAAGTCCACCGCTGTATAGCGGATAGACAAGTTACGCTCATCCGTTTCCAGTACCAGCCGGTTCTGCTCTGGCAACAGGCTATAACTTTTCTGTGCCTGAACCTGCTGCACCATGGGCCGGTAGCTTTGGCTGCTGCTGGCTTTGAGTTTCACCGGTACCGCCACCAGGCCTTTTAACGTTGGATACCACAGCTGCTCCTGCCAATAAGCCACTTTGCTGGCGCCTGAGCCATTACAACAGCGGCCAGGCGCTGTACCGAGCTGGCGCTCATAAGGCGTTAATACTTCTTCGAACAGATTACGACCCGACGGGCTATCAGTGAGTTGCTGTGGCAAAAAGCGGAAGATACCTTTGAGCGTGCTGACCCAGACATAACCGGACAGGGTGTCCTGATACAAGCTGACCACAGGCTCAAACGGCAAACCGCTGGCAGTATCAAATTGCAGCCATTTGCCGTCAAACATCCGGACAAAAAGCCCGTCATCCACAGTGCCGACCACCAGCGGGCCTTGCGGCAATTGCAGCATCGTCGTGACAAAAGCATTGTATAACGGTGTTCCTAAGCCGATCCGCAGCAATTTGTCTTGTTGATACTGATAAGCCCCCCGTGTTGTACCAATTAACAACTTGTCCGGATTGTCCTGCACAAAGGTAATGACACTGGATTCGAGGTCGTGATTCAGTGCAAAAGGCACCAGCTCTTGCTGGAAAATAAACAGGCCATCATTAGTGCCGAGCCAGAAACCCCCAGCCTGTCGCTTTTTCACCGTTTTGGTTTTCACGCCACGCAAGTCTTCGGTCAGCGGGCTCAGCAAACCGTCACTGAGCCGTAAGCGTTTGGGGCCGTTATCGGTCGCCAGCAACCAGCTGTCGCCATCGGTTTCGAAGTCCTGCACCACATTCAGCGGCACATCACCGTGCAAAGCAATTTCGGTATAGCGCTGAGATTTATCAAGCAGCCCAAGGCGTTGACTGGAGGCTACCAGCAGCTGGTCGTCGGCGGTACGAACCACACTTCGCACCATGACATCCTGCTGCCCCTGACCTATCACCCGTTTGATTTTGCCGCGACTGACCCGATACAAACCATCGCCGAAGCTGCCGAGCCAGACATTTTGCTGCTGGTCTTCGTAGATGTCGTTAAATTGTGTTGCACTGCCCAGCTCATCGCGGCTAATCACCTGCCAGTCTTGTTGCTGATGCCGGTAAAAAAGCTTGTCGTAACTCGACACCCAGCTGCCATTCTGGCTGTCCTGATGTAACTGGTACACCGGCGTACCGCGCTCCAGTGGCAAGGGCGCCGCGCGGATAGTGCCAGATTTATCAACCAGATAATAACCTTGCTCACTGGCGAGATACATTACACCGTCATGCCAGAGCAAATCATAAATCGGATGTTGGGCTAAATCGGCCGGCAAACTGATTTTATCGAGCTGACCGTTTCGCGCCAATTTATACAGATATTTGCTGCTGCTGACCCAGACATGCTCCGCCGACACGGCGATTTGACTGACCGGCTCTTTAATTTCTTCAACCCGGCTGACCTGGCCGTCGCGTACCCGAAACAGGTTATCTGCTGCCACCCAAATTTCGCGTTCGCCAACTTCGGCAATAGCCGTCACTTCACCGAGAATGTTGTAGCGATCAAACTTCAGCTCCCGGCTGTTAAGACCGGACAAGCCGGTCATAGTGCCGACCCAAATATAGCCCTGACTGTCGGTATAAAGCCGGGTGATCACGTTGCCAATCAGCTGACGCCGGGTATTGATGCTGCTAAAGCTCTCAAAATGGCTGCCGTCAAAGCGGTTCAGTCCTTCCAGCGTGCCTACCCACAGATAACCTTGCTGGTCCTGAGTAACGGCACGGACTGAGTTGTTGGACAAGCCGTCAACGGCAGTCCATTGCTTGATGTCGTAATCATAAATGGATTGTGCGGCAGGCGCTGCCGCCAGCACTGAATGGCTGGCGAACAAGCAAAAAAGCAGAAGAAAACAGAATCGTTTCAGAAACATAGCAACCTGTGAACCGTGAAGACGGAGCTTACAGCGCTAACGATACACCATGCAGTAAGCAACAAGCCAGCACTCCGGCGACGATGTCGTCCGCCATCACACCAAGACCACCGGTGACATGCTGGTCAAAAAAACGTACCGGCCAGGGTTTGACAATATCCAGCAGCCGAAACAGACAAAAACCTGCCAGCAACCAGGGCCACTCCCAAGGTAAGGCCCACATGGTCAAGCCAAAACCGACCACTTCGTCAATGACGATGCCACCATGATCTTCGACGCCTAAATCGCGGCTGGTGATTTCACTGACATACACACCAAGCACCGCCAGCGCAACCAGCAACAAGCCAGACCACAGCAGCGGCAGCTGCGTCAGTGCAAACACCAGCGGCAAAGCTGCGACAGTACCAAAAGTACCAGGCGCCACCGGCGCCAGACCTGAACCAAAGCCTGTCGCCAGGATGTGTTGCCAGCGGCGCAGATTAAAAGGTTGTTTTTTCATCAGAAGTGCTGATATCCGCTGTGCTGGTAACTAAAGGGTTGGTCCAGGTGACGTAATTCCAGTTTACCGGTCGCGCCGGTGATGCGGCCGATACAAGTCACTGGCACACCATAAGGCGACAATAACACTTCAAGAGAACCGCGTTTATCCTCAGGTACTGTAAACAGCAACTCGTAATCCTCACCGCCGGATAACGCGAACTGCAACGCCTGTTGCCAGTCGCAGCTGTCTTTCAGCGCCTGCGACATCGGGATTTTCGCCACATCGACAATAGCACCGGCGTTTGAACGTTTCAGGATATGCGGTAAGTCACCACATAAACCATCTGAAATATCCATACAACTGCTGGCGATAGTGCGTAGCGCCTGCCCAATCGCCACCCGGGCTGTTGGATAATGAAAACGCTGCAAAATATGGCCGCGATGTTTTTTACTGACTTCTGCTTTGCCTTGCTCCACTTGCAAACCAAAAGCTGCGTCGCCTAAAGTACCGGTGACATAGATATAATCACCGACTTTGGCGCCGGCACGGCTCAGGGTTTTGCCCCGTGGTACTATGCCTTTTGCGCACAAGGTCAATGTCAGCGGGCCCCGCGTGGTATCACCACCCACGAGCTGGCAATTGTAGTAATCAGCGGTTTCGCTTAAGCCTTCGGCAAAGGCTTTCAGCCAGTCATCATTGACGGCTGGTAACGTCAGCCCAAGCGACAGCCAGCAAGGCTCTGCGCCCATAGCCGCCAAGTCGCTGACATTAACTGCAACCAGCTTGTGGCCAAGAGAGCGCGGGTCCACATCGGGAAAAAAGTGCACGCCTTGCACCATGGTATCTGTGGTCACAACCAGATCAAAGCCGTCGCGGACCTGGATCACGGCGCCATCATCGCCGACGCCAATACTGACGTCATTGCGGCGATAACCGGAGCGGGCAAAACATTGTTCTATCAGTTCAAACTCGTGCATAAAAAAGCCGACTTTCGCCGGCTCTCCATCAGTTTGGTCGCAGTAGCCTGACTGCTTTATCGAGGATGCCGTTGACAAATTTGTGACTGTCATCGGCGGCGAAGGCTTTGGCCAGTTCAATCGCTTCGTTGATCACCACTTTGTATGGCACATCTGGACGGAACTTCAGTTCATAAGCCGACACCCGCAGGATGGCTTTTTCAACCAAATCAATTTCTTCAAACGGACGTTCAACAAACGGCTTTAATGCATCGTCCAGTACGTTCAGATTGACCACGACACCGCGCAATAAATCCTGAAAAAATCCAACATCCAGATGTTTGGTATTTTGTTCCAGCAACAGTTGTTGCTCGATATCACCAATCGGATTTTTGCTGACCTGCCAGCTATATATCCCTTGGACTGCCAGTGAACGGGACTGACGACGTACATTCGGTTTCATGCAAAAATCCTAGAGTTGAGCCAGAACGTTGACCATTTCCAGCGCAGAAGACGCGGCTTCTCCGCCTTTATTGCCCATTTTGGTACCAGCTCGTTCGATAGCCTGCTCGATACTTTCGACCGTCAGCACGCCAAAAGACACCGGTAAACCATATTGCATCATGACCTGTGCAATACCTTTGGTGCATTCACCGGCAACATATTCAAAGTGTGGAGTGCCACCGCGGATCACTGCGCCCAGTGCGATGATGGCATCATATTTTTTGCTGGCCGCAACTTTTTGCACCGCCAGTGGTAATTCAAAAGCACCCGGGATCCGCACAACCGTGATATCAGCATCGTCGACATTACCAACGCGCTTTAAGGTATCCACGGCACCGTCGAGCAGACTTTCGACGATAAAGCTGTTAAAACGCGCCACGACGATGGCAAACTTTTTTCCTTTGGCGGACAAGCCAGCTTCAATCACCTGCATCGGAGATCCTCTTTTATGAAGTACTTTGTGAAAAAGGCCGCATATGATAGCACAAGTCCGGCCTTTGCCATCCTGCTTTTATTCAGCTTATTCTGAAACGTAATCGACCACTTCCAGACCAAAACCCGACAGCGCATGGTAACGTTTCGGCTGGCTGAGTAAGCGCATCTTTTTCACACCGAGACTGGCCAGGATCTGCGAGCCGACCCCCACGTTGCGACTGGTGCCTTTCCAGCCGGCAGCTCTGGGTTTTTCGCCGCGGTCTTCAGCAGCAAAATATTCCACAGTGCGGATTAAATCATCGGTAGATTCCTGCTTACCTAACAACACCAGCACACCGCCCTCTTGCTGAATACGTTCCATCGCACATTGCAGCGAGAAACTGCGGTTGGCACCGCGGTTTGACAGCAACAAATCACTGAAAGTGTCGTGCAGGTGCACCCGCACCAAGGTAGGCTGCTCTGCGTTAATTTCGCCTTTAACCAGGGCAAAATGCAGCTGATTATCGATAGTGTCGCGGAAAGTCACCAGCTCAAAATCACCGGCAGCTGTCGGCAAATGGCAACGCGCGACCTGTTCGATGGTGGTTTCATTTAAATTACGGTATTCGATTAAATCAGCAATAGTGCCAATTTTGATGCCATGTTTGGCGGCAAATTTTTCCAAATCAGGCCGGCGCGACATAGTGCCGTCTTCATTGAGGATTTCGACAATCATCGCAGCAGGTTCAAGGCCTGCTAACCGGGCCAGATCACAACCGGCTTCAGTGTGACCTGCGCGCACTAACACACCACCATCCTGCGCCATCAACGGGAAAATATGACCAGGCTGCACAATATCTGCAGGTTTGGCATCACGTGCCACAGCGGCTTTGACCGTACGGGCGCGATCGGCGGCGGAAATACCGGTGGTGACGCCTTCGGCGGCTTCAATCGACACGGTAAAAGCGGTAGAAAACGGCGATTTGTTTTTATCAACCATCAACTGTAAATCCAGCTGTTTACAGCGCTGGCGTGTCAGTGTCAGGCAAATCAGACCACGGCCATGGGTTGCCATAAAATTCACTGCATCCGGTGTGACATACTCGGCCGCCATCACCAAATCGCCTTCGTTTTCGCGGTCTTCGTCGTCCATCAGGATGACCATTTTGCCGTTGCGGATATCGTCGATAATTTCGGCTGGGGTATTTAATTGCATCTCAAATCCTCGGGTACAGGGTTTAGTCGTGCCGGTAAGGACAAGACTCAGAGAAAACCGCTTTGTTGTAATAAGTTCATGGTGACAGCAGATGCAGGTGCTGCCTGCTGTCGGCCTTGCAATAAACGTTCGAGATAACGAGCCAGTAAATCCACTTCCAAATGGACTTTGCTGCCGGCTTTGAGCGTCTGGATTGTGGTTTCGCGGGCGGTGTGCGGCACTATGGTCAGGCGAAAACCATCGCTGGTTAATTCATTGACCGTGAGGCTGACCCCGTCGATAGTCACTGAGCCTTTTTCGGCGATATAACGACTGAGCTCTGCCGGAGACTGCATATAGAGTTGCCAACTCTGGCCGGTTTTCTCAACGTGGCTGACCAGCGCAATCCCATCGACATGGCCGCTGACCAGATGGCCGCCTAAGCGCGTGGTGGGTAACAAGGCTTTTTCAAGATTAATGCGCTGACCGGTCTGATAACTGCCAAACAGCGTGCGGCTTAAGGTTTCACCGGATACATCCGCGCTGAAGCTGTTAGCACTGAGTGCTGTCACGGTCAGACAAACGCCGTTGCTGGCGATGCTGTCGCCTAACTTAACGTCGGAGAAATCCAGCGTGTCACTGTGGATAGTGAGCCTGGCGTCCTGGCCGCTACGCTCAATCGCGCTGATTTGGCCCGTTGCTTCAATAATGCCGGTAAACATAATGCTTCCTCAGCGCTTTGACTGTGTGTTGTTGAATGATGCGGTCAGGCGCAGATCGTCACCAATCTGCCGGACATTCTGCCACTGCCAACGCGGCGCTTGCGACAGCTGACTGAGGCCACCGGCCTGCAACATTGGCTTTGCATCAGCCCCCAATAACAAAGGCGCCTGATAGACCACCAGTTGATTGATAAGATGTTGCTGCCAGAACGATGTTGCTAATGTGCTACCTGCTTCGATCCACAAAGTATTAAGCGGATAATCGGCTAAGGCCTGTAATAAAGCATTGAGATCAAGCTGCCCCACGGCATCAAGCCCAAGCCGCAACCGGCTGACATTGGCGACAGCTGTCGGTGCGAGTTCAGGCCATTCGTCGGCAGGCCCGGCGTGACAGAGCAGAATATCGCCGCCTTGCTGAAACAGCGGTTCAGAACCCGTCAGACGGCAGCGCCGGTCCAAAATCACCCGCAGTGGCTGGCGCAGCGCACCATCTTCCAACGGTGTGACTGCGGTCGAGCGCACGTTTAACAGCGCTTTGTCCATTTTGACTGTTTCGGCGGTCGACAGAATGGCGCAACTTTGCGCCCGCCAGAGTTGCACATCTTCGCGGGCCGGGGCACCGGTCAGCCATTGGCTTTCACCATTGGCCAGCGCCACTTTGCCATCCGTGCTGCAGGCAAGTTTCAGTTGCACATAAGGCAGCTTGGTGCGCATTTTGTGCAAAAAACCTGGATTCAGCGCTTCCGCCTGCGTGTCCAACAAACCAACATCGACCTGAATGCCGGCAGCTCTGAGCCGTTCGACACCAGAGCCTGCAACTTTTGGATTCGGATCCAGCATCGCCACCACGACTCGCTTTAATCCGGCAGCAATTAAGCCATCGGCGCATGGCGGCGTGCGGCCAAAATGACTGCAAGGCTCCAGCGTGACATAGGCAGTAGCCTCTGCTGCGGCAGGACCGGCCTGACGTAGCGCAAAAACTTCCGCATGCGGCCCACCAGCCTGGCGATGATATCCTTCCCCCACTACCGCGCCGTCTTTGACAATGACACAGCCAACATTCGGATTTGGTGGCGTGGTGAAGCGACCCAAACTCGCAAGCTCAAGAGCGCGCTGCATAAATTGATGATCGGACAACGAAAATACGCTGCAGGCCGTCATGTCGGGTCGTCTCCGAGCCTGGCGATTTCTTCACCGAATTCACGAATATCTTTAAAGGAACGATACACAGAGGCAAAACGAACGTAAGCAACTTTATCGAGCAGCAGCAATTGTTCCATGATTAAGTGACCAATCATTTCACTTTGCACTTCGCGCTCGCCGGTTGCCCGCAGCTGGGATTCGACTTTGCTGATCAGCGACTCAATATCCTCAGTCGGAACCGGCCGTTTTTCCAGCGAACGCTGCAGACCACTGCGCAGTTTGTCTTCATTGTAGGGTTCACGCGAGCCATCGCGTTTGATGATCCGGGGCATCACCAGTTCAGCGGCTTCGAAAGTGGTAAAACGTTCATGGCAGGCGGTACATTCCCGCCGCCGTCTGACCTGATAACCATCAGCAACCAGGCGGGAGTCGATGACTTTGGTATCGTCCGCCCGGCAAAAAGGACAAAACACTGGCCTTCTCCTGAAAAAACAATGGCCGCGAAAGGCGGCCATCATATCACTTCAGCCCGACGGCTGTCAGGCTGCGACGCCTAAACTTATGCGTAAACCGGGAAACCCGCACACAAGTTAGAAACCTGGGCCCGGACTTTTTCGATCACCACGGCATCACCACGGCTGTCCAGTACGTCACAAATCAGGTTAGCAACTGTCTGCGCTTCGGCTTCTTTAAAACCACGGCGCGTAATAGCAGGGGTGCCGATACGCAGACCTGAGGTCACAAATGGTGAACGTGGGTCGTTCGGTACTGAGTTTTTGTTTACAGTGATGTGTGACTGACCTAACCAGGCATCCGCTTCTTTACCGGTGATGTCTTTGTCAATCAGGTCCATCAGGAACAAGTGGTTTTGCGTACCGCCAGAGACGATTTTGTAGCCGCGAGCTTTCATTGCATCACACATAGCGACAGCGTTTTTCAGCACTTGTTGCTGGTAAGTTTTGAACTCTGGCTGTAACGCTTCTAAGAAGGCCACCGCTTTGGCTGCGATCACGTGCATCAGAGGACCACCCTGGCCGCCCGGGAATACCGCAGAATTCAGTTTCTTTTCAATTTCTTCGTTTTTGCGTGCCAAAATCAGGCCACCGCGTGGGCCGGCCAGCGTTTTGTGTGTGGTTGTGGTGACGACGTCAGCGATTGGCACCGGATTTGGATACAGACACGCAGCAACTAAACCGGCAACGTGTGCCATATCAACCATCAGGTAAGCGCCAACTTTGTCGGCGATATCACGGAAACGTTGCCAATCCACGATGCCTGAATAAGCCGAGAAACCAGCAATAATCAGTTTTGGTTTGTGTTCCAGCGCTAAAGCTTCGGCCTGGTCATAATCAATCACACCAGTTTCCGGGTGCAGGCCGTACTGCACAGCTTTGTACAGCTTACCTGATGAACTGACAGTTGCGCCGTGAGTCAGGTGACCACCGTGCGCCAGACTCATGCCCAGAATAGTGTCGCCAGCGTTTAACAGCGCCAGAAACACCGCGGAGTTTGCCTGAGAACCAGAATGTGGCTGAACGTTCGCGTAATCAGCACCAAACAGTTCTTTGGCGCGGGCAATAGCTAAATCTTCAGCGATATCAACAAATTCACAACCACCGTAGTAGCGTTTATGCGGGTAACCTTCGGCATATTTGTTGGTCAGCTGTGAACCTTGGGCCTGCAGAACTCGTGGGCTGCAGTAGTTCTCAGAAGCGATCAACTCAATGTGATCTTCCTGACGCTGAGTTTCATCAACAATAGCTTGCCATAATTGTGGATCAAAATCGGCAATCGACATTTCACGCTTTAACATGGTTTCTCCTGCTTTGGCACAGTCGCAAATTAAGATACAAAAACTGCGCGGTATGATACACCGGTTGTGGTCAATCTGCACTGCAAAATTAGACGTCTGAACATCTATCAGCATTCATTCTTGGGCACATCAGAGCAGTTATAAGGAACGAAAGGTCGTATGTCCGCAGTTTTGTGCACTAACTTGCCGACAGCACTTTACAGTTAGTTTTTTCCGGTTATGATAACTGTATATACATACAGCAACAATTCCCTATGCGCAAAATTATTCATATCGACATGGATTGTTTCTTTGCTGCAGTTGAAATGCGGGACAACCCAGCCTGGCGACATATACCTCTGGCTATTGGTGGCAGCAGGACGGAACGTGGTGTGATAAGCACCTGTAACTATCCGGCCCGCGCTTTTGGTGTGCGCTCAGCGATGCCGACCGGACAGGCCTTTAAACTCTGTCCGCAACTGGTTCTGGTTCCTGGCAATATGGAGAAATATAAAGCTGTCAGTACCAGCATTCAGGCTATTTTTCATCGATACACTGACAAAGTCGAACCACTGTCGTTAGATGAAGCTTATCTTGACGTGTCCGAATGCGACTTGTTCCAAGGTAGTGCCACCCGTATCGCTGAACATATTCGCCAGACCATTTTTCAGGAAACCGGCCTGACGGCTTCAGCTGGCGTTGCGCCGAATAAATTTTTGGCAAAAATTGCCAGTGATGAAAACAAACCTGATGGCCTATTTGTGATCCCTCCCGATCAGGTCAATGCCTTTGTTGCACATCTGCCACTGCGCAAAATACCGGGTGTTGGCCAAAAAACCGCAGAAAAGCTGGCTAAATTTGGTCTGCATCGCTGCAGCGATGTACAAAATGCCGACCTGACTTTGTTAGTCAGAGAGTTCGGAAGTTTTGCCGAAGTGCTGTTAGAACGCAGTCAGGGAATTGATCATCGTGTTGTTCACACTGAACGCGAAAGAAAGTCGGTCGCCGTGGAACAAACTTTCAGCCAGGATTTAAACCAACCTGAACAAGGCATGCAACCGTTAGCCGACATGTACCAGAAACTACTGCGAAGAATAGAGAGGTGTGGTGCACAGGAGCATATCCACAAAGTCGGTATTAAATTGAAGTTTCAGGATTTTCATCAAACCACCATAGAGCGGCAACATCCTGAGTTGTGCTTTCAGCTGCTGCAGCAATTGTTATCACAAGCCTGGCAACGTGGCCAAGGTAAAGCTGTGCGGCTGGTCGGGATCCATGTCGGTTTAAAAAGTCAGGCGGAGCAAGCTCAATTAGATCTGGACTGGCAATAATCTTATGAAAATAACATCCTAAAGTTTCGTCCTCTCAGCCAGGGAATGCATTTGGCGCCCTATTTCAGCGAAAAATCAGACAACGTTGGACTGAATAGCACTAACGGCATAACCAACCACTTAGTCGGCACTGCTGATTAAAGGCTAGCAAAGCACATCTCGGCATTAAGGTTAGGATTTAGGATTTAGGATTTAGGATTTAGGATTTAGGATTTTCAATCAGTATAAAAACAAAAAGCCGGCATTAGCCGGCTTTTCAGGAAACTTTCTGAGCTTGCTATTAAGCAACTACAGTTACGTTCTCTGCCTGAGGACCTTTTTGGCCTTCAGTTACTTCGAAAGTCACTTTCTGACCTTCTACCAGCGTGCGACGGCCGGTACCGTTGATAGCGCGGAAGTGTACGAATACATCTTTGCCGCCTTCGCGCTCAATGAAACCAAAACCTTTATCTTCGTTGAACCACTTAACGGTGCCGGAAATTAATTGTGACATAACATTCTCTTACTTTAACTATATTTGCCAATGGATGGCGACTTAAATATTACCGGCCACGTTCGAGCTAGTACATATTACGACCCCATTATGTGGGAACCACTGGGTGGGGTCAATAGGTATTGCTGATCCAACGGAAAATAAAATTAACCGTGTGTTGACCGTACCTATTGTTCGCAAATTAAAACCTTTGCAAACAACATCTTGCCAGCGAATATGTTTAATTAATACTCAACTGTCTTTCGCAGTGTAGCACTGAATTGTGTCGAAAAAGCAATCATCTCAAATTATTTTTGCTTTTTTTTCATCGGTGCAGAACCGTCGTCGCCGCCCTGAAAAAATTGTGGTTTTTTCTTCGGTAGCGGGCTGTCGGCTGACGTCATTTTTTTGTTGCCAGCTCCTGTCGCCTTCTTCGGTGATTTAACCACAGATTTTGCTGGTAGCTTTTTCTTTACTGAGCCATCAAATTTTGCGGTCAGACCTTCAACCTGAGCCATCTCAAGCGGACGACGTAAGAACTGCTCAATTGCACTAAAAGCAGCGATATCTTTCGGGCCAACCAGTGAATATGCCAGGCCTTGCTGACCGGCACGCCCGGTTCTGCCGATACGATGCACGTATTCCTCTGGATGCTTTGGTAAGTCGAAATTGATCACATGCGATACCTGCAGCAGGTCCAATCCTCTGGAAGCTACATCTGTTGTCACCAGCACCTGATACTTATTGGCCGCAAACGCCTGCATCACACTATTACGCTGTGCCTGAGTTAATTTGCCATTCAAACCGACAGCGGCAAAGCCTGCGGTCTGAACCAAAGTGGCAAGACGCTCGGTGTCTTCCCTGGTCGCCGTGAACAAAATCAGCTGACGTATAGGTTCTGAGCGTAAAAAATGCATTAACAATGCTTCTTTGTGAGTCAGATTGTCAGCAAAGTAACAGAGTTGCCGGATGTCTTTGTGTGGATCATAACCAGCGCCCAACGCAACCCGGTATGGGTCTTTGAGCAGAGATAAGGCCAGCTCATTTACTTCAGCGTGGTCTAAAGTGGCGGAGAACATCAAGGTCTGACGCAAACGGTGCGATGCCTGTTTGTGGATTGCATTCAGCTGCGGCATGAAACCGAGGTCGAGCATTCGGTCGGCTTCATCCAAAATCAACATTTCAAGCCCTTGTAAGAAAAAGCTTTTGTGTTCAAGGTGATCGGCAAGACGTCCGGGCGTCGCGACAATAATATGTGGCTGGCGTTTTAAGATTTTCTCCTGATCGTTAAAATTCTCGCCACCAACAATAAATGCAGGTGTTAAACGGGTATTGGCGACAAAAAGCCGCAGCTGCGCATAAATCTGCTGCGCCAGTTCTCTGGTTGGCGCCAGAATGACCGCGCGCGGATCTTGAGCAGACAGTGGTTTACTACGCAACAACCGCTGCATCATCGGCAGCAGATAAGCCAGCGTCTTACCGGAGCCGGTTTTTGAAGAAACGATTAAATCCTTGCCCTGCATCACCGCAGGAATGGCTTCTTGCTGAATTTCTGTTGGTTGGGTAAAACCCAGATGTTGAATTGAACGCAGCAGACGTGGATCTAACGCGAGTTCCTGAAAAGCGGCCATAAGTACCCTGAAGCTGAAAATAATCGCTTAGCATACCGCAAATACGCGCTGTCGTCAGCCACAGCGCTTGGCAAGACGACGTAACACATGGAACAATAACCCCCAATTTACCGAGAGCGCTGGATGCAATTATGAGCAAATCACTGGCAGAGCAGTTATTAAAAGCTGGCCTTGGCGACGCCAAAAAACTGAAAAACATCAAAAAAGAACAGCATAAAGAACGGGTTCAGGCCGGCAAAAATGGCCAGGTAGTAAACCAAGCCGCAGTATTGGCCGAGCAGGCAAAACAGGCACAAGTCGCCAGAGATCGGGAATTAAATCAGCAGAAAAAGGCTGAAGCCGAGCGAAAAGCGTTGATTGCACAAGTCAAACAGCTCATCGAAATGAACATCATCAAGGATAAAGGTGAAACGGGCTTTAACTTTACTGACGGCAGTAAAATCAAGAAAATTTATGTCAGTGAAAAAGTGCATCAGCAATTAGTCAAAGGTCTGATTGCAATTGCAAGATTGGGTGAGCAATATCATTTGGTGCCTATCCAAATCGCAGAAAAAATTCAGCTGCGTCAACCTGAGGCGATTGTGCTGTTGAATCAACAAGATGCACAGGCGCCGGAAGACGACCCATACGCCGATTTTAAGATCCCTGACGATTTGATGTGGTAAGCCTTTTTATTACCGGAGCTCATATGTCAGTCAATCAAAGTAAAACCATGGTGATTAGCTGGTTGTTGTTATCTGTGACCGGGGTTGTCGCCTGTTGGGCCAGCCTGTTTCATGGCCAGTTTGAGACTATCTATGGTTTGCCGAGTGTGGTCGGTGCAGCCATGTTGATGTGGATCCGCCAGCAGGCTGATTTTTATGCCCAGCCCTTCTACCGGCTGAGCTGGCAAATCAGCATGATTTTGCTGTGGTTGTTGCTCGTACCGGGTTGCTATTTTTTGGCCAGCCAATTTTGACGCTGACAGAACTCTCACTACGACGTGCCGATGCGAAGCAGTTATGGCATCTGCAAAGCCTGTTTAGCTCTGCGGCAGAAGTCAGGCAATGGGGTGGAGAAGGCTTTTTTTATCCGCTTAAGCACCAACAATTTCTGCAGCAATTGCAACTGGCTGATACTGAAGCATTTGTCCTGACGAATGCCAACAGCCTGTTGGCTTTCGGTCAAATTTGTAACAGGTTCGACAAAATTCATTTGGCCCGTTTGCTGGTGTTGCCTGCATTCAGGCGTCAGGGGGTGGCCCGGCCTTTAATAGCCGGCTTGCTGGCTCAAGGGCTGAAGCAGTGGCCGGACCGCGCAGCGTCTCTGTACGTCTATAAGACCAATAAAATCGCTATCCAAAGCTATCAGCGGTTCGGCTTTCAAGCGGGGCCACAACCTGCGGCCCACCGTGCTGATTTACATTTTATGACGCTGCCAAATCTGGATTGTCATCACTTTGCCGTTGATGCGCCAGTTTTTATCAGCCACGGAGAATCATGATGCCGATTTGGATCGATGCGGATGCCTGCCCGAAAGTTTGTCGTGACATGTTATTGCGCGCTGGCGAACGTTTGAAAATTGAACTGAACTTTGTCGCCAATCACGCCTTGCCATTGCCAAGAGCGCCCTGGTGCCGGCAATTTCGCGTCGAAGCAGGATTTGACGTCGCGGACAATCTGATTGCCAAATCCGTGCGCCCCGGTGACTTAGTCATGACACAAGACATTCCGTTAGCCGCGATTTGTGTCGCGCAAGGCGCCACAGTGCTGACGCCACGGGGTGACAAACTTGACAAAGATAATGTTCAGGTCCGTCTTGCTGTGCGTAATCTACAAGAAGAATTACGCAGTGCGGGCATGGTCAGCGGCGGACCACCGGCTATTGACCAACGTGACCGGCAAAAATTTGGCAATGCTCTGGACCAGTACCTGCAACAATGGCAACGCAGCCAACCTCAGATGTGAATCAAACTTCGCCTTGCTGCCGCACACTGACCCCTTTCACTGCCGGATTAAAGCTGTTGGTGAGTTGCCATTTCGGCTTTATCGGCGTTAAGGGTAAGGTTCGTTTACGCGCCACCAGCACATAAGCCGCGCCAAAATAATTCAGGTGCTGCTCAGCCCAATGCCGAAACGCCGAATCTGCCTTGGATTGAGCCAACATACTGGTACAAAACAGCCGCTGCTCATACAAGACTTCAAAGCCAAGCAGCTGCAACCAATCTTTCACCCGCGCCTGTGAAAAAAACCGGCCTGACCAGGGAAACCGCTGATGCAGGCCCGGCCATAACTTCAGCAAGCCCATCAAACTATAGGGATTAAAACCACTCATCAGCAGATAACCGTCTGGCATCAGCACCCGGTGTGCTTCGCGGATCACATGATGCGGGTCCTGCGTATATTCCAGGCTATGCGCCAATAACACTGCATCAACCGCATGTTCGATAAATGGCAGGTCGTCCGGGTCAGCAATGACCGACACCTGCTCGCCTCCGGTCGCCAGATGAATTTGATGGCGAATGCCGCAGGCTGTGGTATCCAGCTGACAACTCAGCGTGCCCACTTTGAGCAGGTGATAACCGAAAATTCGCGGCCACCACAGGTTAAACTGGCTTTCGAGTTGCTTCGCCAGGATGTCGCCCTGAGCAAACGCATGCCAGTGCTGCGGTACCTGACTGAGCGCATAACGGCTTAACGCTGGTTTCATCGACCGCGCCCCCGGTATAATTCAAGGTATACTCTGCACTTTTGGCCGCTTTGTAACGGCCAAATACGTAGTAAACGACCACAATTATCTTTGTTACTCATAGGATTGCAGATGCACCTGATCCCTGAAGCCATTCCGATTCTGCAGGATAACTATATCTGGCTGTTGCGCCAAGGGGCGAATGCAATAGTGGTAGACCCGGGGCAATATCAACCGGTGGCTGATTATCTGCAACAACACCAGCTGACACTGCGGGCGATTTTAGTCACCCACCAACATCCAGACCACATTGGCGGGCTTGCAGAGCTAAGTGCTGCCTGGCCTGACGCCGATGTTTTTGTTCCTGTTGCGTCAACAACTGACAAGCAATTGGCCGGCCGACAGATCGAAGATGGTGACTTGCTCGACATAGCCGGCTGGCAAGGCTCTGTTACTGTGCTTGGTGTACCAGGCCATACGCTGAATCATCTGGCTTATCTGGTCGACTGTACGCCACAAGTGTTGTTCTGCGGCGATACGCTGTTCAGTGCCGGTTGTGGTCGTTTATTTGAAGGAAGCCCAGCCCAAATGCTGCAATCACTGCAACGATTAGCGGCTCTGCCAGAGTCCACACTGGTGTGTTGCGCCCATGAATATACGCTCGCCAATCTGCGATTTGCGCTGGAAGTTGAACCTGAGAATCAGGCGCTGGTCGAATACCAGCGGCACGCAAGCACGTTACGATCTGGTGGGGTTCCGACCCTTCCCAGCCAGATTGGGCTTGAGCGTAGCGTGAATCCGTTTTTACGCTGTAATGAACTTCTGTTACAGCAGCGCTGGTCGCAACCGGATGCCTTGTCGCTCTTTACATTTTTGCGCCAATGGAAAAACCGATTTTAATACCGGCTTGCAATTACATCTAAGCCCGCTACCATACGCTCCCTTTGCGTTATCTGTGGCCACTGAAATCAGGAAAAATGCATGTTAAACAAATGCTTCCCTCTGCTTGTTTTGCTGGCACTGTGCAGCTGCGCGCGTCCGGGTTCAAACCCGGCAACTGCAGTTGCCACTCAGACAGAGTCGAGCCAGGTCAGTGACCAGCAGCCAGCCCAGCTTGACGTACCGATGTCGCCGCTGGACCCTGCTATCACGCAGAGTGAATTGTCAGCGTATACCGATATCTGGCAGCGTATCCGTCAGCAAATGCACATTCAGGTGCCGCCACGTGCTGATATCCGTCGGGAAATTGCTTTTTTTGCCAGTAAACAAAAGTTTTTTAATGAAGTCGCAAACCGGGCCGAGCCCTATCTGTATCTGATAGTTACTGAACTGGAAAAACGCCGGATGCCGGTTGAACTGGCGTTATTACCCATAGTTGAAAGTGCCTATAACCCGGCAGCGCAGGGCAAAGGCCCAGCCGGGCTTTGGCAAATGGTGCCGCAGACTGCCCGTAATTTTGGTCTGAAAATTCAGCATGGATATGATGGCCGCAAGGACCCGATGAGTTCTACCCTCGCGGTGCTGGATTACCTGCAACATCTACACGACAACCTCGGCAATGACTGGCTGAATGCAGTTGCTGCCTACAATACCGGTGAAGGCCGCATCATGGCAGCGCTAGAACGCAACAAAGCGCGCGGTAAACCCACCGATTACTGGAGCCTGCAAATCCCCGGCCGTTATGTGCAAACGATGCCAAAATGGCTGGCAATGATTAGTCTGGTAAAAAATCCGGCTAATTATCAAATCAGCCTGCCACCTGTGGCAAACCGCCCTGTCGTTGGCAGCACCCGAATCGCTGGCGCAGTCCGGTTACAGCAGGCAGCAGAGCTGGCAGGGATCCCGCTGAATCAGTTAAAGAAACTGAATCCCGGTTTTGCTTTAACAACCACACCTGAAGGCAAAGATTTCCCGCTGCTTCTACCACTGGAAACAGTTGAAACCTTTGAAAAACAACAGCATTTACTGAAAAAAGTGACGGTTGCTGCAGCGCCGGCGGACGAAAAACAACGCTACAAAGTCAAAAGTGGCGACAGCCTTGGCAGTATCGCGGCCCGTTACAAAACGAAAGTCGCCAGTTTGCGCCGGCTGAATCAGCTAAAAAGCGACCAGCTGCAAACAGGACAAATACTGTTAGTGCCGGCGGGCAAAAATACGTCCGCGACAGTTGCCAGAAGTCAGCCGCAGAGTTATCAGGTCAAGGCCGGTGACAGCCTTTGGACTATCGCGCAAAAACTACGAGTCGATAGTGAAGAACTCAGGATATACAACAAGTTAGCTGCGAATGCACACTTAAAGCCCGGCCAATCACTACGAGTCCCGGGCGCGTCGGTTTCATCGACAAAAGTGGTGACGACCACAAAACAAACCAAATCTGTTTATACAGTGAAAAAAGGCGATTCACTCGACCGGATCGCCAAACTGCATAAAATAAAATTGGCCGATTTGCTCAAATGGAATCAGTTGCAGGCCGATAGCAAGTTAAAACCAGGCCAGCAATTGCGCGTAGCGCCTGTTAACCGGCAATCCTGACAACAACGGGGTGAATATGAAGTATCTGACGCAGGTTATGGCCTTAACAGCATTGTTCTGTAGTACAGCGAGTCTTGCCGAATTTCAGTTAAACGGCCCAGTGCAGCTCACGCTGGGAGATGGCAGCCAGCAGCAGACTGAATTTGGCTTTGCATTCCTGCAGCACGAAGGCAGCTATCAGTTTCAGCTGGGTCCGCACAACATGGCGGTGGACGAAGTCCCAAAGCGTTACACGCTGGCGCTGATGCTGAATAAAGATCAGCTGGTCTGGGCGCGGGATTTCAGCAAAGCCCCGCTGAGCGGGTTTCACTGGCAAATTGGCAAGCATCAGCTGAAACTATTTAAACAAAAATTGCAGCCGGCACGCCCGGGGGATTTCGTCCTGCTGATTGACGATTTACGTTATCATTTTGTCGAAGGCCGGCCGGCACAAATCCACTTTCATTTTGACGAGAAAGGCATCAGCGAAATTGAAGTAGAAGCAATGCTGCAGCCCAAGCGCTAACGCGCAGCTCAGCAGCGGAAACGAGCCTGTATCGTGGGTGCGGGCCCAGCTTCTTTTTGTAACTGCAGCGCAGCCACTCCGCCCCATAGCACCGATAATACCGGCGCCAACGCGACAAACCACCAGCTGATGGGATACGGCAGCCCCCTCGCATAGCAATATAACATCAACACCAAATGCACAACTAAACCCAGCCAGCCGGTGTAAAACAACAAGGCGTTAAACCAGCGTTTCGGGCGGCGTATCTGCCAGCGCGAATGTGTCGTCACTGTACCTCCTGATCTGCCGTTAAAAAACTATTGGTCAGCGCAAACCGGTTTAGCGCTTCGATATCCGGCGTCATGTTGGCATGGGTCGGGTCTTGCTGCTGCAGGCATAACACATAACTGGCCAGATGCAGAATGGCCTGTAACCGGTCTATATGTGGGGAGGATTGCAGGTCCAGCCGGTACATCGCCGCCGCGCAAACATCTGCTGAAAACCCCCACAACGTCATCAAATAGCCGGTCAGTACACAATGGTCCGCAACCCCATCCTGAAACATATCTTCCTGTGTCAGCTGTTGGCTGGAAAGCGGCTGAGTAGCCAGCAACGCTAATGGACCCAGCGCCTGCATCAGGCCCGCGGCATAGGCTTTCTCCGCCAGACTGGCATCGTCCCGGCATTGGGTGCGTGCCAGCTGGAATGCCACTGAGGCTAATGCCACCGCATAATCCTGTAGCTGCTGATGCAACTGCGGCTGAATACGCCCCTGATACTGCTGATGTAGCATAAAGGCCTGCATAATCGCTTTGATCATTTCGCGGCCAAGCCGGCTGGTGACTTCCTGCAAATCCAGCGTCTGGCGCCGAAATCCCAGATAGGCCGAATTGGCCATTTGGATGAGCCGTCCGGCTAAAGGTGCTTCGCGCTCCAGGGCTGCAGCCAGAGCCCGCTGTGAGCTGTCCGGGTCATCCAGCAAGTTCAAAATTTGTTGATATTGCTTCTGCTGAATAGGCAGGGTCTGCAAAGTTCCAAGCTGATAACGGGCATGTTCGGAAAACGGCCCTTCAATAATCTGCTCCGCCCGTTGAAAAATTGCCTGTAAATCCCACTCAGTGAATGGTTTGCCGAGTAACATCTGTGCCGATTGCACCGCAGCCAGCAACACGGCCCCGTCATTTTCGGCGCTCATCAGCACCCGAATGGTTGCCGGCGAGTGTTCCGCACAAAACTCAAGTAATTCCTCGCCCCTTAGCGAGTCATCCAGCCGGTCTGTAATGAGCATTTGCGGTGCTACCGCCTGCTGCAGCAAATATTGGGTGGCACTGACCGCGTCGCTGCACAGTTCGACCTGCCAGTGCGGACAGAGCCGGCGCAGCAGGCGCTGAGTGGCAGCAGCTGCGGCAGCGTCTGGTTCAACGAATAATACTAACCAGCGATCAGCCTCAAACATGAAGTAATTCCTCCCACTGCTGCCGGATGGGCTGGCAGGCAAGAAAACTGACAAACTCCTGACTATTGAGTGGCTTACTGAAAACATAGCCCTGAATGTAGTCACATTGCATGTCACGCAGCAACAAGACCTGACCGATGGATTCAATGCCTTCCGCTACCACTTGCATCCCCAACTCGTGCGCCATACGGATCATATGTCTTATCATACTGGCACATTGCGGCGAGTGTTCCAGATCTAATAATAACGACCGGTCGAGTTTTAATTTATTCACCGGCAATTTCGCGAGATAAGCCAGCGACGAATAGCCGGTGCCAAAATCATCCATCGCCAGCAGGCAACCCAAACCGTGTAAATTGCCCAAAAGTCTGCTGCTGGCGTCAATATCAGCCATCAGAAAAGTTTCGGTGACTTCGAGCTCGAGCCGCTTGGGTGCCAGGCCGAAGTTGTCCAGACAAGCGGCGATGCGGCTTGCCAGTTGCGGATCTGTCAGCTGACGACCAGACAAATTAATTGCCAGATGCGACAAATGCAGCCCCTGTTGCTGCCATTGCTGGAAGTGGCGTAGCGCCTGCTGTAACACCCAATCACCGATCGCCTGAATTTGACCGTCTTGCTCCGCAATCGGAATAAACACTGCCGGCGAAACCTGACCGAATTTCGGATGCTGCCAGCGAATAAGTGCCTCGGCGCTGTCGCAATGACCATCCATCAAACGGATTTTCGGCTGGAAACTCAAACTGAATTCCTGACTTTCCAACGCATGGTACAACGAATTACTCAGCTCAAAATGCTGACGTTTTTGCTCTACCATGCCGGCGTCATAACGTAAAAAGAACCCGGCTGGATTCACCAGATTCTGCCGGCACGCCACATCGGCATGCTGTAGCAATAAAGCTGCGGTAGCCCCGTCGGCAGGCGACAAGGCATATCCCACGCAAAAAACCAGCTGCACCGGGTTAAAACTCAGCACCAGTTGTTGCCGGAATGGCCGCAACACTTGCTCAATCGACACCAGTAACTGACTTTCCTGCACCAAACCTGGCAAGACCAATACAAATTTGTCAGCAGCTACATAACCCAGCAGCGCTTTTGCCGGTAACTGGCTGCGTAACACCTGGCCGGTCTTCTCCAGCAGCTCATCGAGCTGACTCTGATTCAGTGACGCGTTATAGAGCGCAAAATCCGGTAATAACAACGTGACAACAGCAAACTCCTGTTGCTCTGATGACAACAAGTCCTCGATATGTGAGCGGATATCTGTTGCTGTTAACAGCGCCTTGACGGCTGAAAACACCTGATCGCTGATGCGCTGTACCGGCATCATTTTCAGTAAATAATGCTGCAAATCCGAAATGCGGTGGCTAAAACTGAAATAGTCGCCGTGCACGCTATGTAGCTGAATGTCGTGATCTTTTTTATGTAAGAAACTGGCCAGTTCAATCGGATTGATGTCAGTAAATAAAGCCGACAGCACCTGCCCGCGCAGCTCTGAAGGCTGTAAACCTAACACCTGGCAGGCGGCACTGTTAAAACGCTGCACTTGTCCGGTGGCAGATAACTCAATGAGCGCTTCATGGCTGGATAACAATAAACTGGTTCTTTGGTGTTCGGCTTGGCGCCGGTCGCGTTCACTGATGGCCGCAGCAATTTCTTTCAGGAGTTGGCCGTCTTCCCATGGTTTTTCCAGAAAACGCCAGGCGGCACCACTGTTTAAACACGTCAGCAGCGCATCACGTTCGGCGTAAGCGCTTAAGATCAGGCCAATAGTCGTAGGATATTGTTGTTTGACCTCTTGCAGTAACTCGGCGCCGTTCATGCCGGGCATGCGAAAATCAGACAGTACCAGCGCGACAGGCTCAGATGCGAGCATATTTAACGCCGAAGCACCACTGTCGGCCACCAGCACCCGATAACCAGCACGCAGCAAAGTCCGTTGCAGCGCGCGCAAAATTGCCGGTTCATCGTCGACTAATAAGATTGTTTTTGCCATGCGAGCTCCTTCCCTCTTCAACATAAACAGGAGCAGCCTGCTCAGGCAAGTTTTTTTGGCCAGACTTGCTCTACAAGCCACTGAACGTCAATATAAAGCTTCATCGGCAGCGGAGCAGTGAAGATGCAAAATCCGGCAACAGTCCCGTCATCCAGCGCACATTGGCAACAAACTGACCGTCTGGCCACAATAGGCAGCTTAACTGCAGGTATCGCGCACGAATTGAATAATCCGATTGGGTATATTCTCAGTAACCTGACCAGCTTTGCGCTGTATCTACCTGTTTTCATGCAATATTTCGACATTTTGCAGGCTTTGGCACACTGTGAGGACCCACAGCAAAAAACAGCTCTGCGACAGCAGCTGGCAGCATTACAACAACAGGAAAATTTGCAGTTTTTATTGCAGGATACCCAAAGTCTGCTGAATGACTCGGTACAAGGCGCCTTAAGAGTGCGGGATTTGGTGCTGGACCTGCGGCGTTTTTCCCATCCGGATCATGCTGAATTTCAACGGCTTGAACTAGGGCCGCTGCTGGAGATGGCCCTGCGGTTAAGTAAAAATGAACTGAAAAATCACATTACAACAGAATGCCTGTTGGAGCCTGCCACCATCTGGCTGCAGGGCCAGCCAGCAGCACTGACCCAAGTGCTGGTGAATCTGCTGCTCAATGCTGCGCAGGCGATTGGCCCGGATAACGGCCAAATCCGCTTAACCGCGGTGCAGGCCGATGGCTGGCTCGAGCTTTGTATCGCCGACAGCGGTCCGGGTATTCCTGCGGATATTTTGCCGCAGATTTTCACGCCGTTTTTTACCACCAAAGCACCAGGCAAAGGTACTGGGCTGGGCTTACCGATTTGTCAGTCGATTGTTCAGCAGCACGGCGGCACCATCAGCGTGGGCTCCTCAACTTTTGGCGGCGCCGCTTTTATCCTGCGCCTGCCAGCAGAAACAACCACTGGGTCAAACGACAGCCATCCGGTTTAAATCGCCTGTTTTCAGGCCTGCGCGTCCGCCTGTTGCTCAGGTGCCGCTGCGATAAAAGCAGGCAGCGTCATGCACTGCTGATAAATGCGCGCAATGAGCGGAAATGGCGTCATATCCAACTGAAAACGCAGCGCATTGTAGACTTGCGGCACCAGACAGAGATCGGCCAGCGTCACTGCATCGCCACAGGCATAAAGCCCGGCGGTCTGGCTCAGCCTTTGCTCCAGCGCGGTAAAACCTTCGCGTAACCAATGCAAAATCCAGTCAGTTTTTTGCTGGTCACTAAGACCCAAGGTGCCGGTCAGATACTGCAGTACCCGCAGATTATTCAGTGGATGAATATCACAGGCGATATCCAGCGCCAATCCGCGCACCACCGCGGCTTTGGCCGGCTCAGCCGGTAACAGCGGCTGATTGGGGAAAGTTGCATCGAGATATTCGATAATGGCCAGCGACTGATTCAGCGTCAGCTCGTCGTGTTGCAGCGTCGGCACCAGCATCGCCGGGTTCAGCTCCCGGTACGGCGCCGCTTTTTGTTGCCCGCCGTCTTTGAGCAAATGCACCGGGATCTGCTTGGCGGTTAATGCTTTGTAGGCCAGCGCAATGCGCACCCGATAAGCGGCTGAAGATCGCCAATAAGTATATAAAGTCAGCATCAGAAAACTCCATCTGGCAAAAAGCCGGCAGGTGCCGGCTTTTTCACTTAATCAAAACATTAATCACGCGGCAAATATTGCACCACCTGCTGGTCAATAGCACCAAAAATACTTAGGCCCTGCTCGTCCAGCACTTCAATGCGGATGCGGTCGCCAAACTGCATAAACGAGGTTTTTGGCGCGCCGTCGCGAATGGTTTCAATCATCCGCACTTCAGCGATACAGGAATAACCAAGGCCGCCCTCGTCAATAGACGTGCCGTAATCTGTGCCTTGTTTATTCGACACTGTACCGGAACCAATGATAGCGCCGGCGCCCAGGTTGCGGGTTTTCGCCGCGTGTGCGACCAACTGGCCAAAATCAAAAGTCATATCGACGCCTGCATTCGGTTTGCCAAACAGCTTGCCATTTAAATGCGACACCAGTGGTAAATGCAGTTTTGCTTCCTGCCAGTGGCTACCAAGCTCTTCCGGCGTCACCGCCACCGGGCTGAACGCCGACGCAGGCTTGGACTGAAAGAAACCAAAGCCTTTCGCCAGTTCATTGGGGATGAGGCCACGTAACGACACATCGTTGACCAGCATCACCAGCCGAATTTGCCTGCGCGCTTGCTCTGGTGTTGATGCCATCGCCACATCACCGGTAATGACGGCAACTTCACCCTCAAAATCAATGCCGTAATCTTCACTGACCACATCGATGTTGTCGCGTGGACCGATAAAATCATCAGAACCGCCCTGATACATCAGCGGATCAGTCCAAAAACTAGGTGGCATTTCTGAATTGCGCGCCCGGCGCACTAATTCGACGTGATTAACATAGGCACTGCCATCGGCCCATTGATAAGCGCGTGGTAATGGCGACTCACAAGCGTTTTGGTCAAAGGCAAATTCGCCCTGCACAGTGCCGTGATTCAGACCCAGATACACTTCAGTAAGTGCAGGCGCAATAACAGACCAATGGTCCAGCGCATATTGCATAGTTGCGGCAATGTGTGGCACTGCCACCGCCTTGCTCAGGTCGCGGCTTACCACTACTAACTGGCCGTCGCGGCTTTGATTTTTCAGACTGGCTAATTTCATTTTCTGTGTCCTGTCAAACTGTTACTGCTGCTCAGCCGGTTTGGTTTTCCAGCTGTTGACGTATTCCGGATTCTCAGTAGCTAAAGCCGCCGGCCCCATTTCCAGTGCATCACGGGTATCGAGCATCACCGCAACTTCGTCGGTAAATTTCTTGCGATACTCGCGGCCGGCCTGAAAGGCTTTTGGATGCGGGCCATGGGTAAAGCCTGCCGGGTGGAAAGTCACCATGCCACGTTCGATATTGTCGCGGCTGAAGAAATCACCGGCGTGGTAAAACAGCACTTCATCATAGTCGTCGTTGTTGTGGTAAAACGGCACTTTTAACGCACCCGGGTCGCTTTCAATCGGCCGGGGCACAAAGGTACAAACAACAAAACGGCTGGCAACAAAAGTGGTATGCGCCGAAGGTGGCAAATGATAACGGTGGCTCATCAGCGGCCGGATATCACGCCAGTTGATGCGCATCGCGGCTAAATCGCCGTGCCAGCCGATAGCATCCAGCGGGTTGTACGGGAAGGTGATCACCGACACCTGCCCGTGCCGCTTCACCTGCACCTGGGTTGCTTTTTCGCTGTACTGCGCTTTAAAAGCAGCGTCGATTTTTGGCGTATCGAGCATCGCCGGGTCGAAAATCGCATGGTTGCCAACCAGGCCTTTTTCCGGCAACTGGTAAGAATCGTTGGTCGCTTCAATCAGCAGCACAAACACTGGCGCGCTGATTTCCAGACGCCAGCTGGTCGAACGTGGGATCACCACATAATCACCGTCGCGCAAACTCAAATGGCCATAATCGCAATAAAGTTCGGCGCTACCTTCATGAATAAACAGCAGTTCATCGCCGTCAGCATTGCGCACCAGAAAGTCCATCGACTGCTCTAAGCGCCAGGTGCGCATTTTACAATGCGCGTTATGCAGCAGATTTGGCACCGCCCAAGGCGACTGCGCTTTGTCGGCGCCAATTTCATTGAAATTAAACAACCGTGGCTTTAAAGAGCCTTCCCAGCTGGTCCAGCCGGTTGGGGCATGGGTATGATGGAAATGGCTGGCTGGACCAAAAAAACCACTGCGGCCGGTTTCGCGCTCATAAATCGCCTGCTCCGGAAAATCGGCATGGGCCTGGCGCGAAATGTCGCCTTCTTTTAACGGAAACTGTGCCCATTTACGCATCGGCTAACACCCCACGGCGGATTTGGTCTTCTTCAATAGATTCAAACAAAGCTTTGAAATTGCCTTCGCCAAAGCCTTCATTGCCTTTGCGTTGAATGATTTCAAAGAACACCGGACCAATCACGGTCTTGGTGAAAATCTGCAGCAGGATACCGTCTTTTTCCGGCGCACCGTCAATCAGAATACGCAGTTCACGCAGCGCGTCCAAATCTTCGGTATGGCCTTCAACCCGGCTGTTCACCTTGTTGTAGTAGGTGTCCGGCGTTGGCATAAAGTCCATGCCGCGACTACGCAGGGTGCGTACTGTTTCGTAGATATTTTCTGTGGTCAACGCGATGTGCTGGATGCCCTCGCCTTTGTATTCGCGGATAAATTCTTCGATTTGTGATTTGTCATCGGAAGATTCATTGATAGGAATACGGATTTTGCCACAAGGCGCTGTCATGGCGCGTGATACCAGACCGGTCAGTTTGCCTTCGATGTCAAAATAACGGATCTCGCGGAAGTTACCGATCTTCTCGTAGAAACCAGCCCAGACGTTCATATTGCCGCGTTTGACGTTGTGGGTCAGATGGTCCAGCACTTCCAGGCCAACGCCATGCGCAGCCATCTGAGTTTGCCAGTTGTCATAGAATTTAAAATCAATGTCATAAACTGAGCTTTGACCATAACGGTCAACAAAATACAGCAGGCTGGAACCGATGCCGTACACGGCCGGGATATTTAATTCCATCGGGCCGATTTGGTTTTTATATTCTTTGGCACCATTGGCCAGTGCGTGTTTCAGTGCAGCCGCAGCGTCTTTGACGCGAAACGCCATGGCACAAACGCTTGGGCCATGTACCCGGGCAAACTCTTCGGCCTGTGAATTCGGTTCGCCATTGACGATGAAATTGATATCACCTTGTTTGTATAACCAGGCTTGTTTTGAGCGGTGCTGCGCGACTTCAGAAAAACCCAGTGACTGGAACAGCTCTTTTAACTGACGGATGCCATTGGCATCTGCGGCCGTGTATTCAACAAACTCAAAACCATCGGTACCCAGCGGGTTGATTGGATCAAACATAACAAACTCCGGTAACAAAAATACGAGGGGGAATGTCGTTATCTTGCCGTTTGACACGGAAAAAGAAAGTCTGGTTGCTTACATACTGCTAACAGCTGAAAAGCCCCGTTTTGTATCGTTTCGCGTACGAAATGCTGATTTTTGTGTTAAATAGACAAAACAGGCCGTTTTCGACGGAAAACGGCCTGTTTTAAGTAACGGCAAGCGCACAAAGCGTATTTAAATTTTTACGCTCTTACGGTTGATGCCATATTCGCGCAGTTTGTTGGCCACAGCGGTATGACTTAAACCGAGTTTTTTCGCCAGTTGACGTGAACTTGGGTAAGCCGGGAACAGTTTTCGCAATAAGCCGGCTTCAAAGCGTTTGACCGCCTCGTCCAGCGTACCGTCAAAGTCTTTTTCTAAATAACCAAAATCATTGGTGTAACTCGGCAGTTGCAGCTGATCTTTATCCAGTTCAGCACCTTCGAGTAAGGTCACAGCACGGTACAGCGCATTTTCCAGCTGGCGCACATTACCAGGCCAGGGATAAGTCTGAATAAAAGCCGCACAGCTTTCAGTCAGCTTGGGCGGTTTGCGACCAAGCCGGGCTGATAAACGCGCCATAAAATGTTCGGCTAACGGCACGATGTCCTGCTTGCGGTCACGCAGCGGCGGTAACATCAGCGTCAGCACGTTCAGCCGATAGTACAAATCTTCGCGGAAGCGGCCTTCTTGTACCATTCCCGGTAAGTCTTTTTGCGTGGTGCAAATCACCCGCACGTCCACCCGAACTTCATTTTCATCAGCGACGCGGCGGAAACTGCCGTCCTGCAGAAAACGCAGCAGTTTAGTCTGGATCTCGCGGGACATCTCACCGATTTCATCTAAAAACACAGTACCGCGGTTGGCTTGCTCAAAAATGCCTTTTTTGCCTTCGGTGGTGCCGGGAAAGGCATTGGGGCCATAACCAAATAATTCTGATTCGGCGACGTTGTCCGGCAATGCGGCGCAATTAACAGCCAGAAAAGGTTTGCCCGCTCTGCTGCTGGCGCTGTGGCAGGCTCGTGCCAACAGCTCTTTGCCAGTACCGGTTTCACCGGTAATTAAAATCGGTGCATCAAGCTGGGCCATTTTTTTCGCTTCACGCACCACTTTGCGCATCAGATTGCTGCTGGCCTGAATCGAGTTAAAGCTTTCCTGATCGCCCTTTTTAAACGCAACCATCTGCTCACCGAGCCGGCTTTCTGATTTTAAGGTAATGACAGCACCGGCCAGAATTTCATGACCGGCCTCTGCCGGCACCATCACCGGCAAAATGTCAGCGATAAATTTTTTGCCGTGAATTTCAATTTTGCGGGTTTGCGCCAGTACATCATCACTTTCGAGCCAGCGCTGGAAATTAAAACCTTTTACCAGCGGCGTAATAGGTAAACCCGCCACTTCGTCACGCTGCAGCGTGAGCGCATCAAGCGCGGCTTCGTTAATTACCGTGACATTGGCTTTAGTGTCGATGGCGATAACGCCATCCGGTAAGGTTTTCAGCAGCGTAAACAGCTCATTGTGTTCACGTTCTGACGGCATAAAAGCCGTAGTTTTGACGTCTTCAACACCAGGGATGCGGCGTATTTTCGCCATCAATTCCTGGAATTTTTCAAAATCGACGCTGGGAAAAGCGACAAACATCCGGCCTAATTCCGGATCAACTTCGATGCCGCGCAGGTCAATCTGATAGTGCACCAGGATGTTCAGTACTTCCTGGGCGATACCGACACGGTCCTGACAATGGATTTCTAAGCGCATGCGAATAACAACCCAACTAGATGACTCTCGTTGCATCATACGGCATTGCGCGCGCTACAGACCAGCTCTTTTGTAAACTATTGTGAACGAGAGCTTAGGATTGGCGGTTTTTTAGCGACAAAAAAAGCTGCCGTAGCAGCTTTTTCAGCAGTGCTCAGTTAGCTGAGCAGGGCGTCGGTTTTAGCGGCGCAGATAAAGTCGTTTTTATGTAAGCCTTTAATCGAGTGTGACCACCAGGTCACAGTCAGCTTGCCCCACTCCAGCAACAAGGCCGGATGGTGACCTTCAGCTTCGGCCATCTCGGCAACTTTCTGGTGGAAAGCCCAGGCCAGTTTGAAGTTTTTGAACTTGTACTCACGCTCCAGTTGCAAAATACCGTCGCGCACCACCGGCGTCCAATCAGGAATTTGGCGCATCAGCACCGGCAGTTCGTCGTCTGAGACACGCGGCGCATCGGCGCGGCAGGCTTCACATTTTTGTACGGCTAATTCGGTCATCTTTCTTCTCAATATTGCTGGAGTTAATTGTGCTGATGTTAAATTTACTAAAGTTAACTGGCTTTTTTCTGTTTCGGCGCAAATCTGGCGGCATGTAAGCCCAACGCTTTGGCTTGCTGCACCAATGCCATCAGGTCTTGCTGTGCGATTTCAAACAGCTGATGGATGCTCTGAATACGGAAATAAATCGGCTGCATAATGTCGATGCGATAAGGCGTGCGGAACACATCGACCACGTCGAGCACTTTACGCTCCGGGATATCAGAATGCATGGCGTATTGGGTTTCGCCCGGTGACGACAAAATACCGCCGCCGTAAATCCGCAGGCCGTCTTTGCTGTCCAGCAAACCAAATTCGATAGTAAACCAGTATAAACGCGCCAGATACACCCGATCTTCTTTGCTGGCAGAGAGGCCTAATTTGCCATAGATATGAGTAAATTCCGCGAAATCCGGATTGGTCAGCATGGCGCAATGACCAAAAATTTCGTGGAACACGTCTGGTTCCTGCAGGTAATCAAATTCTTCGCGGCTGCGGATAAAAGTGGCGACCGGAAATTGTTTATTGGCCAGCAATTCAAAAAACCGGTCAAAGCTAATCAAGGCTGGGACTTCGGCGCAGCGCCAGCCGGTAGTGGCTTCCAGCACGGCGTTGACTTCGTGGAGTTGTGGGACGCGGTCAGTCGGCAGATTCAGCCGCTCTAACCCTTCGAGATACTCGTCGCAAGCTTTGCCTTTGATGCAGCTCAGCTGACGCTGGATTAAATCAGCCCAAATCTGGTTTTCTTCGTCAGACCAGGCAATGATGCCATTTGCGTCCGACTGGCGGGATACGTAAGTCGTCATGTTACTACCTGTTGATTCTGTGTGCCTGCCTCGGTTGGGCTGGCTGAATGGCAGGCATCCTAGTGGATTGAGTGAAAGCTGTTAACCCGCCTGATGAAACTGGTGGCGTTGCAACTGTGCATTTTTTTATACACAGCAACTACCACCAAGGTTACTCAACTGATTTTAAACATTATTTTTGCTGTAACTGCATCTTTACTAAAGCTTGCTGGATGTCCGCAATGATGTCATCGACATGTTCAAGCCCGACCGAAATACGAATCAGACCATCGCTGATCCCGGCGGCACGCCGCTCTTCTGCCGTATAGGGACTATGAGTCATTGACGCCGGATGCTGGATCAATGATTCGGCATCGCCGAGACTGACAGCAAGGCTTAACAGCGCACATTGATTAATAAAATAGCGGCCGTCATCCAGGCTGCCCTTGAGTTCAAACGCCAACACCCCACCCGCGCCTTTCATCTGAGTGCCGAGAAAACGATGCCCCGGATGCGATGGCAACCCCGGGTAATACACAGTCGCCACCGCCGGATGCGCCTGCAGATATTCGGCAACTTTTTGTGCGTTTTGACAATGGCGTTCCATCCGCACTGACAAGGTTTTCAGGCCACGGATAATCAACCAGGCATCGTGCGGGCTGATAGTTGCGCCCATATCCTTCAGCGTCGTGAGCTTGATGGTTTTAATAGTGTCGGCATCGGACAAAATAATGCCGGCGACGACATCACCATGGCCGTTGAGGTATTTCGTCGCGCTGTGAATGACAATATCGATGCCAAACAAGGCGGGCTGCTGCAACAAAGGCGTCAGGAAAGTGTTATCAATCACCGATTTGATACCGTGCTGGCGGCAAAACCGGCCGAGAAATTCCAGATCCAGCACCACCAGATTCGGGTTAATCGGAGTTTCGGCAAACAGCATTTTGGTATTAGGCCGGCGCGCGGCTTCAACCGCTGCATGGTCCGTCATATCAACAAAACTGACTTCGATGCCATAGCGGGCAAACTGGTGATTAAACAGCGCAAAGCTACAGCCATAGATGGCTTTGCTGGCGATGAGATGGTCGCCCTGCTGTAAAAAAGCCAGCGTGGCCGCAGCGACAGCGCCCATGCCGGTGGCAGTAGCAGCACCATCCGCCGTGCCTTCCAGTGCTGCTACTTTTAACTCCAGCTCGCGCGTGGTCGGATTGCCAAGCCGGGTATAAATAAAACCTTCGGCTTCGCCGGCAAAACGGGCGGCGCCCTGCTCGGCACTGTCGAACACAAAAGTGGAGGTTTGAAACAATGGCGTGGCCAGGCTGCCAAACTGGGTGTCGTAGGTTTTACCGGCGTGAATACATAAGGTTTCTGCGTGTGTACTGTTACTGCTCATAACTACCTGACTGCTTAGATGATCTTTTAATTAACTTAAGCAAAGAAGTTATAAGCCGGACAAGGCATGCAGACATCTGTCTGTCTGTTTAATCCGAGATGACATTTGGGCAGAACGCGACGATTGTAAATATTATTGTGCAGGTGGCCGCTGCAATAACTGTTGGATCAACGACTGCAGCAGCGGTTGTACTGGTTTTTCCGCAGGTAGTAACGGCAATGGCCGCAGTTGTTGCTGTACATAACGCCCAAGCCGCGCCAGCATCAGACCAGCTAATACACCCTGTCCGGCGCGGGCTGATAACTTGCTGCTCAGTTCCACCCCGAGAAAATCGCCACCGATATCAATGGCAAGTTCAGTAGCGCCAGTCCAAAACAGTAAGTTGGCAAATTGTTTCAATAGGCCAAGCCTGGCAACAGCACCAAGCTTTACCCCGTAAACTGCTGAGAGTTCTTCTATCAGACGCCAGGCCCGCCAGCTCACTAACAGCATGTCGGCTAAAGCAAAAGGACTGACCGCGACGGCCATCCCGGCTTGTTTTGCTGCAGCACTAATCCGCAGCGCAGCTTGCTGATCTAAGGGTTGTAACACGAGCAAATCAAAAAGTTTTAGGGTTTCTGTGTCAGAAAACTGCAAATTATGCTGCGCCAAAAACGCACTGCGGTCGACCTGTGGTAAGGCAGCGAGAATACGCTGGCAAAGCGGTGTGGCCTGGCCATATTGCAGACTTTGTTGCATCGAGAGGGCTTCTTCACGCCACTGTTGTCTAATCCGGCGCTGACGTCTACCGCGCCAGGCACTCCACAGCAATTTGCCAACGGCAGCGAAACCAAACCCGGTTAACGCCACAGCTGCCCCGCCCTGCAGCCAGCTTTGGCTGAGGCTCTGCTGTACGAATTCTGCCCACTGTATGCCGCCGAGGACCAGCACTAACGCGAGGCCAGTGCCTAGCCAGATAGATACTTTGTTCTCCCCTATCTGATGAACGGCAGGCTCGGTTGGATTTTGCGATTCCTTCGCTGCGACAAAGTCACTGTCGCTCAGCTGTACTGCCTCTTTCAGCGACGCGCCGGCATTGCCCTGCAACCTGACAAAATCGTCATTGGTAAACTGCTGTGCGGTTTTCAGTTCGTTCATCGCAAATGATCTCCGAGCAAAAACTGCAACACCTGATCCATCCGCAGTTGCCGCGGATAGACGGGTGTTGGCCCAACTAATGGCAAAAATTCAGGAAAGGCAAATTGGTGATGAGCGAATAGCTGCGGTGAAGGCATCGACAGCGGCACCTCACCCGGATACCAGGTTTGTAACTCGCCGGTTGATGCCAGATGCCCGCGTAAACAAGGCGTTTGGCCGTCTGCAGTCTGTACCTGACCAAACTCGGCACTAACTACGGCTGCGACAGCAAGAGCCTCAGTTTCGCATTGCTGATACCGCTGCTGGTATAGAGGCTGTTGCAACATTTGCTGCAGCAACAATAACAAGTTGCGATGCTGGTCCGGCGTCAGCAAGTCCGCCTTGGACGCGACAAACAACACTTTATCAATACGTGGTTTAAATAGGCGCCGCCACCAGCTTTCCGGGCCATAAGAGAAATGCTGCATGATCAGCATCAGCGCCTGTTGTAACTGCGTCAGTGCCTGATGCCCCCGGTTCAGCGCGCCCAGACAGTCGGCCATAATGACCTGACGGTCCAGCCCGGCAAAATAATCGCGGTAAAATGGCAACACCACTTTTTGCTGATAGTCCTGAAAATGGCGCTGTAGTTGCTCTTTCAGTGCACTTGAATTTGCTAGCTGTTCCGGCAAGAGCGGGAACAACTGCAATAGCGGCGCCCCCTGCAGTTCTGCCGGTCGTAGTAAACGCCCCGGTTGCAACATCACTGCCAGCTGCCGCCGTTTGATTTCTAGTAAAAGCTGTTGATAGCTGTCAGTCAGCTGCTGTAACACTAACGGATCTGCGGTTAATTCAGTCTGGGCCAGCTCTTGACGGAACTGTGCTGCGAGATCACGCACAGGTTCAGAGTCCAATAGAGCCCAGACTTGCTGACACCACCGCGGGTAGTCTAACTGCAACATCGGTAAATCCAGCAGCCATTCGCCCGGATAGTCGGTAATTTCCAACGTCAGTGTTTGCCAGTCCAGCAGTTTTTGCTTTAGCGGATGCTGAGGTTTGTAACGCAGCTCCAGTGTAATTTGGCTGAGCGCCGTGGTGGAGGCAGGCCATTGGCCTTGTTGGAGCTGCTGCAGATTCAGTTCGAATGGAAAACGCGCTCTGGCTGCTACGGCATTGCGGACAGGTTGACCGCCCAAATAACGCTGTTGTTGCATCACCTGAAAAAAAGGTAACTGGCTGGACGGTGCCTGCGTCAGTTGCCGGATTAAACTGGTCAGGAATGCGGTTTTACCTGCACCACTGATACCGGTAATCCCAAGACGGAGATGTTGATTCGCCAGACGTTGCCCGAGGATCCGGGCTTTGTCTGGCAGTTGAAAATTCATCAGAGCAAAGCTTCCGCTGGTTGACAACAAAGTTCAGGTTGGGATCAGAGTTTGTTAAACTCGCGATGTAACTGGAATTTACTCGAAGTGACATAAGATTCCATATCCCGCAACCGGTATTCAATCGCATCAAATTGTTGTTTCAGATGATTTAAGGCCCGTGGTGGGGCTTCGCCACGTTGCCAAACCCGGGTTTTAACTTCTACCGGACGATCAGCCACTGGTTTAGTCACAGTGCCACTGCGACTTTCTGCAACGGACTTTTTCTCCAGCACAATCCAGCCAACTAAGTACAGCACCGGTAAAAAACCACCGAAGCCCAACAACACTGAAGCTAATACAACCACCCGTACTAACCACAATTCCCAGCCGAAGTAATCGGCGATGCCGGCACAGACCCCGGCGATTTTGCCGTTGCGGTCATCCCGCAACAGCTCACGGCGTTTACTGTTCATGTTTGCGCCTCCAGTTTGGCGCGTCGGCGTCCAGAATGGCTTCCAGAGTTTTGATCCGGTCGGCCATCCGCTCCGCCTTCGCGGATAAATCGTTTAACTGCGCCAGTTCATGTTCGGACAGGCCTTCGGATATTTTGCGTTTACTGCGGTAATGCATGATGATCCAGATTGGCGCCACGAATATCATGAAGATAATCAACGGTATGGCAAAAGCTTCGGTAACTTCCATCTTAGGCTCCAGAAACGCCTGATAATCAGGCGTTGTTCTCGTTGTTCATTTTTGCTTTTAAGGCTGCCAGTTCAGAATCAATTTTGTCCTGGGCGGCTAATTCAGCAAATTCGTCGCGCAAAGTCTTTTTACCTAAGTCGTAAGATTCGACCTGTGCTTCCAGATTGTCGATCTTTTGCTCGTAGCGTTCAAATTTGTACATCGCGTCGTTTAAACGGGTGCTGTCCAGTGATTTTTTCACTTCCAGCCGCGATGCGACAGTCTTCTGACGCATCAGCATGGTTTTTTGCCGGGCTTTGGCATCGGCCAGTTTTTCTTGCAGCTGCGCAACTTCGTCTTGTAACTTACTGATATGCGTATCTAAATTTGCGATATCTGCGTTAACTGCAACCGCCTGGTCGGCCGCTTTTTGCTTTTCAATTAAAGCAGAGCGCGCTAAGTCATCACGGTCTTTGCTCAGCGCCAGTTCGGCTTTGCTTTGCCAGTCGGCCACATCTTCTTCCAGACGGCTGACGACGCGTTGTAATTCTTTTTTCTCAGCAATTGTTTTTGCCGAGGAAGAGCGCACTTCGACTAATGTATCTTCCATTTCCTGAATAATCAGGCGGACCATTTTTTCCGGATCTTCTGCTTTGTCTAACAAAGCATTGATGTTTGAATTCACGATGTCTGAGAAGCGAGAGAAAATACCCATGATGTTTACCTCGTTTGGTGTCTGATTGAGTCATATATCCTTATTCAGGAAGCTTGCCAACTCGCAAAATAATCATAACCAACTGTTTTTAAAGATTTTATTTTATTTTCAGTAAAGGCTGTTGCCAACATCAACTTTCAAATAGACTACTAATTAGCAAATTTAACCACTAAATGGCAGCGATATGGCAAGAGCTTTCCAACAGGACAATCTGATTGGCCAATCTAACAGTTTTCTCAACGTTTTGGATCAGGTGTCACAAATAGCGCCGCTGAATAAGCCAGTGTTAATTATTGGTGAGCGCGGCACTGGTAAAGAACTGATTGCCGCACGTTTGCATTATCTGTCACAGCGTTGGGACCAGACTTACCTGACATTAAACTGCGCCTCGTTAAATGAAAATTTGCTGGAAAGTGAACTGTTTGGCCATGAAGCCGGCGCTTTTACCGGTGCCAGCAAACGCCATGAAGGCCGCTTTGAACGGGCCAATTTCGGCACGTTGTTTCTTGATGAGCTGGCCAATACGCCAGGCCTGGTGCAAGAAAAACTGCTGCGGGTCATTGAATATGGTGAATTCGAACGCGTCGGCGGTAGCCGGCCTATTAAAGTCGATGTGCGGCTGGTCTGCGCCACTAACGAAGATTTACCCGGTATGGCAGAGCGCGGCGAGTTCCGCGCGGATTTATTAGACCGGTTGGCGTTTGACGTCATCACCCTGCCGCCGATGCGCGAGCGGCGCGAAGACATCTTACAGCTGGCAGAACACTTTGCCATTAACATGGCGCGGGAACTGAATTTTGAGTTATTCAGCGGATTCAGTGAAAAGGCTAAGCGTCAGTTACTGGATTACGATTGGCCGGGTAACGTCCGTGAACTGAAAAACGTGGTGGAACGCAGTGTTTATCGCACCAATAATCCTTATGTGCCGGTGCACGATATTTTGTTTGATCCCTTTGCATCGCCGTTTCGGCCACAGGCCCGAGTGCGCACCTTAGACCGTCAAACTGCAGTGCCAGTGCCTCAATCGATGCCTGCTGCGCAGGTACAGCCAGCCACTGCGACAGTAACCCCTTTATCAACTGCTGGTTCTGCCCTGCAATTTGATTTCGGTCAGGTGCAGGATTTTAAATTGCTGTCGGAACATTATGAAGTGACCCTGATTAAACAAGCCCTCGCCGCTTGTCAATATAACCAGAAAAAGACTGCGGATGCGCTGAATCTGACGTATCATCAACTACGTGGATATATGAAAAAATACAAACTGTTAGATAGCCAACAATGAATTTTCCCTATTGCCGTTTTGGCAGCCTGAGTCTGGTTCTGTGGTTAACTGGGTGTCAACCGGTCACGGTGTCAAACAGTAGTCAGGGCCTGGTGTATTGCGCCGAAGGCTCACCTGAGAGTTTTAATCCACAGCTGGTCACGTCCGGCACGACCATTGATGCTATCAGTCAGCATTTATACGACCGGCTGCTCGATATCGACCCGAATAGCGGCGACCTGCTGCCCGCACTGGCGCAACAATGGCAAGTCAGTCCTGACGGTCTCACTTACCGGTTTAAGTTACGCCCGAATGTCAGCTTCCATCAGACCGCGTACTTTACCCCAAGCCGTTATTTCAATGCAGAAGATGTGGTATTTACTTTTAACCGCATATTGCTGGTCGAACACCCGTTTTTTCAGACTGCAACTGAATACCCCTATTTTGACAGTATCGAATGGCGCCAACGGGTACAAAGCGTCACAGCACTGAGCCCTGACGAAGTTGAATTCAGACTCAATCAGCCCGACAGCTCGTTTTTATCAGTGCTGGCGACCGACTTTGCCGCGATTTTATCCGCAGAATACGGCGCACAACTTGTTGCACAGCAGCAAAAACCTTTACTGGACACCCAGCCAGTTGGAACTGGCCCGTTTAAGTTTCGTCAGTACCAAAAAGATGTATTAATCCGTTATTACCGACATGACAGCTACTGGCGTCAACACGGTAATTTGCAACAACTGGTCATCGACATAGTACCGGACAACACTAAACGGCTGGCCAAGCTGTTAACCCGTGAATGCGATATAGCGCCCATCCCGCGTTTGGCTGAACTACAGATGTTTTCAAACCGGTCAGACTTTAAAGTCGAGCAACAAACCAGCATGAACGTTGCGTTCTGGGCTTTTAATACGCAGAAACCACCGTTTGACCGTGTTGAAGTCCGACAGGCTCTGGCCCTTGCGGTCAACAAACCCAACATTTTACAGGCGGTATATTTCGGTCAGGCGGAAGAAGCCAATTCAGTGTTGCCGCCTAATTCATGGGCCTATCGCAAGCAAAGCCAAAGTCAGTTTTTTGACCCGACCAAAGCAAAAGAACTGCTGCGTCAGGCCGGCTACCCGGATGGGTTTAGCATCGATATCTGGGCGATGCCGGTACAACGCCTGTATAACCCCAATGCGCAAAAAATGGCGGAACTGATCCAGGCCGACCTGCGGGCTATTGGTGTCAAAGCGCGCATTGTGTCTTATGAATGGAACACCTTCCGGCGTAAATTACGCCAGGGCGAGCATGATTCGGTGTTGATTGGCTGGTCTGCGGATAACGCCGACCCGGATAACTTCCTGCGCCCTTTACTGAGTTGTGCTGCGGCCGTTTCCGGCAGTAACAGAGCAAACTGGTGTGACGAACACTTCGACCAGTTTATTGCCGGTGCCGTGCAGACCACCGACGTCGCGCAGCGCCGCAGTTTTTACCTAGCTGCACAACAATATCTGCAGCAGCAAATGCCGTTGATGCCGATTGCCCATTCGAAACGTTTCCTGGTGAAAAACAGCAGCGTACATGGAGTGGCTATCAACCCTTATGGTGGCATTAGCTTGGTCAACGCCGGGAAAACACCATGATTTTACGCTATCTGGCACGCAGATTATTCCTGCTTGGGTTCGTCTTTGTCGCCCTGACGGTCTTTGTATTTAGCCTGAATTACCTGTTCCCCGGTGATTTAGTCAGTAACCTGACAGGCCTGCGGGACATCTCGCCACAAAAACATCAGCAGCTGCAGCAAATACTGGCGCTGGACCATAGCTTGTGGCAGCAATATATCGCTTATAACAGACGCTTGCTGGCTGGTGACTGGGGCTTATCTTTTGCCAGTCAGCAACCGGTGTTAACTGAGATCCTGCAAGTATTGCCGGCGACGCTGGAACTGGCGGCTTATGCACTGTGCCTGAGTTTATTCGCCGGTATCCCGCTGGGGTTATTAGCTGCAGTGAAAAAAGACAGCCTGCTCGACCGTTGCATTTCCGGCATCGCGCTGATTGGCTACTCGATGCCGGTATTCTGGTTGGCGTTAGTCTGTATCATGTTGTTTTCGCTGCAGTTAGGCTGGTTGCCCACTTCAGGCCGGCTTGGCGTGCTGTTTGAAGTCCCAAGCCAGACCGGCTTTATTTTTATCGATATTCTGTTGGCGGAGAATGTCTCGCGCAGTGCAGCTGCGTATAGCGCACTACTGCATCTGGCGATGCCAACTATTATCCTGGCCGCCTATCCTACTAACGTGATGATCCGGTTTATTCGGGCTTCGATGTTGGAAGTACTGGAGCAAAACTACATCAAAACCGCGCGGGCTAAAGGCTTGTCCAGAAGCCAGGTGTTATACCGGCATGGTTTACGCAATGCATTGTTGCCGGTCACGCGTCAGGTTGGGCTGCAGTTTAGTACGCTCATTACGCTCGCGATGTTAACCGAGGTGATTTTTTCCTGGCCAGGCATCGGGCAATGGCTGATTGACAGCATTTATCAACGCAATTATCCGGCGATCCAGGCTGGCTTGCTGGTTGTTTCCAGTTTGGTGATTTGTGTAAATATGCTGACCGAAATTCTGCATACGCTGTTTAACCCACTGGCGCGGAAACTCTGATGAAAAAATTGCGCTTGTACTATGAAGAATACAATAAAAGGCCGTATCAGCTGCTGTGGCGGCATTTTATCACCCAGCATTTTGCGCTGTTTGGCCTGGTGATTTTATCCATCCTGTTGCTGCTCGCGGTATTTAGTCCTTTTATCAGCCCGCACGACCCATACCTGCAAAACTCTGAGTTGTTGTTGTTGTCACCATCCTGGCAAGGCAATGGTCTGGTGGCGTATCCCTTTGGCACTGACGACTTGGGCCGCGACCTGATGTCACGGCTGATGCTGGGCAGCAGCTACAGCTTTGGGCTGGCTATTCTGGCGGTCAGCGGTGCTATGTTGATCGGCCTCGGGCTCGGCATCCTCGCGGGCATGACCAGAGGTGTACAGTCGAGTATTTTCAACCACTTGCTGGATTTAGCTTTAACTATCCCAAGCCTGTTGCTTGCTATTGTTATTGTTGCGGTACTGGGCCCAGGCTTGCTCAATACCATTTGGGCCATTTTGCTGGCGCTGCTGCCGCAGTTTATCCACGGCGTCGGCAATGCCATTCAACAACAGTTAAAACAGGACTATGTAGTGGCTTACCGGTTGGACGGTGCCAACAACTGGCAAATTTTGTGGTCTGTAGTGTTGCCAAACTTATGGGAGCCGCTGTCGCTGTTATTTACGATGGCGCTGTCCACCGCAATTCTGGATATTGCCGCACTGGGCTTTTTGGGCCTTGGCGCACAGGCGCCTACGCCGGAATGGGGTAGCATGGTGGCTGATGCGCTGGACTCCATTTATCTGGCACCCTGGACTGTCGCTTTACCAGGTCTGTTGATTTTCATCACGGTCTTGTCGGTAAATCTGGTGGGTGATGGCTTGCGCAATGCGATGAAAAAACGGCGGGAAAACTGATGCAGTTATTAGATATCCGCAACCTGACGCTGGAACTGGAAACGCCTGATGGCATAGTGCGGGCGGTTGACCGGGTCAATTTATCCTTGCGTGAGGGGGAGATCCGCGGCTTAGTCGGCGAATCCGGCTCAGGCAAAAGTTTGATCGCCAAAGCTATCATGGGCGTGTTACATCAACGCTGGCGTATCTCTGCCGACCGCTTCAGCTGGCGTGGCGAAGATTTATTGCGTTTACCCTATCAGCGCCAACGGGAAATCATCAGCCGCGATATAGCGATGATTTATCAGGAACCAAGCCGCAGCATGGATCCGACAGCGCCAATCGGCGAGCAATTGGCGGAATCTATTCCTGATCACCGGCTTGAGGGGGTGTCCTGGTGGCAAAAAGGTTTTTTTCGCCGGAAAAAAGCGATCAACTTATTGCATAAAGTCGGCATCCGCGACCATCAGGCTGTGCTGCACAGTTATCCATATCAGTTATCCGAAGGTGTCTGCCAGAAAATATCTATTGCGATGGCCATTGCGAAAGACCCTAAGCTGCTCATCGCCGATGAACCGACGACTGCGCTGGAAAGCACCACGCAGGCGCAGCTATTCCGCTTGTTGGCGAGCTTTAATCAGCTCAAGGGTACTTCTATTTTGCTGATCAGCCACGAACTGGAAACCGTCGCGAAAAATACCGACACCATCAGCGTGTTGTATTGCGGCCAGTTAGTTGAAGCCGGCGAAACTGCAGAATTGTTACAGAACCCACGCCACCCCTATACTGATGCGCTGATCCGCAGCGTGCCGGAATTTCAGCCCGATTTGGGCTTTAAACAACAGCTCTATGCCTTACACGGCAGCATCCCAACACTGCAACATCTGCCGATTGGCTGCCGCTTGGGGCCACGTTGCCCAAATGCCCGCAGAGAATGTGTCAAAACACCACAACTGGAACGGCAACAAAACCACTTCTACAGCTGCCATTTTCCGATCCACAGGGGGTTAGCTGATGAGTGATCTGATCGAAGTCCGGAACCTCGGTAAAACGTACCGCAAAGCGACAGGTCTGTTTAAACACAAAGAAATCAGAGCCTTGCAGCAGGTCAGTTTTACTCTACAGGCTGGCGAGACATTGGCAGTTGTCGGTGAGACCGGTTCAGGCAAAAGTACACTAGCCAAATTGTTAGTGGGTATTGAACAACCGGATCAAGGCGAAATTCTGTATGCCGGTAATCAAATTAATTGCAGTGAATACCGCAAAACCAATCAATTCATCCGCTACATCTTTCAGGATGCCGCCCGGTCGCTGAATCCAAATCAAAAAATTGCTGAGATCCTGCATGCGGTGCTGCGCTACAGCACGGTATTGAGTGCTCAGCAGCGCGAGCAAAAAATCAGTCAAACTCTACGTCAGCTCGGCTTACTGAATGAACATGCCAATTATTATCCGCATATGTTTTCCGGTGGTCAGTTGCAGCGCGTGGCGCTGGCCCGGGCGTTAATCCTGGACCCTAAAGTGTTAATTCTGGACGAAGCACTGACGGCGCTGGATCCATCGCTGCGTGCCCAAATCGTCAATTTATTGCTGGAGCTGCAGCAAAAAACTGGCATCGCTTATCTACTGATCACCAACCAGCTGCGGCTGGTGCGGCATTTTGCCGATCAGACCATGGTACTGCACCAGGGCCAGGTGCTGGAATATGGCCCGACCGCAGAAGTCTTCCTGCAGCCTAAACATGATTTCAGTCGCAAACTCATCGGCAGCGCACAATATTAGCGCGCTGGCGTGCACGCCCATTCTGTCTTGGCTTCAAACGCCATAAAAAAGCCAGCTGATGCTGGCTTTTTTTGTTTTGCAGCGGCTGAGGCTGCTTACTGTTGTTCAGTCGCCGCGGTTAACACTGCCAGGTTGCGACTGATCTCAGCACGGTCGCGCAGTGCTTTTTGCACTATTGCAAAATGCGACTGACTCAACTGATTGGCCAGGTTATCCAGCTCGGCCTGCGACGGCTCGCCTTGCGCCGGCACTTCAGTCACCTTACTGACCAGTACGATAGCCGAATCACCGCTTTGCAGTTTGGTGCTGCCCGAACTCAGCGGTTTCTCTTTGGTTGGTTTGGCCAGCTCAAAGGCTTTAGTACGGATTTGTGCATCCAGACTGCCACCAAAACGCGGTGTTGCCACTGACTTCTCCAGCGTCAGTTGATTCGCCGCCACCAGCTCGCTAATCGCTTTACCGCTTTGCAGCTCGCTCAGCAGCAGGTTGGCTTTTTCTTCCGCCAGAATTGCAGCTTGCTCAGCGACATAAGCAGTTTGCACTTCAGCTTTGACTTCATCAAAAGATTTGTTTTTCGCCGGCTGATGTTCAACCAGACGAGCCACAACAACGTGCTGCGGAGACACTTCCAGCACTTCACTGTTGGTGCCGGCACTGATGAAATCTGCATTAAACACAGTGTCCAGCACTTTTGGCGCATTTAAAGCTTCAGGTGCTGTGGCACGGCTGAACAGCGCAGCATTCTGCACTTTCGCGCCTACGGCTGTTGCAGCTTCTTCCAGATTATCCGCAACTTCGAAACTGACTTCTGCCAGCTTTTGTTGCAACTCAGCAAACTTCTCAGCTGATTTTTCAGTTTTGACCGCAGCTACGATACTGTCTTTCACTTCATTCAGCGTTTTCACTTTCGCGGCTTCGATGTCGGTCAGCTTAATGATGTGATAACCAAAAGAGGTTTTCACGACGCCAGACACATCACCGGCTTTTGCCAGCGCATAGGCGGCTGCTTCAAATTCTGGCTCCATCACACCTTTAGTGATGAAATCCAAATCACCGCCGTTTTCAGCTGAGACCGTATCTGAAGAGTGTTGTTTTGCTAAAGCCGCGAAATCAGCACCGCCCTGCACTTCTTTCAGGATAGTTTCGGCTTTTGCTTTCACGTCTGAATTATCTTCAGCAGACTCCAGCAGAATGTGCGATACGCGACGGCGCTCTTCACCCTGATAACGGCTTTGATTGGCGTCATAATAGGCTTTAACATCCGCATCGCTGACCTGAATATCCTTGGCTAAATCAGCAGCTTTGAGCTCAACATATTGCACTGCAACCTGTTCTGGTGTGGCATAACGCGCCTGATTCTGTTGGTACCAGGTATTGAGCTGGTTGTCGTCAAATTTGACGTTTTTCGCTTGATCTGCTGCTTTGACTAACGCGAATTCAATATCGCGGGTCTGCTGCTGCAGCGTCATCAGGTTTTTCATTTCGCCCGGCAGGGCAAAATCAGAACCGGCTAAACCAACCAGCAACTGATTGCGGCTGTATTGCTCACGCAACATATCGCGCAGCTGGTTTGCAGTCAGGTTACTCTGACGCAATACCGCCAGGTAACGCTCGTTGTTATAAACGCCGTCGACCTGAAATTCTGGCATCTTGACGATAGCGTCGAGTAAAAACTGATCGCTGATCGCGATGCCAAAGTTGGCCGTTTGTTGTTTAATCAGCGTTTCGTCAATCAGGCGTTCTAATACCTGATTACGGAAGTTATTCATGTAGTTGGTATCGGCGGCCAGGCTGGCAAACATCTCGCCAAATTGCTGCTCCATCCGGGCGCGTTCGCTCTGATAACTTTGTTCAAACTTGGCGCGGGTAATTTCTTCGCCATTGACCACGGCCACTGGCTGGTCGGTGCTATTTCCGAAATAGCTGCTGACGCCTGATACTGCAAACGTCAGGATTACGAGGCCCAGCACGACCTGAGCGATAATGCCCTGCGAACCTTCTCTGATCTTTTCTAACATGCTTAGTTTATCTCTATTAGCTGCAATAGCTGGCTTAAAAAAAAAGCGCATCTTATCAGATGCGCCTTTTTTATTGAAGCTGTGAAGGAACTGTTACTACCCTAGCTGATTGTCACTTTACGAGACTTACTACAGGCACGGGTTCCTTCGAGCCCGAATCACTTACCCGGCGCGCCGGATCAGCGTTTCTTAGTTCACGCTGTCTTTTAACGCTTTGCCTGGCTTGAAAGATGGGATCTTCGCAGAAGCGATTTGGATCGTTTCGCCAGTTTGTGGGTTACGGCCAGTACGTGCTGCACGCTCGCGTACTGCGAAAGTACCGAAACCAACCAGCGCAACTGAGTCACCTTCCTTTAAAGCTTCAGTAACGGCTTCGATGAACGCGTCAAGAGAACGACCCGCTGCCGCTTTAGAAATGTCTGCACCAGCAGCAATTTTGTCGATAAGTTGAGACTTGTTCACAATATCATCCCCTTCAATTGTTATTATTTTCTACAACCAGATTTAAAGTACATTCTTGTGTTCGGCCTTTGTTATATCAAGCTGGTTTCCCGCTTGCAAGCACAAATCCAAGGGTCCTGAAAAATTCTTGGTGTCTCGCCAGCCCTTGTCCGACAAGGGCTGCACCGAAACTGCCCCTAAATTAGCACAGCCTGAGCTTTTGAAAAGCCCCTAAACCGGATTTTTTTGGCTTTTTTTGGCTCTTGTGCTCTTTTTTTCTTCAGTGATCACAGACATACCGGTTGGCGGCTCCTGTAAAGCCAGTTCCAGCACCTCATCTATCCACTTCACCGGACAAATTTCGATATCGCCTTTGACGTTATCCGGAATGTCTTTTAAGTCGCGAACGTTATCATGTGGGATCAACACCCGTTTAATACCACCGCGATGCGCAGCAAGCAGTTTTTCTTTCAGGCCGCCAATTGGCAACACCTCACCACGTAAGGTGATTTCACCGGTCATGGCGACATCAGCCCGAACCGGGTTACCGGTTAAGCTCGACACCAATGCCGTCACCATCGCGATACCGGCGCTTGGGCCGTCTTTTGGTGTAGCACCTTCCGGCACGTGGATATGAATGTCGCGTTTTTCGTAGAAGTCTTCGTTGATGCGTAAAGTCTCAGCCCGGCTGCGTACCACTGTCATCGCTGCCTGAATGGATTCTTTCATCACATCACCGAGCGAACCGGTATGTGTCAGCTTGCCTTTGCCAACGACGGCTGCTGCTTCAATCGTCAGCAGGTCGCCGCCGACCGAAGTCCAGGCCAAACCTGTCACCTGGCCGATGCGGTTGCTGTCTTCGGCCTTGCCGTAGTCAAAGCGCTGCACGCCGAGGAATTCCTCGAGGTTTTCCTGATTGATCCGCACCGTTTTTAGGGTCTTACTTAACAAAATCTGCTTCACCGCTTTACGGCACAGTTTAGAGATTTCCCGCTCCAGGCTACGCACGCCCGCTTCGCGGGTGTAATAACGGATAATGCCAATGATGGCGCTGTCTTCGACTTCCAGCTCACCTTTTTTCAGACCATTGCGCTCAATCTGTTTGCTGAGCAGATGTTGCTTGGCAATATTGAGTTTTTCATCTTCGGTGTAACCAGACAAGCGAATCACTTCCATCCGGTCGAGTAAAGCTTCCGGAATATTCAGGCTGTTACTGGTGGCGAAAAACATCACGTCCGACAGGTCGTAATCAACTTCCAGATAATGGTCGCTGAATGCCGAGTTCTGTTCCGGGTCCAGCACTTCTAATAATGCGGCTGCCGGGTCACCACGGAAATCCGATGCCATTTTGTCGATTTCATCGAGTAAAAACAGCGGGTTACGCACGCCAACCTTGGCCATTTTCTGGATGATTTTACCCGGCATAGAACCGATGTAGGTGCGGCGGTGACCACGAATTTCGGCTTCGTCACGTACCCCACCGAGCGCCATCCGCACATACTTGCGACCCGTCGCTTTGGCAACAGATTGACCAAGCGAGGTTTTCCCCACACCCGGTGGGCCGACCAGACACAAAATCGGGCCTTTTAATTTGTTGACGCGCTGCTGCACTGCCAGATATTCCAGAATGCGTTCTTTGACCTTATCGAGGCCATAATGGTCAGCATTGAGAATTTCTTCCGCCAGCGCCAGATTCTTTTTCACTTTCGAGCGGGCTTTCCACGGCACCTGTGTCAGCCAGTCGATGTAAGAACGCACCACTGTGGCTTCTGCTGACATCGGCGACATCATCTTCAGTTTGGACAGCTCTGCACTGGCTTTGTCTTTGGCTTCCGTAGGCATTTGCGCCGCTTCAATTTTGCGGTTGATGGCTTCAAATTCGTCCGGCGCGTCGTCGAGTTCACCCAGCTCACGCTGGATGGCTTTCATCTGTTCATTCAGATAATACTCGCGCTGGCTTTTTTCCATCTGCTTTTTGACACGACTACGAATGCGCCGCTCTACCTGCAGAATGTCGATTTCTGATTCCATCATCGCCATCAGGTATTCAAGCCGTTCGGTGACGTCGATGATTTCCAGCACTTTTTGCTTGTCTTCGACTTTGAGTGGCATGTGCGCGGCCATGGTGTCGGCAAGGCGCGCGGCGTCGTCGATACCTGACAGTGCGGTTAACACTTCCGGCGGGATTTTTTTGTTGAGTTTGATATAACCTTCGAACTGATTCACAGCAGAGCGCAGGAACACTTCCTGTTCACGACTATCCAGCTCTGGCGAGGCGATGACATCAACATAAGCCATGAAGGTTTTATCAGTTTCAGTAAAGCCGGCCAGTCTGGCGCGACGGCCGCCCTCCACCAGTACCTTGACGGTGCCATCCGGTAATTTCAGCAGCTGCAGGATAGTCGCCACAGTACCGACCTGATATAGATCAGACTCAGCCGGGTCGTCCAGCGTGGCGTCTTTTTGCGCCACCAGAAAAATTTGTTTGTCTTTGTCCATCGCCGCATCCAGGCATTTGATGGACTTTGCCCGCCCGACGAATAATGGGATCACCATGTGCGGATAGACGACCACGTCGCGTAATGCCAACACAGGCATATGCAAACGTTCGACTGTTGCTTCTGTCATTAAATTACTCTCGAATTAGTTACTGCAGGCGTGATTAACGAGTATATGGGGTTCAAAAGCTTCAGTTCAACGCTGCGATAAAAAAAATGCCAAAAGCCGCTAATCATTGGTCAAAGCTGCAGCAAGGTATTGAATATGGTGGATTAAACCAGCCTTGTACCGGACAGTTGCACTACGAAGTAAAAAAGGAGCCGAAGCTCCTTTTTAATGCACACTTGCTGATGTTCTCAGCAGCTGGCGATACGCCGCATCAGTGCGATTCAGCAGCGACTTTTTCCGGGCTCTGATACATCAGAATAGGTTGTGACTCACCACGAATGACGGTTTCATCAACCACAACTTTGGCGACATCCTGCATCGATGGCAACTCATACATGGTATCGAGCAAGACACCTTCGACAATTGAACGCAAGCCACGGGCACCGGTTTTGCGCTCCATCGCTTTTTGCGCAATGGCTTTGAGCGCATCTTCGCGGAACTCGAGTTCAACACCTTCCATCTGGAACAAGGCACCAAATTGCTTAATCAGTGCGTTTTTCGGCTGACTCAGAATTTGCATCAGCGCGGCCAAATCCAGTTCCGTCAGGGTAGCAACCACCGGCAAACGACCAATGAATTCCGGGATCAAACCGAATTTCACTAAATCTTCCGGTTCAACGTCGCGGAAACTTTCGGTCAGGCTGCGGCTCGATTCTTTACTTTTGACCTGAGCGCCAAAACCAATACTAGAGCCTTTGGCACTGCGCTGTTCAATGATTTTATCAAGGCCGGCAAAAGCGCCACCACAGATAAACAGGATTTTCGAGGTATCAACCTGCAGGAACTCCTGCTGTGGATGTTTGCGGCCACCTTGTGGTGGTACCGATGCCACTGTGCCTTCAATCAGCTTCAGCAGCGCCTGTTGCACACCTTCACCTGAAACATCACGGGTGATTGACGGGTTTTCAGACTTCCGCGAAATTTTGTCGATTTCATCGATGTACACAATACCACGCTGAGCTTTTTCGACATCGTAATCGCATTTTTGCAGCAGCTTCTGGATGATGTTTTCCACGTCTTCACCGACATAACCGGCTTCGGTTAAGGTGGTGGCATCCGCCATGGTGAATGGCACATCGAGCAGCCGGGCCAGCGTTTCAGCAAGCAAGGTTTTACCGCTACCGGTTGGACCAATCAGCAGAATGTTTGACTTGCCCAGCTCAACATCCTGTTTCTGGCCAACGGTACGCAGGCGTTTGTAGTGATTGTAGACCGCAACCGCCAGCACTTTTTTCGCGTGCTCCTGGCCTATGACATAATCATCGAGGTGCGTGCGGATCTCTTTTGGTGTTGGCAGTTTATTGCCATCACGCTTAGGCGAAATGTCTTTGATTTCTTCGCGGATAATGTCATTGCATAGGTCAACGCATTCATCACAGATATAGACCTGTGGGCCTGCAATCAACTTACGCACTTCGTGCTGTGATTTGCCACAGAAAGAGCAATACAGCAACTTGCTGCTCTTCTCGCCGTCAGTGCGATCAGACATGGAACTACCTCATTCTTGCTAAAGTGACGGCGCTGCCATCACTTTTTAAATTCACTGCCGTCAGGCAGGCTTATTTGGCTTCGCGCTTGGTCAGGATTTGGTCCACCAGACCATAATCCACCGCTTGTTGCGCACTTAAGAAGTTATCACGCTCAGTGTCGCGCACCACTTCTTCCAGCGTTTTGCCACAGTGCTCTGCCATCAGACGATTCAGTTTTTCTTTGATCGTCAGAATTTCGCGGGCATGGATCTCAAAATCGGTGGCCTGGCCCTGGAAACCGCCTAATGGCTGGTGGATCATCACCCGGGCATTCGGCAGTACATAACGTTTGCCTTTAGTCCCGCCAGACAGCAGAAATGCGCCCATACTGGCCGCCTGACCCACACACACTGTCGCGATATCACATTTGATATACCGCATGGTGTCGTAAATGGCGAGGCCGGCAGTCACAGAACCGCCTGGTGAATTGATATAAATGTAGATATCTTTTTCCGGGTTTTCTGATTCAAGGAACAGTAGCTGCGCCACAATCAGGTTGGCCATGTGGTCTTCGACCTGGCCGGTCAGAAAAATAACCCGCTCTTTGAGCAGACGGGAGTAAATATCAAAAGAACGTTCGCCTTTGGCGGTTTGCTCGATGACGATGGGGACTAACGCGTTGACTAATTCATTCATATGAGGTGTTGACACCATAACTGATTCCCTGAAATGCGGCAGCACAAATGAAAATGGCCTGAACACTGCTGCTCAGGCCATTAAAGCTTTCGCCCGGACTAAAGTCAATCTTAGTTCGCAGCAGCCGGATTCATAATTTCGTCGAACTTGGCTGGTTGATCAGTGACTTTGGCTTTCGCCAGTACCAGATCAATCGCCTGCTCTTCCAGCGCGACGTTGCGCATACCTTGCAGCAACTCTTTGTTGCTGTTGTAGTAAGCAACGACTTCTTTTGGATCTTCGTAAGCAGAAGCAACGGTTTCGATCAGCGCTTGAACACGAGCGTCGTCTACTTGCAGGTTGTTCGTTTTGATCACTTCACCCAGTAACAGACCGACTTTAACGCGATCACGGGCTTGTTCAGTGAACAGCGCTGCTGGTAATTCCGGCAGGTTCTTCGCGTTCATGTTCTGACCAAAACGTTGCAGAGCCTGACGGCGCAGTACTTCAACTTCGCTGTCGATCAGCGCTTGTGGCACTTCCAGTTCATGGTTGGCCAGTAAGCCTTTGATCACTTGCTCTTTCACCTTGCCTTTGATGGCCTGGTTCAGCTCGCGTTCCATGTTTTTGCGCACTTCAGTATGCAGCGCTTCAACAGTGTTTTCTGCCAGGCCAAACAGTTTCACGAACTCTTCGTTCACTTCTGGCAGCACTTGTGTTTCAACGCTGTTCAGTGTGATAGCAAACTGAGCCGCTTTGCCTTTCAGGTTCTCAGCGTGGTATTCGGCCGGGAAAGTCACGTCAACAGTGAACTGCTCGCCAGCTTTTTTGCCGATGATGCCGTCTTCAAAGCCTGGGATCATCCGGCCCTGACCTAATTCCAGAGTGAAGCCAGCAGCTTTGCCGCCTTCAAATTCTTCGCCGTCGATAGAACCTGTGAAGTCCATATTGACGCGATCGCCAGCAGCTGCAGCATCAGCTTTAGCAGCCCAGGTAGCGTGTTGTTTACGCAGGGTTTCAATCATTTTTGCCATGTCTTCAGCAACGATTTCAACCACTGGTTTAGTCACTTCAACTTTGTCCAGACCAGTCAGGGCAACTTCCGGATACACTTCGAAAGTAGCAGTAAAAGCCAGATCCTGACCTTCAGCCAGTTGACCTGGTGCGAATGTTGGGTTACCCGCCAGATTCAGCTTGTTGCTGACGATGGCTTGGTAGAAGTGGTTTTGCATCTGACGTGAAGCAACATCTTGCAGCACTGACAGACCGAACATTTTTTTGATGATAGCGACAGGTGCTTTACCTGGGCGGAAACCGTCAACGCGACGATTTTTAGCAATTTGGCGTAATTCTTTCTCGACTTCAGTGCTGATCGCAGCAGCCGGAACTGTAATATTGACGCGGCGCTCTAAACCCTGAGTGGTTTCAACAGAAACTTGCATTTTGTTACCTCAAAATCAAAATCGGGCGTAGCGATACGCCGGCTTACCTGAGCCTGGCTCTGTTGCGTTAAAAGCGATGGCAGCCAGACTGAACGTTTAATAGGACGCGGCATTATAGCGGGGGTTTTCCGAGGCGTCGAGCTTTTGATGAACCCCCAGTATTGACGCGGCTTAGCGCTCAATTTCCAGCAAAAAGCAGCAGGCTTTTTAGCAACTTTTTGCACCGATTTGTGCTGTCAGAACCAGCCGCCGATAATCGCTGCCGTAATAATCAGGCTCTTCAGATGTTTGCACAAATCCATGTTGCTGGTACAGGCGCAGCGCCGCAGCATTGTCCGGATCTGCAGTCAGCCAAACCTCGCTGATTTCTGGCGCAATCTCAGTGAGTTGCTGCATAAAAGCTTTTAATAAAGCTTTGCCGATGCCCTGCCCTTGCGTCTGCGGGTCCACCGCAAAGGACATCAGGCTTAGCCGTTGCCGGTTGGAAAACTCAGGCCCACAAATAAGATAGGCCAGAATATGCCCATCACGACGGGCCACCCAAAACATTTGCGGCCATAAATCAAAGGCCTGCCGGAAAAAAAATACCGGATACACTGGCGGTGGAAAAGCCACGGCTTCCAGCGCTGCAACTGCCGCAAGCTCTTGTTTTAATACGGGACCAAAGCTTAATTCCCCAGATAATTCAGCCATTTGCACTCCTGTTTTTGCAACTGTTCCACCCTGTTCGTGCCGGTCCAGTGTACTGATATGACGCCATGGCAGCCAGCTTTACAGCAAAAAGCCGCGCCTGTTAAGGTGCAACCTGTAATTGAGCTGACGGTGATCTGATGAAGCATATTGATTTAAACGCTGACCTTGGCGAGGGCTGCGGCGATGATCTGGCGATTATCCCGCTACTATCTTCGGCCAACATCAGCTGTGGTGCCCACGCCGGGACTGAAGAGGATATTCTGGCAGCACTTTTAGCCTGTAAACAACATCAGGTCTGTGTCGGTGCTCATCCTGCTTACCCGGACCGGGTCAACTTTGGCCGCCTGCCGCTGGCCCTTAATCCGACAGCACTGACTGAAAGCCTGCAGCAACAACTGCTTTATTTTCAGCAACTCGCCCAAAAAGCCGGGGTCAGGATGAGTTACATCAAACCGCATGGCGCTTTATATAACCAGGCTGCGGTGGACAGCGATTTAGCCGGAATCATCGTCGACCTCATCAGAACACAGCATCCCGATGTCGCCCTACTGACCTTGCCGGACTGTGCGCTGTCTGAGCTGGGCAAAGCTGCCGGTATCGCGGTATTTCACGAGGCATTCGCCGATCGGGCTTACACAGCAACAGGTCAACTGGTACCACGCAGTCAAACCGGTGCAGTGCTCGGTCATCAGGCTGCACTGGCACAAAGTCTGCGGCTGATTCAGACCGGCACTGTTGTCAGTCACGACCAGCAAAACATCCAGCTTCAGGCCGACAGTTTATGTGTACACGGCGACAGTCCGGAAGCGCTGCAACTGGTGCGCGAACTCAGCGCTGCTTTGCAGCAGGCCGGTGTCAGCATCCGGCCTTTTATCAGGAGCACCATATGAACTACTGGCCGCTATTGGGCATCGCTGTGGTGGTCATCGGCTTTGTGCTGCGTTTTAATGCGGTACTGGTGGTGATTTGCGCCGCTATTGTCACTGGGCTTTGCGCCTGGATGCCGCCGCTGCAGTTACTGAGCGCACTGGGTGAAAGTTTCCTGAAAACCCGCACTTTACCGGTGATCCTGCTGTTGCCACTCGCCATTATTGGCCTATTGGAGCGACATGGCCTGAAACAACAGGCGCAGCGTTTTATCGCCGGCGTTAAAGGCGCAACAGTTGGCCGGCTGCTCAGTATTTATCTGCTGGCACGCGAAAGCAGCGCCGCCTTGGGTTTAACCAGCCTTGGCGGTCACCCGCAGATGGTACGGCCGCTGGTCGCACCTATGGCGGAAGCGCTGGCCGAACGGCAGCATCCGGGGCTATCTCAGGCGGTGCGGGACAAAGTCAAAGCGATGGCGGCGGCGACCGACAACATCGGATTGTTTTTTGGCGAAGATGTGTTTGTCGCCTTTGGCGCCATTGTGCTGATGCACACTTTTTTGCGCGAATCCGGCATCGAAACAAACCCGATGCATATTGCGCTCTGGGGCATTCCGACGGCGATTGCAGCCTTTTTGATCCACGCCGTGCGCCTGCGCCGGCTTGACCATTTTCTGCAGGCTGAACAGGCGAGACTGACTAAAAGTCCGCAACACAATGCGGAGCCGCCAACATGTTAACTCTGACGCATTTGTATTGGCTGGTCGGCGCTATTATGGCGCTGGTGGCAGTGCTGACGTTGTTGGACCAGGCGCACCCCCGCCGTTTTCGCAGCGGTTTATTCTGGCTTTGTTATGCCGCTATTTTTATCGCCGGCGATTGGCTGCCAACAGCTTTAGTCGGTGCGCTGGTCATCGGCATGGCACTGCTGGCCGGGCTTGGTGGCATGGCTGCAGGGCCTTATCAGCCGTTGTCTGAAGACAAACAACAGCAGTCCTTACAACGTCTTGGCAAAAAGCTGTTTATCCCGGCGCTGGCTATTCCCGGTGTTACTTTACTGCTGGTGCTGGTTATGGGGCAGTTGCCGGCTTTACATTGGTTTGAGCCGAAAAACTTGACCTTGCTGAGCCTGGGAGTCGCTTGTGTGCTGGCCTTTGCTATCGCCTGTTATCTGACCCGTGAAGCGCCGCGTCAGGGCGGTCTTGAAGCCAAGCGTTTACTCGAAGCCATCGGCTGGGCCTTTTTGTTGCCACATCTGCTGGCGACCTTAGGTTTGTTGTTTAATCAGGCTGGTGTGGGGCAAATTATTGCAACGCTTAGCAACGACTATCTACAGCTCGACAGCCGGCTGGCTGCTGTGACGGCGTACGCGCTGGCTATGGCGGGCTTTACCATCATTATGGGTAATGCCTTTGCTGCTTTTCCGGTCATCACCGCCGGACTTGGCATTCCACTGCTGGTGATGCAGCATCAGGCCAATCCGGCGGTGATGGCCGCGATCGGCATGTTCTGTGGTTATTGCGGTACTTTACTGACGCCAATGGCGGCGAATTTTAATATAGTTCCGGTGGCATTATTAGGCCTGAAAGACCAACATGCCGTGATCAAAGCGCAGGCACCAACGGCCTTAATATTGCTGCTGGTGAATATAGTGCTGCTGGACCAGCTGGCGTTTTAATCTGAGGTAATTATGAAAGTTCTATTAACCGGTTTTGAGCCTTTTGGCGGCGAAAGCAGCAACCCCAGTGCCGAAGCCGTCCTGCAGCTCTGTCGCCAAAGTGCGCCTGAAGGCATCAGCTGGCAGGCGCTGATCCTGCCGGTTGAGTTTAAGCGCAGCGGTGAACTACTACGTGAAGCGATCGGCCGGTTACAACCGGACCTGGTGCTTTGTGTCGGACAAGCCGGCGGCAGAACTGCACTATGTCTGGAACAGGTGGCTATCAATCTGCTCGAGGCGCGTATTCCGGATAACAGCGGCTGGCAACCCAGTGGCGAGTCAGTGGTGAGCGAAGGCCCGGCGGCCTATTTCAGTAATTTGCCGCTAAAAGCCATGCGCGCACAGTTGCAGCAACAAGGCATCCCGGTACAAATTTCTTATAGTGCCGGCACTTATGTCTGCAATGCGCTGATGTACCAGCTCATGCATGCGCTGACTGCGTGGCCACAGTGTCGGGGGGGCTTTATTCACATTCCATATGCACCGACACAGGTGGCGACAAAACCCGATGCCGCCAGTATGTCAGTCGCGACAGTGGTTGCAGGCTTGTTACAGCTGGTCCTGTGTTGTCAGCAGCATCAGACCGACATCAAAGCCACCGCAGGCGCACTGGACTAACTGCGCACAGCCCCGTCAACTTTTCGATGCCTGCTCTTTTTTCAGCAGCTCATGCACAGTGACAAAACGGTAACCCTGCGCCTTGAGCCGGCGAATGATCTCCGGTACCGCCTGCATGGTTGCTGCCCTGCTGTCGTACATCACATGCAGCAGGATAATAGAGCCCGCTTTGGTGTGTTTGACGGTGTGATCCGCCAGCGCCTGAGGGTCTTTGGCAATCTTTGGGAAATTCTCCGGCGCCACATCCCAGGTCACGCTGACCCTATGATGTTTCATCAGATACCAAGGCAACAACAGCAATTTTTTGCCATAAGGCGGGCGGAAATAAATCACGCCATCAACCCCGTGCTGGCGCAATAAGTCGTCGGTTTGCTCTAATTCAGTGCTGATGTAGGACGGCGTTTTAAAAATCAGCCGTTGATGGTGATAGCTGTGATTGCCGACCTGATGGCCGGCGGCAAGAATTTTTCCAACTAAGTCAGGATGTTGTGCAACCTCTTGCCCGGTCAAAAAGAAAGTTGCCGGGATCTGTTCGCTTTGCAGGATTTGCAGGATTTGTTCGGTTTTGCCCGGTGTCGGACCATCATCGAAGGTCAACGCTATCCATTTGTCGTGGATCTCCGCCCGGTGTTTCAGCTCGCCAAACAGCTGAAAATCCGGCATGGCGCTGAGGCGCCAGATGCCGGCAACACTGAATAAAACCAGCACCAAAAAAAACATCAAATGGGTTTGCACACGCATGCCCGTTCCCTCTGCGTCCTGCCCGGACTTCTTGTTGTTTTGTGCTGCTCAGCAGCCAGAAATTGGGCGTATAAATAAGCATAAGTTGTGCCATACAAAGGAAAAAATGCGAACACAACGCCGGGCTGGTGTGATTCAACCTACCCGACCCATTGCAAAAAAAGTATTGATGGGCCCGGACGTCGGAGTTGTATAAAAAACTGACAGCGACCGCTGTGGTCGCTGAGGTCAGCCCGGTAAACTGATGTGCTGGCGCACCCGTTCGGCGAGGCCCAAACCGGCCTCAGACATGGTGAGATAAGTATGGTCAGCGCCCGCCGCCATAATTTTACTGGCTTCATCTTGCTGCATAGAATGCGACACAATCAGGCCCGTAAAGCCGGCGGCACGTAATTTCTGCGTCGCAATCAGCTTGGCTTCGCTGTCGCTCAGGCACAAGATCACCGCTTTAATCCGGCCCAGAGCCAGTCCTTGCCAAAACACCTGATCTTCGGCATCGGCAAACAGTACATTGTCGCCGCGTTCCTGATATTGCCGCACCCGCGCCGGGTCAGAATCGAGCCCAACCAGATGGGTTTTATGTTTCAGATAATCGTAAGCGGCACCGCCGGTGCGGCCCATGCCCATAATCAGCACTTCGGCATCACCCAAGGTAACCGGCTGTTCGTCGGGGTGATGAATGTTGCGTTCCAGCGGGATCAGCCGGTGCGCCAACCGTTCATAAAGCGGGTGAGCGTAGCGGTTCAAAGGAGCCGAGATCACAAAGGACAAGGCGACTGTCAGAGCCAGTGGGATCAGGAACTGCGGCAGCGCCACGCTCGCCACAATCAGCGCAAACTCGCTGTAATTACTCAACGTCAGTCCCGACAAAAAGGCGCTGCGGGCGCGTAATTTAAACAAAACTAACAAGGCAAAAAACATGACCGCTTTCAGTGGTAACATCAGCGACATCACCACAGCAAACCACCAGGCCGACACATCCGGCAAACCACCCAAACCAATTTGCAGGAAAAAACCTACCAGGAAGAATTCTTTTAAACTCCACAGCGTTTTGGACAATTCACCGGCTCTGGGATGTTTGGCCAGCAAAGCACCAAACACCAGCGCGCCGAGTTCTGAACTGAGCCCGACCGCATGAAAGCCCATACCGCCAGCTACCACAGCAAGCAGTACACCAAACAGGATTTGCAAATCATCGTGGCCGGTTAAGTCCAGTAACTTAAACAGCAATGGCCGCAACAGCGGCACCGCCAGCACCGCTAAGGCCCAAATTGATGGTGTCACGCCACTGGAAAAACTTAACATCGCCATGGCGATGAGATCCTGCATGACGAGGATACCGACCGCGACCCGGCCGTGAAAAGCACGGATCTCGCGTTTGCTTTCCAGTACTTTGGCGGCTAATACGGTCGACGAAAATGCCAGTGCTGCGCCCAGCATCAGCGCATGCCACCAGCTGGAATCAAAAGCCAGCCAAATCACCGGCGCATACAACAAAGCCGATAAGGCAAAATGCAGCAAACTGCCACCGAGCACTTCAGGCTTCAACAAACTGCGCACATTCAATTTCAGGCCAACAGTGAATAACAGCAGCAACACGCCTAAATGCGCCACATGTTCAATAATGGCGTGACCTTGCGGCAATTGCAGAGTTTCGGTGCTGGCAGTAATGGCAAAACCTGCAGCGAGATAACCAATCAGCGGCGGCAAACCGCAAAGCCGTACTAACATGCCAAGACTAAAAGCAAACCCAATCCAGACGGCTTCTAAAATCAATGCTATCCCCTTGTTCTCGTTATTCTTTTAGTTTGACAGCCCGCCATGCCGGCAACAAGTTCTGCCATTGCGCCAGATCAACTAAGCCGGCTTTGTTTTTTCAGTGCTAAAGCTTGTTTGGCGCTTTGCCATTCAACTGAGGTGATAGCTGTGGTCGGGCTTTGCTGGGCATCCACTTGCTGGCGCCGCGCCGCGCAGCGCTCAAGGATTTGCAGCTGCTCCGTGTCCGACCTTTTGTTCCAGTCCACTATCTCTTCAATATGACGATAGCAGCCGGTACAGATTTTATCGTTGTTCAGTTTACAACAGGCAACACAAGGTGAATCCATCAACGCCTCCGGCAGGTTTGACTGCAAGTATGCCAAAATTTTGCGCCTTTGACCCGCATCAAACTGCGTTATGCACGGGGCAGAGTATGTGTCACTGTCCCCGAAGCAGCAATGACCTGACGTTTGTCGCTGTACAGTGCCTGACAGGCGCAGTCTCACAGGTCTGCTCTTACATTCCATGGCTGGCTGTGGCAGTTTGGTACTTTACCTCCACAGATCTGCTATAGCAGACAGCAACCCCAGGGACTCCTATGAACAAATGGTGTATGAAAAAATGGCAACCAACTTTACTGGCGCTTTGTGTCAGTGCAGCATTAATTCCGGCAGAGGCCGCTGATAAAAAAGCCGAATGGGACGTTAACGCCCCAAAAGGTAAATTTGAAACGGTACAGATTAATACCGACAGCGGCACCTGGATGAATGTGGATGTCAGTCCCGATGGCAAAACCCTGGTGTTTGATGTGCTGGGTGACATTTACAGCATGCCGGTCAGCGGCGGCACTGCCAAGCGCCTGACCTCTGACATCGGCTGGCAAATGCAGCCAAGCTTCAGCCCGGATGGCAAATTTATCACTTACACCTCGGACGAAGGCGGTGGCGACAATATCTGGCTGATGAACGCCGACGGCAGTAACGCTCATGCAGTGACTGAAGAAACCTTCCGTCTGCTGAACAGCCCGGCCTTTAGCCCGGACGGCGAATTTATCGTCGCCCGCAAACATTTTACCAATACCCGCTCATTGGGCGCCGGTGAAGTCTGGATGTACCACAAATCCGGCGGCAATGGCGTGATGCTGACAGAGAAAGCCAATGATGAGAAAGACTTAGGCGAACCAGCATTTTCGCCCGACGGTAAATATGTCTATTTCTCGCAAGACGACACGCCGGGCAAAACCTTTCACTACAGCAAAGATTCCGAACAAGGCATTTATGTCATCAAACGCTTTGAGCGCGAAACCGGCAAAATCGAGGTGTTGTTAGAAGGCGCCGGTGGTGCAATTCGCCCTACTCCATCGCCAGATGGCAAGTTCCTCGCTTACATCCGTCGGGTCGATTTCCAAACGACACTGATGTTGTATAACCTCGAGTCCGGTGAAACCACTGAGCTGTACGGCAAGCTCGACCGCGACATGCAGGAAACCTGGGCCATCCATGGCGTTTATCCGCAAATGAGCTGGACGCCGGACAACAAAGCCATTGTGTTTTGGGCCGGCGGCAACATTCAAAAACTGGACGTGGCCAGCAAACAAGTGGCGGCTATCCCGTTTAAAGTTGATGTGGAGAAAAAAATCCAGCAAGCCGTAAGGGTCAAACAGGATCTGGACCACAATGACGTCGACGTGAAAATGCTGCGTTTTGTCCAGGCCTCACCCGATGGCAACACTGTGGTGTATTCGGCGCTGGGTCATCTGTACAAAGTGGCGGCCAAAGGCGGTAAACCACAGCGCCTGACTGCGCAAAACGAACATTTTGAACTGTATCCGTCGTTTTCCCGCGATGGCAAAAAACTGGTGTATGTCAGCTGGCATGACCAACAACAGGGTCAAATCAAAGTCATTGATTTAGTTACTAATCAAGTTAGCACTGTGGTCAGCGCGCCGGGCAAATATCTCGAACCTTCGTTCAGCCCGGATGGTAAAACGTTGGTGTTCCGCAAAGGCGGCGCTGGCAGTCTGCTCGACAAACGCTGGTCATTAAACACTGGTATTTACACAGTGCCTGCTGCCGGCGGCGAGCTGAAACTGGTGAGCCGCAACGGTTTTGCACCGCATTTCGCTGAGCGTAACGACCGGATTTTTGCCATGGACTATGGCCAGTCGCCAACTTTATTAGCCATTGACCTGGCCACCGAAACCCAACGCACGTTATACAGCGCCAAATACGGCACTGAGTTTAAAGTGTCGCCGGATGGCAAATACGTGGCTTTTGCCGACCGCTTTAAAGTTTATGTCACGCCTTTCGCCGAGCGCGGCGCATCAATTGATATCAGCGGCAGCGACACCCAGTTCCCGGTGCGCCAGCTCTCTGTACGCGCCGGTGAGAACATCAGCTGGAGCGGCAACAGCAAACAGTTGTACTGGAACTTAGGCCCTGAGCTTTATCACGCCAATTTAAGCAGCGTGTTTGACGTCGGCAGTGACAAAGCGGCGGATAAATTTAAAGTCGCCAATGGCCAGAATATCAGCTTCAGCACCCCAGCTTACCAGGCGCAAGGCCTGGTGGCATTTGTTGGCGGTCAGGTCATCACTATGCAAGGTGACAAAGTGATTCAGGACGGCGTGGTACTGGTTGAAGGCAATAAAATCAAGGCCGTCGGCTCTGCCGGCGAGGTGAAAGTACCGGCGGGAGCCAAAGTCATCGACATCAAAGGTAAAACCCTGATGCCGGGCTTGTTTGATGCGCACGCGCACGGCAGTCAGGGGGTGAATCAAATTATCCCGCAGCAGAACTACGCCAACTACGCGTCATTAGCGCTTGGTGTTACCAGTATTCACGACCCGTCCAACGACACCCAGGAAATTTTCACTGCCAGTGAAATGCAAAAAACCGGGCAGATAGTCGGCCCGCGCATTTTCTCCACCGGCACTATTTTGTACGGCGCTTATGGCGCGGGCTATACCTCGCATGTTGATAGCCTGGACGATGCCAAATTCCATTTAGAACGGTTAAAGAAAGTCGGCGCGTTTTCGGTGAAAAGTTACAACCAGCCGCGGCGTAATCAGCGTCAGCAAGTGATTGAAGCGGCGCGTGAACTCGACATGATGGTGGTACCGGAAGGTGGCTCGCTGCTGCAGCACAACCTCAGCATGGCGGTCGACGGCCACACCACGCTGGAGCATTCGCTGCCGGCAGCCAAGCTGTATGACGATGTGAAACAGCTGTGGCGCGCCACCAAAACCGCTTACACGCCAACGCTGGTGGTGGCTTATGGCGGCATCTGGGGCGAAAACTACTGGTACGACAAAACCGAAGTGTGGAAACACCCACGCCTGTCGAAATATGTACCGATGGACGAGTTACGCCCACGCAGTATGCGCCGTCCAACCGCACCGGACTCACACTACAACCATTTCAGCATTGCCAAAATGGCCAAGGAACTCAGCGATGAGGGCGTCATCACCAATATCGGTGCACATGGCCAGCGTGAAAGTTTAGGTGCGCACTGGGAAATCTGGATGTTCGCCCAAGGCGGCATGAGCCCGTTGCAGGCGCTGAAAACTGCCACCATCAACCCGGCGAAAACCTTTGGTATGGACCATCAGTTAGGTTCGGTGGAAAGCGGCAAACTGGCTGACCTGATTGTCATCGACGGCAACCCGCTGGCGGACATCCGCCAGAGTGACCGGGTGCAATACACCATGGTCAATGGCCGCTTGTTTGATGCGGAATCGATGAATGAACTGAACGGTCAGCAACAACAACGCCTGCCGTTTTACTTCGAAAAACGCTAAGCAAACCCTCTGAGTCATCGTAAAACGCCGGCAATCGTCGGCGTTTTTCTTTCTATTTCCTGCAAGCTTTCAATGCTTTTATTGCACTTTTTTATCGATAGCACCCGATTTATGCTGCGAATCCTTGCTTAAACGGAGCGCTTGATGTCTGCAACCACCCCAATGCCGATGTTTTTTATCGGTCACGGCAGCCCGATGAATGCGCTGGAGTCTAACCGCTGGACAACAGCGTGGCGTCAGCAGATGGCTTTGCTCAAACCCAAAACGATTTTAATGATTTCTGCGCATTGGGATAAACCTGGACTGCGGGTGCTGACCGAGCCACAGCCCCGCACCATTCATGATTTTGGCGGTTTTCCGCAAGAATTGTATCAGCAGCAATACCCGGCACCGGGTTCACCGGCGCTGGCGGCGCTGCTGCTGGAGTTATTAGCGGACGATGGCGCTGTGGCTGACAGTCAGTGGGGTTTTGACCACGGCACCTGGTCGGTACTTTGCCACGCCTTCCCGGCGGCAGATGTGCCTGTGGTACAGCTCTCGATAGACAGTCGCAAAGACGCTGCCTGGCATTTAACGCTTGGCAAAAAATTGGCGGTTTTACGTCAGGAAGGCGTGCTAATTATGGCTTCCGGCAACATAGTGCACAACTTGCGGTTATTGGACTGGCGCGACGGCACGGCGCCAGACTGGGCAGTGCAATTCTTGCAGCAGGTACAGAGTTGCATCGACAGTGGCGACTGGCAGAAGCTGACGGAATACCGCAGTTGGGGGGAGTCGGCCGCGCTGGCCGTGCCGCATCCAGACCACTTGCTGCCGCTGTTTTACCTGCTTGGCGCAGCGAATACCGCAGAGCCACTGCAGTGGTTTAATCAGGACTTTACGTTGGGTAATCTGGCGATGCATAGCTTAAAAATTGGATAACAGCTCACCTCAGACAAAGCGTCACAGCGGAGTCAGATTGAGCCTTTTCATAGTTTCGAGATAGCGCTGATACTCCACAGGCTCACAATAACTGCTGTCTTTGAGCAGACGCAGCGTTTCCTCTGCGTCTTTTTTCATGTGCTCATAGCGCTCAAAGCGATAGCGTGGAAATTGCCACTGATTAATCCCCTGTAAGTTTTCCAGCGAACCACGCAACACCATACATTGGATTCTGCGCATACTGTCAAACTGTGGTTCCAAATGCTGACCCGTTTTTTTTAACAGCTGTATCTCTGCTTTAATCACACTCATTTCAGCGAGCGGTGCAGAAGTCATAAAATAGGCCAACAGCAGATAACCAGGCACTGCCACTGTGGCCGCACCGAGCAAAAAAGTTGCAAGATAACTCAAGAACACTGTCATTGACCGCATCAGGCATAGCACCTCTATCGATAGTTGTTGCAATTTTTGCCACAAAAATCGCTAGCGGTCAATGTTCAGCAACGATCTACAATCGCGCTAATTTGCGTTTTTCTTCCAGTCGCTCAGCAGCATTGCTCCACTGTTCAAGTGTCACATCCTGTTGCAACATGGCTTTGCTCAGCGCCGGCTGGGGTGCCAAAATGGCGGGTTTTGGCAACAGCAGCGTCACTGCAGCATCAAGCAGTGCGACAGTACAAAAACCAGCAATAAAATAGCCGGCCGCTACTTTTTGTTGTTTTGTTGGGTGCCAAGCCATGCTTTTACCTCTGCTAACCATTGTTCACGGGCGGCGGGTTTCAGTGCCCGTTCTTCGAAATAACTATATTGCAGGCGTTTATCTGATTTGAGTTCCAGCAAAATGCGATCCTTGCCTTCTTTCAGATCGTGGAATTCCAGATCGCCGGCTTTCAGCGTCGCCGCATACTTCAACACCAGCGCACGAAACTCTGGGTTCAGACCTTTTGGCGCCGCCAGTTCAATCCGGCATAAATTGTTACGGCACTCGCTGTCATAAATGCGCAGTTCGTTAGCGCCGACATTCTGTGCAACGTGCGCAATCATAAATTCGGTGGCTTCCGCCCAGTTATCATCACGATCCTGGTCGGTAAAATCGGCGTTGGCAGCAATCAGCGCCAGCTCCAAATCACGTAATTTATTCAGCTCCAGCTGCGCATTCAGCGCCGGCAAGGCCGGCTCAGAGTATTTGGTATAAAACGACATTAACGGCGCTAAGGCCGCCGCCGTTTCGGCTTCAGATTGCCATAACGCCTGCCATTGCCACTGCGGCGCATGGGCAAAAGGCCATAACAGGTAAGCGCAGACACCGGCGGCCAGCGCCCGGTATTGCAATGGGATTTGTTCTAGCGACCAGCGCATCTATGCACCTGAATTTGTTGAAAAAGTTGAAGGTATAGTAACAGAGCCCAGCGTCAGTCCGTACTGACGCACCGCCAGATCCGGCAGTAAACTGAACACAATATCCTGCAGATAGACAAAACCAAGTTTCTCCAGCACCCGGATGGAGCCCTGGTTGTCCGGATGAACCAAGCCAAAGATCTGCTGTTGCGCCGAGCCGTGAGGACATTTAAACGGCCGAAGTTTCGTGTCAGCCAGCACGGCAACTGCCGCTTCGAATGCCAGCCCCTGTCCCCAATAAGGTTGCAACAGACGATAACCGAGATCGAAGCCATTGATTTCATCGACCCATTTCAGGCCACAAAAACCAATAATTTCGCCAGTTGCAGGCCACACCATCGCCAGCCGGCCATAACCAGTGCGTTGGTAATCCGCCAGCGGATGACTTTGCAAATAAGCCAGTGCTTCGTCTTCCGATTGCATTGGTGGCGAGCCGATATAGCGCATCACCACCGGGTCGTTGCCAAGCCGGAACATTGCCGGTGCATCTGCCGCGGTAAAAGGCCGCAGATGCAGCCTTGGCGTTTGTAAAACATCAGTCATCACTTTGCATCCTGCAATTGTGCTTAGCCTTTGCCTTTTTTATAAGACGCCTGACCCGATGACTTAGAAGTCTGCTGCTGTTTGCGAATAAGCGCCTCTTTTACCGGATTCATGCCGGTGTGTTTGGTCACCGCAATTTTGCCGCCGGCTTTAGGTTTGAGGCTTTTCTCATCGCGGGTCTCTTCCGGCACCAGACAACCTTTGCCTTTACCAATCAGTTTGCCAAGGCCCATTTTCTGCAGCGCTTCGCGGATCATTGGCCAGCCGGCCGGATCATGGTAACGCAACAACGCTTTGTGCAGCCGGCGCTGACGTTCGCCTTTGGCGACCGCGACTTTCTCGGTGTTACCTTTTAAATTCTTTAGTGAATTTAATTCGGTATGATAAATCGTTGTGGCGTTGGCCATCGGGCTTGGATAGAAGTTTTGCACCTGATCTAAGCGGAAATCGCGCTCTTTCAGCCACAACGCCAGATTGACCATGTCGAGATCCGTGGTGCCGGGATGCGCCGAAATAAAATACGGGATCAAGTACTGTTCTTTACCGGCTTCACGACTGTATTTGTCGAACATCGCTTTAAATTTGTCATAAGCACCCATGCCCGGCTTCATCATCTTCGACAATGGGCCTTCTTCGGTATGCTCAGGTGCAATCTTTAAATAACCACCGACGTGGTGCTGCACCAGCTCGCGGACATAATTCGGGTCTTCGACGGCGAGGTCATAACGTACGCCGGAAGCAACCAGCACTTTTTTCACGCCGGGCAGTTTGCGCGCCGAGCGGTACAAATCAACGGTCGGGCTTTGATCAGTGTCCATGTGCTCACAAATGGTCGGATAAACACAAGACGGCCGACGACAGGTTTGTTCGGCTTTTGGATTTTTACAACGGAGGCGGTACATGTTGGCGGTCGGGCCGCCCAAATCGGAGATCACGCCGGTAAAACCTGGGACTTTGTCACGAATTTCTTCAATTTCGCGCAAAATCGATTCTTTCGAGCGGCTTTGAATAATACGGCCTTCATGTTCGGTAATAGAGCAGAACGAACAACCGCCGAAACAGCCGCGCATAATATTGACCGAGGTTTTAATCATGTCATAAGCCGGGATTTTGGCTTTGCCATACACCGGATGCGGTACACGCTGATAAGGCAGGCCAAACACGCCATCCATTTCTTCAGTCGTTAATGGATACGCCGGCGGATTGAGCCAGACCGAGCGGTCACCGTGGCGCTGCATAATAGCGCGGGCACAGCCTGGGTTGGTTTCCTGGTGCAAAATACGGGAAGCGTGGGCATACAGCGGCTTGTTTACGCTGACCTGCTCAAAAGCCGGCAGCTTCACATAGGTTTTTTCCCAGGGTTTTTGCCGCGGTGGCTGCACCAGAATAGGCTTGGCTTCGACTTCGGCCGGTTTAGACAAATCGATACCGGCCTGAGCGAATTCGGAATAACTGCTGCAACCGACGTCGTCCGCACCATAAGGGTTGGGAATAGGGTCAATTTTGCCGACTTTATCAATGGCAGTGGAATCGACACCGCGCCATTCAGGTAAAGGTTCTTTGCGGATCACCGCAGTGCCGCGGATATCCTGTAAATTGCTGATGGGCTCGCCAGCGGCCAGCCGGTGCGCCACTTCCACCAAGGGGCGTTCAGCGTTGCCGTAAATCAGCAGTTCGGCTTTGGCGTCAAAAATAATGGAGCGGCGGACTTTTTCCTGCCAGTAATCATAATGCGCAATACGACGCAGGCTGGCTTCAATACCGCCGATGATCACCGGCACCTCTTTAAAGGCCTCTTTGCAGCGCTGCGAATAGACAATGACAGCGCGGTCTGGGCGCTTGCCGCCTTCGTTGCCCGGGGTATAAGCATCGTCGTGACGCAATTTTTTGTCGGCGGTGTAGCGGTTGATCATCGAGTCCATGTTGCCGGCTGACACACCGAAAAACAGCTTCGGTTTTCCCAGACGCATAAAATCGTCTTTGCTGTTCCAGTCCGGCTGCGCAATGATACCTACGCGAAACCCCTGGCTTTCCAGCATCCGGCCGACCACCGCCATGCCAAAGCTTGGGTGGTCCACATAAGCATCCCCGACCACCAGAATAATGTCACAGCAATCCCAGCCGAGCTTGGCCATTTCGGCTTTGCTCATCGGTAAAAATGGTGCAGGTTTAAAGTGGTCGCCGCGATACTTTGGGTAGGAAAACAAGCCGCGTTCTGCGGACATACGCTCGACCGGCGCGGATTTTCGGGATGGAACTGTGGTGCTGGTCATAGCGATGTCTCATCAGCGGCAAAAAAGGTTGAGCATTATACTCAAGTATTGCGCTGAATGCGACAGCCGTTACTGATTGCCGGCGCGCTTAAACTGCAGTTCAAAGCCCTTGCCGGCCGCGTCTGAGACCTCTACCCGCAACCCATCTTGCTGATAGTGATACACCAGACGCTTGGGGAAATCATGGGTCGGATTATCAAACTGCAGCCGGCTTGCTGTGCACTCTGTTAAAGCAAATACGACAGGTAATGCGTTGTGACTGACTTTTGCCAGATAAAACCACTGGCCATTCATCCGCATCAGCCGCAGTTCCTCTCTGGCAGTTTCGGTACCAGTGCTGTTAAAGGTCCGACCCAGGCCACGCCAGTTGTCGTTATCTAAGCTGCTCCACTCTTCCTGCCAGTAGACACCTTTTTGATTGACGGAGGTTTGCCACTGCCCCGCCAACAGTACAGTCGGGTTGCATTCTGCGTTAGTGACAGCAGATCCCAGCCCCAAGATGCAGACTAATATGGTACGCAACATCGCTTTTTCCTGACTGAGCCGTTTCCCAGTTTGACTATAGCCTGATCTGTTCTCAGGCTTCAACGGCGCTCATCTCACTATTAAGCCGCTGTTAACTTTCAGGCACTTAGATTGCAATTATCACCATTACTTCCAGGCAAACACTATGCATCTTCAGCTCCGCCCAGCGATTTTCGTCAGTCTTTGTGTCTTATCACTTGCTTTCCATACCCAGGCGCAAACTGTTGTTTATCTCGATGAACCAGATATCGGTTGGGTGGCGCCATATCTGAGCTACGAGGCCAATGACAAAGGCCAAATCAGTACACTCGGCGTGGTATTTCAACCCGACGCCCATTTCCAGCTGGCGGTGGGCCTCGCGTCTTACTACAGCGATAAATATCAGGCCACAGCGTCATATCAGCCGGAGCTTGAATTTCTCAATCTGGATACCTCAGTGCGTTTTGGCACCTTTGACAAAATCAGTTTGTATGGCGAAGTCGGTGTGGCACTGGATGAACTGATTTTTGATGAAGAAGAGCATGATTATTATGACCGTTGGGGCGGTCACTATGAAAAAATGGGGCCTATTGACTGGTTTGCCGGTGTCGGCGCCGGCATTGAACTGAACAACCTGTCGCTGCGTGCTTTTGGCCGCTACCGCTATTTACGCAGTTATGAGCAGGAATATCTGGCGGCGCTGGACCCTTGGGTCCATGGCCAGCCAGAAGATGGTCAGTGGTTTGCCGGTGTTGAGCTTAGCCTGCGGTTTTAGAACCAGGCTAAGCCTTTGGCGATGGTCACTACACCTAACAGCATAAACACGCCGCAGGCGACGCGGCGTGCCCAATCCAGCGGCACCACTTCCAGAATATACTTGCCGAAATACACTACAGGCACATTGGCCGCCAGCATACCCAAAGTCGTACCAATAATGACTAAACTGGTCGCATCATAAGTGGCAGCCAGAATCACAGTGGCAATTTGAGTCTTGTCGCCAATTTCAGCGAGGAAAAACAACACTGTACTGGCAGCAAAAGCGCCGTATTTCAGCATGGCGTTTTCTTCGCTGTCATCTTTATCCGGAATGAGCAACCACAGCGCGACGGCGATAAAAGAACCGCCCAGCAACCAGGCGTGCCACCCCGCCGGAATAAACTGCGCGACCCATGCGCCAAACCAGGCGGACGCGGCATGATTGAGCAGCGTCGCGACTAAAATGCCGGCGACAATAGCCCCGCGCTGGCGAAAACGAGCTGCCAGAAACAAAGAGAGTAATTGGGTTTTGTCACCGATCTCAGCGATAGCCACACCGGTGAAAGAAGAGATAAAAGCGTCCATGGGGATACTCAGCGGGATTGGCCAAAGACAACGCTGTGGCTCCCGCATTGGGCCACGACGCTGTCTCAGGTCTCATCAGAACATTGCCGTTGCAAGTTCCGCTGCCGCCATGTGCACTGGCACAAGTATGTTGACGACAGCCCATAAGCAGCTTGCTTATGGCGATTACTCCCCCAAGTCAGGAAGCAGGCATTGTAGGTAAGCAAAAGGCCGGCAGCAAGAAAAATCTGCGCCGGCCTTGGTTTTTATCGCCATTCAGATCAGTGAACTGACCTTAACTATTTGATTTAACAGGCCGTGCTAACCAGCGATCGGCGCGCTTGCGTGCTGCGCTGTTAAACCGGCCCCAACTGACGCCCATCCGTACCAGTCCCCAGTAAGTCAGCGGCACCAACAACAAGCTGGTCAAGGTCGAAAACACCAGACCGCCGATAATGGCAATCGCCATCGGCGCATAACCAGGCCCGCCGCCGCCAATAGTCGCATCACCAAAAGCCAGCGGTAATAAGCCAAGTACAGTAGTCGACACCGTCATCAGAATGGGCCGCAGCCGCGCTTCACAGGCTTCGACAATCAGCGGCACTAATTCCGCATCTGGTGTTTCTTCCCGCATCTGGTTGATCCGGTCGACCAGCACAATGCCGTTATTCACCACTATGCCCATCAACACCAGCATACCAATCATGCCCATGATGCCCATGTTAGTGCCGGTAAAGAGGAAAGCCCAAAACACACCGACCATCGAGAATAACAAGGAGCCAATGACCGCAGTGGGTAACAACAGACTTTCAAACAGTGCCGCCATCACCAGATAAATCATACAAACCGCCAGTAACATATTGGTCTGCATAATGCCTTGCGCTTCGTCCTGATACTGGAAGCTGCCTTCAAACGACCAGCTGTAACCGGGTGGCAGCTGCAGTTGCTCCATCACCTTTTTGATCTGGTCTTTGGCATCATCCATTTTCAGCTCTTTGTTCAGATTCATGCCAATCGCAAGGCCGGTCTGACGGTTAAAACGGCGGATCTCGCCGAGCCGATCGCTGACCGTCAAGGTTGCCACCTGCGCCAGTCGCACCACTTCAGTGCCTTGTTGTTTCACCGGAATGGATTCGAGCTCCTGCTGCGAATGGCCGACTTTTTCGTCGTACAGCACGCGCAGTTGCACTTCGCCCTGATCGAGCGTGCGGAATGTCCGCAGGTTATTGCCACGTAGTGCCAGACTAATGGCCTGCGCCACATTTTGTGCACTTAAACCCTGACGTTGTAATTCGTCATGTTTTAAACGGATCTGCAGTTCTTTTTGTCCGCCCTGCACTTCTGAGCGCACATCTTCCAGGCCTTTGATTTGACTGAGTACCGGCACCAGGTCCTGCGACAGTTTGGTCAGTTGCTCGGTGGAAGGCCCCAGCAAATGTAATTGCATACCGCCGCCAGAGTCGCCCCAGCCAAACTGTGGTTTGCCACGCACTAACACCGGCCAGTCTTTACGGATAGCGTCTTTCACCTGCTGCAATGGCACTGGCAGCTTGTCGATAAACATAATGGTCGAGACGGCAAAACCCGGCGTGTAATAGCTGTACACCGAATCAATATAGAATTTCTCTTTATTGGCATACAGATAAGACTCCATCCGGCTCACTTCCTGCTCGACTTCCGCTAAAGCGTAATTCGACTGAATGTTGTAATTCAGAAACAGCCGGTTGGTGTCGCCTTCGTTGTCATCACCGCCGGAAATAAACTGCATTGGAATGGCGATACTAAACAGCAACATAAAGGCAATAAAAGTCGACCAGCGTGGATGCGCCATAGTCCAGCGCAGCGTGCGGCCATAGAATTTATCCAGCTTCGAGGGCGCTGCATGTTCCGCCCCGGTGATGCTTTTAATCCGGGTCGACAGCAACGGAATTAACGTCAGTGCCATTAACAAGGACACCGCCAGCGCGATAGTGATGGCAATGGCCACGTGCTCCAGGAACACCGTCACATCGACTTTCTGGCCAATGATATTAGGTAAAAACACAATGGCAGTAGTGGCAGTACCCGCCAGCACCGCCAGACTGACGCGGTAAACGCCGCGCTCTGTAGCCCGGCGTACATCACCATCCAGCGCCCGCTCGCGGAAAATACTCTCGACGACGACAACCGAGTTATCCACCAACATCCCGACTGCCAGCATCAGGCCCATCATACTCAGCACATTCAGGCTGTAATCGAGGAAATACATCATGCCCAGCGTGATGCTGATCGACACCGGTACTGACAACACCACCAGAATAGTGGTCGGGAAATGCCGTAAAAAGATAAACAGCACGCCAAAGGCCAGCAAAGCACCGGTCACACCGGAACTCAGCAGGTTAGACAAACTATCGGTTACGCCTTTGGCTGTGTCATCCATCACATAGATGTTGATGCCATTAAAAGCAGGGTCTTTGCCGGCCTGATCAATCACTTTCATCGCCGCCCGCGACACTTCGACCAGATTAGCATTGGATTCTTTATAGACGTTCATGCCAACAGCATAACGCTGGTCAAGCCGGCGGCCTTCCACCCGTTTTGGCAGTTCCAGTTTGATTTCTGCCACATCACCCAGTTGTAAACCGCGGCCAATTGCCAGTTGTTTGATTTGGTCCAGCGATTCAAATTCACCAATCGGCTTGACCAGAATACTTTCGTCTTTGCTTCTGATCTCACCGGCCGTCATGGCAAAATTCTGCTGGCTTAAGGTTTGCAGCAACACCGCAGCATCTAATTGCAGCGCGCGCAGCCGCTCCGGCAACAACCGGATAGTGACCTGACGTTTATCCACGCCATACAGTTCGACTTTCGACACGCCTTGCACCCGCTCCAGCGGACGTTTCACCTGGCGTTCCAATAAGTCGTACGCCATCGATAAATCGCGTTCGCTTGAGATCCGCACCTGGAAAATCGGCATGTCGTTGGTATTAAACTGGAATACCAGCACGCGTTCGACGTCTTTGGGCAATAAATGCCGGATGCCATCGAGCCGCTCACGCACTTCAATACTTTTGGTATTGATGTTCTCTTCCCAGTTAAATTCCAAGCCAATTTCCGCCGAATCTTCTTTGGAAAACGAGCGCATTTTTTTGATGCCGGTGACCGTCGATAAGGCTTCTTCGACCGGTCTGGTAATGAGCCGTTCTATCTCGGCCGGTGTGGCATTAGGGTATGGCACATTGATGTAAATCTCCGGAATATCAATGCCGGGAAAATTCTCCAGCGGCAACATGCGGCTGGCCAGCAAACCAAACACCAGGAAAGATAAAAACATCATGCACAGGGTGACCGGGCGGCTTAAGGCAAACCGGGTCAGTGCTAAAGGTTTATGTTCCATCAGCCTTTACTCCTCACACCGTTTTACGGGCGGTCAGGTGATAAATCACCGGGATGAAAAACAGTGTCAGCAGGGTCGACAGCGACAAACCGAAAATAACTGTGATCGCCATAGGTGCGCGCAGTTCTGCACCTTCACCGCCAAATACCATTGGCAGTAAACCCAGTACTGTGGTCAGCGTAGTCATCAGTACCGGACGTAAGCGGGTGCCGCCAGATTCGATAATAGCGTCAGTCAAAGCCCAGCCTTCCATGCGCAGCTGATTAATCCGGTCAATCAATACAATGGCGTTATTGACCACAATACCGGCCAGCATAATCAAACCAATGAACACAATCACCGAAATGCGGGTGTCAGTCAGCCAGAGGCCAAGCACTGCACCAGCACCAGCCAGCGGCACTGTGAACAGGATTAACAGCGGCTGCAGCAGGTTTTCAAACTGCGAGGCCATCACCAGATAGACCAGGAATACTGCAAGCGCCAGGGCAATCATTAATGAATTGTACGAGCGCTCCATTTCTTCACTCTGACCGACCAGACTGCTACTCACGCCATAAGGCAGCTGCACACTTTGCAGCACCTGACGGGCGCCCTGCGTGGCCTGCTCTAAATCGCCATACGCCAGGTTCGCGCTGATGACCGCGACACGTTGCTGACCAATGCGGGTAATTTCACTGGGGCCAATTTCCCGGCTGATACGTGCCACCGCAGAAAGCGGTAACGGCGAGGCACTGCCCGGATTGATAATGATCTGGGCCAGTTCCTGTTCAGAATTTCGGTATTGCTCGGCCAGACGCACGCGGATATCAACTTTACGATCCTGAATGCTATATTGGCCGGCCACTTCACCACCGACGTAATTGGCCACCCGTTTAGCGACATCGGAAGCCGTCATACCCAGTTGCGACAACCGTGCATGGTCAAAATGTAAGGTGATTTCCGGCTGGCCACTGCGCAGGCTGGATTTAATGTCGGTAAAGCGGTTCTGCGCTTCGAGCGCCCGTACCACTTGCTCAGATGCAGCTTTGAGATTGCCCAAATCATGGCCGGCCAGTTCAATTTCCAGTGGCGTTGAGAAGCTGAATAACTCCGGCGTATCGATTTTGGCGGTGACTTCCGGCATGCCAGCGACGGCGTCGCGCATCGCCTGCATCACTTGCTGTTCATCAGTTGCGGTCGAACCGGCTTTTAATACAATGTTCAAACGGCCCCAGTGGCTACCACCGATGCTGGGGTCTACCGTCATTTGCTGACCAGTACCGGCCTGTGCATAGGTGCGTTCTACCTGGCTTTGTTTGGCCGCGACTGTCGCCAGCTGTTTCAGCGCTTTGTCAGTATGCTCAATCGCAGTACCAACCGGCAGATGTAATTCGACATAAAATTCGCCCTGGCTCATACTCGGGATCACGTCAAAACCTAAACGCGGGATCAGCGCATAACAGGCTAAGGTCACCGCAATAGTTGCCGCCAACATAGCGCCGCGGGCGCGCAGTACCCAGGCTAAAGTCCGGCGGTAACCACGCTCCATCGCAACAATAAAGCGCTGGATTAAATTCACCAATGGGCCAAACAGCAGGCTGCAAACTTTACACAGCAGGCGCCAAATCAAAGTCCAGATAGTGATGACACCAGAGACCAGCACGGCGACAAAACGAAACACTAAACGCAGTGGTAAAGTCAGCCAATATTTCCAGTTTTTCACCACAGCCACTGGTTCTGCGTCAGTGGCAACAGCAGGACCTGCAGCCGCCACGCGCTCACGTGCTGCCATCGCCGGGATCAGCGTTAAGGCCACTAACAGCGAAGCCAACAAAGCATAAGTGACGGTCAAAGCCTGATCTTTAAACAGCTGGCCAGCCACACCTTCGACAAACACCAGCGGGAAAAACACCGCCACTGTGGTTAACGTCGATGCCGTAATCGCCATAGACACTTCACTGGCGCCTTTTTTCGCCGCTTCCAACGGCGACAGGCCTTGTTCGCGATAACGGGAGATGTTTTCCAGCACCACAATGGCGTTATCCACCAGCATGCCTATCGCCAGCGCAATACCGCCCAGACTCATAATGTTCAGGCTGATATTCTGGCTGTGCATCAGGTTAAAAGTCGCAATAACTGACAGCGGAATAGAGATGGAAATCACCAGCGTGGTCCAGACGTTACGCAGGAACAAGTAAATCACCAGCATCGCCAGTAAACCGCCTTGCCAGGCCGACGATTTCACTTCATTGATGGCATCGCTGATAAAAGTCGACTGGTCGTAGACTAAAGTCAGTTCATAACCAGTCGGCAGGTTCTTTTTCAGGTCATCGAGACGGCTAATCAGCGTTTTGGCCACCTGCACAGTGTTCGCATCGCCTTCTTTATAGATAGCAATTTCAATGGCTTCTTTACCGTTGACGTAAGTAATACTGTTACGGTCAACAAAGGCGTCGCGCACTTCGGCGATGTCGGACAGGCGGACGTGACTGCCGTTTACTGTGGCGATATACAGGTTACGCATTTCATCCAAGCTGGCGAACTGATTGATAGTACGCACCAGATAATCATGCGCAGCAGTTTCCAGCCGGCCACCCGATTGGTTGATATTCTGCTCTGTCAGCCGCGCATTGACCGTTTTGATATCCAGTTTCAGTTGCGCCAGTTTTTCGTTGTCGATCAGCACCTGAATTTCCTGAGTCAGACCACCGTCTGGCCGCACTGCGGCAACGCCGGTCAGCGATTCTAAGCGGCGGCGTAAGTCTTCTTCAGCAAAAGTCCGCAACGCCACTTGCTGTGCACTGGTTAAGCCTTGTGGCGCATCGCTGCGGGTTAAAGCGAGCCGGACTATCGGATCTAAATTCGGATTAAAACGCAGCAGAAGCGGCTTTTTGATATCCAGCGGCAGCAACAGCACATCGAGCTTTTCCCGCACTTCGAGGCCAGCAAGGTCCATATCTGTGCCCCAGTCAAACTCCATGATCACGTCCGAGCGACCGGCGCGTGATACCGATTCCACTTTGCGGATGCCTTTGACGATACCAACGGTTTCCTCAATTGGTTTACTGACCAGCTGCTCGACTTCAGCAGGCGCGGCACCGGCATATTCTGTGCGGATAGTTAAGGTTGGATAAGACAGATCCGGTAACAGATTGACCGCTAACCGTGACATTGCGACCAGGCCAAACAGCATGATCCCGAGGGTAAACATCCAAATAGTGACCGGACGGGCCACGGCAACGTTGACCAGTTTCATAAACACGTTCCTGTTGTAATTTTTTATTGGAAGACGGGAAGCATAGCGCTTCCCGTGCGGTCTGGATTAACTGTTGCTGGCGATCACGGTTACAGCGCTGGCATCTTTCAGGCTGGCCTGACCGGCGGTGACCACTTCATCACCGGCACTGATGCCGTCTGTGATTTCTACCATGGCGTCATTTTCATAGCCGGTTTTCACGGTTTTGCGCGCGACTTTGCCATCTTTGACCACAAACACTGAACTGCTGTTATCCATCGCCAGTACCGCACGTTTTGGTACTAATAAGGCATCAGGTTTAGTGTCGTATTGCAGTTCGATTTGCGCGAACATGCCGGCTTTTAAGGTTAAATCGTCATTCTGCACGCCGATAGTGACGCGGGCTGTGCCTGTGGTTGCGTCCACTACCGGTGAAATCCGGATAATTTTAGCTTGTAACTGTGGTAAACCCGCAAAATTCAGATACGCCGTCTGGCCTACTTTGGCACGGGTTAATTGATGTTCAGGCAGATTAATCACCGCTTCTAAGTACTGCTGTGACACCACGTGAAACAGTGCTTTAGAGGAAAATTCTGTAATTAACTGACCCACTTTGGCATAACGGCGGGCAATGACACCACTGATTGGTGCGATGATTTTAGTATCCCGCAGCGCCAGTTCCTGCATCCGCACTGATGCATCCAGTGATTCGACCTGCCATTTCAGTTTGTCATAAACGTCGGTACTGACCAGTTTACGCTGGTGCATTTTCTCGACTCGCTCCAGCTCACTTTTCAGCTGACCTAAATCAGCTTTGCCTTTGGCGAGCGCGAGTTGCTGACGTTCAGTATCTAAAGTCGCCAGCACCTGGCCGGCCTGGACGTGGTCGCCTTCTTCAACTAACAGCGTTTGGACTATGCCGGTGGCTTTGCTGTTCACTTCAGCATCGGCTTTGGCTTCAAGGGTGGAGGTGGTGCGGTATGTGCTGCTGATTTCGCCGCGGCTGACTTTAGCCGCTTCAACCGGGATACTGACCACAACGTCCTTTTTCTCGGTATCCGGACTGCTGTTAGCAGATTCGCAGCCGCTGAGCAACAAAGTCGAGGTCAGTAATACCAGCGACATTGCTTTGGAAAGTTGAGAGATATTGTTCATGTTAAATTCCTTGCCTGGTGGTCAATTTTTAAAACTGTGGTGCTGACTGGTTGTGCTGAAAGAGTGCAGCTGTCGTGCCATATGCAATAACACAAATTTTATGCTTTAAAATCATTATGATATAGACAATAACCAGTACTCAGTTGCAACAAGATGTTTCTGCGTTTTAGTAAATTTCGCTATTAATTAGCTATTTGAGTCAAACAGGCTTTGCGACTAATCACATTTTTTTGCGACGTCCCCTGCTATCTCCCGGCCACAGATGGCCTTATACTGCGCGGCCTTAAAACTGGTCTGTCCAGAAACATGTTTCATTCATAGAGTTTGATGTCCTGATGAAAAAAACCTGCATTGCTTTAATCATCTCCGCAGTTTGTTACAGTCAGCTTGCGCAGGCTGAAGGTTACAAACTATTCGAACAATCCGTCAGCGCCATGGGCAACGCTTATGCTGGTCGTGGTGCTCAGATCACCGACGCGACTTTAGTGCATTCCAACCCTGCCGCCATTACCCAATTAGACGGCTCACAACTGGCGGGCGGTCTGAATCTGATCCACGCCGAAACCCGTTACAACCAGGTCAGCGCACAAAGTGCCAACGGCGCACCTGTGGTTGGTCGTGCGGACGGTAAAAATAGTTTGAACGAAGCCGTACCTTTTGTGTTTTACAGCACGGCGCTCAATGACAAGTTCAGTGTCGGCACTGGTTTTTATGTGCCATTTGGCTTGTCTTCGGATTATCAGGATGATTGGGCCGGCCGTTATTTTGCTGACGAAACCGCGATTGAAGTACTGGCCGTCACAACAGTGGCGGCTTACCAGCTGACCGAACAATGGTCGGCGGGTGTTGGTATCAACCTGAACCACGCCGAAGGCACACTCTCCAAATTTAAAGACCACAGCGGCCTGTGTGAACTGGGCACTGGCATCAATCAGCTGTACAAAGCCGATGTCTATAACCCGCTGCTGTGTCAAAGCCACTATTCTGTCACCGGCGATGATTTAGCTGTTGGCTATAGCCTCGGCTTGCACGGTCAGCTGACGCCATCACTGCGTGTCGCTGTGGCGTATCACAGTGCAGTGAAGTTTAACCTGCAGGGTGATTCTGAAATCACCAACACCCCTATCACCGGTGCACAAGTGGCCGGCAACAGCAATTTTATTGTGGTGAGCCCAACGCTGCCGGCGATTAGCAAACAAACTGGCAAGCTGGCGACGAATCCACGCACCACTGAAGCCAGTCAATTAGCACTGACCACGCCGGCGAGCCTGGCACTCAGTCTGGATCATCAGCTCAATACAACCTGGTCCTGGCAAGCCAGCCTGAGCTGGACCATGTGGAGTGACTTCCGCTCTATTGACATCATCAGCACCGCCGACACGCCGAGCATTTCCCTGTCGACACAACAGCCACAAAATCTCAACAGCACCGGTTATATTGGCTTTATTCCGGAACATTGGCGCGACAGCGTTTCAGTGGCTGTTGGTTTGAGCTGGCAGCAACAAAGCGACCGGATGTTCAAAACCGGCCTCGCTTATGACGAAAACCCGATTGAACAATCGCATCGCACAGCGCGGGTGCCAACCAACGACCGTATCTGGTGGACTTTGGGCATGAACCAGCAACTGAGCGCCCACTGGAACCTGGACCTCGCCGCCGGCTGGATGTGGATGGACGCACTGAATGTTCGCGAGCGCGAATACAATGTGCAGGAAGTCGCTTTGTATAAATCTGGCCTGAGCGCACATTATCGCAATGATGCCTGGTTACTGGGCGCGCAGCTGAACTACCGGTTCTGACCGGCTAAGAGCGGTCACCACTAAAACAAAAGACCCACTATGCAGTGGGTCGCTTTTTATCCGCGATGCCGTGGCTTGTTAGCACGACACGCAACGTTGCCCTTTAATCAGTGTTTTTTCAGCTCAATTTCACCGGACACGGTCGAAATTTCCACATTGCCCTCACCACTACCGGTACGGAATTCCAAGTGACGGCGTGGACCGTATTTAGCGCGGGTGGCTTTGTCTGCAGTCAAGCCATTATCAATATCTCCACCGGCGCTGGCTTCTAAATCAAAGCGGGCGCTGACATCAGCATCCAGCGCCAGCCGGCTGGCACCGCTGACACTACTGGCAGCGATACGTGGCTTTTTGCTGCCCTTAAGTGCAGCACGGATCTCGCCGTTGACGCTGCTGAACTCCAGACGTTCAGTGCCGGTTAAATCCAGTTGGCCTTCGCCGTTAACCACCGCCAGTTCGACTTCTTTGGCACTGCTTTGACTGCTGATTTCGCCGTTGACAGATTCCAGCTCCAGCGTACCGGCTGAGCCTTTGTCGCTGATTTGGCCATTGACTGTGGTGATATGAATGCGGCCCGAATTATCCCGGCTGCTGATCTCACCATTGACGGTTTCCAGTGCAATATCGCCTTTGAGTTTTTCGGCATCGACTTTGCCGTTGACCGTAGTCAGCCGCGCCCCACCTTCAATGCCGCTGGCCGACACATTCGCATTCACACCGCTGAATTTCAGTTCGCTGCCGACCGGAACTTCGATGGTCAGGTCTGAGCCTTCTTGTTTTTCCGAACTCCAGCCACCGTAATTATTCCGCGGCATTTTTACCGCAAAGCGGGTCACACCGTTTTCAGAAGTCAGCTCATAGCCTTCGGCTTTGTCGTCCAGCGTACCTTTGACACTGAATTTATTCGCTTTTACAGCGACAATCCGCACTTCACCGCGCATGTTTTCGATTTCGATTTTCTCAGATGCCGACACGTTACGGCTTTGATCGATAGCTTCACCGGCTGCCCAGGCTGGCGCCTGCAGCAATGCCAGCATCAGGACTGTCAGTTTAAATGGCTTGGTCATGGTCTTACTCCTAAGTCAGTTCGCTGGTCTCAACCAGTTTGGCAATGTAATTAAGTTGTTGTTGCTGAAGTCTTTGTAATTGCTGAATCAGTTTTTGGTTGTCTGGCTGAAACGCGAGCGCCAGCTCAATTTGTGACTGTGCTTTATTCCAGATGGCGATTTGTTGCGACCAATCGCTGAACCCATCCGGGATTTGTTGTAACGCTTTGAGCTGCCGGGTTTGCTCTTCACCCAGCTGACGGCTCAGTTGCTCGCTAACCGCCAGCAGAGATACATCGGTCCCAACCTGCGATGCTTTTGCCGCTGCGTGCGGTTCACTCGTTGCGAGTTGCGGCTCCTGCGGTAGCTGCTGCGGCCAGAACCACAACGTCAGTACCGCTGCTGCGGCAACACCAAGCCAGGCACCATAACCACGACGCTGACGCGGCTCCAGCCTTGCTGATAACTCAGGCCACAAATCGCGTTGCGGCTCCAAATCGGGTGCTAACTGCGAAATCATCGCATCTAATTGCTGCTCAGTTTTCATCAACCCAACTCCGTAGTAATTGTCTCGCCCGGTGATACTGCGCTTTGCTGCTGCCTTCGGCAATTCCCAGCAAATCGGCGATTTCGTTATGTTGATACCCTTCCAGTGCAAACAGCACAAAAACCGCCCGGGCCTGCGCGGGCAAACGCAATATTGCCTGTTCTAACTGCGGCATTTCAGGGGCGTCGAAATAACCCTGCTCTTCCGGCTCTTCGTCTACCACTAACCGCATCACTTTGTTTTTACGCCAGATATCAACCGCTGTTCGGCTGCTGATGCTATGTAACCAGGTCGAAAAGCTGCTGTCACCACGAAAACCGGGCAGTTGTTGCCAGGCGCGGACAAAAGCTTCTTGTGTCGCATCCTCAGCCTGACCACGGTCGGCCAGCAGCCGCAGGCAAATTGCATAAACCCGCCCTTTAAATTGATGATACAACTGATAAAAAGCTTGTTGATCACCTTTTTTTGCCTGTTGAACCCAGGTTTCCAGCTGTTGCTGCATCCTGATGCAATTTCCGTGATTAAGTTCTGTTGTCAGTGTAGTCGCTTGCTGTACCGGATTGGTTTAAAGCCAAAGTTGAATTTGGATAAAAACTTTTTGGTCGCAACCGCAGACAGAAAAAAGCCGGTGAGATACCGGCTTTAATTTTCTATGTTGCAGTGGCGCAACTAAATCGCCACCGGCGCTTTAATATGCGGATGCGCCTGATAATTCTGCAGTTCAAAATCCTCAAAGCGGAAGGCAAAAATATCTTTCACCGCTGGATTAAGCTTCATCTGCGGCAGCGGATACGGCGTGCGGCTGAGCTGCAGCTCCACCTGCTCCAGGTGATTCAGATACAGATGCGCATCACCAAAGGTATGGACAAAATCACCGGGCGCCAAATCACAGACCTGCGCCACCATCAGCGTTAATAAGGCATAGCTGGCGATATTAAATGGCACACCGAGGAAAATGTCAGCGCTGCGCTGATATAGCTGACAGGACAATTTGCCATCATTAACGTAAAACTGAAACAACGTGTGGCACGGCGGCAATGCCTGCTTGCCCTGCGCGGCGTTTTCGCGCGGCGAGAAGCTGGTGTCCGGCAGTACCGCCGGGTTCCAGGCACTGACAATCAAGCGGCGTGAGTCCGGGGTGCGTTTAATGTCGTTGATGAGCTGGCTGATTTGGTCAACGACCTGGCCATCCGCCCCTTGCCAGCTACGCCACTGCGCACCATAGACGGGCCCAAGTTCGCCATCATCCGTCGCCCAGCCGTCCCAAATCGACACGCCATTGGCCTTTAAGTAAGCAATATTGGTCTCACCCTTTAAAAACCACAGTAATTCGTGAATGATCGATTTGAGGTGGCATTTCTTGGTCGTGACCAGCGGAAAGCCGTCCGCCAGATTAAAGCGCATCTGATAACCAAACACGCTGACGGTACCAGTGCCGGTGCGGTCCGTTTTACGGTGGCCCTGCTCCAGCACATGGCGCATTAAATCCAGATATTGTTTCATGCTTTTGCTCCTTCCCGGCGGTAGCCCCAGACAATCAGCGCAATACCCGTCAGGATCATCGGCATACAGAGCCATTGTCCCATCGACATGCCCAGGCTCAGAATGCCCAGATGCGCATCCGGTTCGCGGAAAAACTCAATGCCAAAGCGGAACACGCCATAACCTAACAGGAACAAACCACCGACGTTGCCGGCCGGCGGATTGCGTTTTTTGTACCAAAGCAGCAGGAAAAACAGCACTATGCCTTCAAAAAAGAATTCGTATAACTGGCTGGGATGGCGCGGTAAAGGCCCGGCGCCAGGGAACAACATGGCCCATGGTACATCCGAAGTCCGGCCCCACAGTTCACCATTGATAAAGTTACCAATGCGGCCAGCGCCTAAACCTAACGGCAGTAACAGCACGACAAAATCGCCCAACTGCAGGTAGCTTTTGTTAAATTTGCGGCTTAACCACCACATCGCCGTCAGCACCCCCAGCACGCCGCCGTGGAACGACATGCCGCCTTCCCAGGTCCGGAACAGATACAGCGGATCGGCGATAAAACCGGAGAAATTGTAAAACAACACGTAGCCAATGCGGCCACCTAGTACCACGCCTAAAAAACCAAAAAACATCAGGTCGCTGACCTGCTCACGGGTCCAGCCGGAACTGGGTTTATCAGCGGCGCGGTTGGCGAGCAGATTCGCCATCACAAACGCAATCAGATACATCAGGCCGTACCAGCGGATGCTGAGCGGCCCCAAACTAAAAATCACCGGGTCAATTTGCGGAAATACCAGATAAGATTGTGACATCAGACAACTCGTGACTATCAATAAACATAAAGGGCCACATCATACGAGATGCGGCGTGAAATCCAAGCAATTTTGCGGTGGGACACAATCAGACTCAGGCACGCAACTGGTTCAGCAGTTGTTTCTGATCGAGGAAACGTTGCACCAGCACCCGCACCTGTTTAGGCGACTGGCAGGCCAGCACGTCCGGTAATAACAACCTGAGTTCGGCCATATCAATCCGGCGCAATAACCATTTGATTTTGGCCAGATTACTGTGGTTCATACTAAAGCTGTTAAAGCCCATCGCTGCCAGCGTCAAGACGCCCAACGGCTCCCCGCCGAGCTCACCGCAGATACTGATCGGAAATTGTAATCCCTGCGCCTGTTGCCCGAGCTGATTCAGCGCGCGCAACACGGCCGGATGCATCGCATCATACAAATTGCCGACCCGAGGGTTATTGCGGTCAACCGCCAGCAGATACTGGGTTAAATCGTTGGTCCCAACCGAACAAAAATCGACTTTACGTGCCAGCTCCGGCAGCTGAAACATAATTGACGGCACTTCAATCATCACACCGACTTTAGGTTTAGCGACAATATTTTCGCCATTAAACTCATCGTCCACTTCAAACCAGGCCTGACGGATCAAGCGTAAAGACTCATCGACTTCGGCCAGATCTGAAATCATCGGCAGTAAAATATGCAGATTGTTATAACCAATATTGGCCTTGAGCATGGCGCGGATTTGCACCAGAAAAATTTCCGGATGGTCCAGCGTCAGACGAATGCCGCGCCAGCCTAAAAACGGATTTTCTTCCGAAATCGGGAAATAAGGCAGCGGTTTATCACCACCGACGTCCAACGTCCGCATCACCACAGGTTTACCTGGATAGCCCTGCAGCACTTTACGGTACAGCTCGACCTGCTCGAGTTCAGTCGGAAAACGACTGCGCATAATAAATGGGAATTCAGTACGGTATAAACCGACACCGTTAGTGAACTCAGACTGCGTCGTCTCCAGCTCAATCGCGAGGCCCGAGTTCACCATCAGGCTGAAATCCTGGCCGCAGCTGCTTTTGGCCGGCAAATGTAATTCCGCCTGATAACGCGCACTAAGCTCGGCGTCTTTACTGATCAGCGTGCGGTATTCCTGACAAATAGCATCAGCCGGCGACACCAGAATATGGCCCTGATAACCATCGACAATCAGCCGTTGACCCTGCCACTGCATCAGCGGCAATTCATCAACACCCATCACCGCCGGAATACCAAGCGCCCGGGCCATAATAGCCGCGTGGGAGTTCACAGAGCCTTTAAGGGAGACAATCGCCACCAGCTGAGCGCGCGGGATCTCCGCCAGCATTGAAGCCGACACATTTTCCGCAACTAACACCACATGCTCTGGCAGCCGATGCTGGCGCTGCTCAGTTTCCAACAGATGGTTCAGCACCCGCTGGCCTAAGTCACGGATGTCTGTGCCCCGCTCACGCAGATATGGGTCGTCCATATCATCAAACTGGCGGGCGAATCGCTCAACCACCAGCTTCAGCGCACTTTTGGCACACCAGCCTTGTTTAATCTGCGCTTCGATTTCATTACCAAGACTGGCCGCATCCAGCAGCTGATGATAAACATCAAAAATCGCCAGCGCGTCAGCCGGTAAATGCCCGCTCATCCGCTCTGCCAGCCGGTTAAATTCGGCTTTGGTGACTTTGACGGCGCGATAAAAACGGTTGAGCTCTTTTTCCGGGTCGTCAGTATGCTTTAAGGAAATCGCGTCAAAATCACTGGCAGGCTGCAACACATAAGCTTCACCAATCGCAATGCCGGGCGCACCAATCAGGCCCTGCATCTGACTGTTTTGCTGTGCCGACGCAGTGCCGCCAGACGACATTTTGCGCATTTCGGCATTCACCAGCACAGACGCCAGCTGCACGCCCAGGGTCACTAAAAAGGATTCTTCGTCTTCGTTAAAAATGCGCGAGTCTGATTGTTGGATGGTCAATACCCCCAACACTTTGCGATGATGAATGATCGGGCAGCCTAAAAAGGCCGAAAAACAATCTTCGGAAACTTCAGGGGTGACTTTAAAACGGGGATGCAGATGGGCTTGCGCCAGATTAATCGGTTCTTCGCGCTGACCGACCCAGCCAATCAGACCTTCGGAGAAGCCAATCGAGACTTTGCCAATGGCTTGCGGGTTCAGACCGTCGGTGGCCATCAGCATAAAATGTTGTTGTTCGTAATCAGCAAGGTAAACGGAACAGCATTCTGTGCGTAACGCCTGTTTGACGTTGCGGACTAATCCGGCCAAAGCGCTTTCCAGCGATGGCTCCTGAGCTACGTCCTGCACGATGCGCCGCAACTGGCTGAGCATTTCCGACCTCACATCAAAACAAATGCCAGCCAGCGGCCGGCATTCATTTATTTCTTTTTAATTTCCCGTCGAACAAAAGGTAAAGCGATTGGGGCAAATTCTTTCATGACCTTGCGGTACACTTCCCGCTTAAAAGCCACTACTTGCCGCACCGGGTACCAATAACTGACCCAACGCCAGTCATCAAATTCAGGATGCGTAGTTTTCAGCAGATTAACGTCTTCATCCCGGCAAGTCAGCCGCAGCAAAAACCATTTTTGCTTTTGGCCGATACACACCGGATTCGAATCACGCCGGATCAGCCGCTTTGGCAGTTTATAGCGCAACCAGTGTTTGGTCGTTGCGACTATTTCTACATCTGCAGCGCTGAGTCCGACTTCTTCGTTGAGTTCCCGATACATGGCTTGTTCAGGCGTTTCGCCATCATCAATGCCACCTTGCGGATACTGCCACGAATGCTGTCCGTATCTGCGAGCCCAAAACACCTGTCCCTGGTGATTACAAATCACTATACCGACGTTGGCACGAAAGCCTTCGGCATCGATCACACAAACCTCTGGCTTGTTTACAACAGCGTTGGATTGATTCTTTCACAAAGTCGCAGGGACAGCAAACTGAATTTATCCGGAGTCACCCCCAAGTTATCCACAACTTAGCATTTATACAGTATCTGCCTGTGCACTTTTACACAGGGACTGTGCATATAACTGTGCATATCCATGTTCTTATCCCTGAATAACTCTGAACTGACAAAATAAATGAAACAACAACAATGGAAATACTTATTTAATTTCATGCATTTAGAACACTTTTTTCAGCCAAAAACCAACTCCCGCACTGTGTATAAGTTGGGTTGCTGATTAATTCGCCAGAAAGTTCAGACTAAAAATGTTAGTGTACTCAGAGTGATAGATGGACTGTATTATGCGACCTGCTTCTCCTGACTCCAGCGCCGAATTGTTGCATCGTGCCCAACAACTGGCCGGCTTCACACTGGCCGAACTGGCCACAGAACTGAATCAACAACTGCCTGCAGATTTGCAAAAAGATAAAGGCACAGTCGGGCAGTTGTTAGAACTGGCGTTAGGCGCCAGCGCGGGTTCTAAGGCCGAACCTGACTTTCCCCATCTCGGCGTCGAATTAAAAACTATCCCCGTCGACAGAACCGGTAAACCGCTGGAAAGTACCTATGTGTGTGTCGCGCCGATGACCGGTGCAGCCCTGCAGCGCTGGGAGGATTCCTGGGTCTGTCGCAAACTGCAACATGTGCTTTGGGTGCCAGTGTTGGCAGAACGTGGTATTCCACTGGCCGACCGCATGATAGGCCGGGCCTTTTTGTGGCAGCCAAGCGCCGAACAGCGACAACTGCTACGTCAGGACTGGGAAGAACTGATGGATTTGCTGGCGCTTGGTGGTTTAGCACAAATCAAAGGCAGCCATGGCAAAGTGCTGCAGCTGCGTCCTAAAGGCGCCAACAGTCAGGCGCTGACCCGTGCCATCGGCGCCGACGGCGAGCCTGTACAGGCTCTGCCGCGCGGCTTTTACCTCAAAACCAGCTTTACCAGCCAAATCCTGCAGCAAAACAGCTAGTGAATATAACGCTGTACTATGGCGTTATATCTGCCGTCGGCTTTAATTGCCGCCAATGCCTGATTAAAGGAGCTGACTTGTTCCGGCTTCACTGTCGCTTTGCTGAACATGACAAACACATCGGTGTTGCCCATTGAAATAGAATGCGCGCCGATTTGTTTGTCCAACCCTTTACGGCGCAGCATGGCATGACCAACGAAGCTGTCTTCCAGCATACCGTCAATGTCCTCGTCCAGCAGTCGAGCCAGATTTAACTCGCCAAGCGAGGCTTCAACAAACTGTTGCTTCAGCGCGTCCTGTTTAAACAGCTCTGCAAATTCAGCACCGTAATAATATTCACTGATGATGCCGACTTTTTTACCGCTGCCAATAAAATCCGCCAGGGTATTTTGCGGATAACCGGCCACATCCTCGGAGCGAACAAACAATACAAACTGCTCCTGACGATAAGGGTCTGAGAAGTAAGCATATTCCTGCCGCGCCGGCGTGACAGAGGCACCAAGCAACAAATCGACACCGCCACTCTTCAGCGCTGCGATTAAATCCATCCAGGTGCCCTGTTGCGCCGCAATCTCACAGCCCATTTGGCCGGCAATAGCCTGAACCAGTTCGATATCAAGTCCGGCGGGTTTGTTGTCGAGTGAAGTGTATTGATACGGTTCCCAGGCTTCAAAGCCGAGTTTCAGCTGACATGTGACTGTTGGTTTAGCAGGTTCTGCGACTGTGGAGGCCACTGCAGGTGTTGCTTCAGGTTGCGCCGAACTGACTGGCGCGGGCGTCTTTGGACCACAGGAGGAAATAAACAGCAAAAGTGGAATTAAGCACAGAAAACTGATGGATTTCATAAGTTGCCCCGTCGACTTGCTCTGTTCTGAGCAAGCTTAGTGCATTTCAGCGTTCTTGGCGGCGGGACAAAGCTTCTGCACAAAATATTTTACAGAGCTGCGTATTTAGCGCAGCGTCGTATGAATTAAACCAGAAGCGTTATTCATTTAATCAACAAGTTGCCAGATTTCTTCTGTCACCCGGCCTTGTTCAGTGCGACGTTGTGTCAGCCGTCCATCAGCCAGACGCCACTGATAAGCCAACCGATGTGCCTGATCGGGTTTAAAACCGTTGTATTCGTGATACAAGTCAGAAGTCAGCTCAATCAGCCCGGCGCTGGTGCTAACAATGCGGCCGTCGGAGGTGGTGTTAATCCGGCTAAAATGCCGGTTGGCGACAATTTTCAGCGTTTCGAGCGCCTGCGCTGGCGCTGATACCGGCACTGCTTTGCCAGAGCCATCAAACTGGTGTACTGCAACCAAACGCCAGGTGCCATCGAGCACTGAACTGTCCTGCTGAAATTTGCGGTCTGAATTGGTTAAAGCCAGCCCATAAAACAAGCTGGAGCAAATCAGCAGCAATCCCAGTAAAAAACCGGAGTATAAGTTTCTCAAGCTAAGCCTCAGATCTATATTATTTTTGTTATTCGATCCCGAGTGTACTCAGTCGGACTGCGGCTTGGCAATCAGAACTTCAGGTTGCTGGAAAATATCAAATTTTCGTCAGTTTTTCTTCCAGCAATGCTAACAAATTCCCTTCCGGGTCGCGGAAAAACGCCAGCCATAAATCATGATCCGGCATAGGTGCTACACACTGCGGTGGTCGCTCCCCACTGACACCTGCATCCAGCAAGCGCTGGTATTGTTGTTCAATTTGCTGGCACTGCAAATACAACACTGAATTTTGGCCACAAATTCCGGCGCCTTGTGGCTGAGTCAGCATCAACCGGACTTCCCCCAGCGCCATAAATGCCAGTTGCGGCGCCGGTTGAAATAACAAAGGTAAACCCAGTTGCTGAAAAAACGCCACAGCGCCCGGTACGTCAGCCACGACGTAGGCAATCTGGCGCAGCCCGCTTACAGGTGAAGTCGTCATTGTTGTTGTCCTGCTGCTGAAAATCACCGCCTTACACTGGCGAATCCAATGCCATAAAGCAACTGTTCATGGCCAGGAATAACGCCAAATTCGCTGCAGAACCGTCAGATACTGCCGGAAGAATGAACCGGTGTTGTAGGCAATGCCGTACTTCTGCGCAATTTGCTGCACTTTCGCCGACAGCGCCGGATATCGCCAGGCCGGTAAGTCCGGGAACAAATGATGTTCAATCTGACAACTCAGATGACCGGTCAGAATATGCAACCAACGCGGGCCACTGAAATTCGACGAGCCTAAAATCTGCCGGTAATACCAATGGCCGCGGCTTTCATTTTGGCAGTGCTCTGGCTGAAACACTTGCGCCTGCTCGGTGAAATGGCCACAAAAAATCACTGTTGATGTCCACCAGTTGCGCAGCAGATTCGCAGCAAAGTTGCCAAGCAGCACTGGCACAGCGACCGGCCAGCACAGCAATGGGTAGACCAGATAGTCTTTGGCAAGCTGACGCCGGGCTTTAGTAAAAAAGGCTTTTTTCAGTTGCGCATCGCTAACCTGACTAAAACGCCCCGGCTTTTTTTTGCCGAAAAATACCCGTTGCGCCGCCAACTCGTGATAGGCAATGCCCCACTGAAATAAGGTGCTTAACAGAAGATACGTCAACAGTTGCCAGCTGTTTTGCAGCCGCCAGCGCAGGTCGTCAGACAGCCGCAACAGGCCATAACCGAAGTCGCGGTCCTCACCGATAATATTGGTATATGTGTGATGCTCAAAATTATGGGTGCGTTGCCAGGACTTGGCATCACAGACAATGTCCCATTCAAAACGCTGTGAATTCAGCGTCGGATGCCGTAAAAAGTCATATTGGCCATGCAACACATTGTGGCCAATCTCCATATTGTCGAGAATTTTGGCCAGCGCCAGCAGCAACACACAAGGCAATAACCACCACCAGCTGAACCAGCATAACAATAAGCCGAGCCGGCCAGTTAAGGCACAGCAGCGTTGCCAAAACACCAGACGTTGCAGGTAGGCCGCATCCGCTTCGCCAAGCGCAACTTTTTCCGTTTGTAACAACTGATCCAGCTCAGCAGCGAGCGCCGCTAACTGCGCAGCATCAGGCTTTAGTGATTGTTGTTTTTCCATCAGGCACTTATCTCCACACTTTTTACTGTGACCGGGCTTACGGCCTCGCTGATACAGAGCTGAATGCGGCCGGGGCCGGCGTCGGACAATTCACCGGTTAGCAGATTTCTGACCACACCGCTGCTTTTTTCACAGAGGCATTGCATACAAACACCACGCCGGCAGCCATAAGGCACCGTCAGCCCGCTCTGCTCTGCGCGCTGTAACAGGCTGCCGTGCCCGCCTAACTGATGGTTTTGTTGACCAAGCTGCAGCACCACTGGCTGAGTGTCGCCGGCAGATGGCGCGGCTACACCAAAACTTTCACTGCGGATTGCAGCTTCGGCCACACCCGCGTTTAACAAAACACGACTGAAATCGGCGGCAAATTGTTGCGGACCACACAAATAGAAATGCGCCCGCAGATCAGGTTGCAGCTCGCCGAGTAGCCGTTCGGGTGTCAGCCGCCCCCGCCTTTCGCTGTCCCACAGCACCAATCGCAGCAAAGGAAACTTCGCCTGTAATGCCGCCCACTCTGCGGCAAACAATTGGCGATCGGTGCCGCGAAAGCTGTAGATAAACGTCAGAGGTTGGGTCAGGCGACTAATGGAACTCAGCATTGAAAACAACGGAGTGACGCCACTGCCGGCGCCAATAAGACAAGCCGCTTGCTGCCGCTCAAAACAAAAGTCACCAACCGGGCGACTCAGGTGCACATACATGCCGGGGCGAAGCTGACCTGGCAAGGCGCCGGTAAAACGGCCTTGTGAGTGGATCTGAACAGCCAGCTCCAGCTCACGTTGCTCAGATAACCGCTGCTCAGCGCTACAAATACTAAAGGTTCGTTCCAGCAAACGGCCGTTCAGCTCTATGTGCAGCTGCAGGTGCTGCCCGGCAATAAATGCCGGAAACAGCCGGCTGACTTTGAGCCGCAGCCGCAAACAACCAGCTTGGGGTGTGATACTGAGGATGCGGGCCCGATGTAACCCGGCACGGTGATGCGGGATTAACTGACGCAACAATGGCTCGGCAGCGGCACTGAAGCCGGATTGGCGGAACAGGGTCTGACATAGTTCCTGATAGATAGTTTGGAAAATCGCTGGCATGGCTCTGGTATTACCTGTTAATTCAGCGCACACTTGTACTCTTAAATTCAGATTTAATCCAGATAAAACAAACAAAAAAATATTAAATTAATGTTTTTATTGTATTTTATATTTTGTTTATCTATATGAAAACTAGGTGTCGCAATGATTTTGAGCTAACAAGTGTGCACACAATTCAAAAAGCTGTGAAATGCAGCGCAAAAAAAAGCAGCCCGCAGGCTGCTTATTCCGACGCTTCAGACTTATGCCAGCGCAGCGATCGCCGCTTCATAAGACGGCTCATCGGCCGTTTCGGCAACCTGCTCTGTGTGTAACACTGTGCCATCAGCGCCAATCACCACCACAGCGCGCGACAATAAACCACGCAGTGGGCCATCGGCGAAAGTCACACCATAATCCTGACCAAAGTTGCTGCGGAAACTAGAGCCGTTCAGCACTGCTTCCAGACCTTCCGCGCCGCAAAAACGGGCCTGAGCAAAAGGTAAGTCGGCAGAAACACACAGCACTTTGGTGTTGTTCAGACTGCTCAGCGCCTGATTAAATTTACGCACAGAAGTCGCACAAGTCGGCGTATCCACGCTTGGGAAAATATTCAGCACTAAACGGCTGCCGGCAAAATCTGCCAGCGATACATCAGCCAGGCCTGCGCCTGTTACGACAAAATTTGGTGCCTTGCTGCCAACGGCCGGTAAATTGCCAACAGTCTGAAACGGATTGCCTTTAAGAGTCACAGTAGCCATATCGATTCCTTTGTTAAAAAACGTTGAAAAGCTCAGTTATACGAATTGCCAAAACCCTTTTTGGGTTTTTGCGGTTTTTCCTGCCGGGTGACCGGCAATTTGATCTCAATAGCGGTCGCGGCTGGGACTGTTACAGCCGTTGTGGGGAGGTCCGCATCCTGCCAAGGATGCCAGACTTTCAGCTGATACTGACCATCCGGCACGCCGCTCAGCTGCAATAGCCCGTCGTTGTTACTGATCGCCAGATAAGGGCTGTCGCCGACATAAATATAGGCTTGCATGTAGTCGTGAATATTGCAGCCTAATGCGACCACGCCGGCTTTTTCAAACAGCACCGGCGCCTCTGGTTTACCGGCGTACAGTTTTAGTTCAAACACTTTGGCTGGTGAAAATGAATATACATGGTGACGGGTCTTGTCCTGATTAGGAAATTCCACTTGAGTGCCTTTTTGCACCGCAGAAACAAAAGGCACAAAAGTCAGGTCTTTTTGTGCAACTTCCGCCGGTTTTCCTGCCGGCAAAGCGGATGCAGCCTGTGGTGTCAATGCTCCCTGTGACGGCTTTGTCAGTTGCAGTTCGGCGACGGCATCAGACAGCGGCACGCCTTGCTGGTCCAAAATACGGATTTGTACCTCCGCGGCAAAGACTGCCGAAGGCAACAAACTGCAACATAACCATATTAAACGAGTAAAAGACATCAGAAAACTCCATTTGCCCGGGGCCGACGCCCACGTGTTACTCAGTCATCAGGCACAAATCAGCTTTGCAGGCATGTACCACGCCAGCAGATCCGGCACGCAGTATAGCAGGCCGCCCGAACGAATAAATGCCACCGCGACGGAAATAAAGCTGCTAAATTAGCATGTAACAGCTGTGAAAAACCTTAGTTTTTAACCATTTATCACTATTGGATTTTATTGATGCCAAAGATTCGTCATGCTGCCGCATTGTTTATGCTGCTTGCCGCCAGCGCGCAAAGCGCAGAACTGACCTCATGGCTGGAACTGCAGGCCAAAGCCGAACTTGGTTGGGTGCAACACAGCGAACAATCCGCGAACCTCGGCCCCTGGTGGCAACACGGCACTGGTCAGCTCGCTATCAGTGATGACCGCCTGACCACAGGGCCAATGTTGGCTGCGCTACAAATCAATACCGACAGTCCATGGTCTGCCCGTTTGCACTTCAGTCAGCAGCAGGCGCTTGACGCCGCCAGCGGCCTGACAGAAGCCTGGCTGCAATATCAGCCGTTGCCGCTCGATGGCTATCGGCTCAAAGTCAGAGCCGGCTGGTTTTATCCGGCCCTGTCACTGGAAAATACCGATTTGGTCTGGAGCTCGCCTTACAGCAGCAGTTTTTCCGCCATCAACAGCTGGTTTGCTGAAGAATTGCGGGCAAAAACACTGGAGCTGAATGTCAGCCGTCCAGGCCGGACATTTAACAGCAATCATAGCTGGCAAGCGGTGCTCGGCGCTTTTCGTAACAACGACCCGCTAGGCAGCTTAATTGCCTGGCGCGGTTTTGCTGTGCATAACCTGCAAACCCGGATTGGCGGCCGCGTGGATTTCGCGCACTACCCGAGCCTGCGTCGCTTTCCACTGGATCGTCAACCTGACTGGGTCGAACTTTTTGCCGAACTGGACGGCCATACCGGCTGGTATAGCGGCCTGCATTACCTGTACCGGCAGGACAGCGAACTGCGTTTTTATCACTATGACAACCGGGCTGATCCGACAGTGCTGGCGCAAGGCCAATACGCCTGGCTGAACAAATTTGATCAGCTGGCCTTCCAGCAGCAATTCAGCGAGCGCTGGCGACTGGTCAGCCAGTATCTGGATGGCCGCACCGAGATGGGCTATGACACTGTGTTAATCGACTACCGCGCCGCTTTTGTTTTGCTGAATTATCAACACGACTTGTGGCAGGCGACGCTGCGGTATGACCACTGGCAACAATGGGACCGCGACGCGACAGCGGGTGACGATAACAGTGGCCGCGGCCATAACTGGACTTTCGCCTGGCAATACCCGCTCAGTGAGCACTGGGCTCTCCTGACGGAATTCAGCCGGATGAACAGCCATCAGGCCAGTCGCGGCCAATGGGCTGGCTGGCCATTACAACGCAACTTTTATCAGAGTCAGTTCAGTCTGATTTGGCGCTTTGACTAGAGCACCGATTAGTTTAAAAAAGCGACAGCAGCGAAACACAGAATGGCCACAGGCAAGGCAGATTTTCAAAGCTTTAGTGGTTCTAAAGCGAGAAATTTTAACGCCGCATGCGGCCATTCTGATTTCGCCCGGACGGGAGCGCCTGAAAAAGACTCACTCTTTGTTGTCACAGCTCGAAAGAGCGCCACTATTCCTTCGCTGTGCCGCCTCGATTGAGCCATTTTCAGGCTGCTCTGCTGTTCGCTTCTTAAACTAATCGGTGCTCTCGATGCTAAGACAACACCAGCCAAATCCCCACGCCGGCCATCAGGCCTGCCGCGATGCGGTTCATCAGTCTGGCATTGCCTTCCTGCATAAACAGCACGCGCAGCGCTTTGCCGCCGCTGGCATAGAGCAACAAAGAGGCAAATTCCAGCAGTAAAATAATCGCCAGCAACACCAGTAATTGCGGCCAAAAAGGTAAGCTGGCATCGATAAATGGCGGCAACAGCGCCATATGAAAAGCCCAGCCTTTAGGGTTCGACACCGCGGTGACAAAACCCTGCGTGAAGAGTTCCCGGCGGGAACTTTGCTGCGCTTGCCCCGGCTCCGGGATCGCCAGTTTGCCTTTGCTTTGCCACATTTGCAGCGCCAGATACCCCAGATAAGCGCCACCGAGCCATTTAAACGCAGTCAAAAGACCTGGCATACTGAGCAGTAGTGCCGACACGCCAAGCACTGCCGCTAACGCCACCAGCCCAACGCCAAGTAGTTCTCCCCACATCATCCACAAAGCCCGGCGCACGCCCTGACTGATGCCGACCGTCAGCGCCAGCGTCATACAAAGACCCGGTGTAATAGACACAAACAAAAAAGTCGGGATAAACAAGCCCATCAGGCTTAAGTTAATCAAGATTCAGCTCCTCTGCGGTAGTGAATTTTTCAGGTCGCGGCGGACCAAACAGTGCGGCACATTTCGCCGCCAAACCGGGTGCCGCAGCGGCATCGGCCAGCATGCGCCGCCACTCATGGAAAGTGATGGTCAGCGGATTGACCGATTCAAAATCGCCGGTGATGCCAAAACGACAGGGAATATGGTCATGTTCAGCTTCAAAAGTGCCAAACAGCCGGTCCCAAATCACCAGCACGCCGGCAAAATTTTTATCGATATACCTGTCATTACAGGCATGGTGCACCCGGTGCCAGGCCGGTGTATTAAACAGATAACCCAAAGCGCCCCAGTGCTTGCCGGCGCGGGTGTGAACAAAAAACTGAAAACCCAGATTGATGGCAACGACTGCCAACACAAGCTTTGGGTCAAAGCCGAGCAACACCAACGGCAACCAGAACAACCACATGCCGGACAACGGATAAGTCAGGCTCTGGCGAAATGCCGTGCTGAAATTCATCAGTCTGGAGCTGTGATGCGCGACATGCGAAGCCCAAAGCCAGCGCACCCGGTGCGAGGCGCGGTGAAACCAGTAATACAAAAAATCCTGCAGCACAAACAACAGCAATAAGTTTAAAAGATTAAACGGCAGGTCAAACAACGCAAACTGCGCCAGCCAGTAAAACAGCGGCATCAGCAACAACAATGACAAAGCGTCACCGGCCTGATGCAGCGCTGCAGTGGCGAAATTTGCCAGCGAATCGCGCCACTGGTAAATGCCAGTCTGCCGCCTCGCGCTTTGATACCATTCAAAAGCAATAAACAGAAAAAACAGTGGACTGAGCAGGATCAGGATCGCTTCTACCGGCACCATCGCCATCTAACCATCATTAAAATCAGAAAGCGTCAATGTAACATGGCCGTTTTGCCGGCTGCACCTTTTTCGCCGGTCGCTGCACCAGACTGGCGCCGGATGTCATACCCGCGCCTATCCGGCAAAATTTTATTGTTAAAAATCAGCAAATTAAAAAATGATTAGATTGGAACATCCCTTGCTGCCACTCTGATTGAACCTGCTGTCGCCAGCCTGACATACAAAACTGGCAGACTGCTGTCGTCGTTGACCAGGAGGTCTTATGCTGAACCTGAAAAATCACCCGCAACGCGATTTACTGGAAAAGGAACTGCAGCAACGGTTTTTCCCGGCGCTGCAAGCCCCTTGCCGGATCTGTCATTGGATGCTGACGGTGGGACTGGCCTCGCGTCCACTCGAATTTCAGCAACTGCAACAGCTGGCCCACCAATATGGCGTGGCATTGCTGGAGGGCGACGTGGACCTGAACCTGGATTTGGGCGAGGTGATGCTGCGCTGGGAGCGACATTCCGAGTTTTCAACTTACAGTTTTATTAAATCCGGTCAGGCCACTGGCTTTGAAGACCCGTTGAGTTTTCTGCCAAGTCTGGACTGGTTTAACCCGCTACCCGGCCAGTTATTCCGCGTCGTGCAGTTGCAGGTATTGCCGGCATCCGAACAAGCCAACGCCGGCGCTTTGTTTGCCGCCGAACATTGCATGTCGAGCCTGCTTGCCGATGGCAAAGCCAGAGTCTGGACCGATTTCCGTAAACACCCGGAAGGTGCCGGCCGTATGTTGCTGCTTGATCACGGTTTATCGCCATCAGCACTGGCACGGCTGGTGCAGCAGCTGTTTGACCTTGGCAATTACCGCAAGCTCAGCCTGCTTGGCTGGCCAACCAGCCGTCAGGCGCTAACGCAATTGCATCTGATGGAACAACAACTGTCGGATATCACCCAGCGCATCGAGCAACAACAGGGCTCGGATGAACAATTACTGCGTGAAATCAGTCAGTTATCGGCACAGACGGAGCATCTGATCGCCAACAATAACGCCCGGCTGGATGCCAGCGCCGCCTATTATCAGCTGACGCTGGACCGGTTAAAGGCGCTGCGTGAGCAGCAGGTCGACGGCATGATGACGTTGCAGGATTTCTCTGAGCGCCGGCTGACACCAGCCTTTCGCACGGCGCAGTCGGTGCAAAACCGCCAGCGCAATTTATCAAACCGGCTCGGCCGCTCCACTGAGCTGCTGCGCACCCGCATCAACCTGCAGCTCGAACGGCAGAACACCGGTTTGCTGGCGTCAATGGACCAGCGGGTGAAGTTGCAGCTAAGCCTGCAACGCGCGGTGGAACGGGTCTCTGTGGTAGCGATCAGTTACTACGCGGTGGCGCTTTGCGACAAACTGCTGGCGTCCGTCCAGCACTGGTGGCCGCAACTGCCGCTGAAAGACGCCCAGAGTCTCAGTCTGCCTGTGGTGGTGCTGGCGGTTTGTATTCTGCTGTATCGTCTGCACCGGCATCATCGGCATTAAGAGCTGTTGATAGTCAGCTCTTTTCGCCAAAACATAAGTCGCCGGCGTCGCCAAGGCCCGGCACTATGTAAGCCTGCTCATTCAGGCGCTCATCGACCGCGCCGAGCCAGAAATGGGTCGAAGTAGCAAATTCGCGTTGCAACAACGCCAGGCCTTCAGGTGCAGCAATAGCCGCCGCAATGTGCAGACTACGCGGCGTGCCGCTTTGCGCCAGTAAACGCCAGACTTTCAGTAGCGACGAGCCAGTGGCGAGCATCGGGTCAATCAGCACCACATCACGGCCGTCAATCGACGGATTGGCGCTGTAGCCAAGAAAAATATCCTGCTCCATCCCCGCTTGTTCGGCCTGGCGGTATGCGCCGATAAAACCGCTGTCAGCCTGATCAAACACATCAACAAAACCCTGATAAAACGGTAAACCGGCGCGCATCACACAAATCAGCAAAGGTTGTTGGTCCAAATCAGCCCCGCGGGCAACGCCCAACGACGTGTGTAACGGAAAGGTTTGATATTGCAGCGTTTTTGATAATTCATAACCAAGCAACATACCCAGGCGCTGTAAGTTGTGGCGAAAACGCCAGCGATCCTGCTGAATGTCCGGGTCGCGCATTTGTGCCAACAGGGTTTGAGCTACGGAAAACTCTTGATTTAATTCGAATATTTTCATAGATAGAGCTCCATATAGTTTAAAAAGCGGCAACAGCGATAAGCAACATCGCCGGCCAGAACTTGAATTCTGCCACAGTCACGCCCATCTCAGCAGAATAAATCCAGCCACTTTGAAGCAAAATGCCCGCTGATTTTTTTCCAAATTTTTTCCACTCCATTTTACAACAGTATGGCCGTGACCTGCTGTTACTGCTGATCCTGTTGCTGGCGCTTGGCGCCGTGTTTTATCCGCTGTATCACCGCCGGCAGCAGCGCCGGCAGCTGGCGCAACAGGCTTTTCCAACCGCCTGGCGTAAAATCCTGCAGCAGCGCTGGCCGCTTTACCGCGCCTTGCCGGCAGACGTGCAGCAGCAAGTCAGAAAGCAAATACAGCGCTTTATTGCTGAAGTGGAATTTGTTGGCTGCGACGGGCTGACCGTGACCGACCAGATGCGGGTGCTGATTGCCGCGCAGGCCAGCCTGCTGACCGCCCGGCTGCCGGTAAATGATTACCCGGGATTACGCCAGATCCTGATATATCCGGACGCCTTTGCTGTCGACCTGAACCAGCCGGACAGCGCCGGTGTGGTGCATGAAAAAACCGAGTGGCGCGAAGGTGAATCCTGGCAACAGGGCCAGGTGATTTTATCCTGGCGCCATACGCTGGCGGGCGCAGCTGTGGCTGACGATGGCCGCAATCTGGTGATCCACGAATTTGCCCATCAGCTGGACCAGCAAACCGGCAGCGTGAACGGCTTCCCGCCGCTGCCAACGCCAGAACTGCAGCAACAGTGGCCACCGCTGATGCAGGCAGCATTTGATCAGCTGCAGCGTGATTTGCAACAAGGAACCCCACCCTGGATAGACCCTTATGCCGCCACCAATCCGGCCGAGTTTTTTGCCGTGCTCAGTGAATTGTTTTTTGAAATGCCGGCCTATCTCGCTGACTGTCAGCCTCAGCTTTACCGGTTAATGCAGTTGTTCTTTCAACTCGACCCGAAAAGCTGGCCGCTGCAGCAGCCACAACTGCCGTCACTGGTTCAGAAACGGTTCAGATGACTTCGCCATATTAGCTGCATCAGCATGTGCTGAAGTAGCGCCGGAGGCATCATGAACAAGTGTTTTCTTTTCGCAGCTGTGTTGTTGGGGGCCACCACAGTCGGCACCGCCACCGCAGCCAGCCAGGTCGAAGTCAATCTTTATGGCCAGGTGTTACCGGGCGTGCATGGCCACGTACGAGTTGCCGATCCCTACCCGATGTATGACCGGGTCATTGTCATTGAAGCCCCTTACGCCCATCAGCGCGACTGGGGCCGTTATTGCCACCACTACGGCGCCTGTGGCCAATCCGTAAGGTTTGTTGAAGTGCGGGAATATCAGGAACAACGCCACTGGCACAAACCCAAACGCCACAAACACCGCCACAGACATCATCATGATTGTGATCATTAAGCCACTTCCGCCGGGCGGCGAACTTGTTATAATCGCCGCCCCCGGAATTTTGGAAAATCAAATATGATCATCACCAAGGACAGCGTTGTCCAATTGCACTACCGCGTATCAGACGCCTCAGGCCTGATTGAAGATTCAGCCAAAGGCGAGCCGATGTTATATCTGCATGGCCATCAGAATATGTTGCCAGCCATTGAACAGGCGCTGGAAGGCAAAGCGGCCGGCGATGCATTGTCACTGGTTGTCGAACCTAAAGACGCGTACGGCGAGCGTGACGACAATGCGATCCAAAGCATTCAGGTCAAACACTTAAAAGGCGCAAAAAAGTGGGCGCCGGGCATGACAGCTGTTGTCGAGACCGAACATGGTCCGCGTCAGGTAAAAATTGTCAAAGTCGGCATGTTTAAAGCCGAAGTGGACGTCAATCACCCACTGGCCGGCAAAACCCTGACGTTTGACCTCAACGTCGTATCAGTGCGGGCAGCCACTGCCGAAGAAATTGCGCATGGCCATGCCCACGGCGCTGGTGGCCATCACCACGACTAATAGGCCCGTTACCACAGTGGCTGGATCTGCCCAGCCACTGTGCTAGTCTAGAAAAATCCCCCGCTTTGCAGTTTGTCGCATGAAAATCCTGTTGTCGTTGTTCGTTGCAACCTTACTGTTATTTAGTCTGAACTTATACAGGCTGCAGTCGGCTACACCTGAGTCGTTTCCGCTGCCAGCTACGCTACAGTCCCCACCGCAGTTGCCGGCATTGCAGCCAGAACAGCACATTTTGCAAATCCAGCAGAACAGTAACAGGCAGTTCCGTATCCAGTGGGGGATGAATCCGGAAGCACCATTTTTTATTCTGGACGGCCCGGATCAGGGCACAGGTTTTTGTGATGTGTTAGTGGAGCGGCTGCAGGTGTATTTACCGGATGTCCGCCATCAGTTTTTGGCCGAACCCCAGGCCCGCATCCGTCAGCGCATCGACGCTAAAGAGAATCTGTGTTACCCCTGCGCCTTGTTTTCTACCGAGCCGGCAGCCCAACAAGGCCGGTTGTTCAGCAAACCCACCCATTATTACCGGCCTCATGGCATTATTACCCGGCCGGAACTGGCCGGCGAAATAAGCCGGCGTTTTGGCCATCCCATCGATTTGGCCAAACTGCTGCAAAGTGAATTACGCTTTGGTTTCCCGGCGCAGCGCCGCTACGGCAAACTGCAGCAACTGCTCGATGAGCATCGCCTGCACAGTCCAAATCATGTCAGTCTGGATACCGGTAAAGATGCCACGATGTTGCATCTGCAGATGCTCAGTCAGCAACAGCTGGATGCCACCATCGATTACGTCAGCAGTCTGAAGTTTTACACCATGCATTCACGGCGCCAGCTGGTGTTCCTGCCGATCAAGGGTTATCAGGACTGGCTGGCTGGTGCCGTCGCTTGTCCTGACAATAATTGGGGGCAACTGGCCGTACTCCGAGTCAATGCCGTGATCAACCGGCTACGCGAAGACCAGAAATTGCAGCAAAATCTACAGTTCTGGTTTGACAAAGGTTTGCCGCCTTTCCCGCCAGAACCGGCGCATTAAGCCGCGGTGTTATTGAAATTTAAGCTGCAATCCGGCGCGCTTCAGGCTAAAATCTGCGGCTGTTTTTTCAGCTCAGCAAATGGACTCAGCCGTTGTCACCGCAACTTCCTCTTGAAAATATTCAGTTTGATAATTACCGGGAACAACCAGCTGCGACGCCTCCGACTGAACCGGCGATGGTGGCGCAGCGCCGCTCCTTAATTCCGGTATTATTACTGCTGTTGCTGGCTGCGCTCGCTGTCCTGGTCGCTTTTGAGATGCGAAGTGCCTATTACAGCGCAAAACCTATCAGCGATTACGCAAAAACCCTGACCTACCAGTTGCAGAATGCACCAGCCAGCCGGGTGATTTACCCAAATGCCGGTCCCTTTGACGAACGTCACGGCTACACCAAACTACCGGATTTATTAGTGCGTTTACAGGAACGCGGTTTTGTCATCCGTGCCCAGGCTGAATTCTCTCCGGCAATGCAAAGTTTCGCGGTACAAGGATTCTTCCCGCCCTATCGCGAAAAAGTCCAAAGTGGCTTGTTTCTGGCTGACTGCCGTAACGAAACCATTTTTGATTTTAATTACCCGCAACGGGTGTATCAGCATCCGCAGCAAATCCCGCTGCTGGTTGCCCATAGCCTGTTATTTATTGAAAACCGCAATCTGCTGACCATCCCGCCACAAGCCAACCCGGTGATGGACTGGCCTCGCTTTGTGATGGCGGCGGTCAGTCAGGTCGGCAAGGTGCTGGCCATTGGCGGTCAGTCAGCCGGCGGCTCGACACTGGCGACCCAGATTGAAAAATTCCGTCACTCGCCGATGGGCCTGACCCAGAGTTTTGAAGACAAAGCAGTGCAGATTATCTCCGGCACCATCCGCGCATACCAGCACGGCCCGAATACCCAAGGCGTACGCACCCGCATTGTGCAGGATTATCTCAATACAGTGCCGCTGTCATCCGCACCGGGGCATGGTGAAGTACATGGTGTCGGCGATGCGTTATATGCCTGGTTTGGCACTGATTTTAACCGTGCAAACTTGCTGCTGGCCCAGCCTGAACAAGCTGAAACTGCAGCCGAACGCGCGCGTTATTTCCGCCAGATGCTGTCGCTGATGATTGCGCAGCGCCGCCCCTCCTATTACCTGCTGCAGGGGCACGCCGATCTGGAGGATTTGACCAACAGCCATATCCGCCTGTTGGCCCGTGCCGGTATTATCGATGCATCCTTGCGTGATAAAGCACTGAACGAACAACTGACTTTTGTCCGGTTGCAGGCGAATAAAGCCAAAGACGAAGCTGACAGCCGCAAAGGCATTAACTCTGCCCGGCTGCGGCTTGGCAACCTGCTGAATCAGCCGATGTACGACCTGGACCGATTGGATTTAAATGCGCACAGTACCTTACACGGCGACGTGCAGCAAAAAGTCAGTGCTTATTTAAAAAGCCTCGCCAATGCCAATACTGCAGCGCAACATGGCCTGATTGGTGAACGTCTGCTCTCCGCTTCCCGCACCGGTGACGTGCTGTATAGCTTCACATTGTTTGAAAAAACCGCTGACGGCAACAGAGTGCGGGTGCAAACCGACAGTACCGACCAGCCATTTGACTTAAACGAACACAGCAAACTGGAGCTGGGTTCAACCGCTAAACTGCGGGTGCTCGCCAGTTATCTGGAAATTATCGCCGAACTGCATCAGGCCTTTGTCGACGAGCTCCCTGACAGCCTGCTGACCATGGACATCGCGCCCAACGACCATATCACGCGCTGGGCCGCCAACTATATGGCCACAACCGCAGACCGCAGTCTGCCGGCGATGTTAGAAGCCTCGCTGGAACGCACTTATTCCGCATCACCGACCGAACGTTTTTTTACCGGTGGCGGCCTGCAGGTATTTAACAACTTCAATAAAGACGAAGACGGCAAAGTGCCGACCATTCGCCAGTCGTTACAGCAATCACATAACCTGCCGTTTGTCCGTCTGCTGCGCGATATCGTCAGCTACGCCAGCAGTTATCAGACGCAAGGCAGCACCTCGTTGTTGTTACGCGCCGACAATGACCCGAAACGCGAAGAATATCTGCGTAAATTTGTCGACAAAGAAGGCAGCGAATTCCTACGTCGTTTCTTCCGTAAGTATCAGCAAAAGCCGATGGAAGAACGGTTGGAAACCTTTTTTGATGGTCTGAAACAAACACCGGACCGTCTTGCTGCGGTACATCGTTATTTGTTACCAGATGCCAGCTTCACCGATTTTGCCGCGTTTTTACGCAACAAATTACCGGACAGCGACAAACTGACCAATAAAAAGCTGCAGGATATGTATGCGCAATATGGCCCGGGAAAATTCAGCCTGCCGGATCAGGGTTATATCGCCGGCGCTCACCCGCTGGAACTTTGGGTGTTGAATTATCTGAACAATCATCCGACGGCGACGATGAAAGAAGTGATCGAAGCGAGCGCCGAACAGCGTCAGCAGGTGTATCGCTGGTTATTTAAAACGCCGAACCGCAAAGCGCGCGACGCCCGCATCCGCATCATGCTGGAAGTTGAAGCCTTTACCGACATTCATCAGCGCTGGGCTAAACTTGGTTATCCGTTTGATCACTTAGTGCCAAGCCTTGGCACCGCACTTGGCAGTTCGGGCGACCGCCCTGCAGCGCTCGCTGAACTGATGGGTATAATCCAGAATGACGGTATGCGTTTACCGACCATCCGCATCGACAGCCTGCATTTCGCCGCGCGGACCCCTTATGAAGTGCAGCTGGGCTTTAATGCCAGCGCCGGCGAACGTGTGATGCGGCCAGAGGTGGCGCGGGCACTGAAAAAAGCGCTGGGACAGGTGGTTGCTGAAGGTACGGCACGGCGCTTAAACGGCAGTTTTGTCAAAGCGGACAGCTCGCCACTGCAAGTAGGTGGTAAAACCGGTACCGGTGATAACCGGATGGCCACGCAAGTGATCCGCGGCAAAACGGTGGCATCGACCGCCACCAGCCGCACCGCCACTTTTGTATTTTATTTAGGGGACAGCTATTTCGGCACTCTGACCGCTTTTGTGCCAGGAAAAGGTGCTGATGATTTCAGCTTCACCTCTGCCCTGCCGCTGCAGGTGCTTAAAGGCATGGCGCCTATTTTGCGGCCTTATGTGGTGAAAACCAGCCCGATGTGTCAGCCGGTGCAGCGTTAAAGATTAATGTCAGCAGCGGCACTCCTCGACCATCAGCCACAGTAGCGATAACGCAGCGCTGTGGCTGTACTCTGCATCAACTGCATACCGCATTGACGGGCTAAGCGTATCGCGGCCAGATTCTCTGGATGGATACTGACCTGCACTTCGAAACCAAGTAGCAGCGCGCGTTGCATCAGTGCGCTGTATGCGGTTTTGGCCAGACCCGCCTGCTGCCGGTCTGGTAACAGCATAATCCCCAGCTCCAGGGTGCCGGCGGCGGGTGTTACATCAAAAACGGCCAGCATACCGGCCAGCAGTTGTTGTGGGTTTTCCAGCGCCAGATAAAACTTTTGCAGCTCAGATTGTTGATTTGCTCTGGCGCAGGCTTCAATCCGGGCCATAGCTTCAGTTTGCGACAGTAGCTGCCCAACAAACTGCTGAGTGCGGGCGTCAGTGTAAATCGCGGCCATCACCGGGGCATCGGCTGCACACACTGGTCGCAGCCGGCAACCGGCCTGTTCTAACGCAAAATCAGCTACCGACAGCATCAGAGCTCCTGCAACGCCTGCAGCCGTGCCAGCATTTGGGAGTTTTTCTGCAAAGGCCGGGACGGCGGCAATACCAGCGTTGATTTCAGCGTCAGGCGCGCTGTCGGTAAATCGCCAAGCGCAATCCATTCCATCCGCGGCTGTTCAAACGGCATACTGGCGGCTTCATAAATCACCACCTGATGCTCGGCCGGATAATGCCCGGACAATAGCTCAACCAGTAATTGCAATTCAGCGGCGCCGGTATCAAACCGGGCGATGCTACGATCACCGGCCAGAGTGATTTGCCATAACACCAGATAGGCGCTCGGGTCCACCACGCGCTGATAAAACATAAACTGGCTGGCTTCATAATACTGACAACCAACCCGGCCCGGATCTATCCCCAAATCGGCGTGCAGACAATCTGCCGCACTGATGCCCGCCAGCATCTGCGCTTCATAACCTTCCTGGCGTGCCAGCTCTATCACCTTGTGCGGGGCATAAGCAAAAACGCCAGGATGACCATAAAAAGCACCAACGACAAACTTGCCGGCCCGTACTTCGGTCAGCATCAGGTCGATCATTTGCTGATAAGTTTCATGGCGGGACTTGCCCAATTCGTACAATGGCGCAAAGCTGCGGACATCGTCATGCATCGTCTGCAACCATTGCTCTGTGATCCCATCGGTCACCGCAGCAAACACCACATCGGCAGCCTGCAGATGACTTTTAGCCACTGGGGTGATGTGGGCGCCGAGCATAATCCCTGTACCCAATATCACGATACGTCCTTCATTTTGCATATATGTCCTTTGCGATATTCTGGTATCGTTTTTATCAGCGAAATCTGATGCTACGACAGCAGCCTTTGATTTACAAAACAAAATGCTTGCTCTAGTCTGAAGGACCGGTTGTTGTCACCGTACCGGAGTTATTAACAAATTTTAGCAAGGAGCTTTTTATGTCAGCATTACATCTCGTCTTAAACGAAATGGCGACCAGCACCTTACCTGCCCGGCAACGTGCATGGCTTATCGCCAATTTGGCCCGCCAGTATGGACTGAATGACGCTGTGGCTACCGCTCTGCAAAACGGTGACTGTCAGCAGTTAGCCCAACTGAGCAATACCCAAACGACGGGTTGTAGCTTTATCGTAGCGTCCAATGTTCCGGCAACCAGTACTGGCTGTTTTTTTATCGTTGCAACTGAAGTCCCCAGACACTGATTACAACGACATATCGCCACTACGTATTGCCTGTGTTTAATGATGGTCAGAGAAAAAAGGTCTTATCATGTCCCAACTGGTTCAAATGTTAGAGAAACTTGCACTTAACACCGAAAAAGTGACAGCACGCGATCACGAGATTGATCAACTTGCAGAGAGTTTTGCGTTAAACGAAGAACTGACGGCCGCTATGCGTAAAGCCGATCTTGCAGGCTTAATTCAGCTGGCAGGTATGCCGGGACGAGGTTGTTTCGTCATTGTCGCACCAGATGTACCGGAGCAACCGGATGACGAAGATGAACCAGATGATGACAAAAAAATCCGCCAACATTAAAGGTTTTTTATTGTGATGAAATACTGGCGACTGCTCAGTTGTCTGTTGTTATTGTCGGGGTCGGCGCTGGTCCGCGCGGCCCCCGACAATCATGCTGAGCGTATCGATCTGATGCTGAATGAAGCCGATGAACTTCGCAGTTCAGCGCCACAGCGCTTTGCTGAATTACTGACACAATTAAAGCTGGCCAGTGCAGAAATGAAGCCAGCTCAACGCAGTTTCCTCGACTTTCTGCTTGCTTATCAACTGGCTTACACCGGGCAACACAAACAAGCTGAAGCCCTGTTGACTCAGTTAGTGGCTCCTGGCCAGTCAGCATTAATGCGATTTCGTGCTTACTACACATTGGCCAATGTACAAATGGTCAGACGCCAGTTTGTGGATGCTTTTTCCAACCTGAGCCAGGCGATCTCGCTGTTACCGGATATCGAAAACGCCAAGTGGCGCAATCAGGGTCTGCTCAGTGCCGCAAATATTTATTCCGAAGCCGGACTCCATCAGGAAAGCAGCGAATTTATTGCCCAGCTGGCAGCAGATAAAATGACTACGCGCGATACCTGTCTGAGCCAGCTGATTGATTATCAGAACCAGTTGTTTCTCCAGAAAAGCCTCGAAGTCAGCCTGTTGGAAAAATCTGTTGATTTATGTCAGAACGCTAACGAAAAAATGTTTGCGCAGATGATCAAAGTACAAATCGGCTGGCATTACCTGCAACAAAAACAACCGGATAAAGCACTGCAAAACCTGCAAGCGCAGCGTGCTGACGCTGAAAGTACCGGTTACAACCGATTATTAATCCAGCTTTATCAGCTGATGGCACAAGCGCAGGCGGATATTGGTAACGCGGACGAAGCGCTGCAACTACTCAGGGAAGTAGAATCAGCCGCTAAAAACCTGCCGTATAGTACGCCATTGGTCGCTGCATTGCAGTTAAAGGCAGAACTGTCGGCTCAATTAGGGAATTTTCGGGAGGCCTATCTGGCCGCCAGACAATTTTCAGAAGCTGAGCGGGCGATGCGGGACGACCGCTCCGCCCAACTGTTGGCTTTTCAGCTGGCCAAAGGCGAATTACTGAAAAAAAATCAGCAACTGAAGCTGATGAAAGAAGAATTCCGTGTCATTGAGCTAGAAAATCAGCTGAAGAAACAACAAGCACAACGCGACAGTTTGTATATCGGCCTGCTCAGTTTTGCCAGTATTTTGCTGGTGTATATCAGCTATCGCCTGGTCCGCCGGCATCGCTTTTACAAACTGGCGGCGGAAAACGACGGCCTGACCGGCATCAGCAACCGGCATTTTTTTGATTTACAGCTGCAAAAGCAGGTAAAACGCTGCAAACAACAACAAAAGTCTTTGGGCGTGATTGTGTTTGATTTAGATTTTTTTAAGCTGATCAATGACAACTACGGCCATGACGTCGGCGATAAAGCGCTGCAGGCCACAGTACGCATCTGTAACCATTTTATCCGTAGCGGCGATATTTTTGGCCGCATTGGTGGTGAAGAGTTTGCCATCGCGCTGCCGGATTGTCAGCCGGACAAAGTATTGATGCTGGCGGAGATCTGCCGGGACGCAATTGAACAGCTCGATTGCAGCGAGTTCCAGAGCGGCCTCAAACTCACTGCAAGCTTTGGTGTATCTTACAGCCAAATCAGCGGCTATCAGACTGCAGAGTTAATGCGCCATGCTGATCAGGCGCTTTATCTCGCCAAATACAATGGCCGTAACCGCGTCGAAAGTTATGATCAGATGCAGCCCCATCCGGGACGACCGCTTATCAATAACCCATTGCACTAAGCCGCAAGGGCCGGCAGGTTTTCGCGCTCAGGATAAACGCAGAAAACCGTCCGGCACCTGCTCGAGCAGGAATTGTTTTAACTGTTCGTCGTTGAGCGGCCGGGCAAAATAATAGCCCTGCCCGACATCACATTTGTGCTTTTTCAGCAGCTGCAGCTGGGCGCGGTTTTCCACGCCTTCGGCCACAACCGTTAGTTCCAGCTTCTGCACCATCGCAATAGTCGAGACAATGATCTGATAATCCGCATCATTTTCCAGCATGCCAAATACAAAGGATTTATCGATTTTGATGATGTCGACCGGCATTTGTTTTAAATAACTCAGGCTGGAGTAGCCGGTGCCGAAATCATCGATGGCAAAACAAAAGCCCATGCCTTTGAGCTGGCGCATCATCTGCAGCGTGGTCTCAATATTTTTCACCAAAGTGCGTTCGGTCAGTTCCAGTTCAAAATGGTTGGCTGGCAGGCCAAACTCGTCCAGCAAGCCCTGCAGCACCTCTGGCAACTGCGGGTCCAGAAATTGCCCGGCTGATAAATTAATCGCAATCCGGATATGGCGATAACCCTGGCTAACCAACTGCTGCGCCAGTTCAAAGCTGCGCCGGAACACCCAATAACCCAGTTCAACCATTTGCGGTGAATTTTCCAAAACACCGATAAACTCATCCGGTGTCACCATACCGCGCTGCGGATGCGACCAGCGCAGCAGTGCTTCAAAGCCAACCAGCCGGCCGGTGGACAACTCAATCTGCGGCTGCAGCACCAGGTAAAACTGTTGCAGGCGAATGGCGTCTTTGATGTCGCTTTCCAGCTGAATACGACTCGACAGACGCTGATACATCTGTTGGTCATAGCCGGTATAGGCGGCACCGCCCTGCTCTTTGGCGTTATACATCGCAATATCCGCCTGACGAATGAGATCATCCGGCAGTGACAGTGGGTCAGACGACATCGCCACGCCGATACTGCCGGAGACATAAAACAGCTGGCCATTGAGCTCAACCGGCTGCTGAAACGCCTGCAGAATGCGGTTGGCGACTTCAGCCGGATGCTCGTCAGACATCACATCAGGTAACACCAGTACAAATTCATCGCCACCAAACCTTGAAGCCAAATCAGTTGGGCGGATACAGGTTTTCAGCCGGTTGGCGGCTTCAACCAGCAGCAAATCACCGGCGGCATGGCCCTGGGTATCATTCACCAGCTTAAAATTATCCAAGTCGAGAAATAACACGGCAATTTTCCCTGGATGCCGTTCAAGCGCCGCCAGATACTTTTTCAGCTGGAACAATAACATATTGCGATTGGGCAAGCCAGTCAGCAGGTCGTACATCGCGATGTTTTCCAGCTCGCGGGTGTTGTGTTCAATCTGCTGATGCAGATGTTCCAGTTCCAGGCTCAGCTGATTGGCCGCATTGCCCAGCACGTCCAGTTCATCGGAAAATACCAATGGCGGTTTTTGACTGTGGTCGCGAAATTCACGGAACTGGCGCTGCGCCAACAGCGGTAAATGCCGCGCCATCTGTAATAAACGCAAACTAAGCCGCTGGGTACTGAAATAAATCAGCACGGCTACCAGCACAAAACAAACTAAGGCAAAAATCACAATCTGGTACTGATAATCAGCTTTGGTGCGGGCAAATTTATTGGTGTCATCAACCAGCGCCAGATAATAACCCTGACCATTGCCAACCAAAGGCAGGAAGCTAATCAGATAATGTTCAGCGCCAATCTGCACCGGCAAGCCGTTTTCGATGGCCTGTTTCACTGTGGCTTCGGCCGGTAGTGCCGAAAACACTGAGGCCATCCGGCTGGCGTTGGATAAACTCAGCAACTGCAGTTCACGGGCCGGCCGTTCCAGGTCGCCTTCAATCCGCACTATCGCCACTTCTGACCCCACGCCTTGTTTCAGCGATGCCAGCACATCCAGCAGCGTAGTCGACAACGCTGCCACAGCGACATCGCCGTGTTGATTTTGCACCGGCACCAGCACCAGCTTAGCGCAGTGCTCGGCGCAGACGATTTCGCTGAATGGCTGCAGTTCCATCAACACTTGCTGCACCGCCTGACGCACCCTGCCCGGCACTTCAGGGGTGGAGGCATAAAGCAACACACCGTCTTTATCAAATAACCACTGATGTTCAACATTCAGGTGCAGCGCTATGGTGTCGTAGTGCCGCGCCAGCGCCGTCGCAAAAGCGCTGAAATCGGCTTGCTCACGGATATTGGCCATGTCAGTGAAGGATTCGAGCCAGCTGCGAAGCTGATTTTCCAGCAGCATATTGAGCAGTTCAAATTGTTGCTGACGCAGCTGCAACTGCTTTTGTTGCTGCAAACGGAAGTCCTGCTCCATTTTGACAATGGCAAAACTGGTGAGTACCACCGTCATCAGCAACAAAGCACTTAAGGTCAGCGCCAGGATCTTCCAGGGTAAACTTAAAAATGGCCGCATAAGATCAGAACCAATACATCAGTTGTACCGCCCAGATATCGTGCTGACGACTGCGGTTAATGTCGATGGCAGGTACCACATTTGGGCCCAGCCGCCCGGTGCCGGTGATCCAGTGATATTCCAGTTTCAACCGCAGATTGCGGTCCAGCTCCTGCGTGATGCCAAGGCCCCAGTCGCGCTGATAACCGAAATAACGCGCTATCAGCCCACCACTTTGCAGTGGTAACAAAGCACCGCCACGGTCGTCTTTATTGGCGGTGTACCAGTCATAACTGGCATACAACCGGGTATTTTCCGACCAGTTATAGCTGCCAAGCAAAAACGCGCCCTGAGCAAACTGGTTGCGGTTAAAACCGGGCAGATAAAAACCACGGGCAAACACCCGTTCCTGCATCAGTTCACTGGATAATTCCCACAATTCTGCGCTGTAACGCCAGTTGGCCATCACTCGCTGTACCGTAAATTCACCGTCAAAAAACAGGTCAGGTTGTGCCTGACGATATTCAAAACCGGAATCGAGTAAAGAGATGCCCCACTGTGTCTGGCTGTTGGCTGGCCGGAAAAACAGCGTCGCCTGATGCACGTATTTTTGCTCAGTGTCGCCCCGTAGCTGTGTGGCAATGACCCGGCGCGCCATTTCTTTGCTGATCGGAATAGCGCCATAACTCCAAATCATTTCAAATTCGCCAATCGCTGTGGTGTTGGTTGATTGCAGCGCAATGCCGTCAGAACCGACGGCAATATCACGAAAAGCGTCAAAATACACCGACTGCGGCAGCACAATCATTGGCCTGGTCATCGGCACATCGCGGGTGCTGGAATAAAGCCAATGCATATTTTTAAAGCGGCCGGCATATAAATTCAGCTGCCAGTCGAGGTTGTTCACTGCAGTCCAGTTCAGAAATAAATAATCGACCCGGCCACCGGATGCATAACGGTTACCACCATCCAGATACATTAATTGGCCAGACAGGCGTAAATCAGCACTGAACTGATAACTGCCATTGACGCCAAATTCAGTCAGTTCAGTACTGATGGCACCGTCGTCATTAACAAAATTACTGTCGCTGGCCTGCATCAGCCCCTGTGAGACAAAACCATGCCAGTGCCAGTTATCAGCCGCAGCAGCGTCAGACAGACCGCACATTGCCAGCAGGCAAGCGCTAAGGCCTGATTGGAATGACTTTAACAACCTGAGTTTCATCCTGTATCCCGATATAACCTATGGCACCTGGGGTTGCGGCGACTGCCTGCAACATGGCCTGTTGATCCTGTAATTCGGTAGGGGGCGTTCCTGTCCCGGAGTACGTCAGTTTTTGCCAGACCCGTTCCAGCTGATAAGGAAACAGCTGGAGCTGGTCGCGGCAGAATTGCAGATTGACCGCTGAGCGCGGCGCAAGGGTAAAAACACGAATGGCGACGCCGTCAGGCCAGACGACCTGACGCATCAGATAAATGCTGCGTAACTGTGCCGGTGTTAACGCCTCAACCTGAACGGACGGATGTGCGATAACCCTGACCTTTGGTGGCAGTTCTGCAGCCGGCGCTGCAACAGCAGCCTGACACCAGAGTAAATAGAAACAGATAAATAACCTTTTCACGATGTCCTTCTGTGCTGAATTGTCTGGCAATTCAGGTTGTATCCGGGAACTCAAGGCCATAGAGGCGAGTATAGACGACTTGGAAAAAAAACAAAAAAGAATGCTGTAAAACAATAGTTTACACAAAATTAGCATTCAGTATAGGATTTGATTGCGGCAAAGAATAAGGCCGGCAAAAGCCGGCCTTGTAGTGGCAAAGTGATATTAGCTCTTTGGCGTCAGTTCAAACACCGTTAAAGTCCCGCTGACTTCGTTGGCCATCAGCAACAGCGGTTTGCCGGTCGGGCTATTGGCCGGCGCAATAAAAGACAGCGATTCTGGCCCCAAATCACCGGCCTGCGCTACGTTACCGGTCACCACTGCCGGCAGTTTGTCGTCGTTAATGTTATACACAGCGTTCAAATCACGATTGAAGCTGTAGTCGACAAACTGCGGCGCATAAGGATTCGAAATATCATAGACATAGATACCACTCATCCGCTCTGTGCCAATAAACGCATAAGTCCGGCCATTGATTTGACCGAGCGCCAGCGCTTCCGGCTCAGGGCCTTTGTCGTCAGAGCGGTTATCGCCTTCGACCGTCAGATGATTGGAATTAAATTTATCGCCATGGACGCCGGAGGCAATGCGTTCAAAATCATTGCCGCTGTCAAACACCTGCTGACCATTCTGGTCCCAGATACTGAAAGAGCGGGCGCCATAAGCATACAAAGCATCATATTCGCCGCTGGCATTTTGCCCCAGCGCCGTGGTGACGTTAAGCCGGCCCAACACATCGGCCGAATATGGCTGACGGGCACTGAGTGCGGCAGAACGTTTCAGCGCTGACACGCGTTTTTGCTCAGAGAAACCGGCCCAGTCGCGTGCATCGCCTTCGTTGGCACTTACGTAAAAAGCACTGCCCTGCCAGCTGAAGCTTTGCAAAGTGTCTGGTTGATACATACCAAACAAACCAGGCACGGTTTGCAGATTGACGCCGTCTTTGTTGCTGACGTCCAGGCTGTTTTTGGCCAGGCTATGGTCTTTAAACCCAAGCGGCAGAATTTTATCCAGTTTCGCCGTAGCAAGGTCAATCACCGCGATGGCATTGTTTTCCTGTAACACCACCCAGGCCTTTTTCAGGTCTGGGCTCAGCGCGATATATTCAGGCTCTAAGTCCTGTGCCACAGTGGTACTGGCAGGCCCGGCGAATTTCACGCCTTTGGCAGCCAGCGCTGCTTTGTCGCCATTCAGCGCGCTGAAGCTGACGGTTTTGGCTTGTGTAGCCGCCACGCCATTCGATACAGAGATCAGCGAAACCGAACCTTCCGGATCAACCGAATAATCGGCCACCGGTTCGCCTTCATTGGCGACCAATAACCATTTGCCGTCACTGCTGAAGGTCAGCATATCCGGCTGGGCCCCCACCCGGATCGCTTGTTTTAACAGCGGCGCGCCCTGGCTTAAATCATAAATCAGCGCGACACCGGCCTCACTGCGGGTTTTATTTTCCACCGCGACTGCCAGCAGCTGGCCTTGAATACTGATGGAGTTGGCAAAACCTAAGGCCACAGTTTCGTCCTGATCGGCGCTGTTACGCACTGTCACAGTGGCTGGCAGCGTCAACGGCTGACTGGTCAGGGTGTTGGCGGTCAGCGGATCTGACAAGGCCTGACTTTTGACTGAAGCTGCATCCAGCACTTCCACCCGGTTTGCCGCGCCATTGACGACAAAAATCCGTTTGGACTGTGCATGAAAAGCGGTGATTTCCGCCGCGCCGGCACCGTAACTACCGGTTACATACCGAGCGACCGCCTGCAGCTGCATGCCAACCGGTGCATTCTGACCGTTACTGCCATTGCTGCCGTTAGTACCGGATGGGCCTGTGGCACCGGTTTGACCGGCCGGGCCCGTCGCGCCTGGCGCACCGTCGTCTCCTTCCAATGTGCAACCGCTTAATGCCGCCGTAACCAGCAAAGCCGCCAGCGAAACTTTTAACGCCTTCATTTGTCGCTCCTGAACAGAAAAAACAAGACGTTAGCTGCGGCGCATGACAATGGTGTGAAGTTATCGCGGCATTTACATGACAGAAAAAAATGTCCGGAATTTCGCCTTACCCCCTTGTAAATCAGCGCTGGGAGGCAACACTAGATAAAGCTTATTCATGCAAAACAACGGAGTGCAACTTGAACGCTGCCGAATGTGCTCTTCAGGTCGGTGATATTTTCGCTTTGCCGGATACCTGTCTGAAAATTAAAGAAATTATCGACGATGAAATCAGTGATATCGACGAAATTGCCGAACTGATTTCTTATGACCCGGTCTTGTCGTCTAAGCTGCTGCGCCTGGCCAACAGCGCGCTGTACAACTTTCCCAAACAAGTAGAAACAGTGCAAAAAGCCGTGCAGGTGCTGGGGGAAACTCAGGTTTATAACCTGGTTGTCGCCAGCGGCGCCGCCGAGGCTTTTGCCAGTCTCAAACCCAATGTCATCGCATTGGACAAGTTTTGGGAGCACAGTATCAATACGGCGCTGATCGCCAAACATCTGGCATTTCACCTTGGGGTGAAAAAGGACGAGCCGATTTATTTAGCCGGCTTGTTGCACAATTTAGGGGAACTGGTGGTTGTGCAGGTGAAGCCGGATATCGCCCGGATCTGTGCCCAGCATCAAAAAGGTAAAAAACCCTGGCTGAAACAACAGGAGTTGCTGGGCTTCACCTATGCTGACTGCACGGTCGAGTTGCTGAAACACTGGCAACTGCCGGACCGCATCATCCAGCCGCTGAAACAACTGAACCAGCCAGAATACTCGGCGGCCAATAAAGTGGGCCTCATCCTGCACCTGGCCAGTTGTCTGGCACTCAGTGAGGCTAACGCCGATGTGTTTCAACTGTATGATTTAACCGACAAACAAATTATGGAAGTGCTGAACCTCAGTAAAGACGATCTGCATGACGCCAGCAGTTTTGCCTTTTTAGAAGGCATGTCGATCCTGAGTTTACTGAATCCGGCGCTGTTCAGTATTTTCTGACGCAAACCGGACAAGCTTTATTATCAACAACAAAAAACCGGGCCAAAGCCCGGTTTTTATATGCCACAAAGGCTCAGACTGGCACGATATCAATCACGGACAATTGACATCTCATCCAGCAGATTCTGCGCCCCATCAACATACTGCATCATCCACAGCACAAAGCGGATGTCGACATGGATGGCCCGGGTGATAGCCGGATTAAAGTACCAGTCTTTACTGATCGACTCATAAGTTGAGTCAAAATTCAGACCAATCAGCTCACCTTTACCATTCATCACGGCAGAGCCGGAATTGCCGCCGGTAGTATCTGCGCTGGATAAAAAGTTCAGCGGCACCGAATCAAACGGTAGCGCCGGTTTTGCGCCAAGATCAGCATAATAATAACCGTCATATTGTTTGGCCTGATAGGCTTTCACCAGGTTTGCCGGCAGCTGGAACACCCCTGTTGGCTGTTGTTTGGCGATCATGCCGCGTACTGACGTGAATGGCGTTTTATAGACACCATCAGAGGCCGGGTAACCGTCAACATGGCCGTAAGTGATCCGCAGTGTACTGTTGGCATCCGGATAAACCGGTTTACCTTTGCTTTGATTAAAAGCAATCACCGCCTGCATATAAGCCGGACGGGTTTTTAATAAAGCGCCCTGAATGGCTTTTTGTTGCTGCTCCAGCGCAATTTGCTGCTGATAGACCGCAACGGCAGCTTTGATGAAAGGGTCTTCACTTGCAGCAAACTCCGCCGGTGTTTTTTCCAGCCAGGCCAACCGGCCGGCGCTGGTGCCTAAGGTTGTTTTGTCATACCAGGGTTTTAAGCTGGCGCTGATTTGCGCGGCAGTCATGCCAGGCACTAAACCTAACGCATCATCCAGCGCTTTGACCCGCAGCAGCGGTTTTTGCTGCAAATACACTTCAAGTTGTTGGCTCCACAACGCTAAATCGACCCTTGGTGCAAAGCTGGTATCAAGCCGTTTTAACCGGCCCTGCCACATTTTTTGGTCGCGTTGCTGATACCCCAGCTCACGCTCGCTGTCCGGTTTTTGCCGCTCTTGTGCCAGACGGTATAAATCCTGCGCCGCTTTGAACAAATCGCTGCGTTTGGCATTATCAAAATACCAGGTTTGTTGCTGATATTGTTGTTCAGCACTGACCACTTCTTTGAGCGCAGCCAGTGCCTGCTGATGGCCTTTGCGACTGCTGTCTGCGGCTATCCAGGCCAGTAATTCTTGCTGTTGCTGTTGCTTAATGGCGTGAATATCGGTGACTTTGAAGCCATCGAGCAGGCCCTGCATTTTTTTCATCCGGTTGTTATAGCCTTTGACCACTGAGGCGTAACGCACCTGCATGGCCGGATCTTTAGCGCCAAAAGCGTCGATGGTCTGGATCATCTGGTTAAAAGTGCTGACGCTGGCCGGATACTGCCAGTCACGGGCAAAAGCAATTTCTTCCGCCAGCCGGTAACGGCTGGTCTGGCCCGGATAACCGGCCAGTAAAATACCATCACCGGCTTTGACGCCAGCAGCGTTAATTTTTAAGTGAAATTTCGGTTGGTATGGCACGTTGTCTTTGGCAAAAGCTGCCGGTTTGCCGTCTTTACCAACATAACCACGCAAAAATGAATAATCGCCGGTGTGGCGCGGATATTCGTAGTTGTCGATATCACCACCAAAATTACCAACCGCTTCAGACGGCGCGTACACCAACCGCACATCCTGGATCATCAGCTGTTTGATCAGGAAAAACTGCAGGCCATGATGGAAACTGACCACATTACAGCGGTAATTGACATCACTTTCACAAGCCTGGATTAGCTGTTTACGGTTGTTTTCAATGGCTTCAAACCGGGCTAAATCAGTCAGCTTAGCCGGCAAGGCACCACTGACTTTCGCTGTTACATCTTCAACCAGTTCAGTGACATACAAACGTTCTGAGGGACCGGCCGGCAGTTCTTCTGCCTGAGTTTTTGCCAGAAAACCATTGGCAATTAAATTATTTTCAGCACTGGAGTTTTGCTGAATTGCGCCATAAGCACAGTGATGATTGGTGATGACTAAGCCCTGTGGTGACACAAACGACGCGGAGCAATAACCGAGACTGACAATGGCATTCATCGGATATTTGCTTAAATCGGCTAAATCGGCTGCCGGCACTGTGATACCGCGGGCACTGAGTTGTGGTTGTAATTGTGGCAATTGATAAGGTTGCCATTGGCCTTCGTCGGCAACAACGACGCTACTGCACAGCAGCGCCGGAACCAGCAGGTTTTTATACATCGGGACAGTCCATTCTGACAAAAACGCCTAGCCTATAGCTGTGGCGTTATCCCTGCAAGCAATGGTAGCAACGGGCGCGCCGAGCAGCCTGTCAGCAGCGGCCGTTATCTGTTGGCGCCGGATGAAGACCTCAGGTCCGGGCAGTTCTGTTAATGGCTGGCGCGAGGCACCGGCCCTGTTGCTGAACCACAAGCCCGCACCTGATACTGATAACCATAAGGCTGTTTTGCATCCGGCGTGATCACCAGCACTTCATAATCATTCAGATGCACCAGATGTTCGGCGCCCTGCATCAGGCATTGTGATTTGCTCAGGCTTTCAATCTGATATAAAAACCAGGCCACAGAGCGGTTGATCCAGCGCACTTCCGGATTAATGCCGGATAAACCCGAGATCTCACCGCCAAACATTTTGACCTGAGGATCCGCTTGCTTTGGCACAACTTCGGTCTCATCTGCTTGCGCGGCAGCAGCCTCTTCTGGCTGAACCTGTGCAGCTGCCGGTTCGCGGAAAATATCGATAGCCGCCGTATCGCCGGTAACATAACCGGTCATTGCTGCGCCCATATAGGTAAAAATCAGCGGCAAAAAACACAAACGGGCGGCCAATGATAATTTCGGATAACTGCCATCCTGCAGATGATGGCTGCGCACACCCAGCGGGCGCAGCATCACCAGTAACATCAGTTTGATGCTATGCAGAACCAGATAAGCCGACAGCAACACAAAGGCCAGCAGGAAACTCCAGAACGGAGCCAGTAACATCAGCGTCAGATTGACACTAAAAGGCACCACTTCAGGCCGCACGCCAATCAGGTTATTGACCGAACTGTCGGCGAGCGCAAAGCAAAAATTCGCCAACACCGCATAACAAACCAGAATAAAGGCCTTGCCCGGTAAACTGTGCCAGATGCGTAAAAAGCCCTGCCAGATGTCATTGACCACAGCAATAAACAAACTGACACCAAGCAAGCCCAGCAGCCAGTATTGGCTATTGAAGCTCAGCAACCAGGCCAGCACCAACAACGCTGAGATCAGATAACAGCGCTGCGACAAGTCCAGTTGCTGCCAAATCTGTCCGCCACGCTGACGCCAATCACTGAGCCATTGCATCTGATTAGCCCTGTTGTGAGTGTTGTTGTGGCTGTTGTTGCTGTTGTTGCTGTTGTTGCTGTTGTTGCTGTTGTTGCACTGCTTGCTGCTGTGCCCGGCGGATCAGACCGGTCAACAGCGGCGACAGCACAAACATCAGTACAGCAGAGCCGAGGCCCACCCAGCCCAGGATGGCAAACACTTCTGCGTAAATATTCAGCGCATCCGGCACCGCAGTGCCGGCCGGCATGGACGCCAGGGCGCCAAAACGGCCGGCAATCATTTCACCAAATGCAGAAGCGAGGAACCAGACGCCCATCATCAGACTGACCACCCGCGCCACTGACAATGCCGTGACCGCGGACAAACCAATCGGCGATAACGCCATCTCCCCAATCACTAAGACAAAATACGCCAGGATAAACCACCAGAAACCGGCGAGACCGCTCTCCAGCGGGTTTAACGCGGCATATTGCAGGATAAAATGCGCAAGGCCGGCGCAGAGCAGCGCGATGCCAAACTTATTCGGCGCAGACGGATTCCAGCCTTTACGGTCCAGCCAGGGCCATAACCAGGCAAATGGAAACGCCAGCAGTACGATAAAAAACGATGCGACAAAAGTCAGCTGTGACGAATTAAAGGCAAAACTGAACAAACCCAAATCAAAAGTCGGGCTTTGCATGACCCGGTCCGAATAGGCCAGCCAGCTGCCGTAGGTTTGTTCATACAAACCCCAGAACACCGCTGAAATGGCGGTCAGCACCATCAGCATAATCATGTTGGCGCGTTCCAACGCATTACACTGGACGAAAATGAACTTAAACCACCAGACCATCAACACCAGCGTCAGGGCCACAGCGACCACTTCAGTCGCGGTAATTTCCGCGCCTGGCGCCATGCCAAGTAATGCGCCTAAAGCACCAAAATCGATACTGGTTTGCAGAATTTGCTGCACGACCGCAACGCCAACCAGCGCCAGCAGATAAATCAGCGTTTCACGGCGCATTCCAGCTACTTTTTCATCAAGTACTGCCGGGTTGGCCGGTTCAGCCTGACCGTGGAAGTGTTTAGTGCCTTTTAAAAACACCACTAACCCCAGCAACAGACCGATACCGGCCGAGCCGAAGCCATATTCCCAGCCGTAGGCAATGCCAATCCAGCCGACAAACAAACTGGAAAAAATCGCGCCTAAATTGATGCCCATATAAAACAGCGTAAAAGCCGAGTCGCGGCGCGGGTCGCTGTCGATATAAAGCCGGCCAACAATAGTTGAGATATTCGGTTTGAGGAAACCAACGCCCACCGCCACCAGGGCTAACGAGGCGTACATCACCTGCAGTGCCAGTAAATCGGCACCGCCTTCGGCACTGGCCTGCGTGCCTTTGTACGCCATGCCTAACATGCCAACAGCCATCAGCGCGCCGCCAAAAGTCACGGCTTTACGCATGCCGAGATATTTGTCGGCGAGTAGTCCGCCCACGACCGGCAGTGCGTAAGCCAGACCGGCATAAGTGCCCAGCAGCAGATAACCGTTTTTGTCGTTGAATAAATGATGTTGGGTCAGATAAAGAAACAGCAGTGCTTTTAGGCCGTAAAAGGCGAAACGTTCCCACATTTCGGTAAAAAAACAGACAAAAAGTCCGACCGGATGGCCCAGCCATTGTTTCTGGCCAGCCAGCACGTCATGTGTTGAGGTCATAGGGATCCCGCAATAGATTGTTATCGTTATGTAGCACCGGAAGGGCTTGGGCCTTACTATACCATGAGCGACTGATTTAGGAAGCGCGCAGCGAAGGGCGACCGTTAGTGCTGTTCATCGGCAGCAGCCGGACTGGCGCTACTTTGCAGTTGCTGCTGTTGTTGCCACAGAGCCAGCTGTTCGCGGTAATAATCCCAGACACAAGGGCAACAACTGCCACTGCCACAGCACTCGTTGCTGCCAGGCGGTTCTGGTTTTTCCAGCAATTTGACAGGAATGGACGCTGCAGGCATAAAGACTCCGGAAAAGTTATGAATATCAGGTGCAGATGAACCCGCATTACAACCGGATCTGGCAAACAGTGCAACAAATCCCCGCTGGCAAGGTCGCCAGTTACGGCCAAATTGCTGATTTAGCCGGCCTGCCCGGCCGCGCCCGGCTGGTCGGAAAAGCCTTAGGATATAGCCCAACCCCACTGCCCTGGTATCGGGTGGTACGCAGTAATCTGAGCCTGGCTTTTGCACCCGGCAGCGCAGAAGCTTCCGAGCAAAGTGCCTTGCTGCGGGCCGAAGGCGTGATACTGCGTGGCATCAAAGTCCCGGCGCAATATCACTGGCAACCGGATTTAGCCGAGTTGTTGTTTCAACTGAAGTTTTAGAAAGGCTAAGGCTTATGCCAGGCGCGCAGCAACCAGCGCAGCGGCAACTGCGACAGCAACATGCCGAATAACATCAAGGCACAGCCGGATAAGGCTCTGACCGTCAGGGTTTCGCCCAATAACCAGACTCCGCCCACGGCAGCAAATACCGTTTCCAGACTGAGGATAATTGCGGCATGAGCCGGATGCGCGCGGCGCTGACCGATGATCTGCAGGGTATAAGCCACGCCAGTCGCCAGAATACCGGCATAAAGTAAAGGCCAGACAGCGGCTGCCACAGCAGCGAACGTGACGGTTTCCAGCACAAAAGCCAGTCCGAGGCTCAGCACCCCACAGACCAGACATTGCAGCAGCGCCAGCAAAACCGGGGTCAGCTTTGTTGCAAAGTGATCAATGCTCAGCAGATGGGCGGCCCAAAAAAAAGCGCCGGCAAATAACAGCAGATCGCCGGTATTGATTTGCATCGCGCTGTCGATCGACAAAAAATACAGCCCCAGCAAAGCAACCAGCCCACCCAGCCAGGTATTGGCACTGGTTTTATGCCGCAGCCATAAGCCAAGCAGTGGCACCAGCACCAGATATAAACCGGTGATAAAGCCGGCTTTGGCTGCAGTGGTATATAGCAGCGCCACCTGCTGCAGACTGGCGCCGATAAACAGCAACATGCCAACCGGCAAGCCGGCCCGCCACATTGTCGAAAATTCAGCACCCTTTAAGCCACTGCGCTGTTTCTGCCACAGCACTAATGGCAGCAAACTCAGGGCTCCAAGCAAAAAACGCACACCGTTAAAGGCAAAAGGCCCGAGACTATCGAGCCCCAGACGCTGAGCGACAAAGCCAAAACCCCAAATCGCTGCCGCCAGCAGCAACAGCCCATTAGCCTGCAGCATGGGGCCGAGCCGAAGTTTCAACGCCGGGTTGATTAGACATGAAGACTGATGGTGAGAGGCTGCGCGGTGCGAGAGCCCAAGCCTGATTATTTACGGTCATTGCCCTGAATAAAATAACTGACCTGTGCGCGCGGATTCAGATATTCATACACCGCCTGCGGCAATGCAGAAGGCTTCAGCACTTTGACAATACTGAGTTTGCCTTCCTGCAGCGATATCACCGGCGCTTCCAGGCGCGGAATTTGGGAGTCATACACCAGCACATTCGGGTACAGCAGCTGGTCGCTGTTGACCGACATGACCAACCCGACCCGGTCGTCGCTGAGCTGCACTATAGTGCCGGGCGGATACACGCCCATCATCTTGATCAGCTGGCCCATTTCACTGGCACCGAGTTTGCCTTTCATCGTTTTAAACAAAAACGACATGGCATGATGCGGTGAACGCGCTTTGGTCACATCCACCGGGTGGCACAAATTATCAAACTCATTGACCACGGCGACGACCTTCGCCATCGCGTCAATCTCGGCATCTTTTAGACCCAGGGGATAACCAGTGCCATCTAAATATTCGTGATGCTGCTCAACCACGGGCCAGGCTGCTTTTGGGAAAGACTCTGTCAGCTTCAGCAGTTCAATACCGTAGCGGGTATGCATTTTCAGTAAGTTGGCTTCAGGCGCCGTTAAAGGCTCAGTTTTACGCAAAATTTGCGTCGGGATCTTCAGCTTGCCAATGTCGTGGAACAAAGCGCCGAGGCCGGTCAGCTTGACCTGCTCTGCACTCATGCCGAGATTTTTTGCCAGCATCATCGATAATACCGACACGTTCAGCACGTGAAAATAAATACTTTCCTGTTCTTTGCCGGCCTGCGAAATCAGATGTAGCACTAAAGAATCGGCATTGATAATAGTGTCGGCGATTTGATTCACCAGGCCAGTCGCTTCGTCAACGGCCTGCAGTGGCCGGCTGCCAATTTTCGACATGACATTACGCACCTGCACCATCGACTGCTCAAAAGCTTTTTCGGTGCGCTGCAGCTGACGACGCTGTTCTTTGGCCTGCTCTATCCGCTCGTTTTTTTCCCGCTCCAGTTTATAACGTAACTCGCTGGCATGCTGCGCCAGTTCCTCAGCCGGAGCGGCCTCTTCCGAAATTTCAACACTACTTTTATCCGGGAAAAAATACACAAACTCCAAATCCAGCGTCTGGATGATGGCGATTTGTTCATGATTTTCGACTTTAAATTTATTGGTCAGAAATGGGTGTTTCATCCAGTTCACGGGCAACTGAATGAAATAACCAATTTTGACCTGAGACGGACTTATTTTTGCAACTGACACGCCACACCTTTGATTCGGCTATAGATTTAACGAAGCCGGATAATAAAAACAGCTGGAAATGACTTTTAGAACTCTGAGCAGTCTAGCAACCTATGCTGTAAATGTCTTTGATCTGGCTGATGTTCTGCACTTTTTGCCCGAACAGAGGCCGCGTATGTAATGAAAAAGCAAACCACGGCCTAACCAGATGTAAGCGGCATTCGCAGCTGATAACAAAGTCTGAGTTCATCAAAGTGCGGCAGGACAAAATCGGCCTGCGCCCGGTAATGGCCATTCTGGTCATTAAGGTACAAACAGCCCGGCATGCCGGCGGCCCGCGCGGTTGCCAGGTCAAAATGAAAATCACCGATAAAGATTAACTCAGCCGGCGGCAGCTGCCAGACGCTGGCTATTTGCAACAAACCGGTCGGGTCCGGCTTGGCCGGCGCATCTTCGCGCGTTAAGACAATATCCACCGCAATCCCAAGGCGATCCAGACAATGCCAGGTAGCACTGCGCATATTACGCGTCAGAATTGCGGTCGGGATTTGCTGTTGTTGCAGTAATGCCAGCAGGTCGGCCGCGCCCGGCATCCACTCTGCCGCGGCCGCGCCTGCCAGTTCAAATTGTTCGATAACGCCAAGCGCGCGCTGGTATTCATGACGGTCTGTCATCGTCGCCAGTTGTTCCAGAATAGGCGTACCGGCCGGCCAGCCGAGCTGCTGGCATAACTGACTGAAATCCAGCCTGGAATCCACCAGCGTACCGTCTAAATCAAAAATCACGCCGCGATGTTCACCTAATTGCATACTGCTGGCCCTGTTTCAGTCACTGGCTTTTGTATTCGGGTTGTGGAATACGGCGGCCCAGTCATATTGGCTCAGTTGCCGGCTGAACCATAATAATGCCTGCCCCGGTTGACTCTGACGCCGCCAGCCCAGATACATCATAGTGCCGGCCCTTGGCACTTCGCAGGCTTTGGCAATCAGCCGTCCAGCCCGGATCTCATCGCTGACCAGGTGTTTCGGCAAAAAACCCACGCCAAGCCCGGCCTGCTGCGCGGCGATTTTGGCCTGCATGCTGCTCACTACCACCCGCCGCCGGCTGTCATAGAGGCCGGAATCCCGCGCCGGCAAATCCAGTGCTGAATCACTGACCACAATCGCCGTTTGCTGCTGTAAATCCTGCTGTGTGACGACCCGGTCCAGCTGCGCCAGCTCGTGATGCGGCGCCACCGCAAACACAAAATCCAGCTGCGCCATCGGCTGCAACTGAAACTGACCAGATACGCCTTCGCCGGATAACCCCACCGCTAAATCAGCCCGGCCACTTTGTAAGGCCTCCCAGCCACCCGCCATCACTTGTTCCGACAACACTATTTGCGTCAGCCGGCCAAGCTGATGAAACTCATCAATCAGACTGAATAACGGCTGCAACGGCACCACTGAGTCCACCGCAATCACCAGTTGCCGTTCCCAGCCGGTATCGAGCTGGCGTACAGCCTCTTCTAACTGCTGACTGGCCAGCAATAAATGCCGGCCTTGTTGCAACAGCAGCTGACCGGCCTGCGTCAGCTGGGCCTTTTGCCGGCTGCGGTCAAATAATTGCACGCCAAGATCGCTTTCCAGGCGCGCGATGGTGTAACTGAGCGCAGAAGGCACCTTATATAAAGACTCAGCGGCTGCGGCAAAACTTCCTTTGCGATCAATAGCATCCAGCGCTCTGAGTGCCTCCAGCGTCAATACGGGCTGCATGGCCATCGGGGGAATGTCCTTAATTCAAATATTTTGAACATGAGTGTCAATTTATTCCGCTTTTTTCGCAATAGCAAGCAGGCTACATTTATCTCAACGCAGCAGAACGCAGGCAGTAAAGCCGGATGCGGCAGAACCTCAACAACATATTGGAACAAGACAAATGAAAAACTTAATCAAAACTTTCGTACAAAACACACAAGACTCAGGCAACAGCATTGGCAGTCTGGCGCTGCGGGTCCCGGCCGGCATCATCTTCGCCGCACACGGTGCACAAAAACTGTTTGGCTGGTTTGGCGGTTATGGCCTACAAGGCACGGCCGGCTGGATGGAAAGCATCGGTTTAACCCCAGGCATTCCACTGACATTGATGGCTGGCGGTGCTGAGTTCTTCGGTGGTCTGGCCCTGATTCTGGGTCTGCTGACCCGCCCGGCGGCTTTTGTGCTGGCAATCACCATGCTGGTGGCGATTTTCAGCGTGCACTTTGCCAACGGCCTGTTTATGAGCAACAACGGCTATGAATTTGCCCTGTCGCTGCTGGCTATCAGCGTGGCCCTGACGTTCAACGGTGCTGGTCGCTTTGCCATCGATAACTGGCTGGCGAAAAAACTGGCCTAACGCAGCAGCCCCAAGCACGGCAATCCAAAGCACGGCAACCCGGCGGTTGCCGTCTGACGCTCACAAGTTTTACAGGAGTCATCTGATGATCGAATTAAGAAAATCCAGTCAACGCGGCAGTGCAGATTTTGGCTGGTTACAAAGCCGCCACAGTTTTTCTTTTGGCCGTTATTACGACCCGGCGCAAATGGGCTTCTCTGCCTTACGGGTGATCAACGATGACCGCGTCACGCCAGGTGCGGGTTTTGATACCCATGGTCATCGCGATATGGAAATTATCAGTCTGGTCTTGGATGGTGTCATTGCGCACCGCGATTCCACCGGTCAGGTCGCCGAGCTGCCAGCCGGGGAATATCAGCTGATGAGCGCCGGCCGTGGCATTATGCACAGCGAATTTAACGCCAGAGCCAAGCAGAATCTGCATTTCTTACAGATTTGGATTGAACCGGACAGTCTGGGTGGTGAACCAGGTTATCAGCAAAAACCTTTTGCCCAAACGCCGGGACTGACGTTGATTGCGTCGAAAGATGGCGCGGCAGGCAGTCTGCTGCTGAAGCAAGATGCTAAATTGTTTCAGCTGCGGCTGGACGCGCAAACTAGCCTGAACTATCAGACGCAGGCTGGACGTAAGCTTTATCTGCATCTGGTAACGGGTAGTCTGAGCGGACAAAGTGGCGAACAGCACATCAGTCTGCAGCCGGGTGATGGGGTGAAAATTGCCGATTTAACCGACTGGCAATTCAGCAGTGGCGCAGAACCCGTCTTTGCTTTGTTGTTTGATTTACCCTGATGCTAAGCACTAACCAGTGCTTTCTGCACAAAAGCCCGCCCGTTGCGGGCTTTTGTGCAACTGCTCATGATCATCTCAACGGCCCTGCACCATCACACTGCCTTGCAGCGGTTTGGCAGCAATATCCTGAATGTCGACATGACCCCGCACATATTTTTTCAGATGCTGATAAACCGCGGTATTGCCAGCCTGGAAGGCAAAACTGGCAACCGGTAAGTCATTACACAGCAGCTTGTTGGCAGCAACTGCAGCACCAACCCGGTTATATTTCAGCTCATGTTTAAAATCGATTTTGCTCGCGGTGGCTGCGCTGATACATAAAGCAGTTTCCATCGACTGATCTGCCGCCACATACTGAGTTTGGGCCGCAACTGCTGAACTGGTTAACACACAACAAATTAAAAGCAATGTACGCATGATGGCTCTCCTGTTTGCTATCGCCATGATCAGAGTCGCAGATCTGCAGAAAAGAGTTGTGAATAGCGCTCTTCAGACTGTAACAAAGGCCACTTGCAGCAACAGGTCTGATTTTGCTAACTGCTTTATTTTTCAAATCATTCAGATAACCGGTGGGAAAAGTGGGACAGGTCTGGTTACAGAGCTGTGCCGGTTGTTGGATCAAACTGGCTGCAGTAAACGGCTTGCCCCCCAGGCAGGGCTTTTTTCCAAAGCCCTTTTTTCCCAACTCCTTTTTTGCGAACGCCCCTTGCAGCTTCAAACAGAAGCAATATACTGTATATATAAACAGTATATTGGTGATATTATGCAGCTGTCTGAACTGAAACAACAAGGCCACGTCTGGCATCTGAACCAGGCTCCACACCCCGAGCTGGCGCTGTGTCCGACCGGTTTTACCGAGCTTGATCTATTACTCGGTGGCGGCTGGCCCTGCCAGCAGGTAATTGAGCTACGCACAGCCTTTGGCATCGGTGAATTCCGCTTATTACTGCCCTATCTGCAGCGGCAAAGCAGCCGGAATAAATTACAGGTCTATATCAACGCCCCCGCCCAGTTACATGCGCCATTTCTGCGCAGTCAGGGCCTGCCGCTGTGGCAGCAACTTGAAGTGCGCGCGAAGGAGCAGGATGCGCTGTGGGCGGCAGAACAATGTCTGAAAAGTGGTTGCTGCAGTACTGTGCTGTTATGGCAACAGTCTTTGAATGTTGCCCGGCTCAAACGCTTACAACTGGCGGCAGCAGAAGGTCAGGCTGAGTTATTTCTGCTGCGTCTTGCTGAACCATCACAGCTGAGCTTACCGGTTGGGCTGAGTCTGGCGCTGAGCCCCGCCCCACAAGGTCTGAATGTCAGGGTGTTAAAACGTCGCGGCGGCTGGCCCGGCGCGCAGCAGCTGGTTAATTTCAGTCAGCGCTGGCCAAGGCTGGTCAAGCCTGTCATTTCTCAGGCGGGGCAACCGCTCACTGCGCCTGCAGCGCTGGCGATCTGACTAATGAAAAATTTCAGGTCATTGAGCCGCATACCAGCACAACACCGGCGATTAGGGTGGCGCTGATGCAGACCTTATGGCTTTATCTGTATTTCCCACAACTGCAGCTGGATTTATTGCCACAGCTGCAGGCGGATGCGACCAGCCCGGACTTGTCAAAACCTTTGGTGTTATTGCATCAGCAGCAGCTTTTGGTACAACAGGCGAATCCGGCGGCGCAGGCCTTGGGGATCCGGCCTGGTCAGAGTCTGGCGCATGCCTGTGCGCTTTGTGCCGCACTGCAGGTCCTGCCCTGGCAGAGTGAACTGGAACAACAGCTGCTGGAGCTGCTGGCGCAAGATTGTTATCAGCTTTGTGCTGATCTGGCGCTGGCGTCGCCTGCAGCTTTGTGGTTGCGGCTGGACCCGATGCTGCAACTCTATGGCGGGCTGGATAGCTTTCTCAGGCAACTGGAGCAGCTGCTGCAACAAAAGCCTGGCCTGCAATTTCAGTATGGCGGTGCAGTCACTGCCGAAGCGGCCCGGTTGTTGTGTCTGGCACAGCCCGGCCAGATAGCGCCAACCCAGACTGCGCAGCGAGCCGCACTTTCACAATGTCCAGTCACACTGCTGGATGTGGCGCCCGCATTATTACAACAGCTGCAACGGCTTGGCATCGGCCAGCTTGGCGCCCTGCTGCAGATACCGGCCGCCGAGCTGAGCCGGCGTTTTGGCGCGGAACTGCAGCGCTACCTGCAACAGATCCAAGGTCAGTTACCACCGCTGCTGGTGTATTACCAACCGCCGGAGCAGTTCTGTGCCCGGCTTGAATTGTGGTATCAGATTGAACACCATCCGCAATTGCTGGCTCCGCTGCGGCACCTGCTGCAACAACTGCAGCACTATCTGCAGCGCCGCGCTCAGCGTTGTTATCAGCTGCAGCTGGAACTGAGCCTGCGCGACCAGCCGCCGCTTTGTCTGAAATTGCATTCTCCACAGGCCGAAGCACTGGCAAAGCGCTGGCTGGCATTATGGCAACTGAAACTCGAAACCTTAACGCTGCCGGCCCCGGTTCTGGCCATACAATTGCAGGCCCACCAGTACAGTAAAGAAGAGCAACACAGTGCCGATCTGTATCAGGGCAAACAAGGCCAATACAGCCCGTTGCAGCTGGTGGGGCTATTGCAGGCGAAACTCGGCGCCGCACAAGTGCGCCGGCCCACTGAACATGCCGCCTTTTTGCCGGAACTCTCCGGCAGCAGTCAGGCCCTGCAACAAGCCGGCGAGCACAGAGTCACGTCCCTGATGCCAGTGCCTGAAAAGACAGTACCGCAGCTGCACCAACCAGCAGCCTGTTATGCCCCAGCTGTGTACAGGGCCACAGTAAAACCCACAGCGCAGTCACTCCATACCGCCAAACCGGCAGGGCTTGCCCCAACAGCACTTTCACCAACAGCGCTCTGCCCCTCAACCACGCCACACCGGCCGGCTTTTTTATTCGCAACACCGGTGCCGCTGCAACAGCAGGTGCAGCTGATGCCGGGGCTTGAACGCATTCAGAGCCACTGGTGGCAAGATCAAGCACAGCCGCGGGATTATCTGACAGCACAAAGCAGTGACGGCCGCTGGTTATGGCTGTATCGCACTGAACAGCAACAGTGGTTTGTGCATGGAGTCTTCGCCTGATGTCCTACGCCGAACTGTTTTGCCAGAGCCATTTCTCCTTTTTAAGCGCTGCCGCGAGCCCGGAGCAACTGGTTGATACCGCCGCCAGTCTCGGCTACCAGGCGCTGGCGCTGACTGATGAATGTTCAGTGGCAGGCGTGGTGCGGGCACATCGCCAAATCAAACAACATCAGCTGAAACTGCAGTTGATTGTCGGAGCCTATTTTCGCTTCGCCGCCGACCTGCAGCTGGTGCTGCTGTGCCCGGACCGACGGGCTTATGCCGAACTGTGCCGCATCATCAGCAACAGCAGGCGGCGCGCGGAAAAAGGCCAGTATCAGCTCGACGAATGGGATTTAAAAAGTTGCCGCTATTGTCTGGTGTTGTGGTTACCGGGCATCGATACCCAAAATAATCAACACTGGGGGCATTGGCTGAAACGCCAGTTCGGCCAGCGGTTATATCTGGCACAGCATCGACTGCTGGACGCCGGCGACTTCGACTATCAACAGCTTTGTCAGCAACTAAGCCAGCAATTTGACTTGCCGGCCTGCGCCGTCGGGGCCGTGCTGATGTTTGAACCAGCGCAGCAGCCACTACTGGATGTGATGACTGCGATCCGGCTCGGACAGAACGTCGCAACTGCCGGTTTGGCCTTATCCGCTAACCGGGAGCGCTGTTTAAGACCCATCAGTAAACTAACACATTTATTCAGTGCGGACTTACTGGCGCAAAGCTGTCAAATCGCCGCGCTTTGCCAGTTTAATCTCGATAGTTTGCAGTATGAATATCCGGCCGAACTGGTACCGCCCGGGCTCACTGCGATGCAACATTTGCGACAGCTGGTGGCAGAAGGCAGCGTTATCCGTTTTGGCGGCCATGTTCCCCCGGAGATCGCCAAACAAATCGAATACGAGCTACAGCTGATCGCCGAGCTGAACTACCCCTATTATTTTCTGACCATCGCCGATATCGCCCGCTTCGCCCGTGAGCAGCAGATTTTGTATCAGGGCCGCGGCTCGGCAGCGAACTCCATCGTCTGTTATTGCCTGCAAATCACAGCGGTCGACCCGCGAAAAATTGCCGTGTTGTTTGAGCGTTTTATCTCCCGAGAGCGCGATGAACCACCGGATATCGATGTCGATTTTGAGCATGAACGCCGCGAAGAAGTGATCCAGTACATTTACCAGAAATATGGCCGGCAGCGCGCGGCTTTAGCCGCGACTGTGATTTGTTACCGGCTGCGCAGCGCCGTTCGGGATGTTGGCAAAGCGCTGGGATTTAGCATCACCCAACTGGAATACTGGCTGAAACAGCTCAACCGGCGCCATCCTGATCTCAGCTGGTGGCAGCAGCTGGCGCAGCATGGTCTGGATATCCATAGCCTGCAGGCCCGGCAATTCATCAGTCTGGTCGAACAAATCCGCGGCAAACCACGGCATTTATCTCAGCATGTCGGCGGTTTTGTCATCTCCGCCGGGCCTTTGCATGAACTGGTGCCGGTAGAAAATGCCAGTATGGCCGAGCGCACCGTGATCCAATGGGATAAAGATGATTTGGAAACCCTGGGTCTGCTGAAAGTCGATATTCTGGCACTTGGCATGTTGTCGGCGCTGCGCAAGGCGCTGGCGCTGGTGAATCAACAACGCGAACAACCGCTGACCTTGGCGACGATCAGTCAGACCGGTGATGACCCGGCGGTGTACCGGCAAATCCAGCGGGCCGACACTATTGGCGTATTTCAGATTGAATCGCGCGCCCAAATGAGCATGTTGCCGCGGTTAAAACCGGCGTGTTTTTATGATTTGGTCATTGAAATTGCCATAGTGCGGCCAGGCCCCATTCAGGGTGACATGGTGCATCCGTTTTTGCGCCGCCGCGACGGCCTGGAGCCAGTCAGTTACCCCTCGCCAGCCGTGGAGTCAGTATTAAGCCGCACTATGGGCGTGCCGATATTCCAGGAACAAGTGATTAAGCTGGCAATGGTTGCAGCTGGTTTTTCCGGCGGTGAAGCCGACCAGCTGCGCCGCGCTATGGCCAGTTGGAAAAAGACCGGCGAACTGCTGCAATTTAAAGCCAAACTCATCAATGGCATGCTGCAGCGTGGCTACCCGCAAAGCTTTGCTGAGCAAATCTTCGCGCAAATCTGTGGTTTTGGTGAATATGGTTTTCCCGAATCGCATTCAGCCAGTTTTGCCTTGCTGGCCTACGCCTCCGCCTGGCTGAAATGTTATTACCCGCTTGAATTTTTAACGGCGTTGCTCAACAGTTTGCCGATGGGATTTTATTCTGCCTCGCAGCTGGTACAGGATGGTAAACGCCATGGTTTGCAGGTACTGCCGGTCTGTATTCAGCACTCGGACTGGGACCACCAGATTGAACAAAGTGACACTGGCCCGGCGCTGCGGCTTGGGCTACGTCAGGTCAAAGGGCTGCAGCAAGACGTGATCCGACCTGCTTTGCAACAGCGCCCAGCCGGCGGTTTTACCAGCCTGAGCCAGCTGAAACAAAGTGGCTTAAGACCAGACCAGCTCAATGCGCTGGCCAGCAGTGACGCGCTGAAGGCTTTATGTGGCCATCGCTTCGCCAGCCGCTGGCAATTACTGGACCGGCTGGATGAGCTGCCGCTGTTTCGCCAGCCACTCCATCAGCCTACTCGCCAACCGCAAAATATGGACACCACAGGCCCTGCACTATTACAACAACTGGGGCTGGATCTGACGGTCGAGCCAGCAGGCGACAGCCCTGCCGTCAGCCTGCATCAGCAGCCACCTTGTCCACTGCCGGCGCCAGATGCCTGGCAACAGCTGGGAGAAGATTATCAGAGCCAGGGCCTCAGCCTGCAGCTACATCCGGTAGCCTTATTACGTCAGCAGCCGGCACTGGCGAAGCAATCGCTGCAACGCGCCAGTGACTTGCTGGCCGCCCGCTCCGGCCAGATGCTCAGGGTGATAGGTCTGGTCACTGTCCGGCAAAGCCCGGGCACTGCCGGCGGTGTCACTTTTGTCACGCTGGAAGATGAGACCGGTCAAATCAACCTGATTGTCTGGCAGGCGACGGCGCTGGCGCAGCAACAAACCTTTATCAGCAGCCGGCTATGGCTGGTGCATGGTGTGCTGCAGCGTGAAGGGTTGGTTTGCCATCTGGTGGCTGGCAGGATAGAAAGTCTGGACTCACTGCTGCCAACTTTACCACTCCCTAGCCGGGATTTTCATTGATCCGCCGGCGTACACTTACAGTAAAATCAGCAGTAAAATCAGCCCACTGCAACCTGAATCCAGAATCCGATGACAGCACCAGATAAATACCAGCGCTTTGACCAGTTCCTGCAAAAACGCCGCAGCGGCGCTTTGCAGGACGAACAGGCAAACAACAGACGTCGCTCCCGTCTCGATAGCCCCAAAGGCGCGCAGGAGAAAAGCATTGATGCGACGATTTTGCAGCTGCACAGTGCCATGGTGGATAAAATTATCGCCAACCCGGCGCTGTTATCACCGGTCGCGGCACAGCTCGAACGGGAGCAGCAACAAGGATTATTGCGTCACAGTGCTTATTTATTCTGGAGCTGCGCTTTTGCCATGATTCACCAGCCGGAGTTATTCAGAGCGGCGTTATTAAGCCCGGAGCCCGGCGCCTGTAAACAGCGCCGGCGCACCCGGTTACGCGGCATTTTAACCGAAGCCGAACGGGCACAGGTGTTAGCCGGGCAATGGCCGCCAGTACCTGCCCAGATGCAGATCCTAACGACGCAACACAGGGCTAAACCGCACTGGCCTGTGACTAAAACAACCAGATTTGTTGCAGTGCCCAAGATCCTGCCGCAACTCAGTCACTTCAGCGCTAAAAAGCTGCCGCCGGGTGTACCCTAAGCCGTTCCCATTGAGTACACTCAGACATCTTCTTGTTGGTTTTTGCTGGGTTTCTCCATGTTGCTGAATGCTATTACCCGAGGCTTGCGCCGTCTGAACGCCGGTGCTGCACTGCCGGCCGCTTTATTGTTCTCTCCGTTATTCTTTTTCTCAATGCAGACGCTGGCGCAACAGACCGTTGCGCAGCCGGCTATCCCGCAGGCTGAATTGCCCCAATCCGGCAGCGAACAGCCAAACGGCCTGCCAGCTGAAGCAGCAGCGGCACAAAGCAACACAACGCGACTGGCCGGTGAACTACAAAGCCGTCAGCTGCAAAGCAAATTTGGCAGTGTCAGTGTCGAAGCGTTAACGCAAAAAAATGATGATGGCAGCGTCAACAGCCGTCAGTTTGTGTTAAAAACCGGGCCTGCGACTGCACCTTTAGAAAAAACTATCAGCCCAACCAGCGCTGATGCGCTGCTTATCAGTAAAAACCCGCTGTTTGATGCCGCCTTTGCGCTTAGTCAGCTGGAACGTCAGCAAAACAGTGTCAGTGAAATCACTGACTGGGGCTTTAACGACCAGCAAGCGCTGCCTTGCCCTTGTTTTGAAACCGGCGCCAAATGGCATTATGTCTGGACCCGCGATTTGTCTTATGCGCTGGATTTAGGCCTTAGCGCACTGGACCCTGAGCGCGCGCAAACTTCCCTACTGTTTAAAACCTCGCAGGTGCGGCCGGAGCTGATTGCCCGTGGCGTGGAAAACACCGAAGTCGCACTGCAGGACACCGGCTCCGGCGGCAGTTGGCCGGTCAGTTCCGACCGCGTCGTCTGGGTGTTGGCCGCCAGCGGTCTGACCGCGCAGGACCCGGAAGGCGCATCGAATCAAGCCGCCGCTGAGGCCTGGCAACAACGTTGGTATGCGATTGCGCGCAACACCATCCTGCAGGACCGCAGTTATATTTTTGATGCCAAGCTGGGTTTATATCGCGGCGAAACCTCGTTCCTCGACTGGCGTGAGCAGAGTTATCCCAGCTGGACCGCCAAAGATACCTTGTTCCTCGCGGAGTCCTTTTCGCTGTCGACCAACGTGTTGCATTATGTGGCGTTAAGCCGTGCTGCCGAAGCGGCAAAAACGCAGGAACCGGCCCGCGCCGCAGAACTTGCACAGTGGGCGCAGGCGCTGAAACAAGCCATCAACAGCTGGTTCTGGTTGCCGGAAAAGGGTCTATACGCCCGTTATATTGGTGAAGTCTATAACCCGCTGGCCGTAGAACATTATGATTTATTGGGTTTAGCGCTGGCGATTAATCATGGCGTGGCCTCGCCGCTGCAAGCCCAGCAAATTCTGCAGAATTATCCGCTGACTCAGGCCGGCCCGCCGGTGATCTTCCCGTCGCTGCCGGATGTACCGATTTACCATAACCGCGCCATCTGGCCTTTTGTCAGCGCTTATCTGCTGCGTGCGGCGCGCCAGCAAAATCAGGCAGAACTGTTCCATAAAGTGGCAGTGTCGTTGTATCAGGGCGCTGTGCTGAATCAGTCCAATATGGAAAATCTGGAATGGCTCAGCCAAAAAGCCCATGTCGAAGATGGCGCTTTATCCGGCCCGGTGATTAATTCTGAGCGCCAGCTTTGGTCTGTGGCGGCTTACGGCGATTTGGTGGCCGGTCAGCTGTTTGGTGCTGAGCTCAAAGCCGGCACGCTTCACATCAATCCGTATATTCCGGTGGATTTGGCGCGTGAACTCGATCTTGGTAACAACCCGGTTCTGCAAAACCTGACGCTGGCCGGTACTACGCTGGACCTGCAGCTGGAGCTGCCGCCACAAGCACGGCGGGGTCAGGTGTACCGGCTGGCGCAAATCAGTCTGAACGGCCAGCCGCAAGTGCTGACCGGTAATCAGCAATTCAACATCAAGCTCAGCGATTTCTCACAGCAGCGCAACGAACTGGTGCTGAAACTGCACGCATTCGACGCACCCGCATCCAGCGTCAATCAGTTGCGCAGCAGCAATAATGCCGGCCCGCTCAATGGCCTTAGCAATAGCGAAAAACGGAAGCTATTAGCGCCAAAAGAGCCGTTGCTGCAACTGAGCCTGAATGACAAAGGTATTGCGACGCTGGCCTTTGACGCCGCCGGTGAAAGCGATACCCGCTTTACCCTGTATAAAAATGGCGTGCCGGTGAAGCTCAAACCGCGCCAGCAAGAGTGGACCGACAGTAAAGCCAAAGCGGCGTACAGCCAGTGTTATGCCCTGACGCAAAGCTACAAAGACACAGCCCTGAGTTCACAACCCAGCCGCACTTTGTGTACACCGGGCGCAGCAGTCAACTTTGTTGCCGGTCAGGGCTTGGTGAGTGCAGATCATGAAATCAGCGATTATCTCAATCAGCCGGTGTTTAAAAACTGGGGGGCGCCGGAGCAACAGCTGCAGCTGAACTTCAGCGCCAGCCACGACGGCCTGCATGCGCTGCGGCTACAGTATTTTATTGATAATGGCCCGATCAATACCGGCATCACGGCTGTGGTAAAACGCCTGAGCGCCAACTGTCCACAATCTGGTCTGCAACAGGCGACGCTGGTAATGCCACATCTTGCCACTGCGCTCGAGGCTGGCTGGTCCAGTCGCGCCATGTTCCGCGCCAAGGCCGGTGAGCAGTGTACGGTCACTATCAGTGATGGCTTTAATATGAGTTATCTGCAGCACTTTAACCTGTACACCGGCGGCAAAGGCGGCCGCACCGGCCCGCTGAATCAGGCCGTGATCCAGCAGGCACAAATCCAGCCGATGGCGGAGTAAGGCCTCGGTTAGACCCTTTGTTGATTAAAAAAGCCCGGCACAAGCTGTCGGGCCCAAAGTGGAGTTGTTGTGAATTTTTATCTGATCCTGGCCTTATGTTCGGCAGTGTCGATGGCCAGCAGTGGCGTTATCGCCCGTTTATCCGGCCTGGGCGCCGCCGAACTGACCTTTTATCGGCTCTTTGTTGGCGCAATCTGCTTAGGCATGCTGGTGCTGGTGCTGGGGAAACAAGCCGACCTGAAGCAAAAGCCGGACCGGCGTATTGTGTTAAACGGCATACTGCTGGCGAGCTTTATGTTGTGTTTTCTCAAAGCCATCAGTTTTATCAGTCTGGCCAATGCCATAATGCTGGTCTATCTGGCACCGGCGCTGGCCGCCATCGCCGCACATTTCCTGTTCCGGGAAAAACTCGACGCGCTGTCAGGGCTATTGATTGCCTTGTCGTTTTTGGGTTTTGCGATGTTGCAGCAATTTAAACTCGATTTGGTGTTAACGGCCGCACAGTGGCCGGGTTTTGTTTATGGTGTGCTGTCGCTTTTGACTTATACCGGCTTTTTACTGGCCAATCGTCACAGCGGCAAATCCGCATCACCGCTGCAGCGCGCGTTTTATCAGCTGTTACTGGGCGCGCTGTGTGTTTTACCATTTTTAACTGCAGCACCAATCCCTGCCGCAGAGCAGTGGATTTGGGTGTTGTTAGCTGGTTTTTTCCCCGGTTTTCTGGCGATTTATCTGGCAATTGTGGCGCTGGAACATTTACCAACCAGGGTGTTTGGCACCCTGGCTTATATTGAGCCTGTGGCGGTGATCTTGGCTGGCTGGTGGTTGTTTCAGGAAACCCTGAGCCTGCTGCAACTGGGCGGCGTGGTGCTGATTCTATTGGCCGGTTTGCTGCAGTCTGTGCTGCATCAGCAACCAGCCCGTCAGACTGCGACGTCGCAATGAACTTCTTCGCCCATCTGGTACTGGCCGAGCCGACGCCACAATCAAGGCTTGGTAATCTGATGGGCGATTTTTGTCAGGGATTGGACCTTAAAACCCTGCCGTTGCCCGTCCAGGCCGGCATCTGGCGCCACCGCGCCATCGACCGTTTTACCGACATCGCCCCGCAAGTACAGCAGGCCAAAGCGTTGTTCAGCCCGGCGCGCCGGCGTTTTGCGCCGGTGATGCTCGATGTGTTGTTTGACCATTTACTGCTGCAACATTGGCCGCAGCTCGACTGTCGTCCACTGGCGCCACTGTGTCAGCAGCTTTACCAACAATTGTGGCAACAACGCAGTGCGATGCCGCCAGCGATGGCGGCGACAGTCACGGCCATAGTGCAACAAGACTGGTTTGGCAGTTATCAGCAACTGGACAACATCGGCATGGCGCTGGACCGAATTGCCAGCCGCATCCGCTTTGCCCATCAATTTACCGGCAGTATCGGTGAGATCCGCCAGCATTTACCTGAATTGCAGACGTTGTTTTTGCAGTTTTATCCAAAGCTGCAAAGCTATGTCCGCGAGCTAGGGCCGGAACTGACAGCTTTAACTGCACGCCGACATCCGGAGTAAAGCCGTCCGGACTAAAGCCTTCTGGCAAAAAATAGTGATACAATAAACCCCTTTAGCGGCCGCCCTGGCCTTCCCCTTCTTCACTCGGAGCTGATATGAGCCAATTTCCTGACGACGGCAACGGCGATATGCTGCAAGCCATGCAAGATTCTGGTATGGATTTAACCAAATCATTAGATCTCGATTTTTACCTGGTATTCCCGGACCGCGCCAAAGCGGAAAAAGCGCTGGAAGCCATGACCAAACTGGACCAGCCCGGCGAAGTTGAACTGAATTTAAACGATCTGGACCAATGGGAACTGATTGTTTCACTGAACATGGTGCCAGACCACGCCGTGATCACCGCCAAAGAAGCTGAACTGGACAAATTCGCCAAGAAATTCAGTGGCCATAACGATGGCTGGGGCGTGATGCAACATCAGGACGGCGACGACGAATTCGCCGACGATCATGACCACGAATGTGATGATGACTGCGATCATCACCACCACTAAGATAAAACCCAGCCATGGCTTTTACTGCTGAACTAACCTACCGCGCACTGGGACCGCTGTTTTATCAGACTGTGGCACCTACGCCGGTGTCGGCGCCGGACTGGTTGCTGTTTAACGAAGCCTTAGCGTCAGAGTTACAGTGGCCGGAAGATGCCCAAGTGACGCAGCTCGGCCTGCAGTATTTCAGTGGTAATCAGCTGGCGCCCTGGATGCAGCCGACGGCTTTGGCTTATACCGGCCATCAGTTTGGCTCGCTGGCACCGCGTTTAGGTGATGGCCGCGCTTTGTTACTGACCGAAGTGCTGAGCCAAAATGGCCAGCGCTTTGATGTGCAGTTAAAAGGTGCAGGCCCGACGCCTTTTTCCCGCCGTGGCGATGGTCGTGCTGCGCTTGGCCCGGTACTGCGGGAATATCTCATCAGCGAATGGATGGCTGCGGTGGGCGTGCGCACCAGCCGCGCTTTGGCAGCTGTCACCACTGGCGAGATGATTTACCGCGATACGCGGGTGCCCGGCGCTGTACTGACCCGTGTTGCAGCTTCGCATATCCGTATCGGAACTTTTCAGTATGCCTCCATCCATGGCACTGCTTCGGATGTCAAAGCGCTGGCTGATTATGTGATTAAGCGCCATTACCCGCAGTTGGCAACAGAGGCAGAGCCCTACCTGGCACTATTGCGCGCCATCGCAGCAGCTCAAGCCGATTTGATTGCACATTGGATGAGCCTGGGTTTTGTCCATGGTGTAATGAATACCGACAATATGACAGTCAGTGGCGAAACTATCGATTATGGCCCTTGTGCTTTTATCGACGCCTTTAGCCCCAATGCTTGCTTCAGTTCTATTGATACCCAAGGCCGCTACGCCTACCGCAATCAGCCGCCAATAGCACAGTGGAATCTGGCGCGCCTCGCCGAATCCTTGCTGGGGCTGCTTGATGCCGACGAACAACAAGCCATTGCGAAAGCGATGACAGTGCTGAACGACTTTCCGGCCATGTATCAGGCGGCGCGATTACTACGCTTTGCCACTAAGTTAGGGCTACAAGCACCGGTTGAGTCTGATCTGCCGTTGGTCGACGACCTGCTCAACTTGCTTGCAGAGCAGCAAATTGATTTCACATTGTTTTTCCGCGAATTATCCATTGATGCCGCGACACCGGGCCAAGCAGCCAAAGCGCTTTTTGCTGAAGCGGCCGCATTTGATGCCTGGCACCAACGTTGGTTAAACCGGCTGGCAGCAAACCCCATCAGCCCCGAAGCATTAAGCCAACAGCTGTTGCAGGTCAATCCGGCGTTTATTCCACGAAATTTCCGCATTGAACAAATCATCGACAGCGCATTAAACGGCGATTTGGCGCCGGCCAAGGCTTTTGTGAAAGCCAGTCAGTCGCCTTTTGTCGACGACGAATATTGGGCAACTTTACCACCGGCAGATTTTTGCGATTATCGGACTTTTTGCGGTACCTAAAGCCATTCAGGAGGACAAATGGGACTGGATTGCCGGGAAATTCTCGACGTCAAAGAATACGAGTTTTTGCTGAACTGGTTTATCCGCATGCAGCAACAGCATCAGTTGGCCAGCTTGCAGGAGCCTTTGAGTTACGACGGCCACTCCGAATACGACCAACTGTGTAATTTATTGCTGGAGCAGGCGCGTATCGCCTTTATCGAACAATTTGGCTATCCGGCGCCGCCGCTGGTGTTTACCAACCTGTTTCATCTGGCGGAACTCGAAATCGCCGGCAAACGAAATGCCCGTGGCATTAAAACCCCGCCGCAGCTGATGTAATTTTGCGCTGTCCACTTTGAAAGACAAAAAGCCCGCAGCGCGGGCTTTTTGTCTTCAGGCTGAAAACCTTAAATCGCGGCAGCCGGTTGCTGCTGCGCGGTTGGTGTTTGTTGCTGCTTCGCCTGCATCGTCTGACCACGCTGTTTCAGCAGATGGTATCTTTCCAGCTGCTCAGACGTCAGTTTACGGGCAACCACCGGGCCTAAAGGTAATGCCGCCACTTTGATCGCGGTTTTATGGCCTTTGGTGTTTGGCAATGAGCCGTACACGTCGGTCACACTGTAATTCGACAAATTGGTCAGAATGGTTTTATTGCCCTGCAGATAAGGTTGTTCGTCAAGGCGTAGATAAGTGGCTAAATGTTTACGCAGGTCGGATTGAAAATCCGGGAAATAGGCCGCACTGCGCTGATAAAAACTGGAGACGCGAAAACCCAAAGTGCCTTTTGGCAAGGTGCCACGGTTGGAGTTAATAAACTCAGCGGCATTTTTGACTAATTGCTGCTGCACATTGCTGCCGGTATAGGCCATGGTAGGGATATTCGGGCTACCAATCACGCCTTGGTACAGGCCATAAATCAGTTCCGGCTGCTCTGGAAATTGTTTCGGCAAAATCGCGAATTGAATGTCATCTAAACTCAGCCGCTCGCCGGCGACGGTCAGGATCTTTTGGCTCAGTAAACCAGGCTGTTCTGCAGTCCCGAGTAAAAATGCTTCTAAATCTTTGCGCGGATAGACTTTAATCACTTCGTCCAGCACTGTGACGTTATACAGATTTAGCCAATATGCCAGCTGTTCATTTTTACTCAGTTGATCAAGCGGCGTTCGCTCCGGTACCGCGGCTAACTGCCGGCGCAGCTGGCTTATCACATCGCGCATTTCCGGGTTTTGTTGATATTCCTCAAAATGAAAACGGTTGGCGGCAAGCGCGGTGAAATGGTCACCAACCGGATAACTGCGATACATGTCGTAGCGCTGTTCCCGCTCTGTCACTGTGCTGCGCTGCGGAATGCCTTCGGCTAACACTGACGTGCGCAGTACCAGATCCAGCACTTTGTAATCAATTTTTTTGCCTTGTTCTGTCCCACCGAAAAAGCTGGCAGGCAGTGTCTGCGCTGGCACGGTCTGGCCTGCTGACGACGGCTGATTTTCTAAAGCTGCGCCAGTGGCAGAATGTGCAAAAGCTGGATATGTCAGCGTCGAAGTAAGCAGCAGCGCTGCCATGGCAGATACAGAAATGTGCAGTTTCATCAGTGTCAGCCCCTGTGTTGTAAGCGGTATATCAGTTGTTTGCGGTACAAAAACAACCCTAGCCAATTAAACACAAAGCTGCAACCAATAATTACATTTATTTTACTTTCATCAAAAAGTCAGCTGGCCTAATCTGGCCGGGCTGACAAAAACCGGCTTAGGCCTGATACAAAGTCCTAATCCATTTCTCTTCGGTGATAAAGTTCCAGCTCCAGCTTTTCCACTGTGTTGACAAGCCTTTGGCCACCGTCTGGTCAGCAGTTAAGCCCTGCGCTTTCATCGCCTGCACTTCCGCTAATGTCTGCTCCATCATCGCCAGAAAACGCTGCAGCCCGGCTTTATCCATCAGCTCGCCATGGCCGGGAATGATTTTGGTGCTGTCGTTTATTTGCCCGAGAATGGTTTTGGTGTTGTTGATGTAGCCGACGACTGAGCCGCCGCTGTTGAGGTCAATAAAAGGGAAACGGTCGGCAAAAAACAGATCGCCCATATGCAATACATTCTGTGCTTTAAACCAAACGACTAAATCACCGTCGGTATGGCTGACCGGCATAGTTTGCAACAGCACCTGCTGATCATTGATTTGCAGCGTTTTTTCGCCGCTGAAAGTTTCGGTCGGTAATCCTGCTTTATTGAACTTGGTATCGCTTTGCAGGCGGCTCAATACCGCTTGGTGTGCAATGATTTTGGCTCCGCCAGCGAGCGCAGCATTACCGTCGGTATGATCTTTATGAAAATGCGTGTTAACTAATGTGTTGACCTGCACACCGCTTTGCAGCCGCTGCAGCTCAGCTTTGACCAAAGGCGCCGTCGCGGCAAACTGCGCATCCACCACCAGCGCGCCATCTTTACCAAGCAGAGCGCCAATATTGCCGCCACTGCCGTTCACCAGATAAAGATTTGGCGCCAGTTGCTGGCTGCTGACTTTAGGCGCATCAGCGGCCGAAGCAGAATTCACGAATAAAGCGCTGCCAAAGAGCGCAAAGGCCGGAAATAAACGAACAGAGAGTGTCATTGGCAAAGTTCCTGTGCTGTTTTTATGAAGTTGTTTTCTATGCAACTTCTTACGCCACTGACGCTAAAGCTGATCAGTACGCCAACACAAGCCTTTGCCTGTAGAATGCCATTAAGGTGCGACCGCTGACTTCTCACAGCGGTGTTCGCTTTTATATTTGCCTTCCCGATACAGATAAGACGGCAACTGTACTTCGGCCAGCGCCTTTTCATATTGTTGCCGGCTGGCCGGTAAATCACTTAGTTGCAGGGTCTTTTTCGCTTCATCATAACTGCCGCGCACCACAGTGCCATCCGGTTTTAAGATGGTCAGGCCGTCTGGTTGCTTCAGCGCAAAGTACTGATCAAACTGAATGAGCGCCCGCCCCGGCGAGCTGTTATCAAGCGTCAGGTCACGGCCCGTCATCGGATGGCAGCTGCTGACGCCCAGCATCGACAATAAAGTCGGCGCCAAATCAATCTGGCTGCTTAGCGTATCGATAGTGCCGGCTTTGGTGTCAGCACCTAAAATCAGGCCAGGGATGCGGAATTTCTCCACCGGAATGAGATTAGAGCCGTACACACGGTTGTCATGGTCAGCCACAATCAAAAATATTGTGTCCTGCCAGTAACTGCTGTTGCGGGCCTTCTTAAAGAACTGCCCCATGGCCCAATCAGCGTATTTCACCGCATTATTGACGGTATTTTTCGGCTCTTCGTGTAAATCGATGCGGCCGTCCGGGAATTCAAAAGGCTCATGATTGCTGGAGGTAAACACCAGGCTGAAAAACGGCTGACCACTTTGCTGCCGTTGTTGTTGCAGCCGGGTCAGCTCCGCATCGGCTTTATCGAATAAATCCTCGTCACTGGCGCCCCAGCTGGCGACAAACTTCGGTTTTGTAATCTGATTGATATCAACGATTTGGCTAAAGCCATTGCCGGTGAAATAGCTGCGCATATTGTCAAAATGCGCTTCACCGCCATAAATAAACTGGGTGTGAAAACCAGCGGCTTTGAGCACAGACGCCAGCGTGGTGAAATTTTGCTGGCTGTTGGACAGTTTCACTGTGCTTTGCGCCGGCGTCGGGGCAAAACCGGCGACCACGGCTTCAATGCCACGTACCGAGCGGGTGCCGGTGGCGTACAGCTGGTTAAACCACAACCCCTGTGTTTTCAGCTGTTCCAGCTCAGGCGTGACCGGCACACCACCAAGCGACTCGACAAAAGTGGCGCCCATACTTTCCTGCAGCACTATCACCAGATTCAGCGGTTTGTCGCGCTGCACCGTGGCCTGTTGCCGGTGCCAGGTTGGCAACGTGGTGTCAGTAAACTGATACTGCTTCAGCCAGGGCCAGTCCAGCGCCTGCTGTAGCATCGTTGCTTCATCAAGTTTGCCGTACATCTCGGTCGAGCGCGCTTCGTGGCGCAGGCTGTAAATGGCATAAAGCACGGAATAACCTGAGCTGATGATCAATGAATTGACCATCGCATCCGGTGTAATGGCAAATAACGCCGGATTGGCCGGTCTGTGCTGTGTGGTGGAACGGATACTGATAAACACCAGCACCACCACCAACGGCCAGCTCAGCCATAATTTTTTGTTGGAAGTACAGCCTTGCTGCTGCGCCACTGCGCGAAAATGCCGGGCCGCCAGCACCACCAGCAACACCGTAAAAGCACTGCCAAGCAGCAGCGGCACCCGAAAGCCATGCCACAAAGTGCTGAACACTTCTTTCGGGTATTTCAGATATTCGACGTATAACCTGTTGGGCCGGATGTCGTATTGCAGGATAAATGACGGCGTGGATAATTCGATAAAAATCAATAAGGTGAGTGCAAACAAACACCAGACATAACTAAAACGCCGCCACAGGGTTTTAAAACGGGACAATGCCAGCACAGGCGCCAGCAACAACGGGATCACCAGCAGTAAACCGAGCAAAATCAGGTCGGCGCGCACGCCCTGCACCAGCATCCACAGCGGATTGCCAGCCGCTTGTACCCGTTCCCATTGCCACAGCATCAGCGCGACACGGCTTAAGGTTAAGCCGGCCAGCGCCAGCAGAATAAAATGTGTAAAGACCAGATAAGGGCCGCTGATCCGGCTGAATAATGACTGTTGTGACATCAAATCCCTGCAACTTTTTGTTGTTTTACATCGGGTATTGTCGCGGCCGAGTCTTAAAACAACCTTAAGGTTAAAGCGGTTCAGGCAGCAACAAAAGCGTCACAAAACTTACCTAAATTCAGCGGCAACAGCAAGGGTTAGCTGCGAAGGAACAGCACAGAACGGCCGCCCGGCGGCTGAACGCTTAAAATTCATACTCAAGCGCAAAGCGCAGCGTGTTATTCACCGTTGAAGCGTCGATGGCAAAAATCACCGCCAGCTCCCATTTCAGCATTTTCATCTGCTCAAACTTCTGCACGCCCATCAGGCTGGGGCCGACACCTTTATAATTTTCGCCGGCATAGAATTCAAAGGCCGGCTGCAATTGCGGTAAATACCGATAACGATATTGCAGGCGGAATTCACCTTCCAGCTCATTTTCGATGTTGTTACCCCATTCATACACCGCCAGCGCGTTTAACGTCAGGCTGGTTGGGCCGAATTCTTTTTCCATCAAAAGGCCCGTGGTAAATTCGAAATTGCCCAGATGGTTGACCCGCTCCAGTTCAAACAACATGCCCCAGTCGGCGCTGTATTGCCCTTGTTCGGTCAGCATCCAGCGCAGTTCCAGTTCATAACCGCTGATCTGATAATCCTGTGGTGAACGACGCTCAGCCATCACATAAAGCTCCAGCGCCAGCTGGTCTGCGATAGCGCGGCCATAGCCGAGTTTTTGCGCCATATCGTTGTCGTTCTGATGCTCGTTTTGCTTTTGGTACACATAACGATATTCAAATTCCTGCTCGTACGGCTGGACATAAGGGTGATAAACCTTGTCGACCACCCGGCCATCCGCCAGCGCCTGCTGGCCACAACCCGCAAGTAGCAAACACAGTGCAAATACTCTGGCGAAAAACACTTTGCTGGAAAACACTTTGCCAGAAAACGTCAGGTTCATGATGTTGACTCCCGCTGGCGCAGCGCCAGCAACACAAGCAGCGTCAGGCTCCAGGCCAGTAACTGGCCCTGGCTGGGGCTGGACTTATAGCCCAGCAACGCATTGAGAAAATAACCGAGCTCCGAGCTTTCATCGATCCACAGGTGCTGCGACCACACCGGTGCCGCGCCGCCCAGCCAATCCATCTGATGCAGAATAAACACCGCCGCACTGATTTGCCGCGCCGCACTGAAACACAACAACACCGCAGCGACCTGCCGCCAGTGCCAGCGCAGTTCCAGCACCAGGTGATACATCAGCACCGCAATACTGAGGCTGATGCCACTGCCAAGCGCAGCACCCAACCATAAGCTCTGGCTGTCATCGAGCTGGCGTGGGTATAAAAACAAATACAGCACCAGATTACTGCCATTGACCAATAACAACGCGACCACAGCCAAGGCTGCCAACCAGTGATGCTGCCGGTTCTGCAGCAATAACGCCGCGACAAACACAGCACAGAGGCCATAACAACAGGCGTACCAGAATTCCAGCCCCTGCCCGTCCAGCAGTTCCGCCAGCAAGCTATATTGACTGCTTTGCAGCACCAGTAAAGGCGCGCCGAGCAATAACACCCGTAGCAAAATAGCGCGCATCGCCGCAGGATTGGCCGCGAGCAGCAGACTTAATAACAGCACTACCGGCAATAATTCACGCAGCAGCAAAATCACGGTATTAATCAGCATCATTGCCTCCGGCCTGAGGCAGCGCTTTCCAGTCTGCTTCCGGCAGCGCAATCAGCTGGCCTTTGGCACTGTCCGGATTATATTCGCCACTAAAAGGGTAAGTGCCCGGCAGCAAAGGTCCGACAAACACCACTCCGCTGCTGTTGCCTAAAATGACTTTCTCCCGGTTCATCGAGAAACTCTCAAACTCTTCCGGATTAGGGTCCTGATTATGAATAATGATTTTGACTTTTTTGCCGGCCGGCACCTGTAAAGTACTGGGGCTAAACAAATGATCTTTCAGCGTCAGCTCAAATACCGGCAAGTTGTCGGCAAAAAGCTGCGCCGGCCAGCACAGCAGCATCAGCACTAACTGAAAATAGCGTCGGGGCAAACCAGGTTTTAGTGCAGGTTTCAGTGCAGGTTTTAGTGCAGGTTTTAGTGCAGACTTTAGTGACACAGCGGCAACTCCAGAGTCACAGCCAGGCCACCAAGCGCCGAGCGGCCAAGCGCCAGCGTGCCCTGATGTAACAGCGCAATATCCTGCACTATGGCAAGGCCAAGCCCGCTGCCGGGCTGACCCGACTGATGCCGGTCGCCGCCCACCCGATAAAAACGTTCAAACACGCGCGAATATTCCTCCGCTGCTATCCCCGGGCCCGAATCCTCGACCAATAACCGGGCCTTTTGGCCATCCTGCACTACCTTCAGCTGGATCTGACCATGCTCCGGCGTATATTTGCTGGCGTTACCAAGCAGATTCACCACCAATAATTTTAAGGCAAAAGCATCACCATCCAGCCAGACCAACTCATCCCCTTCCAGTGCCACCTGCTGGTGCCTGCGTTCAATTTGCGGGTACAAGTCTATCACCACTTCACGGCACAGCGCGGCAAAATCCAGTCGTTGTAATTTGGCAGAAAAATGCGCCGGATTGGTGCGGTTCAGCAGCATGATCTGTTCAATCAACGCGCTCATCCGGCTGACGCCATCCTGTAGCGCCGGCATAATGCGGTCCGGATCGGCAAGGCCGGCATCCTGCCAGCGCTGCTGGGCATTATGTAAATTAACCTGTAATACGGCGAGCGGCGTGCGCAGTTCATGCGCCACATCGGCGGCAAAACGTTTCTCTCTGGCAAAGGCATCATCAAGCCGCACCAGCAGCTGATTGGTGCCACTTAATACCGGGTCGAGCTCAGTCGGTGTTTGCTCCAGCTGCAGCGGCGTTAAATCATCAGCTTTTTTCTGCGTCAACTGGCGGGTCAGCTCCAGTAATGGCTTTAAACCACGGCCGACCAGCAGCCAAATCAACAGCGCCTGCAGCGGCAGGCTCAGCACTACCGGATAAATCGACGCCAGCACCACCTGATCGGATAAAGCCAGTCGGTCCTGCAGCGGCTGCGCCACTATCACCGTCAAATCATCGATGCTCTGGCGAAAGGTTTGCCAGCGTTTGCCGGCAAAATTTTGCTCGCTGTAGCCGTCGGCGGCACTCAACAAAGTTTCGGGGGTTTGCGCACTGTGATACACCAGCTGACCGCCTTGCCATAACTGAATGGCGTTGGCTTCAGCCAACGTCGACGTGCTGTGCGGGTCATCCGGTAAATAAGGTGCCAGTACACTGGCCGCTAAGGCTTTGAGGTCATCATCAAACAGTTTTTGCGCCTGAGCGCTACTTAAGCGGTAACTTTGCAGCGCAGCTAAAAAGCTGGTCAGCGTCAATAAGGCGATAAGCAGAGTCACCAGATAACGCCGGATAGAGGTCATGCCACACTCACACTGTAACCCACGCCACGCACGGTTTTGATAAAGTCTTTTGGCAGTTTTTTGCGCAAATTCGAGATGTGTACTTCCAGCGCATTGCTGGCCACTTCTTCGCCCCAGGCGTACAAGCTGGCTTCTATCTGCTCGCGGGTTTTGATGCGGCCGGCTGATTCCAGCAACAGTTTCAGCAGTACATATTCACGGCGTGACAAGGTTAAAGCTTCACCATCGACCTGCACCTGATGCGCGCTGCTGTCGAGCACCACCGGACCTACTGTGATGAGATGGCTGCTGGCGGTACCAAGCCGACGTTCAATCACGCGCAGACGGGCAAAGAGTTCAGGTAGCGCGAAGGGCTTGACCAGATAATCGTCGGCGCCTAAATCCAGACCACGAATGCGGTCATCGACGCCGTCCCGTGCGGTCAGCACCAGCACCGGTAAGCGCGGGAATTTGTGCCGGGTTTGTTTTAACACATCCAGGCCATCGATATCCGGCAGACCTAAATCCAGCACCACAGCGTCACAATCGCCACTGCGGATACTGGACAGTGCTGCCGCACCGGTGCTGACATGGTTCACGGCAAAACCCTGTGAGCTCAGCGCCAGCTGTACACCTTGTGCCAGCGCCTGATCGTCTTCTACCAGTAATACCCGCATCCGTTCTCCGTATTTATCCTCGTCATCTACCCAAATCTTTGAAGATGTTGGGTAGATGTGACTGACAATTATTTTTTCAGTTTTTTCTGCACTTTGGCCAGCAAGTTGGCAATTTCCTGCTGCCGGCCGGCATCAGCACTTTCGCGGCCCGGCCGTGGCGCTGCTGCTTTAGCAATTTCAAGATAACGTAAAGCTTCGGCCCAGTCGCGTTTTCCTGCTAAATAATCGGCGTAAAAGTAGTTTGGATCAATCCCTTGTGGGTTTTGCTGCAGTGCTTTTAATAGTAATTCTTTGGCTTTTTTGTTGTCACCAAAACCAATAGGCCAACCCGGCACTTTTGAATACAACACCCCCAAACTGGTGTAAGCCGAGCCTTGCAGTGCAGTCGGGTCCAGTGTGATGGCTTGCTCTAAGTCGGCTTTGGAGCCTTCCGCCACCGACAAAGCACCTAACCCGCCTTTGGCATTGGCATAACTCGATTTGATAATACCGCGCCAAATCAGCGCTTCGGCTTTATCCGGATTGCTGCCGACCACTTTGTCTGCGGCGGCCAGTAACTCCGCAAAAGCTTTTTCGCGGTCATCTTCTGGCAGTGCATAATTGACTTCAGCCCAGCGGTCCTGCAGCGGTTTAATATCCGCCAGCACGTCGGCCAGGACGCTGGAACTCAGCAATAACGTCACGGCAGCGAATAAAGATTTGATCTGTGTTTTCATGGGATTAAGCCTCTGAATGAGAAAGTTGGGCGTAACGACGGATCACGGCCAGCTTGGCGGCCAGTGCTTTGTCGACGATACCGGGGAAAATCGCATTAACCCGGACGAATAATTGCTCAGGCCAGCCGACAAATCGCCGCGCCTGTTCTTGCTGAATTTGCTGCGACAGTGCTGTGGCTACCAGCTGTGGGCTGTCGCTGTGGTTCCCCAGTTCGCGGTTCATCGCCACCACTGCATCAGTGTTAATCGCGGTATCAGTGGCGCGCGGCGCGAAATACAACACCTGCACGCCAGTGTCGGCCAGCTCACGTTTGAGCGCTTCAGTAAAACCGCGCAGGCCAAATTTGCTGGCACTGTAGCCGCTAAAACCGGGATAACCGATACTGCCAAAGGCCGAACCGACATTGACAATCAGCGCTTGAGCTTTGCGCTGCAATTCCGGCAACAAGGTTTGCGTCAGCAGCATCGGCATTAACAGGTTGGTGCCTAGTTGTGCGGCGTAATCCTGTTGCGCCACCAGGCCAAACTGACTGATGCCAGCGTTGTTTATCAGCACATCAACGCCCTGCAGCTCACGGACAAAGGTCAACAGATGCTGCCGATCTTCTTCTTCGGTCAAATCTGCGCTAAAGATCTGATGGTCGGCCGGATATTTCGCTAAAAGCTCCGCGTGCAGCACCATCAGACGTGCGGTGTTGCGCGCCACCAGCACTAAACGGGCACCGGCGGCGGCGAGCTCCAGCGCTATCGCCTGACCGATGCCACCACTGGCGCCGGTTAATAACACCGTTTTGCCTTTGAGGTTCATTACACCGCCTCCGCTGTGGCAGTAACGGCAAGCTTGGCAATGCCATGCTCTGGTGTCAGGGTGCGGAAAATATCGCCATACAAGCGGTAGAAACGCTTCGCCGCATGGATAATCAGCGCCTGATCGGCCGGGTCGTCGATTTTATCCATCAGATTTTCATAGAATTTAATATGGTCCTGGTCCAGCGCACCGTGTGATGTCAGGTAGCTGAACGCCGATTTTGGTAACTGCAATTTAGTAGCGATGGTTTCGGCGGCATTTTCAGCCAGCGCCGTCGACGTGCCTTCGAGCACCAACACCATGCCAAAAAAACCAACCGGATTAATACGGCGCACCGTGTCATAGGCATAAGCGACCATCATCTCGGTGGCAAAAGACGGCGTGCTGCGACGGGCCATTTCTTTGTCATAACCACTGCGTTTGATGTCGTTTAAGATCCATTCCTGATGGCCTAATTCTTCTTCGATATATTCGGCAACGGCTTCGCGCAGCCATTCTTTGGATTCTGGTAATAGAGCACCGACACTCATCAGCAGCGGCACTGTGTGTTTGACGTGATGATAAGCCTGGGTCAGAAACGCCACATAATCGTCGCGACTGATGTCGCCATGAAAACAGCGGGCGATGATTGGCGCGCCCAGCAGGTACTGACGGTCTTGTTCGGTCGCTTGTAATAAAGTCTGATAAAAGCTCATAAATCACTCCGATCCAGCGGTTTTCCGCAAAAAATTAGGTTCAGTGTTTCAGGCAGCCGGATACAGTGCTGCTATCTGCTGTTGATATGCTTGCACAATGGCGGCGCGGCGTGGCCGGCCATTGCTGGTTAAAGTGCCTTCTGCCTGTGACAAAGGAGTTGTCAGGCGGTGATAACGCGCCACCCGCGCATAATCCGGCAATTGCTGATTGACCCAGTCGATATAGTCGTTGAGCTGGGCGTCGCTGACCGTTGGCGCGGCGTACAGCACGGCCACACAATAGGGTTTGGCATCACCACACAACACGGCCTGTTGCACCAGACCGGTTTTGGTCAGCTCGCTTTCCACCCATTCCGGTGAAATATTGCGACCAAAACTTGAAATCAATAAGTTATTGCGCCGGCCCAAAATTTGTAAATCACCATCGTCAGTCCACTGACCTAAATCGCCGGTGGCAACCCATTCATTCTGCTCTGGAGCGCTTTGCCCCATATACCCCAGAAACGGCGTTTTGACCTGAATTTCGCCTTGTTCAATCCGCACGGCCAGATGCGGCAGCGGTTTGCCGGCGCTTTGTAATTCATCATCTGTGGCGTTTGCGGCATCGACACTGCAAAGTGCGACCACTGAGCCACATTCACTTAAACCATACCCCTGATACACCGGCAATTTCAGCGCTGCAGCCTGACGCAAGGTATCCACCGCCACTTTGGCACCACCGACCGCAATAAACTGCAGACTGGCCGGCACAGGCCAGCCTTTTAACGCCGCCTGCACTAACAATTGCAGTAATTCCGGCACCAGAATGAGGCTATTGGGTTGAGTCTGACTAATCAGCCCGAGTAACTGCTGAGGGTTGGCCAGACTGCTGCCGGCAAAACCACGGCCGGCATCCGGCATCAGCAGCACTTCACCACCGGCTAATAACGGCGCATAAACACCAGCGATATTTTCCAGCAGCAAAGACAGGGGCAGCAGGCATAAATGCCGCGGTTGGCTTTGCGCCTGCAATTTGGGGGCAATGCGTGTGACCAGACTTTGCGCGGTATCCAGCTGGGTTTGCGCTGACAAACACACGCCTTTGGGCTGACCGGTCGAACCTGAGGTAAAAGTAATTTTTTGCGTGCCGGCCGGCACTGGCTGCGCTTGTTGCTGCAATGCCGCAGGGGTCTGGTACAGATAAAAACTGCGGCAGCGGCCACGTAAAGTCAGACCCAGCTGCTGTGCCCACTCTGTCGGCACTTCGCGGTCCGTCAATAAAAACTCCGGCCCCACCGCGCTTAATACATGCGTTAACTGGCCGTGACTGGCAAACAGTGGCAGTGGCACTAATAACTGTTGGCACCTGAGGCAAGCGATATCTAACAACACCCAGTCCAGGCTGGTATCGGCCCATAACACCAAACGCTGGGCGGATAAGTCGGTCAGAATTTGCTGCCACTCCAGCACGGCCGCTTCGATAGCGCTTTGATTTAATGACTGCCCGGACACCAGATCAGTCAAACGGGCACTGGCAGGCACTTCAAACGGAGCAGCAAACTGTACGGCAAACTTCATCAGACTTCCCCTTAGTGACCGGCTTGTTCAGACAAACTGGCGCCTGCGCTTTGCAACAAAGGCAGAAAACCACCAAGCATCTGTTGTAACTGCGGCTTGGCCATAATCAGTTGATAAGCCGCTGCTAAATCCAGCTGACAAACCTGCGGATGACGCTGGTAATAACTGCCCCAATCGGCGGCGGCATCACCTAACCGTCTTGGGTCACCTTCTGCCAGCACATTTAACTGCAGACCATGGCGGCTTAACATCGACATCACTGTGGGTGTGGCACAGCACACCAGATGACGGTAACCCTGCTGATACAGCGCCACAGCCATCGCGATAAAAAGTAATAAGGTTTGTTGCCGGCCACTGGCGTACAGATTGCCAATTTCGGCAACCTGAGCACGCTGCGTCTGGATACCGGCACTTGCGAGCACTGTGCAGATGTCGGCATCAAGATATTGTTCAACAAAAAGGCGCGGCGCGAGGCCACTGCGAATGCCCAGCACGGCCTGCCACTGACCGTGCAGCGTCACAGCTAATAAGTGTGGCATAAACTGAGTGATGCGGGCGTCGTACGCTGCGGCAAAGCCGCCTGCGATGAATTGCTCCAGGCTGTCACGACAAGCGTGGTTGCGGTCGCACCACAACAGCTGGGCCTGGGATGACTCGGTACAGGCAGACTGGCTTTCTTTGAAGGCCAGAGGTGGCAGGTATTCAACCGGGGACAGCGTTACAGCAGCAGTCATTTCAACCTCTCCACAGGTCTTCTTTGATGATGCTGATTCTGGCGGGGGAAACTTAAAGCAACCTTAAGGTTAATTAAGGTTGCTAAATTCGTTGATGAATTAAATTAACGTATTGAAATGAATAGAATTTAAATCTAAATTTAAATTTAAATCAGCCGCCAAAAATTAACTGCCAAAACGACGGACTTCTTTCTTTGTGATACTGCTTTTTCAGCGCATCAACTTCGCCCAGCAGTTGTTTGGCTTTGTCGAGGTTCTGTTCAGCCAGCGCACCTTGCACCAATACAAGTTGTGCCGCGACTTTGTCCAGCCCCTGCTGAAACACTTGCTGTTTTTCCGGCGTAAACTGATAAGCCTGCACCGACGCGGTTAATTCAATAAGCGCCTGTACTTTGGTTTGCATGCCTGGCACATCAGTCGCCTGCATCGCCTGCTTAAAATTCAGCCCCATCTGTTTCATTGTCGCTTCGACATCAGTGGTCGCTGCGACAGCGGTTGTCACCGGCTCTTCGGCCAAGACCGGCGCCGGATGCATTAGAAGCCCGCTGAGGAATACCAAGGTACAAGAATAAAACTGCAGCCCTTTCATAACTACTACTCCGAAAAATGGTGCGCCAGTTTAGCACAGTTGTTTGCTCTGTTGCCTCAAAGGGGCGGATTGGCTAGACTACGGCGGTTTTTTCCGACGTTAATCAAAGTGAGAGAGCAGCCATGGGCGCGCAATGGAAATCCAAACACAAAGCTGATGCCGCAGCGGCAAAAGGCAAACTTTTTACCAAACTGGCCAAAGAAGTCATGGTTGCTGCGCGCAATGGCGCAGATCCGGCAATGAACTCCAAACTGCGCATGGCCATTGAAGCCTCACGCAAAGCCTCGATGCCAAAAGAAACGCTGGAACGCGCTATTAAAAAAGGCGCAGGCTTACTCGACGGCCCGGTCAACTACGAACACGTTGTTTATGAAGGTTTTGCGCCGCATCAGGTGCCGGTGATTGTCGAATGTCTGACCGATAACAAAAACCGCTCAGCGCAAAGTATGCGGATTTTGTTCCGTAAAGGTCAGCTCGGATCTTCTGGTTCTGTGTCATGGGATTTCAAACGCTTAGGTCAAATTGACGCCTCACCTGCCAACGCAGATGCCGACATTGAAATGGCGGCGATTGAAGCCGGCGCGCAAGATTTTGAGCCGGGTGAAGACGGCGATGCGGTGTTTTACACTGAAATGACTGATCTTGATCTGGTGGCCAAAGCCCTGCCGGAATTTGGTTTTACCGTGTCAGCCGCCAAGCTGATTTATAAACCAAACAACCCGCTCAGCATGTCATCACTGTCGGCCGAAGCACTGGCCGAAGTTGAACACTTCCTCGAAGCCATTGAAGACGACGACGACGTCCAACATGTGTACGTTGGCCTTGGCGAATAAGCCAAGCACAGTCGCTGAAAAACCGCCGGAAGGCGGTTTTTTTATTCGCTGCCATCCATGGCGCTCTCCTTTCAGGCCAACGCTTTGCGTTGTTAAAAACCACTCCCGGTGGTTTTTTTATTTATTACATACTCAGCAGCGCCAATACCGATACCAGCCCAAACACACCGACACCGGCGCAGACCGGCCAGCCTAAAGACCGGGTGCGGCGCCAGACCAACACCGTCACCAGACTTGCCAACACTGTCGCCAGCCAGCCGCTAGCGGTTTCACTGACAGGGATCAGCGACACGCCGAGCATTGCGGCAATCATGGTCGGAGCCAGCACTGTAAGCCAAAGCGGCATCGCCTCACCCTGCCGCACCGGGTCGCGCCGGCGCAGATGGCGCTGCATCCACAGCAACGGCAGCATGCGCAGCAACAAAGTGCCGGCGGCACAAGCCAATAACGTCAGCCAAATCTCAGTGCTCATGCTGCGCCTCCGTCCGGGCTGTTTGTTGTTGCAGCAAATAAAACACCACTGCACCGCACAAGGCCGCCAGCGGGATCGCCAGATTGCTGTGGCCGGCTAACTTCAGCGCAAGCGCCACCAATGCTGTGCTGCTTAAAGTACAGGTCCATTGCCAGGAGGTAAACCGTGGCGCCAGCAGCACAATAAACAAGGCCGGCAGCGCAAATGGCAGCACTTGCCCGAGCAGCGGCCAGCGTGCGGTAATTTCTGCCCCGGCGACAGCGCCAAGCGCAGTGCCGGCGATCCAGCTGCCCCAGGCAATTAAAGCTGCGCTGCAATACCAGCCGAGACGCTGCGACTCCGGCAACTGCGGCAGCCGGGTATGCGCCAGCGCAAAAATCTGGTCAGTCAGACCATGCATCAGCCAGGGCCACAAACGGCCTGATGGCAGATAAGGTGCCAGATTCGGTCCATACACCACATGGCGGGCATTAATCAGCAGCGTCATGACTATGACCAGCCACAGCGGTGCACCGGCTGCGACCATGGCAATAAATAAAAACTGCGAGGCACCGGCATAAATCAGCGTCGACACCAGCACTGCCGCCCCTGCCGTAAAACCAGCCTGCACGGCAATCAGACCAAAAGAAATTGCCACCGGAATATAACCGCCCAGTAGTGGTAAGGCATCACGCGCCCCCAGTCGCCAGGCTGAGATATTACTCATCGCACAGCTCCTTCTGTTGATAAACAATAGTCAGCAGTGCCGTCACCCAATGCTCGCCACTGCGATACAAATGCGGCACATCGGCGGCAAACTGATGGCTGTCGCCGGCTTTGAGCCGTTTTATGCTGCCGGCGCCACCCACTTCAAGCTCGCCGCTGATCAGGCAAATCATCTCGACAGTGCCCTTGGCATGCGCTTCAGCCTGCCGTTCGGTATGAGGTGCCACCGACATCCAATACGCATCGACCGCCGGCTGATCTTTGCCCTGATCCAATAACCGCACCTGCACACCGGCATCACCGACCAGCGCCGCCACCGGCGCAATTAAATTGCCAAAAGGCACACCAAGCTGCAGCGACAGCCGCCAAATGGTGTCGAGCGTCGGGTTCCCGGCCCCCTGCTCCAGCCGCGACAAATTTGATTTAGCAATACCGGCCGCCGCCGCAAGCTGCGACAACGACAACCCTTTGCTTAGCCGCAGGCCCTGAATATGCCGGCCCAGTGTTTGTAAACTTTCCGGATCCACGTCGCAGCCTCTTGTTGTTGGAGTAAAATCGTTCTTTATACAGAACGTTCTATATAAAGAACAGTCTGCTGTCAAGATCAACGAATGACGTAGGACCCGCCTGAAATGAAAACAGGAGCTGAAATCAGCTCCTGTTTTGCCTACCAACGAAAAACTATCGTATCGCTAGAACTTCAGCGCCACTTTGACTGAAGCATCCACTTTCGCCGCGTCGACATACCCAATCACCGACGGATTGGTGGCGACCAGTTTCAGCATTTCTTCGTCACTGCCAATTTCTTTTGGTGGTGTGCCTTTACCGGTAAACACCAGTTTCGACCAATAGGCTTTAAGCTGACTTGATGATTTTTTTAGTACCGCATCGTTAAAAGCAGTGCTCGCCGGCGCCGCATCCGCCAGCGCCAGTGGCACCACCGATTGACCATCGGCAAAGGATTTTTCCCGGCCGAGGAAAATCTTCGACACTGTCGCTTCATCCAGCTGATTATTGTTCGACGGATGCACTATCACAGCAACTTCAGCAAAGGCCAGCTGACTAAAAAGCAAACCACTGATAATCAATAATTTTTTCATCATGCTCTCCTCAGAACACCAGATCGATGCCAAATGATAAGATTTTGTAGTCACCAACCGCAGCTCTGGTATCGGTGCCACTGAAATAGTCAACTTTGAGTGCGGCACTGGGGTGGAAGTCATAACGTACAGTCAAACCAACACCATCAAACTCACGCTGACCAAAAGCGTTATTGATGCCTTTGCCGGTCGCCAGCAACACCGGATGCGTCACACCATTAAGGAAATCATGGTCCGGTGACTGGGCATAATCTTCGGTATGCACCGTCAGTATCACGTTGTCAAAACGCCGCCCCAGTGCCAGATACCAGGACTGATTGGTGGCGTCGGTCGAGTCTTTCACTACATAGTCGACAAACTCAAAATCCAGCAGCCAATTATCCCGATCTATGGCAAAGCCGCTGAACCAATAAAACGCGTCTTTGTTATCCCAACCGATCCGCGATTTAAAATCGTCGATCTGAGCAGCTGTCGCGCCGGTCTTACTGGCGGCGCTGATGCCTGCCGCAGCCAGCGGAAACACAGTGCTGTTGTCGATGCTGGTGCCGTCAATTTGCGCAGCAAAGACCCCACCAAACAGCTGCCACCAGTCACCGGCTAGCGTGGCATTGGCACTGATGATATTGTCCATCCCGAAATCGACAAAGGTGTTGGTCACCGCACTGAAGGATTCACCGGACCAACCGCCAAACAACACTTTGGTCGACAGACTGTAGTCGCCGATATTGTATTGGCTGTCCAGCGCGACCCCTTCAATGGTGCTGAAATCAAAATCGATGTAGACCGCTTTAGGTAAGCGGGAAAAATTGTGGGCATAACCGACTTTTTCGTATTCGGACTGGTGGAAAATCGGGTTGGCAAAACGGCCGGCGCTGAGCCTGTGGGTATCATTAAACTGGTAACTGATGTAGGCCCAGCGCGCTTCGACCTCAAAGTCGCTGCGGCCTTCACCAAACAGCTGCACTGTGGCGGTCAGTCCTTCGCCGAGGTCAGCCTGCGCCTGCAGCGCAAACAACGACTCAGGATTAAAGGACAGCTCGCCTTCTTCAAAACCGGGAAACGGCTCCAGGCCGCCATCGCTCGACACCGAAGTGCCGCGGATGGATGCAAAGCCGTTCAGTGTGACCTCAGCCAGTGCAGTCGCCGGCAATAACGCCGTGACCAGCACCAGACTGAGTGACCGGAACGATTTATTAGCCAATACAATAGGTTTCATCTCTATCCTGCCTTTTTTATGAAATGCTCTTCAAGCGTAGCCGAAGCCGCAGGCAACATAGAAAATTCGTGTTAAAACAGCAGTAACATCGCGATTGTCCGCCAAAATCGCCGGCATAGCGTCAGAAATGCCGCTGTTGTTGCTGTCGGTAGGCGCGAAAGCCGGTTAATGCCAGGCAGATAATCAAAAGCACACTGTATTCCATACCGTTACGACCAGCGCCGACAACAAACCAGCCAAAAGGCGCATGCACCATCAACAAACCGGTGGTATAGATGCCGATAAACCCCAGCGACAAAGGCCAGACCCATTTGCCGGCGGCATATAGCACTGTTGCAATGATCTCATAGCCAGTGACGGCGGCGGCCAGATAAAAACCGGCGGGCAAGCCCTGCGTCTGCAGCCATTCGCCAAAAGGCAGCACACCGCCGCCAAGCAACCGGGCCCAGCCGTGTGCGGCCAATAAGCCGGCTAATGTCAGCCGCAACAGCGACCATAACCGTGCGTCCAACTGATCCAGCCGATCGCTGTGCATATAATGCTCCTTCATTGTGAGGGGATCCTGCTGCGCAGCTACTCCAGCAAGGTACAGATCTGCGCAAATGGTTTTTTCTTCAGCGCATGGGCCGGTACCGTTGCATCGTCGGCCGGATAGCCTAATACCAGCAACATATAAGGCCGGTCATTGTCGTTATCGCGGCCACAAATCTTGCTTAAAAAACTCATCGGCTTCGGTGTATGGGTCAGCGATACCAGCCCGACCTGATGCGCCGCCTGAATCAAAAAGCCAGTCGCAATGCCCAAAGATTCATGCACATAGTAGTTGGTATCCGCGTCATTGTTGTCGATGCCACCGCGTTTTTGCGAAAAAATCACAATAAGCCAGGGCGCGGTCTCCAGGTAGGGTTTGTGCGCGTCTGTCCCTAATGGTTTTAATGCGTTCAGCCATTCTTCACCAGCCCGGCCATTGTAAAAACCGGCTTCCTGTAATTCCGCTTCCTGGCGGATTTGCTGCTTCACTGTGGGGTCGCTGATCGCAACAAAATGCCAGGGCTGATGATTGGCACCGCTTGGCGCGCTCGCCGCTATCCGGATTAAATCTTCGATAACCTGACGTGGCACCGGCTTGTCAGAAAAACTACGGATAGTATGTCGGCGCTGCATCAGCGCCAGATGCTCTGTGGCACGTTGTTGCAGCTGCGCATCATCATATTGAACAAAATCACTGAGCGGGTATTGGGTTTCCATCAGCAGGCTCCGGCAAATTTGGGCGGGGTAAAATCTATGTAAACACAAAGTGACTACAAACAGAAATCCGACCAACGTCAGCGCCAGGGATGCGGGGCCTGATGCAAGGCGAATAGTGCAGCGATATAATCGCCTTTTTACCCGAAGGAAACATGCTATGTCCTGGCTGATAGCCGTCGCTTCCACCAATCCCGCTAAAATCAATGCAGTGCGCGATGCCTTTGCTTTAGCTTTCCCGGAAACACCCAGTCAGGTGGTAGGCTTTAAAACGGAGTCCGGTGTCGCAGCCCAGCCGATGACTTCTGCAGAAACCTTACTGGGCGCCGACAACCGCTTGCACAATTTACAACAGCAACAACAAGCTGATTTTTATGTTGCTATCGAAGCCGGACTGGACGACGGCATGACTTTCGCCTGGATCCGCATCAGCGACGGCAAGCGTGAAGGCCGCGCCCGCTCCGCCTCTTTGCAGCTCCCGCCGGCGGCTGTACAACGCCTATCACAAGGCGAAGAACTCGGCGATGTGATGGATGCTTTGTTTGGCACGCAAAACATCAAACAAGCCGGTGGGGCTATTGGCCTTTTGACCCAACATAAGCTCAGCCGCAGCAGCGTGTATCAACAGGCTTTGATTCTGGCCCTAATCCCGTTTTTAACACCGGAATGGTTTTAACCTCTGCTTTGCGATGCCGGCTCAAACGCAAGTCTGCACCAACAAAATATTTTTTGCGGATATCGTCGAAAAGTAATGCTTGCAAACGACCACAAGCAACAGACGCTGCGCCAGCAGTGTCAATTGCCAAAACCAACAGGAGTTCATGATGTCGAAGATGATTTTCGTCAATTTACCGGTCACGGATTTAACCGCCAGCGTCGGCTTTTATCAGGCGCTTGGTTTTACGCAGAATATGCAGTTCAGCGATGATACCGCCGCCTGCATGGTGTGGAGCGACAGTATCTTGGTTATGTTACTGACCCATGCCAAATGGCAAACCTTTACCACAAGGCCAATTCCTGCCAGTAACAGCAGCGAAGTGATGCTGGCACTGAATGCCGACAGTAAAGACGCTGTGGATCAATTTGTCGCCATCGCCGGCGCACAGGGCGGCACTGCAGATGTGAATCCGCTGCAGGACCTGGGTTTTATGTACAGCCGCAGCGCGCTCGATTTAGACGGTCATCTGTGGGAAGTATTTTGGATGGACCCGGCTGCGCTGGGCTCTGACCAGCAATAACCTTAACCGGCGCTGGTATCCATCGGCTATCAGCGCTGGTCACTGCTTGTTTCGGTTTGTCAGAAATAATTCATCTTCGCGACAGCGGCTTTTAACCTGACTGACGGCGGCCTGACTGCAGCCTTGCCCTAACATGGCTGCAGTTTCCATCAGCGGAGTTGCATCATGCACCAGTCTTTGTTTTCTGCCCGTCGTCTTCTGATCGCCAGCACTTTATTCAGCAGCAGCCTGCTGGCTAGCGAACTGAACCACAACATCACCGCTGCCGATGTCAAAGCGGCGCAAGATGCCTGGGGCCAGGCGTTAATTCAAATCAGTCATGACCACCGCAGCGGCGGTATTGAAAAAGCCACAGCAACAGCCCGGCAAGTGTTAGACCAGGCCTATGGCTACAATCTGGGGCCGGTGTTGTTTAAGCCGACGCTGGCCAGCGGCGACACCACCTTTCGCACCACCTATGCTGGCGCGTTGGCCTATTTTGTTGGCGGTAACCCACAATTTGCTGACAAAGGCTTCGCCTTAAAAGGCTGGACCAAATATGAATATAAAAATGCCGGCGTGCAAATCAACGGCGATCTGGCGCTGACTATGGGGCACGTGATGCTGACCGACCTGAATGGTAAAGTCACGCTAGTCGATAAGACCTGGGGCTTTCGCAAAGGTGATGACGGGAAAGTCCGTATTGTACTGCACCATTCGTCATTGCCTTACAGCGCAAACTGACCGCTAAAACGGAGTCGCAGCATCACCCGGTAGCTTTGGCGGTTGCGGCGGTTTTTCATTACACTGCACTCTTTATTGCTGCGGGTCCGGAGCCTGTATGTTTCGTAACAAGCTGTACCTGGCCTTTGCTTTATTGGTCGTGCTGACGTTAATTCAGGCGGCCACGGCCGTCTGGGCCAATCAGGTGGCGGCACATCATGTTGAACGCAGCCGGGTTGCCAATCAGATGCTGGCTGGTTTTATCTCGTTGGGTGCAGACAAACAGCGGCTGAAAGTCTGGCTGGCGCAAGCCCTGCTAACCAATGACGATGCACCGGGCGTACGCGAACGTTATCTGCAACAGATGCAGTCGCACCTGCAAAAAATCAATCAGTTGCTGCAGAAAGACCAGCAACTGGCACAAACACCAGACGACTTCAGTGCCATCACCACACAATTAAAAACCGTATCTATCTTAGAGACCAACGTCGTGGTGCTGGAACGCAGTCTGGCACGCAAAGCCTCAGCCCCCAGTGCCCCTTTGAATGCGGCAGATACCTGGACCTTATTAATTGAAATTTTCGACAATCTGGAAGGATTGGATCTGAAGACCCTGATTGCACAGGCGATAGAGCTGCAACAGCAACGTTCGGCGGCGGCTGAAGCACAAGCGGCGGCAGCGCTGACTCAGGCCCGGCTGTTGCTGTTCAGTACCTGCGGTTTTGCTGTGGTACTGGCCCTGTTGCTGGCCGTGGTCTTGGCGCGTGCCATGTACCGGCCGATGCAACAATTGCTGGCCGGCACCAGTGCGCTGGCACAGGGCGTGTTGAGCACCCGCCTGCCCGAGCAGGGACAACAGGAATTTGTCGTGCTGGCCCGCAGTTTTAACCAATTGGCAGTCAGTCTGGACCGCGCCAGAGCGCAGGAAGAAGCTCACACCCGTCAGATTGAAAAAGTGGTGGCAGAGCGCACCGCACAATTGCAGGACGCGGTCAGTAAGCTGCAACAGGCTGAACGCATGCAGCAACGCTTTTTGGGCGATGTCAGCCATGAACTGCGCACGCCTGCGACCACGATACGCGGCGAAGCAGAAGTCGCACTGCGCGGCACTGACAAATCCGCCGCTGAATACAAAGAAAGCCTGCTGCGGATTGTCGAAAGCAGCCAGTTGCTGTCGAGCCGAATTGACGACCTGTTGTTACTGGTGCGCAGCGACCAGCCGTTGCAATTGCGCTTTCGTGATATCGCGGTCGCCGACCTGTGGCCACTGTGGTGTGAACAGGCGCAGCGGCAATGTACCGCCGCCCAACAGGCGTTGGTGATAACGCCGGTCAACGCAGCGATGCTGCAACAGCATCTGTTTATCGATTTGGATAAAACCATGCAGGCACTGCAAATTGTGCTGGATAACGCCATCCGTTATGGCCTGCAGCGTCCGCTGCAAATGGGCTTTCAAGTGACCCACGAACAGTTGCAGCTCAGCATTACTGATCAGGGCATTGGCATTGCGCCTGCTGCACAACATCAGCTGTTTCAGCGTTATTTCCGCGCCGAAAATGCCCGCAACCTGCGCCCAGATGGTCTTGGTATTGGGCTGGCGTTGTGCCGCACCCTGATGCAGGCGCAACACGGCACGGTGCAGATCCAAAGCCCGGCCATGCTCGAGTGCGGCGGCCTTGGTGGTACCACAGTTTTATTAAGTTTTCCGCTAGTCGGCGAAGAACCAGAGGATATGTCCTGATGCAAGTCCTGATAATTGAAGATGAACAACGGGTGGCTGATTTTTTGGCCCGCGGTTTAAAAGCCGAAGGCTATTTCCCCAGCGTGGTCAATGACGGTGCCGAAGCCCTGCATGCGATCAGAACCCAACAACCGCAACTGGTGATCCTCGACCGCATGTTGCCGAATCTCGACGGGCTTAGTATCTGTCAGCTGATCCGCGCGCAACAATTGCCGGTGCGGATCCTGATGTTGTCAGCGCTCGGCGATACCGCGGAGCGGGTCCGGGGCCTGACCAGCGGTGCCGACGACTATCTGGTCAAGCCTTTTGCTTTTGAAGAACTACTGGCGCGGTTAAACAATCTGGCGAATCGTCAGAATGACCAAACGCAGCGCAATTGCCTGCGTTTTGCCGACATCGAACTGGATTTAGACTTACGTCAGGTGCGCCGCGCTGGCGAGCTGGTGAGTCTGACCGCAAGGGAATTAAATTTACTCGAATTGCTGATGCGCAACCCGCAAAAAGTGCTGAGCCGCGAACGCATTCTGGCTAACGTCTGGAGCATGAACGAAGATCCGCTCACCAACGTGGTGGATGTTTATGTCCGCCGCCTGCGTAATAAGCTGGATAAAGGGCACGCCGCAGGATATGTCCGGACACTACGTGGCACCGGCTACTACTTAAGCAGCGACTAGGTGCACATCGTTTAACGATCCAACAGCAAAAGTAGCGCCAACCAGTTTACAGGCCGGTTGGCGCACAACTTCAAAGCTTACGTACCCAGATATTACGGAAACTGACCTTGTCGCCATGGTCCTGCAGTTTCAAAGGCGCACAGCCGTGTGCGGGTTGCTGTGGCGGACCAATCCATTCAGTAGTACCCAAAATTTCCGTATGGTTTTGCAGCAACACGCCGTTATGCAGCACTGTGACGTATCCTGGGCTCAGGCGCTTGTCACCGTCAAAACGCGGCGCTTTATAGATGATGTCATACACCTGCCACTGCCCGGTTGGTTTTGTCGCGTTTACCAACGGAATGCTTTGTTTGTACACTGCTCCAGCCTGGCCGTTCGGGTAAGTCGGGTTTTGATAGGAATCCAGGATTTGTACTTCGTATTTATCCTGGAAGAAAATCCCGCTGTTATTGCGCTGCTGACCGGTTTTGGCCGGATCTGCCGGTGGCGACTGCCATTCCAGATGCAGCTGGATGTCACAGAAGTTCTCCGCGGTACGAATATCACCACTGCCAGGCGTGACCGTCATCACGCCGTCTTTCAGTTGCCACTGTGCCGCGCCGCCATCTTTCACCGCACGCCAGGCCGACAAATCTTTGCCAAGCAAAGCGATAGCATCCGAAGGCACGTTCTGTTGGTTAAAACTGACGACTGCCGGCACCGGCGTCCAGACTTCGGTGCGGGCGGCCTGGGCATGGCGCTCGGCGTCGGTCATTTTGGCCAGTTCCGCCGTTGTTGGAAAAGTGCCGCTCGCCGCTTGCGAAGCTGGCGCCACCACGCTGAACACCAGCGCAGCGCTGAATAAAACCGATAATTGCTGCATAAAAAACTCTCACAAAGTGGTTCGGAGCGCTGCTAAAAGCAGCGCCGTCTGTTGCTTTAAAACCCAGGCTATAAAAACCAAGGCCGGCCATCAGGTCGCCCAGGCTTTATCGCCTTTTTTATACGGCAAAGCACCATCATAGCGCCCCGGCACTGCGACATACCGCAGCACTTCAGTGGCGCCCGTTTTGGAGGTGAAAAACACAAAAATACTCAGCTGTTTCAGTAGCGTAAAATAGTGTGGTTCGATGCTGGCATCGCCTTTGCGGTTTGACACATTGGTGCTGTCATTGCTGGCGATAGCGGCATTACGGGCACTGGCGTCTTTGTCGAGTTGCGTCAGCAAAGCGGTGCGCTCGGCAGCGGTCAGCTGCAAAAAATCGCGCTGATATTTTTGTTTGCAGCTTGCCTGCAGCGCCGCAAGCCCGGCAACAAACAGTGCTTGTTGTTTGGCGTCATAACAATCCTGCACCATCACGGCCATCTGCGCGCCAGATCCGGCATCTTTTGCACCCGGCGTGTCGGTGCGCGGTAAAATGGTTTCGGCAATTTCATCCAGCAGCATAATGTCGCCGGCGCCAAATAAAGCTTTGCTAGCCGCTGTGGTTTTGTGGCCCGAAGCCCAGGCTTCGCCGCCAACAAAAGCCAGGCCGGTGGCCGCCGCGATCATTTTTAACAGGTCACGTCTTTCCATCTCAGAGTTCCCCTTTTTTCAGTGCTTCGACGGCGAAATTGGCGGCACGCGCGGTCAGCGCCATATAAGTCAGCGACGGGTTGACGCACGACGCTGATGTCATGCAAGCGCCATCGGTGACAAAGACATTGGGTGCATCCCACACCTGATTATTGGCGTTGAGTACCGAGGTTTTCGGGTCGCGCCCCATTCGTGCTGTGCCCATTTCGTGAATGCCCATACCCGGCGCGTAATCGCCGTTATAGCCATGCACGTTTTTCACGCCGGCCGCTTCGAAAAACTCGACCGCATCCTGCATCATGTCTTTACGCATGCGCAGTTCGTTGGCTTTCATCTCGACGTCCATCGCCAGCACCGGCAGGCCCCATTTGTCTTTGACTTTCGGGTCGAGGAAAATCCGGTTGTCATGGTGTGGCAGCATTTCGCCAAAACCGCCCATGCCGATGGTCCAGTGGCCAGGCTCCGTCAACGCTGCTTTTAAGTCAGCGCCAATCGAGAGCTCTGCGACATCACGACGCCAGTTTTCGCGACTTGCTGCGCCCTGATAACCAAAACCGCGTAAATAATCGCGTTTATCACCGCCCCAGTTGCGAAACCTTGGCACGTAAAAACCGGTCGGCCGGCGACCAAAATGATATTTGTCGAGGTAACCTTCGACTTCGCCGTAAGCGCCAACGCCCAAGTGGTGGTCCATCACGTTGCGGCCAAGTGCATTGCTGCTCGAGCCTAAACCGCCTTCCCACACGTCTGTGGCTGAATTCATTAAAATCCAGGTGGAGTTAAAAGCTGACGCATTTAAGAAAATGATTTTGCTGGTGAATTCAACGGTTTGGTTGGTTTCACTGTCCAGCACTTCGACGCCACGGGCGCGTTTTTTGTCTTTGTCGTACAGCACTTTGGTGACGATCGAATAAGGCCGCACCGTCAAATTGCCGGTTTTCATCGCCACTGGCAACGTTGAGGACTGAGTACTGAAATAAGCACCAAACGGACAACCCAACCAACATTTGGCGCGGTATTGGCAGTTAACACGGTTTTGTTCAGGTTTAGGCTGCGTGATGTTCGCCGTGCGGCCACAAATCAGCTGACGGCTGCCACCAAAGGCTTTTTTGATCCGCGCCGCCACGTCTTTTTCGACGATATTGAGTTCAAATGCCGGCAAATACTGTCCGTCCGGTAACACATCCAGGCCATCGCGGTTGCCGGAAATACCAGCAAAACGTTCGACATAATCGTACCAGGGCGCTAAATCGGCATACCGAATTGGCCAGTCCACCGCCACGCCTTCTTCGAGGTTCGCGGTAAAATCGCGCTCGTTTAAGCGATAACTTTGCCGGCCCCATAACAAAGAGCGGCCGCCCATGTGATAACCGCGATACCAGTCAAAGCGTTTTTTCTCGGTATAAGGCGAGTCTTTTTCATTGGCCCACATGCCGAAAGTACTTTCATTGAGCGGATAATCGCGCTTTAACACCGGATAATCCTGCTTCATCTGTTCGGTCGGCCGGTCACGATGCGGATAGTCCCAGGCCTCTTTCATCGCATTGGTGTAGTCTTTGATATGTTCGATGTTGCGGCCGCGCTCCAGCAGCAACACTTTTAAACCTTTTTCGGTCAGCTCTTTCGCCGCCCAGCCGCCGCTGATGCCGGAGCCGACGACGATGGCGTCGTAATGATTTTGCGCAGTTGTCATCTGTTTTACCTGTGATCTGTTGTGTGAGCGCTCTGCCGGCGCCTCGGGTCGGTTGTTAAAGCTGTATCTGGTTACACGTCACAAATTCGGACAGCATCCGCCAGCGACTGCACCTTGCCTTGTGGCGTCGCTGGCGTCGGAATAAATTCCTGCGCCAGATACCCCTTAAACCCGGTTGCGACTATCGCCTTGGCGATCGCCGGGTAATACAGCTCCTGCGTGTCATCAATTTCATGGCGTCCCGGCACCCCGGCGGTGTGGTAATGGCCAAAATACTGATGGTTGTCCTGTATGCTGCGGATAATGTCGCCTTCCATAATTTGCATATGGTAGATGTCATACAGCAGCTTAAAATTATTTGATTTCAGTCGCTTGCAAAGCTCGATGCCAAAGCGTGAGTTATCGGCCAGATAATCCGGGTGGTCGACTTTGCTGTTAAACAGCTCCATCTGCAGCACCACACCACGTTTTTCTGCCTGCGGCAGAATTTGCGACAAGCCAATCACCGCATGATTCAGTGCAGTTTCGCGGTCCATGCCACGGGCATTGCCGGAAAAACAAATCAGGTTGGTGTAACCGGCGTCCGCAACTAAATCGATATGGGCCAAATAACGTTTGATAAGCTCAGGGTGAAATTGTGGGTTACACCAACCATCGACCAGATTAATTTCAGCGCCATTACACATAGAGCAATCGATGCCGTGCTTTTTTAACGTCGGCCAGTCTTTGGGCCCGACCAAATCAATAGCGCCAAAACCTAAGGATTTGACCAGCTGACACAGCTCTTCAATCGACAGATGGCCATAAGTCCAGCTGGCAACTGAATGCCGCACCCGGCCTTTCAGCGGCGCTACTGCGTTATTTGCTGCAACATCATCTGTAGCCGGCGTTTGCTGAGCATTTGCTGCACAGCCACTCAGTAACAAAGACGGCCCAGCGACGCCCAGCGCCACACTGCCAGCCGCCAGCTGTTTCAGCATGTTGCGGCGTGACGCGCCAGTAGACTCAACATCAGTAGACGCAACATCACGAGATTCAAAGTGTTTAGTCATGACGGCCATCCTGAGCTGCTAAAGTCTCGTTTTTGAAAATCAGCGCAAACAGCACCAGCACTACTGCGGCAAAACCGGCCGGGAATAACCAGATCTGGGTCCAGTCCGCGCCGGCAGCCGTGGTATAGGCCTGGGTCACTTGCCCCGCCACACTAAAGCCAATCAGCATACCGACGCCGTAAGTGGCCAGTGTAATCAGGCCTTGCGCCGCGCTTTTATAGGCCGCACCGGCTTTGCTATTGGTATAAATCTGGCCCGAAACAAAAAAGAAGTCATAACAAATGCCGTGCAGTGCAATACCGACCAGCAATAAAGCTACACCGCTGCCGGCATCGCCATAAGCGAACAGCACATAACGCAGCACCCAGGCCGCCATGCCTAAAATCAGCGTCCAGCGAATACCAAAGCGGTTTAAAAACAGCGGCAGTGCCAGCATAAAAGCGACTTCGGACACCTGGCCCAGCGTCATTTTGCCAGTGGCATTTTCAACGCCAACAGCAGTCAGGAACGGGTTGGCATTCTGGTAATAAAACGCCAGTGGAATACAAATCAGAATGGAGGAGACAAAAAACAGCGCAAAGTTGCGGTCTTTTAACAGTTTCAGTGCGTCCAGCCCCAGTAACTCTCCAATCTTAACCTGACTGCCGCGCGCCGCCGGCGGCGTGGCTGGTAAGGTAAAGCTGTACAGACCGAGCGCTAAAGACGCCACCGCACACATCAGGAAAGTGTTTTGCAGCGCACCGGCGGCAATCGCATCTGCCGCATCCCAGCCAAACAGGTAGCTGATGACAAGGCCCGCCGCTATCCAGCCGATAGTGCCCCAGACGCGGATTTGACCAAACTCACGCTCCGGCTGTTGCATCTGACCGAATGATACCGAGTTGACCAGCGCCAACGTCGGCATATAAGCCAGCATGTAGCCGAGCACTAACGGATAAAACGCAGCGAAATCAGTCGCCTGTGCCATCAGATACATCAGTACCGCGCCAATCAGATGTAGCACCGCCAAAATGCGTTCAGCGTTAAAAAACCGGTCGGCGATAAGACCAATAAAAAACGGCGCGATAATGGCGCCCCAGCTTTGGGTCGAGAACGCCATACCGGTTTGCGGACCGTCAGCACCAAGGTTCTGGCTTAAAAAAGTGCCTAGCGTGACAAACCAGCCCCCCCAGATAAAAAACTGCAGAAACATCATCGTACTGAGGCGTATTTTTATTGTACTCATCGTCATCCCCGTGATTTTTTGTTGTTGTGTTCTCTGTTCTACTTGTTGTGTTTCGATACCCGCTCTTACAAACCTCTGTTACAAACCGCTATTCGAGGCCTAAAATCCGTCTGTTACGGACCGCATCCGAACTGCCACCAGCAAAATCGTCAAAGGCGCGGCCGGCGCGTTCAATCAGATGCGCGGCGATAAATGGTGCGCCCTCTTTGGCGCCCTGTGCTGAATCTTTTAAGCAACATTCCCACTCCAGCACCGCCCAACCGCGATAACCGTACTGAGTTAACTTACTGAAAATACTTTTAAAATCGACCTGACCGTCGCCTAATGAACGAAACCGCCCCGGTCTGTCGACCCAATCCTGATAACCGCCATAAACACCGGCACGGCCGTCTGGCCGAAACTCGGCGTCTTTGACATGGAACATTTTGATGCGGTCATAGTAGCGATCGATAAAGGCCAGATAATCCAGTTGCTGCAGCACAAAATGGCTGGGATCAAACAGGATATTGGCGCGCGGGTGGAAGTTCGTCGCTTTGAGGAAACGTTCAAAACTGGCGCCGTCGTGTAAATCTTCACCAGGGTGAATTTCATAACAGACATCCACACCTGCGGCGTCAAAGGCGTCCAAAATCGGTAACCAGCGAGCGGCTAATTCGGCAAAACCTTGCTCCACTAAACCGGCCGGCCGCTGTGGCCAGGGGTACACCAGATGCCACAATAAAGCACCGGAAAACGTTGCGTGCGCCTTCAAACCTAAATTCTGGCTGGCTTTGGCAGCGAGCTTGAGCTGTGCAATCGACCATTCGGTGCGCGCCTTGGGATTGCCGCGTAAATACGCCGGCGCAAAGTTATCAAACAGCTCATCATAAGCCGGATGCACAGCGACTAACTGGCCCTGCAAATGAGTTGAGAGCTCAGTGATGCTGATGCCGACCGCCGCGCATTGCGCTTTGATCTCATCGCAATAGGCCTGGCTGTTTGCAGCCTTTTCCAAATCAAACAGCGCCGGGTCATTGGTCGGCACCTGAATGCCTTTGTAGCCTAAATCGGCCGCCCATTTCGCCATCGTGATGAGGTTGTTAAAAGGCGCGCTGTCGCCCATAAACTGCGCCAGGAAAATCGCCGGGCCTTGAATACTGTTCATTGTGTGTCCTTCAAACCAAAATTCGTCAAATGCACGGCGTCAGCCACCTTTTCGTTAGCCGACATCCGGCACGGCCTGCCATTTTTCGCTGCTCACCGTGCTGACAGTGTCGATAAAAGCCATGCCGCGTAAGCCGGCGCTAATGCCAGGCACACCCGTTGGCGTGCCGCGTTCGCCGGCGCGAATAGCCTGAGCAAAATCACGGTACAGATTCGCCATCGCTTCTAAATAACCTTCGGGGTGCCCTGCCGGCAACCGGCAACGTTTCAGTGCTTCTGCACCTAAACCCGCCTGACCGGCCCCGGCGCGCAGCACATAAAAAGGTGCGCCGTGTGGCCGCACTATGATGCTGTTCGGCGCCATCTGCTGCCATTCCAGCCCGCCTTTGTCGCCATAGAGGCGAATTTTCAGTGCGTTTTCTTCGCCGGCACAGATTTGACTGGCAATGAGTACCCCACTGGCACCACCGTTAGTTTTAAATAACGCCGCACCGTCATCATCAAGCCGACGGCCCGGCACATGGCTGGTGAGTTCAGCACAAAGCTGGTTGATGCGCTGGCCGCTGATAAATTCGGCGAGGCCAAAGGCGTGAGTGCCGATATCGGCCATACAGCCGCTGTTGCCGGCCTGCGCCGGATCTGTGCGCCAGCTTGCTTGTTTCTGCGCGCTGGCTTCTAAATTGTCAGTCAGCCAGCCTTGCGGATATTCGACATAAATTTTGCGCAAAGTGCCCAGCACGCCGTCCGCCACCAGCTGCTTGGCCTGCCATACCATTGGATAACCGAGATAAGTGTGCGCCAGGCCATACAAGCGGTCGCTTTGCGCCAGCTCGGCTGCAAGCAACTGCGTTTCTGCTAAGCTGACGCCGGCCGGCTTTTCACAAAACACATGAAAACCTGCAGCGATGGCGGCGCGGCTGACCGGCACATGTAGCTGGTTCGGTGTGACAATCACCAGCAGCTGCATACGTTCGTGTTCCGGCAATGCCGCTTCACCGTCCAGCATCTGCTGCCAGCTGGTGTATAAACGTTCAGACGCGATATCCAGGCTTTGGCCGGTACGCTGATTATTGCCGGCGTCGCGGCTGAAGGCACCGCAAACCAGTTCAGTCTGCCCATCCAACGCCGCGGCGTGACGATGCACGGCGCCGATAAAAGCGCCTTCGCCGCCACCGAGCATGCCTAAACGAATTTTCTGTGAACGGGGGCGAACGGATTGGGTCATCTGGTTATCCTGCATCAGCTTTAAACGGAAATCAGCACCGGGCCCTGGCATCCGGTACTTTTCGGCACACCTGGCACAAGCCCGCTTTAAAAAATGTAACGGATTACATTTTGCCACGTCAACCTAAAATCCGGCCAAAAGCAAAATATTTGCGGCATTTTTGCGCAAACCTAATTTAATCTGCGCACCAAAAACGAGCTTTTGCACTAATTTAATGCCAAATTTTGCCGAAACAGCCCTTCCCTGTGCGGCCAAGATAGCTTATAAATGATACCGGTTACATTAAAAGCTATTGCATTCCCGGTCCTGCAACTGAGTAGAATGCCGGTTTGGATCCAACAACAAGTACACTTATGTCCAATATCCGCGAAGTGGCCCGCCTGGCCGAAGTGTCCGTGGCAACAGTGTCCCGGACTTTGCAGCAACCCGATTTGGTGTCGCTGAAAACCCGTAATAAAGTGCTGGCCGCGGTCAAAGCGGCCGGTTACAAACCCAATTTGATGGCGGTGCGTTTTCGCTCCGGCAAGACGCATAATTTAGTCGTGCTGGTGCCGACCGTCGCCAACGTGTTTTTCGCCCGTGTCATCAGCGGTATGCAGGAAGCCGCGCATGACAACCAATATGCGCTGCTGCTGGGGAACACGCTCGGTGATGACGAGATGGAAGCGGCTTATGCCCGCATGGTGCAAACCTCACAAGCGGATGGCCTGATTCAGCTGCGCGCGCACAACCCCTTTGATGCGCTGCAACAGCAGGACGCTGGCGACGACAGCCCGGCGCTGCTGCCGATGGTCAATGCCTGTGAAGTGCTGGACAAAGCCCCCTGCCCAACAGTGGTGCTGGATAACCGCGCCGCTGCCTGCGCCATGACCGAACATCTGTTAGCGCTTGGCCACCGCCGCATCGCGATGATTAAAGGCCCGGCCAGAAGCCCGCTGACCCGTGACCGCGTCGCCGGTTATCGTGATGCACTGCAAGCAGCCGGTGTACCTTTTGCTGCTGAGTTGCTGTCGCCGGGGAATTTCTCGCTGCAATCCGGTTTTGACGCCGCCGCCGATTTACTGGCGCTGCCGAATCCGCCGACGGCGATTTTCTGTGAAAACGACGAAATGGCGATTGGCGCCATGCAACGCATTAAACAACAAGGCCTGCGTGTGCCGGCGGATATCTCCGTCGCTGGTTTTGACGATATTTCTTTTGCCGCTTTTGCCGATCCGCCGCTGACCACTATCGCCCAGCCGGCGGAAGAGTTTGGCCGCACGGCGGTACGCCTGCTGATTGATGTGCTGGAAGGCAAACTCAGCAAAGCGCCCAAAGTCATTTTGCCTTTTGATCTGGTGATCCGCGCCAGTACCGGGCCTGCGCCGGGGGTGCATCAACGACAGCCCGATCTGCAGCAAAAAGACCAGCCCGATAAAACTTAGCTAAACCGATATTTGAACCACAACAGGGAGCTTCATCATGTTTAAGACCGAAAAACTGCCCTCACCGGGCCGCCGCCAATTCCTGCAGCAAAGCAGTGCCGGCCTCGCCGCTGTTGCCCTGCTCGGCAATCCGCTTCAGGCACTGGCTGCTGACTCAGGCAATTCCGCCAAAAAAGCCGGTCTGCAGCTTTATACCTTGCGCGACATGATGGAAAAAAGTGTTGCTGACACGCTGAAGCTGGTGGCTGGTGTGGGTTATGGCGATGTCGAATTCGCCGGTTATTTTGGCCACAGCGCCAAAGATATCCGCAAACTACTTGATGCCAACGGCCTTGCTGCGCCTTCAGTGCATGTGCCGCTTGAAGTGCTCAGAAGTGCGCTGCCGCAGGTGATACAGGATGCCAAAGTCATCGGCCATCACTACATTGTGCTGCCCTGGTTGTCAGAGGAGCAGCGCGGAGATTCAGTCGACAGCTATAAGAAGCTGGCGGCGGAACTGAACGGTTTTGCCAAACCGATTAAAGACGCCGGCCTGCAGCTGGCTTATCACAACCATGATTTTGAGCTGACACCAGTCAAAGGCGGCCTGCCTTATGATGTCCTGCTCGGTGAGACCGACAAAGATTTAGTCAAAATGGAGCTGGATTTATTCTGGTCCGTCAAAGCTGGCGTCGACCCGTTAAAACTCTTTGCAGCAAATCCGGGCCGGTTCCCGCTGGTGCATGTCAAAGACATGGCCAAAGACGGCGCTATGGTCGATGTAGGTACAGGTACTATTGATTTTAAAGCGATTTTCGCCAAAGCAGAGCAAGCCGGCATTCGTCATCAGTTTGTCGAACACGACAACTCAGCCAACCGCATCACCACCATTCGTCAGGGCTATCAGGCGCTGTCGCAGGTGCTGAAGGGCTAAGCTGCTTTTGGGAGCCGCGTCCTCAGCAAAACACCTCGGTTGTTTAAATATCGATGAGCCCCGGCCTGCACTGCCGGGGCTCATCGCCAGCAAAAAAACCGACTCGAAACGAAATGGTTTAATTTATCCGCCTTGCTCAGTCAGGTTTATTTTCCACATGGCGCCGGAAATTCTGCAAAATGCCGAGCCAACCCTGCCGCTGCATTTCTGCAGAATTTTCATCTTCGGCATCAAAGGATTCTGTGACTTTGACTCCTTCGGGCGTGTTGATAAATTCGATATCCACCTGACGGCCGTCACCGAGCTGGTAACTCAGCGCCTGATAAGGCTTGATAGCAACAAAGGTACCGGCGAAATCAAAACCAAAAGAACCATCTTTCGCTTCCATCCGGTAATTAAAAGTCCCGCCCACGACCAGCTCCAGCTCAGCCTTCGGGCAACACCATTCATCGATGGCAAAGTTCCAGCACATAATATCCTGTGGCGTGACAAAGCATTGCCACACCAGCTCCAAAGGCGCGTTTATTATTGTTTCAATTGAAATTTTCATCACCACTCCATTGCTTATCAGTTCAAATCAACAGACCTGCATGAAGGTCCTTCCTTCTGGTCGAAACGGTTTTGTCCAAATCGACAACTGATGAAAAAATATTTTCTCAGATCTATTCGGCGTACTCAGGCAGATACATGCTGGCGGCTGCCCATCGATACAAAATATTGCGCAAGCCCCAGGGCTAGCCGCAATACCTTTGAACTTTGTTTTTTAGTAACTTACCCGGTAGCGCCGCTAAGGCCGGCGCCTGTTACAACGGCAATACCATATCGACCCGATGCATGTTTGTGCCCCAGCCATCTGTCGTCACTGCCACCGTCTTCGCGCCAAATTTGGCAAAAAATGGCGCCGACAAATGACTGGCGGCAATACTGATTTGGCTGATTTGTTGCGCCTGTGCCAACAGCATCACCCGCTGCATGATGGCCCGACCCACACCAAGCCCTTGTAATTCCGGGCTTAGCAGGATCCAGTTGAGCGCGCCGTGCAGCCCGTCGCGGCAGATCAGGCCAAAAGCACCGACCACAACCTGCCCTTTACAACAAAGTTCATAGCCAGGCGGTGCTGCATCCAAAAACGCGGCATAATCATCGCGTTCATTCGGCGCAAAAAACGCCGGACAGTTGCGGTCAAACAACTGCAGGCAAGCCGCTTTGTCTTTGGCTGTATAGGCGATAAAACTCAGGTTTTGCATCAGATAAAGCTCCTTTGCGCTGACACTGGCCGCTTAATGCTTTGGGGTTTGCTGCTCTGCTGTTTGCTGTTTGCTGTTTGCTATTTTGGCGTGTCCGGCTGCGCAGCTTTGCTGGCCTGCCGCTTTTTCGCCTTGACCGCGACAAAAATACAAAAGACAAACACCAAAAGCCCAATAGCTGCAGCGCCCAGCGCGATAAAAGTTGCTTCCGTCATGCGATATCTCCTTGCTGATGAATTGATATTTCCAGATGCTAAAAAAACCTGTCAGGCATACTGATGCCAGCAGGTTTTAATCAATATCGATGGAAAAATACTTTGCTTCGAATGTCATGCCATGCTGCTGATAAAACTGGTGCGCCCGTTCCCTGGCGACGCCAGAAACCAACCGGACCTGACTACAGCCATTTGCTTTGGCGTACGCTTTTGCCCAGTTCAGCATTTGCACACCATAGCCTTGAGAACGCTGGTCCTGGCAGGTCACCAGCTCTTCAATTTCGACATACTTGCCACGATGCAACCAGGCGCCAATTCGGATCCCCATCACGGACTTGATTTGCGGGTCTTTTAGAGACACCAACCGATAGCCGTGCTCACACATCAGTGCACGGACCTGTGCCACAAAGTTATCCCGTTCCAGCTGTGGGCGCAGCTGCGACATCACCGGGAAACAGTCGGCAATATCCTGATCAGTTTCAGCAATAGCGATGTGCATCAATAGAACTCCCTGCCTTGGTCAAAGCGCCAGTCGGTAAGGCATCAGGCCTGCTCATTCACAATCTCGATTTGCGCGATGTTTAACACCGGGATGTGCGTCTGATAATAGTATTTGCCCGACTGCCGTCGGTTTGCACTGATAAAATCGACCCGCACCCGCTGCGCGCTGCCTTTGACCGTAATTTTTTTACCGGTAAAAAACGCTTCGGGCCCAACGCCGTATTTTGCCTGCAATTGCGCGACCACGGCCGGATGTATCGCCACAGTCACATTGCGCTGATCCCGATAATCAAGTTCAGTATTGAGATACACCTTCGCATCTTTTGTGCCGGTGGCCTGGATAGTTAACAAATATTCGCCCGGCACTCCCTGAGGCGCGGACTCAGCAGCCCTTTTGATTATGTCCATGGTGTTGGCAATGGTGTTGGCATTGGGCGCCGCAGGGGTACTGCCAGACAGCTGGGTTGTAGAACTGCAACCGGCCAAAATGAATACCAGACTTGCTAAAACAATACGCATATTTATTTCCTTATAATGAACTAAAAATTATTCGGCATCCCAGCCATAGGCATGGCTGATGCGGTCCGCCACCTGATTCATCAATGCCATACCGTTATCGCCGTTGGTCATGATAATCATGCCATAGCCTTTGCTGATATGCCCTGTCATCCAGGCCCGGTAGCCCCAGTTTCCCCCGCTATGCGAAAAAAACTTTTCCTGGCCGCGCTGCTCGATTTTTAAGCCCACCGCATAAGGCCCAACCCGCACCGGCGTGGTCATCTCACTGGCGGACTGACGGCTCAGCAACTGGCCTTTGGTATCACGCAGCGCTGTCTGTATTTCGATAACAAATCTGGCCAAATCGGTCGGCGTGGTCCAAAGCGCCGCGGCAGCGAGTTCCGGGTAAACATGCCATGGCGCACCCATCCGTTTGCCTTGTTCGTCATGTGCCAAAGCGGCGGTCAGCTCAGCGGACATCGCTTCAAAGCTACTGTCGGACATCTTCAGCGGTGTCAGCACAGTGCTTTGCATCAGCGGCGCGAAGGCGCAACGGCACAGGTCCATCATCGCCTGCTGCATAATTAAAGTGCCGCCGCCGGAGTATTTGTATTCGGTATAAGGTGGCCGCGCGAACAACACTTTGCCCACATTAGACGGCGCCTGACCGTGCAGAATTTGCAGCACTGTTGGCAAAGGTGCCTGTGGTGCATAACCGGGAAAACCAAAACCGTCATCGGCACCGGAGGTATGGCTGAATAAACTGCGGGCGGTCACACTCTGCTGCCGGTTAAATTCAGACGCCGGCACTTGCCATGAGCTGAGGAATGTATTGATGTCCTTGTCCAGCGCCAGCTGTCCGGCTTCAACCATCCGCATCGCCGCCATCGCCGTCACCGGCTTTGAAATAGACGCCGCCTGAAAACGGGTCTGGCTATCCACTAAGCGGCCGCTGGCAGCATCGGCAACGCCGTATGCTTTGGCCCAGTGCACCTTAAAATCTTTCACCACTGCAATGCTGAGCCCAGGCACATGCAGCTGCTGCATCAATACGGGCAGGCTGAGTTTGTCAAACTCACCACTTCCCGCTTTTTGCGCCGATTCAATCTGCTGGATATAAGACGTCGCATCATCCGGCGCGGCCGAAACCATAAAAGTGCTGCATAACGCCAGCAATAAACAAACTTTGGTCATCACTGAAACTGTCCTTGTCCGCCTTGTTAAATTCCTACAGTGCCAGATGCAACAGCGGATAAGGTTTACCCTGGCCATCGACCGGTGAGCGGCCAGTCACTTTAAAGCCAAGATGCTGATAAAAACCCAGCGCCTGCTGATTCTGCTCGTTTACATCGACCTTCAATGCGCCTTGCGCTTTGATCGCATGCGCCACCAACATGGCGCCAATCCCATTGCCGCGTGCATCCGGTGCGATAAACAACATCTCGATATTACCGTCGTGCACGCCACAAAATCCCTGTATTTCACCGTTTTCGTTTTTAACGCACCGTAAATCAACGGCATCAAAATACTGTTGCAGAATCAACGGCTTTAACTCTTGTAGATCAGCTTCAGCTAAAAAGTCATGGGTCGCTCTGACGGATGCTTCCCAGATCTCTATCAGCTTGAGGTGTTCAGCTTTTTCTACGCTCTCAATGTTCATTATCGTTCCTGTTTAATCTCTAACGCCGGTCACACAGCCCAACAGCTGGTGGCGGTCAAAAGCCTCAGGCTACTGTGTCCCGGCATTTGCCTGAGTTTGGCTACTCCAACACGTACTAAATAACCAAAGCTTCAAGCTGGGCTTTTTGTTCGGCGCTTATCCCCTTGAGAGATTTCAGCGCATCTTTTTGTGCGGCTTTGGCCTCCCCAGCCATTTTAAAATGCAGATAAGCGTTGATGAGCGCGGTATGCGCATTAAACGATTGCGGATAATTTGTCCGGTTCCACTGCAGTAAAACCAGCGAATCCTGTTGCCGGCCCAGGTACTGCAGCCACTGGCCGTAACCATTGGCTTTATCTTCCGGGATCATCAGGTCTGTTTTAAGCAGTTTCGAGCGACTGGCAAATTTTGCCTGCAAATCGGCCAAATTCTGCGGCTGCCCTTCCGGGATAGCCCAGCCGGAAAACACGTGCTTTAAAGCAGCATATTGCCCTTGTAACACTGTGGTGTTGTGGGTTTCATCGCTAAAAGTCTGGGATGCGACGACTAACTTGTCAGATGGAGAACGGGCCAGTAAATCAACAAATTGTTGATACGGCTCAGTCATCGTCGGTTCTTCATTGGCGATGGATATAAACAAACGCCCTTGCAGACGCTGCTGTTTCAGCGCCTGCTCAGTTAACCCAAGCAACTGATTTTTATCCCAATATAACGACGGGCTAATCGCGATGATGGCGTTAAACAAACCTGGGCGTTTCACCAGCGCATTGATGGCAAACTGGCCGCCGTGGGACGTTCCGGACAGGACCTGATAGTCCAGCGTCCGGTAATTCTGTTTCACATAAGGGATCACTTCGTTTTCAACAAAAGCTAAGAAGCGGTCGGCGTTTTGCGGTTGGTTTGGCTTTTGCTGGTCTTTAGGGGTCAGCGTCAGATCCCGTTCCCGGTGTTGCCGGTTCACAATGCCAACCACAATCATCGGCGGCAACTGTTCAAATTTTGCCAGATAATCGATGGTGCCAGCAGTATGCGGGCCCTGAATGTCGCCATCGGTCAGATATAACACCGGATAACGCTCATTGCTCTGCTGATAACCCGCAGGCAGATACACTACCAGCTCACGTGTTTCCGCCAGCACAGCGCTTTTTATGCTGACTGCGCGCACTTCCAAAAGATCGGCAGCAGCCCAACTACAGCAAGGGCTGCAGAGTAACAGCAGGATGACTCCGTACAGTATTTTTCGCATTTCTCTTCCCTAAACTTATGAATTTTCCATATTTTTATGTGAGGTGATTACAGCACTCGCGATAAAGCTGAGGGCCAACCTCGGTGAGCAGAAGTAGAGCTTATTGTGATACGCCTGCTTCGGACCAGACTGCAAACTCATTCCCGCTTGGCTCTGTAAAATGAAAACGACGGCCTCCCGGGAAGCTGAATATCGGTTTGATCACTGTGCCCCCGGCGTCGGTCACTTTTAAAAGTGTGCTCTCGAGGTTATCGCTATAGAAAACCAATAACGCCGAACCATTGGCTGTCCTTGCATTCAAATCGGCCTGAAAGAATCCCCCGTCCAGTCCCTGCCCGGAAAATGCTGTGTATTCAGGACCGTAGTCGGTAAACGACCAGCCAAAAGCCTTTGCAAAGAATGATTTTGTCGACTGCAGGTCAGCTGCCGGGAACTCAACATAATTTAATTTTTCGTGTCTGGTCATTTGATCTCTGTTTTACTGATAACGCCGCACTAAGCCGCGACTAACTCTGGGCGCTTTAAATTGAAGCAAAGCGACCGCGCATAAAGCGCACAAGGCTGGACGTCAGCATGCAGCACATTGTATATGCGAACCCCGGTACTAACTTCATTTCAAGCTCTGAAGGGCCTTCTTAATTTCTTTCAACTGCTCTGGAGGAACTTCCGAACTCTGTAGATTTTCTAATGCTAATTTATATGCAACACTGAAAGCGGAATCTTTGCTAGCTAAAATATCGGGTTGAACGCCAGTACCTTCCCAATTTGTATTGGTTATAGGATTAACGGCTTTTGCTATTGGTATCGCTATCTGATAGTTATCAATGAGCTCAAAAAACTTCCACGGATTTGCACCACCTTTGGTTGTCTCCCCAATGATAGTTGCGCGTTTAAGTGCTTTTAAATTATATGCAAATTCTTCCGCTGCAGAGAATGTATCTTTGCTGGTCAAAATATAAACAGGAACTTTAGATTGGGAACTATTTTCTATGTCTGAATACGTCCAGAATTCCGTAGTAGAATCACTTTCTTTCCAGTAAATAGAATTGAGGTGTACGCGACCTTTCAGTAAAAAACTACTAATCAGGCGAACCATATCAGCACTGCCGCCACCGTTATTTCTTAGATCAAAGATCAGCGCATCTGTTTCTGAAACAAACTGCATAGCTGATTGAGCTCTGGATTTTGATTTATCGTTAACGTTATCAAAACCCCAAAAATCAATGTAACCAACATTTCCATCCAAAATTTCAACTCGTTGAAAACCCGAGTTTTTTCTATCAAGTTGTGAGAACCACCCTTCGTAAACAACCTTTTCAGTTTTAGAAGCAGGATCACTCCACCTCACAGCAAAGTGTTTATCATGTCGCTGTAGAGCTGAGCTCAATATTTCAGCAATTTTAGCTGGATCATCAGAGCCACTGAACTCAGCTTTGATCTGTACACTGGATAGAGAATTAATGATGTCAGGAACTTTATCTCCCATCACATAATTATTGGTTATTTTTTCTTGAATAAGATTTACCAACTGGTCACTTTTATGCGCTTCAGCGCTTACGATGGGAGCGATCCAGACAGATAAAACTAGACAAATTATTCTCATTCTGACCTCAATAGGTGATGCCTGACTCCGGCATATAACGCCCGCTACAAACGCGAGCAACTTGTTGCGACTCGAGCCACGTAGTAGCGTTTTGGTGGCGATTGTTAAGGGAATAAAACTAGAACGGAGCGCATGTTGTCCCTTGATGGTAAATCATTTGCCACTGACCGCTCGCACTCCGACGCCAGATTGAACACCTATGCGAATAAAATGGCGATGGATGATCAATTTTTGACATCTTCGCTTTGTATAACAACTGAGCACAGTCCAGGCTAAACATTCGTAACTCATAATTAGTTGCAGTTATTTCAGGTGCAATCTCAGTTGGTAAACGCTCCAATACATTTGCCTTGCCAAATCGCAAACCTGAAGCACCAATTTCAATAAAATCATCAGAGATTAGCTGAGCGAGCTCACTTGAAGAACTTCGAACATCAGGCTGGAAAAGACGCTCCTCCAACCCGATTAATATTTGCTTCAAATCTTCCATTGAAGCTCCGAAATGCCCAAACGTTTAGCGTACGCGCGCAAACCTTGGCGAGCGTCGCAGCGGCGGCAGGTCGCAAAGTGCCGCGCCGTGTTATGTGTTGTACTTTGAACCATGGGCAAACAACAAATACCTTGGAGCATACCCTGTACATGCAACGCTTCCTGATACATGCAACATAATCCCCACGACCGCGACATTGGATAAAATGGCTGGCTCAAGCGGATCCATTACTACAGCAAGCATTACGTTGACACCAGCCAGAAGACCGCACAATAAGAGAAATGCTGACAACACTCGGAATAAGATTCTGACTTTTTTTACATCATTTTTGCTTGGGTAATTCATGTAGACCACACATAACATATTACTCAACGGCAAAACGCCTGCTTTTACGCCTGCGTCGTGCATTTGAAATTTTTTAACATCCGTTAACACTACCTAAAAAAGATACAGATCTCAACCCTTTGCCGTCAGACAAAGTTTTGTGAAAAGCTGAAAGCAGGAATGGTGCACCTTTCTGAAAAATTACTTTTTATTTACATTTGTCTACTAAAGAGCTTGCGCCAGAAAACTGCGTAGACCGTATTTTGACCGCAGCAATTCCCGCAGAATCACATCCCCATGCCGGCAAATAACCGTGGGTTGTAGATATCGTGAAACACTTGTTCGAGGCGCAGTTGGCTGGCTTCCGGGTGGCTGGCGTTGAATAGCAGGATGCTGCCAAGGCCGGGCGGGACTGTGACACTGGGCAGTTCCAGTGCGACTTTTCGCTGGCTGTGCAGCCAGTCGCTGCCGAGTTGTTGGGTGCAGGCGGGATAAGGGAAGATGTCCCAGTCGGCGGGCAAAATACCGCTGAAAGGTTCAATCAACGCGTCCGGCAGCTGGTATTGGCCGAGCCGGTAGCTTTTAGGGATAAAACGCGGGGATGGCAGATAGTTGGCGACTTCCAGCATCGCTACTGCGGCAGAACTGGCAAAATACAACACACGCTGGCCCGGTTGATTCCAGCGGCCGCCGCTTTTAAAACTGGCGCCTTCGCCGCTGAAATTCTCCAGGAAAGCTTCCGGGCAGATGCGATACAGCTGCATCAGCTGAATTCACCAAATTCAATGGCTTGCAGTACATCTGCCACCATATTCCGACCAACAAAACTGTCGAATAATGCGATGGGTTTGTCGCCGGATAGGGCCGGCATCGGGCTGTTCAGCCATTGGCGCGCCATGTCGGGGCCAAACAGATTTTCGGCGCGGCAAATCAGTTGCAGCATATCCAGCACCGGCTCGGCCTGATGGCTGGGTAAAGTGCCTTTATACAGCCGGCTGATATTGGCAGCGCTGATGGACAAGGCCACCACTAATACCGGTTTTAATTCGGGTAACCACTGCAGCAGGGTTTTTACTTTGTCGCCGGACACGCCGTCGCGGACCAGTTGTAAATAGCTGCGTTTATTTGCAAAGACTGTGGCAGAAACTGCACAGGCGTCAGAGACAGTTTTGACGGGCAAGGTTTGGCAAGGTTTGGTCTGATAGGTCACGGCCATGATTTATCTCCGGTTTGCACCTTTTGACGATACATCAAAACGAGAAGACCATCAAATCAAATTGATGAATCAGCTGCGCCTTACAATATCTGCCCGTCAGGTGTGCGTTAGATATGCGGTAACGGTGTGGACCCCATGCAGTCTGTCGCTTAGCCGGGCTGCCGCACGCCACTTTGCTGATCAGCCGCCGGGCGTAACAGGCCATTGCGCGCCAGTGCGCGGCGTACACCGAGACACATTTTGCCGAAGCGGCGGATCTCATCAAACTTTGGCAGCACGCCGCGTTTCAGCGCACTCTCCCAATAGCTGATCTCGCCGTCGACCATCTCCAGCAGCTTTTTCGGACAACCGGCACAATCTGTATTGGCGCCACAGATAAAAGTGGCCGGTTCATACAGCGGAAACTCGGTTTTGACCTGCGCGATGATTTGCCGCATTGCCGTGGCCCGATCTGGTTTCATCTGGCTTTGCTCCTGTCTGGCCCGCCACAGTCTCTGTATATGGCGGCAACAGGATCATCAGTGAAAACCGCCACAAGCACTATCCGGCAAAAGAGGTAGTGCGGCAGGGTTAAGCAGGTACTTTTTGCGCCAGATATTCCGGATAAAAGCGGAAATACACACCGGTGCCGCCGACATCACGCCGCTCGACCCTCAGCTCGCCCTGCAGCTGCCGGCTGCGCTCCTGCATGATGGCGAGGCCATAGTGATTAAGCTTTTCGGCTTTATCCGCAATGCCGACGCCATTGTCCTCGACGCACAGCTCAACCCATTTGTCGTCAAGCTGCGTCAGCCGCACCAGCACTTCAGAGCCTCTGCTGTGATGCACGGCGTTCTGACTGGCTTCGCGCACGATTTGCAGCAGGTGGATCTCTTCCTGTGGCGACAACGGAATATTCGCCAGCTGATAATCGAGCCGAAAGCGCATACCCGACTGCTCGGCCAGCACCACCACCGCCTGCTGCAACGCCACTTCAATACCACCGCCGTCGACTTTCAGCCGGAAAGTGGTCAAGAGTTCGCGCAGCTGGCGGTAGGCATTGTCCAGCCCCTGTTTCAGTTCAGCCGTAATGTCCTGCAATAACTCAGGTTTATTCAGTTCTATCGCCTTATTAAGCCGGGTGACCTGAATTTTTAAGTAAGACAGTGCCTGCGCCAGCGAGTCGTGTAACTCGCGGGCAATCACCGTGCGTTCCTGCATCAGCACCAGCCGCCGGCTTTGGTCCTGCTCTTGCTTCAGGCTGAGCGCAATCGCGATATGCCCGGCGACACTGCGAAACAGCTGCAGCTGCCAGTCATTGAGTTTGTCAGTGGCATGGGTGCGCACCACCAGTACGCCGTGATGCTGGCTTTCCCGCTGCACCTGAAAACGGTAAACCCAGCCGCTGTTATCCAGCTGACCGGTTTCGCTGGCGCTGGTGCAGTCACCACAGCTGTCTCTGCCGCATTCCTGATGACTGGCGTCCGGCAAAATTTGCAAATAAGGCCGGCTGCCCTGCTCGGTCAACAAACACAGCTCGATATCCTGCACCGCCACCACCTGTTGTAATTGCTGCACTATGGTGTCGAGCCGGGTACGGTCGACAGTTTCCACCGTTAAGTCGCGCACCATGTCGTATAAAAATTGCAGTTTGGTATTGGAGATTTGCAGCGCATGGGTCTGGGCATCCACACGTTTTTGTAAAGTGCCGTACATCGAGGCGATGGCATCAGACATTTTATTCAGCGTCTGTGCTAACACGCCGAGTTCGTCCTGTTCCTGCGGTTCCACCCGGCAGGTGAAATCGCCCTGACCGATGCGATGCGCGGCGCGGGTTAATTCACTGAGCGGCTGCTCGACCCGGTTGCGCAGCCAGTGCAGCACCACTGCGGCCAGAAACACTGTGGTAAACAGCGCAAAAATCTGCACGATGCGCAGCAATCGCACCTTGCGCTCGGCGTCGCGCTGAATAGTGCTGACCAGCACTTCGATGTCGTTGACCTGACGCTGCGCCTGGGCAAACCGCTCTGTGGGTGTCAGCAAAGGTAAATTCTGTGCCAGCTGCAGCCAGTTTTGCCGGGCTTTCACAAATTGCAGATTAAGCTCCGGATCGGCGGTTTTCATATGACTGAACACCGGGTGCTGCCAGCTTTGGGTTAATTTTTCCTGCGCAGCGGCAAAGTCGCCTGAACCTGGCTGCTCACTGAGCAGCACCACTTTATAGGTCTGCATCCTGAGAGAGCCGGCGACATTAATCGCTAAGGCATCGCTGTCGGCGCGCTCCGACAGCCAATACGAAATAATCATAGTGCCAAGCGCCAGCGTGACGATGATGCCAAGTGCAATACCAATACGGCTGACAATAGACGCCTGATGCGTTAACAGTGGTTTTGATTTCGACATGCCGGCTCCTGCTGCTGTTGCCCCATCATACCTGTTTCCACCGGCAGTTTCAGGAGCTACTCCTTTTGCGCCGCCTCTCAATGAGCTATAGGGCCTGCCGGTAACAGACACAAACAATATCAATATAAATCATAAAGATAACGAACAACCCTACTACCCACAAAGAGGTAGATGCCGGCTGTTGTACCCGTTCTTGCTCCGTGGATTGCTGGCGCCAAATCAATCATGATTCGCCATGCGCAATCCAGACTACTGGCAAGTTCAGCATCGCAGTCTGGTGCCTCACACCGCACCGGATTGGCAAGCAGGAGTAATATAATGAGTCACTTGCTCGACAAACTGCGTTTTTTTAAAACGCGCAGCACGCCCTTCGCCGAAGGGCATGGCATCACCACCAATCAGGACAGAACCTGGGAACAGGGTTACCGGCAGCGCTGGCAACATGACAAGATTGTCCGTTCCACCCACGGCGTCAACTGCACAGGGTCCTGTAGCTGGAAAATTTATGTCAAAGACGGTCTGGTCACCTGGGAAACCCAGCAAACCGACTATCCGCGCACCAGACCAGATTTACCAAACCATGAACCCCGCGGCTGCCCTCGCGGCGCCAGTTATTCATGGTATATCTACAGCGCCAACCGGCTAAAATACCCGAAAGTGCGCCAGCATCTGATGAAACTGTGGCGCGAAGCCAAAGCGCTGCATCAGGACCCGGTGTTAGCCTGGCAGTCGATTGTCTCCGACCCGGTCAAAGCCAAAAGCTACAAAGAACGCCGTGGTTTAGGCGGTTTTATCCGCGCCAGCTGGGATGAAGTCAATGAACTCATCGCCGCCGCCAATATCTACACCACCAAACAATATGGCCCGGACCGCGTCACCGGCTTCTCGCCAATTCCGGCGATGTCGATGGTGTCTTACGCTGCCGGCGCGCGTTATTTGTCATTAATTGGCGGCAACTGCTTAAGTTTTTATGACTGGTACTGCGATTTACCACCGTCGTCGCCGCAAGTCTGGGGCGAACAGACTGACGTACCGGAATCGGCCGACTGGTACAACTCGAACTACATCATTGTCTGGGGCTCGAACGTGCCACAAACGCGCACACCAGACGCGCATTTTTTATCCGAAGTACGTTATAAAGGCACTAAAACCTGTGTCATCACCTCGGATTATTCCGAAGCCTCCAAATTTGGTGACACCTGGCTTGCGCCAAAACAAGGCACAGATGCTGCGCTCGCGATGGCCTTTGGCCATGTCATCTTAAAAGAATTCCACGTCGACAGCCCAAGCAGCTATTTCACTGACTATGTGCGGCGTTACACCGATATGCCGATGTTAGTCCTGCTGGAAGAACACGACGGCAAGCTGACCCAAGGCCGCTTCCTGCGCGCCGCTGATCTGGTCGACAACCTCGGCGAAGCCAATAACCCGGACTGGAAAACCATCGGCGTGAAACAAGATGGCAGCCTGACCAGCCCGAACGGTGCTATCGGTTATCGCTGGGGCCAGAACACCAATCAGGTGGGTAAATGGAATCTGGAGCAAAAAGACAAAGACGGCGATATCGAGCTGAAACTGTCTTTAATTGACGCGCATGACAGCATCGCTGAAGTCGCCTTCCCGTATTTTGGCGGCGCGCCGCACGAGTACAAATACTTCCAGCACACTGAACATGACGAAGTGCAAATCCGCCGTATTCCGGTGCGTAAAGTTCAGCTCAAAGATGGCACTGAAGCCTTAGTCGCCACTGTCTATGACCTGACGCTGGCGCATTATGGCGTCGATAACGGCGCCGCTTTTGGTCTCACCGACCCGAATCGTGCGCAGTCTTATGCCGACAACGTGCCTTATACCCCGGCCTGGCAACAAGCCATTACCGGCGTGGAGCCAGAAGCGCTTATTCGCGTTGCCCGTGAGTTTGCCCGCAACGCCGACAAAACCCGTGGCCGCTCTATGGTCATAGTCGGGGCAGCACTGAACCACTGGTATCACATGGACATGAACTACCGTGGCCTCATCAATATGCTGATGATGTGCGGCTGTATCGGTCAAAGCGGCGGCGGCTGGGCGCATTATGTCGGCCAGGAAAAACTGCGGCCGCAAACCGGCTGGGCCCCGCTGGCCTTTGCGCTTGACTGGCAAAAACCACCACGCCATATGAACGGCACTTCGTTTTTCTATAACCATGCCAGCCAATGGCGGTATGAAAAACTCGAAATGGCCGAAGTCGTATCGCCGCTGGCTAACAAAGAAAAATGGACCGGTTCTATCATCGACTTTAACAGTCGCGCCGAACGCATGGGCTGGTTACCGTCCGCGCCGCAACTTGGCACCAACCCACTGCATTTGACCAGCAAAGCCAAAGCGGCAGGCCTCGATGTCAAAGACTATGTGGTGAACGAGCTGAAAAACGGCAGCCTGAAATTCGCCTGTCAGGAGCCGGAAAATCCTCAAAACTTCCCGCGTAATATGTTTATCTGGCGCTCCAACCTGCTGGGTTCGAGCGGTAAAGGCCATGAATATATGCTGCGGCATTTACTCGGCACCAAACATGGTTTGCTTGGGAAAGACTTAGGCGGATTTGGCGGCAAAAAACCTGAAGACGTTGAGTGGACTGACAACGCCGCTGAAGGCAAAGTCGATTTGTGGGTGACGTTAGATTTCCGTATGTCGACCACTTGTCTCTATTCCGACATCGTATTGCCAACCGCCACCTGGTATGAAAAAGACGATATGAATACTTCGGACATGCATCCGTTTATTCATCCGTTATCCGCCGCCATCGACCCGGTTTGGGAAGCACGCAGCGACTGGGAAATTTTTAAAGGCATCGCCAAAGAATTCTCCCGCCTCTGCCCTGGCCATTTAGGCGTTGAAACCGATTTGGTCACCACACCGATGCACCACGACACCCCGGCCGAACTGGCCCAGCCTTATGGCGTCAAAGCCTGGTGGAAAGGTGAATGTGACGCCATTCCGGGTTTAACTATGCCGCACCTGAATGTGGTTGAACGTGATTATCCCAATACTTATCAGCGTTTTACCTCATTGGGGCCATTGCTGGAAAAAGCCGGCAACGGCGGTAAAGGCATCAGCTGGGATACCAAAAACGAGGTGCATTTCCTCAAAGAGCTGAACCGCACTCATACCGCTGAAGGTGTCAACAAAGGCCTGGCGCGGATTGACAGTGCCATTGACGCCTGCGAAGTGATTTTAAGTCTGGCGCCGGAAACCAATGGTCAGGTTGCCGTCAAAGCCTGGGCGGCTTTATCGAAAATTACCGGCCGTGATCACCGCCATCTCGCGCTCAATAAAGAAGACGAGAAAATCCGCTGGCGCGATATCGTCGCGCAGCCGCGCAAGATCATCTCCTCGCCCACCTGGTCAGGTCTGGAAGACGAGCATGTGTCCTACAACGCCGGCTACACCAACGTGCACGAGCTGATTCCGTGGCGCACCATCACCGGCCGCCAGCAGTTTTATCAGGATCACGAATGGATGCGCGATTTTGGTGAGCAGCAATGTGCCTACAAGCCACCGATCAACTTAAAAACCGTGGCGCCGGTGCTGCATAAAAAACCCAATGGCAACAAAGAAATCGTCCTGAACTGGATCACGCCACACCAAAAATGGGGTATCCACAGTACCTATTCTGACAACCTGCTGATGCTGACCTTGTCGCGCGGCGGCCCTATTGTCTGGCTCAGTGAGCTGGACGCCAAAGCGGCCGGCATCGAAGACAACGACTGGATTGAAATTTTTAACGTCAACGGCGCTATTGCTGCCCGTGCCGTGGTGTCGCAACGCGTGCCGGAAGGCATGAGCATGATGTACCACGCTCAGGAACGCATCGTGAACGTGCCGGGCGCTGAAACCACCGGCACCCGCGGCGGAATTCACAACTCGGTGACCCGCGCTGTGATGAAACCAACGCACATGATCGGCGGTTATGCCCAGCAGGCCTACGGCTTTAACTATTACGGCACCGTCGGCTGTAACCGCGACGAATTCGTCATCGTGCGCAAGATGAGCAACGTCGACTGGTTAGACACCAAATAAGCTTGGAGTAGCAATTTATGAAAGTCAGAGCCCAAATTGGCATGGTGTTAAACCTCGACAAATGTATCGGTTGCCACACCTGCTCTATCACTTGTAAAAACGTCTGGACCTCGCGCGAAGGCGTCGAATATGCCTGGTTTAACAACGTTGAAACCAAACCCGGCATCGGTTTTCCGAAAGAATGGGAAAACCAGCAAAAATGGCACGGCGGCTGGACCAAAAACCAAAGCGGCGAGCTGGAACTCAAAATTGGCGGCAAACGCCGGGTGCTGGCGAATATTTTCGCCAACCCGGATTTACCGGAAATTGACGACTATTACGAACCCTTTGATTTTGATTATCAGCATCTGCACACCGCCAAAGACAGCCAGCACCAGCCGGTGGCGCGGCCGCGTTCACTGATTAGCGGTCAGCGCATGGAAAAAATCGAATGGGGACCAAACTGGGAAGAAATTCTCGGCACTGAATTCGAAAAACGTAAAAAAGACCAGAACTTCAACGACGTGGTGCAAAAAGACATTTATGGCCAGTTTGAAAAAACGTTCATGATGTATTTGCCACGGCTGTGTGAGCACTGTCTGAATCCGGCTTGTGTTGCAGCGTGCCCAAGCGGCGCCGTGTACAAACGCGAAGAAGACGGCATTGTACTGATTGATCAGGACAAATGCCGCGGCTGGCGCATGTGTGTATCGGCCTGCCCGTACAAAAAAATCTATTACAACTGGAAAACCGGTAAGTCAGAAAAATGTACTTTCTGCTTCCCGCGTATCGAAGCCGGTCAGCCGACTGTCTGCTCAGAAACCTGCGTCGGCCGCATCCGTTATTTAGGTGTGTTGCTCTATGACGCTGACAAAATCGCCGCTGCGGCCAGTGTTGCCAATGAGCAGGACCTGTATCAGGCGCAGCTGGATATTTTCTTAAATCCAAACGATCCGAAAGTCATCGCCGCCGCCCGCGCCGAAGGTATCAGCGATAACTGGATTAAAGCCGCACAGCAAAGCCCGGTGTACATGATGGCCATGGACTGGAAAATCGCCCTGCCGCTGCACCCGGAGTACCGCACGCTGCCGATGGTCTGGTATGTGCCGCCGCTGTCGCCCATTCAAAGCGCGGTACAGGCCGGTCATGTCGGCATGAATGGCGAGATCCCGGACTTAAAATCGCTGCGTATTCCACTGAAATACTTAGCGAATTTATTAACCGCCGGCGACGAAAAACCCGTGGTGCGGGCTTTGGAACGGATGATTGCGATGCGCGCCTTTAAACGCGCGCAGCAAGTCGACGGCGTCGAAGACTTAGCGGTACTGCAGCAGGTCGGCCTCACCGCCCATCAGGTGGAAGAAATGTATCGGTATATGGCGCTTGCCAACTACGAAGACAGGTTTGTCATTCCAACCAGCCATCGCGCTTATGCCGAAAATGCCTATGACCTGAAAAGCTCTTGCGGCTTTAGTTTTGGCAACGGCTGTGGTGATGGCAATAACGGCGTCAACCTGTTTGGCAGCAAAGCCAAAGGCGTGCGTCAGGTCATTCCGGTGGAATTGAAGGATTAACAACATGCAAATACTTCAGGTGATTTCGTTATTGCTCGACTACCCGACTGCGCTGTTACACGACAGCCAGGCCGAGCTTGAGCAAATTGTGCAGGCGGCGGCGTTGTCCGACGCCGCCAAAACGGCGCTGCTGGCCTTTATCAGCCAGCGGCTTGGCAAAGATTTAATGGACTGGCAGGCCGAATACGACAGCCAGTTTGAACGTGGCCGCAGCTTAAGCCTGCTGCTGTTTGAACATTTACATGGCGAATCGCGCGACCGCGGTCAGGCGATGGTCGACCTGCAGGCGCAGTATCGCGAGGCCGGGTTGGATATCTCGCAAAAAGAACTGCCGGATTATCTGCCGCTGTACTTAGAGTTTTTATCCACCCAGGGCGCTGACAATGCGCGTTTTGGTCTGCAGGAAGTGGCGCCGATTTTGGGCCTGCTGGCGGCACGTCTGGCGCAGCGCGATTCGGATTATCAAATCCTGCTGCATAGCCTGCTGGAGCTGTCAGAGGCAGAGATTGATCTCGCTGATTTGGCCAAACAAATCAGCAGCGAACAGCGCGACGACACGCCCAAAGCACTGGATAAAGTCTGGGAAGAGGAAATGGTCAGCTTTATGTCGGCTGGCAACACCGGCGGGGGTGAAACCAGCTGCCCCAGCAGTCAATACCGCCCAAGTGAAAGCCAACGCCGCGACCAAATGGTGCCGGTGCAGTTTTTTAATGAAGCGACACCCGCTGCCGCTGCAGCTTCAGGAGTTTTATGATGAGTTTCATAAATGCGAGTTACTTTGATCATCTGGCTTTTGGCATTTACCCCTATATCGCCTTTGCGGTGATGTTGATTGGCAGTTGGGTGCGCTACGACCGCGAGCAATACAGCTGGAAAACCAGTTCCAGCCAGCTGCTGGAGAAAAAACAACTCCGCCGCGGCAGTATCCCCTTTCATATCGGCATTCTGGCCATTCTGGGTGGTCACGCGGTCGGGCTGCTGACGCCGGCCGAAGTCTGGCATCTGCTTGGCATCAGCGCAGCGTTTAAACAAATGATCGCAATGGGTGTCGGTGGCTTTTTTGGCCTGATTTGCCTGTACGGTTTAGTGATCCTGCTGAAACGCCGGCTGACCAATCCACGGGTACGCGCCAGCAGCAATCCGATGGACATCGCGCTGCTGTGGTTATTACTGGCGCAGCTGCTACTGGGCTTAACCTCGATTTTTGTCTCCGCCGGTCATATGGACGGCAGTGAAATGCTGAAGTTAATGGCCTGGGCGCAAAACACTGTGACCTTTGACAGCGCAGAAGCCGTCGCGGCGATGCAGGGTGTGCACTGGATTTTTAAAGCGCACATTGTGCTTGGCATGACGCTGTTTGTGGTGTTCCCGTTCAGCCGTCTGGTGCATATGCTGAGCGTGCCGCTGCAATATATCCGCCGGCCGCATCAGATTGTGCGTCAGCGTTTTGTGCGCTAACCATCCTCGAAAAAGTGAAGCCGTAACCAGAACAAAGGCCAGCGCAGCGCTGGCCTGTTGGGAGTTCAATATGATTGAAGTCAATCAGCAGCCAATTTCCGAAGCCGAGATTTTTGCCGAGATGCAATACCACCCGGCGGCCGATAAACGCGCAGCTATGGTCGCTGCCGCGCAAAGTCTGATTATTGAAAAGTTAATCTGCCAACGCGCCGACGCACTGGGTTTAACCAAAGCAGTTGCCGCGTTACAGCAGACGGCAAACACCGATCAGCGTCAGGCTGCGCAAGACAGGTTGGTGCAGCAAGTGATCGATTTGGAGGTCACAGTGCCCAGCGCCAAAGCGGCGGATTGTGAGCTGTATTATCAGCAAAATCCGCAAAAATTTGTCAGCTCGCCGTTATTGGAAGTACGGCATATTTTGCTGGCCTGCGCGCCAGATGACCAGGCCGGACGCAGCAAAGCACAACAACAGGCTGAAACGCTGATCACACAAATTCAGGCGGGTAGCGCTTTTGCTGGCTTCGCCAGTCAGTTTTCCGCCTGTTCAACTAAAGACAGTGGCGGTTTATTAGGCCAGATCTCCAAAGGCCAGACAGTGCCGGAGCTGGAGCGGCCGTTATTTCGCTTACAGCCGGGTTTATTGCCTTATCCGCTGGAAAGCCGCTATGGTCTGCATGTGGTTGAAGTGCTGCATAGAGTCGAAGGCCAGCAGTTGCCCTATGCTGCGGTTTCACAACGGATTGCCGACTACCTGAACGAAAAAGTCCGGCGCAAAGCGGTGGCGCAATATATCTCAGTGCTGATTAGCGAAGCGCAAATCGCCGGTTTTGATTTTCAGGTGAACCCTTCGCCACTGATGCAATGAGGCTTGCTGTTGTAAAATTGCCGCATACTGGTGCAAAAAAGCCCGCCGGCCGCTTTTAGCCCGGCAAATTGCACCAGTTTGGCGCAAATTGCTGGGCGATCGCAGCACTGCTGGTTAGAATGGTGCTCTTTTTGCTGCAACTGTCGGCACTAACTATCGGTAACGACTGTCTGCAGCAGCAATCACGAGCAGCGACAATATCCATGGCCCCAGCGTCTTTACGGCAGCGTTTCCTGCAGCTGCTCGGTTTGTACCAGCCCAATGAACAACATCTGTCAGCGATCACGCTGCGCCACCGCTTAAAAGTGGTGGCTGCGGCCTTTGTCGCTTTGTTACTGGTTTCACAAATCAGTCAGTGGTATCTGGCCGGCAGCGGTCATGTGTTGCTGTTAGCATCGATGGGCGCCTCGGCGGTGTTGTTATTTGGTTTGCCCGGCAGCCCGCTGGCCAAACCGGCGGTGTTTTTATGGGGCCACTTGTTGCCAGCCGCGATAGGCCTTGCTTGTAGCCATCTGTTCAGCAGTTTTCCGCTGATGGCCGCCGCCACCATAGCACTGGTGTTATTTGTGATGTATTTGTTTGAAGCCATGCATCCGCCAGGCGGCGCCACCGCTTTGGTGCCGGTGATAGCCACCACGACGGGCAACCCGCCCGGCCTTGATTTTCTGCTGTTCCCGGTTGGGCTGAATTTAGGGGTGATGCTCGGCGTCAGCCTGTTGTTGCAACGGTATCTGCGTCCGCAACGCCTGCCTGGCCCTGGCACGCCGGTCACCACCGACCTGCCGCCGCTGAGCCGCAGTCAGCTGCAGCATGAAGATTTACAGGCGGCGATGGATAAGTTTCAGTCGGTGCTGGATATCAGTGAAGCTGATTTGGTGCAACTCTTTAGCCTGGCGCAACAACATGCCCAAAGCCGGCAGCACTCGGCGTTAAGCTGCGCCGATATTATGGCGAAGGATTTAGTCACAGTCAGCCCACAAACGCCGCTGCGCGATGCCTGGTTGCTGCTGCGCCAGCATAAAATCAGTATGTTGCCGGTGGTTGGCGCTGATGAGCGTTTAGTTGGCGTGATTTCGCTGCCGGATTTTCTGAAAGATTTGGCCTTACCGGAATTGACCGGCACCCGTCAGCATTTACGCAGTTTGTGGCTGCACCTGCGGCGGAAATGGCGCATACCACAGGACCAGCACAACGTCAGCGATAAAATGAGCACGCAGCTGGTCGTGGCAGCGCCAACCGATCCGATCACCACTTTAGTGCCACTGCTGGCCAACAATGGCTTACATCATGTGCCTATTGTGGCCGCCGACCAAACACTCTGTGGAGTGGTGACGCAATCGGATTTGATGGCGGCACTGGCCCACCAAAGGCAGGCTTAACACAGCAAACACGGGTTACCTATTAATGGTTATCTGGCTGTTTCTATTGGTATTTTCCACATAATGCGCCGCTTGCGCCCTACAATAGGCGCAGCGAACCGCATGAGGAAAACCAAAATGAAACGCGCGTTATTGCTGGCCACTTTGGCCACTGCCCCACTGACTATCTGCCACGCTGCGGCCACTGAAGCTGCCCAGTTCTGGCAAGATTCTACCGTCAAATGGAACTTCCGCTACCGCCTCGAACAAGTGCAGCCGGATGGCGCCTTAGCAGACGCACTGGCGTCTACCTTACGCAGCCGGCTGACGGTCAATAGCGGCCAATGGACGCTGGCAACCAATCAAAGTCTCAGTGCACTGATTGAAGCTGACCATGTTGCGCTGCTTGGCGGCGACTCCTACAACAGTACCGTTAATGGCCAGAGCCGTTACGCCACTATTGCCGATCCGGATGGTCTGGACCTCAATCAGGCCGCACTGTTATTTAAAGCCGGCAGCAACAGCCTGATTACGATTGGCCGGCAGCGGCTGAATTTCGGCGACCAGCGTTTTATCGGCAGTGTCGGCTGGCGGCAAAACGAACAGACTTTTGATGGTATCCGCCTGAGCCAACAGTTCAGCCCGACCCTGCAGCTCGATATGGCAAGTCTGCACAATGCCAACCGGGTGTTTGGCCCGGACGGCGCCAATGCCGACTTACACGGCCGCTTTAACCTGGCGCAGGCACAGTGGACTATGGCGGCCGACCAGGTGCTACAGGGTTATTTTTATGACCTCGACTTTGACACGGTAAGCGCCCGCTCCGCCGGCACCACTGGCCTTGACTACAAAGGTGGTGCGCGCGGGTTTAAATGGCAGGCGGCCCTCGCCCGCCAGCACGATGCTCATGCCGCCCTTGCCGACTATGAGCTGAATTACCACAGATTTGAGCTCAGTTATCCGCTGGGTAAAGTCACAGTCAAAGGTATTCTGGAGCGGCTTGGCTCGGACGGGCAAAATGCCTTTCAGACGCCTTTTGCTACTTTGCATGCCTTTAACGGTTTTGCCGATATGTTTTTAACCACGCCGGTCAAAGGATTGCGCGAACAAGCGGTGCAGCTGGCCTTTCCAGTGCAAAAAGCCAAAGCAACGTTGTCCTGGCATCGTTTCCACAGCGATGTGGCAAGCCTGCATTATGGCAATGAACTGGACGCCAGCCTGGCTTATGAGCTGAGTAGCCAGTGGCAGTTGCTTGGCAAAGTGGCGTTTTATCAGGCTGATACTTTGCAGGCCGACACCCGTAAATTCTGGTTGATGGCAACTTATCAGCCTTAATCCCCTGTTTTGCTCTCTGTGTACCGGTCGCTCCACGCCGGTTTTTTGCAGCGCCATCTCAGCTTGATTTGGCGCTCTTTTTTATTTCGCTTTGCCGCATTTGCGCTTTTTCGATTAAAAGCGCCGCCACTTCGAACAGCGATTGCTGCCGGTCCATCGCCAGTTTTTGCAGCTGATGATGCGCCTGCTGTTCGCTGATTTGATGCTGTGCAATCAGCATCAGTTTGGCGCGTTGCACCATTTTCAGCTCCTGCACCGCGGCCCGCGCTTGTTCCAGTTCAGTTTCGATGTTGCCGATATGCTGCGATTGCTCGCGCAGCAACTGCAGCAGCGACGCCTGGCCGTTTTGTTCGCTACTGAGTGGCCAAATACCGGCCAGCTTCTGCGCCGCTTGCAGTGGTGCAGCTTCTGGGACTGGCGCGCCCTGTTGCTTCAGCAGCTGCTGCTCTTTGGCATAAGTTTGTTTTGACGCGGCCAGCTGTTGCTCCAGCGCTTGTTTCAGCGGCTCGAGCAGCGCGTGCAGCAAATCAATACGCCGGCTGGCACACTGAAACCACAGTTCAGCCAGCGCCGGCGACGCCTGCTGATGCCGGCACAGGCCAAGCATCATGTCTTTGAGCTGCAGATATTGTGGGTCGGCCTGCTGACAAAAATGTGGCTGATACACCTGGCAAACCGCGGTGCTGAGGCCTGGCCACAGCGCCTGCAACGCATCCTGTTGCGACTGCGCCAGCACCTGCAACCGCTCGGCCAGTTCAATGCCATTGGCCTTGCCGGAAAAAGCCACCACGCCCCAGGCGCGCTCCTGACCGGCAAATTCTTTCGCCTGCAACAGGTAGATGAGGCTCAGCACCAGCTGACTGACGGCCGGCGACACTGACAGGCCAGCCGCCTCGATCACCACGTCAAGCCAATGCCGGATCAGCTGCGAATACTGTTCACAAGGTGCCTGGCTGCATGCCTGCTCTGCCTGACAACCGGCGACCGCCAGCCGGACTTGCGCCAAAACCTGACTTTGTTGTAAGGCACAGGCCAAAGCGCTTTGTAGACGCGGCGCCTGTAAAGCACCGGCTGCCAGCAGCTCTGCAGTCAAGGCGGCCGTTTGCGCCAGCCGGCGGCTGACCTCGCCCTGCTGCTGTTGCAGTGCGCTGCTTAGCGCCGGCTGCGGCGTATACATCAGCATGTTACTGAGGCCACGTTCGCGCTGCAGATGATGCACCAGATCGCCAATGCGGGTGACCACTTCAATCAGGCTGTGTAACTGGCGCAGCGCCGCCACATCCTGTTGTTTTGCCGACAGTAATAAACGAAGGACTAATGGATCCATAGCGGTCCGGTCTGAACATCACAGACCCCTGCTGCGGCAAAGGTTGTTCCAACCTGAAGCAAAGTGCGGCATCTGACTGAAAATAAACAACTTTAGCGTGCTATTCGGTGCAGCAGGCGCGCCTGCTGAGCTGGCGCTTGCGCCAGTTCCGTGCAATCACTGCACTGAACTGGCGCAGCCGTACCGGGACCAACCGCTGGCTGCATTATTTTTTGTTTATAAATGAATAAGTTAATAAATATTTCAAGCTGGCATCTGAAATGCATTTACCCATTTGGCTGCAAACGCATGTGGTGTGCACATGCATGTGGTGTGCATCTGGTGTGATAAACCAGTCGCACCGCACAAACTGCAGACAATACAAACAATATAAAAAAACGGACACAGGCGTCCGCTCCTCATTTGAGGGCGGGCGCTTTTTTTTGCAACAAAACGAGGAAATTTTATGGCATATCTCATCCCCGCTGAATTTGTCAGCAAAATGGTCGACGCCGGCGAAGCGAAAATTTTTATGTCGACCCGCGACACGCTGATCCGCGCTTTTATGGCCGGCGCCATTCTGGCTCTGGCGGCGGTATTTGCCGTGACTGTCAGTGTGCAGACCGGCTCGCCGCTGGCTGGCGCTATGTTGTTCCCGGTCGGATTTATCATGTTGTATTTAATGGGCTTTGATTTATTAACCGGCGTCTTTGTGTTAACGCCGCTGGCCTGGCTGGACCGCAGAGCCGGTGTCACAATCCCCGGCATTTTACGCAACTGGGGCCTGGTGTTTTGCGGCAATTTTGCCGGCGCTTTAACGGTCGCCTTTATGATGGCCTTTGTCTTTACCATGGGCTTTGATGCGCCAGCCGGCCCGGTCGGCGAAAAACTCGCCGGCGTTGGTGAAGCCCGCACTGTCGGTTATGCCGCCCATGGCGTCAGTGGCTGGCTGACGATCTTTTTGCGTGGCATGTTGTGTAACTGGATGGTGTCGATGGGCGTGGTCGGCGCGATGATCTCCACCAATGTCAGCGGCAAAGTGATCGCGATGTGGATGCCGATTATGTTGTTCTTTTACATGGTGTTTGAGCACTCGGTCGTCAATATGTTCCTGTTTCCTTTTGCCCTGATGATGGGCGGCGATTTTTCCGTGATGGACTATTTGCTGTGGAATGAAATTCCGACGGCGCTGGGTAATCTGGTCGGCGGTTTAGCCTTTACCGGGCTGACTTTATACAGCACCCACTATAAAACCGCACCAAAACGCGAGTTATTGCAAAACAACAGTTTCAGCGGCAATAAAAAGGCTGCCTGAATATGAGTTTACAGCTGAAGGCCGGCCAGCACAGTATGGCTGGCCGCCAGTTCATCAATCAGGATTTTGCTGATTTCAGCCTGCCCTCTGCAGGCTTGTTGCGTGATAAAGGCGCAGTGTTTGCAATAGCCGACGGCATCGGCAGCAGTCAGGTCAGCCAGCTGGCCAGTGAGACTGCCGTACGCAGTTTTATTCTGGATTACTTCGCTACGAACCCGGCCTGGTCAGTGCCTCATGCTGCACTGCAGGTACTCAAAGCCTGTCATCGCTGGTTATATCAGCAAAATAAACACAGCAGTTATGGTCAGGATCCGGATAAAGGCTATTGCTGTACTTTCTCCGCGCTGGTGCTGCGCCAGCAACAGGCGCACTGGATCCACCTCGGCGACTGCCGGATTTATCTGTACCGCAACGCACAGTTGTCGCAATTAACCCGGGATCAGCGCAGCTGGCAGGCTGGTCAGCAGCTGCTCAGTCAGGCGCTTGGCGCTGGGCCGGAGATAGTGCCGGAGCAACAACAGCTGAGCCTTTACGCCGGCGATTGTTTTCTGCTGGCAAGTGATGGCCTGTTTGATTTTATCTCCCAGCCAGAATTAGCCACTTTGCTGGAAGGCGCCGCAACTACGGCTGATTTGGACCAGCTGGCGCAGCAACTGGCCAATATCGCGCTGGCCAATGGCAGCGATGATAATATTTCCGTGCAACTGGTACAGGTGCTCGCCGTGCCGGCGCAGAGCCAATTACCCGGCGGCTTTTTACCTAATAGCCTCGATGCCAGATTGCCGCTGCCCCCGCTGCTACAGAACGGCAGTGTGCTGGACGGCATGACAGTGCAGCGGGTGCTGAGCCAGACCAACCGCAGCCATCTGTATCTGGTGGCGTTGCCGGATGGCACGCCGGCGGTGTTAAAAGCGCCGTCGCAGACGCTGGCCAATGATGATCTGTATCTGGAAAAACTGCTGCGCGAAGAATGGATAGCCCGACGAGTGCACAGCCCTTATGTGCTGCGCGCGGCGCAACCTGATTCCGGCGCGCTGGCAATGGCACCGCGCAGCGCCATTTATAGTCTGTTTGCCTATGTCAAAGGACAGACACTGGCGCAGTGGCGCCTGCAACAGGCCACACCGGACTTGCAGCAGGTGCTTGGCATTATTGAACAGACCGGTAAAGCGCTGCAGGCGCTGCATCGCGCTGAAATTCTGCATCAGGATATCCGGCCGCAGAATGTGATGATCGATGCGCAAGGCCAGATTTGTGTCATCGATTTTGGTGCGGCGCGACTGGCCGGTTTACAAAGCGATCAGGAAGTGGCGGGTGATATTCCGGGCACGGCGTTATTTACGGCGCCAGAATATTTCACTGGTCAGGCCGGCAGCTGTCAGTCCGATTTATATTCGCTGGCCGCCTTGTGTTATTACCTGCTGACCGGCCAGTCGCCTTATGGCCCGGACATCGCGCGCTGTAAAAATCTGCCGGCGCAGCAGCGTCTGAGTTACCAGCCGATTGTTGGCCGGCACAATGACTGGCCGCAGTGGTTAGATTTGACGCTGCAAAAGGCGTTACAGGTCGACCCGGCCAAACGCTATCAGCATCTGTCGGAATTTTTGTACGACCTGCGCCAACCGAACCCGCAGCTCGGCCGCGAACTAACCTTGCAGGCCGCTTATCCGCTGCGGCTCTGGCAGTGCCTGTGTTATCTGCAGACACTGCTGATCCTCTGGTTGCTGTTGGTATAGAAGCAGCACCGGCAAAACTGATCTATCAGTACCTGGCCAGCCACTGCAGCCAGTATTTACTGGTGTCGGTCAGATAATGCCGGGCGTCATACTGCGCCGCTTTGATGAACACCGCATAACGCGGGCCAAACTTCAGCTGCAGGCTGACATTAAGTTCATTGCCATAATCCGCGCCACCTGTGGCCGCGGTTAACCAGTGATATTGCAGCTGCAGGTCCCAATCCGGCTTGATGTAGCCAGCTTTGAGCTGCAAGTCTTTGACGCCATTGGCCGGCGTATTTAAAAACTTATCCGCATACCCCTGAAATTTATGCAGCGTCGCCAAAGGCGTGCTAAAGCCTACACCGCTATCTGAGCCAAGTTTTTCATAACCGGCGCCAAACAGATAAGCCTGATAACTAAGCTGCGCTTCGAGATTCTGATAAGAAGCGCGGTACGCACGCGGGTTGTCACCGCTATCCTGCTGTGTGGCGAGCGCGCCAGCCCACTGCCAGTTCAGCGCCCCGGCTTTGCCACTGTGCTGATAATCCAGCCCAATGGTGCGGTTGGACTGCGCGGGCGCCTCGCGAAAATCCATGTTGTAGCTATAAAATTTCAGCTGCTGCGCTGTCGAAATCGCGTAATTGACGTCCAGTAAATGGATATTGCCGCGCCAGTCGCCTTGTGGGCTTTTGCTGCCAAACACCCGGTTGACTCTGTTGCTGAAGCTGTAATCGAGGGTCAGACCGCTGCCAAGCGCGGTTTGATAACGCAGCGCATCAAAGGTCTGTTCGTTCTGCCGCCAGCTGACGCCACCGACAAAACGTTCGTTGCCAAGCGCCAGTTTTTGCCGGCCGATTTTCAGCTGATGCCCGCCATGCTGATACTGCACATAAGCCTGATTTAGATCACTGCCGGTAGGGTCGGCAATCAGCGGATACTGGCTTTTGCCATTCAAACTATTGTTGTAACGGCTGTTGTCCAGCGCCGCGACATAATCAAATTCGACGCCGGCGCTCCATTCATCGCTGATGCCCTGCTGGGCGCTAAGCCGCGTCAGCAGCGTATTGGCCAGCGCCTGCTCGGGCAGGCCGTCCTGATCAACATATTCCGCACGATAGCGAAACAGCCAGTTCAGGTTATTCTGGCCGGCTTTAAGCGCAGGCGGCTGGGATGCCGCGGCCGGCGTTGCTGGAGAGGCAATTGCTGCTGCATGGGCAGGCAGCGCTGTCAGTAGTGGCAGCAACATCAGCGGCGCCAATTTCAGGGGCCCCAGCTTCAGCGGTAATAGAACGACAAACGGGCGGACGGATAATTTCATCGACATTCTCCTTGGACAAATTCCGGGCAAAGCAAAGCCAGACCGGTGACCACACCGGCAAAAAACTGGCAAAAGCTGGTAAAAAACTGATTAAAGTTTGGGGTAAAAAAGGCCGGCTCAGACCTGCTGCAGCGGCCGTAATAAAGTGCGGTTTAGCGCCATCGGGCTGCTGACCACAGTGCCAATCACTATCAGCGTTGGCCCAAGCAGCGGGTTCGGTCCTTGCTGATGGCAGGCGTAGCGCGCACAAATATCGGCCAGACTGCCGGTCAGTTCTTGCTGTGTATCACTGCTGAGCTGGTCAAGCAGCGCCACCGGCATCGCGCCGGGCCAGCCGACATTCATCAGCCCCAGACACAGCTCGTTCAGCCGGTTCAGCCCCATATACACCACCAGCGTCGGGTTCTGGCCGCTCTGGTACTGATACTGGGTAAAATCCGGTTGCCGGCCTGGATCGGCAAACTGGGCGGTTAAAAACTGCACCGATGCGGCCTGACCACGCGCCGTCAGCGCGATACCGCTATAAGCACAGGCCGCCGAGGCGCTGGTGATGCCAGGCACTATGGCAAATGGTAAACCAGCCTGCGTCAGTGCCGCAGCCTCTTCACTGACCCGGCCAAAAATCGCCGGGTCACCGCCTTTGAGCCGTACCACCACTTTGCCGGCACTGACACTGTGCTGACCATATTCCACCAGCAGCTGATTAATCTGGCTTTGTGCCATCGCATGCTGACCCGCGCGTTTACCGACATAAATGCGCTGACAGCTACGCCGGCACAGCGCCAGCACACCGGCCGACACTAGATTGTCGTACAACACCACATCGGCAGCGCGCAGCACCCGCTCGCCTTTACGTGTCAGCAGTTCCGCATCACCCGGCCCGGCGCCGATTAAATACACTCCGGCGGCGGTATCGCCACCGGGCTGTGCCAGGTTCAGCTGGTTATTGCCGGCCAGGCCGCCAGAGCCCAAACCACTGGCGTTGAGGCCAATCGTATTAAAGCCAAGCAAACTGCCGATTTGGCGCAGGCTGAATCCTGCCGCCTGAAAAAAGCCCGCTACACTCATGTTGTTCTCCCGCTTTGCTGGTCTGACGCCAGTTCTGGTTGCGCTGGTCTGCCTTGTCTTTTGTCTTGCTTTTATATTCAGTTTGTAAACTGGTCAGGCTGCCGCAGCGGCTGTGGCCAGCGGCGTGCTGCCAATCAGCACTTTGTGCTGCGCCAGCAACACCGGATACACCGGCACCCGCACTTCTGACTGCTGCAGACACTGGCCACTGCGTAAACAAAAGTGCTGTTTATACAAAGGCGAAGCCACCACCAGCTGGTCACCGACCGACCCCAGAATGCCGCGCGACAACACATTGGCGCCACCGAGCGGGTCAAAGTTGCCGATGGCAAACAGCTCGCCAGGGCCGGTAGTGCCCGGTGTGCGTAACCAGAACAACGCCACCTGCTGGCCATCGACCAGTACACAAACGCCACTGTTTTCGACTAAATCATCCAGACTGCAAATTTCACGGACACTCATGCCATGCTCTCCTCTGTCAGGTTTTTCACCGGGATCTGTAACTGAAGTTGTTGTTTTTCCTGCTCGGTGGCCGGGCGGATTTGCGCGCGCTCCTGCACAAACAGAATATTGGGGTCGGCCTGGTCGCTGTTAACGAAGTGGCGAAAACGCTTCAGTGCCTGCGAGTCGTCCAGCGTGGCTTTCCATTCACAGGCATAAGTACCGGCCAGTTTGTCCATCTGTGCTTCCAGCTCAGCAGCAAGGCCAAGACTGTCGTTGATCACCACGTCCTGCAGATAAGCCAGACCGCCATCGAGTTTTTCCAGCCAGACCGAGGTGCGGGTCAGCCGGTCGGCCGTTTTGATGTAAAACATCAGGATGCGGTCGATGTAGCTGATCAGGGTTTTTGTGTCTAAATCGGTGGCAAATAAGTCAGCATGGCGCGGCCGCATGCCGCCATTGCCACAGACATACAAATTCCAGCCGCGTTCGGTGGCGATAATGCCGATGTCTTTGCTTTGCGCTTCGGCGCATTCCCGCGTGCAACCTGACACCGCCATTTTAATTTTGTGCGGCGCGCGCAGGCCTTTGTAGCGGTTTTCGATGGCGATAGCCTGGCCGACACTGTCCTGCACGCCATACCGACACCAGGTACTGCCGACACAAGACTTCACAGTACGCAGCGATTTGCCATAGGCGTGGCCGGTTTCAAAACCAGCGTCGACCAACAACCGCCAAATCTGCGGCAACTGTTCTAAACGCGCGCCGAACAAGTCAATGCGCTGGCCGCCGGTGATTTTGCAGTAGAGGCCAAAATCTTTGGCGATTTGGCCAATCACCAGCAGCTTGTCAGCGGTGATTTCACCACCGGCGATGCGCGGCACTATCGAATAAGAGCCGTCTTTTTGCATATTGGCGAGGAAAGTGTCGTTGGTATCCTGCAAACCAACATGCGGCTTTTTCAGCACATAGTCGTTATGCAGCGACGCCAGCAAAGATGCCACTGTCGGCTTACAAATCTCACAACCATGCCCCTGACCGTGTGCCTGCAGCAGCTGATAAAAAGTGGTAAAGCCTTCGACCTGGATCAGATGCAGTAGCTCCTGGCGCGAATACGCAAAGTGTTCACACAGATGGTTGTTGACCACCACACCGCGGGCTTTGAGTTCATCATCAACCACGGTTTTTAATAAGGCGCTGCAGCCACCGCAGCCGGTGGCGGCTTTGGTGCATTGTTTGATGGCGGCAAGGTCGCACACGCCGTTGCCAATCGCCTGAATAATGTCGCCTTTGGCAACGTTATGACAGGAGCAGACTGTCGCCGTCTCCGGCAGCACCAGTGCCGGCATCGCGCTATCGCCGGCCTGCGGCAGGATCAGCAGCTCCGGTTTGGCCGGAAGCACAAGGTCATTCAGCGCATATTGCAGCAAAGTGTCATAAGGGCTGGTGTCGCCGACCAGCACTGCGCCTAACAGCTTTTTACCATCCGGGCTTACCACTAATTTTTTATAGTGGCCGGCTTTGGGGTCGGTAAACAGATAACTCATCGCGCCCGGCGTTTTGCCATGCGCGTCGCCAATAGAACCCACTTCGACACCGAGCAACTTCAGCTTGGTGCTCATATCGGCGCCCAAAAAAGTTAAGCCGGTGTTGGGGTGGATGTCCTGGCTTAACCGGCGCGCCAGCTGGTCGGCCACTACCCGCGCCATCTGATAACCCGGTGCCACCAGACCGTAGATTTTGCCTTGCCACAGCGCACATTCACCGATGGCATAGATGTGGCGGTCCGACGTCTGACACCAATCATTAATCACCACGCCGCCGCGCTCGCCGACACTCAGGCCTGCGGCGCGCGCCAGCTGGTCATAAGGCCGGATCCCGGCGGAGAACAGCACCAGATCGGTATCGAGCACCGAACCGTCGGCAAACTGCAGCTGATAACGGCACTGACCGCCAGCCACAATGGCCTGGGTGGCTTTGCCGGTGTGTACCGTCACGCCAAGCCGGGTGATCTTGTCGGCCAACAATGCACCACCGGCGCCGTCTAGCTGCACCGCCATCAGCTGTGGCGCAAACTCGACGACATGGGTGTCCAGGCCCAGTTGTTTCAGCGCGTTTGCAGCTTCTAAGCCCAATAAACCGCCGCCAATCACCACGCCGGTTTTGCTCAGTGCTGCGCTTTGTTCAATCGCCTGTAAATCCTGCACAGTGCGGTACACCAGACAATGCGGCTGGTCGTTGCCGGGAATAGGCGGTACAAATGGATAAGAGCCAGTCGCCAGCACCAGTTGCTGATAACTAAACACCCGGCCGTCGCGACAAAACACCTGCAGTAGCTGCGAGTCAATCCGCTCCACCCAGCAGTTCAGCTGCAAATCAACCTGCTGCTCCCGGTACCACTCCTCGCTGGATAACGCCAGCTCGGCCAACGGCGTGCCACTGAAATAGGACGACAAATACACGCGGTCATAGGCCAGCTGCGGCTCACCGCACAGCACAGTGATGCCACAGCTGCGATCACGCGTACGCAACTGTTCGATAAAATGATGTCCGACCATCCCATTGCCAATCACCAGGATCTGCGCTGTTGTGATCTGATCTGTGCTCTGTTGCATGCTGCAATCTCCTGCCTGTCGTGTCTGAACGCCGTCGCTGAAAAATCGGCATAAAAAAAAGCCCGGGTCTTGCCTGCGAAATTGCAGGCTCAACCTGGGCTTCTTTGCCGGGGCAGAGTCTGGCTCTGCCTGTGTTAAATGTTTTACCGGTTGCAACCGGTTGTTTTGTTAAAGCAGTATTTAAGCCAACTTCATATCTTATTGTTTTTAAATAAAAAGAATCAAAAACACCATAACAACCGCTGCCTTTCCTGCACTTTTTTGGGGATTATTTGCACCAGTTCGCAGCAGCTACTCCCGATGGGGTAGCAGGCTTTGCTTCGCCGTTGACTTTGATCTGGATCAAATTCAGCCCCGGCATAAAACCTAAGCTAAACACCATATCTTGGATAATAAAACGCACAGATCACAACATATGGTGTTTTCTACTTTAAAGCAGGCCACACAGCCATCGACTACTGCACTCAGGTTCACCGCCTGCAATGTGCTGCTGCAGGAAATTCCCGCTGAAGTCAGCCTGGCGTATCTCATCAGTGGCTGTTCAATTGGCTGTAAAGGTTGTCACAGCGCAGACAGCTGGTCGGCGCAACAAGGCGAGTTACTGACTGCAGCACGTCTGAAGCAAGACATCGGCAAATATCGCGGTCTGCTCAGTTGTGTGTTGATGCTCGGCGGTGAATGGCAGCCCGGTGTGCTTAGCCAATTGCTGCAGCTGTGCCGGCAACTTGAGCTTAAAACCGCCTTGTACACCGGCCTGCCGTATTGCCCGTCAGCGCTGTTGCCGCTGCTCGACTATGTCAAAACCGGGCCCTGGCAGGCGGAACTGGGTGGCATCAACAGCCCCAGCAGCAATCAACGGCTGTATGACCTGCGCCGCCAGCTTTGCCTGAACCCGTTGCTGTGGCCAAACCCGGCACCGGCGTATCCGGCGAAACCGGCACTCGCGCCGGCATAACTCCATCATTAGAACCACGCTAAAAACAGACAATCAAAAGGACACCCATCATGCAAATTCTGCAAGCGGAACAACTGGCTAACAAACTGGCGTTTATTGAACAATATGTGGCGGCCGCCAACCCGGCTGATGGCTCCAAACTTGATGCCAACGCCAATGTCACACAAAAAAACATTGCCACACTCGAAGCCGAGCTGATGAAAGATTGTTTTATTCAGGTCAACCGCGCTTTGGTCGCCGGCAAAATTGCCAGTTTGTTTGGCCAGCCGCTGGCTGACGAATATCAGCGCCAAATCGAGGCGCACGAAATCTACGTGCACGACGAAACCAGCCTGAAACCTTATTGTGTGTCGGTGACCATGTACCCGTTTTTATTGGATGGCCTGACCAAATTAGGCGGCGAATCACTCGCCCCCAAACATCTGGAATCCTTCTGCGGCTGCTTCGTTAATTTTGTGTTTGCCGTCTCCAGCCAGTTTGCCGGCGCCGTCGCGACGGTCGAGTTTCTGACCTATTTTGATTATTTTGCCCGCAAAGACTACGGCGATAATTATTTAACCACCCATCGCCATCAGGTGGAAAACCACCTGCAGCACGTGGTGTACGCACTGAATCAGCCGGCGGCAGCGCGCGGTTATCAGAGTGTGTTCTGGAATATCTCGGTGTATGACCGGCATTATTTCGCCAGTATGTTCGGCGATTTTGTTTTCCCGGATTTCACTAAACCGGACTGGCACAGTGTCGAGGCTTTGCAGTGGTTTTTCCTGCGTTGGTTTAATCAGGAGCGGCAAAAAACCGTGCTGACTTTTCCGGTGGTGACAGTCGCGATGCTGACAGAACAGCAGCAGTGTAAAGACCGTGCTTTTGCCAGCCAGTTAGCGGCCGAGATGGCAGAGGCGAACAGCTTTTTTGTCTATTTGTCGGAAAATGCCGATTCGCTGGCGTCTTGCTGTCGCCTGCGCAGTGAAATCAGTGACAACACTTTTTCTTATTCACTTGGCGCCGGCGGCGTCGCCACCGGTTCTATTAATGTCATCACCTTAAATATGAACCGGCTGGTACAAGACGGGCGCGACCTTGCGGTGGCGGTCAATAAAATCCAGCGTTATCAGGTCGCTTACCGCGCCTTAATGGAAGAATATAAAGCGGCCGGACTACTGACTGTGTACGACGCGGGCTTTATCAGTCTGGACAAGCAATTTCTGACCATTGGCATTAACGGCATGCCAGAGGCGGCCGAATTCCTTGGCCTGACACCTGGCAATAATGCGCCTTATCTGGATTTTGTCCGCGCGCAGCTGAAGGTCATTTTTGATGCTAACCGCCAGGCGCGGGCAGACTATGGTTATCTGTTTAATACCGAATTTGTGCCGGCGGAGAATCTCGGCGTCAAGAATGCCAAATGGGATCAGGCCGACGGTTATCAGGTCAATCGCGACTGCTACAACTCGTATTTTTATCTGGTCGAGGATGACAGCAGCAACCTGCTGGATAAATTTGTGCTGCATGGCCACACCTTACTTGAATATCTCGACGGCGGCTCGGCGCTGCATCTGAACCTCGAAGAAAAACTGCCGGCGGCCGGCAATCTGGCCTTGCTGGATCTCGCCGCCAAAACCGGTTGTAACTACTTTTGTGTTAATGTCCGCATCACCCTGTGCAATTGTTGTGAGCACATCGATAAACGCACGCTGACAGCCTGCTCCGCCTGTGGCAGCAGTGACATCGATTACGGCACCCGCGTTATCGGTTATCTCAAACGGGTGTCGGCCTTTAGCAAAGCGCGCCGCGCCGAGCATCAGCGCAGGCATTATCACTGGCATGGTGCCACACACCCTACCCCCTAAGAGGTAAAACACTGCTCCTTTCGGGGAGCAGTTTCATCGGGCCGGCTTTGTTATGCTGCGCCAACTTCCATCTTGTTGACCACCAAAGGCCCATTATGAGCTGTGCATACCATCATCCAACGTCAGCCCAGGCTGAGCCAAGCCTCGACAGTTACGCCAGCTTTATTGCGCTGGCCAATGCGCAGGCTGAGCCTCAGCGTCTCTTATGGGTTTTCGCCAAAGCAGAACTGCCGAACGGCTATACCGAGAGCCAGCATCAGCATTATTTAGCTGGCCAGGGCGGCGCCTTGGAGCCGGTGCTTTGTGTCGATAAACTACCAGAGGAAGTGGCCGATTTTGCCACGCTGGTGGCCGAATCACTGGAAACCGGCGTCGACTGGGATATCGCTTTTGTCGCCAGCATGGCCGGACGCGCCGGCATCGCGCCCAATAGCGACGAAGCCATTCAGCCACTGCGGCTGATGCTGAATAAAATCCAGTCCGGCATCATCGCCGAGTTCCTGACTTTTGATAAACATGGTGAATTGGTCAGTTTAAGCTGAGCGTTCGGCTGCCGGCACACTAACCAGATCCAGACTCAGGGCGAAACTGCCGGGTGCGGATCGCGCAAAGTACCACCTTCAGTGCACAAGGTTAGTACCCTTTGAGAATGGCGACTTTGAGCGACAAGCAGTTTTATCGCGGCAAAGCCAACACCGCCACCACTGCGTTCGCCCGTTCGCGCCTCCCGCGCTCACTCTTGATCGCTCACTCCGCGGCTGCCGGTGTAGGCTTTGTTGGGGTTTGGAGCTGGCGGCTTTTAAGCGAAAAGCAGCTCTAAAAATCCCTGATTTTCGGAAAAACTAAATGACCGCTTTGCTGCTGTTGTGGGCATTGGTGAAACGTTCTGTACGACGGCGCTATCGCTTGCTCGTACCTACTCGCTAATTGAGATCGTAGGTACCGGCAAGCGAAGCGTCGCCGTACGATGGCTGCAATTAACTCTTAGCAGACATTGCCTTTTCCCTATTGCAAATATCCGCTTCTGGCCCAAACCTACTATCCAGACATCATAGCTGTTTTGTTGCCAGCTCAACTCAATACAACAAACACGGAGCCGCGATACACTGCTGCAGAAAACGCCTGGCTCCAGCTAGTTTTGCATCGTCGCCTGCTTCGTTTTTACAATTTCCTGCAGCCATAACATGACTGCAGAAGGCAACAGGTTGTCTGGCTCCAGCGTATCCAGATAGTTTTTCAGTTGCAGCGCCAGTTCAGTGTCACCGCTGATACTGAGGCGACGCTGAAAAAATAATGTATCCGGGTCGGCTTGCTGGGTCAGCAGTAACAACAGCTCTGTGCTGTTGGCGCGAAACAATACGGCTTCAGCTGTGCTTGCCGCTTCTATCGCCCCCTGCACCAAAGCTCCCTTTTTCGCAGCATCAGGTGCAGTAGCGTTCGTGACAGGTCTGCCGGCCTGCAGCAGCCAGAAGCGGCGCTGGCTGTCCAGGCCCAGCTCGTAATGCATCTGCAGGTCCGGCACTTCTACCCCAAGGCGGCGGCCGAGTAAAAAATCCAGCTCGCCACGCGCTGCCACAGCGCCAAATACCTGTTGCAACAACTGGCGCAGCAAAGCCTGACGCAGACAAGCCGGCAACTTTTGCTCCGCCAGCTGCACCAATTGCTGCGCATGATGACGCTGGCGCCAGCACCATTGCCCAAGCGGGCTCTGCGGCGTCGGAACCACATTTAACAACTGCTGCCATACCCCTTTGGGCGTAAAAAGCTGATACCCGTTTTGCATCCGCCACCTCAGCGCTGCCGTCTTTATAATGCCGCCATAGTGCCAAATCCACTGGCCCACGCCCATTAGGCTAAAGAGGTAAACCTGCATGGATAGTCCACAAGCCATAGCCAGCCAGCCTGAACCAACATCAAGCGCAAAAGCCGGCACCAAACCGTTACTGGAACTGCTGTGCCCGGCCGGTTCGATGCCGGCACTCAAAGCAGCAATTGCTGAAGGCGCAGATGCGGTATACGTCGGCATCAACAATGACACCAACGCACGTCATTTTGCCGGGCTTAATTTCACGCCGGCGCAGCTCAAAGATGCGGTGCACTACACTCACCAGGCCGGGCGTAAACTGCATGTCGCCATCAACACTTTTGCCCACCCCGGTGAGCTGAACCGCTGGCAGCAAACCGTTGATATTGCCGTGGATGCCGGCGCCGACGTACTCATTCTGGCCGACATCGCACTGCTGGATTACGCCCGGCAGCGTTATCCGGCGGCCGAGCTGCATTTGTCGGTGCAGGCCAGTGCCACCAATCTGGCGGCGCTGCAGTTTTATCAGCAATTTGGCATCCGCCGCGCTGTGCTGCCCCGGGTGCTGACGCTGCAACAAGTGCGGGCCTTAGCGCGCCAGACCAACCTTGAGCTGGAAGTGTTTGCCTTTGGCAGCCTGTGCATCATGGCCGAAGGCCGCTGTTATTTAAGTTCGTACCTGACTGGCGAGTCGCCCAATACCGCCGGCGCCTGTTCACCGGCCGCTTTTGTGCGCTGGCAGGAACAGGACGGCCAGCTGGAATCACGCCTCAATAACGTGTTGATTGACCGTTTTAACGCTGATGAAACCGCCGGTTATCCGACGCTGTGCAAAGGCCGCTTTGACGTTGACGGCGAGCGTTATCACGTGCTGGAAGAACCCACCAGCCTCAACACGCTGGAACTGCTGCCGCTACTGCATCGCGAAGGCATCGCTTCGCTGAAAATTGAAGGCCGCCAGCGCAGTCCGGCTTATGTGCGCGCGCTGACCCGCGTCTGGCGGGCCGCCATTGACCGGGTCAAAACTGACCCCATGGCGTTTCAAACCGACGCCAGCTGGCAACAAGTGCTGGCCGGGTTGTCCGAAGGCAATCAGACCACGCTTGGCGCTTATCACCGCCACTGGAAATAGCATTTGTATCAGGAGTTTCTGCAGTGAACCATGCAGCCGGCATTACAACCCCAGCCGATTTCCCGCAGCCCAGTATCGGACCCATTTTGTATTATTGGCCCAAAGCGCAGGTCCGGGAGTTTTATCAGCAGGTTGCACAAAGCCCGGCACAGCTGGTTTATCTCGGCGAAACCGTCTGCAGTAAACGACGTGAATTCAGCTTTGCTGATTATGTTGAAACCGCGCAGATGCTGCGCGAAGCCGGCAAACAAGTGGTGTTGTCCGGCCTTACGCTGCTGGAAAGTCAGGCCGATTTGCGTGCACTACAGCAACTGACGCAACAAGGCCAGTTTATGGTCGAAGCCAACGATGTCGGTACCGCGCACTATCTGGCCAGCCAGCAGCTGCCTTTTGTCGGCGGCGCGGCGCTGAGTCTGTATAACGAACAAAGTGTGCTGAAACTGTGGCAGCTTGGGATGCGCCGCTGGGTGGTGCCGGTCGAAATGTCACGTGACTGGCTGCTGACTTTATTGGCGCAGCCCGGACTCACGCCCATCCGCCAGCAGCTGGAAATAGAAGTCTTTGGCTATGGCCATCTGCCACTCGCCTGGTCGGGCCGCTGTTTCACCGCGCGTTCAGAAAACCGGCATAAAGATGATTGTCAGCTTTGCTGTATCAAATATCCGGCCGGCCGGCTCAGTACCAGTCAGGACGGTCAGCCGCTTTTTGTGCTGAACGGCATCCAGACCCAATCTGGCGCCCGCTGCAATTTGCAAAACGACCTGCCGTCGATGCAGGGTTTCGTGCATTATGTACGTTTAAGCCCCGAGCCGGAGGGCTTCTTCAGCAAGCTGCAACAGTTCAGCAGCGCACAAGCAGCGCCGCTGCAGCCCGATGAAGTCAATGGCTACTGGCATCGGCTGGCCGGTTTTTGCCAGCAGACACAAAGTATTGAATAAACCGATTTTTACATAGCAAAGAGCAGAACAAGATGACGATAAAGGCTCCGATCCGCATTGGTATTCTGACGGTCAGTGACCGCGCCTCACAGGGGATTTACGCCGACATTTCCGGCCAGGCCATTCAGGACACGCTGGCCGCTTATCTGGTTTCGCCCTGGCAGCCGGTGTACCGGCTGATCCCGGACGAGCAGGCGCTGATAGAACAAACGCTGATTGAACTGACCGACCTTGAGCACTGCTGTCTGGTGGTCACCACCGGTGGCACCGGGCCGGCCATTCGTGATGTGACGCCTGAAGCCACAGAGGCAGTTTGCGACCGGATGATGCCGGGCTTTGGTGAGCTGATGCGTGCCGAATCGCTGAAATATGTGCCGACGGCGATTTTGTCGCGCCAGACCGCCGGCCTGCGTGGGCAAAGCCTGATTGTCAATTTGCCGGGTAAACCCAGCGCTATCCGCCAGTGTCTGGATGCGGTATTTCCGGCCATTCCATATTGCATCGATTTGATGCAGGGGCCATATCTGGAAACGGATCCCACCGTGATGCCGGTGTTCCGGCCCAAAGCCTGAGCCGGGTCGCTTAAACGAATAGCCGTTTAAACAAATAGCCGCTTAGCCGCGCAGACTAAACAGCCAAATCAGCAGCAGAAAAGTGACAAACCAGAAGCCACTCATCAGCTGCCAGAACAGCAGTTTGTTGTTTTTCTGCGCTAAGGTCACTTCTTCGTGTAAATACAACGGGTTCGGCTGCTGTAAATCCTGCATCAGCTGGCTGATATGCAAATAGCGCTGGCTTAAATCCAGGCTGACTCCGCGTTGCAAAGCGCGGTCGAACCACAATGGGATCCGGCTGTTGCGGCTACGCGCACTGTGATATCTGAGCTTCTGATAATCCGCCAGCGAGCTGCAATCTTCCACGGCGTCGCCATAAGGCAAAGCGCCGGTGAACAGCTCATAAGCGATAGTCGCAAGTGCATACACATCGCCCTGCTCGCCGGAATTATGGCCATGCAGATAATGCGGATCGGAATAACTGGCCGTGCCAAGCGCCAGCTCCTGCGTCAGCGGCGAATATAACTCGGCAAGACCCGGCACAAAGGCCGAACCAAAATCGACGATTTTCAGCGTGCCGTCCGGCAGGCGCATAATATTGGCCGGTTTTAAGTCCTGATGAATAATGCCAAGCTGATGAAAAGCCCCCAGCGCATCGGCAATTTGCCGCAACAGCGCAATAGCGGTGGATGGCCGCAGCGGCTGCGGCTGGGTTGCCAGATAACAATCCAGCGAATCGCCGGCTAAGGGTTCCATCAGATAATACAAAAAAGTCCGTGGCCGCTGTTGCTGGCAAACCCGCACCACGCCGGGATGGTCAATTTTAAGCCCAACCCATTCCTCACGGATAAAACGTTCGATATAAGCCGCATCGTCGGCAAAATTCTGCGACGGCGTTTTTAGTACGTATTCAGCCTCGTCAGCCAAATCGCGCACCAGATACAAATGGCTGCGGGCACTGGCAAACAGCGGCCGCACCACCTGATAGCCATCGACTTTCATGCCAGCGTCGAGCGCCGGCAGCAGCGGCAAGCGGGTCAGCCGTTCGTTGTAATCATCCAGCGACTGCACCGGCAGCTGCGTCACTTTGGCGAGGATCAAGCTGATATTATCGTCGCTGTGTTTTGCCGCCTGCAGCAGTGCATCGGTTTGTTGCGGTAAATCAACGCCAGACAACAACAGTGCCGCGATATCCGCATCAGTGACAAAATCGCTGAGCCCGTCAGAGCACAGCAAAAACACATCATCAACTTCCAATGGCACTGTACCGTGTTGCCACTGCACCTGCTCATCCATGCCCAGCGCCCGCCCCAAAAACTGGCGGTTTTCCGATAACCTTGTGGTGTGATCGGTACTGAGCTGACGCAACTGGCCCTGACGCAGCAGATATAAGCGGCTGTCACCAATATGAAACCAGCGCGCCGTCGCCGATTTCAGCACCAGTGCAGTGAAAGTGCATAAATGGCCACGGTCATCCTGCTGATAGTGGTGTGAGCGTTGGTATAAGGTGCTGTTGATGGCCGTCAGCACTGTCGACACACTGTGTGCAGTGCTCCAGCTGTCCGGCGTTTTGTAGTAGTCGGCAATAAAACTGGCACAGGCAAACTGACTGGCACTGGCGCCGGCTTCAGCGGAACTGACGCCGTCGGCCAGCGCCAGCGCTATGCCTTTATGTAGCTGAAGATGCGCCGACATAGCCGGCAACAAGACCGGCGCCAGGCCAATCGCATCCTCATTGGGTTCTTTCCCGCCAGCGACACAAAGGCCGGCGGTCAGTACCTGCAACTGCTGATCGGCAGTGACTGGCGGCACGCTGTCTGCCGCCATATTCATCGCTGTGATCATTGCAGTGCTGTTCATCTCAGCTGACCCGGATATGATGCACGTTGCCGTCTTCATCCACTTCAGTCAGATGGCCTTTTGGCTCGGCCAGAAACAGCACCGACACCAGACCAATCAGCGCTGTCCCGCCAATCATATAAAAGAAAGTCGCATAGTCGACGTAGCTGAAAATCGTCAGATACACCACGGCCCCCACATTGCCATAAGCCCCGGCCATGCCGGCGATTTGCCCGGTCATCCGCCGTTTAATCAGCGGCACTATGGCAAACACCGCGCCTTCACCGCCCTGCACAAAGAAACTACAGGCCATACAGACAATCACGGCCGCGGCAATAGGCCAGCTGCTGTTGATGGTGCCCATCAGTAAATAACCTGCCGCTAAACCACCGATTAACAGCACCATACTTTTGCGCCGGCCAAATTTGTCAGAAAACCAGCCACCCAGTGGTCTGGATACCAGATTCATAAAGGCATAACCCGAGGCCAATAAACCAGCGGTGACCGGCGTCAGGCTGCTGAAGGTTTCCAGAAAGAATAGCGGCAGCATCGACACCACGGCCAGTTCAGAGCCAAAAGTGGTGAAATAGGCAATATCCAGAATCGCCACTTGTTTAAACGGGTATTTTTCGTGTTCTGGTACACCTTGGCGTAAATGCTCAGCATTGACGCGCCAGACCTGATGGGTTTGCACGACAAACAGCACGATGAGCCCAAGCCAAATCGCTTCCATATAGGCGGTGCTGAACAGGCTGACCCCGGCCGGTGACATCTTCCACGCCAGCATCGCCAGCGCCAGATACATCGGGATATTCATCAGGATTAACAACCACAGATCGCCCCAGCTGGTGACTTCCATGGCGCCGGATTTTTTCGGTTTAAAATACACCGAGCCTTTTGGTGTATTGCGCGCAAACTGATAAAACACCAGCGCATAGCCCATGCTAAACAGCCCAACACTCGCCAGCGCATAACGCCAACCGTCAGCGCCGCCAAACATCAGCGCAATGGTGGGTAAGGTCATGGCTGCCGCGGCAGAACCAAAATTGCCCCAGCCGCCATAAATGCCTTCTGCCGTGCCGACCTGATGCGACGGAAACCATTCGCTGACCAACCGGATGCCGATGACAAAACCGGCGCCGACAAAACCCAATAAAAAACGGAACAGTGCCAGGCTTTCAAAGCTGGTGGCAAAGGCAAAACCCAGGCAAAAAATCGACGATAAAAACAGCAGCACGCTGTACATAATACGCGGGCCGAATTTGTCGACCAGAATACCAACCACAATCCGTGCCGGGATCGTCAGAGCAACGTTTAAAATCAGCAGCGCTTTGATTTGCGCATCAGTCAGGCTTAACGCCTGCTTCAGATCGGCCAGAATCGGCGCGTGGTTAAACCACATTACAAAAGTCAGAAAAAACGCAAACCAGGTGAAATGTAAAGTTTTAATCTTCGGGTCAGCAAAGTTCAGTAATTCCACCTTGCCGGCGCCCCCTTGGGCGTTACTCGCCATAATGTCCTCCACTGGGAAACCAGTCGTTATCAATTCAGCTTCACTTTAGGTAGCCTAATGGACATTTCCTTTGACCGACATCAAAGGTTTTTGCGAATAACTTATTGAATATAAACAGCTATACCCACTAGTGGGTAGTGGCGCATCTGCAGCAAAACCCCGTGGTTTCAGCGAATGTTACCCCCAAAGAGATAGCGGAATTTATAAGGCCGGCCACCCAGGCAATTGCGGAGTACCTCTTTACTCGGACAGCGCGTTCAGAGCGGTTGCGATAGCATGACAACTCTTCGTGGCAAGCTGGAAACATTGATGAGCAGAATGCCCTGGCGCCCGGTATCGGTGGCTACTATGACTTTTGGCTGGTGCTTTGCAGTCTGGACCTGGTATGCCGCCGCCGGCTTATTACTGCAGGCACAGTGGCAATTAAGCGGCACTGAGCTGGGGCTGCTGCTGGCCAGCCCGATGCTGACCGGCGCACTGCTGCGTCTGCCGGCCGGCATTCTGGCAGACCGCTATTGTCCGCGACGCTTGTGGCAGGCGTTGTTACTGCTACAAACGCCGCCGTTATTGCTGCTCAGTCATGTCGAGACTTTTGCCGGTTATGTCGGTTGTGGCCTGTGGTTGGGTATCTCCGGCGTCAGTTTTACTTTAGGTACCCGGTATTTAACCGCGCTGGTTGCACCGGCACAGGCTGGTTTTGCCCTTGGGGTCTTCGGTATTGGCAATGCCGGGGCGGCTCTGTCTTTACTGGCTGCCAGTCTGGTCGCGGACCAGGTCACTTTGTTGCTCGATGCCGGCATTTTTCTTGCCGTGCTGAATATGCTGGTGTTGCTGGTTTTCAGCTGGGGCTGTCCGGCGCCTGTTTCACCACAAGGCATTGTGGAGCAAGCTGAAACCCCAGTCGCCGGCACCTGGCTGCCGCTGCTGAGTGACAGCCGGATCTGGCGTTTTTCGCTGTATTATTATTTTGTGTTTGGCTGTTTTCTGGCGCTGCTGCTGTGGTTGCCGCATTATTATATGACCGCCTATCAGCTGCCGATGAGTCAGGCGCTCAGTTTTACACTGTTTTTTGTCGCCACTTCCAGTATGGTGCGTGGTTTGGGCGGTTATCTGGCGGAACGTTTTGGCAGCAGAACCATCAACTGGGGCGTGTTCTGGATTTGCCTCGGCTGTTTGTTTTTCCTGAGTTATCCGCCCACTGATTTGGTGATCAGCGGTATTGACCGCAAAGTCGCACTGCATATTGAAATTAATGTCTGGCTGTTTACCTCGTTGTTGTTTGTGGTCGGCATCGCGCAAGGTCTTGGTCGCGCCAGCGTGTACAGCCTGCTGTATCGTTATTACCCGCAACAATTTGGCGCCGCCTCCGGCATAGTGTCAGCAGTTGCCGCCACCGGTGGTTTTACGCTGCCGGTGCTGTTTGGTCTGTCGCAGGATTTGCTTGGCATTTACAGCGGCTGTTTTATGCTGCTGTACGGCGTGTTGGCGTTTTGTATGATCCTGATGTTTTTTGCCAACCAGCGTGAACAGTTTCAGCGCGCGCTGGCCCGTGCCCGCGCTGATAATTTCTTAGCTGACGATTTCTTAGAAAAGTAGAACAACGCCGTTATCAATGAGGACCCTATGCAAATTACCGATTTAGCCCAGGAACAGAAAATTCCGGTGTTATTGCGCCTGGCGTTTCGGCCGCTATTTTTGGGTGCAGCGCTGTTTGCTGCGCTCGCGATCGGCTGGTGGGGCGCGATTCTGGCCGGTTGGTTGCAGCTTAAACCGGCACTGCCGCTGGTGTTCTGGCATAGCCACGAAATGGTGTTTGGCTTTGGCAGTGCTGTGGTGGCCGGTTTTTTACTGACGGCAATGCAAAACTGGACTGGTCTGCGCGCACCACACGGCAAACCACTGGCTTTGTTGGTCGGCTGCTGGTTAGTGGCACGACTGGCCAATGCCGCCCCCATTCAGTTGCCGTGGCCGCTGCTGATGTTGCTGGATTTAACCTTTTTGCCACTGGCGGCAGTGCTGCTCGCCCGGCCTTTGTTGGCGGCACGCCAGTACCGCAACTTGTTTTTTATTCCGCTGCTGCTGGTGCTGACTATCTGTAATGCGCTGATGTGGCTTGGCTTATTGCCGGGTTATGAGCAGTTGCAAACTCATGGCGCCGTCAGTGCTGTGCTGCTGATCACTATGGTGATGGCGATTGTCGGTGGCCGCGTGCTGCCGATGTTTACCGCTAACGGCACCCGCACGGCCCGGGTGCCTTCGATTATCTGGCTGGATCGGGCTGCGCTTGGCGCCTGCTGGCTGGTGTTTTTTTATCACTTTTTACGCTTAGAACTGTGGTTGCCCCCGCAAATTGCGCCGGTGTTGTGTGGCGCTGCCGCCTTGTTACTGGCAGTCAGAGCCGCGCGCTGGAAAATCTGGATCACCTGGCAGGAGCCGCTGTTATGGTCTTTGCATATCGCCTACTGGTGTATCCCGGTCGGGCTTGCGCTGTTCGCGGCGCGTTACGCCGGTTTAGCGGTGACACAAAGCCTCGCTGTGCATACGCTGACAGTGGGCGCTATGGGCGCGATGATTTTATCGATGATGTCGCGAGTCTCGCTTGGCCACACCGGCCGGCTGCTAAAAGCCCCCCGCTGGATGCCGCTTGGATTTGCAGCGCTGATTGCCGCGGTGCTCTGTCGGGTACTGTTGCCGCTGTTATCAGCCGGCTGGTATCAGACCGGTGTGTTGTTGTCAGCCTTATGTTGGGTATTCGGTTTTAGCTTGTTTTTACTGAACTACTGGCAAATTCTGACCAGCCCCCGCGCCGACGGTCACCCCGGCTGAGGGTGCTTTATCCAAATGGCTGCGCGGCAATCACCACCGCTGCAGCCGGTAGAGCCGTTTTGGACATCCATCTCATTCAATATTGAACATCCACCTCATTCAATAGGGTTTGTTTTGGACACCCACCTAATGCAACAGTGGACACCCATCCACTCGGAGCAGAAGAATTCAATATTGGACACCCATCCATTCGAAGCAAAAGTAATTCGAGTGGGTGTCCAAGCTCCCTATTCGAAGCAAAAGTAATTCGAGTGGGTGTCCAAGCTCCCTTTCAGGTGGGTGTCCAAGCACCCTACCTCCGAATGAGTAACTGCAATACTGGCTTGATTCAAATCAAGTCCTGTTTGCCAAACAACTTGCAGACTAAGTCCTGTCCATCAAATCGGAGTTGCAGCATGTCGATAAAAACCGCTGAGGCACGCCACAATAAACCATTAGTTTATGCTTGCTCCGGCTGCTCCAATGTGGCGCAGTTGACCAATGATTTAGCTGTAGTGCTGGACAGGCAAGGCATCGCCGAAATGTCCTGTATCACCGGCATTGGTGGCAGAGTCAAATCGCTGGTCAAAGTTGCGCAGTCCGGCCGGCCTGTATTGGCGCTTGATGGCTGTCTACTGAATTGCGTGCGACACACGCTGGCAACTATTGATGTGGTGCCGACCTGGCATATTGAAGTGACGTCCTTTGGCTATAAAAAAGCCCGGCAACAGGACTGCTCGTTGAGTGCGGCCTACGAGCTGCTGCAACACATTCAGAGTGAGTTACTGTCGCAGCACCCCAGCCATTTGCATTAGAAAAGCCCCGTTTATTTCACGCTGGCACAGCTGCAATCTGGTTGTTTTACCAGAGAAAAACTTTGCCATTGGCTATGCAAAGCATCAAACAATCGCAGTTGATGCCAGGGTAAATCGGCTGCGCCCGACAGCCACAACATGGCCCAAAGTGCCTGCTGCACGCCGATAAGCCCGACTACAGGTGCCAAAATGCCTGCGTCCAGGCAGCTCAGCTGCTGCTCACCAAACAGGCGGGACATACAGCGATAACAAGGCCCGCTACCGTCATTTTTAAAGGCGCAGAGTTGGCCTTCAAAGCGGATCGCCGCAGCGCTCAGCAATGGTTTTTTCGCCCTAACACAGGCGTCGCTGATCTGCTGCCGTACCTGCAGATTGTCAGTGCAGTCCAGGACCAGGTCCTGCGTTGCCACCAGCTCGGCCAACAGGGCAACATCGGCAAATTGCGACACCGCATGGACCTGGACCTCCGGATTTTGCCGTTGCAACCATTGCGCAGCCACTTTGGCTTTTAACTGCCCAACATCGGCGTCGGTGTACAGAATTTGCCGCTGTAAGTTGGTGAGGTCCACAGTATCGCCATCAACCAGCGTCAGTGCACCGACCCCACCGCTACACAGATAAGGCGCAGCCGCACAACCAAGCCCACCCATACCGATGATTAAGACTTTGCTATTGAGTAACTTTTCCTGCCCGGCCAAATCCAGCGCCGGTAACATGATCTGCCGGCTATAACGACGGGTTTGTGCAAGTGTATCCAGCTGTTTCATCTTAATCTTCCTGTGGTGCATCGCTCAGATTGAGCTGACTGCGACCAGATTTTAGCCCCAGTTTACTGGCCAGTTTATGCAGATTACTCGGGTCCAGTGCCAGCTGTCTGGCAGCCTGCGACCAGTTGGCAGAGTTTGCCTGCAATGCGGCGCTGATCATCTGGCGCTGTAGCTGAGCAACAGCGGTTTTTAAATCACCTGTCGGCAGCGCCGGCGACTTCACAGCCATTTCAGTGCCTGTGCCGCTTAATTCTGTCGCAGGACAGAGTTCGAGCAACTGCGGCGTTAGCGTGATGATATCCTGCCGGCTTGCCCCACGCGACAGGGCCTTGAGTGCTGCCCGACTGATGCAATGCTCCAGTTCGCGCACATTGCCAGGCCATGGGTATTGCTCCAGCGCCTGCACTGCTTCAACCGACAACCGCAGGGCGCGCACACCAAGCCGCACCCGGTTCAATTCCAGATAATGCCCGGCCAGCAACACAATATCACCCTGGCGCGAACGTAGCGGCGGAATATAAAGCGGATACACCGACAACCGGTGAAACAAATCGGCGCGGAAATTACCAGCCTGTACTTCTGCCGCCAAATCGCGGTTAGTGGCGGCAATTACGCGGACATCCACCCGGCGGCATTCGTCGCTGCCTAAACGTTGGATCTCACCATTTTGTAAAGCTCGCAGTAACTTCGCCTGCACCGCCAGTGACAACTCGCCAATTTCGTCGAGAAACAGAGTACCGCCTCCAGCCTGTTCGAACTTGCCAGCTCTGTCCTGCACCGCGCCGGAAAAAGCGCCTTTTTTGTGACCAAAGAGTTCACTTTCGGCCAGCGTTTCCGGCAATGCCGCGCAGTTGACATAAATCATTGCTTTGTCTTTTCGGGTCGAATGCTGTTGCAACCTTCTGGCAAATAACTCTTTACCGACACCGGTTTCCCCCGACAACAACACTGGCAATTCGGTTTTGGCCACCAGATCTAATTCGGTCAGCACCGCTTTGATGGCTGCGCTTTGACCTAACAGCTCCTGGCTGTGTCCCGCTTTGTGGTCAAACGTCTGCGGTTGAGCCAACTCTGCGATCCGGGCCTGCCGCAGCTGATTCTCCAGCTGACTGATGCGGATAATCGCCTCTACCAACAAAGAAAACCGTTGTAGTTCAAGCACGGTAAGCCGGCTGAAAGTGCCGGCTGTTAAGGCATCCAGCGTTAGTACGCCCCAGCACTGGCCTTCGAGATAAAGTGCCACGCCCATACAGTCGTGCACCGCCAGCGGCTGCCCGGCGAGTCCCTCGACAAGCCCGTCGTACGGGTCCGGTAACAGTGGATCCGGCGGAAAATGCACGACCTGCCGGGTTGCGAATAGCTGCGCCAGCCGCGGATGCTGCGCCAGATGAAAACGCCGGCCCCGGACTTCGGCCATGAGTCCGCAAAAAGCTACCGGCTTTAAGCTGCCTTGCTCCAGCTGCAGCAGTGCGACGGCCTGACAGCCAAAATGAGCTTGTAAGGTGATGACTAATCGCTCCAGCCGCACCGCGACCGGTAACTCTGTCACCAAATCGGCCATCAGACTTTCTTCGAGCATTTTATGTTGGTCCTGTATCAGTTCTATTTGGGTGTCCTGGTAACCGGCGTCCGTGGGTGTCCTGTATTAACGCTGCGGTATTAACGCTGCGGTAGTAGCGTTCCGGATTAGCGCCCGGATAGCACTCACTGTGTGGGTGTCCATGGAACCCGTTCTATTTAGGTGTCCTGGTAACCGGCGTCGGTGGATGTCCTCGATTAAGTATCTGAGGGTGTCCTCAATTCTGTAGTGTCAGTGGGTGTCCTCTGTTATTCCGTGGGTGTCCTCTGTTATTGGCGCTTGTGTGTTCCGCACTCCCCGTACTGCCTCGGGTCATTTCCACCCAACCGGGTCAATTTCACCGCACCGCGCTCAGGTTAATTTTACCCGACTCAGTTAAAACTCTATATAAATCAAAGGTGGTAGTTTTGGCCCATCTTTTGATTATCTGATGCATGCGGTTGTTGGTTTCCGCCAGAAGCCAACGCCTGAAATACCTGTCTGTAACGGAGTCAACACATGATTAATGCCAACCAAAGTCTGGGTCAGTTAGCCACGACTATTGCCGGTGCCACCGGCGTCTTTCATCAGTACAAACTGGATTTTTGCTGCGGCGGTTCGCGCACTTTGGCCGAAGTTGCGGCCGAACGCGGTCTGGACGTCACCGCTATCCTCAATCAACTGCAGGCCCTACAGCAACAAATCGGTGCCAAAGACTGGCGCAGCGCCAAACCTGCCGAGCTGGTGCAGCATATTCTGCAGCGTTTTCATGCGAAACACCGCGAACAGTTGCCTGAACTGATGCGTCTGGCACGCCGCGTTGAAACGGTCCATGCGGACCACCCACAGTGCCCGACTGGCCTTGCCGAACACTTAAGTCACATGCTGCAGGAGCTGGAAAGTCACATGCTAAAAGAGGAGCAAATTTTGTTCCCGATGCTCTGCAACGGCTTTTACCCGGCGGGCCCCATCCATGTGATGCAACATGAACATTTACAACATGGTGATGCGCTTGGGGACATGCTGAAACTGGCGCATGACTTAGTCCTGCCCGATGGCGCCTGCAACACCTGGACAGCCTTATATCTGGGTATGACTGAACTCAAAGAAGATTTGATGGAGCATATTTTGCTCGAAAACGAAATTCTGTTTGTCGAGCCTGCCGCGCAAAAAGGCAGCTGCTGTGGCTCTTGTCAGTAGACGAGTTGCCAGAGATATTCTGCAGACAATCTTGGTGCGTACTCGCACCAAGATTGGACAAAAAACCGCCCTACGCCAGCGTGACTGCCAGCGCCCACCATCATTAAATAACCATTTTTCAATCACTTAATCTTTATTCGTTCAACTGGCACAGAACCTGAATAATGTCTCTGCCAGCATCAAACTGGCGAAAGACTAAAGATCCACAGCAAAGACGCTGACTGGCACCGTTTTGAGGTTGCCCGCAGCGTTTTTTTTTGCCTGTGATTTAACCAACAGGTACCGGAGGCATGCGTTGAAGCAAATGAAAAAAAACACCACCCTGTGGCTCAGCAGCCTGTTGTTACTGCTGCCTTTGTGCAGCCAGAGCGCGGAAGCCGAGAAGTCACAGCTCAAACTCGGTTTTGTCAAACTCACCGATATGGCGCCACTGGCGGTGGCGTTGGAACAAGGTTTTTTTGACGACGAAGGTTTGTCGGTGCAACTCGAAGCGCAGCCCAACTGGAAAGTGTTGCAGGACCGCGTGCTGGACGGCCAGCTCGACGCCGCCCATATGTTAGCCGGTCAGGTACTGGCCAGTCAGGCGGGCCTCACCGGCAACGAAAAACTGCAAACGGCGCTGGTGCTGGATTTACACGGCAACGCCTGTACGCTTAGCAGTCAGGTCTGGCAACAGCTGTCTGCCAAAGGCCAACCCACCATCCCGCTTCATGCTGCGACTTTGCAAAGTATTCCGCAGCAGCTGAAGTTTGGCATGGTGTTTCCGGTCTCCAGTCACAATTATGAGCTGCGCTACTGGCTGGCGGCCGGTGGCCTGCATCCGGGCTTTTACGCACCCAAAACTGGTGATAACTCCGGTCAGCTGGACGCCGATGTATTGATTTCTGTGGTGCCACCGCCGCAAATGCCGGCTGCACTGGAAGCCGGCACTGTGGCCGGGTTTTGCGTCGGCGAGCCGTGGAATCAGCAGGCTGCGGCACGCAAACTGGGTGTCCCGGTGATTAGCAACAGCGATATTCGCGGTTTTATGGCGGAGAAGGTGCTCGGCGTCAACGCCCGCTGGGCCGCCAAACATCCGCTGACGCAGCAAAAACTGGTTAAAGCGCTGATCCGCGCCGGCCACTGGCTAGATGAAAAAAACAACGCCAACCGCGCTGCTGCTGCCGAGCTGATCTCAGCACCGCATTATGTCGGGGCTGACGCCGCCATCATTAAACGCAGCATGACGGGTCAATTTGAATATGCACCGGGCGATGTGCGAAAGGCCGCTGATTTTAATGTGTTTTTCCGCCATCACGCCACCTACCCTTTTTATTCCGACGCGATTTGGTACTTAACGCAAATGCGCCGCTGGGGCCAGATCAGCGACGCCAAACCAGACAGCTGGTACCTGGACACCGCCAAAGCAGCCTTTAACACCGCGGCTTATCAGCAGGCGGCCCAGGCCTTAATTGCTGAAGGCAAATTTAAAGCCAGTGATTTCCCGGATTTTGCCAAAGGCAGCGGATTCAAAGCACCTGGCCAATACAAATTTGCCGACGGCAAACCCTTTGATGCCAAAACGCCGAATCAATATCTGCACCAGTTCAGCATAGGATATAAGGATTAACTTCATGATTATTCAACTGAAAAATCCGATGCAGTCCAAAGCAGCGTTGTGGCAGCCAAAGCTTCGCGACACACTGCGCCAATGCAGTCTGACTTTGGCTGGCCTCCTGTTCTTTGTGTTGTGCTGGGCGACTTTAGCATCGCAGCTGCAGACCTCGTTGGGTCAGTTCCCTGGACCGGTTGCAGTGGGTGTCCAATTTCAGGCCTTGATGGCCGAGCATCAGGCAGAACAGGTGCGCGAACAGGCGTTTTACCAGCGGCAGCAGCAGCGGCTGGCGCAACAGCCGGACGCGGTAGCCCGCCCATACAATGGCCGGCCGACTTTTTTCAGCCAAATTCAAACCAGCCTGCAAACGGTGCTGAGTGGTTTTTTGCTGGCCAGCCTGTTTGCCATTCCGGCCGGCGTACTGATTGGCTTAAGTCCGCTGTGCTATAGCGCCGTGAACCCGCTGATCCAACTGCTAAAACCGGTGTCTCCACTGGCCTGGCTGCCGCTCATTACCATTGTGGTCAGCGCCAGTTATCCGGCCGACGGCCTGCTTAGCCGCTCTTATCTGGTGTCGGCACTGACCGTTGCGCTCTGTTCACTGTGGCCCACGCTGATTAATACCATTGTGGGTGTGTCTCAGGTACCCGCCGATTTGCAAAACGTCAGCAAAGTGTTGCGGCTGAACTGGTATCGCCATGTCCGCGCTATTGTGCTGCCGTCGGCAGTCCCGATGATGTTTACCGGCTTACGCCTGTCGCTGGGCATCGCCTGGATGGTGCTGATCGCCGCCGAGATGCTGGCGCAGAACCCGGGGCTTGGCAAATTCGTCTGGGACGAGTTTCAGAATGGTTCCAGCGACTCGCTGGCGCGCATTTGTGTTGCTGTCATTGTGATTGGTCTGATTGGGTTATTGCTGGATCGGCTGATGCTGAGCCTGCAAAAAATGCTGAGCTGGGACAAAAGTGTGCAGCTGCGCTGATTGATAAAAGTGTGCAGCCCCCTGTTTAAACGAGGAATTGTGATGCAAAAACATCTGGAACTCAGTCAGGTCGGGATTAGTTTCCCAACCGCCAAAGGCCCTTTCGTCGCACTGCAGAACGTGAATTTGAGTATCGCCAAAGGCGAGATCATCAGCCTGATTGGCCACTCTGGCTGCGGCAAATCTACGGTGCTGAATATCATTGCCGGTTTACTGAAGGCAACGGAAGGTGGCGTGATCCTTAACAACAAAGAAGTGAACGAGCCGGGCCCCGAGCGTGCCGTGGTATTTCAGCATCATTCGCTGCTGCCCTGGTTGTCGGTGTGCCAAAACGTTGAGCTGGCAGTGCGTCAGGTATTTGCCGGGAAAATGAATAAACCTCAGATGCAGGACTGGATTGAGCACAATCTGGCGCTGGTGCAAATGAGCCACGCCCGCGATAAAAAGCCAGCGGAAATTTCCGGCGGCATGAAACAACGGGTCGGTATCGCACGGGCTTTGGCGATGCAGCCGCAGGTGTTGCTGATGGACGAGCCATTTGGCGCACTCGACGCGCTGACCAGAGCACATTTGCAGGACAGCGTGCAGCAAATTCAGGCGGAACTCGGCAATACCGTGATTTTAATCACCCATGATGTTGATGAAGCCGTGCTGTTATCGGACCGTATCGTAATGATGACCAACGGCCCGGCGGCCACGGTCGGCGAAGTGCTGCACATCGACCTGCCACGCCCGCGGGACCGGTTGGCGCTGGCTGATTGCCCCAAATACAACCATTACCGCCATCAGGTGCTGAGTTTCCTGTACGAAAAACAGCGCAAAGTCGAGCCCTTACCGCTCGCAACTGACAAAAATGGCCAGACACCAGCTGTAGCGGCAACCGCAACAGAAATCCGGGCCTGACGTTTTAGTTCTGCACAGACCGCAACCTGATAGCTGTGGGTTGCGGTTTTAATCAAGGACATCCACCTTAAGCGGTTTTAATCAAGGACACCCAATCAGTTAGGGTTTTAATCAAGGACACCCAATCAGTTAGCGGGTTAATTCAGGACACCCACTTCGATTCAGTTAATCTCGTTCAAAACATACCGCGCCTTGACATTAACATTTTCGCAACCATATTAAATGTCAGCCCTAGACACGGATCGTCGAGGATATTGCGATGCCCATTCCCAGAAAAGCGCTGGTCTCTCTTGATACGACTCCCAGCTATCACGTTGTCAGTCGCTGTGTTCGCCGTACTTTTTTATTTGGCGTTGTTGATAGCAAAGACTTTAGCCATCGCCGGGATGCCATAGTTGCTCGCTTAGCTAAACTGACTCAGTTGTTTTGTATCGATATTTCCGCCTATGCCATCATGTCAAATCACTACCATTTGGTAGTACGAATTCAAAAACCGCGGGCCTTGAAGTTATCCTTGTCAGACGTCCACGATCGTTGGAGTGCTCTCTATTCTCTGCCGGTTTTAGCGAAACGTTATGTCGACGGTGAAATGTTATCAGATGCAGAGAGCAGTGAGGCCCGGCGACAAATCGAAGAGCGTCGGGCCAGGCTTTATGACCTGAGCTGGTTTATGCGCTGTTTAAATGAACCCATAGCTCGCGCTGCGAATCAAGAAGACGGTTGCACCGGCCGTTTCTGGGAAGGCAGGTTTAAATCTCAGGCACTACTGGATGAACGTGCGGAACTGCAAGCGATGGCCTATGTTGATTTAAATCCAATTCGGGCGAAATCATCGAAGTCTTTGATAGATAGTGACTTTACGTCTATTCAAACCCGACTGAACCAAGCTGAATCCCCGATGAAAACATTGTTACGTCCTTTTGCCACAGATCCGCATCAAAAACAAAATCCGGAATATATTCCTTATAATTTTGTTGACTATCTTCAACTGGTTGACTGGAGTAGCCGCCATATGAAGTCAGTTAAAGCCGGTTTTATTGCGCCAAAGGCCCCGTCAGTATTAATGCAGTTACAGATCCGCGCCGACACCTGGCTGTTAAACTGTGAAAGACTTGAACACATCTATCATCGAATGATTGGCAGCGCAGCACAGATGAGTAAAGTTTGTGAAAAACTCAAACAACGACATATTGTTGGCATTGCCGCCGCCCGCAATGCGTTTGGTTAATAGCCTTTTTAGATAAAAATTTGCCCGCAGGTACTGTGTAACGCGAAGACTAATTTTAAATTAGCGCTTCAACTCTTACAGAGTTGCCGATATCCATTTTCAAACCCGCCAGCCTCCTCTATTGACGTTATTAGTGAGTGTTTTCCTTCATTTTTGAGCTGTCTGCGTATAACTTCCCAAGGATACCCGAGGTATTTTACTCAGAATATCCACCATGACCGACTGCACATTTCTCTAATTATGGACATCCACTCAGATTGGCGGTGATTCGCGATTATCATTGGACATCCTTCTCCCCACTAATCTACGGATGTCCTCCGAATCAGTCGCTACACCTGTGGATGTCCTTGGAATACCCTACCTGTGGATTTCCTTGGAATAATTGCTCGAAAATGGCTGTCCAAAAGAATAAAAATCACACAGCCAGCAGTTCCATTTTCTGTAGCAACTTCTCAAGTTCCGGCAAACATGAGCCGCAACCTGTGCCGCACTTGAGTTTTGCCCCTAGGCTCTGACAGGTCCAAGCGCCTGCAGCAATAGCCTGCTGAATACTTTGCTGACGGACCTGAAAACAGCTGCACACCAAGGGTGAACAGTCAGCCCCCTCCCAAGGAGCTCCGCGCAGCAACTGCCGCCTTACCGATTCGACTGGCGCAACATTAAAGCAATTGTCCAACCATTGCCTGTCCAATCCAGATACCTTCGGCCCAGCGTACAACAGAGCCTGCAACTCATTGCCATGGAAATGCGCCTGCCGCCAATGAAATGGGGCTTCGATCTGGATACATTCAGACATTCCGGCAGACGGCTGTTGATCGTGAACAACAGGATCAATTAACTGCTGACGGATCTGAGCGACTAAATTCGACAGCTCGTTTACAGGCGCCAGCAGCGCCAACCGATACTCCTGCATGTGCTCATGTGGCAAAGTCACAGCGTAACTGCAAAACGGTGTCAGGCCCGCAAGCAAATCGCGCTCACGACTAAACAACACAAGCTCCAAAGTGACCGTCAGCTTACGTAGCTGCACCTGCCCCTGCTTAAAAGCAGGCTGATATGAGATGGGGTCACGAGTGTCGTCAAACAACACGTCGCAGCGTGACCAGGGAGCAAACTGACCACTCCAGTGCATCGGCACAAACAGCTCCCCAATTCGCGGCACATCAGTGAGCCTGGCGCGGGCTCTGAACAAACCTAACGAATTCGTCAGCTCAACCAAATCGCCGTCTTTAATTTTAAAGCGCCATGCATCGGTCGGATGGATGTCCACGCAAGGCTCACTTTGGTGTTGCATCAATGCAGGCACACGGCCTGTGCGTGTCATGGTATGCCACTGATCACGCAGCCTGCCGCTATTGAGCAGAAAATAATCAGCTTTCGGTGGACGACCTGTGCGTTCTTTACCAGACAGTGGAATGAACCTGGCTTTACCACTCTGTGTATAAAACCGGCCATTGGCAAACAACCGGGAAGTGCCTGTCCAGGTATCGCTTGTACGAGCGCTCTTTACTGCTTGCAGCGGCCAGCATTGTGGCGTCCAGGCATCGTATTCGGCATCAGAAAGCTGACTACACACGGCTAAATCCAGTGCGCGGCGGCCATCGTTACAAAGTGCGGTTAAAGCGGCATGTTCGCGGAAAATTTGTGCAGAGTTTCGGTAATCAAAACCATGGCCGAACCCTAGTGCTGTCGCCACGTCGCAGATAATCTGCCAGTCGGCACGAGCTATGCCTGGCGCTGGTAAAAACGCGCGCTGGCGAGTGATACGCCGCTCTGAATTGGTCACAGTGCCATCTTTCTCAGCAAAACCCAGAGCCGGAAAGACAATATCTGCCAACGCGACCGTATCGGTATCCTGATAAATATCTGACACCAGCACCAGCTCGCAACGTGCAAGCGCTTGTTTCACCAAGTCGGCCTGCGGCAGGCTTACTACCGGGTTCGTTGCCATAACCCAAACCGCTTTAATCTCGCCACGACCAATAGCTGCAAATAAATCAACCGCAGTATAACCACCTGATTTAACTAACGCCGGTGCTTGCCAGAATTCCTGCAGCGCCAACCACTCAGCATCGGGTTTAGCGTCGACTCCGATAAGTTCTTCCGGAAAACGTAAATGTCCCGCCAGCTGATTTGCCAACGCGCCCACCTCACGCCCGCCCATGGCATTGGGCTGACCAGTCACGGAAAGAGGACAGGCACCAGGTCTGCCGATACGACCGGTAGCCAGATGGACATTGATGATGGCATTTACTTTATCACTGCCATTTTCCGCTTGATTCACGCCTTGCGAGAACACTGTAACCGTGCGCGGCGTGCCGGCAAACCACCGAAAAAATGTTTGCAGATCAGAAAGATCGAGCTCGCAATAGTCAGCAAGCAGACCTAGGTCCTGCCAGCATCGCCCAGCCTCAAGGGCGGCTTCGAGTCCTTCACAATGCTTAAGGGCGAAATCGAACAGAGACCGACGCCCCGATGTTTGACGAAACGAGCCGCACTTCAGGCGCTGTTGTTCAGCCTCAAAACTGCTCACCCGACAATCGATCTCATACTTCGAAAGAGTGTCCATTGAGCATGTTGTATGGGTGTCCAACATAGATGAAGCTTGTTTCAGGTGGATGTCCTCTGACGAGTCTTGATGCTGGTCTTTGTACAAGCAATGGATGTCCTCGATGGAGGTGCAGTGGATGTCCTTGCTTAACAGTTGGTGGATGTCCTCTGATGAGTCATCTGAAGCGCATTCTGAATAGCCATGCCTGTCCAAATACTGCAGCAACCCGACAAACAGGGCGACATCGGTACCGGGTTTCAGTGGTAAAAACAGATCAGCGCTATCCGCGGTCGCAGTGCGACGCGGGTCAATCACGACAATTTTTTTGTGGGGAGCTGCAGCTTTTGCCGCCAGCAGACGCTGAAACAACACCGGATGGGCCCAGGCCAAATTACTGCCAACTAACACCGTGAGGTCTGCAAGTTCCAGATCTTCGTAACAGCCCGGCACTACATCTTCGCCAAAAGCACGTTTGTGTCCGGCGACCGTAGATGCCATGCACAGACGGGAATTGGTATCGAGGTGACTGCTGCCAATAAACCCCTTCAGCAACTTGTTCGCGACATAATAATCTTCGGTCAGCAGCTGACCGCTTAAATACATCGCCACACTGCCAGGGCCGTGCTCAGCAATAATTTTTTTCAGCCGCTCCGCTGCAGTCTCTATCGCAAGCGGCCAGTCCGTGGGCTTGCCATCAACTATTGGCTGTAACAAGCGGCCCTGTGGCTTCAGGGTTTCGGCCAACGCCGTCCCTTTGACGCACAAGCGTCCGAAATTCGCCGGATGTTGTTTGTCCCCGATAATTTGCACTTTATTGTCAGTGGCACAGGCGACAATGCCACAACCGACCCCACAATACGGACAAGTGCTGTTAGTTGTCGCCGCGCCATGATGCTGCATACCCAAACTCCAAAATAAAAAAAGGCGCCGCTGCCGACTGTTATGCCGGCGCAGGCGCCTTTACCAATTTCATGTTGTATCTCGGTGCAGCATTTCTGATGCCAGCTGTTAACTGATTGATTTTAATCAGGTGCAGCAAATCGACAGCGATCAGTTGGCCCAATCTGGTGCAACTTTGCCCTGTTTTTGCCCAACAGCAGTATCACCGCTGCAGGTTTCGAAAATTTTTATCGGTTTTTCATAGACTTAATCTGCGGCATTAAACTTGTAAGTCAGAAACAAATAACAGACATGCATGGCAACGAGGCCAGCTGCCGGGACACCGGCAGCTGGCCTTTTTACTTTGGCAACCGGGTGCTGATACCTACAAAGAGGTAAATCAACTGCCCAGACAAGGCAATAACAACCCAGCCGCCGGACTTTTACAATACCAACAACGCCGAGCCCTGCTGCGCTAACTCAGGAATACCTGACATGCCAGAGCGGCCGTGGCAATGATGCCGCCGGGCCTGACTGGAAACGGTCAGACCTCCCAACTTGGAAAGGTGTCGATTTATGTTGCAAGACCCATTTGAACGCCGGTTCAGCTACTTACGTTTGTCGCTGACCGAAAGCTGCAACTTTCGCTGCAACTATTGCCTGCCAAACGGCAGCGCCTGTGACAACAAAGCCGCTGAGCTGACGCTGGCCGAAATCAAACATCTGGTGCACGGTTTCGCCTATGCCGGTACCACTAAAGTGCGGCTGACCGGTGGCGAGCCGACGCTCAGACGTGATCTCTGTGACATCATCCACACAGTGCGTCAGACCGCCGGTATCCGCGAAGTTGCGCTGACCACCAATGGCTATCGCTTAAACAAGGACATCCACCATTGGCTGGATGCCGGCCTCACTGCGCTCAATGTCAGCATCGACAGCCTGGATGCTGATACCTTTCATCTGGTGACCGGACAGGACCGGCTGGCTGATATTCTGGCCGGCATCGACCGGGCGCTGACACTGGGCCTGCGTAAAGTCAAAATCAATACGGTGCTGCTGCGCCAGTACAACGGCCAGTCACTGAGTACTTTTCTGGATTTTGTCCGTGATAAACCCATCAGCCTGCGCTTTATCGAATTGATGCAAACCGGCGATAACGGCAGTTTTTTCAAAGCGCAGCACTTAAGTGGCAGCAGCATTATTCAGCAGCTGACCGCTGCCGGCTGGCAACTCATTCCGCGCCAAGCGAATGCTGGCCCCGCACTGGAATATACCCATCCGGGCTATCTCGGTAGTATCGGGCTTATCATGCCCTATAGCGCGCATTTTTGTGACGACTGCAACCGTTTAAGGGTGTCCAGTACCGGCCAACTGTTTTTATGCCTGTTTGCTGAGCAACACCAAAACCTGCGGCATCTGCTGTCAGAAGACAACCCGGCCGCGCTGATGGCGTTTTTACAAGCGCAGTTACGATACAAACCCTTCAGTCATCAGCTGGCCAATGCCAAAACCGGCCAGACCCGCCAATTGGCGATGATTGGAGGCTGAATATGCCAGCTCTGAACTTGCCTGAGTTTTCGGTGTTGGTGCTCTGTGGCGGTAAATCCAGCCGGATGGGCCGCGACAAAGCTTTGCTTGAATTAGCTGGTGAAACTTTGCTGGAGCGCACCATCCGCCTCGGCAAGGCACTCGGCGCCCGTCAGGTGCTGGTGAGCCGCAACCAACCCGGCTTTATTCAGGATCAAATCAAAGACGCCGGGCCTATGGCCGGCATCAGTGCAGCACTCAGTTATTGCGACAGCCGCTGGCTACTGGTGTTACCAGTAGATATGCCGTTACTTTCAACCGAAGCGTTGGAGCCTCTGCTGACTGAAACACTCGGTGCGCAGCAAGCCGGCTTTATCGCAGGTTTTCCGTTGCCGGTGCTGCTGGAAAACACGCCAGCGCTCAATCAGGCGTTAGACCGCACGCTCACCTCGGTCACCGTCAGCCGCTCATTACAGCGCCAGTGGCAACAGCTTGGTCTGCCGCAGTTACCACTGCCGGTTCCGCCTGCATTTCAAAACTGTAATGACCCGGCGAGCTTTGCCGCCATCCGTGCAGAACTTAACCCCTATCCCGAGCCTAAAGCTACTCCGACTACAGGACTATGTGATGACAGTATTTCCAGGTGAATCACCGCTGCAGCTGGCGCTGCTGACCATTTCCAATCGCCACACCGCGGCCACGGACGACAGCGGTACCATGCTGGTTCAGGCGGCGCAGCAGCAGGGCCATCAGCTCTGCCAGCGGCTGTTTGTGCCTGAGGATCGCTATCAGATCCGCGCCAGTGTCAGCAACCTCATCGCAGATGCCAGCTGTCAGGTGATCCTGCTGTGCGGCGGGACCGGTTTTCATGCGAAAAACTGCACCATTGATGCAATAGTTCCGCTGTTTGACCGCGAAGTACCGGGCTTTGGTGAATTGTTCCGCGCCCTGTCGTTCCCCAAAATCGGCAGCGCCGCGCTGCAATCCGGCGCCATTGCAGGCATTGCCAATCAAACACTGATTTTCGCCATCCCAGGTAGCCTGGATGCCGCGCAACTTGCTGCCGACCAGTTGATCTGGCCGCAGCTGCTGGCCCACACCAAACCGTGCAATTTCACCAGCCTGCTACGTCGCACCGGCACTTGCGGCGCAACTGAAACAGATCCAAGGACACCCATCGCATGATAGACAGGATGATAACCAGGACATCCATCGCATTGCCTCAACAGTGTCTGGACACCCATCGTATTTCAGGACGGAATTCAGGACATCCACACAACAGCAGAGCAAAGACACCCAGCGCATCGCCTGAACTTTGTCTGGACACCCAACCTAAGCCAGGACACCCACATGACTGAACTGACGCACTTAAACAGCCAAGGCGAAGCCAGCATGGTCGATATCGCCGGCAAAACCGCCAGCAGCCGCACCGCTATCGCGCAGGCTGAAGTGACCATGCTGCCGGCGGTGGTTGCGACGCTGGCGCACTTACCCAAAGGTGACGCCTTAGCTTGTGCCCGCATCGCCGGCATCATGGCGGCGAAAAAAACTGCAGAGCTAATTCCGCTGTGCCATCCGCTGTTACTCAGCAAAATCGACATCCAATTTGAACTGCAGCCCACGCTTGGCAAAGTGCTGATCCGCGCTTTGTGCAAAGTCGAAGGCAGTACCGGTGTCGAAATGGAAGCCCTGACAGCGGTCAGCATTGCCGCGCTGACACTGCACGATATGGCCAAAGCAGCCGACCCAGCCATTGAAATTAATCACATCCACCTGTGCGAAAAACTGGGTGGCAAATCTGGTCACTGGAGACGCACCGATGCCTGACATCACCGCAGCCGCAATCGACACAACGCCGCAAATCAAAGTGCTGTTTTTTGCTGCACTGCGTGAAGCCATTGGCCACAGCGAATTACAGCTGACGCTGCCGGCGCCGCTGCAGATCAGCGGTGTGCTGGCGTTACTGAGCGCCCAGTCATCAAAGGTCCACCAAGCCTTGGCCGGCCGTGAAGTATTAGCGGCGCTGAATCAGCAGCTCGTTGGCTGTGACACCTGGGTCCACAGCGGTGATGAATTGGCGTTGTTTCCGCCAGTGACCGGAGGCTGAACATGCCTGCCACCATCAACTGCCGGGTCCAGCCAGAGGATTTCGCCCTGGATCACGAATACCAGGCGTTGCAGCGGCAAGACTGTGGCGCTGTGGTGCTGTTTTGTGGTTTGGTACGCGAGCAATTCCAGCCGCAAGACGGGCCGCAGGACATGCCGCAGTCCGGCGACACGCTGCAGGCGCTGGAGCTTGAGCACTATCCCGGGATGACCGAACAAAGTATCCGCGCCATTGCCGGCCAGGCCGTCAAGCGCTTTGACCTGCGCGCCATCACTGTCATCCATCGGATTGGTCTGTTGCCACTCGGTGCGCAGATTGTGCTGGTCGGTGTTGCCGCGCCGCATCGAAGTGACGCTTTTGCCGCCTGTGATATGATGATGGACTACCTGAAAAATCAGGTACCGCTGTGGAAAAAAGTGCATTTTTCGACCAGTACGGCATGGGCCGATGCCAAAGCGTCGGATAAGCAGGCGTTGAACCGCTGGCAAACTGCTGAACAAAACACTGCCGAAAACTGAAAGGCAAAAGAAAAAAGCCGGCTCAGCATAGTCGATGTTTAAACTGAAGGAGTCGTCATGCGTTTGTTTTGCGCTTTGGCCATGCTGGCCTGTACCTTGCCTTTAAGCGCCACTTTAATGGCCGCGTCCTGCGAACTGACCATCTCGGCAGCCGCCAGTCTGACCGGCGCTTTTAAAGCTATTGCCTCGCAGTATCAACAGCTGCAGCCTTGTAAGCTGACGCTGAACTTCGCGGCATCCGGCGTGCTGGTGCAGCAACTGCGCCATGGCGCGCCGGTTGATTTGCTCGCCACTGCCGACCAGCAAAGTATGGATCTGGCAGAGGCCAGCGCTTTGATTGACCCGGCGAGCCGGCAGGATTTTATTGCCAACCGCCTGGTGCTGATTGTGCCGGTATCGCCAACCACCGCATCACCACAAGCCGGCAGCACAGCAACAGCGGCAACAACATCAAACAGTGCCGACCTGCAACAACTGACAGCGGCGGCTTATCAGCGCATCGCCATCGGTAACCCGGCGACAGTACCGGCTGGTCGTTATGCCAAAGACAGTTTGCAGCAGGCCGGGCTTTGGCCGGCGCTGAGCGCAAAACTGGTGCAGGCGGCCAACGTGCGTCAGGTGCTGGATTATGTGGTGCGGGGCGAAGCCGAAGCCGGTTTTGTCTACGCTTCTGACGCCAAAGACCAGCAGGTCCGCTCGCTTGGGATGGTGCCAGTGCAAAGCCCCATCCGCTATCCGCTGGCAGTCAGCAGCACCAGCAAATATGCAGCGCAGGCCCGGGCTTTTAGCCAGTATCTGCGCTCACAGGCCGCGCAACAGATCTTGTGGCAATATGGCTTCAGTCCGATTGAATAAATCCGTGAAGGTGTTTCATTTGAGCAAAAAAGAGTGGCTATGGACTGGAGTGCAATAGAGTTATCACTGTGGGTAGCCGGCGTCGCCACGCTGCTGAATTTACTGCTCGGCGGCAGTCTGGCCTATCTGCTGGCCCGGCGCGATTTTGCCGGCAAAAGCCTGCTCGAAGCACTGCTGACTCTGCCGATGGTACTGCCGCCAACCGTGGTTGGTTATTACCTGCTGGTGCTGCTCGGGCGGCACAGCACTATTGGCACTGCACTGGAGAGCTGGTTTGGCATCCGGCTGATTTTTACCATTGAAGGTGCCATTATCGCCGCCATGGTGGTGACTTTTCCGCTGGTGTTAAAACCAGCCAGAGCGGCGTTTGAGGCGGTCGATCCGCAACTGCTGCAGGCGGCGAAAGTGCTGGGACTCAACAACCTCGCCGTCTTTTGCCGCATCAGCCTGCCGCTGGCCTGGCGTGGCATTCTGGCCGGCCTGATGCTGGCATTTGCCCGCGCCATGGGCGAATTTGGCGCCACACTGATGCTGGCTGGTAGTATTCCGGGCAAAACCCAGACCTTGTCGATAGCCATTTATGAAGCGGTGCAGGCCGGCGACCAACAAAGTGCCAACGCACTGGTTTTGGTCACTTCAGGGCTTTGTGTCGCGCTGTTATTGCTGGCGCAATGGCTGACCAGACGCACTAGCGTTGGCAGTCATGTGAACAGCCGGGGCTGACACCGCTCATCATCAACCAGGCCGGAGAATGTCGTTGTTTCAGATTGATATCCATAAGCAGTTTGCTGCCGGCGATTTTCGTCTTGACGTCAGCTTTCACAGCAAAGCCCAGCGTCTGGTGCTGCTGGGCCCGTCCGGTGCCGGCAAAAGTCTGACGCTCAAAGCCATCGCAGGCCTGTTGCAGCCTGATGCCGGCCGGATTGCGCTGGCCGGCCAGGTGCTGTATGACCATGCCCGCCAGCTGAACCAAACGCCTCAGCAGCGCCAGTTGGGCTATCTGTTTCAGGACTATGCGCTGTTTCCGCACCTGAATGTACGGCAGAACATCGGTTTTGCCCTGAGACGCGGCCTTGGCAATCCGGGTAAGCAGCAGGAATTGCCGCAAGTGCAACACTGGCTGGCGCGTTTTGAGTTGCAGCCTTGTGCCAATTTGTATCCGCATCAGCTGTCCGGCGGGCAAAAACAGCGGGTGGCGCTGGCACGGGCACTGGCCGGCGCGCCGCGGGCTTTGCTGCTGGATGAACCTTTTGCGGCGCTCGATGCCGGACTCAAGCATAGCCTGCGCGAAGAACTGCTGCAGCTGCAAATCCAAACCCAATTGCCGATGCTGCTGATCACCCACGACGCCAGCGACGCCGAAATGCTGGGTCAGGCCGTGATAGAACTTGAGCAGGGCCAGGTCCGCAGTATTTGTTCCTGAGTCATTTGCGACTAACGCCAACCATGGCGTGGTTGGCGCTGCAATTCGCTTACAGACAAGCCGTTGTTGCGCCACACAACGCGGCTGAAAAATCGGCCAGCCGGCGGCTGTAACTGTGCGCCGGCAACATCACCTCAATCAGCCGGAAGCGGCTGGTATCGGCGAGCGCATCATCTAAGGCGTTGGCAAACTGATAAGCGTTCCAGACCTGCGCCGCGCCGCCGCCCATCCCCCGGCCCAGCGCGGCATACTGCCAGCCGGCAAGGCCGGTCGCGGTCAGGTCCGGTGCAAAAGCTTTAATCATGCCCCAGCTTTGATTATTCAGCACTATCACTATCGGATTGAGCCGATAGCGGGCGCAATGCCCCAGCTCCAGTCCGGTCATCTGAAAAGCACCGTCACCGACCAGCACTATCGGCCTTTTGCCAGTGCTGAGCTGCACACCAAGCGCCGCCGGCACCGCAAAGCCCATTGAAGCGTAAAAGGCCGGCGCGATAAAAATGTCCGGCGTGGCGGCCAATGTCGCAAACAGGCAATCACCGATATCAACGACAAAAGGATACTGCTGCGACTGCCGGCTTAAGCTGTCGTGCAACGTCTGCACCAATAAGTCTGAGCCCCATTCCGGCGCGGATGCTGCGGCCTGTGGGGCAGAAAATTGCACTGCAGGCACTGCCGGTTCTGTGCGCAGTGACGCTGGCCAGCTGAGCGGCTGGTGCAACAATTGCGCGATGGCAGCCAGCACCACCGCGGCCGGCGCCGTGATGCGGCGGCCATCCGGCAGCAAGGTTTCACCGGCATCCAGCCATAGCACTGGTTTTTTCGCCAGAAGCGTCGTGTGCGCGGCAAAATTACTGTCGGAACGGATCACGCCGCAGCAAATCAACAAATCTGCTTGCTGCAACAGCGGCAACACCGGGTCGGCTTTACTGCCGCTAAACACACCGGCCGACCAGTAGGGAGCGGCTTGTGTCTGCTCCAGCGTGCTGCGGCCCAATAAGGTGGTCAGCACAGGCAACGGATGCTTAGCAGCGAGTTTGCTGACTGCGTCAGCAAAAGCAAATCTTTTGGTTTTGACACCAACTAAAAGCAACGGCTGACGCACCGGCGCCAGCAAAGCTGCCAGGGCAGCGAAGTCTGAAGTCGCGAGGACAGCCATCTCAGCTTCACCAAGTGTGGTTGGCGCCGCCTCTAGGACAGCCATCTCAGCTTCACCGAGTTTGGTCGGCGCGTCCAGGGAGACCGCAGCACTTAGTGGTTCGGGCATGAGGTCGGTAACCACGGCCTGCGCCATATCGCGCGGCAGTTCAATCAACACCGGCCGGCGCTCACGCTTTGCCGTGGCGATACAGGCAGCCAGAGCGGCTGGCGCGCCGGCAATATCATCGAGCCGGCACTGCGCACAGCTGATCTCGCTGAAAATACGCCGCTGCGCGTCAACATCACCAAGCTGATGATGCAACAGTAAACCGGAGTCAATTTCACGCGCCGACGGATAACCGGCAAACACCAACAACGGCACATATTCCATATAAGCCTGCGCCACAGCATTAACCGCGTTCAGTGCCCCGGCGCCATAAGTCAGCATCACCGCTGCCGGTGCATTGCGACAACGCGCCGCCGCATCGGCCGCATACACGGCAGCGGGTTCATGACTGAGCTGGACTAGCCGCAATGCCTCATGTTGGTTTGCATCCGCAACCTCCAGCGCACGCAGCCAGGGCAAAATAAAGTCACCGGGGATAGTGAACAGTTCGCAGATACCATTTTCAAGCAGTTGTTGACGTAATAAATCGGCCAGAATCATCTGAGATCTCCGCAGCAAAATTGCGCTTATTGTGCGGGTTGGCCGAGAGCCGGTATTGCGCTGCATCAATAAAAACTGTGCCCGCAAACGGTGAAAAAGAGGTAGTACGGAAGGAGGCGGTGGGTGTCCTGAATATCTGGTTCGAATGGATGTCCAATTTAGGGCTGTGGCTGTCCTGTAAACGTTGGATGTCCTTTGAACGGTGGGTGTCCACGGTTTATCCAGCAAAGATTCAGATGGGTGTCCTCGGTTTAGTGCCCGCAATAAAAACGCCGCAATGCTGCGGCGTTACCAATGCGTGAATGGATTCTTTGCCAGGTTCTGCCCGGCAGCAGCGTGCTGTTTCAACACCAGCTAAAAAACTAGCTACAACACCAGCGACAACCGCACGTTACAACCACCAATGGCTTTTCGGTTGCAGCAATACCGGTTCGCCAGCCGCGACATCCCCACGTTCCTGCTCCAGCTGCAGCAAAGCGTCGGCGTGCAGCAACGATGTCAGCATGCCGGAGCTGTCGAGGCCAACAGGCTCGGCAACTATGCCATCGGCGCCAACCGTAAAAGACACACGCTGCATGTCGAGCCGGCCCGGTTTTTTCTTTAGTGCGACACCTGCCCGTGCCGGCCACAGCTTAGCCGCAGTGACGGATTGACCACTTAACAGCTTCAGCGCCGGCAGCAATAATTGCTCACAGGTGACCGCTGCCGAGACCGGATTGCCCGGCAGGCCAAATAACCAGACTGGCGCTGCAGCCGCCGCATTGCCCTGCCGCTGCAACCAGCCAAATGCAAAAGGTTTGCCCGGTTTAATCGCCACCTGCCAGAAATCCATCTGGCCCAGTTCCGCCAGCACCTGACGGGTATAATCGGCATCCCCCACCGACACGCCGCCGCTGGTGACAATCACATCCACTTGTGCGGCCGCCTGTTGCAACAAGGTGCGTAGCGCCAGCGGGTCATCCGCAACCCAGCCTAAATCAGTCACAGCGCAGCCAAAACGCTGCAGCACCGACAACAACATGATGCGGTTACTGTCGAACAAATCACCGGGGCGCAAAGTCTCGCCGGGCTGCTTTAATTCATCGCCGCTGGACAACACACCGACCCGCACCGGTAAAAACACCGGCACGCTGGCAATACCCAGCGTTGCCAGTAACCCCAGTTGCAATGGCCCCAGCACAGTGCCTTTTTGCAGCACCAACTGACCGGGTTCCAGCTCACTGCCCCGCAGCCGGATATGCTGGCCGGCAACCGGCCGGCGTTTCAGTACCAGCGAGTTATACCCAAAGTTCTGATGGGTGTCCTGAGTTTTGCCTATGGGGTGGGTGTCCTCGCTCACGATATTCCGATGGGTGTCCTCACTTCCCCCGATATTCCGATGGGTGTCCTCACTTCCTGATTGACTGTCCAGCTGCGTGTCCTCTTGCATCACCACGGTATCCAGTTCATCCGGCACCACGGCGCCTGTAGTGATCCGGATGCAACAGCCAGGCGGAACTTCGCCGGCGAATGGATGTCCGGCCAGGCTCTGCCCCACAACCGGCCAGCGCCGCGCCGGATCGGCTGTGACATCAGCAAAGCGCAGTGCATAACCGTCCATCGCCGAATTCGTCGCGAGCGGCACCGCCAATGGCGACACCACATCAGCCGCCAGCGTACGGTCCAATGCCGCGCTAATGCTTAAAGTTTCAGTGTGTAGTTGCAGCCGTGGGCTGATGGTCGCCAGCAACCGCGCGACCGCATCCGGCAGCGGCAACATGGCCGGTTTTGCTGTTTTTGTCTCAGTCACGGCCGGCTACCCTTTTTTGCCCTGAAAATTCACCATCCACACGGCAGCTTCGACCCTCGAGCGTAAATTGAGTTTTTTCAGCAGATGTTTGACATGCACTTTGACGGTGCCGTCAGAAATATCCAGCTCGCGGGCAATCAGTTTATTGCTGCGGCCTTTGGCTATCAGTTCGAGAATTTCCTGCTCGCGATTGGTCAGCTGGCTTAAATCGGTGGCGGCTTTTTCCACCGGCCGGCGAATGGCGTCGGCCAGCGCGGCGTTCACCGCTTCGCTTAACACCATTTTGCCCTGCACGGCTTTTTTGATTTGTTCGAGTAATTCATCCGGATCTGAATCTTTTAACAGATAACCGTCAGCACCGAGGCTAATCGCCTTAATCACGTCTTCGTTGGAATCCGACACCGTCAGCATCACAATGCGCGACGTCACGCCATCGTCGCGCATTTTTTTCAGCGTCTGATGGCCATCCATGCCCTGCATATTCAAATCTAAAATAATGAGATCCGGCTCCAGCTCGTTGGCCAGCACTATGGCTTCGGCGCCAGAGCTGGCTTCCGCCACAATCTGCAGCTGGTCTTCAAACGCCAGCAACTGGCGCAGGCCTTTGCGTAACAATGGATGGTCATCGACCAGCATCACGCTGTAACTGTCGGTGTCACCGGCTAAATCTTTTTGCTGTTCTGACATGTCTGGCATCCTGTGTGCTATGGGTCGATGGTTCTGCTGCCTATTTAGAAATATTCCATCGGTGCTGATGTTGATTTATATCATGTCCGTCAGCGACACCAAAATAAACCGGTCCGGCCTGCCGGCATCAACGCCCAAACACACTAACGCTAACCAGCTGTTTATATTCAACAAAATAGTACTTCACGTAAGGCATCTACCCCATTATGAGTATCTCCAACAAACGCAGAGGTAGCCGCAGCTAACTATTCAGATCCATTGAGACCGCACGGTCTGGCCTGCATAGTTGCGCTGATTGGTAAAATTATGCAGGAGTTTTTATGGCCAACTTAACCCGATGGCAACCCGAGGACGAGCAGTTCTGGTCACAGACTGGTAAAGCCATCGCCACCCGCAATCTGTGGATCTCGATCCCGAGTTTATTGTGTGGTTTTGCGGTCTGGATGCTGTGGAGCATTCTGACCGTACAAATGCTGAATCTGGGTTTTCCCTACAGCGCCAGCGACTTGTTTTCACTGACCGCGATCGCCGGGTTAACCGGTGCCACTTTACGGATCCCGGCCAGCTTTTTTGTCCGGCTTTGTGGCGGGCGCTACACCATCTTTTTAACCACCTCGCTGCTGATGCTGCCGGCCATTGGCACCGGCCTGGCGCTGCAGGACAAAAATACGCCGTTTTGGGTGTTTCAGCTGATGGCATTATTGTCCGGCATTGGCGGCGGCAACTTCGCCGCGTCGATGTCGAATATCAGTTTCTTTTTCCCGAAAAAACAACAAGGTCTGGCGCTTGGTTTAAATGCCGGTCTTGGTAATTTCGGCGTCACTACGATGCAAATTCTGGTGCCGCTGTTTATGACCTTTGGCGCTTTTACTGCCGTGGGTGGCGGTGAACCGATGATCCTGCAAAAAGCCAGCGGCACGCTGATTGGCGCTATCGCAGCCGGCAGCGCCACCTGGGTGCAAAATGGCGGTTTTGTCTGGTTATTGCTGCTGGTGCCGCTGGCGTTTGCCACCTGGTTTGGCATGAATAATATCAACACTGCGGAAGTGACACCGAAGCTGCCGTCAGCGCCGGTGTCTTTTGCCATCCAGCTGTCGATGCTGGCGATTGGTTTTTTAACCGCGATTGCCGGGTTGTGGCTGATGTTACCAACTGCTGTGAACGGTTCCGGTTTTGGCCTGCCCAAAGAGCTGGTGCTGATTGCGGTGTTATTCGCCACAGTGTTTTTGCTGAAGCTGCTGCCAGGCGCGATTCGCCACAGTTTAGAGCGGCAGTACCAGATTTTTGGCAATAAACATACCTGGGTGATGAGCGTGTTATACGTGATGACCTTTGGTTCTTTTATCGGTTTTTCCGCCGCGTTCCCGCTGTCGATTCAGGTGATTTTTGGTTATAGCCATCAGCTCGCCGACGGTGTGATGACCCATACCACTGTAAATCCGAACGCCCCAAGCGCGCTGACTTACGCCTGGATAGCGCCATTTATCGGCGCACTTATTCGCCCGGTCGGTGGCTGGCTGGCCGATAAAATGGGCGGCGCTTTTGTCACCCAGCTGTGTTCAGTGGTAATGATTATCTGTGCCTTAGGCGCCGGCTATTACATGCAACAGGCTTATCAGTCTGCAACGCCGGAACAGTTTTTCATGCCGTTTTTTCTGATTTTCCTCGGATTATTTGCCGCCAGCGGCATCGGCAACGGCTCGACCTTCCGCACTATCGCTGTGGTGTTTCCAAAAGAGCAGGCCGGCCCGGCGCTGGGCTGGACTTCCGCCGTCGCAGCCTACGGCGCTTTTTACATCCCACAGGTGTTTGGCGAACAAATCAAAGCCGCCACCCCGGAATACGCCATGGTCGGCTTCGCCATGTTCTACGCCATCTGCCTGGTACTGAACTGGTTCTTCTACCTGCGCAAAAACGGCGAGTTTTATAATCCATAGGCCGCGGTTTGGGGGATGGTTAAGAACACAAAGGGCTGATTGGCCCTTTGTTCTTTTTGCAGGTTCAGAAAAGATAATCCTGATGCGGCTTTTTGTTTGTTTAATCAGATGCCATCTAAATACCTGTCGTCACGGCGCTTTTAAATGGCGGAAAAGCTCACGACCTTCACGACGAATTAATTTGATCAAACAAGCCAAATAGAACGGTCGCAATTCAACCAGATTGCATTTGTAAATGCGGGTTGTTATGTTTCTTTTATCTCGCCAAAACTGTGCGTACACAGCACAGTCACAGATAACAATTCAAAGAGGGATTTTATGGTTGTTGAGCAGCAGCTGGAACGTGCACGTCTTGAATTACTGGATATGGGACTTAGAGCCAATCCGCAGCTCAATTACCGCAGTAATGCAAAATCGCTGGATATCATTGACGAGCAATCGGCCAAGATCTTTGACCTCTTGGTCGAACAGGAACAGACCCTCAGCTTTTTGCCTTTGCCAGAAGCTTACCAACAAAAAATTGCAGACGATGAAGACGAAGGGACATTTTTCCAGGCTGATGATGAAGCCACTGAATTGCCGCCGTTGGATTTATACCTTGAAGAGAAAAAAGGCAGCTCCCGCTTCAGTGACAAATACCTGCAAACGGGTCTGATCCCGGCCAAGCTCGATAAATCTCTGCTGAAGCTGGAAGCCGAAGCGCACACCATGCTACAGGAACAAGGAATTGAAGTGCTGTATCTGGCGCTGGGATTTCTGCAATGGAGTGAGCCAGCAAATGCTTCAGTCGCTCGTTATGCACCTTTGATTCTGGTCCCGGTGGAGTTAGTGCGTTCTTCCGCCCGCGATAGTTTCAAAATTCGCTACACCGGCGAAGACCTCGGCTCCAATTTAACGCTGGCTGCCAAACTCAGAACAGAATTTAAATTAATTCTGCCGGCCTATTCCGACGACATTTCAGTCGCGGATTATTATCAGGCGGTCACAGATGCCATTGCTGCGCAGCCGTCATGGCGGGTGCATCCGGATAAAATTGGTTTAGGTCTGTTCTCTTTTGGCAAGTTTCAAATGTATACCGACCTGGATCCGGCAGGCTGGCCGGAACAGAAAAAACCATCCACATTACCGCTGATTGGCAGATTATTCCGGGATGGTTTTGCTGATAACAATGACATTAATCCAGAAGACCTGAACCACCCGGAAAAACTGCATCTGGTTAAAGATGCCGACTCCACACAGATTGAAGCCATTCTGGCGATGAAAGCCGGCACGGATTTGGTTATTCAGGGGCCTCCCGGCACCGGCAAATCACAAACCATCACCAATATCATTGCGGAAGCCGTCGCCCTTGGAAAAAAGGTGTTGTTTGTTGCGCAAAAAATGGCGGCACTGGAAGTTGTGAAAAAACGGCTGGATGAAACCCATCTGGGTTTCGCCGTATTGGAATTGCACAGCCATAAAAGTACCAAAAAAGCAGTACTTGGCTCTATTGCCGAATCACTGGAGCAGGGAAAGCCACAAACTCAAAGTCGCGAACGTGAACTGACGGATTTAACCGCCGCAAAAACTCAGCTGGATGCTTATGTGTATGCGATCCGCCAGCCGATACTCAACAGCGGCATTAACTACGTAGATGCGTTAGGTACCCTGTTGCAGCTGCAGCAGCTTGATATGGACGCCAGTTTGCCTTTGATCCCTTTTAGCTATTTTGCCAACTGGGACAAAGAGCGATATAGCAATGCCAGCAAACTACTGACCGAACTGGTACAACAGCTGGCTAAGGTGGGCACACCAAATCAACATCCATTTGCCCTGTCTGGCCGCACTGATTTCTCGCCTGCCCTGCAACAGTCTCTGACAACAGCACTGACCGCCTCAGCTTCAATGCTGGAGCAAATGGCGATATCCAGTGATGCACTTTGCGCTTATTTGCAGTTAAAAACGCCCGAAACTTTGCTGAAGCTGCAATCGCTGGGCAAAACCGCCGACTGGCTGGCCAATGTACCAGATCTTAAAAACGTCAAAGTGAACACCTCACTTTGGCAGACTGAACAGAAAAAAATTCAGAGCGGCCTGCACTGCCTGCAAACCTTTATCGATCTGAAAGCACAATGTGCACAGCACTTTATTACGCAGGCACTGGACGCTGACTTACTGAGTATCCGACAAGGGCTGATTGGCAAAACGGATAAATGGTGGCGTTTTTTGTCATCAGACTACCGCAAGGCCAAATCCAGATTAGCAGGGCTGTGGCGCAGCCAGCTGCCAGATGACAATAACGACTGGTTACGCGCGCTGGAAACGGCTTTGCAATATCAGACGGTCAAACAAGAACTTGCAGGCTATCAGAATTTACTCAGCAACGTATTTGGTGTGCAGTGGCAAGGCGAGCTGTCGAATCACGATGAGCTAGCCACAATCTGGCAGTGGATAGATGATTTTTATGCCAAAACAAACCGCCAGGAGTTACCACCATCTCTGGCTGAGCTCATCGATCAAGGTCCAGATAAAAGTTTATTACGCCAACAGGCCGACACGCTTGCATCACTACAAAATAAGCTGCTTATCCAGCTGACAACTATCAAAGAAATATTGCAAATTGCAGCAGCGGATACTGCTTTTAATGTTCTGAGCATGCCACTGTCACAACTCACTACCCTGCTGCAGGGTTGGCAAAACGCCGCTCAGCTGTATGACTATGCCCGTTACAACCAAATCATCGAAGCATTTTCGCCTTACCAGATTCAACCTTTGACCGAGCTTGCCCACAGCTGGCAACTTTCTCCGGCATTGTTAATGACGGCGTTTGAACTGAGCTATTACCGCGGGCTGGTCGAACATGCTTATAGCAATAGCGAGCCCATCAAACGTTTTGACCGCAATAAACATCAGCAGTCTTTGCAGGAGTTTAAACGCATTGATGGCGCCAGCTTGTTCTACGCCCAAGAACTGCTGGTCAGTCGCTTGTACGAGCGTTTACCCAGGAAAACTGCCATCGGCGAAATGGAGCTGGTGCTGCGTGAACTTGGCAAGAAAAAGCGCCATATCCCCATTCGCAAACTGCTGGCTGAAGCGGGCAACGTCATACAGCAGATCAAGCCGATTTTTATGATGAGCCCGATGTCGATTGCTACTTATCTGAAACAAGGTGCATTGGACTTTGATCTGGTGATATTTGACGAAGCAAGCCAGATCCCTGCCCCGGACGCATTAGGCGCCATGTTGCGCGGCCGGCAGGTCATTGTTGTTGGCGATAGCAAACAAATGCCGCCAAACAGTTTGTTTGGCAAAGCCGTTGAACTGGAAGAAGAAGAGCTGGAAAGCAGTGCTACGGCCGAAATGGAGAGTATTCTGGCGCTGATGGAGGCCCGTGGCGCTGCGTCCAAAATGCTGCGCTGGCATTATCGCTCGCGGCATGATTCGCTGATTGCCGTATCCAACGACCAGTTCTACCAAAACAAGCTGGTTGCTTTTCCAAGCCCGGGCTTTCACCCGGACGCGACCGGATTACAATTTCATTATTTGCCCGAAACCCATTATGACAAAGGCGGCAGCCGCACCAATGCCGGTGAAGTAAAAGCCGTGGTGACTGCTGTATTGGAACATGCGCTGAGCAAACCGCATTTGTCATTGGGGGTGGTGGCATTCAGCCTGTCGCAGCGGGACGCTATTATGCTGGAGCTGGAAAAACAGCGCCGGTTGCACCCGGAAACTGATGACTTCTTTGCCCGTCACGCCGCTGGTGACGAGTTCTTTGTGAAGAATCTGGAAAACGTTCAGGGCGACGAACGTGACGTGATTCTGATTAGTATTTGTTATGGCAAAACCAGCACTGGCCAGTTAAGCCAGAACTTTGGTTTGCTGAATAAACCAGGCGGCGAACGGCGCTTAAACGTATTAATCTCACGCGCCCGGCTGGCAATGGAAGTGTTTGCCAATTTTAAAGGTGAAGAGCTTAAAGTCGAGACTGACAGTCCTTTTGGTGTGCGGGCCTTACAAATCTTTTTGCAATTTGCCGCCTCTGGCAAACTCGATAAAACCCACCACGAACAGCAGGAACAAAACTTTGCCTTTGGTACCCTGCTGCATCAGGCCATTCAACGGCTGGGTTATCAGGTCGCAACCAAAGTGGGCAGTCAGGGTTATTACATCGACCTCGCGGTCTGCCATCCGGCTGAACCGGATAAATATGTTCTGGCTTTAGAATACGACGGCGCTGGTTATTACAGTGCGGCATCAGCACGAGATCGCGAACGTTTGCGTCAATCGGTACTGGAAGGTTTAGGCTGGACTTTCGCCCGCCTCTGGTCAACTGACTGGTACCGCGACCCGGAAGCCGAACTGCACCGGTTAAACACCCTGATTGAGCAAGCCATTACGCAGCACGACAGCCGGATGCAAGCGCAAGCAGCCAGTGATAAACCGCAAGCAAAACTAGTGCTGAGTACTTCAGAAGCGCATGCTGCGCCTATTATGCGGGTTGAAGAAGAACAGGAAGAGTTTACCGCCTGCACCACGCCTTATAAAAAGACTGATGTATCAAAACTCAATATCCCACAGGTCGACGACTTCAGCGCCATTCCGCTGAGTGTACTGGTACATGCTGTAGAACGAATTGTCGAAACCGAATACCCAATCTACGCATCATTAGTTGCCACCCGCCTTGCCAACGCCGCCGGCCTCACTCGGGTTGGTGCCAAAATCCGCCGAACCGTTGACCAGGCGATAGAGATTGCCGCCAACAGAGAATTGATCCGCCAGGACACCGGCGAAGTGCTTTGGTCACAAGGCCGCAACACCGTAAAACTGCGCAACTGGAACAGCGCCGACGCCAGCACCCGCAAACTGGATAACGTCTGCGACGCCGAGCTGGCCAACGCATTATTACTGACAGTACAAGACGCACACGCCATCAGCGTCAGTGACGCAGCTTCTGCTGCTTTAGGGTTGCTAGGTTTTCAGCGCGCCACAGCGCAAGCTGTGGAACGGATGAGTATGTTGGCGCAGGTTCAGTGTGATAAGGGAATTTTGGTTTGTGAGAATGAAAGGTTGAAATTAAATACTAAGTAAATTCACTTTTAACGTTTGATAGAGAAAAACAATGAAAAAAAACGATTCATCGGTAAATAACAACAAATATCTTAAGTCGGCAATAGAAAAGATTTATGGCAATGGTGATGATTTCATTTTACTGGGACTAACCGGAAGGACAGGAAGTGGATGCAGTACGGCAGCTAAGATACTTACGACCGAAAAAAATTTTATAGTCCATAGCTTATATAGCGGAAACATGCCTGAATCAAACGAAAAAAGAAAAGAAAAAATAATACTAAATCACTTTAATTCAAAATGGGAACCATTCCTTCTCGTTCAAGTGAGATCAGTAATAACCACATTTCTCTTAGAATACGAAGTAGATCAAGTTTTGGATAAACTAAAACATATATTCCAAGAGGTATCAAAGAAAGGAGAGTTCGCAGCCCTACTTAAAGATCTTCGAGATTTATATATTAAAATATCTACGGGTGACGAAAAGAGCAAAACTGAATTTTATACTGATACACTTCCTTCTCAGTGTCAAAAAATTAAAGATTTAATTGGTGAAAGTAGTTTCGTACAACTTTACCAAGAAGTAGGAAAGAATATTAGACTATCTGGCGAACCATTCCAACCAGGTCTCCATGAAGGGAAGTTTTTCACGTTAGCGGAAAAAATAGACTCAATTGTTAAAGAAATTCATTCGGAACAAACCGAAAAAGGGAAAAGTACATTTATTGTAATTGATGCAATAAGGAGCCCACTTGAAGCTATTTACTTCCAGGATAGGTACGCATCTTTCTATCTGATTGCAGTTTCGGCGCCCGAAGCAGAGCGGATCGGGCGACTTAGAAAACTTAAATATTCTGAGTCAGCTATAGAACAACTCGACAAAGCAGAATATACAGCTCGAGATCTCAATGAAGAAGACTTCTATTCAGTACAAGATATTCCCTCATGTCTTCAGCGTGCTGATTTATATATTAGCAACCACGATGAAAATTCTGTAGTAAATAAATATCAAAATCTGGCAAATCAACTGATCCGTTTTGTTTCACTGATCAGACACCCTGGTATTGTTACACCTAGCGGAATCGAGCGATGTATGCAAATGGCATACACAGCCAAACTAAATTCAGGTTGCATTTCTAGACAAGTTGGCGCTGTGGTTACTGATAAGAATTATTCAGTCCGGTCAGTAGGTTGGAATGATGCTCCGTTCGGTCAAGTACCGTGCAATCTTCGAAATCGCGACGATTTACTTGGCGGCGTTGATTCTCAAGCATATAGCGAATTTGAACGTACCGATGAAAAATACATCGCACATTTTAAATTAAGTACAGAACAATTTAGTAACTCTGCGTTAAACGGTAGAAATAAATCTTTTTGCTTCAAATCTGAATACAACTCATATAAAAATGAAAAAAATCAAGTACACACTCGTTCATTGCATGCTGAAGAAAACGCATTCCTTCAGATTGCTAAATATGGATTGGCGTCGATTGAAGGAGGCATATTATTTACTACGGCTAGCCCATGCGAACTATGCGCTAAAAAGGCCTATCAACTTGGCATAACGGACATAGTATATATAGATCCATATCCGGGTATAGCGGTAACACATATACTTCAAGGTGGCTCAAAAAATCCAACTCTAAGACTTTTTTCTGGTGCTATAGGAAAAGCGTTTCATAGGCTCTATTCACCTATAGTTCCTTATAAAGACGAACTTAACGCATTAATTAGATAATTTGCATAACCAATAATTTAATAATCGAGAGTTTACTAGTTACAAATTAGAAATACAATTTGGGTGTTTAGTTTATTCAACCTACGATAAAAAATAATTGCGGATTAAACCTTACACCTGCAAATTGGCACACATGGAGAGTAAAAAACCCGCCAAATGGCGGGTTTTCCAATCAATTTCAGAGTTTTACCTCAAAAATTTTAATTACCGGTAATCTTCCGGGCTAGGACAAGCACACATCAGATTCCGGTCGCCGTAGACGTCGTCGATGCGCGTCACTGTTGGCCAGAACTTGTTGTCGGCAACGTACTGCGTTGGGAAAGCCGCGTATTGACGGTCGTAAGCGCGGTCCCAGCCGGCGTCGAAAATGTCGGCCATGGTGTGCGGCGCGAAGTGCAGCGGGCTGTTGTCCGCGGTCCACTCGCCGGCTTCGACTTTGGCAATTTCAGCGCGGATAGAGGTCATCGCTTCGATGAACTTGTCCAGCTCAGCTTTGGATTCTGATTCGGTTGGTTCAATCATCAGCGTACCAGCTACCGGGAATGACATCGTTGGTGCGTGGAAACCGTAGTCCATCAGACGCTTGGCGATATCCATTTCGGTGACGCCAGTGGCTTCTTTCAGTGGACGCATGTCGATAATACATTCGTGCGCGACGCGGCCGTTGGTGCCTTTGTACAGTACCGGGAACATCGGGTCGAGTTTGGCAGCCATGTAGTTCGCGTTCAGGATCGCCATTTCGGTTGCCTGACGTAAGCCATCGCCGCCCATCATTTTGATGTACATCCAGCTGATTGGCAGAATGCCGGCGCTACCGAATGGTGCCGCAGATACTGCGCCATTGTTTGCGCCGGTGTCTTCGATTTTCACCACAGCGTGGTTTGGCAGGAATGCCGCCAGCTGTTTCTTCACACCGATTGGACCCATGCCCGGGCCGCCACCGCCGTGTGGAATACAGAAGGTTTTGTGCAGGTTTAAGTGCGATACGTCCGCACCGATAAAGCCTGGTGCTGTCACGCCAACCTGCGCGTTCATGTTGGCGCCGTCCATGTAAACCTGGCCGCCATGCGCGTGGATGATGTCACACAGCTCACGAATGGATTCTTCAAATACACCGTGCGTAGACGGGTAAGTCACCATGATGGCCGCTAAACGGTCAGACACAGCTTCAGCTTTGGCTTTTAAATCGGCCATATCGATGTTGCCTGACTTGTCACAGTCGACCAGCACCACTTCGAAGCTTGCCATAGCCGCAGTTGCCGGGTTAGTCCCGTGTGCAGACACCGGAATTAAACAGATGTTGCGGTGACCTTCGCCACGGCTTTCGTGATATTTGCGAATGGCAATCATACCGGCGTATTCGCCTTGCGCGCCTGAGTTTGGCTGCATCGACATTTGGTCGTAGCCGGTGATGTTGACCAGCCAGTCGGCCAGTTCGCCAATCATCTGGTAATAACCTTCAGCCTGATTTTTTGGCACGAACGGGTGCAATGCGCCAAATTCTGGCCAGGTCACCGGGATCATTTCGGCAGTGGCGTTTAACTTCATCGTGCAAGAACCTAATGAAATCATTGAGTGGTTCAGTGCTAAGTCTTTGTTTTCCAGCTTTTTGATATAACGCAGCATCTCAGTTTCGCTGTGATACTGGTTAAAGACCGGGTGCGTTAAATACTTGGATGTACGGACTAAATCAGCCGGAATTGAGTTGGAGCCTTTGGCAATAATAGCGGCGTCCAGTGCTGCTACATCTAAGCCATGGCCTTTGCCCAAGACTATATCAAACAGCTCAGCGATATCTGCAGCTGTGGTGGCTTCGTTGAAGCTGACGCCTAAAGTGTCGGCTAAATCAGTACGGAAGTTCACACCAGCGGCTTCAGCACGGGCGATGACTTCAGCACGGTTGGCCACGCTGAACGTCACAGTGTCGAACCAGCTGTTGTGCTTCAGCGCAACGCCTTTGGCCGTTAAACCAGCGGCGAATACGTCAGCAGAGCGGTGAATACGCTCAGCGATGTTTTTCAGGCCAACCGGGCCGTGGTACACGCAGTAGAACGACGCCATGTTGGCCAGTAACACTTGTGCAGTACAGATGTTGGAGTTGGCTTTTTCGCGGCGGATGTGTTGCTCACGGGTTTGCATGGCCATGCGCAGCGCCTGATTACCACGGCGGTCTTTGGACACACCGATGATGCGGCCTGGCATCGAACGTTTGTAATCATCGCGGGTGGCGAAGAACGCTGAGTGTGGGCCACCGAAGGCCATTGGCACACCAAAACGCTGGGCTGAACCTAACACCACATCTGCGCCTAATTCACCCGGAGATTTTAACAGCAGCAGCGCCATTGGGTCAGTTGCGACCGCAACCACAGCTTTTTTCGCTTTTAAATCAGCGATTAACTGTGCGTCGTTACGTACTTCACCTGTCGTTGACGGGTATTGGATTAAGGCACCAAATACGTCGTGGTTCACGGCGTCAGCAGCTTTGCCTACGATAGTGTCAAAACCAAACATCTCGGCACGGGTACGCACGACGTCTATGGTTTGCGGGTGCACGTCGTCGGCGATGAAATAAGTGTTGGATTTGTTTTTGGTGACGCGTTTGGCCAGTGCCATCGCTTCAGCAGCGGCTGTGGCTTCGTCCAGCAGCGAGGCTGATGCCAGATCCATACCGGTTAAATCTAACGACACTTGCTGGAAATTCAGCAGTGCTTCTAAACGGCCCTGGGCAATTTCTGGCTGGTATGGCGTGTACGCGGTGTACCAGCCCGGGTTTTCCAGCACGTTACGCAAAATCACGTTTGGCGTGTGCGTTGGGTGGTAACCCATACCGATGTAAGATTTGAAGATTTTGTTTTTGCTGGCAACCGCTTTTAAGTAAGCCAGAGCTTCCACTTCGTTAACAGCTTCGCCTGTCGCTAAAGGCGTGGTCAGACGGATGCCGGCTGGCACTGTCTGCGCGATCAGCTCTTCGACGCTGCTGACACCGAGTTCGGCCAGCATGGCCTGGGTCTGTTCAGCGTCCGGACCAATGTGGCGGGCGATAAATTCTTGATGATTCGCAAGTTGCGACAGGGTTTTGACTGAAGTGGTCATGCCTGAGATTCCTGGTTGTGAACTAAAAAGCGATAAATTCGGGTACAGAAAAAGGCCGGGCCGCTAAATCAAAGCCCCGTAAAACGGGGCTTTGCGGCGCTGGCACTGGGCCTTGCTTATTCTTCGTCGATGGCGTTTTTGTAACCTGCGGCGTCTAACAGGCCAGCTACTTCGCTCTCGTCAGACGCTTTGATTTTGAACATCCAGCCGTCGGTGTATGGTGCGCTGTTGACCAGCTCTGGTGAATCGGTCAGTGCGTCGTTGACTGCAACGATTTCACCGGCGATTGGTGCGTAGATGTCAGAAGCCGCTTTGACAGATTCAGCGACTGCAACGTCGTCGCCCTGGCCAACAGAGTCGCCTACTTCCGGCAGCTCAACAAACACCATGTCACCCAGCAGGTCCTGAGCGTGCTCAGTAATACCTACGGTGTACACACCGTTGCCTTCACTGCGCAGCCACTCGTGAGAAGTTGCATATTTTAATTCGGTAGGGATATTGCTCATTTATTAATTCCTCGGACCTAACTCGACGTTTTTTATTGAGTATTTGTGTAAAAAATCTGCAAAAGCCAGTTTAGACGACTTTTTTGCCCATGCGGACAAAAGACGGCTTCACCACTTTCACTGGTACTAATTTACCACGGATATCCACTTCAGCCGTGTCGCCGGTCGATGCCGGGACCCGCGCCATCGCAATAGAATAACCTAAGGTTGGTGAGAAAGTACCAGAAGTGATTTCACCTTCGCCACCTTCAACCACCACGCGCTGACCATGACGTAACACACCTTTTTGTTCCATCACCAGACCTACCAGCTTGGCAGTGCCGGCAGCTTTTTGTTGCTCAAGCGCTGCACGGCCGATGAAGTTACGGTCGCTTGGTTCCCAGGCGATAGTCCAGCCCATGTTGGCCGCCAGTGGTGATACGGTTTCGTCCATATCCTGGCCATACAGGTTCATACCGGCTTCTAAACGCAGCGTGTCGCGTGCGCCTAAACCAGCTGGTTTTACGCCTGCATCTAACAGTTGTTGCCAAAAATCAGCGGCTTTAGCTTCTGGTACAGAAATTTCGTAGCCGTCTTCACCGGTGTAACCCGTGGTGGCGATAAATAAATCACCGGCCTGCACACCAAAAAATGGTTTCATGCCAGCCACAGCAGCTTGTTGTTCAGCAGTCAGAATAGTAGCGACTTTGGCTTTTGCGTTCGGGCCTTGTACGGCGATCATCGCAAACTCGGGACGCTCTGTGACGCTGACGTCAAAGGCTTTGGCTTGCGCGTTGATCCAGGCTAAGTCTTTTTCGCGGGTGGCAGAGTTCACCACTAAGCGGAAGAAATCTTCGGTCAGGAAATAAACGATCAGGTCGTCGATGACACCACCGGCTTCATTCAGCATACCGCTGTATAAGGCTTTACCGGAGACGGTGAGTTTGGCCACGTCATTGGCCAATAAGAAACGCAGGAATTCGCGGGTGCGGGTGCCTTTGAGGTCAACGATGGTCATGTGTGACACGTCGAACATGCCGGCGTCCTGACGCACAGCGTGGTGCTCTTCAATCTGTGAACCGTAGTGCAGCGGCATGTCCCAGCCGTGGAAATCGACTACTTTTGCGCCAGCTTCAAGATGTTTTGCGTATAACACAGTTTGTTGAGCCATCAGTACTTTCCTCTGGTGCCGGTACATAGCCGGCTGTCTAGGTATTAAACCTGTAAGGGCAGAAAGTGACACAGTCAGTCGGGCGGATGCCGCTATCACCGACTGGCCACCAAAAGATGGCCCGGATTATAACCGATGGGTTTCGCCTCAAATAGCCCCTTTTCGATTAGATTTAATAATCCGAAAACAGGCGCTATGACCGCCCTCTGCGTTCAACATTACAGCGAGATGACGCCAGGCCGCGCCACAGCTGGCAAATCACCCTGATTACCCAGCGCCGCCGCCAGCAGTTGCCGCTTCACCGGCGCCAGCTGGTTAGTGGCCGCCATGCCAACAGCTCGTACCAGCTTGGCCAATGGATGCTGCAACATAAAGCCGCGTTTAAAGGCTTCCATCAACGCAATCATCTGTTGCGCCTCAGCTTTTCGCCAGCGTTCGTACTGCCGCAGCATGCGCGGCTCATTACAGGTTCGACCAGTGTTGATATTTTGTACTATTAGTTCTGCTAATGCGCAAACATCCATCAGACCGAGGTTCATGCCCTGCCCGGCGAGCGGATGAATGGTGTGGGCCGCATCGGCGACCAGCACCGCATTGTGTTTCAGCCATTGGCTGGCATAACGCATTTTCAGTGGATAACTGCGCCGCTCGCTTTGTACCGCAAGCACACCGAGCACCGACTGACTGGCCGCCGTCAGCGCCTGATTAAATTGTTCGGCAGGCAGAGCAATCAGCTCCGCCGCACGTTCCGGCGCCACACTCCAGACAATAGACACTAAATGCGGGTCGGCCAGCGGCAACAACGCCAAAGGCCCGGTTGGTAAAAACACCTGACGCGCAGTGGCCTGATGCGGCTCGCTGGTGCGCACTACTGCGACTAAACCGTGATGATCGTAATCCCAAAATGCCAATGGCATTTTTAACTGCTCGCGTACCATTGAATTGGCGCCGTCGGCGCCAACTAACAACTTGCTGATATAGGCGCTGCCGTCAGCGAGCGTCAGCAGGTTCTGCCGCTCACTGGCGCTGATTTGTGTGATGCGCGCATCAAACTTCCACTGGATATTTGGAAATTGCAGTGCACGTTGATACAAGCACGTGCGTAGCTCTTCGTTGTCGACTATCCAGCCGAGTGCTGCCTCTTTACGCATAACAGCCGCATCGAGCGCGCCTAAATCTGAGGTGGCAAATTCAATGCGGGCAAAGCTGTCCGCTTCCCACACCTGCATCTGCTGATAAGCCGGTTTGGCAGTTAACAGCTGCCAGACGCCAAGACTAGCCAGCACGCGCTGTGATGCCAGATTCAGCGCGCTGACGCGGTTGAGCTGTGCCGGTCCTGCAACAGGTGCCGGGCCTTGCTCCAGCACTGTGATTGGTAAATCCGGGCAATTTTTGGCAAGGAGTAAGGCCAAAGTCAGGCCTGCACTGCCGGCGCCGGTGATCAGAATATCGGTATCTAACATGATGAATGTCCGTTAGCGGCGCCTGTTGCCACTTGAGAGGCCACATCAGGGGCCGCTTGCTGAGGCATGATTTGCTGCTGCGTGATTTGTTGTTTTTGGCTGGCGAGTGGTGACAGCCCCATCGTCAGTGCGGCAAAAGGCTGCTTTAACACATCGCACTGGTTTAACACACTGAGGCCAATACTGCGGCCTAGTGCCAGCAACTTACTGTCATTGGAAAATAACCGCACCAGACTGTCGGTAAAACCGACCACCTGCGCCATGTCGGCGCAACGCAATTGCTGATATTGCCGGGTTAAGCCATAAGCGCCGGCGTCATTTGGTTGAAGAGCCAATAGCTGCAACAGCGCGTCTAAATCGCGCAGCGCCAGATTAAAGCCCTGGCCAGCAATGGGATGTAAGTTATGCAGGCTGTTACCGCACAGCACCAGCCGGTGGTCGGCGGCTTTGGCGGCGGTTTTTAGTTTCAGCGGATACACTACGCGGTTGCCGACGCCGTTAAAAACCCCGGCGCTATAACCAAATGCCTGTTGTAGCGCTGCGATAAACTCATTGTCCGGCAATGCCTTCAGCGCTACTGTCTGCTCAGGCTGACAAGTCCAGACCAGCGAATAACGCTGCTGCGTGAGTGGCAAAAGCGCCAGCGGGCCATCTGTGGTGAAACGTTCAAAAGCTTTGCCTTGATGCGGCGCAGAGACTGCGATATTGGCGATCAGCGCGCTTTGCTGATAATCATGTTGCACGCTATCAACACCAGCCAGCATGCGGCTGGGTGAATCGCCGCCTTCGCACAGCACTAACAAACGGCAGCTAAGCTCGGCACCGCTTTGTAATTGCAGATGTTGGCAGTCACGTTCTGTGTGGATAGCGCTGATTTGGTCCGGTCTGAACCAGACCAGCTGCGAAGCCGGCACTTGTTGTAACTGCTGATACAGCAATCGGCCAATCCATTCAATTTCAATGACATAACCCAAAGCGCTGCGGCCAAACTCGCTTGCCGTCAACCGGCTTTTGCCAAAGTGGCCACGGTCCGACACCTGAATATGTTCGATGGCGCAGGCATGTGATTTGAGTTCCGGCCAAATGCCCCACTCTGCCAGCAAGGTCACGCTGCCGGCAGACAGCGCAATGCTGCGGCTGTCAAAGCTGCTGGTATGTTGGGCTGTGGTATCTGCGCTTTGTTGTCCGGCGATCTGTTGTTCTGGCTGTTGTTCAATGATCGCAATGCGAAAAGACGGCAACTGCCGGCTGATTTGCAGCGCCAGCATAGCGCCGGTCATACCACCGCCGGCGATCACCAGATCAAAGTTGTGGTCGTTATTGGTATTGGGTGCCGTGCTTTGGGCTGAACTCACACCTGCTCCTGTGCTTTGGCTGCTGTGCTTTGATGGCTGCGCTTTTATTGCTTTAGGCGCCGCGGTTAAAACGACCGGCCGGCCATTAAAGCTTCAATCTCAGCGATGGTTTTGGGCACAGTGTCGGTCAGATTCAGGTGGCCGTCTTTGATCACCAACAAATCATCTTCAATTCGTACCGCCATGCCCCACCAGCGCGGGTCACAATCTGAGCCGGTCGGAATATACAAGCCTGGCTCAATCGTCAGCACCATGCCAGGTTCAAACGGCCGCTCTATGTCCGCAACTTTGTATGCACCGACATCATGCACATCAAGGCCAAGCCAGTGGCCAAGGCCATGAATAAAATACTTTTTACAGGCTTGTTCGGCGATTAAAGTCGGCAGGTCGCCGTGCAAAATGCCTAAATCACGTAAACCACGCGTCAGTTCAGCAAGAGCGGCAGCAACTGTATCGCGTGTGCTGTTGCCAGGTTTGACTGCAGCGCAGGCGGCATATTGCGCGTCTAACACCACTTGATACAAAGCCGCCTGATCGGCGCTGAATTTGCCATTCACCGGAAAAGTACGGGTGATATCGGCAGCATAACCGGCCAGTTCGCCGCCGGCGTCAATCAGCACTAAATCACCGTCTTTGAGCGCATCATTATTGTCGGTGTAATGCAAAATACAGCCGTTTTCACCACCACCAACAATAGTGTTGTACGCCTGCTGCCGCGCACCGTGCATGGCGCAGAAATGGCGAATTTCGGCTTCAAGCTGATATTCAAATACACCGGGCGCGGTTATTTGCATGGCGCGTTTATGCGCACCGGCACTGATACGGCCGGCCTCGCGCATCAGCGCAATTTCGTGTTCGTCTTTAAATAAACGCAGTTCAGCAGTGAGCGGGCGCAAATCCTGAATATGCACCGGCGCGCTGTAACCGCGTTTGGGATAAGTGCGTAAAGTTTGCAGCGTCTGGAAAATCTTCTCGTCCAGTTCGGCATAAGCGCCCTGCGCAAACACCAGCGTCTGTTTGCCATTGAGCGCCTGCAGCAGCTCCTGCTCCAGCACATCGTTGCACAAAGCCGGTAAACCAAATTGCTGCGCAGTCACTGCCGGACCAAAACGCCGCCCTTGCCAGACTTCGGCCAGCTCGTCTTTCGGCCGGCACAACAATAATTCGCGGCAAGCGCCGTCGGTATCTTTACTTAAAATCAGCCAGGCTTCCGGCTCGGGAAAACCGGTCAGGTACAGCAGGTCGCTGTCCTGGCGGTAGGGATAATCTGTATCACGGCTACGAACAACTTCTGGTGCCGCGCAGTGCACCAGCACAGCGCCAGGGGTTAAACTGGCCAGCAGCGCGGCGCGGCGTTTGGCATACACAGCAACAGGCACCAGCGGAATTTGTGGTTGCGGCGTCATCAGGGCCTCTTATCAGCAGTTTTGCTTAGGTGTTGTCAGTGATTTAGTGCAGCGTCTGGCTGGCGACTTCCGTCGCCGCAAACTTTTGGCCAACTTCACAGAAGCAGGTCAGCACCATCACCCGCACATGCTCCAGCACCAGGAAATACGACTCTTCGTTTTCCGCTTCGCTGCTGTCGTCCGGCGTGTAGATATCAATACGGGTGACTTCGGTTAACTGTTCAACCGCGTCGCGCACTTCTTCGGCGACAATCGACAAATCGGTTTGCTGAATGGCAAACCCAACTAAAAATGCCTGCGACCATTCAACTAGAGCCTCCAGACGCTCCGGCAGCGCGTCGTCGTCGCTTGGCAGCAACGGACTAAACCCCAGCTCTTCGTCGGCCAGCTGGCGCGCCGTTTCACCGATGAGTTCACTGATCTGGCTTTTTAAAGCTGCATTGACCGCTTGCCCGTCGTTTAAGAAGTCGTGTAAAACTGGTAGAATCTGATTCGCATCCGCCGGGACACCGGCACTTAACATGCCGGCGATCAGGCCGTGCAGCTCGGCTGCCGACGCCATCAGCGCATTTTGATCTAAAGCGCTGGTCCAGAGGTCGAAATTCATTAAAGGATGTTTAGGCATAACAGCATCATCAGGCAGTGTAAATGCCACTATGCTAACACCGGGCTTTCTGAGCGCCAAGCGCGCACCGCCCTGAACCTATTAACCAGACAGTGGCCGCGGCCGCTGTAGTCACCAGAAAAGCAGACATTATGTATCCAAAAGCGCAAAAACCAGCCGCCAATCCGAATAAACCAAAACAGCTGACTATCGCTGTATTAGGCCGCCACATGAAAATTTCCTGCCCGGCCGGCCAGGAAGAAAAACTGCAGGCGGCGCTGACTGAACTGGAAAGCCGCGTCAGCAACACCCGTTACCAACCGGGCGTACACGGTGCAGAAGATGTGTTGCTGATGATTGCGCTAAATTTGTGCAATGAGTTGCTGGAAGCGAAAAAGAGCGACGAATAAGGCTTATTTCGCCGGATTCCGGTGATATACTGGCAACGTTCTCTGAGTTGTTTGTGACTGGCTGATGTCCCTGAGCCGATAATTCTTTACATCAGGGTTTCTTCTCCAGCGCTATTGTGCAAGCCCGGCCCGTACCGGGAAGCCTGCGGTGCTGATTGGTTTCCCGCCTTGAACCTCTGGTTCAAGGGCTTACGCCGGTCACGGCAATTCGGAGAACACTTTCGGAGTATGCTTAAGTTGCAGCAAGCCAATCCCGCGTTATCTCCCGGTTTCTCTACTGACTTTCAGCCCGACGCTGACAAACAAACACTGCGTAAACAAATTCGCCAGCAAGTGCGTAAAGCCCGCCAACAATTAAGCACAGAATTCCAGGCAGAATGTGCCGCAGCTTTGGTGCAACAAGCACAACAATTCCCTGACTTGCAGCAAGCACAGCATATTGCGCTGTACCTTAGTAACGACGGTGAACTCGACACCGCACCGCTGCTTGCTTACCTGCAGCAGCAAGGCAAAATTCTGTATCTACCGGTGCTGCACCCTTTTACGCCGGGTTATCTGTTATTCCAGCGTTATGACGCGTTAACCCCGATGCAGCTGAATAAATTCGGTATCCGCGAGCCTAAACCAGACGTCACAACCATCGAGCTACCAACGCAACTTGACCTTATTTTTATGCCGTTGGTGGCTTTTGACGAACAAGGCAAACGCCTTGGTATGGGCGGTGGTTTTTACGACCGCACGCTGGCGACTTTGCCAAAAACCAGCCAAAAGCCGCTATTAGTGGGCCTCGCGCATCAGTGTCAGCAAGTGGCAGCAGTTCCCACCGAACCCTGGGATGTGCCACTGCCGCTGGTGCTGACGCCACAGCAACTCTGGGATTTTCGCTGATCTTCAACTGATTTCTGTTGGATTTTGCCGCAGTTTAGCCAGTCCTTAGCGCCCAAACCTGACATCCCGCTGAACAGCCCCTATACCTGACACAAGTTTTTGATATACTCGGCTTTCCTCAGTCACCTTATGGTTTATATGGAAATCCTCATACTTGTTAGTCTGATTTTGTTAAACGGCTTATTTGCTATGTCAGAAATCGCCATAGTCACAGCACGCAAATCACGTCTGACAGCCCTGGCCCACAACGGCCGCTCCTCTGCCGCCATCGCGCTAAAACTGGCGGAAGACCCAACGCAATTTTTATCGACAGTACAGATTGGTATCACCTCGATTGGTATCTTAAACGGTATCTTCGGTGAAGCCGTGCTGGCTGGCCCGTTCTCGATGTGGCTGCAAAGTTATGGCCTGTCAGAAGCCTTCAGTTCGATTTTCTCCACTGTATTAGTGGTTGTAGTCGTGACTTATGTCTCCATCGTCGTCGGCGAACTGGTGCCAAAACGCATTGGCCAAATCAGCGCCGAAACCATCGCCTGCATCATGGCAAAACCAATGCTGGCGCTTGCGATGCTGACTAAGCCGTTTGTCTGGTTGTTGTCTGGCTCTACCCACGGCCTGATGCGGGTGTTTGGTTTTGCCCATAGCCAGGAATCCAATGTCACCCACGAAGACATTCAGGCGCTGCTGCAGGAAGGTTCCAGCAGCGGTGTCATTGAACACACCGAACATACTATGGTGAAAAACGTGTTTCGCCTGGACGAGCGCAGCATTTCGTCATTAATGGTACCGCGTTCAGACATCGTGTTTCTCGACATCGAATTGCCGCTTGCTGAAAACATGCAACGCGTGATGCAGTCGCCGCATTCGCGCTTTCCGATTTGCAAAGGCCACGCTGATGAATTAATTGGCATTATTTCCGCCAAGCAGCTGCTGGCGCAGTCAGTGGCTGGTACCTTAAATGACCTGCAACAGCTGGCGCAGCCTTGTAACTTTGTGCCAGACAGCTTAACCGGCATGGAATTGTTAGAGCACTTCCGCAGCTCCGGCAGCCAGATGGTGTTTGTCGTCGACGAATACGGCGACCTCAAAGGCCTCGTGACCTTACAAGACTTAATGGACGCGCTGACCGGTGAATTTAATCAGGCCGACTCTGCCGAGCAGGACCTGATGGTGGTGCAGCGCGACGACGGATCTTATTTACTCGACGGCCTGCTGCCGGTCATCGACTTAAAAGATTGCTTAGGTATCAGCAAGTTGCCGGAAGAAGACAGCAAACGCTATCAGACGTTAAACGGCCTGATTATGATGCTGCTGGGTAAAATTCCGCAAACCGCCGACAAAGTAGAACTGGACGACTGGTTACTGGAAATTGTCGATATGGACGGCAAACGCATCGACAAAGTGCTGGCCAAACGTATTGAACCGGTAGCCGAAGAAGAGATGCCGGGCGCGTTGGCCGACTAACCACGTCTGACTCACCGCCACCTGGCTTTGATTCCGCGCTGTTCGTCGCAGCAGCAACATTTCGCAACATTTCACGCCATCCGCCCACTTGGGCGGATGTTTGCTTTTATGCTAGCCTCGGCAAGATCTGTTAAAAACAGCTGATTCAATAACAAGATGACAACGCCCCGCGTCAGTCGTCATTTCACAGGAACACAAATGAAAACAATTCACTGGCTGACTCTCGGGTCAGCACTGGCGCTTGGCGCATGCCAGCAAACCAGCCAGCCGCAAGTCGCAGCCGCGGCAGTTACCCCGGTCGCTAATCAGGAAAACAGCCAACGAGCCATTGCTGAACGTGTTGAAGCGCACATGTTGTTTTTAGCCGACGACGCCCTCGCCGGCCGCGATACCGGCAGCAACGGCCACTTGATTGCCAGCCATTACATTGCCAGTAATTTCCAACAGTTAGGCTTAAAGCCTGCCGGCACTCAAGGTTACCTGCAGCCGGTACCGATGAAACAAAGCAAGCTGGTGCAATCCAGCCCAAAACTGAGCCTGACGGTAGACGGCAAAGCGACTGATTTCGCTTTCCCTAAACAATTTATGACAGGCCCAAGCAGCCATGAAGGTAAAGTGGATGTCAGCGCCGGCCTGGTGTTTGTCGGTTATGGCCTGGTGTCAAAAGAATTTGGTATCGACGACTACGCCGGTTTAGACGTTAAAGGCAAAGTCGTGGTCATTCTGCCGGGTCGCCCTGAAGCGCTGCCAAGCGAAGAAGCCGCGCATATCGCATCATTAAAAGCCCGCACCGCCGCGGAAAAAGGCGCTGTGGGTATGATCACTGTCAACACGCCAAAAGATGAAAAACTGCGTCCGTTCGCGCAAGGCGCGATGTTCCTGCACCAGCCACGCATCCGCTGGTTACATGCTGACGGCGTCGCAGAAGGTGATTATCCACAGCTGAAAATTTCGGCATCACTGGATATGAAACCAGCCGAAGCACTGTTTGCCAAAGCGCCAATGTCATTAAAAGACATCTACGCGCAGCTGGAGAAAAAACAAGCGCCAAAAGGTTTTGTCCTGCCAGGTGAAGTGAATTTCAGCCGCCAGTCTGAACATCAGCAAATCAGCAGCCCGAACGTCGCCGCAGTGCTGGAAGGTTCTGATCCGGTACTGAAAAACGAATACGTAGTCGTCACCGCACACTCAGACCACATTGGCGTCGGTGTAGATATGCGCAGCAAAGACCGCATCAACAACGGCCTGATGGATAACGCTGCCGGCGTCGCCATAATGCTGGAAACTGCACGTCTGTTTGCCAACGCACCGGTCAAACCAAAACGCTCAATTTTATTTGTCGCGGTCACAGGTGAAGAAAAAGGCCTGCTCGGTGCCGACTACTTCGCCCATAACCCAACCCGCCCGGCCGACAAGCTGGTGGCCAACGTTAATCTCGACATGCCAGTGCTGTTATACCCATTTGCCGACATCGTCGCCTTTGGTGCCAACCACTCCAGCTTAGGCCCGGTAGTCGCGAAAGCCGCTGGTTTATATGACGTGAAACTGGCGGCAGACCCAATGCCAGACCAGGCAATTTTCACCCGCTCAGACCACTACACGCTGGTAAAACAAGGTGTGCCATCGGTATTCCTGATGACAGGTTTCACCTCACGCGACCCGAAACAAAAAGGCGGTGAAGTGTGGGGCAAATTCTTCGCCAAGCACTACCACAAACCAACAGATGACGTCGCCGGCCTCACCAAAGACTTCGGCGCCATCCGCTACGACTACGGCGCCCTGTTCGCCGACATCAACTACGCCATCGGCACTGAAATCGCCAACGCCCCAGCGCGCCCAACCTGGAACAAAGAATCGTTCTTCGGCAAGATTTTTGGCAAAGACTACAACACTGTGAAGTGAGTTGTGGTTTGGGTTTTGATTGGAAAAAGGCGCCGCAAGGCGCTTTTTTGTTGGGGTTGAGGCTTGGTTGAAGCAGGATCATTGCTGAAACTGCTTTGGGTGACTGAACCACAACAGAGTGGCAAAGCCAACACCGCCACCACCATGTTCGCTCGTTTGCACCTCCCGCGCTCACTCTTGATCGCTCACTCCGCGGCTGCCGATGCTGGCTTTGACCTTTACCCCGTCTTCAAGGCATGATGCACCATGTTTCCAAGGGAATGGGTTGATTGGCCTATGCGTTTCAGTTTGATAGTCACAGCCTTGATTTGCGCAGGTTTACTGCCCGCTTTGGCATTTGCCGCCAACAGCAACCTTTATCAGGTGCGGCTGAAAAATGGTGATTTACTCAGCGGTGAGGTGAAAAGCAGTTCAGCGACTGCGCTTGTGCTGCACACCGCTTATGCCGGGACTATCACAATCAATCGCAAAGAAGTGCAGGCTTTAAGCCCGCTGCGCGTTGCTGCTAGCCCTGCAGCCAAATCAGTTGCCGCAACAACATCCGAACTATCTGCCGAATCCCCTACGGCAACAACCACCGCCCCAGCGACCGCAATCGCCGCAACATCCCAGGCCACCGAAACTTTAGCGCCAGCCGCCCCCCCGATAAAACAGTGGTCTTTGCAACTCGATTTAAGTGCGGCCACCCGCAATGGCAAAGAACGGGCGGAAAACTACAGCCTGACCGAACGTTTTGAGTATCGCCGCGGGGACTGGCGCAGCAAGTTTGATGCACATTACGACTACGAAACCAAAGAAGCGGCGCGTAAAACGCATAAATATGCGGTTAATCCGGGGCTGGACTATTTCTATAGCAACCAGCTGTTTTGGCGGCTGGATGCCGACTACAGCTACAACTACCTCGCCAGTGATTATAAAAGTGTCGATTTAAGCACAGGCCCAGGTTATGCGGTGTGGCAACAGGGCCCGACGCGGCTGGATTTAGTTTTGCTGCTGGGGCGCAAACAAGCCTATTTTCGTGAAGACGAAGCGTTTCGGCTGCTGACGGAATTTGAATCGCCGCTGGGTTACAACACCGCATCGTTGGCCTGGGATTTCAGCCACAAATGGCCGGGCACTTTGTTGGAAGTCTATAGCGAAGGCAACTGGCTGGAACTGCTCAGCCAGCCGCTCAGCATCTTTGATTTTGCCCGCGAACTGACGATGGAAACCGGTCTACGCTATGCACTGACTGACCAGATCCGCATCAGTTGGTCCTGGCACTACGAAAGAACTGAACTGACGCTGCTGTTACCCAAACTGCCGCGCACTTCGCTGGATTTATTTGATTCGAAACAAAAAATCAGCATCGGCGCGGCTTTTTGATATACACTTGGAACATCATGAAAATTGACTTACGACTCTGTAACTACGTATCTCTTTTATCTATATCGCAGATAGAAATGAATAGCCCTCATTTCATTTTAATATGATTCTGTATCATCGCGCTTTTACACCTAGAAGCATATACTTGACCTAGCGACAAAAATAAAAAATGCCCACTATACATTGGAGGGCATTTAAATCAGTGCATCAAAATGTGAACGTCGGACGTTTACATTTTAAGATGTGTGCCACGCAAATTCTTTTTCGTCGAAGCTTACCCGTCGTACCCCAAATTAATGTATTTAATCGCCAACAACTTCTCACCTGAAAATAAAATATACATTATAAGGTTTTCATCATAAGACGAAATCTTTACTTCACACGAAGATATACATTTTTTTTTAAAAAAATCAAAAGCAACACTTGAATCAATAAATAGCTCAATCAATTTATTAGAACTTTTCACTGTTGCACATAGAGTGTTAACCTTATTATATTTTTCTGATACCACTTGTTCAACATGCAAATCTGAATCACTAAAAGTTATATAAGACTGAATATCAGCATTGTGAATACTTCCGGCATAATGCTCCTTGCGCTTGTAATGTTTCACTAGATAGTCAAATATTTTTTTGTCATCAACCTGCTTAAATATATCTCCATTGGAGATTAACTTTATACCAGCTGTATTTTCTGATATTGGAATATCGAACAGACAAGACCCTTCGTTTGCTTTGGCATAACCGATAATGGCACACCAGAAAAAAATAAATTTAATAATAGTCATTAAGTAGTCCCTCTAGCTCTGTCGGTTCAGATCTAACTTCTGATTTCTTGAATAAGCCATCAATAGGTATAGATTCTGTTTTTAATATTTCATAATGTAAATGTGGTCCATTTGTATATTTCCCAGTGTTTCCTGACTTCATAATGTTATCACCCAATTTGACTGTATCCCCTTTCTCAACATTGAATTTAGAACCGTGAGCATATGAAGTGTACACTTTATTACCAGTCATGCTGGAATGTTCTAAAACAACCATTTTCCCATAACCTGAGTCAGTACCAGCGAAAGTAACTTTCCCATCTGCAACAGCGCTAACAGAGGTTCCTTCGGAGACTCCATAATCTGTTCCTTTATGATTTTTGGAACCTTTAGGTGTATTTCTTGGTCCCATTTTCGATGTGATTACTGCACTCCCTACGGGACTATTTAACGATGATTTAAAATTGGGTTTTGAAAAAGCCCCCTCTGCTACAACATATGTACAGCCACGCCCCATCAACTTGCCTTTAAACAACCCACAAGTCCCCTCCGGATCCACCTTATTCATCGGATCATTGCCGACATAGGCGTACCAGTTCATGCCGTCTTTGTAGCCGAGAGGATCGGTTTGCAGGAAGCGACCTAGCTTTGGATGGTAGACCCTGGCTTTGTAGTGATAAAGCTCGGTGCCCGGTAACAGGATTTGGCCTGTGTATCTGAAACGGGACGTGCTGGCATTCATCGGCTCGCCGTAGGGGCCATATTGGTGTTTTTGCACCACAGTGCCCGCGGCATTGGTCTCAGCGATAATACTGCCGCGTTCGTCTGCTAACAGGTAGGTTGGACTGGTGGTACCATTGCCATCATAGCTGAGCAGTGGGTCGTCACTGCCGATGCCGTGAACATAGCGTTTAAGCAAAGCACCGCTGGCATTGTATTCCGCCACTAACTCATTGCCGTCGTACAAAAAAGTCGTTTTGTTGCCATTTAAGGTGCTGTTGTTTAGACGGCCAGTGGCGTCATATTCCAGGCTCAGGTTTTGGCCTGATTTACTGGCTGATGTCAGCCGGTTGTGGGCGTTGTAGTTATACGTCCAGCTGTCAAAGTTTTTTAAATTACCATTGAGGTCATAACTAAAGCTCTGGCCGCCATAAGTCGTATATTGATTTAGATTGTTGGGCTGATAGTCCTGCCGACCCGGTTGCGGAATTTTAATTTGAAAATCTGCACTGGAAGCTAGCCGATTAATCAGCTGACCTGATGGATTGTATTGAAAACTCAACCGGTTGATATTCAGATGGTCAAAGTTTTGCAGTTGATTGCGCGGTGTAAATGCCAACACTGAGTTGACACTATTCCCACGAAAGATGCCGCTCAGTCGGCCCGTGCCGTCGTAGCTGTAGCTCACCAGGGTTTTATTGGTGTTATCGACAATGCGGCTTAAGCTGCTGTCACTCTCATATGCGTAAGTGACATAAAACCCATCCGGATACGTTAACCGGTTGCGTCGTCCGGCGTTGTCGTAGCCATAAGTCAAGGTTTTGCCATTAGTATTGGTTGTTTCCAGCCGCCCTAAATCTTCATAAGTTGTGCTAACCGTCTGAACGTCACGGCTGACCGACGTTTGCCGGCCCAGGCTGTCATAACCAAAAACGATCGTGCTCTCGGAAGGCACAACGGTATTGCTGAGCCGGTTGGTGTTGTCAAAACTATGTGTGAACATGACGCCATCGCGTTTTCGCAATGTTTGCAGGTTGTGGTTCGCATCATAACCATTTTCCTCAAAACTGCCGTCCGGGAAGGTTGTGCGTTTTAACCGGTCAAAACCGTCATAGCTATACACTGTGCTGTTGCCGTTACCATCTGCACGTGTTTCGACCTGCCCGTTGGCAGTGTAAGTCATCTCAATATCAATACCCTCGGCAGCTGTGCCAAGGCCTGAGATGGTTTTGAGTAAACGTGAATTGGTGTCGTAACTATGCTGACTGATCCGGTCATCGCCATAATCCACTTTGCTGCCAAGCACACAGGCATCAGTTGGCGGCGCCGTGAATTGACCCGGGTCCATTCGCTGAGCAATGCACCGCTGGCGGTTACCGTTGTCATAACTGAATTGCGTTACTGCTTCAATTTGCTGTGCAGATCTGACCTCGGTTTTCAACTTCAGACCTTTGCTATCAAACTGATGCTCAGTAGTCAGTTCAGTCTGCAAATTCTCATCAGTGGCGGAGTTCAGCATGCCTTGCTCCGTCATCCGTACCTGACCATCCTGATTGCGGTAACTGTAACGGATAGCCGATCGCTTACCTTGTTGATTTACCGGTCCAATCTCCCAGGTTTTGCGGCCTGTCACATCGTAACGGTAGTATTTTGCATCAGCAGTGCCTGGCAGAGGCCCGTCTTCCATCAACAGGCGACCTGACGTGTCGTAATCAAATGTTGTGGTTTCGGTTTTACTGCGACTGCCATTGGTCTTACTCACAGTTTTTGGCAGATTGGTATTATTCCAGTAGGTAAATTCGGTAATTTGCTCCAGTTTGCCGCTGCATTGTCCTGTGCCACACACCGAAGTTCTGGTCAGACGGTAAAAACCATTCAGACGCTCAAATGTGTTGGTCGTCAGACGTCTGATACCATTTGCATCTGCGGGTTCCAGCTTGGTCAGCAGACCACCGTGATCCGGGTCAAAACTGTAATCGGTACGGTTGCCTTTCGCATCCAGCGAATGAGTCGGCCGATAGCACAATAAAGTCAGATGGACATCGCAGTTGACGATGTCATAGCCGGCTTCAGTGACAATATCGTTCAGATTAGAACCAGGCTTCGCAATTTGTTGTTTTTTAATCACATTACCGAGGTCGTCATAACTATAGAATTCTTGATTTCCCTCGGGAAAGGTCACGGACTCTACCAGTTTGTGGTCGGTATAGGTGTAGCGGGTTGTTCGCCCCAGACTATCGGTGTCGGACTTGATCAGTTGGCGCTGTTCTGGTGCAGGATATACGCTCAGCTGAATAGTGCGTTGGTAGCCAGCAGGGCCCGTGATCTGAATTTTTGAGAACTGTTTAGCCGGGTCAAAACCAGTGCCGCTCGCTGCGGTATAAACGTATTTATAAGCAAGCCCGCGATCCGTCACGTCAGTGACAAATAAATTGTGATTGATGCCACCATAGTTCAGTGTGGCACTACTGACTTGCAGAGTCTGCGCACTGTCATCCGGCAATTTCAATGAAAATGCTGAGGTAAAATCGCTGGCACCGAGTGCATTTTCAGCACCACTATATCTCCATGTATTCCCCAACATATCGATTTGGCTGTAATCTCCTTGTCCGCTGTAGGTAAAACGCGCCAAATCTGTGGCAGGGGCATCCGTTTTTACAATGCGGGCTGTAGCGACTGAACTCCAGGCAAAAGTTCCAGTGGTAATGTCATTTGATTTATAGGTCAGGATTAACTGATAACCTAAATTTGTGGAGACCGTTTTGGGCCTGTGATATTTCACCCCCCCCAATACTACGGTGTCGTATTGATAACTGAGTTTTTCCCCGTCCGGAAAATACACCTCGCTGGCGTACCAGGTGCCTTCATAGGTTTTTTTACTCAGCGCATCACCGCTGAAATCCTGAAACGAAGACAATAAGGTATACCGCACCAGTAAACCGGTTTTGCCCTGTTTATAGGTAAATTGCCGGGAAGATGCATCCATAGTGCCAAGCAATTTTGACCCGGTACCGTCAGAAGCCACACATTCCGGATTACAGTTAAAAAACTCCGACGTTTTGCCGCCAAAGATCAGGGTGTAACTTTCTTTGCGCGGACCAATCAGGAAGCCCTGTGGTGTAGCGGAGCTGTACAACACACCGGTAATTTTTGAATCGAACTGCTGCATGCTTTGTAATGACAAATTGGGCGCTGCAGGAATTTGTAGTACCGGCAGTTGTGGATAAAATTTGCCGGACATCAGGTCGACGGAGTTCAAATCTGCCGCGACTTGCAACGGTTTTAACGGTTGTAAGTCGTTGGCTTTCAGCAATCCGGTACTCGTCAATAATATGCAGAGACCGATCAGAGTTTTATTAATAAATTTCATTTTGCTGCTTCTCTTGTCAGGTTCGTCCTTGTCCAACTGCGAAGCCGATGCTTCATGAACGCTGATTTCATAAAGCTACTAATTGCCAATTCTGATGATTTTTCCTTCCACATCAGCGGATTGTCCGTTGCTGCATTGCAAGATGATCGACGTTGCCTGCGGCACCGGAATACTGGTACTGCCCGCTACCGGCAAGTTCAGTTGCTGGCTGTAACTGCCAAGCACCTGCAAGGTGCATTTGCTGGTATTTTGCGATGCCCATTGCACCTGCACTGTAGCGCCTGCAGCACTGACTTTGTCAGGTGCAGAGAACAGCGTGATCCGCGGAAAAGCGGCTGGGATATTACTAACGTCCACCAAAGTGCGGTTATGGCTGTCATCGAGTAGTTGCTGCATACTGAGGCTGTTATTGTCAGTCGCGCTGACGAGACGCCCACGGGTGTCATAACTAAAAGAGCTGGTTAAATCTGTTGTGGTGAAAGTGAAGGGCGCTGACGTCTGCGTGCTGTCGGTCATGCCGGCTTTAAAAGCCCTGGCTTTGACTGTTGCGTTAGCAGTTAAAGCAAAGGGTGCAGAATAGACTGGCGAGCTCGCACTGATATCCGCGCCATTGGTGCTGTAGCGGATAGTCGCCCCGGCAGTTGCTGAACTTAAGCTCACTGATACTGAACCCGAATGAGTGCCGCCATTGGGGGAAATGGTTGGGCTACTCACCGGTGGCAGCGGGTTCACCACAAAGCTCGCCGATGTCTGCGTGCTGTCCGTCATACCGGCTTTAAAAGCTCTGGCTTTAACTGTTGCATTGGCCGTTAAAGTAATAGGTGCAGAATAAATCGGTGAATTCGCATCGATATCAGCACCATTAGTGCTGTAGCGGATAGTTGCGCCTGCAGTTGATGAGCTTAAGCTCACCGCCACTGACCCCGAGTGGATGCCACCGTTGGGGGAAATGGCTGGACTGCTGACTGTTTGCAGCGGATTCACCACAAAGCTGGCCGACGTTTGTGCGCTGTCTGTCATGCCGGCTTTAAAGGCTCTGGCTTTGACTGCTGTGTTAGTGGTTAAGGTAAAAGGTGCGGTATAGACCGGCGAACTCGCGCTAATATCCGCGCCATTGATGCTGTAGCGAATAGTAGCCCCCGCAGTTGCCGAGCTTAAGCTCACTGAAACTGACCCCGAATGGGTACCGCCGCTTGGGGAAATGGCCGGACTGCTGACTTGTTGCAGCGGATTCACCACAAAACTTGCCGACGTCTGCGTGCTATCTGTCATACCTACTTTAAAAGCTCTGGCTTTAACTGTTGCATTGGCGGTTAAAGTAATAGGTGCAGAAAAAATCGGTGAATTCGCATCGATATCCGTGCCGTTAGTGCTGTAGCGGATAGTTGCCCCTGCTGTTGCTGAACTCAGGCTCACTGACACTGAACCCGAATGAGTACCGCCATTGGGAGATATCGCCGGGCTGCTGACTTGTTGCAGCAGATTCACCACAAAGCTTGCCGACGTTTGCGTGCTGTCTGCCATCCCGGCTTTAAAAGCTCGGGCTTTGACTGTTGCGTTAGCAGTTAAAGCAAAAGGTGCAGAATAGACTGGCGAGCTTGTGCTGATATCCGCACCATTGGTGCTGTAGCGGATAGTCGCGCCTGCGGTCGTTGAACTCAGGCTCACTGAGACCGATCCTGAATGGGTGCCGCCGTTGGGGGATATACCCGGGCTATTCACCTGTGGCAGTGGGGTTGCAGTAAAGCTGGCATTAACGTTACATGGTGCCGTGATCTGGCCTGTGGTATAAGTGGTACCAACCAGTTGTCCGGCACAGCCCGAGGCCGCTGCTGTGTAGCCAGTACTGGGGGTCACGGTAAACATGGTGGTCTGGCCATGTGGCACATCGCGAAATGATGGGCTGATGCTGCCGTTGGCGCCTGCGACAGCATTCACCCTGTGTAACACCTGAGGCGCCTGGATTTGGATGTTGGCTGAAGCCGGACTAAAGCCGGAGCAGCCGTCGATATTACAAACCCGATATAACAGGTTAAAAACACCAACCCGAGAGATCCGGGCTGTCGTGGTTACATAGTCTAAGCCGCTGTTAGCCGTTGGTGCTGAGATGCCTCCAACCTGCTCATAGCTGCCGTAGTGATCTACTGCCCAGACATCATATTCAACTGCACGAAAGTCATTGGTATTGGCAAGTGTCACATTAAAATAGCTACCGACATTAAACACAGAGCCACTGATCTGAGGCGAGACCCACGGTGTGCGTGGCAAGATCACGCCAGGTTCGCAATCCTGCTGCAATGTCTCCGGCGTCGGCACCACTTGTTCTATTGGACATTCTTCCTGAATGTCACTTACCAGTGCCAGATCTTCAGCCAGTAACTTAGCATTGCCCGAGGTCTGACAAAGTTCCTGGGTCTGGTCTGTTTCAGCGTCGTACAACCAACCAAGGCAATGCGCATTGCCCTTGGACTGCTCAGCCGCGTTGTAGGCCCGAAACAACAAAGGCTGACGGGTTGATTTGCGCAATACAACTCTGATCCCGGCCTTATTATCGGCCCAGCTCAGATTGCCGTGCAGCGTATGGATTGTCTTCCCTGTCGTCTGCTGAAAACCATGTTGTTTATCGCCGTAAACCAGATAATTGGGGAAAAGACCATCTTTTGATAACGCAAAAACATCGTCCGTGCCATCCTGATTAAAGTCGCGAATGATGATGCGCTCTTTCGCTTTTAAGCCCCAAGCCGCGCGTTGGGAGACGGGCCGCGCAGATTTAAATTGATTGCTTTTATCTAAAGACACCAGCTGATGTGTACCAGTGTCAGCGTGTAACAACAGCAAGTCCTGCTGAGTATCACCGTCAAAATCGCCGGTAAAAAAGCGGATGTTAGCCGCTTCACGCAACCATGAATGCTGTTTTGCCTGATATTGCTGACTGGGTCTGACCAGGTCTGCCGGGCTGCGCACGGCTTCAAACAATAATGCACTGAGCGTTTTGTTGTTAATCAGCAGTAATTTTGCACCGCGTTGTTGGTTTTTTAGCGCGACCAGCGCGGTATCACCTGCGAACCAGGTTTGCCCCTGAATACTTGCAGGGAGTTCGATGCGCTGTCGCGTGTCGAAGGGTTGGTTTTTAAGCCCGGTGCCAGGCAGTAAAAAGTGCGGGTGTCGGGCATGTTTTGCCTGCAATAACAAGTCAACCACTCCATCCTGAGTCACATCGGCATAAAACCCCTGATGAGAAGCAGGTGTCCAACTGAACTCTGCCGGCTCAGCAGCGCTGCTGTTAAAAGTTATTGCTGCGACTGCGGCAATGCTCAGCCGCCTGAGCAGATTGAAAGAGGAACTGATGGAACGCCACTGCGCGAAATGTTGCATAACTGTAACTTCCTTGTCTGAAAAACTAGAAAGTAGTCAGCATTCGCCATGAAATTCACTGAAAACTAAAATATCACATTTTTATTTCTGTTTTATAACAATCAAGAGGCGGTTGAACTGCAGACAAAAATAACGGGGGGAAAATGAAGGGATGATCACCATTGATGAGCGTAGCTTTAGTGCGAATGGCACTGAACCAACTGCGCCGCAGCAGAGCGCAAACTGCCGCGCTTTTCGCTGGATTTGTTTGATTCGAAACAAAAGATCAGCATCGGCGCGGCGTTTTAAGCCGCGCTGAGCTTAATCGACAGCCTAACTAGCTACAGCCACGGCAGCGGCCGGTAAACGGCGTTTGCCGTCGGTTTCAAACAGGAAACAGCGGTCCTCTGCAAAAGTCAGCGCGACTTTTTCACCAACTTCGTATTGGCAGTCACCTTCCTGGCGCACCACCAGCTGCTCCTGCGTCTGGCAGTGCAGGTGAATAAAGGTCTCAACCCCCAAACGCTCAACCAAATCCACTTCCCAGCCACTGCCACCGCGTACAATTTGTAAATGCTCCGGCCGCACGCCGAGTTGCAATTCCGTCGCGCTGCCGTAGCCAGTGTCCAGCTGCACCTGTTCGCCGCAAGGCAGCGTAAACAGGCCGTTTTGCAGGCGGCCTTTGACCAGATTCATCTTCGGTACACCGATAAACTGCGCAACAAAAGTGTTGTCTGGCTGATGATATAAATCGAGCGGCGCGCCCATTTGCGCGACGTGGCCGTTATGTAGCACGACAATTTTTTGTGCCATGGTCATGGCTTCCACCTGGTCATGCGTGACGTACACTATGGTCGAGCCAAATTCGCGGTGTAATTTGGTCAGCTCAGCGCGCATCTGCACACGCAGCTTGGCGTCCAGGTTGGATAATGGCTCGTCAAACAAAATCACTTTGGGCCTTTTGACAATAGCGCGGCCAATAGCGACGCGCTGGCGCTGGCCACCAGATAAAGCCGCGGGTTTGCGCTCCAGCAAATGTTCCAGTTCCAGCATTTTGGCAACATCGCGCACGCGCTTGGCGATTTCTTCTTTTGGTACTTTTTTCAGCGACAGCGCAAAACCGATATTGTCGGCCACCGTCATGTGCGGATAAAGCGCATACGACTGAAACACCATGGCGATTTCGCGCTGGTCCGGCGGCACCATATTCATCACTTTGCCGCCCATCACCAGCTCACCGCTGCTGATATCTTCAAGGCCGGCTATCATCCTGAGTAACGTAGATTTACCGCAGCCAGATGGGCCGACAATCACGGCAAACTCGCCCTCTTCTATTGTGATATCAATGCCTTTGACGATTTCAGTACCCTGATAATCTTTTTTGATGCCACGTAATTCAATTTTTGACATAACAGGTCCTTATCCCTTCGTTAGCCTTTGACGCCGCCAGAGAATGTCTGGGTCAGGAAACGTCGGGCGAATGCAAATGCGATGACAGCCGGCAGGGTGTAAATCACCGCCAGCGCTGTTAAAAAGCCATAGTCGATGGCGTCAACGCGCAAAAAGGCGCGGAACATACCTAGTGGCAGGGTTTGTAATTCCGGAGATGAGGTAAACATCAGCGGCATCAGGAAATCGCCCCAGGCATTGATAAAAGCGAATAAACCGGCGGCAGCAAAGCCTGGTAATGCGAGCGGAATGAGCACATGCCGCAGTGTTTGCCACTGACTGGCACCATCCAGCGCCGCCGCTTCTTCATAGTCTTTTGGAATGGCATCAAAAAAGGTTTTCATGATCCAAATAGCGAGCGGCAGCTGCAATGCGGTGTAAATCAGAATGAGGCCCAGATAACCGTCAACGAACGAAAACATCCGCAGCAAAGTTGTTTGCAAAGCGGCATCATCAGTAAGGCCTGTGATCAAACCGTGCATCCAGCCGTTTAACGTCAGCATCACTTTATACACCGGCACAATCAGCGCCGGCGGCGGTACGATACGCACCAGAATAATGGCGTATAGCAAAGGCCGCTTCCACCAGGCCTGGGTGCGCGACAAGGCATAACCGCCAAGCCCGGCAAAAATCAGCGTCAGCACAGTGGCACTACCGATGATCACCACCGAGTTCATGATCCAGCGCACGCCGCTTTCGTTGGTCAGCAAATTATGAAAATGCGCCAGCGTCAGGCTGTCCGGCAGTCTTAAAAACTGCGAGGCTTTGGGGTCAAAAGCCGCCAGCAGCACCCAGAAAAATGGCGCCAGACAAAATAACGAAATCAACACCAGCGTGACATAAGCGCGACGCTGCGCCTGTTGCCCGCTGACACAAGTATCCATCGGGACTTCCCGAACCAGACTCACCACGTCAGACCTCCACTTTCAGCGCGCGCACATACAAGATGCCGAGCAACATCGAGACCACCAGACTGACCACTGCGACCGCGGCACCATAACCGAGCTGGAAGGCAGTAAACGACTGATTGTAAATATAAATCCCCAAAATCTCGGTGCTGTTGGCCGGTCCGCCGCGGCTTAAGGTGTAGACCAGGCCAAAGATGGCAAAGGTGGTCACCGTCGAGATAAACATGTAGAGGAAAATGGTCGGCATCATCATCGGTAAGGTGATGCGCCAGAAGATTTGCCGGTCGGTCGCGCCGTCAACCCGCGCCGCTTCATACAAATCTTTTGGAATGGACGACAGGCCCGAGGTCAGCAAAATCATCGCAAAAGCGATACCACGCCAGGTGTTGACGATGATGATCGACAACAGCGGGAAGGTGTACAGCCACTGCTGCGGCTCGACGCCAAACCAGGCCACCAGCCGGTTTAAGGTGCCGTATTCACCGCTGGCGAACATCGAGATCCATAAAAAACCCACCACCATCTCAGGCACGGCATTCGGCAGGCAGATAATGGCGTTAAAAATCGCTTTGTATTTCACCGGCTGCTGCAGCGTCAGCGCTGACAAAAAGCCGAGCACAAACTGGCCAATCACCGCCGAGCCAATCACAAAAATCAGTGTGACTTTTAATGAGTTCCAGAACAGCGGGTCGGTAAACAGCCGCTCGAAATTACGCAGGCCAACAAAAGAAGATTCCTGCGCGGCAAAACCCAGCAGCGCATCGTCGGTAAGACTCAGTGAAAAGGCATACAGCGCCGGAAACACGATAAAAGCCGCCATCAGCACTAAGGCCGGCGTCATCATCAGGCGGTAACCAAACTGGCGGCGCGCCTCAAAAGTTTTTGGCTTCATTGCGCCTCCTGCTGTTGTTCTTTGCCTTCAGCCTGCGCCAAAGCGCTCGCTGCTGGATCTGTCAGCGATGTCGCCCTTTGACCTACAGTGTCTTCGCCCAATACGTGACTGACGTATTGCAATAACAGCTGCTGCGCACCGGCGCCATCGACCTTGCCGATGAGCACAGCTTCAGTCGCCCGCGCCACACCTGCCATCATCGCATTGGCGCCGACGGTACTGCGTAGCGCTCTTGCTTGTGGCAACAACGCATGGTCGGCGGTCATCGCGCCTAATTCAGCAAACTTCGGATGCTGCGCCGCATCCAACCGCGCCGGCACATTACCGAGGCGTTTGGCATAAGCCAGCGCCACATCGTTGTCGCCCATCAATAAAGCCAGCGCCCGCGCCAATTCAGGCTTGCGGCTATGGGCATTAACCGCCCAGGCATACACCACTGAAGCCAGCGCAAAAGGCTCAGCCCCATCGGCCGAAGGGAAACGCCAGGTGCGCACCGCATCATCAACGTTAGCAATCGGATTGCGACTGCCCGGGCCCCAGTCAAAAGTTTTACACCAGCTGCCGCAAGTGGTGATCAGCAGCTGGCCTTTCGGGAACATTTCATATTTGGGGATAACCCAAGGCTCCGGGTTTAACAGCGGCGCCACCGGCATCAGCTGTTCACTGACTAAAGTGTGATAAAAATCAAAAGCTTTGGCGACAGCCGGGTCACGCAGCGCGTAACGGTTGTCGCTGGTCAGCAGCTGATAGCCGGAGAAACTGGCCAGTAAATAACGGAAGCCTTCGGTGTAGCTGCCCATGCCCCAGGTCAGGCCGGCCGGAATTAGCAGCGGAAACTGCCCCAATTGTTGTTTGATTTGACGGCTACGCGCCAACAAATCCTGCCAGTCTTTTGGCTGCGCGGTAGAAATACCAGCTTGGGTTAATAAATCATGGCGGTAATACAGTTGCTCGACGGCAACGATGGAAGGCACTACATAACTTTTTTCGTTAAAACTGGCACGGCTCAACTGCCGTACTAACTCAGGCATGGAAGCATAACCAGGCCAGGCTTGTAAATCTTGCGTCAAGTCAGCCAGATAACCGGCAGCAGCCAGGTCGTCGACCTGCAAATCCCGTGGAATACTAAACACATCTGGCGCATTGCCAGCGCGTAATTCAGTCACCAGCTTGGTGAAATAATCCTGCGGCGGCGCCGGATATTCGACAATGCGGAGCTGCACACCCAGACGTTGCTGCAACATCGGCTGTAATTCACGTAAAGCGTCCAGCCGGGCGGCTCTGTGTTCGGCGATCACCAGCACCGGCTGAGTGCTATCGGCGACAGGCGGCTCCCCCCGCCCCTGATTGGCGCTATGGCACCAACCGATCGCAATCATTGCCGCCACCGGTAGCAGCAGTAATTTTATCGTCTGTCTCATCTATGTTGCTCTGTTATCGGTCAGAAAAATGTTGGTCTGTTCAGCCATTGTCGCTGCGGGCAGCTGCCCCTGCGTCACTGGATCTATGCTGGCGCCGTTGCCCCACCGACAATGCGGGTGTCGGCAGTTTTAGCGTCAGCATGTAACTTCGCGTGCGGTTGTTTTGCACAGCTGCACAGCACATTTTTCGTTCCTGGTTTTTTCGTTCCGGTCTGCCGGCAAAGCGCCAGCGCCAGACGTCGTTTTTTTAAGCAGAAAACCCTGTCGACTTTGATAATACGCTTATTGACACCGGTGTCAATATACAATTTAATGGTGTCAATGCCAGCGGTAGCAGCACCATGCACAGGCCGGCACACCTGATTATTAATTAGTATATCTTTATGTTTTTTATAGGTTTTTAACCTTCAGGAGTTTTGCTGTGGCCTTACAATTAGCGATCATCGGCTGTGGTACCAAAGCCACTCAGTATATTCAGACCTGGATCAGCCGGGACGACTTGCAAATCCGCGCCGTGATGGACCCAAATCCAGCCGCGATGGCTAATGTCGCCACTATCGCTGCCGCAGCGCAAAAAGCAGCGCCGCAAAGCTATAGCGACTGGCAACAACTGCTTAATACTGAAGCAGCAACTCTTGACGCGGTATATATCTGCACGCCGCACGCCGCTCACGCCGAGCAAGCGCTGCTGGCGCTGAACCTCGGCCTTGATGTGCTGCTGGAAAAACCTATGGTGACTACAGTCGCAGAAGCTGAAGCCTTAGTGGCTGCCCAGCAACGCAGCGGCAAAACACTGGTGGTGGCTTATCAGGGCGGCTTATCGCCGTTAGTTGCCGAGTTGCGTGACGCTATCGCGACAGAAAAATACGGCCCGCTGGTCAGTATCAACGCCGCCATCTGGGAAGACTGGGCCGACAAATATCAGGGCCACTGGAAACAAATTCCGGCGATTTCCGGCGGTGGTTTTATGTTTGATACCGGCGCCCACATGATGAACACCGTATCGCGCATCACCAGCAAACCGTTCGCCCGTATCAGCGCTATGATGCAAAATCTCGGTTTCCCGGTCGACGTGGTGACGTCGGTTTCCGGTGAACTCAGTGACGGCACACTGTTTAACCTGCACGCCAGCGGCCGCGCTATCCGCTGTGTGTCACGCATCGAATGTTATTTCCCAACCGCCATAGTGCGCATCTGCGCCTGGGGCCGCTGGATGGAAATTGAAGATGCGCAAGGTAATGTGGTGCGCAAAGAACAAGAAGCCGCCAACAATCTGATGAACGTCTTTATGCAAACGCGCAGCGGTGAAATCGCCAATCCATCCGACGTGTTACAAGGCCTGCGCATGGCGCAGCTGTGGGACGCAATTAAGTTGTCTGCCAGCCAGCATGGTGTGCCGGTGACTTTGTAAGAGATTAAATATCCGAAGAATTTTTGCAGCTAGCGGCTCCGGCCGCTGCTTTTTCGCCCACCCTAAACACACATCCCTCTAAATCCGTCAGTTGACACCATCCACCAAAACGTCCACCTGTTTTGCACCGGCAGAGTAACCCACTTCCAGCAAACAGCGCAGTTCAATCTCCGATAGACCGCCCTCGATTCTGTCTTTGGCAACGATGGTTAGCCTCGGTTTTGCTTGCCAGAAGCCAGTCGTACCCAGTAGTTTCAGGCCATTTTTCACGCAATCAACGGCGGGAGCAAAAGTACCAACCAGCAAGCGCTGGCTGCTATAAGGACTGGCAGGTTGCACCTGAACGGTGCGCCCCTTACCAGTTAAAACCATCTTGTCGGCATAGATGTCGATCTTTACTTCCATTAAATAAAATCCTTTGATTTGATTGGGTTTATATCTAAAACAAATACCAAATTCAGCACACAGTCTGCGGTATAACTTTGGGAGTTGTACCGCACTAATTGCAATAGCCTGGAGATGGAATTAAATTCAAAATGCAGTTAATTTAACTCATTGCCAATTCACCACCAACAACGTCAGAGGAGCTGATGCCGTCACTGTGACAGAGTATGAAAACCTTTTAAAACAATGACGTAAAGCAGTACTTGGATTAAAAATGTCAGTGCCAATAACACGATGAAAGGCAACCCTGAGGCCAGTACGGGCCGGGCTATGAAAATTCTGTTTAGGATTTTAAAAAAACTCTGGTAAATCAATGGCACCAGAAATATGAGAATTAGTGTCCGCCAAATATCATCCAACCAAGCTGTAATGCCCCAAATCATTATTATCGTGGGCGAGAACGTCAGAATAAGTAACAAAACAAACACAGCGGCTTCCTTTCCATTTAGACCTGCCACGATCCATCAAGTAGCTGAGCGCCAATCAGTCGGGATTGGACATATTTAAATACCATGAACAAATTATCAGATTTAAAACCAGACTAGCACAAAGAGCATTACCTGAGTCACTTAGGATTCAACCATCAGATTTCATCTGCCCAAAGCGTGCGCCGAGATAACCTCCCAGCAGAGCGAACAAGCATGTGTAGATCAAAGTGAAAACGCTGCCGATGGCAAAAGTTGATGACATTTTGGCACCTTCAATCAGCGGAACCCACTGATTTAATATCAAAAAGCTAAAACTGACTGCAGCTGCGATAAGACTGCCCCAGCCGGCCGATTGGCGAATTTGCGCAGATTGGCGCCGAACTATCAGCAGCACAACAAAAACCCCGAGCAGGGGCAAAACACCGGATAGCAGATGCGACAACAGCGGCTGGAAATCCGTTTTGTTTAACGGGCTAAGCAAATAGACCGGCATATTTTTCCCGGTAACCAAGCAATATAACTGCACAATCAACGCTTCTTGTAACAGGCAGACCAGCATGGCCAGCACCAGATATATGGCTTTCATCATCTTCCCTGTTTTCATCAATAAACGTTAATACTCACCACCCCGTCCCCAAGATAGCAAAGCCCTTTATCCCAGAAGATACTTTCACGCATCAAAAAAACTGTCTGGCACGACGAATCGCTTTACCGCTTCTTCCGCTTCGCCAGACTTTGCTCTAACGCCGCAGTGATATCCTTGGCCATAAAAGCATATTTCTTATGCAGCACGTGGTACAGATTGGCATCAAACAGCTTCACATAGCTTAGTTCTGCCGGATTTAACCGCTTCAATTCATTGGCCGTTGAGGGATAAATGGCGTAGCTAAAACGCCCGCTGCTGACAAATTTGGGGATCATCGCCAGGTCATTCACCACATAAAACTGACTGCGGATGGCGACGCGATAACCTTTTTCCAGACCGTTTTTTGACACTGAGGTGGTGACAATTGTTTGCTGTGGATCGGACAGTACCGAAGGATCACAAGGCAGTTCCGGCTGGCACAATAGGGTGTAAATACCTGATACCAAAGGCGGTTCTATGCTGATGATGTTGTTATAACCGTCCAGCACAATCCGCATATAACCGACATCTCCATCCACCACATTTTTTTCGACCAGCATCAAATTGCGGTTCGACGGCTGGGCGACAAAGTCAGTTTCTATGCCGAGTTTTTGATAAGCGTCGCGAATAACCGGGATGATAAAATTGACCATAGCGGGATGGTCGACGTAGGAAAAAGTCATTTTGGCCGGGCGCTCTGGTTGTTGTGCCGCCAGGGGAAAGGCCAGCAGCAACAGCCAACCAAATAGCGCTAGTTTTGTCATCATTGGTACACCTACCCAGACTGCCGGTCGCCGATGGCCAATGCTAAGGACACGGCGTTTTCCACTGACCATCGCCGATTATAGCCAGCCTTTCACTGCGCCGGTGCATTCACCGGCAGGCCTTGCTGAGCTTGCTGTGCGACTGCGGCTTTGAGTTGTTGCAATAATAATGGGTCAGTCTGTGGGTGCGCCGCCAGATACAGCTGAATTTGCCGGACTATCTGACGCGATGCATAGAATTGAGTCTGCCGCACTTTGGCATCACTCAGGGCCTGAAAATCCGGTTCAAATGCCAGTGTCAGCTGGGCACGGTTTAACTGCAGGATTTTCCACTGGGCATTCACATCTTTGACCAAAATCAGGTTTTGATCAGGGATAAAACCAAGCTGTTGCAGCGTGCTGTCCATCATGCTGCCAGCGACGGCCACTGCAGTGAATTCGGTCGGTAATTTACCTTGCTGAATTTGTTCAATCACAGCGCTGTTGGCTGAATAATAACGATAATCGGCGTTAATCAGCGGCGCCAGCCAGATAAACAAGTTCTCGCGCGCTGGCAGCCGCGCCAACGAATAGACCAGGGTATTGGGTTGGGTGCGGGCCAGATCAAAAGCGCGGGCCCAGGGCAAGACTTCAGTACGGCAAGGTAAACCGGCGGCTTGCAAAATTGCCTGCACCTGTAGATAGGCCGAGCCGGCGACGACCTTGTCTTCATGCACCACCTGATAAGGCGGTAAATCTTCGGTGACAACCCGCAGGCCACAGGCTTGTAGCGCTGCTGGCAGCAACGCCGACAACCACAATAACAGCCTCACGGCAAATTTCCCTGTCATTGGCACACCTCCTGTTCCTTTTGCAGTATAAACAGCAAACCAGCGCATGGTTTGCTGTTCTGGCAACTTTTATCAGGTAGGGATTATTTCTTCGCTTTTGCTGCCTTTTCCGCCAGCATCAGCTTGCGTGGTTTTTTGTAGTAAGTTTGCTTCGGCGCACCGGCTTCGAGCGGAATAGGCCGGCCCCAGTTGCCGAGATTCCAGCCGCTTTGATGCGGTTGATGTGCCCAGGCGATGGCGTTGGCCAATATCTGGATAATGTGTTCGTTGCGATAAATCGGGAAGGTCTCATGGCCCGGCGCAAAAAAGAAGATCCGGCCACGGCCGCGCTGGAAAGTGCAGCCACTGCGCAACACTTCCCCGCCCTGATACCAGGAATTAAAAATCAGCTCGTCCGGCTCCGGGATATCAAAAGGCTCGCCGTACATTTCCGATTGTGGCAGTTCCAGATAAGGCGGAATGTTGTAAGCAATTGGATGTGAAGGTTTTAAACACCAGACCCGTTCACGCTCGCCGCCTTCGGCTTCGCGCCAGCTCAGGTTACAACTGGTGCCCATCAGACGTTTAAACAGTTTGGCGTGATGACCGCTGTGCAACACAATCAGGCCCATGCCGGCCAGTACCCGCGCCTGCAGTTTGTCGATCAGCGCATCGCTTAATTCGTCGTGATAGCGATGGCCCCACCAGATGGCGACTTCAGTGCTTTCAATTAAGGCATCCGGCCAGCCCTGCGCCGGGTCGTCCAGCGTACTGAGAGTCAAATCAAAACCATAAGGTTTGAGGTTATCGACAATGCAGCCACCGATGGTTTCCGGGTAGACTTCCTGCACATCGGCGTCTTCTTTTTCATGGCGGCATTCGTTCCATACTGTGACTTTAATCATGCCTGACTCCTTTTATTTGACGCTGTGGCGCTGGTACTGAAATCACGCGCGCTGTAGTCGCGGCATTCAATGGCAAGAATTTGTAATGCTGTGCCCATGCCGTTGGCCAGAATGACACAAAGCCAATAACTCAGCCGGTCAGCAAAGGCCGGCTGTGCCGCCAAAGCCTTAGGAAATAGCCCATCAATAGCCAGATAACCAGCCATCAGGTCGTCGATATGATCCCAGCGCGCTAAGCGGTTTTGCATCAGCAGGTCGGCTAAAGCGTCTTCGACAACAAGCGTGTCGCCTTTGCCATCAAAGCCCATGCTGTAACGCAGCCAGCAGGCGCTGGCAAAACACAGATATTCTATCGACTGGCCCTGGGTCAGACGCGCTGCCGCGACGCCAAGCAGCGGCTGCAAGCGGGCTGAGCCTTGACTGAGTAAGGAGCCAAGCGGTGCTGCGCCCTGCTCTTTATTTAAAGCCGGCAGCGCCAGTTCTGTGCTGAACTCTGTGCTGAGGCCATTGACAAAATCTGCCAGCGCAGGATACGCCAGCGCGGTGTGTAATGCAGTGCTGGGATGCTGGCCGCTTAATAACGCGGCGCAGGACAACACCAGCGCGGCAGCCGATTGATGTTCAGTTTGCAATTCAGACTCCTGTGAATACCAAATTTCATGAATAACCTGGCAAAAACCATAGCATGCTGACACGTTGACACCGGTGTCAATATGCTTTATACCTGACTTTTTCTGCGCATTTTCAACGTTCTTTTTCTGCAGCTATTGCCGCAGACGCGCAGGTTCTTCGCTGCTATCCGGCAGCTAAACGGAGGTTGTTGCTGTTATGTCTGCTGTCACCATTAACGATGTGGCCCGTGAGGCCGGTGTATCGAAAAAAACTGTGTCGCGCGTCATTAACAATGAAGCCAATGTGTCGGTGGAAACCCGCGACAAAGTGATGGCGGTCATTCAGGCCACCGGTTTTAAACGCAACCCGCTTGGCATGGCGCTGGCAAAAAACCGCTCGTTGTTTATTGCGCTGCTGGCCGACAACCCCAGCCCCGGTTATCTGCAAAAACTGCAAAAAGGCGTGCTGCAATATTGCAGCGAATCGAATATGGGGCTGTTTTTGTACGACTGCAGCTACCGCTCGCCCGGTCTGGTCGCTGAAATTGAAGGCTTTATCGACAACACCCTGGCCGATGGCCTGATTTTGGTGCCACCGCTCAGTGACAAAAAAGAACTGCTCGACATGCTGAACCGCCGCAAGGTCGCTTATGTGCGCATCGGCGCGCCGGACGCTGCGCTTGGTGACAGCGTTGGCTTTGATAACCAGCAGGCGGCTTATGAACTGACGCGTTACCTGCTCAGGCTTAAACATAAAGATATTGGTTTTGTGCTCGGTCACCCGGATCAGGGTTCCAGTCAGCGCTGCGAAGCCGGCTTTCGCCAGGCCTATGCCGAAGCTGGCCTCGAGTTTCCGGAAAAGCTGCTGGTGCAGGGTTATTACACTTTTCAGTCGGGTGTTGATGCAGCCGCCGTGCTGTTGAACAAAAAGCCGCGCCCCACCGCTATTCTGGCATCGAACGACGAAATGGCGGTTGGTGTGCTGTACAGCGCGCACAGCCGGGGCCTGAAAGTGCCGGACGATATTTCGGTGGTTGGCATCGACGATATCGCACTCTCGACCAAGGTCTGGCCGAACCTGACGACGATGCGCCAGCCGATCACCGCTATTGGTTATCGCGCCGCGTACAAACTGATTCGCAAACTGCAGGGCTTGCCGGACGAAGGCCCAACCAGCCCGGACGCTGACTTGCTGACTTGCGAGCTTATCGTGCGCGACTCGGCGCGCGAGCCGGGTCGCAACTGACAAAACAGCATGTCGCATACCGGCTGTGGCGCTCATTTTTTGATGATCCATTCATGCTGCGGGTCATTTTTAAACACCCACTGCCGCGTTGGGCCGGCCATCACATTGAGGTAATACAGCTCGTAACCGTGTGGCGCGCCGACCGGATGATAACCGCGCGGCACCAGTACTAAGCTGTTGTGCTCAACACAAATGGTTTCATCCAAACTGCGGTCATCGGTATAAACGCGCTGAAAGGCAAAGCCTTGCTGCGGATTGAGTTTGTGATAATAAGTTTCTTCCAGCGCGCTTTCGACCGGCAGCATGTCGGCGTCATGTTTATGCGGTGGATAGCTTGACCAGTGGCCCGGCGGCGTAATGACTTCAGTAATAAGCAAGCGCTCTGCCGGCAAGTTACCGAGCAGAATATTACACACCAGCCGGGTATTAGTGCCCTGGCCGCGGGTTTCGCGGGTGCAGTCTTCGGGTTTTATTAGCCGCAGCGGATATTGGTTGCCGGATGCAGGCGCGCGGCACAAAGCGATTTCGGCGTCAGTGTCGGCGAAAATCTCCAGCGCGAGCCCCGGCGGCACATAAAGCGCATAAGGCGCAGTGCCGTCAAAAACTGACATGCGTTTGCCGACCTGCAGAAACTGCTGCTCACCGCAGTCGAGGCTAACGATACCGCTTAAAATGACGACACAAAGCTCGGTGGTGCTGTCGCTGTCGACAGCCAAATTAGCACCAGCTTTAAGCTGTGCTGCTGCAAAACCTACATATTGCCAGCCGGCACTTTGCGGCGTGACCCGCTGGATAAAACCTGCAGCGTCCGGCGCTGTCGGTTTGCGGTGTAATGAAGAGCTTGTCTCAGGCATTTGGCAGCTCCGGTTTGATGCAGTGTGCGTTGGTTTGCTCAGGTGTCTGCTGTTCATGCCCTAAGTGGTCATGAATCAAGCCCAGCACCAGCGCCTGCACCAGGCTCATACTGGCGCTTAATGAACGAAAGGCGTGTAACTCGGCTTCGCGCACCAGCAGCGTATGGTCGGCCAGCTGATACAGTGGGCTGACGCGGCTATCAGTGATCAGCAGCACTTTGCAGCCAACCGCTTTGGCACGTTGCACCACGGTTTGGGTCTCGGCAGCATAAGGCGCGAAGCTGACTGCGAGCAACACATCGTCGGCGCCGAGCAGATTCAGCGCCGACTGCTGCATATAACCGGTGCCGTCAAATAAATGCACGGCAAGGCCAGTGTTACCCAGCAGATAACTGGCGTAGCTAACGACCGGAAAAGCCCGGCGCGCACCTTGTAAATGGATCAATCTGGCTTTAGCCAGCAGGCTGGTGGCGGCAGATAAGGCTGACGCATCAATGCTTTGGCACAGCTGATTCAGCGCCTGCTGGTTGGCGCTACTGATTTGCTGCAGGTAATTCAGGCCCGCGCTGTCGGCCGGCACTGAATGGTCTTGCTGCACTGCGGCAATACGCTGCTGATAGTCCGGCTGGTTTTGCAATAGCTGGGTTTTGTACAGCTGTTGCAGCTCAGAAAAACCGGTAAAAGCAAAGGCGTTGGCAAAACGCACCAGCGCCGAGGCGTGCACACCGGCGGCCTGCGCGATAGACGCCGCAGTGCCAAGCGCGACCGCTTGTGGCTGGTCGAGTAAATAACGGCCAATCACCTGCAGCCGGTCGCTCAGACTGCTAAAACGGCTGCTGATCTGTTGTTCCAGCTCAGCCTGAGTAGCGGCTGGCTGCGTAGCGGTTGGCTGCGTGTTCGTTGTGCTTGGTGCTGTGGCCATATTGCGAAAAAAACCAATCGGCGGACTGTGATGCTCTGGAGTCTAACTCAATAAAATATTTATTCCAATAGTTGATCTAATAGAATTTTCATTCTAATCTGACGAAAATTTTAGCAACGCTGCCTGTGTGCTTTTTTTATTGGCCACCGGTAGCAGATGCGATGAAAACAGCTTTTTACAGCAGGAGTCAGCGGGTGACAGTACTAATTTCAGACAAAAAGCTCGACGTGATTTGCTTAGGCCGTGCCTCGGTCGATTTGTACGGCCAACAGATTGGTGACCGGTTGCAGGACATCAGCTCCTTTGCCAAATCACTCGGTGGTTCGTCCTGCAATATCGCTTTTGGCGCAGCACGACTTGGCCTTAAAGCGTCGATGCTGACGCGGGTTGGCGACGAACAATTTGGCCAGTTTATCCGCCAGGAATTACAAAGCGCCGGCTGTGATGTCAGTCATGTGGTGACTGATCCGAACCGGTTAACCGCTTTGGCGATTTTATCGATAAAAAGCAAACAGCAGTTTCCGCTGCTGTTTTACCGCGCTGATTGCGCCGATATGGCGATTGATGTCAGCGATTTTGACGAAGCTTATATCGCCTCGAGCAAAGCGCTGCTTATCACCGGCACACACTTTTCCACTGCCCATGTGGACCATGTCGCCCGCACTGCCATTGGTTATGCCCGCGCCAACAATACCAAAGTCATTCTGGACATCGACTACCGCCCGGTACTGTGGGGTTTAACCCGGCCCGGCGAAGGCGACAACCGTTTTGTCAGCAATAACAGCGTCAGCGCGCATTTGCAGTCGATTGTGCCTTTGTGTGATTTGATTGTCGGCACCGAAGAAGAAGTGCATATCGCCGGTGGCAGCACCGACACTATCGCTTGCCTGAAAACGTTGCGCCGCCTGACCGACGCCGTGATTGTGCTCAAACGCGGCGCCGACGGCTGCAGCATTTTTGATGGCGCTATTCCGGATAGCCTCGACGACGCCTTTTTTGCTGCCGGTGTGCGGGTCGAAGTGCTGAATGTATTAGGTGCCGGCGACGCCTTTATGGCCGGTTTCCTGCGCGGCTGGTTGCGCGGTGAATCTTTTGACAAGGCCTGCACCTACGCCAATGCCTGCGGCGCTTTAGTGGTGTCGCGCCACGGCTGCGCGCCGGCCATTCCCACGCCGGAAGAGCTGGATTATTACATCGCCCGCCAGCACGACATCAAAAGACCGGACATCGACAGCGAACTGAATTACCTGCACCGCGTCACCACACGCCAGCCTGCGCAGTGGCCGGAGCTGTGTATTCTGGCGTTTGACCATCGCAAACAATTTGTTGAGATGTGCGAAGCGACAGGCGCCAGCACAGCGCGGCTACCGAAACTGAAACAGCTGATTCTGCAGGCCGCACAGGCTGAAGTGGCCGCGCTACAGCTGACAGCTAAAGGCTATGCGCCAGGAGTGCTGATTGACGACACTTTTGGTCAGGACGCGCTGAATGATGTGACCGGGCTTTTTACTGAAGAAAAAGCTAACCGCTGGTGGATTGGCCGGCCGGTGGAAGTGCCGGGTTCACGCCCGCTGGAGCTGGAAGGTGGCCGTTCTATCGGTTCACGGCTGGTTAGCTGGCCACGCAGCCATACGGTGAAATGTCTGGTGTTTATGCACCCGGACGATGCGCAAGCATTATGGCAGCAACAAGCCCGGCAAATTCAGGAGCTGTATCAGGCCTGTGCCCTGTCCGGCCATGAGTTATTACTCGAAGTGATACCGCCAAAAGATTTACCGATCGATGATTTAACAGTCTGTAACGCCATGGCGCAGATTTATCAGCTCGGCGTGCGGCCGGACTGGTGGAAGCTGCCGCCACAAACGGCAACAGGCTGGCAAGCCGTCAGTGATCTTATTCAGCGCGAGGCGCCGCATTGCCGCGGCGTGATTTTACTCGGTCTGGATGCCCCTCTCGTCGACCTTTGTGCGGCCTTTGCCACTACTACGTCCTTCCCGATTTGCCGTGGTTTTGCCATCGGCCGCACTATTTTTGGCGCACCGGCTAAAGCCTGGTTAAGCGGCGAGATTGACGATGGTCAGTTGCAAACGCAGATCCGCGCCAATTATCGCCAACTGACTGAAGCCTGGCTCGCACGTAAGCAAGCGGCAGGTCACAGCGCCACAGGTCCTCATGAAGCAGGAGCATCTTTATGAAAAACCCTAACAGCACCATCCGACTGACCATGGCGCAGGCGCTGGTGAAGTTCTTAAGCAACCAGTTTATCCAGCAGGACGACGGCCGTGTTGAACCGCTGTTCGCCGGTGTATTTGCCATTTTTGGTCACGGTAATGTCGCAGGTATTGGCGAAGCACTGTATCAGGTGCGCGACACTTTACCGACGCTGCGCGCGCACAACGAACAAGGTATGGCGCATGCGGCCATTGCTTTTACCAAGGCCAACGACAGACGCCGGCTGATGGCCTGCACTACATCTGTTGGCCCGGGTGCTACCAATATGGTCACCGCCGCCGCACTGGCGCATGCCAACCGCTTGCCGGTGTTGCTGTTGCCGGGTGACCATTTTGCCAACCGCAAACCCGACCCGGTGCTGCAGCAAATCGAAGATTTTGGCAATCCGAATACCGCCGCCAGCGACTGTTTTATCCCGGTCAGCCGTTATTTCGACCGTATTAACAGGCCCGAGCAGCTCATTCACTCATTGCCGGTCGCAATACAAACGCTGCTCGACCCCATCAACTGCGGCCCGGTCACACTGGCATTGCCGCAAGACGTGCAGGCGGAAGCCTATGATTATCCTCAAAGTTTCTTTGCCCCGACTACACACCGGCCACGTCGCCAGCCGGCTGATGCGGCCGAGATTTTTGATGCGCTGAAGCTTTTGAGCCACGCGAAAAAACCGCTGTTAATCGCCGGTGGCGGAGTGCTGTACAGCCAATGCGCTGCACAGCTGGCCGATTTTGCTGCCCGTTATGGCATGCCGGTGGCCGAAACTCAGGCCGGTAAAGGCAGCCTGCACTGGCAACATCCGTGCGCGGTCGGCGGCATTGGCGTCACCGGCTCGGCGGCTGCCAATCAATTGGCGCAGGAAGCGGATTTAATTATCGCCGTCGGTAGCCGTCTGCAGGATTTCACCACTCAGTCACGCACCGGTTTTGCCGGCAAGCCACTGCTGCAAATTAATGTGGCGGCATTTGATGCGCACAAACATCAGGCGCTGCCTTTGGTGGGCGACGCCCGCACTGTGCTAAAACAACTGGACGACGCGCTGCAGGCCGGCAACTGGCCGGAGTCCTCGCCCATCGACGCCAATTGGCTCAGCCATGCCAAACAGCTTAATCAGCAGTGGCAGCAAAAGTACGAAGCACTGACCCAGCCGCCTTTAAGTGGCTTGCCTTCAGACGCACAGGTGCTGGGCGCCATCAAACGCCAGTCGCAGCCAAGTGATGTGGTGGTCTGTGCTGCCGGTGGTTTGCCCGGCGAGCTGCACAAACTCTGGCGCGCCGAAGGCCCGGGCAGTTATCACCTCGAATACGGTTTCTCCTGCATGGGCTACGAAATTGCCGGTGGCCTTGGCGTCAAACTGGCGGCACCTGCGCGTGAAGTCTTTGTCGTGGTCGGCGACGGCTCTTATCTAATGCTCAATTCCGAATTGGCCAGCAGCGTGATGCTGGGGCAAAAAATCATCGTGGTGCTGCTGGATAACCGCGGTTTTGGCTGCATCAACCGGCTGCAGCAAGGCTGTGGCGGCGCGCCCTTTAACAATTTATGGCGCGACTGCGAAGGCAGTGCACCGGATATCGACTTTGCCCTGCATGCCCGCGCTTTGGGCGCACTCAGTGAAAAAGTCGCCAATGTGGCGGAGCTGGAGCAGGCCATCAGCCGCGCCCGCGCCGCCGATCGCAGCTATCTGATTGAAATCAAAACCGATCCGGCCGTCAGTACTGACAACGGCAGCTGGTGGGACGTCGCCATTCCGGCCGTGTCCAGCCGCGACGAAGTGCAACAAGCCTTCGCCCGTTATCAGAGCCAACAACAACAGCAACCTTATTAAGGCGTTTTTATGCAAACTCTTCTGCATTTTATCAACGGCAAACCCGAGGCCGGTCACAGCGAGCGCGTAGCGCCGGTGTATAACCCGGCGAGCGGCGAAGTGATCCGTCAGGTCAAACTGGCCAGTGTCGCCGACACTGAAGCGGCCATCGCCAGTGCGCAGCAGGCTTTTGCCAGCTGGAGCCAGGTGACGCCGCTCAATCGCGCCCGTGTGATGTTTAACTTTAAGGCGCTGCTGGAGCAACATCGCGACGAGCTGGCCAAACTGATTAGCCAGGAGCACGGCAAAGTCTATTCCGACGCGCTCGGCGAGCTGACCCGTGGCCTCGAAGTCGTTGAATTCGCTTGTGGTATTCCGCACCTTCTAAAAGGCGAGCATTCGATGAACGTTGGCCGCGGTGTCGATAGTTTCAGCCTGATGCAGCCACTCGGCGTCTGCGCCGGCATCACGCCGTTTAACTTCCCCGCCATGGTGCCGCTGTGGATGTTCCCGATTGCCATCGCCTGCGGCAATACCTTTGTGTTAAAGCCGTCTGAGCGTGACCCATCGCTGCCGCTGCGTCTGGCTGAACTGCTGGTTGAAGCCGGACTGCCGGCTGGTGTGTTTAATGTGGTCAACGGCGACAAAACCGCTGTCGACGTACTTTTAACTGACCCGCGCGTGCAGGCAATCAGCTTTGTTGGCTCTACCCCCATTGCCGAATATGTCTACGCCACAGGTTCTGCCCACGGCAAACGCGTGCAGGCCTTAGGCGGTGCCAAAAACCATATGCTGGTACTGCCGGATGCCGATTTAGACCAAGTAGTCAGCGCCTTAATGGGCGCCGCTTACGGCTCGGCCGGTGAGCGCTGCATGGCAATCTCCGTTGCGCTGTGTGTCGGCGACGAAGTAGCCGATGCGCTGACGGCCAAACTGGCTGCCGAAATTGCCCAGACCAAAACCGGCCCAGGCACTGGCCCCTTTAGCAAGGATCAACCAGAGCCACATTTAGGCCCGCTGGTGAGTAAAGAGCACGCTGCCCGCGTGCGCGGTTATATCGACAGCGGCGTCGAGCAAGGCGCGACTTTGCTCTGTGATGGGCGCCAAGTAGTTGTTACAGGACAAGTTGAAGGCCAGCCACAGGGTTATTTTGTTGGCCCCACCCTGTTTGACCATGTGACGCCAGACATGCGGATTTACCGTGAAGAGATTTTTGGCCCAGTGCTGTCTGTAGTGCGGGTACCGTCTTTTGCTGAAGGCTTATCGCTTATCAACCAGCACGAATACGGCAACGGCACTGCGATTTTCACCGCCAGCGGCGAAGCCGCCCGCGAATTCGCCGCACAAGTTCAGGCCGGCATGGTCGGCATCAACGTGCCGATCCCGGTGCCAATGGCCTTCCACAGCTTCGGCGGCTGGAAACGCAGCGTATTCGGCCCGCTCAACATGCACGGCCCTGACGGCGTACGCTTCTACACCCGAATGAAAACCATCACCGCCCGCTGGCCAACAGGCCCGGTCACCGGCAATCAGTTCTCAATGCCGACGATGAAGTAAGGTGTTGATTCTGTTCTAGAAAACCGAAGCCCGGCATTGTTGCCGGGCTTTTTGTATATCCACAGGAATAGCAGCAAACGGCACGGGCGGTTACACATGATTGGTCGTCACACGCACGCCGTGAATACTTCTGGGTCTCACAGACCGGGTCTCGCAGACTTGTAGGTATCGGCTAGCGAAGCCCGCTGGGCGTCAAACGCCGTACATCTATGAATTCCCCCAAAACATCACAGCGGACGACAACAAACTGGTCGTCAAACGATGGAGGTCACAAGCCCGCCGGCAGAGACTCGGAAATAACAAGCCTTCAGGGCGAATCCGTGGCAAACGGCACGGTCAACAACAACGCAGACTCGCCGTGAATACGGTCCATGTAGGCTCCTCTGCGGCATCCCTGCCGCAGAGGGTCTGCTAACGTTGTCGCCCGACCGTTTTTCGAGTGCATTTGCATCATCAGCAATCTTTTTCGACAGCAGGCCATCAGAAAAAACTACCGGACAAATGTAAATTTGATGATCAGTCCCAAATCAAATGCCCCTGCACGCTTTCTCTTTTTACAAATAATACAGCACCCACAAAGGCTTGAGGTCTGTATCTTTTTTCGGTAGTGTTAACTGATGTTAAAAACATCAAAGGCAGAGCACAGGCTTTACAGCGTGCATTTTGCATTTGATTAAGATGTTAAGCAGAATTACATATGAGCAATAGTCAAAGAATTGAACCTAATAAAATAACAAAACCAATCCAGTTGCTGGCGTCATGGTTAGTTGGATTGGTTCTAGTAAATGGAAGCTTTCTTTCTGCAGCTTCAGCAATTGAAACTCCCTCCTGGTTAAGGGCCACTTTAGTTATTGCCTCAGTGATTAACGTGCCAATATTTCTTGTATGTATATTTCTACTTCAAACTAAATTCCGCCCGGAAATGCAGGAGGATTCTTTTTACCACGAATATTTACTAAGCAAAGATGGTAGGGAGAAAAACAAATCACACGAAGTTACTGAAGAGCCTCCAAAAGAGAAAGGTGGAATCTGGGATGGTTATAGTATTCAGCTTAATCAAAATATCAAAGGGTTTGAAACGATAGAAAGTGTATTTAAAGAATGTAATATACCAATTTCTACTTATTTCGGCGGTCCTAAAGGTCACGTGCCTCCTGGTCTGACCGCGTCGATAGGGCGTGGCTTTTCAGATGAACAAATTAAGCAATTGGTCAAAGCGCTAAGCAAAACAAGCATCACTCATATTGATTATGCGGCAGATGAAGAGAAGGCGGATGAGTGGAATAACATCATCCTGATAGGCTCTTGGGTATCAGATTACGAAACACACTCAGTCCCAATTAGGGAGGCATTAGATATAGTCAATAACTGGGCATTTAAAGCTGATAAGTTTTATAGCGAAATAATAATCGCACACGGAAGTGGCAATGCTTAACAAACGCAAGCACACGGAAAAATTCTCCGCTGCGCTCCAAATTGTGCGGTGTTGCGATAGTTATATGCGTTCAGTATCGAGTGATTAAGGTAGCCAATGAAAAGAATCACATTTGGAATCGATTCGCCCAAAGATCTATTAGAAAAATTGCAGTTTGACGGCGATCGCCTTGAAGCAAACATTCATCCATATGACGTATTTAATTTTTTTATAACAGCTTCAGTATTATACGAGTGGATAACTAAACATTACAAAAACTGTAGTTTTGTCAGTAATGTAGAAGTGGCTGTTAAAACGGAAGAAGCTCTAATAATCCCGGAGCTAGCTCTGAATTGGATTACTGATAGCAGTTGCATACCTAATGATGCACGTGACTTTCGTTTTGATATAGTAAATGTTATTAACGCTTGTTGGTATACTGCTAATGCAAGTAAACACTATCATTGGTTCAAAAACAATCCGGTAACAGCTGTTGAAACAGAACCAGTGATTAAAGATTCCTACCAATATTTCTTCACATCTGTAGAGCCCAGTTTGTATTTGGAAATTAATAATCAACATTACAACTTGAGGCAAATAAAAGGCATAATCCTACAGTTTTATTCAGGGTTTATTGCTTACCTTGAAAGCGAAGAAACAAAAAAAATAACAAGTCGTTGCAGCATCTGCCGCTGAATTCGGCGTTATATTTCTAAGGAGTAGAACGTGAAATCTCATGATATAGATAAATTCGTAACTGAATTCCCTACTCTTCGCCTAAAAATTAATAAGGGCGAAAGGCATAGAATTATGCATAAAAACCTAAGAAGTAAAGATGGTAGCTTGTGGTTTCAACCGTATAGCTACAAATTCAGGCTCTACCCAACTGGGCTCGTTGTTAGTCATCTAGGCCCAGTTTTACGCGAGAAATTTGGTTCAGCGCATGGCCAGGACATGGGGCGTGATTACTGGTACGTGAATCAACTTGATGAAGTTAAAGAAATCGTCAAAGCTTTTGCTGAGCTGAAAATATAACAAACAAATTTTATCGACAGCAAAAAGCACTTGCTGCGCGGCTTTCCTCGTTAAATTTGGTAGTTAACACTATATGAAAATAACAGATCTTGAGCAAAGAATTAGAGATTTTATAAATAGTGCCAGACGCCAATCTTCTTTATTAGAGAACACTGCTGATTGGAATAAGCTGTGCAGCTCATTGGATCTTATTGGTGATACACAGTTGGCAATTGAATCGTATCCATTACTCTGTAAAAGTGAAGATGATGGTGCAAGGTACCTAATCATTTATGGAATTCTGCAAGCACTGTTATTACAACAAGATGCAGCGAAACACATAGCAGCTTCGCTAAATATAAAAGTAAAGTTACCCAAAGAGCTTGAAGATATTAGGATTGTTCGAAACAGTGCTGCAGGTCACCCAGGGTTCCAAAAGGAAAATGGACAGTCAAAATCATGTTTTATATCAAGGTCGTCCTTGAGTCCTTCAGGTTTTGATCTGATGACAGTTTACTCTGAAGGCAATGACTATAAGATGGACCATGTAAACATTCCTAAGCTATTAAAAATACAAGAGACGTATCTAGGAGAGATCTTGTCGAAAGTTGTCGATGAGCTGGAAATGCAAGAGACGGAGCATCGTAAAATGCATAAAGGAACAAAGTTGATTGATTGCTTTCCTCACACTATTCGTTACTTTTTTGGAAAATTATTCGAGGCCACTTCTGGTGAGGATAAGTATTGCCTTGGCGCAATGCATTTAGAGCTTATTCAAAATTGCTTAGATGATTTTCATAATAAGCTCGAAGTCCGTGGTGAGTGGGATGTAAATGAATCTATAAAATATCACTATGAAAAACTATCTTATCCTATGACTCTGTTAGAGCTGTACTTTAAAGATAAAACTGATTCAAAGCTAAATGACAAAGATGCCTATATATTTGTTTCATTTCTGGTGGAGCATATAGATGCTCTTAAGAAAATTGCGGTAGAAATCGATGAAGAGTACGCAAAAGCTCCTTAGTGTTAACAAATCGAGGCAAAGCAACGTATTTTTCGTTACGGCATTACCTTCACTACAAAGTCGCGCGTTCTTGCAGCATTAGCTTATCCCTCATAGCTACAACCCTAAACTCAAACAAAGCCAACACCGGCATCCGCGGAGTGAGCGATCAAGAGTGAGCGCGGGAGGCGCGAACGGGCGAACGTAGTGGTGGCGGTGTTGGCTTTGCCACGATACAAGTCGTTAACCGTTCCAAGCGCTTATCCATAAAAGTAAACAAAGCCCGGAAGGCACATCACCTCGCCGAACTCACACAACCGCACAACGCACCAGGCACCAGGCACCCTCAGCTCTCAAGCGCCTGCAGCATTTCGGTACATTTGGCTGTGACCGATGCGCCATCCCCGCCCAGCTGTGCGATAACGATTGCGCCCTCTTTCATGATGCAGATTGCGTCCAGCAATGCGCTATCTGCATCAATCAAGTGGCGGCTGATAATTTCCCGTACCTGTTCTTTATGGAAGCGACAGAATTGCAAAATTTCGCTATTCATATCGCTGAATTCGGCTGAAGTGTTGATAAAAAAACAGCCTCTGAAATCGCCTAACGTATTTTCTTTGTGCTCAAACCAGCTGGCCAGCGCTGAAAATAAACGCTGAATCACCTCTTGATTTGAATTCGAACCAGACAGCTTCTGCTCCAGCCACGCCGCAAAAATCTCATGTCGTTGTTGCAAGGCCGCCACAATTAACGCCTCTTTACTTGCAAAGTGAGCATAAAGCGTACGTTTTGCCACACCGGAAACACTGATTACTTCATTGATCCCAATAGAATTTATGCCGTTTTTATAAAACAGGTCTAAAGCTGTATCTATCAGTAATTGTCGCTTTGGGTTCATCTGCTTTCTCCTTTAAACAGAGATTGACATATGTAGACCGAATTGTCTACCCTAGCCATGTAGACAATTCGGTCTACATCACCGGAGTGTAGTTATGAATAGCATGGTTATGTCGATTTTTGCCGGGCTTGGGGCTTTTTTAGCAATAGGCTTGCTGTCTTTTCTCGATTCAACAATGAACGAAGTTGCCTGGCTAATGGCTCCTTTTGGCGCAACGGCTGTGCTGGTGTTTGGGCTGCCGGGCAGTCCGCTGGCACAGCCTAGAAATGTCGTATTTGGCCACTTAATCACTGCTTTTATTGGCGTGTTTTTTACGCAGTGCATTGGTGTCACGCCCGTGACATTGGCGCTGGCGACGGGAATTGCCGTGAGTGCGATGTTAATGACAAAAACGACACATCCGCCGGCAGGCGCAAATCCATTATTGATCATGCTGTCAGGCCAAAGTTGGGGCTTCTTAATTACGCCAGTGTTAGCAGGTGCGCTGCTGATTGTATTGGTGGGGAAAGGGATGCAGATGTGCGTCGCTAAGTGGGAAAAAGTCAGGGTACAGACAAAACGGTCGACAGAGATCCGCAACGCATAAAATTTTCGTTAAACGTTGATTTTATTAGATTTCGAGCAATGTAAAAGGTTGGTTGCAGCATTGCTCCATTCCAATAACGAGGGGTTCGCTAGTCACTGAAAGCTGCCCCGCCCAAACTCTAACAAAGCCAGCATCGGCAGCCGCGGAGTGAGCGATCAAAAGTGAGCGCGGGAGGCGCGAACGGGCGAACGTAGTGGTGGCGGTGTTGGCTTTGCCACCATAGCGCGGTTTAAGCTGTTGTCAGCCCCCCGGTAAAGCCGACATCGGCAGCCGCACAGCAACCTACTGCCCCACTTCAATAAACACCGGGTTGCTGTAAAACCACAGATCACTCCAGGGGTTTTCGCCTTTGGTATCGGCTTTGGGTTCCAGCTCATCGCGCTGGTTAGTGCCACGCAGGCGGATGTATTGGTTTTGTTGCAGGTTTTTCAGCGAGTAACTGAGCTGGTAGACCACGCCGTGGCTGTCGTCGCTAACCTTTAGAAACTCAGTCTGGTCAAAGCGTTGCAGCACGCGGGTTTGTGGTGCTTCGTCGCTATTACGGTCATTATTTCGGTCGGCTGCCGGGTCAGTGATTTGACCGCCGATGACATCCAGCCGGGCCACTTGCGGTCGTTCGAGCCCACCGTTTAAAGCGGCTGGCACGCGGAAGCGGATTTGAACCAAGACGTTGCTGCCGGCTTTGACCTGCAGGCTCTCGCCGGCTTTTGCTACTTTTGTGCTGTCAGCGCCCTGCATTTGTGCGCCCTGCTCTTGCACGCCCTGCACTTGTGCGCTTAAGTCCAGTTCATCGATTAAATCACCGGTGGTGACAAAGATGTTGCCGCTTTTCAGTGCAGCAAAAATAGCGTCGTAGTTTTTGTCGGCCAGCACATAAGTTTTGGCGTATTGGCCTGGCCAGAAATCGGCCCAGCCGTCGGTGTAGTGGCCGTGGCTGTCAGAAACGCCGGTCACCCAAAACCGGCGGCCTTCGCTTAATAAACTGTCCCAGACCCCGCCTAAACGGGCAGTCATCTGATCATATCCGCCGTAGGTTGGATGGTCCGGGTATTCGCCGCGAATACCATCTGGTTTTGGGCTGCCGTCCGGGTTTAAGGTCGCAGCCTGATGGCCCTCAGCGCCGGTCATGCCGATCATCACGCCAGGGGCGGTATCCTGCCAGTCACGCAGCTGCTTCGGGGTGATTTTAAAGTATTGCCGAAAGCCCTTGGCCAGGCGCGCCGGGTGATTGGCGAGCAATAACGGTGGGTCTGGCAGCTTAGACATCGCCGCAAGGGCTTTGAGCATATAAGCATCGTCGGCTTTTTCTGGCCCCGGCGGTACGCCCTGACGGCCATTGTAAATCCGCTCAATGCTAAACAGTTGTTCGGCTTCATTGGGCCTGCTGCCATTTACCACCGCATCTGGCCGGTACGGCATAATCAAACTGGCGTGACGGCCGCCCGGCGCATTGCCCGGCACATCGAACTCCATGCCATGAAACTGCAAAATTTGCGGCAGCGCGCGCCGTGATGCTAACAGTTCCGGATAAGCTTGTTTTAACGCCAGCTCGGCGCGGTTTGGGCCACCGTGGTCAGTCAGCACTATCCAGTCGAGGCCATAGTGACTGGCCATCTGGGCGTTGAGCGGGATCGAATATTTGGCATCGCCACCAATAATAGGTTTGGGCGGAAAAACGCTGTTGTCCCATTTTACACTGTAATGGGTATGGATATGGTGGTCGCCGGCCAGCCAGCGTTTTGCTGGCGCTGGAGCCTGATGCTGACCTTGTGATTGCTGGCCTTCTGATTGCTGACTCTGCTGCGCACAGCCCGCCAGCGATAAAGCGATAACAAGGCTTAGCGGCGCTAAAGAGCACTGCGGCGTGAAGAAACTCAGCGGCTTTGCAAAAAACACTGTTTTCATGATTTTTTCTCTTGCGCTGCCGGCGCAAAATGCAGTGTGGCGTTTTTATCAGGCCCTGCCACCGTGTCGAAATAAGGCGCCAGCGGTTTCACCAGGGCGATGCCGCCATTGTCAGCACTGAGTATTTCAGCCGCGCCAGTTTGAGAGTCGCTGCTAAGCGCTAATAACAACGGCTGCGGCACATTTTGCAGCACCAGTTGCGGGCGTTGTGTGCCGGCGAAATGGGCTTGTTGCAGGCTCAGCCGGCGCACGTCGTCCAGCACCAACGCCGGGCGAAAATCGGCGTCGCGACAGCGGATTTGGATGTTTTTCAGTTGCAGCCCATCGACATGGCGGACAAACAGGCCATAAGCCGGCAGCTCACCAAACATGCTGTATTCGGGGTAAGCCGCGCGTTCCTGCGGCACCAGATGCAGCTGATGCCAGGGCCGGTACGCCATGCCTGTGTTGGCGCGGCCCGGATAACTGATGTCGATATTTTCCAGCAATACGTCCTGCACTTTTGCATCCGGCAGGCCGGTAATTGAGGCCGGAATGGGGTTATGCAGCGCGTTTAACAAAGGCCCACGCACTTGATAGGCCAAATCGGCTGGACCAAAAGCAATATTGGCTTTGAGGTTACGGATACGCACATTACGCAAAGTGCCGACCGCTTTGTCAGGCGCGACGCCCATATTGCGCTGACCCAGGCGGATAAACAGTGCACAGCCGACGTGCTGCGCATCGATGCCGTCCACTTCGACATCTTCTAAAAAAGCACCGTCGACACTTTCCAGCGCCACTGCGGCACGGTAGGTGTCAAACACCATAATGTTGCGGATGCTGACACGGCGAAAACCGCCTTGTGACTCAGTGCCAAACTTGACGCCATTGGCCGAGGAGCGCACCACGCACTCAAAGATCTCAATGTCTTCGTTGTACAGGCCTTTGGTCGATTTCAGGCAAATCGCATCGTCAGCGGCATTGATAAAACAGTTGCTGACGCGCACTTTGCGGCAGTCGTTGATATCGATGCCGTCGTTATTCCAGTAGCAGTCACTGTCGACGCGGATACCGTCTATGACCAGATCGGCACAGGCGCCATAGTGCTGCACCCAGGCCGCGCTGTTGGCGATGGTCAGGTCATAAATCCGGATCTGCTCGCAATGAGTAAAAGCGATGACTTGTGGCCGATGATTCGAGCGGTTACGCCACAGGTTAAAATCCGGCTCGATGCGCTGACCGGAATGATGTAAATCACTGATATTATTAGCAAGCTGCCGGCCCTGCCCGTCCACTCGGCCTTTGCCTGCCAAGGCGATATTGCTGGCTTGGTCGGCCCACAGCAGCGCATGCAGTTGGCCTTTTTCATCATAATAATCAGCTATATCGACACTGCCTAAAAGCACTGCGCCTTCATCAAACTCCAGTGTCACACCGCTTTTAAGCTGCAAAGCACCGCTCAGATACTGACCTTTGCCAAATTGCAAAGTGCCACCACCGCCGGCGGCTAAAGCATCAATGACCTGCTGCAGCGCGGCTGTGACTTTACTGCGGCCATCGGCAGCGACACCCAAGCTTTGCACCAGCACCCTTTTGCCGGCAGGCAATGCTGGTCTGTTATTGTGTTTAGCCAACTGCAGATACCACTGTTCAAATTGCGCCAACCGGCTTTGTGGTTCGGCTTTTGCCCCTGCTTTTGCCAAAAGAGGTGTAGCGGCAGCAGCGGCCAGCGCCGATTGCAGAAAAGTACGACGGCTCAGCATCAGGGAGTTCCTCTGGTTTGACAAAACGCTGCGGTAAAAGGCCCGTCCGGCAGGCGAAATTGCAGCGCGGGCTCGCCTTGCGGCGCGCCCAAATAAAAATCCGATGAAATAAACTGGGCGCCACTTTGAAGCGCATGGCTAAAACGGGCAGGTTTCAGCACATTGCCATCATCACTGCGGGTGCGCACCAGCAAACCTTGCGCCAGCGCGCTGGTTATTTCAGCCTGCTGGCTCGCCGGGTCATTTAGCACCAAAATGGCCGCTTCATCAGTACCTGCGGGATAATTGCCAAACATCAGCCGTCCTTGCAGCGATGGGTGATCAGTGCGATACAACGCGAGCTGCGCCGGTGAGCCATCAAATAACAGCACAAAACGCCCGGCGGCTTGTGTTAACGTCGGCCAGCCATGTTGCTGGATACTGGCCGAGAGGCTTAATGGCGCCTGACGCACATCATCCGGCGTCAATAGCCGTTCACGGCCAAGGCCTTCCAGCCACAGCTGCTCCAGCGCCTGATAATCTTTAGCCTGCCAGGGCGCGACTTTTGCAGCGCTCTTGGCAAAGTCTGCCGGCAGATAAGCGCCGGCGCCCTGCTCGCGCACGTTAATCACAATGAGCACAGGCCAGTGGCCGGGATTGGTTTTCGACCACTGCGCCAGAGTGGCAATGCAGTCACGGGCTTGAGCGCAATGACTGGCGAAGTCTATATCCGGCAAATGCAGCACTTTCAAACCCGGCTGGGTCAATGTTGCAGGGAAATACCGGGCAGATAAATCTTGCTGAGTTTGCGCGAGCAACGCCTGTTTAAGCTCAGCGCCAAACAAGGGCTTAGCAAAGCTGCCACCGGCGTCGTCTTTGAGGAAATCCAGCTCCAGCAGACGCAAGCCGCTATTGAGCTGGCTGGTCAGGCTGGCATGGCCGTAACGCAGGCTCTGCAGTTTCTGTAGTGCTTGCGCTGTTGATTGAGCTGCCGTGCGCGGCGTCTGCTGCAGCCGTGCGTCCAGCGCCTCGTAATAAGCCGCCGGCAACACTGGTTTAAAACTATTGTGTGATCCAAGCCAACGCGCCTGATTAAGCTTGCAGTCCGGCAAAGGTGCCGCTGTCATATTTAAAGCTGCCCACAGCGCGACGGCTAACACTGGCTAAATCCGCACAAAGATGTTGGCGCGATACAGCGCGTACACCGGCAGATAACACAAACCGACAAACAGCAGCATCCAAAGGCCCACAGTGCAGAACTGATTAAAGCCAGCCTCAAGCGCAAAAGCCTGATAATGCCCGAGCACCGACAGGCTGCCTGCGGCATTGCCCCCCGCGGTTATAGCAGCAGCGCCAAGCGGTACTTCCAACAGCTTTTCCAGCGCCACGTGTAGCACATAAGCCACTATGGCATTAGAGCCAAAAATCAGCGGCACCCGGGTCAAAGCGCGATAACCGGCACAGTCGCAGTACCACAGCAAAGTAGCCAGTACTATCGCCGCCATGCCGCTGGTCAGCAGCACAAAAGAGCTGCTCCAGATCTGTTTAATCAGCGGAAACTCCAGGCTCCATAACCAGCCGGCAAAACAACAAAGCACGCCGACCACAAAAAGCCGGCTGACTAACACATGCAAGTCCAGGCCTTTACTGGCCTGAATCACACGAGCCAGCAACACACCGGCAAGGCCACTGCTGATGGCCGGTAAAGTGCTGAGTAAACCTTCCGGGTCCCAGCTGCCGCGCCACAACATGCCTGGCAAAAAGGCGCTATCGACCCAGTTCACCAGATTGGCACCGCGTTCGAGCTGGCCGGCCACCAGGCCCGGTGCCGGCAGCCATAAAATCAGCAGCCAATAACCCAGCAAAATACCCAGTGCGATGGCGAGTAAACTGCGCCACTGGCAATACAACGTCAGCATGGCACAGACGCCATAGACAATCGCAATACGCTGTAACACGCCAAGCATCCGCACATCGCTGAATTTCAGATACATCAGATTGACGAACAGCCCAAGCGCAAATAACAGCACAGTGCGGCGCGCTATTTTCGGTAAAGCCTGGCGAATTTGCGCGCTACTACGCTGTTGCCCACCGGGCAGTGGCGCAAAACCCAGGCCAATCGCCACACCGACAATCACCAGAAAAAACGGATAAACAAAATCAGCAAAAGTGACGCCATCCCAATAAGCATGGGAAAAAGTGCCGTAAGTATTGGGGCTGTTGACCATAATCATCATCAGGATGGTCAGGCCACGAAACAGGTCCAGCGCTATCAGTCGGTTGTTCTGCATCAACGTCTTCCGTTACAGGTTAGAAGGTGGCGCTTTACTGGCCAGAATTTGTTGCTGAATGGCCGTAAGTGCAACCTTCAAATCCGCCGGTGCCTGTTGCGGCGCTGCCAGCGGCTGTTGCAGCCAGACGTCGTCAAAGGCAATTAATTTCGCCTCAGTGGCTTTGGCAGCAAAAGTTTTTTTTGCCACTAACGCCTCGCGCTGCGCAGTGAAAAACAGCTCCCAGCGCGGCAAATAATACTGGGCGTATAAGCCAAACCAGGCTTTGGACGCATAGTCTTTCAGTTTATCGCCGCCCCAACGTGTCACCTGCAGTTTGGCATTGTGCTCGTACAAGGCTTTCTCAGTAGCGGTGTCGCCATAAGCGCGTGCGTCCGCTACCCAGGAATACAAAGTTTCGCGTTTAGTGCCGGGCGCCTGATAGCCCATTAACGCATCGACGGCGAGAACCAGCGCTTTGACTTGCGCCCGCAGTTTATCGCCCTGCGCCAGCTGGCCCTGGCTGTACGCCAGCATCGTATGCTGCAGCAGCATATCGATGTGCTGTGTGGCGCTGTGGCGCTGTAAATCAACTAAATCAAACTGCAGCAACGGTGCTTTTAATGCGCTTGCTGGCAACTGGGTTAAATCACGCAGCGCCTGGTCCAGCAACATCAGATTGCCCGGCGCGCCGCTGTAACGCAGGTAGTCCAGCTTGGGCCGTTTTTGCAATAAAGCGCCGCCAGCGGCATCTTCCCACCAGCGTGGTTCCCAATAACGCGTGCTGTACACCGCTTTGTAGATATTCAGCCACTGCGCTTTGACGGCCGGGTCCAGCTTGCCATACCGCGCCTGCAGCTGCTGCGCTAACCAGTCGGTGGTAGATGCTTGCTGAGTCGGTGCCGTACTTTTCGCCTGCCACGCCAAATCAAACATAAAGTCATACACCAGGCTATTGGAATGGATGCCTTCCGGGAAAGCGCCAAAACCGCGCAGCTGGCCTTTATCGCTGTGATTCAGCGCGATATTGGTTTTGTGGCGGTAAAAATCAAAGTCGCCATAAACCGGATTGCTGCCGCCATAATTGTGGATAAAACCAAAGACCCAGGGTTTGCCATAAAAGCCTTTGGCTTTTTGCCAGACGTCAAATCTGTCGTTGCCGATGTCATGAATAAGCATGTTATTGGCCGGCACTTTACTTAAAAACGCCTCGATCGCCGGTAAATCCCAGAAATGTGCATCCGAGCCAAACATCCAGCCCTGCATTACCCAAATCGCGCCCGGCGAGGCCTGCGCTAAGGTCTGGTACAAAGCGGCGCCATAATTGGCCAGTTCAGCGTTTTTGTTAGCCGTGGATACCGGCGGCAGCATTTCGTTAAAAGCATCGAGCAGGAAATAACGCTGCGGGCCATATTCGGCCTGATATAACTCAATAAATCTTTTGGCAATTTTGCTGAACAGCGGGTCGGCCGGGTCCAGCCAGTAGGTTTCGCGGGCAAAACCGGACCAGGCTTTCATTTTTTTGATCCGCGCCTGTGGGAATAACTGCTTTAAGCCAGCCGGCACATAACCGGAAAACGCCGGCACCACCGGCTGCATGTCCAGCGCCTGCATTTGCGTCAGGATTTGGCGCTGTAGCTGGCGTTTTTTCTCAATGTAAGATTGCGGTAAAGGGCCGGCGTGCGCTTCGATATTGCCCATGCGCTGCCAGGGCAAAAACGCCGGACCGGAAAAATATTGCGTCAGTTCAGTGTCGCTCAGGCCAAATTCGCGCCACAGCTGTTGCCAGATAAACTCCTGCCCTTCCATCGCCACCGGCTGGGTCACGCCGTGCAGCGCCATCCAGTCGATTTCCTGTTGCCAGCGTGGCCAGTCCCACCAGGGGCTGGAATAACCATAAGCACAGACATTCAGATAAGCGCGGTCGGTAAACAGACTGTCGAGTCGTTGCGGCGCTACGTCGGGCAAAATTGCCGGCAAAGCCAGCCGGTTACCTTCCCAGCTGACACTCAGATAACCCTGGCTGCGCAGCAACTGATAAGCGCCATAAGCCAGTGCAGTCGCGGCATTACCGCGCACTTTAATCACGCCGTTTTCGATACTGGTTTCTACCCAATGCGGCTGACTATCGCTTTGCAAAGTCCATTGCAGCGGCAGTTTGCTGTCACCGCTCAGACGCTGAAAAATTGCCTCAACCGTGTTCTCCTGCAGTGTGCTGTAGGCGGCTTGATTTGCGGATTCATCGGCAGGTTGCGTTGACGCTGAAACAGCGGACGTCAGAGTGGAGAGGGTCAATACCAGCAGCGGCAAGCAAACAGAGCGACGGCAAAAGAAAGTGCTGAGCAAAAGGATTCTCCAGAAGTTTTTTAACAGCGCATCGCGCTCGCCCCACAGGCATTAAATTCGGTGTGGCGTTAATAAAAAAACCGGCGGCGGACGCAGGACTGTATCTCAGATGCCGCCGGTGCACACAAAATGTGGCAGCTTCCATGCCGCCGAAAACTCACCTCAAAACGAACATCAGGCGGCAAAGCCGCCTGCAGATCAGAACTTGTAACTGAAGCCCGCGCTGTAAGTACGGCCACTGGTCGTGGTGTTGTACGGACGGTCGTTCGAGTCACTGTATTGCTCTTCACGCTGGTTCGTCAGGTTGATGCCTTCAATGGTGAATTTCAGGTTTTCTGAGAACTGATAAAACGCCGAGAAATCAACAAAAGTGGTGGCATGGAAGCCGCGTTCGTCTTCGTCACGTAAACCACCTTCCACCACACTGATGTAATCCGCACGGTGGGCCGCGGCAATACGGGCACCAAATTTGTCGGTCTCGAAATAGAACGTCAGGTTGTAGCTGTTTTTCGACAAGCCCGGGAAGCTCTTCTCTTGTGTCTGGCCAGTACCTTGCACGTTGCGGTACAAAGCAGTGCCGTCGACCCAGGTGTAGTTGGCGATCACGCCCAGTTGATTAAATGGCTCCGGCAGGAAATCCAAATCACGTTGGTAAGCCAGTTCCGCGCCTTTAATCGCTGATTTATCAGAGTTTTGTGGCGAGGTCACGTCAAACAGCGTATCGACTGTGGCGCCGTTAGGCAGCAAAGTCGTCGGCAGACCAGTGTCGCTGTACTTCATCGTGGTTACTTCGGTGACGATGAAGTTTTCGATGTCCTTTTTAAACACTGCCGCCGACAACGAACCCACACCTTCGTAATATTTCTCTAAAGCTAAATCGAAGTTGACGGACTCAAACGGCTCCAGGTTCGGGTTACCGACAGTGATTTTACCCACTTCACCCGGCGAGCCAGTCATCTGTGCGACGTTAGCCGAGACCGAAATCGCACTTAATGAAGGCCGGGTTAAGTTTTTGCTGGCGCCAAAACGCAGCAGCAAATCGTCTTCTAATTCGTACACCAGGTTCAGTGTTGGTAACACACCTGAGTAGTCTCGGCTGATTTCAACAGGTAAACCTTTGGACACGCCAATCGAAGTCAGATCAGTTTTGTAATAACGCACGCCGACACTGCCGCGCAGCACTTTGCCGCCAAGCATGCTATCCCAGGCGTATTGGCTGTACAGGCTGTTACTTTCCTCTTCCACCGTGTAAGAGTTGGTCTGAATAATCTTGTCGCTGCCAAGCGCTAAATTGTGAATACCGTAGAACTTCTGCAGCGCGTCGACATCAGCCTGTAACCAGGACATGTTCGGGTGCTGGAACACATTGACCACATCTGCATTAATGGTTTTGACACCATTATTCAGCGGTGTGGCTTTGCTCTGTACATAACCGGCATCTTCCCGGTTTTCACCGACGTTGGAGAACTTTTTAAAGTTCGCACCAAAAGTCAGGGTACTGCTGTCGGTCAGCGCATAATCAAAGTCGACTTTGGCATTATCAAAATCGTTGCTGATGTAATCTTCACGGAAATACAGATCGTTGACGGTCCAGCCGGCGGTGGCTGCAGGGTCAAAATCATAAGTGTTGATGCCGTAGAAACGGTCCTGGGTAAAATCTGTGGTTAAAGTGCCGCCGGTGCGGGTCAGGTTCACTTTATCGACGCGCGGCTGTTCGTAATCAGACGAACTGGTGCCCAGCTGGAACACCACACCTAATTTGTCAGTGGCCTGCCAGTTGGTGCTGAATGTTACCTGGTCAAAAGTGGTGTTGTTTAAATCAGAACGGTTTTCCGTGCGGGTGACTACGTTGCTGAAGCGGGCGTAAACGGCTTCGATATCACCATTGTTATCAATGGTTTTAATCTCTTCCAGCCGGCCCAGTGCTGTGCTGCTGGCGCCGCCGGTGGAAATGTGATGCTCGTCACCTTCGTTGTCCAGTTTGCCATGCATGATATCAAGCGCAAATTTTAAATCATCGCTTGGCCGGTATTGGAAAGCAGCGGTCATGCCGAGGCGTTCCTGCTCGTTGTTCCACTCGGAATAACGGTTACCACGGGCAAACCAAACCTGACCGGCTTTGACTTTGGCTGCAGTGGCCGCATCCACGCCAGTACCGATATTGCTACTTGCCACCTGACGCCAGCGGATAGTGTTGTAACCGACTTCGGATGATTCTTTCTGGCTATAAGCGACAGACGCTAAAGCACCAAATTTACCCCAGGTGTTAGACACCATAGCGGCCAAGCGTGGTTTGGTTGCATCTGAGTTTGAATTACTGCCGACCTGGCCGGCGACTGCGCCCTGAAAACCATCGTAATCAAAAGGTTTGGCTGTACGTAAATTGACGATACCACCAATACCACCTTCTTCCTGATCTGCAGAATATGACTTTTTCACGTCAATCTGGTTAAACAATTCAGAGGCAAAAATGTTGAAGTCAAAAGCACGCGAGCGGCCAACAGCACCGCGGCTGTCCATTGGCGAGGACGAAGTACCGAGCGCTTCCATGCCATTAACTTGCACGCGGGTAAAATCCGGGCCTAAGCCGCGCAGAGAAATTTGCCGGCCTTCACCGCCTTCACGGGTGATGGCAATACCAGGTACACGTTGCAGTGAATCGGCTAAGTTCTGGTCCGGGAAGTCGGCGATGTCTTCAGCGACGATAGAATCCTGCGCCACCATGGCTTCGCGTTTTAAATCTTTGGCTTTGATCACCGAGTCGCGGAAGCCTTTAACTTCAATGACTTCAGTTTCTTCGGCTTTATTATTCTGGTTGGTTTGCTGGGCGCCGGCACTGAAGGCTGCGCCAAGTGCTGCGAGCACGGCCAGCGCGACCGCTGTTTTCTGCTGCTTGTACATATCTACCCCTGTTTCTGATGTGTTTGTTTTATCGCCTTTTCTTCCCAGTCTCAGCTTTTAAGTGAAAGCCTGATGACACCGGTGTCAGTTATGGCGTTTTTTTTACCACAGTTTTAGCCAATTTGGCGCAGTACTGGTTTTTACTGCGTCAAACCGGCCGGATCTCAAGACGGTATTTCACCCGTTACATCGCAAAACTGAGGACTACAACCTCTCAGTCACAGGTCAATACCCCGGCCGCACTTCAAAGCGCGGCCAATACATCCAGACAAGCGCACAGCGTGTGATAATCACACTTAGCGCCGGCACTACTTTTTTCATTGGAAACTTTTTGGTTTTGCCGGTTCAGCAGGCGATACCAGGCGCCGTGCTGATGATCGACAAAAAATGCCCAGCAATAAGCCCACAGCTGCTGATATTTCTGCAAATACTTCGCATCGCCAGTGGTTTGATACAAAAGTGCCGCAGCGGCCATAGATTCGGCCTGCACCCAGAAATATTTGTCGTCGTCGCACCAGACGCCATCCAAATCATAGCCATAGATGAGGCCTGCATATTCATGGTCCCATGCCAGTGCATAAGCGCGGTCAAACAATTCGGCGGCGCGGCGCACTAAAGCCGGGTCCGGTGCTAAGCGATTTAGCTGTAACAACAATTTCGCCCACTCAGTCTGATGACCAGGCTGAAAACCCCAGGGCCGGTACAGATTTTTCGGGTCGTTTTTGTTGTATTCCAAATCAAGCCCGAACTTTGGCGTGTAGTGTTCCCACACTTGTCCGCCGCTTAACGCGGCCTGACGCACTGTGATGTTGTGCGCCAGCAGCTGAGCGCGCTGGAGAAAATGACTCTGCTGCGTTGCCTGATACGCCGCCAGCATGGCTTCACATAAATGCATATTGGCATTCTGGCCGCGGTAACTACTTAACACGCCATCACTGCTGATTTCGTCGGCATAGAGGCCATATTCTGGCTGCCAGAAACGCTGCTCCAGCAAATCCCAGGTTTGGCAAAGCTGCGTGCTGACATCAGCAATTTGAGCCAGCTGCACATGGGCATAGGCCAGCAGCACAAAAGCATAACCATAAGCCTGCTGCGTCATAATATCCGGCTGATGCTGGCGTAAGGTCCAGGCGTATTGTTTGGTCTCGCGCTGAAAATGCACGTTTTCCAGATACTGCAGGCCATGTAATGCATAAGCGCGGTATTTTTCCGCCAGTTCTTGCTGACCATTGCGCCCTGCCAGCTCGCGGCTGGCTCTGGCGTAATTAACAATAATCCGGGTACTGCTGACCAGCTGGCGAAACTCGGGCGCAAACAAACTGCCGTCATCATAATAATTCTGGAAATAACCACCGGCCGCATCTATCACCCGCGGGTCGTAAAACTCGAGGATGTCGTGGCAATGCTGCCGGATAAAACCGGTGCTATAAAATTCAGTGGTTGCTGTTTGCATCTGCTGTGTTCCTGCTGATCCTTGGTCAGAACTTTGGCTTACCAGTTAAACATGGTGCCATCTTCTAACCGGTTAACCGGCAGATAGGCTCGTTTGTACGGGTATTTCGCCGCCAGTTTTTCGTCGATATCAACACCATGGCCCGGTTTTTCGCCGGCATATAAATAGCCGTTGGCGAAGTGATAATCATGCGGGAACACTTCATCTGTAGCCGGCGTGTGGCGCATATATTCCTGAATACCGAAATTTGGTACCCAGGTATCAAAATGCAGCGCCGCGCCCATAGTGATTGGGCTTAAATCCGTCGCGCCGTGGAAGCCGGTGCGGACATGATAAAGTTCGGCCAGATGTGCAATCCGGCGCAGATGCGTGATACCGCCGCCATGCACGATAGTGGTGCGGATGTAATCAATCAGCTGCTCACTAATCAGTTGCTGGCAATCATGGATAGAAGCAAAGACTTCACCGACCGCAATTGGCGTCGTGGTGTGATGGCGGAATAAACGGAAACCTTCCTGCAGTTCGGCCGGTACTGCATCTTCTAACCAGAATAATTTGTACGGTTCTAATGACTTACCCAGCTGCGCCGCTTCAATCGGCGTCAGGCGGTGGTGGGTGTCGTGCAGCAGATGGTGGTCGTAGCCATAAGTTTCGCGCAGCACTTTAAACAGCTCAGGCACGCTGTTCAGATATTTGCTGGTGGACCAGACATTTTCGCTTGGCAGGTCGTTGTCGGCCGGCTCGTAATACATTTTGTCTTTTGACACACCATAAGTACTGGCAAGGCCCGGCACACCGGTTTGGGCGCGGATGGCTTTGTAGCCCATGTCGATATAACGCCCGACTTCAGCGACAGTTTCGGCGATAGTGTTGCCATTGGCATGGCCATACACCATCACGCCGTCGCGGCTACGGCCACCGAGCAGCTGATACAGCGGCATATTGGCGGCTTTGGCTTTGATATCCCACAACGCCACGTCAATAGCAGCGATGGCGGTCATGCCAACCGGACCACGGCGCCAGTAAGCGCCACGATAAAAAAACTGCCAGATGTCTTCAATGCGGCTGGCGTCACGGCCAATCAAACAAGGGATCAGATGGTCCTGCAGATAACTGGCCACCGCCAGCTCGCGGCCGTTTAAGGTCGCATCACCGATGCCATACAGCCCCTGATCCGTGGTGATTTTGACCGTGACAAAGTTACGGTCCGGGCAGGTAATAATGACTTTTGCATCAATGATTTTCATCTGGTTCCTCTGAGGTTCCGCACACGGAACTGCTTAAATGCTGTGTAACCCTACTGCCACCGCTGGCATTTGTTGCTATAAACGCAGCGGCTTTTTACTCTAAGGCTTTGACCATCTTGACGCCTGTTGTGACCCGCTTTTCTGCAGCGCCGGTTCGCCATCTGGTCTGACCGCTTACAAACTAAACGCTGAAAAGTTGCGTCTGTTGCGCCTCGCGGCTAAATTGGTCAAGCCTGTTGAATTCAACTTACATCCGGACAGGCCAATTTGCAACTATAAATTTTTGGTCAAACCACTTCTGCAGGAACTCATGAACGACAGCAGCCCTCTTCCGCTCATCAACACCCAGACCAACCCGCGTCAGGCCCAGACGTCAAACTCCAGACTGTACTTGCAGATAGCAGACAAGTTGGCGCAACAAATCAACAGCGGCGGGTTAAAGCCCGGTATGCGCTTACCGGCCGAGCGTGATTTAGCCCAGCAATATGACGTTAGTCGCCAGACTGTGCGTGAGGCGCTGATCGCGTTAGAAGTGTCCGGACTAGTGGATATCAGGCCTGGCTCCGGCGTTTATGTGGTGCAGGAAGCCAGCCTGAAAAGTTCAATCCTGGCTGAAAACGCGCCGGGACCGCTGGAGATTATGGAAGCGCGGTTATTACTCGAAGGCGATGCGGCCGCGCTGGCGGCAGAACGCATCAGTAACGAAGAGCTATTGAAATTAAAAGCTTATTTAAATCAGATGATTAGTCTGGTGCAGCAACAAAGATCAGCCGAAGCTGAGACTTTTGACGGCAAATTCCACCAGCTCATCGCCAGCGCCACCCGTAACAGTGCTTTGCAATCGATGATTGAATGGCTGTGGGCGCTGCGTGAAAGCTCAGAACTCAGCCAGCTGTTTGCCGAGAAAATCCGCCGTCAGGTGGCAGGCCCGAATATCGAAGCGCATGAAAAAATCTATTTGTGTTTAAGCCGGCGCGATGCGGCGGGCGCCAAAGCGGCGATGCAATCGCACATAGCGCAGGTAACCGAAGCTTATGTGCTGTTGATTGGCGAGTAACCTGGCAGCGCTGAGAATCTCCGGACAAACCACTCACCAACCGGTCAGGCCTGCTGCAATTGGACAGGCCAATTTGATATAACCAGCACAGACTCAATAAAGGAGCTGGTTGATGCCTGTCCTGAACTATCTCACCACGGCGTTGAATTTCCGTCCGGTAATGCGCCGGCAATTTTTCCCTAAACTGCTGAGTTGCCTGCTGTTATTGCCCGCAATCTCGACGCTCGCGCAAGATAAAGTGCAAAGCAGCACAGAGCCGACAGGCTTCGCCAAAGAGCCGGCAGCGCTGGTATATCCGTTTTTGGATACCGCCAACAGCCGCTGGTTTTATTTCTCCTCAGCAGCGCGGCCTTTTGGCATGGTCAGCCTGTTTCCTGATACCGCCATCGATGGCGAATGGGGCAGCGGTTATCGTTATAACGAGCCGACAGTTAAAGGTTTTAACCACATTCACGAATGGCAATTGGCTGGTCTGTCGCTGATGCCGCTCTCCGACGCACGCCCTTTAGCTGAGCAAAAAGCCGATTATGCCTCGGCTTTTTCGCATGACACTGAACAGGTCAGGCCCGGATCTCATCAGTTGCAACTGAGCCGTTACGGCATCAAAGTCGACCTGACTGCCACCTCACGTGTCGGCTTTTCGCGCTACCAATACCAAACTGCCAAGCCGCAACAACTGTTGCTTCAGCTCGGTGGCGTGCAGGGCCCTTCCAAACTTGGCCATGCTGAAGTCTGGCAAATTGACGCACAAAACATCGCCGGCTTTATCACCAATCAGGGCACAGAGCGGCGGGTAAAACTGGTGAAAGTGTATTTTCATCTGGCGTTTTCCACACCGGTGCAACAGTTTGATGCCTGGCGCGGTGACATGTTGTTTGCCAATGTCAGTGGTATCAGCGGTGATAACGCCGGGGTGCGGCTGAGTTTTCAAAGCAAAGACCAGACAGTTTTAGTAAAAACCGGTTTTTCTTATGTCTCAGCCGACAACGCAAAGTTAAATCTTAATACCGAACTGCCCGGCTGGGATTTTTCCGGCACCAGCGCGCAAGCCTATAACGAATGGAACCAGCTGCTGGCACGCATTCAAATCAAAGGCGGCAGCACGGCGCAACAACGGCGCTTTTATACCGACTTGTGGCATGCGCTGCAGGGCCGGCGTGTGGTGTCAGACGTCAATGGCCAATATGCCGATTTATCCGGCGTTGAACCAACAATACGGCAGTTGCCGCTGGACGCAAAAGGCCAGCCTAAATTTGCCATGTTTAACTCAGATTCATTCTGGGGTGCACAGTGGACTATCGCGACTTTATGGCCACTGGCTTTTCCGGAAAAAGCTACAGCAATGGGCGAAAGCCTGATTCAATACGGCCGGGATTTTGGTCTGATCCCACGCGGCCCGTCCGGTGGTCAAGACACGCTGGTGATGCCCGGTGTGCCGATGACGCCATTTTTAGTTTCGCTGGCGCAAAAAGGCTTATTACAAACCACTGCAACCGAGCTGCTGCCAATGTTGGAAAAGAACCACAGTAGCGCTGGCCTGATGGCCAAAGCCGGCTACGAGCACTATAGCGCCACCGGCGGCGGATTCAGTTATTACCTTCAACGCGGCTACGTGCCCTACCCGCTGCCCGAAACCGAAAGCAGTTACGGTAGCCACAGACGCGGCGCTGGCCAGACGTTGGAATATGCCTATCAGGATTTTGCGCTGGCGCAGCTGGCAATAAAAGCCGGCAGCGAAGAAGTAGCAAAACAGTATCTGCAGCGCAGCCAGAACTGGCGTAATTTGTATGACGGCAAAACCGGTTATATCAGACCCAAGGAAGTGGACGGCAGCTGGCGCACACCTTTTGACCCGCTGGAATACGAAGCTGGTTTTATCGAATCTAACGCCGCGCAAGCAAGCTGGTTTGTTCCGCATGATATCGAAGGCCTGGCTGAGGCAATGGGTGACAAAACCGAGTTAATCAACCGTCTTGAAACAGCATTTGAAAAAGCCGCTAAACAAGATTTCACTGCCGGCACCGCCCATGCGCAGGAAGGCCATCCGGAATATCGCCGCACGCCAATTAACTATGGTAACCAACCCAGTATCCAAACCGCTTTTATTTTTGCGGCTGCCGGCGATGCGGCGAAAACGCAGTATTGGTCACGCCGGATCAGCGACACTGTGTACAGCCATTTAAGCCCGGAGCGCGGTTACAATGGCGATGAAGATCAGGGGTTGATGGGTAGCCTCGCGGTACTATTGAAACTCGGTTTATTCCAGTTAAGTGGTGGATTAGAGGCCGACCCGGTTTATCAGCTCGGCAGCCCGTTATTTGACGAAGCTTGCCTACAGCTGGCCAGCAAACGCAGCTTCTGTATTAAAACGCTGAACAATGGCCCCGAGCGGCCTTATATCCGCCAAATCAAACTCAATGGCAAAGTGCTGCCACGTTCTTACCTGCTGCATAGCGAAATTATGGCCGGCGGCGTGTTGGAACTGCAGATGGTCGCGAAGCCTTGAACGAGCCGGCAGTGCAAGAGCCAGCAAGGCGCATCCGCGCTGTGCTGTTTGACAACGACGGCACCCTGGTTGACAGCGAATACCTGTGTAATCTGGCGCTGCAGCAGCAATTTAACAGTTATGGTGTGGACTTAACGCTGGACGAGCTGATTAAGCATTACCGTGGCGGCAAGCTGAGTGATATTTTCAGCAGGTTGTGCCTGGCTCATCACATCAGTCGGCCGGCCAATTATGAAACCGAATACCGCGCCCGTTTGCAACAGCTTTTTGCCGAAGCGTTGCAGCCAATCGCCGGCGCCGCTTTGGTGCTTGAACAGCTCAAACAACAACGGCTGCAACTCGCCGTGGTCAGCAACGGGCCGCAAAGCAAAATGCGTTTTACGCTGCAGCATTGTGGTCTGCTGCAGTATTTCTGCGATAACACCATGCCGGATCGGCTGTTCAGTGCTTATGACTGCAATTTGTTTAAACCAGATCCGGCGCTTTATCTGCACGCGATCAAGGCATTAGGCCTAAAGCCCGCAGAATGTGTGATAGTCGAAGACAGCCCAACTGGCGTGCAGGCAGGCCTTGCGGCTGGGGTGAAGACGTTTTTCTTAAATCACTACGCCGAGCCCTGCCCGGCCGGCGCTATTGAGATCAAGCAGCTGTCAGACTTGCTGACAGCGCTTTAAACATAACTATCAAGCTTTACACAAATGCACTGTGACTTCTTCGCGGTCGTGGAATAAATGCCGCGCCTGGAATTTCACTTTGATGCCGGCTTCGTCAAAACGCTGCTGCATTTCTGCCAGTACTTCCTGCACGGTTTCGTAGCGTTTTTTCATCGGCAGTTTCAGGTTAAAAATACTTTCCTGACACCAGCCGTTGATCAGCCAGTCGCAAATCAGCTGGCCTACCCGCTGCGGTTTTTCAATCATGTCGCAGACCAGCCAATACACGTTCTTTTTCTCCGGTTTGTATTTAAAACCGTCGACCATATAGTGTTTAACCTGACCGGTCATCATCAGGCTCTCCGCCATAGCACCGTTATCAATCGACACCACCATCATCGAGCGCTTCACCAGCTGATAAGTCCAGCCGCCCGGGCAAGCGCCTAAATCCACCGCGCGCATGCCGGATGCTAAGCGGGTGTCCCACTCGTCACGCGGAATAAATTCCAGAAAGGCTTCTTCCAGTTTCAGCGTGCTGCGACTTGGTGCATCAGACGGGAACTTCAGCCGGCGGATACCGTTTTCCAGCGAATTGTTATTTTCCGGATAAGACACGGCGAGCAGAGCTTTTTGCCCGCTTTGCATAAACATATGCAGCACAGGCGCACGTAGATTTTCTTTTTTCAGCATCAGGCCCGCCTGACGCAGACTCTGGCGCAGCGGCACTGTTAATTTACGCGCCAGCGTTGACAGCTCTTTGCCATCATTGGTATCCGGGTACTCAATCCTGAGTTCACCAATACTGCTGATTTCACTGCCCTCTTCGACGCTGCGCAGAGTGTCCAGCACAGGCGTTACCCGATCGCCGGCTGGTAATTCCAGCCAGTCGCCAATGACTAAAGCCCACTGGCGGACAAAAATCAGTTTGGAAAACGGGAAATCGCTGAAAAAGCGCTCTAATGCCGCGCCGTCATATGCTTCGAAAATGATAAAAGCGTCGTTGGCTTTGAGTTTGCAATAACCAAAGACACCAAACTGGCCGGCTTTATCCTGAATTTCTGCCGCACATTCTTTTTCAAAACCTGAACGACAGTAGAGCAATAATTGTTTCATTTGTTTTTCCGCAGCCAGGGCAACAGCATCAGGCCGGCCCAGCATAAAATCAGCATCTGACCACCGACCGGCGCTAACTGGCGCCAATACAGCGGTAACTCAAATAATCCGGCCCAGACAGTGTAGACAAAACACCAGAGGCCCAGATGAAATCCCAAAATCACCAGCGCCAGCAGCCAGCGCTGTGCCTGACTAAGCTCGTTGTTTTTGCTGGCCACTGAGCCATACAACGACAGCGCTAAAATCGCCAGCGCCTGAAACGCCAAAACCGCAGTGCTCGACACCAGCCGGCTGAATTCTTCCGTCACCATATTGAACTGGAAATAATGCGAAATTGCCGCGCTCATACCAACGACGGCTGCACCATATAACCCGGCTAAAGATAAACTGCATTTCCACAGCGTTTGCATCAGGTTGCTCCTGCTAAGTTGTAGTTCTGTGGCGGCGGATAAATTCGCCACATGCCGCTGCCGCAAGACTAAAAGCCTGCTCAGCCGGTAAACCCGCCCGTTTTGGCAGCGCATAATCATGATCGGCGCTGACTAATTCAATGACCTCTGCTGTACCTGCCACCTGCCGTAGCGCTTCAGCACCGCCAAAAGGGTCGCGACTGCCCTGACAAATCAGAAGTGGCCGCTGCAGCTGCTGCAAACACTGGCTGCGCGCTTTGATTGTTAAAGCGGCTTTTGCTGCATCTTTAGCTTTTGCCGGTGGGCACAGCGGATAACCAAATACCAGACCACCCGCTACTTCAGATGCAACTTGTGTCCCGGCCAGATACAGGCTCAGCACCCGTCCGCCCAGGCTTTTGCCGCCAAGCCACAGCGGCAATTGATCATCTGCTGGAATATCATCAATCAGCTGTTCCAGCTCAGGCAGCAGCTTGTCAGCTTTAGGCGCGACCTGGCGTTTGCCCAGCAAGGTCTGCTGCATAAATTCAAAATTGGCAGTAAAAACTACAATGCCCTGTGCATTTAACAGAGGAATAAGCTGCTGAAAAAAAGCCGATTGCACAGGAGCGCCGGCGCCGTGTAGCAGCAGTAATCGCGCAACAGGCGCTGCTACATCATGTTTGCTGACCAGCGGCATTAATCTTGTTCCGACGCTATGGCAATATTAAATTGCTGCTCGTTAAAAGCTTCTTGCTCCTGCGCCACCAGTTTATTCATCCAGTCGCGAAAAGCTGCAATTTTGCCCAGTTCAATCTGATTGTCGCGGCACACCAGATAATAAGCATCTTTACTTTGCAACACGTGATTAAACGGCACTATTAACCGTCCGGAATTGATGTCAGGCCGCGCCAGCACGTTGTGCGCCAGCGCCACGCCCTGGCCGTGAATAGCCGCCTGCAACACCATAGCGGTGTGACTGAAAATCGGCCCCTGATTGACGTTAAAATGTTTAAAACCCTGGCTGGTAAACCAGGCTTTCCAGGCGTCGCGGGTGCCATCATGCAATAAAGTATGAAAACGTAAATCGGCTGGCTCGTTCAGCGGTTTGGCGCGGTTCAGCAACATTGGCGAGCAAACCGGTACCAGATATTCAGTGTGTAATTTGTCTGCGTGTAAATTACGCCAGCTGCCACGGCCATAATAAATCGCGACGTCAACGTCGTCAGTCAAAGAGCCTTCTTCATAATCAACAGCGCGAATACGCACGTCGATGTCGGGGTTTAATTCGCTGAACAAACTTAACCGCGGCACCAGCCACTGAATAGCAAAGCTTGGTGGCAGGCTGACGGTGAGCGCACCTTTAGCGCCACGCGCCAGCAGTTTTTCGGTAGCTTCGTGCAGCTGCAGGAATATCTCTTTGATATCGAGGAAATAACTCTGGCCTTCTTCAGTCAGCAGCAAAGAGCGGTTTTTCCGCATAAACAGCTTGAGGCCCAAATGGTCTTCCAGCGCTTTGATCTGATGACTGATAGCGGCCTGAGTGACAAACATTTCCTCTGCCGCTTTGGTGAAACTTAAATGCCGGGCAGCAGTTTCAAAGGCTTTTAATGCGTTCAGTGGCGGCAGGCGACGGGCCATAATTTGATCCCGGCTTAAGACTTGGCTTGTGGCACGTAGCCTTCAATTTCAACAGCTCCGCCTTCAAACAAAAACTTCTGCATCTGCTCTTCCAGCAGTTTGCGGTGTTCAAGGTTCATCATGTTGAGTTTTTTCTCGTTGATCAGCATCGTCTGTTTGCTTTGCCATTGTGAGAAAGCTTCTTTGCTGATGTTGTCGAAGATTTTTTTGCCAAGCTCACCCGGATACAGTTGAAAATCCAGACCAGGAGCAGTTTTTTTCAGGAATACACAATACACTTCGCGGGCCATGTCTTACCTCCGAATAGCACAAGTGGCGCTATTGTAATGCATTTTGCCTGCTGAATTGCACATAAACTCGAGTGCTGGCGTTTTTCTTAAGCGTCCAGCAGCGCCTCAAGATAAACCCGCACCGGCGCCGGCAAGCCAAAATCCGCCAGATTAGCCGTGTCCACCCAGGCTTGCTCCGCCTCTGCAATGCTCACTTCAGCCGACCAGACTTTTGCCTGGAGCTTGTAATGGGTGAACTGATGACTGAATTCACCCACCAACTCAGCATCCAGTGGCGCCTGCGCCGGCTGCGGTAAACACCAGAGCGCTGGCCAGATACCGGCGCCGGGTCTTTTGACCAGCAGCACCTGCTGCGCTTTACGCACCAGCAAAAAATGCCCCTCTTTCACCGGTACAATTTTTTTCGGTTTGGCATTAGGGAAATCGCTGATGCGGTGCTGCGCCAACGCCTGACAATGGCTGGCGAGAGGGCATTGCTCACAAAGCGGCTGACGTGGTTTGCAAACCGTCGCACCTAAATCCAGCAGGCCTTGCGCAAAAGCGCGACAATCGGCATGCGGTTTTTGATGTTGCGGTGTCAGCTGTTCAGCTTTGGCCCATAACTGTTTTTCCAGCGCCGGCGTATTAGGCACACCTTCCAAAGCAAACAAACGACAATACAGCCGCCGCACATTGCCATCGACAATAGGTCCATGCTGCTGGTAAGCAAAAGACATAATGGCGCCGGCGGTATAACGGCCAACACCAGGCACTTGCAGCAAAGCTTCCAGCGTGGCCGGAAATTCGCCTAATTCCGTGATAAACCGCGCGGCTTTTTGCAAATTACGCGCCCGGGCATAATAACCAAGCCCCTGCCACAATCGCATCACTTCATCTTCCGGCGCTGCAGCTAACGCCTGCACTGTCGGGAAAACCTGCATCCAGCGCTGAAAATACGGAATAACAGTCGCAACCTGGGTTTGCTGCAGCATCAGTTCTGACACCAGCACTTTGTAAGGTGTCACATCCTGCTGCCACGGTAATTGATGGCGGCCATGGCTTTGTTGCCAGTTGATCACCAGTTCGGTGATCAACTGACTCTGATTTGCCGGTGTTGGCTGATTTTGGCTACTGCTCACTACGGGTTCTCACTACAAGGTCTCATTGCTGCTTTGCTGCGCGCAGTCTAAACGGCCGGGCCTGAACTGCCAACAGTAAAGCCTGCCGTTACACTCACCTGCAGATGCCGGTTGAGCAAAGGGCGCGCAAACGGCATAATATGCGGCCTTTTTTAAGCGGAGTTCCCGATGAGTCAGCAAGCCAATCCCGACCAGTCAGTATCAGCGCAACCGGATCTGCCGGATGCAGCAACAGCGGCTGATGAGCCGAAATATCTGCGTCGGATCCGCAGTTTTGTCCTGCGGGAAGGCCGCCTGACTAAAGGCCAGCAACGTAGTCTGGAATTATTCTGGCCAACGCTTGGCCTCGAATACCAGAACGAACTTTATGATTTGGAACAGGTTTTCGGCCGCAAAGCCCCAGTGGTGCTGGAAATCGGTTTTGGTATGGGCAAATCGCTGGTCGCTATGGCCAAAGCTGCACCGGAGCAGGATTTTATCGGTATCGAAGTGCACAAACCCGGTGTTGGCGCTTGCCTTGGCGAAGCCGAAACTGCTGGTGTTTCTAACCTGCGGTTATTCGAACATGACGCGGTTGAAGTGCTGCGCGACTGTATCGCCGATGCCTCTTTAGACACTATTCAGTTATTTTTCCCGGATCCATGGCATAAAAAACGCCACCATAAACGCCGCATAGTTCAGCCGGACTTTGTGCAGATGCTGCGCCAGAAGCTCAAAATCGGTGGTGTATTCCATATGGCGACCGACTGGGAAAACTACGCCGAGCATATGCTGGAAGTGATGAGCGCTGCTGAAGGCTACCGCAACCTGGCGACAGATCAAAAGTATGTGCCAAGACCAGATCACCGGCCTTTAACCAAATTCGAAAACCGCGGCGTGAATCTTGGCCACGGCGTTTGGGATTTAATGTTTGAGCGTCAAGCCTGATGTTATTCCCGCAAAGCCAGCTGCTGCTGCGCAACCTCAATGATTTACAAGGCAAAGTACTGCTGGTTGAACCTATGGCCGATGATTTGGCACAGGAGCTGAGCAGTGCCGGCGTCGACTTCAGTGTTTATTGTACAGATGCGGCAGTCGCCAAAGCTTTTAGCCGTGCCAATGCCTGTTATTTCGCGGCAAGACTTGAAGCCACGGATAAATTCGACACTGTGGTGCTGTTTTATCCAAAAAGCAAAGAACAGCTGGCGTTTACGCTGGCCGAACTTAGCGCAGTGCTGCACGCTGACAGTCAGATTTATCTGGTTGGCGATAATAAAGGTGGCATTAAAAGTCTGGTCGCGCACGCTGCGAAATTTGGCTTACATGCACATAAACTTGATAACGCTAAACACTGTTTATGGTTTGCCTTAACCGGTCTTTTTGCAAAGCCACTGCCAAAACAGGATTTTGGCCGGTTTAAACTAAGCGCGACGCTCTCTGGTGTCAGCAAAGACCTCGAATTCTGCTCGCTGCCGGGTGTGTTTAACCACGGTAAACTGGACGCAGGCACCGCCTTGTTACTGCAACAGCTTGGCCATGTGCAACACGGTAAAGTGCTGGATTTTGCCTGTGGCGCCGGCATTATCGGTGCACTGCTGAAGTTACAGCAGCCGTCAATTGAGCTTTATGCCACTGACATCTGCGCGCTGGCTGCCGCTTCAACCACAGCCACACTGGCGCTGAACAATGTTCAGGGCCAGGTACGTTGTCAGGATGGTTTAAGCAGCGACCTGCCGAAGTTTCAGCATATTGTTACCAACCCGCCTTTTCATACCGGCCTGAAAACCGACTTGTCGGTGGCTGAGATTTTTATCAGCCAGTGTAAACAGCATCTGACTACAGGCGGCACGCTGACGCTGGTGGCTAACGCGCATTTACCATATGCTCAGTGGCTGCAGGCGGCTTTTGGCAATGTTAAAGAACTGGCACGGCAGCAAGGTTTTGTGGTGTATCAAAGTAAATTCAGCGGCTGATAAACTGCTATAGATGAAAAAGGCGCCCAAGGCGCCTTTTTTAATCCCGAAAATAGTTAATCAGCCAGATAAATCTGCCGGCTTTGGTAACTGCCAAGATACTCTTCACGATTTTGAAAAAGCGCCGGCACCAAATACAAGTCACCACCTTCAACCCAATAAATGGCGTTCTGTGAAAACTTACGGGCCAGATCTACAGCAGTCGCTTTGTCACATAACACAGCCCAGCTTTGTTCCTGAAAGGACAGATCCGGCGATGCACCAATCAGGCGGCGATGTGGCAGATGAGCAGCATTAAGACGGGTTTCGAACTGACAATCTAACGTCAGATTTAATTGATGGTGTTTTACATCACCAAAAGGATTTTGTGCACTGATAATGGCGAAATTGATTTGGTCACCTAAAGGCTGATGACACAAAAACACGCTGGTTTTATAGCTTTCCCAAAGATCCATCAACGGCTCCTGTCAGCAAATGCATGTCGCGAAACACTATAACTGAGCCAAAGTTTTTTGTCAGGCCGTTTGCTTAATTAACTGAATGTGCATAACATCAGACTACGCTTATCAGGAAGCGAAAGTCTCCGCCAAATCAATCAGATGTTGGTAAAGGGCCTGATAAAAATGTTGTAAGGGGCTGTGAACGGATACATGAATTCCTTATTACGCACGACATCTATTAAAGCCGCATTAAGCTGGGTCGTGATGCTGATTTGCAGCGTCACCTTACTGGCATCGCTGACTATTTCTACGCTGCAGGACATCAGTTTCCAGAAGAAAAAACTGATAGACCAGCTACATGCCTACGCCAATATCATCGCCTTTAACTCTGTCGCCGGCATTTTATATGACGACCCGGAAATTGAAGAGAACCGGCTGAAGTCATTTGCCGCTGTTGATATTTTGCACAACATTCATATCTACAAATTAACAGCTGAAACCGGCGAGCTCAGTTTTTTTTCCAGTTATAACAGACGTGACGTCGGGCCTCACCCGACACAATTCACTAAAGTCAGTCAGCTGCAGCAACCGCAGTTTGAAGGTGACATAGTAGAGATAAGCAAGGTTGTTGAATTTGAAGGTAAAAAATTAGGCTACATCTATATCCGCGCCAGCATGGAAGAGCTCAGTAAATATGTACAGAGCCGCATCCTGTTTGATTTATTGATAGCTGTTATCGCGCTGCTCTGTGCTTATTTCATCAGCCGACTGCTACAACGCCGTTTTACCGCGCCGATTGAAACACTGCTTACAACTGTGCAAAAAGTCACCAAAGAAAAGAACTATTCGGTGCGGATGCCGCTGACCGACATTGAAGAGCTGCAAATGCTCGGCCGCGCCGTCAATAACATGCTCGAACGCATCGAGCAGCAAATTAATAAACTGCAGCAGGCAGAACAGGAAATTCGGCAATTAAACCAAGGGCTTGAAGCAAAAATAAACGAACGGACTGTGGCACTTAAAAGTTCAAACCAGGATTTATTGAATACGCTGGAAACCCTGCATCAATACCAGAACCAGATTGTCGAAACGGAAAAAATGGCCAGTCTTGGCCAGATGGTCGCAGGTGTTGCGCACGAAGTTAATACACCGATTGGCCTGGGCGTGACGGCTTCAACGTTGATGCAGGATAAACTGACCGACATTCAAAAAGCTTTTGACGAGAAAAAACTGACTTCTAATCAGCTGGCGAAATTCTTAAGTGAAAGCAAAGAAAATCTCGGCATTATCTATCGGAACCTGGAACGCGCCGCCAGCCTTATCCGCAGTTTTAAACAGGTTGCCGTTGATCAGTCCAATGAAAACCGTCGTCAATTCAATATGCTGCAACTGATGAATGAAGTGCTGTTATCGCTGCGGCCAAACTTGAAGAAAACTCAGCATCAGGTTTTAATTGACTGCGACCCACATCTGGAAATCGACAGTAAACCAGGCCCGATCAACCAAATTCTGATTAACCTTATCATGAACAGCCTGATCCACGCCTTCGAACATACCGACCATGGCACTATCAGCATCACTGTCAAAGTGGAGCAAAATCGTTGTCAAATTCACTACAAAGACAACGGTTCAGGCGTACCGGAAAATATCAAAAAACGCATCTTTGACCCATTTGTCACCACCAAACGCGGTGAAGGCGGCAGCGGTCTGGGCATGCATCTGGTCTATAACCTGGTGACTCAGGCTCTTAATGGCAAAATCAGTCTGGAAAGCGCATTAGGTGAAGGCGTCGACATCCTGTTTGATTTCCCGGTCATCGTCAAAGCCAGCACAGCCTCTACGCTAACTCATAGCTAAGCATCTGTTTTACTTAAACAAATATTCATCACGCACCCAGTAATTAAGAAAAGTCTAATTGTTAACAAAATCACTTGTTAACAATTGGACCCAAAGCTATAATTGCAAAAAAAATGGCAACTGGTTGTCATTTGACCAATCTCGACACGCGCGAAAATCCAACATAGTTAACATAAGGTTTATCTCCATGCAGACGCCGGTGATTTTGATCGTTGAAGACGAGGAAGTAACCCGTTTAAATCTGGTCCAGTTGTTCGAAGGCGAAGGCTACGATGTACTTGAAGCCGTAAATGGTGAAGAGATGCATCAGCAACTGACCGACAATACCGTCAATCTGATTGTTATGGACATTAATCTGCCAGGGAAAAATGGCTTAATTCTGGCGCGTGAATTACGCCAGAAAGAAAATATCGGTTTAATTTTCTTAACCGGCCGCGACAGCGAAGTTGATCGCATCCTGGGTCTGGAAATTGGCGCCGACGACTACCTGACCAAACCATTTAACCCACGTGAACTGACTATTCGCGCCCGCAACCTGTTAAGCCGCACTGTGGCTCAGCCAGTGGTCGAAGAGCACAAGAGTGTGGTGAAGTTTAATGGCTGGACGCTGGATGAAAACAGCCGCAACCTGACGTCGCCAAAAGGCGTGTCACGTCGTCTGCCAAAAGGCGAATACCGAGCTCTGCGTCTGATGCTGGATACACCGGGTAAAATCTTCACCCGCGAACAGTTGATCCGCCACATGACCGGCCGTGATTTACGTCCAAACGACCGTACTGTGGACGTGACCATCCGTCGTATCCGTAAACACTTTGAATCAGATATCGACAGCCCGGAGCTGATCAGCACTATCCACGGCGAAGGCTATCGCTTCGTCGGCAAGCTGGAAAAATAATCTGCTTGTTTGCTGACAGGTAATTGACGATAAAAAAACGGCGACTCAGGTCGCCGTTTTTATTTTGCAGCTTTCATCACTGCACTCAAAACCCGCAGCCAATGGCTAGCCCTCATAAGCTTCCAGATACTCAGCTAACAGCTGCAGGTGGGTGTCTATAGTCAGGTGAAACTCTATCAGCTGGCGCTCTATTGCAGGCCAGTTTGGCTGTTCCAGCTGTTCTAATTGTTTCGCTTGCTGCTGTGCCCACAACAAACCTATTGAAGCAGCTGCACCTTTTAATTTATGTGCAGCGTCCTGAAACTCCTGCAATTGCTGCATGGTCGCAGCTTCCACCATCTTATTGACGTAACCCGGCACTAATTGCTGAAACAACTGCATACTGCGCTGCATCGGCGCTTTGCCAAGCGACTGCAAATAATCCTGTAAAGTCGAAGTATCAAGCACTGTATCAGCTGCTTCATTTTCATCAGTCTCCGCAGTCTGGCTTTGCCGTACAGCACTGGGTGAAAACAGCCGGGCCAGTACCTGGTCCAATTTATTGGTATTAATAGGTTTTGCTAAAGCCCCGGCGATCTGGATGCCTTCAAGCTGCTGCTCGGCCTTGCGCACATTGGCGCTTAACACCACGATTGGAATTTGCGCCAGATGCGGTTCTTGCTGCATAAAACGGGCGATCTGGTCGCCAGTCATATCCGGCAGCTGCATATCGAGCAGTACCAAATCAATATCATCTTCGGTTTCCAGTAGCGCCAGCGCATCTTCACCGGTTTCAGCATGCACTACGCTATGGCCGCGTTGTTCCAGCAAATTGGTCGCTATCTCAGCGTTTAAAGGCACATCTTCAACCAACAGCACGGTAAGCTCAGGGCAAACCAGCAACTGGCTGAGTTCCGGCGCCTGTTGTATTTCTGTCGGCAGCCGTACGGTGAAATGGCTGCCCTGATTTATCTGGCTTTGCACTGTGACCGAACCACCCATGGCTTCTACTAAGGCTTTAGACACCGACAGTCCGATACCGGAGCCAACAATACTTAAGCGCCGGCCGTCGCTGGATTTGTAGTACATGTCAAAAATGCGCTGTTGTTCATGCGCTGAAATGCCGATGCCGGTATCACTGACGACAAAAATCAGTTCATTATCACAAAGCTCGGCGTACAGGCTAATTTCGCCGCGGGCGGTAAATTTCACCGCGTTGCTGAGCAAGTTCCACAGCACCTGGCGCACCCGTGTCGGGTCCAGCTTTAAATGGCCCTGTAACTCACCCACCTGTTGTAATTTAAAGCTCAAGCCTTTTTGCTGACAAATCAGCTCAGCAAAATTGGCGATATCGAGAATAAACTGAGCTATATCAGTGCTTTGATACAGAATATCCAAATCCTGCCGGTCGATTTTGTCCAAATCGATAATGTCGTTAAAGATATTGCCTAAGGTTTCAGCGCTGCTAAAAATCGTATTGGCCCAGCTGCGCTGCTCGTCGGTCAGACGGGTTTCCAGCAAACGCCGGGTCAGACCAACAATGCCGTTTAACGGCGTGCGCAGCTCATGGCTCAACGTCGCGATAAATTTACCTTTATCCTGATAAGCGCGCTCCAGCGCCTGTTCCGCCATTTTGCGCGACGTGATGTCCCGGCCAAAGCCGAGTAAACCGATGTACCTGCCCTGCCGGTCAAAAAACGGCACTTTACGCATTTCAAACCACATCAACTGGCCTTCTGGTGTGTTGTATTCCACATCCAGCGTCAGTTCGGCCTGGTTCACTGACACTTCGTGGTCGGTCAGAATGGCGGCGGGCGCCATATCAGGCGCGTAAATTTCTGACGGATAATGGCCAATCAGCTCGCTCGAACTTTTACCAATCATCCGCTCAAACATTTTATTACAGCTGGCGAAGCGGCCGGTTTCATCGCGGTAATAAAACAAGTCCGGTGAACTGTCGACAATCGACTTCATCAGTAAACTCTGTTCTTCCACTAACAGCTGAGTCTTTTTGCGCTCGGTGATTTCTTTACGCAGTTCATCAACCGCCTGACGTTTAGCCTGAAAGGCTTTTTTCCGTTCTTCAATTTCAAAGTTCAGCTGACGGATATTCTCTTGCAGGTTTTCGTTCAGACGTTTTTCCTGCCGCGCTGAGTCCTGCAGATAAAACAAAGTGGCATCGAGGTGTTTAATCAGATAAAGGCAGGCAGAAACCAAAGGCGGCGCAGCGACCAAAGCAAATAACAAAGCACCGCTGATAAAATCCCAGTCCACCCTGTTGTGTAACGTCAGACTGAACGCCAGCGCAATCAGGCCGGAAGCCACAATAATCAGCAAGGTGGTCAGACTGAATAACTGCAACCAGCCCCACTGCTTCAGCACCAGCGCCAGCTGACTGACCCAGGGATGGATCCGGTATTGACTCATGCAGTGACAACCTCTTTTGTGCCTGCGCAGGTGCATTGTAAGCGTCTTTGCGCAAACCGGCACTTTGGTAAAAATTCGAAGTGAAACCGTGTCTTATCATTGTCGTCACGGCTTGATTTGTACCTGTTAGATTATCTTGTCCTGACCACTTTGCCAATTGCAGTTCACAGACCACACGCCGGTGTATGGCGCCTGTTCATCGCCAGGTGAGACTGTCGCCCAAAGCTATGCTGATCCGGCTGACTTGTCAGTGCGTAAATGAAAGGGGTAAAATACCTGACTATTTTTATCAGGTATTAGAGCGTGTTGACCTTTGGTTGTTAGGTTTTGTTCGAATTGGTGGCGTTTTGGGCGCGAAACGAGGCGCGTAGCATAGTGATTCTATGTGAGCAACGAGTGACAAAGCCCAAAGCACCACCAAACGAACCCGCAGGGCAGCGTTTGGCAGCTCTTTCTGCTGCGTTAGTGCTCGTTTGTGTAGAATAACTACACGGCTCTCGCACTGCCTTGCATAAAAAGCTGCCAAACGGCTGCAAAAACAAACACCAAACGTCAACACGCTCTAAACCTTGTTTCTGCCGCAGCTGCCCACAAATAGCAGCGCACCATAGATGAAGTTCAACGCCGGTACGCCAATCGAGCGAAAAAATGGATGGCACCTTTGCAAATTTTTCATAAGACAAATGTGTGAAGCTTGATAGAATGCCGCCCTTTCCAGACAAAGCGTGCTGAAGTAGTCGCAACAGACAGACCCGGAGATTTCATGCCGATAGCGATGCCAGATGTAGCCAACCAATCATGTGCCACCACTGAAGGCACTTTAGACTGGGTTGGCATGAGCCATATTGAAGTGCCGCTGATGCTGGCATTACACGGCGAAGCGCCGCGTCAGGTCAGTGCTAAAGTAGAAGCATTCGTCAACCTGGCCGACCCCAAAGCCAAAGGCATTCACATGTCGCGGTTGTACCTCGCGCTCGACGAATTGTCCCGCGAATCCAGCTTAAGCCATGCCACCTTGTGTGAATTGCTCGATACCTTTATCACCACTCACGAAGATTTAAGCGATCAGGCTTTTGTGAAGTTTGATTTTGATCTGCATTTACGCCGCAAGGCGCTGATCACCGAAAAACAAGGCTGGAAAGCCTATCCTGTGACTATCACAGGCCAGGTGATAGAGAACCAGCTGCAGGTCGAGCTGAAAGTGAATGTGCCATATTCATCTACCTGCCCCTGCTCTGCTGCGTTAGCGCGTCAGCTGATTCAGGAAGCTTTTGTTGCCCGTTTTGCTGGTCAGCAACAAATCAGCAGTGAATTGGTCGTTGATTGGCTTGGCACCACGCAAGGCATAGTGGCAACACCACACAGCCAGCGTTCGGTGGCGGAAGTCAAAGTGAAGCTGCAGCGTAGCGTCAGCGAATTCCCGATTGTCGCGCTGATTGATGCGATTGAAGATGCGCTGAAAACGCCGGTACAAGCTGCGGTAAAACGCGCCGATGAGCAGGAATTTGCCCGCTTAAACGGTCAGAATCTGATGTTCTGTGAAGACGCGGCGCGCCGGTTAAAACATGCCTTAAATGGCCTGACCGAGTTTGAAGATTTCTGGCTGCGGGTCAACCACTATGAATCGCTGCATGCGCATGACGCCGTAGCGGTGACAGTGAAAGGTCTGCAGGGTGGCTACCGCGCTTAAGCGCTGCCCCATCACGCCGCTGAATAGCGCGCATATTTAGCGCATATATCTGCGACTAAAAACCAACAAAAAGCTGCCAGTGGCAGCTTTTTTTATGTCTCCTGCCGGCAAAGAAGCGCCGAAAAACAGCAATTTCTGTAATTTTATTACATTTAAGCCCAGCCGGCCGATGCGGTGAATCACCGGCACTCTGCCAAAAGTCATCTTGCAATTTTCAGCAAAAATCGGTATATCTGATAGCAGGTCTTTACGTTCAGACGTCCAGACCTCACTAAAATAACAACTCAAACAGCCATTGACCCTTGAAAGTACGACCGTTATTTTCTTTCACACGTAAAAACCAAAATTAAAAGAATATAAATTCACTATTTTTACATTTTTATTTATGCAGGACAGGTTGGAGGGAGTGTGTCATGGCGTTGTATCACCACAGCCAGGCCAGAGAAAACTGTGGCTTTGGTCTGATCACCCATCTTGAAGGGGTGGCAAGTCACCGGATAGTCAGGACTGCAATCAGCGGTCTGGCCCGGATGCAGCATCGCGGTGGCATTTCAGCAGACGGTAAAACCGGTGACGGTTGCGGCTTGCTGATGCAGAAACCTGATAGTTTTTTCCGCGCTATTGCCGCGGAAAATAACTGGGTGCTGGGCAAAAAGTATGGCGTCGGGATGATTTTTTTAAGTCAGGACCCGGTCAAAGCCGAAGTTGCCAAATCAATTATTGAAGCTGAAATCAGTCGTGAGACCTTAACACTGGTCGGCTGGCGCGAAGTGCCAACTGACGCTTCAGTGCTTGGGCCTATTGCGGCCAGCTCAATGCCGAAAATTATGCAGGTGTTTGTCAGCGCCCAGCCAGGCTGGGGTGACCACGACCTCGAGCGCCGCCTCTATATGCTGCGCCGTCGCGCCGAGAAGCTAGTCGCCGAGCAATTGCCGGACGACAGCGATTTTTATATTCCGAGTTTCTCCAGTCTGGTCACGGTATTTAAAGGCCTGATGATGCCGGCCGACTTACCGGGATTTTATCTGGATTTAGCCGATATCCGCATGGAAACCGCAATTTGTGTGTTCCACCAGCGCTTCTCGACCAACACCATGCCGCGTTGGGCTTTGGCGCAGCCATTCCGTTTTCTGGCGCACAACGGTGAAATCAACACCATCACCGGCAACCGGCAATGGGCGCGCGCGCGGCAATACAAGTTTGCCTCGCCGCTGATTCCGGATATGTCGCAGGCAGCACCTTATGTTGGCACTAAAGGCTCGGATTCGAGTTCACTCGACAACATGCTGGAGCTGTTTTTAGCCGGTGGCATGGACTTGTTCCGCGCTATGCGCTTGCTGGTACCGCCAGCATGGCAAGGCAATAAAGTCATGGACGATGACTTAAAAGCCTTCTACGAATTCAACTCTATGCATATGGAGCCGTGGGACGGCCCGGCCGGTATCGTACTGACCAATGGTCAGCATGTCGCCTGTAATCTGGACCGCAACGGCTTGCGCCCTGCCCGTTTTGTTATCACTAAAGACAAATTAATTACGCTGGCTTCTGAAGTCGGGATCTGGGATTACACTGCAGATGAAGTGCTGGAAAAAGGCCGCGTCGGCCCGGGCGAGATGCTGGCGATCGATACACAAACCGGTAAAATCTGGCGCTCCGACGAAATCGACGCCGACTTAAAAGCACGTCACCCATACCGGCACTGGCTGAACCAGAACGTACAGCGTCTGGTGCCATACGAGAAATTTGAAACCGACCTCATCGGTAAACGCGTGTTCTCGGACGATGAGATGCTGGTGCTGCATAAGCTGTTTAACTACAGCTACGAAGAAATTGATCAGGTCATCACTGTGCTGGCCAAAGACGGTCAGGAAGCAGTCGGCTCTATGGGCGATGATACGCCGATGGCGGTGTTGTCGCGTAAACCACGCACTTTCTATGATTATTTCCGCCAGCAGTTTGCCCAGGTCACCAACCCGCCAATTGACCCATTGCGTGAAGCACACGTGATGTCGCTGGCGACCAGTATTGGCCGCGAACATAACGTGTTCAGCGAAACCGCCGGTTACGCCCGTCGTATTCAGTTTGAATCACCGGTGATGATGTATTCCGATCTGAAGCAGTTAAAAACTGCGGATCAGAACTTCTACAAACACCACATTATTTCGCTGAACTACGCGCCGGAAGAAGGCCTGGAAAACGCGCTGCGCCGCATTGCCGCCGAAGCCGTGCGGGTGGTGCGTGAAGAAAACGTGGTGCTGGTCATTCTGACTGACCGCAAAGTACAGCAAGGTTTTGTGCCGGTGCCGGCCGCGATGGCAGTGGGCGCTGTGCATCACGCGTTGGTCGACAACCAGCTACGCTGCGACTCCAACATCATTATCGAAACCGCCGGTGCTCGTGACCCGCACCACTTTGCCGTGCTGGTGGGTTTAGGTGCGACCGGTATTTATCCGTTCCTGGCTTATGAGACCATCGAACAGCTGGTGGAGAAAGGCAACATCAACCTGACCGCGCGTCAGGCCGTACTGAATTACCGCAAAGGTATTAACAAAGGCCTGTACAAAATCATGTCGAAAATGGGTATTTCTACAGTGGCCAGTTACCGCTGTTCTAACCTGTTTGAGGCCGTTGGTATCAATAAAAATGTGATGCAGCTGTGCTTCCCGGACGTGCCTTCACGCTTGGGCGGGGCTGATTTCACTGATTTTGAGGCTGATGTACTGGTTCGCGCCAATACGGCATGGTTAAAGCGTAAACCGCTGACGCACGGTGGTTTATTAAAATACGTGCATGATGGCGAATACCACGCTTACAACCCGGACGTGGTGCAGACCTTACAAAAAGCGGTGCGTAGTGGCGATTACGAGGACTACAAAGCCTATCGTGATGTGGTGAACACCCGTCCGGTGGCGCATATCCGCGATTTGTTTGTATTGGATACATCTAAAGCCACGCCAATAGCGCTGGATAAAGTCGCGCCCGCCGAACAGCTGTATCCGCGTTTTGACAGCGCAGCGATGTCGATTGGCGCCTTAAGCCCGGAAGCGCATGAAGCTTTAGCCATTGCGATGAACCATCTTGGTGGTCGTTCCAACTCAGGTGAAGGTGGTGAAGATCCACGCCGCTTTGGTACGGAAAAGAACAGTAAAATCAAACAAGTGGCATCTGGTCGTTTTGGTGTCACACCACATTATCTGGTTAATGCTGAAGTCATCCAGATCAAAGTAGCGCAAGGTGCAAAACCAGGTGAAGGCGGTCAGCTGCCCGGTGAAAAAGTTACGGCGGAAATTGCCCGTCTGCGCTATTCAGTGCCCGGTGTGACGCTGATTTCGCCACCGCCGCATCATGATATTTATTCGATTGAAGATTTGTCGCAGCTGATTTTTGACTTAAAACAGGTCAATCCACAGGCGCTGATCTCGGTCAAACTGGTGTCAGAGCCGGGCGTTGGCACTATCGCCACTGGTGTGGCCAAAGCCTACGCTGACCTCATTACTGTGTCCGGTTATGACGGCGGCACTGGCGCCAGCCCACTGACTTCGGTCAAATATGCCGGCAGCCCGTGGGAGCTGGGCCTTGCAGAAGTACATCAGGCCTTAGTGGAAAACGGCCTGCGTGACCGCGTGCGCTTGCAGGTCGACGGTGGTCTGAAAACCGGTCTGGACGTCGTGAAAGCAGCGATTTTAGGCGCCGAAAGCTTTGGTTTTGGCACAGGGCCTATGGTCGCGCTTGGCTGTAAATTCCTGCGCATTTGCCACTTAAATAACTGCGCGACTGGCGTTGCCACACAAGACGCCACACTACGCCGTGACCATTTCAACGGCTTACCGGAAATGGTGATGAACTACTTTAAGTTCATCTCCCAGGAAGTACGCGAACTGCTGGCAGAGCTTGGCGTCAGCCAACTGACTGATTTGATTGGTCGTACTGATTTACTCAGTGTCAAGCCGGGCGAAACCACCCGGCAGGCCAAACTGGATTTAACGCCCATTCTGCAGGCCAGCGGCGTCAGCTCCGACAAACCACTCTATTGCGTGCAGAACAACGACCCGTTCGACAACGGCCCGCTAAACCAGTTATTGGTCGAGCGCTGCAGCGACATGGTTAAATATAAAACCGGTGGCCGGCTTAATCTGGCTATTCGCAACACCGACCGCTCCGTTGGTGCCAAGTTGTCTGGCCTGATCGCCCGCACGCACGGCAATCAGGGGATGGCAACTGAGCCAATTGAAGTGCAGTTCAGCGGCACTGCCGGCCAAAGCTTTGGCGTCTGGAACGCTGGTGGCTTGCACCTGTCCTTGCAAGGCGATGCTAACGACTATGTTGGCAAAGGCATGACCGGTGGCCAACTGGCGGTCTATCCGCCAAAAGGCTGTAGTTTTGCCAAAGACAACGCCACTATCGTCGGCAACACCTGTTTATATGGCGCTACCGGCGGCCGGCTCTATGCAGCAGGCCGCGCCGGCGAGCGTTTCGCCGTACGTAACTCCGGTGCAATTGCAGTGATTGAAGGCACTGGCGACAACTGCTGTGAATATATGACCGGCGGCGTAGTGGTGGTGTTAGGCCAAACCGGCGTTAACTTTGGCGCGGGTATGACCGGTGGTTTTGCTTATCTCTATGACGAGCAAAATGACCTGGACCTGCGCGTCAACGGTGAACTGGTGGAAACGCTGGAGATCAGCACACCTATTCTGCAGGAACATTTACGCAGCCTTATCCATCAACATTTTGAAGCCACTGGCTCCGAACGCGCGCATCAGATTTTGTCGTCGTTCCAGAGCTGTTTAAGTAAATTTAAGCTGGTAAAACCAAAAACCAGCGACGTTAACACCCTGCTGGGCCACCGTGCCCGCTCGTCCGCCGAGCTGCGGGTTCAGGCGATGTAAGGAGGACCTATGGCTCAGAACGTTTATCAGTTTATCGATGTAAAGCGGGTGGACCCACCGAAAAAATCGCTGGATGCCCGCACTATTGAGTTCGTTGAGATTTATCAGCCGATGACAGAGACCCAGGCGGCCGGTCAGGCCGACCGTTGTCTGGATTGCGGCAACCCGTATTGCGAATGGAAATGCCCGGTGCATAACTACATTCCGCAGTGGCTGAAGCTGGCCAATGACGGTCGTATTGTCGAAGCAGCTGAACTGTCGCACAAAACCAACTCACTGCCGGAAGTTTGTGGCCGGGTGTGCCCGCAAGACCGGCTCTGTGAAGGCGCCTGCACGCTGAACGAAGGTTTTGGCGCTGTCACTATCGGTTCTATCGAGAAGTACATCACCGACAAAGCCTTTGAGATGGGCTGGCGGCCGGATTTATCCGCTGTCGTCAAAACCGACAAGAAAGTTGCAGTCATTGGCGCAGGCCCGGCTGGTTTGGCTTGTGCCGACGTGTTAATCCGTAACGGCGTATCGCCGGTGGTGTTTGATAAATATCCGGAAATCGGCGGCCTGCTGACCTTTGGTATTCCGCCGTTTAAGCTGGAAAAAGATGTACTGAAGCTGCGCCGTGAAATTTTCACTGCGATGGGTATTGAGTTCCGCCTCAACACCACAGTCGGCGTGGATGTAAGCTTTGACAGCTTGCTGGAACAGTATGATGCAGTGTTCCTGGCACTTGGTACTTACACACCGATGCAAGGTGGCCTGGCCAATGAAAACGCGCCTGGCGTCTATGAAGCGCTGCCGTATTTAATCGGTAATGTGAATAACCTGCACGGCTGGACCACCGAGCATCCTTTTGTTGATTTAAAAGGCAAAAAAGTGGTAGTGCTCGGCGGTGGTGATACCGCGATGGACTGTGTACGTACCGCGATTCGTCAGGGTGCCAGCAAAGTGATTTGTGCTTATCGCCGGGATGAGGCCAACATGCCGGGCTCCCGCCGTGAAGTGCAAAACGCGCGCGAAGAAGGCGTCGAGTTTATGTTTAACCTGCAGCCGCTGGGCATTGAAGTTAATGCACTAGGTGAAGCTGTCGGTGTCAACGTGGTCACTACTGCTTTGGGTGCACCGGACGCCAAAGGTCGTCGTTCGCCGGAAGCAGTGGCAGGATCAGAGCAGCTGCTGGACGCAGATGCGGTGATTGTCGCCTTCGGTTTCCAGCCAAGCCCGCCAAAATGGCTGGCTGATCAAGGCGTTGCATTAGACAGCAAAGGCCGGGTTGTGGCAGCGGAAGATAGTCTGTTCCCGCTGCAAACCAGCCAGCAGAAAATCTTCGCCGGTGGCGACATGGTGCGCGGTTCTGACCTGGTGGTCACAGCTATTGCTCAGGGCCGCAAAGCCGCGGAAGGTATTCTGGATTATCTGGCGGTGTAAAAAACTGTCGTCTCTATATAAAAAAATACCCCGGCAAGCCGGGGTATTTTTTTAGCTATACAAATTAAGCACGTTTACGTAAACGCAGAGCCAGTAAACCTAAGCCCAGCAGTGCAGCAGAAGCTGGCGCCGGTACGCCTGGCGTTGGTGGCAGGCTGCCTTCGTCGATCAGTGCGTATTTCACCTGACCACCTGCAACCAGGTATTCACCGTAACCGTTACCCCAGAATTGCACTTTAGAGAATGAGCCACTGTCATCGAAAGCCGCGACAAAAATCTCGTGCACTAGGTTGCCGAATTTGTTTTTGAATTGGCCGTCTGCTTCTGTAGTGGCAGAAGCAACCAGAATCGGTGCGCCATTATCAAAAGAGATAAACAGATCTGTAGTTGGGTTGTGACAGCAAGTCGCCCAGTCACCCACTTCAAAACCAAAAGAGTTAATTGGGTTGTCAAAAGTAAAAGTGATACCACTGATTTTTGAACCTAAAGTATCACGTGATGGATCGTTTGGGCTGATATCAATAGTGTTACCAGACATAGTGCCGTAACCACCAACTGACATCCAATTGCCATTTGTGCGGGAGATTGAATAGTCGCCACGGTCGATAACTGTTCCACTCATCAGGTTAGTCCAGACGTCAGTTTTAACAGTACCGCCAGCGTTGATAACAGTGGTGTTGAATTTTGCTGAACCTGTAGGGATCCCTTCAAACACAGTTGCAATAGTGGCTTGAGCAGAAGAAGCGGCTAACAGCAATGCAGCTGCGAATAACTTAGTTTTCACGATTTAAGTTCCTTGTCATTAGTTGTTAAAGCGAGGCTGCATAAGCAGAAAGTATGCCAGCACGAATTAACCATAAAATTCAGATAGATAAGCAAATATCAGCTGAACCTGTTTTAGCAACTTGTAAAAAAATCAGACGAGAAAACATACTTTGTAAATGATAAAATGCTAATAAATGCGATTTGTTGCTCAAAGCAATAATTCTGAGGAAAAGAGCGAGTCATTATGCCCGGTACAATGTAATACTTTTGTGAATTAGCTAGCGCCGTGTTAGGGTAAAGATCTGCAACAGGAGAATGATATGTCTTTGATTCGTGTCCCATTGTTCGTATTGGCATTTGCCCCTGCCCTGGCTTTGGCCGCGCAAGATCCGGCGCTGGCACGGCTATCGTTAGCCCAGGCACAACAGCTGCAGCAACAAGGCAAGCTCAGCTCAGAAACACTGGCCGGCTATTATCTGGCGCAAATCACGGCACTGGATAAACAAGGCCCGGCGCTGCACGCTGTCACTGATATAAATCCTGCAGCCCTGACACAGGCCAAAGCACTGGATGCTGAGCGGCGCGCCGGTAAAATTCGCGGTCCATTACATGGCATCCCTGTAGTGCTCAAAGCCAATATCGCCACGGCCGACCAGATGCCAACCACAGCTGGCGCATTGGTGCTGAAAGATTTTAAAACCAGCGTCGACGCACAGCTGGTCAGCCAATTGCGCGCAGCGGGCGCTGTGATCTTAGGGAAAACTAACTTATCGGAATGGGCTAATTTTCGTGGTGAAGGCTCCGCCAGTGGCTGGTCCGCGTTAGGTGGTCAGACCAAAAACCCTTATGTGCTGAGCCAAAGCCCTTGTGGCTCCAGTTCCGGCTCCGGCGTCGCTGTTGCTGCTGATCTAACCTTGTTAGCTGTCGGTACAGAAACTGACGGTTCTATTACCTGTCCTGCGGCGATTAATAACGTTGTTGGCATCAAACCTACCCATGGCGCTGTGTCCGGTCATGGCATCATCCCTATCGCCAGCTCGCAGGATATCGCCGGCCCTATGACCCGCAATGTCGCAGATGCCGCGGCGCTGTTGCAGGTTATCGCAACCCCGGAGGCGCAACAACGTTATGGCGATCTCAATGCAGCGGTTGGCCGGCAGCCAGTCAAACAAGTGGTGCCAACAGTGGTGTTAGTGCGCCATTACGACAAAGACTTTCCTGCTATCGCAAAGATGCTGGACCAGCTGAAACAGCACCTCACAGCTCTAGGCGTCAGCGTGAAAGAACGTCAGTCCTGGCAGTTGCCAGATCAAGTATATCAGGACGAATTTAATGTCTTAGTCTATGAATACAAAAGAGATTTAAACCAATGGCTGCAGGATTTCAACGCACCACCGGCGGCAAAAGATATCAACAGCATCATCAAGTTTAACCGCCAGCAAGGCAAAACTGCTCTGGCATTTTTTGGTCAGCAATATCTGGAACAGGCGCAGGCTATAGATCTGGTAAAACAACAAGCCGACTACCAACAAGCACGCCAGCGCTCAGCGCAACAGGCTGCGGCCTTACTGGATGAGGATTTGGTCGATGGCGCTTTAGTCATTGTACCGGCGACTGGCCCGGCCTGGGCTATCGACCATATCAAAGGCGACCAATATAACTTTGGTTCAGCCAGTGCCGCAGCGATTTCCGGTTATCCGTCGTTAACGCTGCCGGCGGGCTTCGACGGTCATTTGCCACTGGGTGTCAGCATCATCGGCAAGCCGTGGCAGGAAGCGCGTATTATTGGCCTGGCGCATGCGCTGGAACAACAACGTGGTCCAGTTGCCGAACCGACCTACCGCAGCAGCTTATAGGCGCCAACCAGCGAGGCTGCGGTGCGGCCTCTGTTGTCACTGATTTAGTCCCAGTGAATGCTGTGCTGCGCTTTGACAGCAGCTTTGAGCATATCCAGCAGAGGCACTGCCCGCTGTTTCAGCCCCACAGCCGGCTCTTCGCCGGGCTGCGGCGGCAAAGACATATCCACCACATCAGCTAAAGCTTCCTGCAATTGCCACAACGCCTGCGGCACGTCGTCAGCATAAAATGCCCCAGGCACTTTAGGCTGAGCGCCCATCATTTGAATCAGCTGTAACGCCGGATCACCAAACATGGTGATCGGATAATGATCTTTGCTATGAAAAGTGACGAGCATGTGTGTGCACTCCTCTGATCCAGACAACGCAGCCAACGGGCTTTCACTATACTCCGCACAGCTCCAGCCACTCAAGCCGGATAGCAGACTAAAGCTCGATTTACAGCCCTTAAAGAACGGGGTATAACCATGTAATTGAGCATTCACTCTAAAATGAACTATGCCGCAGGCTCAGCATATTGCCGACATTATCATGCGTGGATTTCGCCGCCATTTCCGGTTATTCCAGCAAATTACCGCCAATGCACAGCAAAGATTTGCCAATGCAGACTGGAGTGGTTTTTTAACTGACAATGCAGAGCGCATCTCCTATTACGACACTCGTGTCAGTGAAACCATCGAGGTGCTGCAGCATGAATTACCGGTGCATTGTCTGGACGAGGCGTTGTGGCAGCAAGTCAAACAATATTATCTGGTCTATCTGCAATTCCATCCGCAGGCAGAGCTGGCAGAAACTTTCTATAACTCAGTGTTTTGTCAGCTGTTTGACCGGCAATATTTTCACAATCAGAATATTTTCGTCGAATCGACATTAAACAAACAACAATTGCCGGCGCCGGTTGCATCTGTCTACGACAGTTATTTTCCGGCACAGGATGGCTTGCGGCATTGCTTGCGCCGCATTTTGAGCGGCTTTAGTTTGGGCGTGGCTTTTGAAAATCTGGACCGCGATATCCGTTTAATCGTCAAAACTTTTGTCGCTCAGTCCAGCCATGGCCGCCATCCGGTACACCAAATCCGTTTTGATATCCTCAAATCGGTGTTTTACCGCAACAAAGCTGCATATGTGGTCGGCCGGGTGGTGAGCCCGGACGGGCAGCAGCCATTTATTATGCCGGTGTTGCATCAGCGCAGCCGTGGTTTGTTTGTTGATAGCCTGATCACCGACAGCCAGCAGATGACCATTATTTTTGGCTTCTCGCGTGCCTATTTTATGGTGGATTTGCCGGTGCCTTCGGCCTTAGTGCATTTTCTGCGCGAATTATTGCCGCACAAAACGCTGGCCGAACTTTATGCCTCTGTCGGGTTGCATAAACAAGGGAAAACCGAGTTTTACCGTGAGCTGTTACAGCATCTGGCGCAAAGCCGGGATGCTTTTGTTGCTGCGCCCGGCATTCGCGGTATGGTGATGATGGTGTTCACTCTGCCGTCATTTCCTTATGTATTTAAAGTAATTCGCGACAAATTCGCCGACACCAAACCCTTTGGCCGCGATACCGTTAAACGCCGTTATCATCTGGTGAAAACACATGATCGGGTTGGCCGGATGGCCGACACGCTGGAATATTCCGATGTGGCGTTACCGAAAAACCGTTTTTCGCCTGAACTTCTGGCCGAGCTGCAGCAAAGCATCGCCGGTTCTTTGCAGATTGAAGATGACTTAGTGGTGATTAAACATCTGTATATTGAACGGCGCATGTTGCCGCTGAATCTGGCATTAGAGCAAGCGAGTCCCATGGAAAAACGCCGGCTGATGCAGGATTATGGCCAGGCGCTGAAAGATATGATTGCCGCCAATATTTTCCCGGGCGACATGCTGCTGAAAAACTTTGGCGTGACCCGTCACGGTCGCGTGGTGTTTTATGATTACGACGAAGTGCAATATCTGCTGGATATGAATTTTCGCTTTATTCCGCCACCGGACAACTGGGACGACATGCTGAGCGCCGAGCCTTGGTACCCAATCCATCCTGGCGATGTGTTTCCGGAGCAAATCGCCACTTTTGTTACCGCGCAGCCGGAATTACGTCAGCTATTACAGGAACTGCATCCGGAACTACTAGATGCCGGCTTCTGGCAACAAAAACAGGCCCGGATTAAAAACGGCATTGTTGAAGATGTGTTCGCTTATCCGCAGCAGCAACGTTTTATCACTCTGTACCCGCAGGAGTTTGTCCCGACCAGCTAAAGCACACTTGCGCGCAGAACTGCGCTAAAATGCCGGCCTTTTCAGCTGTGCGGAAATCATTGTGGCCAATGTAGTGCTGGAGCTGCGCCAACGCGAGCTCGCCAAAACCACCAAACCTTTTAACGCCCGTGGCAGCAAGGTGATCCGTTGCGACGGTTGTCTGTTACCTAAAGCCGATTGCCTGTGCGCCAACATTCCCGCCCCGTCAGCCCGTAGTGCGGTTTTATTGCTGATGTATACCGGCGAATGCTACAAACCCAGCAATACCGGCCGGCTGATTGCCGATGTGGCGGCAGACAGTTATGCCTTTGTCTGGGACCGCACACAGCCGGATCCGGCACTGTTGCAATTACTGCAGCGCCAAGACTTGGCGCCAGTGGTGGTGTTTCCGCACGAATACGCCAGCGCAGCGCGTTGCATCAGCACCATTGCGCCAGAGCTTCAAAGCGGCAGCAAAAAACCTTTGTTTATCATGCTGGATGGCACCTGGCGTGAAGCGAAAAAAATGTTTAGTAAAAGCCCTTATCTAGACCAATTCCCGGTGCTTGGCATCAATCCAACCGTCGCTTCCGGTTACAAATTACGCGAAGCGGCGCATTTGCATCAGCTCTGTACCGCTGAGGTTGGTATTGAGGTGTTAAAACTGGCCGGGGATGAACAGGCTGCCGCGGACTTAAGCCAATACTTTCAGGTTTTCCGCCGCCAATATATGGCGGGTAAACCGCACCTGCAGTTTGATGAGTTCCAGCTTTAACCTTGCGCTAGTTTGCACTGGTATAAAACTGCTGTAGCTGGCTGAGCAGCCACTCGGGCGCGTCTATCACCAAATCATGACCGGCTGTTGGGTGTACTAGATGAGCGACCTGCCAGTACTCCGCCAGTCGCTGGCTGCAAATGGGGTCGACCAGTTGATCTGCCGCGCCGCTTAATAACAAGATCGGGCACTGTGGCGTTGCCGGCAGACGAAAGCGGCTGGCCGCCAGCAACTGCCGCAGTACATTAAGCCGCTGCACCGGCCTGTGCTTCGCAATGTCCACGGCGTGGTGCAATTGCGGTTGCTGCCAATAATGACTGGTTAGTTGCAAAATCAGCCGTTCACGCTGCCGTAACGGCGCAACAAAGGCACCGAGCACCTTCGGATACTGCTGCCAACGTAACCGTTGATAAAAAGGCGTTAAAGCGCCGGCACTGGTGTTGATGAGCACTAAAGACGCCACCTGTTGTGGCGCCAGCACCGCCAGCTGCACGGCCAGCATAGCGCCTAACGACATCGCCACCAGATGCCAGGGGCCAGGATGGCGCCGCCGCAGCCGGGGTAACAGCAGCTCGGCTAGCGCCAGCATTTCAGCCGGGCTTTGCTCACGATGATATTGGCCCGTACCGGGTAAATCCTGGCAAAACACTGGTCTTTGTGTCTGTCGGGCCAGCTCTGCCGGAAAATCGCCCCAATGCGCCTGCTCCCGCGCCAGTCCACGCAATAACACTATCGGTTGTACCATAAGTCATTGGCCTCCATGGCGTTTCGGCTGTCCACAGTCGGCAGCCAATGGGCGTGTGCAGCACTGGCCTGCAATAAAAACTCAAACAAAATAAGGTGACTGCGCAAGACTCTTTTTATCCGGTGTGGCTTTACCGGATGAAACAACCCGTGACTGTTAAACAGCTGAAACGGATTTTTCCGCACCCAGTTCCACGAGCCCATCTCCAAGGTCAACGGCAACATCAGATGCTGCGCCAGCAACGACTGATCAAACAAATAGTCCCATAAATCGCCATGACACAGATAATGCCGGCACTGCGGTTCAAAAATGTAATTCTGATGCGGATAGGTCTGAAACAATAATTCCCGCAGCCGGTGCATTTGTGCCAGGTGCGCAATGGGCTGTGTGCTGGATTTGGCATAAGGAAACCACAAACGGTCGGTTTGGCCAAAGCCGGAATGGCAATCCAGCACCAGCGAAAATGGCGCCTGAAACAAACGCTGTCGGACAAAATCACACAGCACCCGGCTTTCGGTTTCCAGCTGCTCCGGATGACCCCGATACCAGGGTAAAAATTTGCTATAACGCTGGCCACCGACCAGGAATGCGGCGCCTTCGGTACAATCCTGTGGCGCATTACGCATCAAATCAACATGCCGAGCATTCGAGCGCCAGCCCCGCAGCATACCACTGGGATTCAGCAGCGGCAGGATATACAGTTGAACACGCTCGAACAGCTCAGCAAACTGCAGATCCCAGCGTAAACGGCTGCACAGGCTTTCCAGATAAGCCAATAGTACCTGGGTGCCTATCCGCTCCAAGCCATGTATACCGCCGGTCAGCAGTAAGACAGGCTTGCCTGCAGCCGGCTTGCCGACGGCAATGGCATACAGCGGAAATTGTTGGTCACCGGCGCTGACCATCGCCAGAACTTCGGCACTGACTGGTGCCGGAGCATGGCGCAGCAACAGTTCGAGCTGATGCAGCTCTGGCAGTGAGTCTTGCAAAGCAGTTCCTGCGGTTGGCGGCAAAAACCCAGCATAGGGCACCGCAGTCATAGTTTTATGGCAGTTTGGTGAAATTTGACTGCGGACACCGACTGCAGTGGTCTTCAGTAGCAAACTCTAGCCCTGCTGTGGCATAGTACCTGAAGAAAAAGAGGAACGGATTGGACCATGTCGAACAAAACGCTGTTAATAATCAGCCTGTTACTGCCGCTGCTCTGCGCCTGTCAGAATCCGCAGCGCGGTAGTGAAGAATATTGGTTCAACAAAATGCGCGACGAACAGCGGGCGCAGTGCCGGCTGTTGCCGTCACCGCTGTCCGAGAGTTGTCTTAAAGATGTGTCATCAAAAAAATACGAAGATTTTCAGCGCCAGCGCACTAACGTAGAAGGCTAATCAGCTGCCGAAGGTTGAAAAGGCACCTTACGCCGCTCAGGCAAGCTCAAGCAAGCTCAAGCAAGCTCAAGCAAGCTCAAGCAGATAAAAATCCACAGTCTTATCCGAACCCGGTACTAATTTTTGTCCGGCCGGCCGCATGCCAGTTTTCTCCAGAATGCGCTTAGAAGCCAGGTTATCCGGCGCCACAATGCCACAGAGTTGCTTTAAACCCAGTTCAGTGCTGGCATAAGCAACCACCGCCAGCGCAGCCTCTGAAATATACCCCTGGCCGCTAAACTCACGGAACAAGGCATAACCGACATCCGGGTGCTGCAAATAGTCACGTTGTACCAAACCGCACAAGCCCAGCGTCACCCCATCAGCCAAACGCTCGACCAGATACAGACCAAAACCGTGTTGCTGATAACTGGCGATGGCGCCATTTTGCAGATACAACTCAGCCTGCTGCAAATTCCTGACTTGCTTGTCACCGATGTTTTGCAAAAACTCCGGCTCATTCACCAGCTGCAACATGGCTGGTGCATCGCGAAGCTCGGCATGGCGCAAACGCAGTCGTTCTGTGGTCAGAATTGTTGTCATCAACTTCCCTCCGCTTAGCACTGCTAAAAACAAAGCCAGTCATCGACTGGCTTTATTCATTTATGATTCGACCCGCTTGGTGTCTTGCTCTGCCAGATTAGTCAGGCTCGAACTTAACAGTTCTTCGTCGGTTTTGCCTTCCCAATAATGCGCATTTTTAATGCCGAGCTTTTCGGGATGGAACACCGGGTCTTTGCCTGCGGCTTTTTGTGCTTCATAGTCACGCAGACATTTAAAGGCGGTTTTATGCAGCAGAATAATAGCGATGATGTTCAGCCATGCCATCAAACCAACACCGATATCGCCTAAAGCCCAGGCCAGATCGGCCGTTTTTACTGTGCCATACACCACAGCCGCCATGATGCCGATTTTCAGCAGGAAACCCAGCCATGGCCGCGATACTGTGCGGTTGATATATGCAATGTTAGTTTCAGCGATGTAGTAATAAGCGACGATAGTGGTGAAAGCGAAAAACAGCAGGGCCACAGCGACAAAAATCGAACCAAAGCCTGGCATCACGTTTTCCAGCGCAGTTTGCACATAACCCGGGCCTGCAGCGACACCAGCAACACCGGTATAAATCGCCTGACCATCAGCGGCCTGCACATTGTACTGGCCGGTGATTAACAGCATAAACGCCGTAGCGGAACAAACAAACAGCGTATCAACATACACCGAAAAGCCCTGTACCAGACCTTGCTTCGCCGGATGCGATACGGCAGCAGCAGAAGATGCATGTGGACCTGTGCCCTGACCGGCTTCGTTTGAATAAACGCCACGTTTAACGCCCCATTCAATAGCCAGACCTAAAATGGCACCGTAAGCGGCTTCAGCACCAAAAGCACTTTTCACTATCAGTTTCAGTACAACCGGCAACTGCTCAATATTCAGTGCGATCACCACACAAGCGACAATAATGTAACCCAGCGCCATAAATGGCACCACGATTTCAGCAAAAGTTGCGATGCGTTTGACGCCGCCAAAAATGATAAATCCTAACACTACTGCCAACACACCGGCCGTTACATTCGGCGAAATACCCACAGCGGTTTCCAGACTGGAAGCAATAGAATTCGCCTGTACGCCGGGTAACAGCAAGCCTGTGGCAAAAATAGTCGCGATAGCAAAAATCCAGGCATACCATTTCATGCCAAGACCTTTTTCAATGTAAAACGCCGGGCCACCGCGGTATTGGCCATTGATTTTTTCTTTATAAACCTGGCCTAAAGTTGATTCAACGAACGCTGAGCTGGCGCCTAAAAACGCCACCATCCACATCCAGAACACTGCGCCTGGGCCACCAAAAGTGATTGCAGTCGCGACACCGGCGATATTACCGGTGCCAACGCGGCCAGCCAGCGTCATGGTTAACGCCTGGAAGGATGACACACCGCTGTCTGAGCTTTTGCCATCAAACATCAGCCGGATCATTTCGCGCACATGACGTAATTGCAGGAAACGCGAGCGTATGGAGAAATACAGGCCCACCCCGAGACAAAGGGCGATCAACGCCTTGCTCCAGATGATGCCGTTCACCACAGCAACAAATTCATTCATCAGTAGATTCCTCGGATATTGTTATCGTGCGGTGCTATCGCTGCACCGTTGTCTGACAAGAGTCTGGCAAGGTTAGTAAGATGTCCCAAAGCCCACGGCAGATCAGCGTCATAAGATAACGACTAAAGTCGGATGCGCCCAGTATTATTTCGCTAATGTACGGCAGTTCTGCCGGGAAAAGCGGCAAAATGAGCAGAGGTAGGAGCTGTTTCAGTGCAGTTGACGCTGCAGGGGCCCCAGCTGCTGCATTTGTTTTAAGATCCATTGCTGGCGTTTGCGCACATAAGGCGACGGCGCCTGGACTAAAAATCGGTGTGGATTGGGTAACACGGCCGCCAGTAACGCTGCTTGCTGGCGGCTTAAACGTTGTGCCGGAATGCCAAAAAACCGCTGTGCCGCCGCTTCAGCGCCATAAATGCCGGGGCCAAATTCAACACTGTTCAGATACACTTCCAGGATGCGTTGTTTGCCCCAGGCCCCTTCAATCAACAGGGTAATGCCAGTTTCCAGCCCCTTTCGTAACCAGCTACGGCCGGTCCATAAAAACACATTTTTTGCCGTTTGCTGACTGAGAGTAGAAGCTCCGCGCACCTTACGGCCTTTACTGTTATAAACCAGCGCTTTTTCAATCGCCTGTAAATCAAAACCACTATGCTGCAGAAATTTCTGATCTTCGGCTGCTACCACTGCTTGTAACAAATGCGGGGAAATTTGTGGCAATGGCTGCCATTGGTGTCGTGCCTGATAACGAGCTTTACCTTCCAGCCAGGCATCGAGCTGACGTTCCAGCATCACGCCGGTATAAGGCACCGGCAAATAGGCAAAAAGCAACACCAGTGTTAACAGGCCAAGCACACAGTAACGCAGCACAGAGAGCAGCCTGCGCAATAAAGAAAACCAGAATGATTTCAGCACAAGATAACAAGCGTTAAATGAAAACCGGAGACCAGTCTAACGCGGTGCTCCGGCCTTGAACAGCAAGAAAAATTGCGGCTAACTGCGCTCATCCGCAGCTTTTTGCAGCAAACGCCGGCTTTCCTGCAGAAACTGGCTGGCCAGCGGGCCAAAAAACGCCTGACCTTTGGCAAATTCGGCCATTAGCCCGGCTTTGTCACGCGCCGCTAATAAATGCGACAGCTGGTTAAAGCGGTGCTGATAACGTTGCAGCAAACCGGTCACTGCAACTGAACTTAACATAATGTCGGCATAAAGCTCAGCATTTTGCGCAAACAGGCGCCCCACCATCGCCAATTCCAGCCGGTAAATCGGCGAGCTCAGCTCGAGCAACTGCGGTAAATCCGCATGCTCTTCCGCCAGATGCACACCGTACACCAGTGAGCTGAAATGGCGCATCGCCTGAATGAGCTGCATCAGTTCATCATGCTGTTGTGCGTCTTTTTCGGTGAGTACCGCGCCCCAGACTTTAAACTGCTGCAACAACCATTGATACTGCTGTGGTGCACGGCCATGGCACACCACCACTACTTGTTTGACAATGTTACTGATATCCGGACCAAACATCGGATGCAGCCCCAGCACAGGCCCGCGATGTTGTTGTAGCATTGCCGCAAGTGGTGCCGCTTTGATACTGGTGATATCCGCCAGCACACAGTCAGCTGGTAACGCTGGCAACATGGCAATGACCTGCTCCGTCACTGCGATAGGCACTGCCAGTAACACCAATACCGCATCGGCACAAATCTCTGCAGCCCTTGGCCAGTCCGCTTGCTCCAGCACTGACACGGTAAAACCAGAGCGCTGAAACAGACTGACAAACCGTTGCCCGAGCGCACCATTTCCGCCTACCACTACCACTTTGCCACCGCCGTCACGACAACAGACAAAGCCGGTTTCCTGCGTGGAATAAGACTCCCGCATCACCCGGCGCAGCACATCTTCCACCAGTTCCTGTGACACACCAGCTGCCTCTGCCTGCGCCCTTCGCGCTTCGAGCAAAGCTTTTTCCCGCTCCGGCACATACAGCGGCAAAGCATATTGTTGTTTCACCTGCCCGACCTGCGCCGTCACTTTGGCGCGCGCTGCCAGCAGTTCAACCAGCTGGGTATCAATAGCATCAATCTGACTGCGCAGCGGTGCCAGTTCAGCAGCTGATGCGGCCTGGGCCGATGTGGAAATACTCATAAAAATACCTCAGGCTGCCTGACACACACCGAGCATCTGATGATGCAGGCCGGCCAGAAGTTGTGCGGTGGTGGCCCAGTCAATACAGGCATCCGTCACCGACACGCCGTATAACTCAGCTTTACCATTCACTATATTTTGTTTACCACCACAGATATTACTTTCCAGCATCAGGCCAATAATGGCGTCGTTGCCCAGCACGCGCTGCGCCACAACAGCTTCTGCGACCAACGGCTGGCGATTATGGTCTTTGTTTGAGTTGCCGTGACTGCAATCAACCACAATGCCCCGCGGCAACTGATGTTTATCAAGCACAGCTACTGCGGCGTTGATGCTTTCCGCATCATAATTCGGCTTAGTGCCGCCACGCAGAATGATATGACCGTCCGGATTACCGGCTGTCTGCACCAGTGCAACTTCGCCGCGTTGGTTAATACCGATAAAGCTGTGCGGACTGGCTGCCGATTGCAGCGCGTTTAAGGCGATATTCAAATTGCCATCAGTACCATTTTTGAAACCGACCGGCATCGACAGGCCACTGGCCATTTCTCGGTGGGTCTGACTTTCCACTGTGCGGGCGCCGATAGCGGCCCAGGATACTAAATCCGACAAATACTGCGGGCTGATTGGATCCAGCGCTTCTGTCGCTGTCGGCAGTTCCATCTCCACCAGTTTCAATAACAGCTCACGGCCACGAGTCAGACCGGTTTCCAAATCGAAAGAATCATCCAGGTGCGGGTCATTGATATACCCTTTCCAGCCGACTGTGGTACGTGGTTTTTCGAAATACACCCGCATCACGATGTATAGACTATCGGCATACTTCAGTTGCAGCTCTTTTAAACGTTTGGCGTAATCAATAGCGGCAGCCGGGTCGTGGATAGAACATGGCCCGGTGATCACTAACAGGCGTTTATCCCGCCCGTGCACGATATCGGCAATTTCACGGCGCGCCTGCTGCACAAACAAAGCCCCTTGTTCCGAAAGCGGTAAGGCTTTTTTTAATACTAACGGCGGGCTCAGCGGTTTTTCCGCCAATATCCGTAAATCATCAACAATTTTGCTCATCGCTTTGCTCCTTTCCTCAGCGCAGGCTGGTGTCAGCATGGCGACCAGTCACTTATTTTCGCTGTATACTTATATTTACAATACGTATTTTATTAATTACAAACGACCGACATAGTAGAAATTCACAGACTCAATGTCAACAAATAAAGTCAATAGAAATGCCGCTCGACACCCAAACACCTTCAATGCAAACATCGTACAAATATCGTTACATCAAAGGCAGTATAAACTTTCACCCCAACCGGCAAACGTTTGCTCGCTCAGCCGTACAGCGTCTGCTGATTTTCGGGCGGATACTTGCCTGCTCGGCGTGGGCTGTTTACAGTAGTACTCAGAGAACTTCAAAGGTGTAGCAGCCGAGTGCAAAATTTACGAGTCTGCAGCAGCATCCTGATGTCGGGGTTGTTGTTACCGGTCATGGCTGCAGAAATCCGCGTCGTCACCGAGCATCTGCCGCCATATCAGATAGATCAGCCAGGTGCTGCCGCTGGTTTTGCCACGGATTTGGTGCGGCAAACCTTCCAGGGCGCCGGTATCAACTATCAGATTGAATTTCAGTCCTGGAGCCGGGCGTATCAGCTGGCGCTGCGTGACCCCGACACCTGTATTTATTCCATTTCAAAGAGTAAAGAACGCTTGCCGCTGTTTCAGTGGATTGGCGAGCTTTCTTATAACACCACAGCGATTTATGGCCTTGCCAGCCGCAACGATATCCAACTGCAGACGTTGGAACAGGCCAAGCAGTATGTGATAGCCGTGACCCGCGACGATGTCACGCACCACTACCTGCTGAAACACGGCTTTGAAGAAGGGAAAAATTTATATCTGCTGGAAAACGTCGCCAGTATGCTCAATGTGCTGGCTGGGCGACGTCAGGGCATTGATTTAGTGATTATTAATGAAACTATTCTGAAGTACCGGGCGCAGGAATCCGGTCTGGCATTGGCCGATTTTCGTAAGCTGCTGGTATTGCCGGACTTACCGCTGGATTTCCATCTGGCCTGTAGTCTGAAAACTTCTGCCGACACCGTAGAGCGGTTGCGTCAGAGCCTGCAGGTGATGAAATCAGACGGCCGGTTCGACAAAATTGTCGCCGGCTGGTCGGAAAAACTGCGTTAAAGCTGCTGCGTTGAAACAACAGCGTCAGAGGCTTTTCTTTGGCGGCAACGCCACATTAGCGAAAATAAAACCAGCCACCAACGACATCAGGATCAAAAATGTCTGCTGCCCCAAATGATCTGTCGCGCCCATCTGCTCGCCAGAAATTAAGCTATTGAGACCAATATAAGTTTTACTGCCAGGCACCAGTACAATCATACCCTGCAGCGACACAATACTGGCAGGCGCATTCATTAAACGGGTAAACAGGTTACCGTATACGCCTACGGCAAAAGCCCCGACAAAAGCACCAAGGGCCAAATCGAGATAAATCCCACCAAGCTGACTGGCGCCATAGGCAATAAAACCAGACATCAGGCCCCAGCTGATATGTTTTTTCCGGGCGCGAAACACAATCACCAGTGAGCCACACAAAATGGCGACGGCCAGCCAGGCAGTCCAGGCCTCTACCGCTTCGGTTGGCACATAAGGTACTTTGCCGAACAGCCGCTCACCCAAGGCCAACCCCAGAAAAGCCCCGAAATACAGTTTAAACAGGATCATCACCGCATCCATGATACGCGCGGTACCGGATACCAAATGCCGGGCGGCGGTTTCAGCAAAACCCAATGTCAGTGCAAGACCGGGGATAAACACGATAATGGCCGACAACACTACAATTGGGATATTGATCCGCGGGTCGACATAAGCGGCAAGCGCAGTCGCACCTAAAGCTGAACTCATCGCAACCAGCGGTTCCAGCATATGAGTGACACGGCGGCTTTTTTCCGCCCAAAATACAAACAGATAGACAATCAGACTAAGCGCCGTGGCGTAACCGACATCCAGCCAGCTCGCCCGCATCAGCATGGCAAAAGCGCCACCGGCGGCACCGTATGCCAGAAAAGTGGCCCAGCGCGCATAAGGATTGGGCATAGCCGCAATGGTATTTAGACGTTCTGTCGCTTCCTGTAGCGTCATCTGATGTTTTAAGACGGCGTCCACTACTTCATCAGCGCGGGATAACGAGCCTAAATCCAGATCGCCCGGCATCACGCGTGCAACATGGGTGTATTCATTATCTTCGCCCGGCACCCAAATCACAAAGGTCAGCACTGTTGGTGTAATGGCAAATGAGGCGCCGATATTTAAGTCTTTGGCGACATCCTGCAAATGCGCTTCCAGCCGGTAGGCCGGTGTCCCAAACTTATGCAGCATTTTGCCAAGCTTGACGATGAATTTTCTTTTTTCATTAAAATCAGAAGATTGCACTGGTAAGTCCTTGTGACACAGCAATAATTCAGCCGGTATATAAAGTTCATACTAACAGTGCGACGTGACAAAACAATAGGGCAAATCATGCCAGGAATTTATTTGGCGGGGAAATGTGCAGTTGCAGCAAGATTGGTCAGAGACAGTGCAGCGGGTCGGGCGAGCTTTTATCGCAACAGAGATAAAAAAAGGCTGCCCGGGGGCAGCCTTCAAGTGCTTAGTTAAGCTTTTCGCGGATACGCGCTGATTTACCTGAACGATCGCGTAAGAAGTAAAGCTTGGCACGGCGTACTGCACCACGACGTTTCAGCGTGATGCTGTCAATCATTGGGCTGTGCGTTTGGAATACACGCTCAACGCCTTCACCGTTCGAAATTTTACGAACTGTGAAAGATGAGTGTAAACCACGGTTACGTTTAGCGATTACAACGCCTTCGTAAGCCTGCAGACGAGTTTTATCGCCTTCTTTAACTTTAACTTGAACAATCACAGTGTCACCTGGACCGAAAGCTGGAACGTCTGATTTCAGCTGTTCGTTTTCAAGTTCTTTGATGATGTTTTGGCTAACTTTGCTCATAACAATCTCACTTTACCTGGATAAACTATCGTTGCTGCAACGCCTGGTGTTCCTGTTGGAACTCTTCCAGAAGTTTGCGTTGCTCCTTAGTCAGAGCCAGGGCATTTAACAATTCCGGACGCCGAAGCCATGTTCTCCCGAGAGACTGCTTCAAACGCCAGCGTCTGATGTTTTCATGGTGTCCGCTGAGTAATACCGCGGGAACCTGTTTGCCGTCTAACACTTCTGGTCTGGTATAGTGCGGACAATCCAGCAATCCGGAGGCAAACGAATCCTCAACTGCTGACATGTCATGCCCCAGTACGCCCGGTACCAGTCGCGATACCGCATCAATCAGCGTCATCGCAGGCAATTCGCCCCCACTCAGCACGTAATCGCCGATTGACCATTCTTCGTCAATTTCCGACTCTATTACGCGTTCATCAATCCCTTCGTAGCGACCTGCTACCAGCAACAGCTTCGGACGTTTCGCCAGTTCAGCGACCCCTGCCTGATCTAACTTACGGCCTTGCGGCGATAAATAGATGGTATGGACCCCATCCCCTGCGGCAGCTTTGGCGGCGCGAATTGCGTCGGTCAAAGGCTGCACCATCATCAACATACCTGGGCCGCCACCAAAGGGTCTGTCGTCCACCGTGTTATGTTTATCCGAGGTATAATCCCGCGGATTCCAACACTGTAAATCGATCAGGCCGTTTTTGACTGCCCGGCTGGTCACACCATATTTTGTGATTGCCTCGAACATTTGCGGAAATAAGGTAATTACCCCAAACCACATATTGGACTGTCCGGACATTAAAAATCTGGGTCCCAGTCGACGATGATTCGTCCTTGCGTTTTATCCACAGTTTTGATGACAGAATCAGTCAAAAACGGAATTAAACGCTCTTTTTTACCAAATGCATCGGTCCGGTTTGCTTTGACGACGAGAACGTCGTTCGAGCCCGTTTCCATGATGTCATCCACGACGCCTAAGTCATAACCGGCTTCGTTCACCACGGTCAGACCCATCAGGTCTTTCCAGTAAAACTCACCGTCATCAAGCGCGGGCAGACTGGTTTGAGTCACAGCGATTTCCGCATTCACGAAAACTTGTGCCTGGTCCCGGTCACTGACACCTTCCAGTTTGACGATTAAGCCATTGCTATGGCGTTTCCAACTGGAGATCTGCACTGGTTGCCATTTGCCCTGAGATTGGATCTGCCAGGGTGTGTAATCAAAAATCCCTTCCGGGACATCTGTGTAGGAAATTACTTTTAGCCACCCGTTGATGCCGTAAACGGCGCCAAACTTACCTAAGACAACTAAATCTTTACCCATCAAGGCTAATTCCTACCCAGTTTGCTAATTAAGCAGCAGCTTTTTTAGCAGCTTTTACCAGTGACGCAACGCGATCGCTCAGAGATGCACCTTGTGCAACCCAGTGATCAACGCGGTCCAGGTCGATGCGCGTTTTCTCTTCAGTACCGTTGGCGATTGGGTTAAAGAAACCCACGCGCTCAATGAAACGGCCATCACGAGCAAAACGGCTATCAGCGACCACAACTTGGTAAAATGGACGCTTTTTCGCGCCACCACGTTGTAAACGAATAGTTACCATACCGTCCTCTATTTCAATCGTTCAGGTTTTTGTAAATCAAAATCCCCGCGGTCAGGCCGCAGGGACGCCGAATTGTACGCGTTTTTCGTTGTAATGCAAGGATTTTCAGGCTTCGCGGCCGGTTATCAGGCCAGTCGCAGCGGTGGATGGTTCTGTGGATAAGCTCTTGAAAAGCTGTTGGGATAAGTGCTGAAGCCAATATCAGGATCCGGCGGATCCTCACCACGATCTGATCAAATATGCGTCTTTCATGCGATTGGTTTGTGCATCAGCATTCGCCCGGGTAAAAACAACAAGGCCATTGCACAGCAATGGCCTTGAAAGTTTAAAGCGGCTACGACCTTAGCGGCCACCACCTAAGCCAGGTGGTAATTTGCCACCCATGGCGCGCATCATTTTCATCATGCCGCCTTTACCGCTCATTTGTTTCATCATCTTCTGCATCTGAGTAAACTGCTTCAGCAGTTGATTGACGTCCTGCACCTGAGTGCCTGAACCCGCAGCGATGCGTTTTTTACGCGAACCTTTAATCAAATCAGGGAATTGTCGCTCTTTCGGCGTCATCGAATTAATAATAGCTTCCATTTTGTTGAAGCTTTTATTGTTAATCTGATCTTTGGCACCAGCCGGCAGATTTTTCATGCCAGGCAGTTTATCCAGCATCGACATCATGCCGCCCATGCCGCGCATCTGCACCAGCTGGTCGCGGAAATCTTCCAGACTAAAGCCCTGGCCTTTCATCACCTTGGCGGCAACCTTGGCAGCCTGCTCGCGATCGACTTTTTGCTCCAGCTCTTCAATCAGACTGAGCACATCGCCCATGCCCAGAATACGCGATGCGATCCGGTCCGGATGGAAAGGCTCCAGCGCATCGGTTTTCTCACCCATACCGATAAACTTAATCGGCTTGCCAGTGATATGGCGGATAGATAAGGCCGCACCACCGCGCGCATCACCGTCGGCTTTGGTCAGGATCACGCCGGTCAGCGGCAGCGCTTCGTTAAAGGCTTTCGCCGTGTTGGCAGCATCCTGACCTGTCATCGCATCGACGACAAACAGCGTCTCTATAGGCTTAATCGCCGCGTGTAACGCTTTGATTTCATCCATCATTTCGCTGTCAACATGCAGACGACCAGCGGTATCGACTAACAGGATGTCATAGAAACCTAACTTCGCTGCGCTGATAGCCGCATTGGCGATATCGACCGGATTTTGTGAAATGTCGCTTGGGAAAAACTCAACGCCAACATCTTTGGCCAACGTTTCCAGCTGTTTAATCGCCGCCGGACGATAGACGTCGGCCGACACCACCATGACTTTTTTCTTTTTGCGCTCTTTTAAGAACTTCGCCAGTTTACCGACGGAAGTGGTTTTACCAGCGCCCTGCAAACCGGCCATCAGCACCACAGCCGGCGGCTGCGTATTGAGGGTCAGCTCTTCGTTGGCTTCCCCCATCGCCTCTTCCAGCGCTTTTTTGACGATTTTGAGGAATTCCTGGCCCGGCGTCAGGCTTTTGCTGACTTCGAGGCCAACCGAACGCTCTTTAACCTGATTGACGAAATCACGCACGACGGGCAATGCCACGTCAGCTTCCAGCAGTGCCATGCGCACTTCACGCAGGGTTTCTTTGATGTTGTCTTCGGTCAGGCGGCCACGGCCACTGATGTTTTTCAGCGTTCGGGTCAGGCGATCCGACAAATTCTCAAACATGGTCAAATCCGGTTCTGTCAAAAATGGCGGCGATTATAACAAAGCGCCGGCAAAGCGTCAGCCTCAGGCTCTGTCAATCTGTCGCCTCTTCCCATACAATGAGCAAAAAGATGCATTCAAATTGGAATTATTTGCATGTCGGCTGTTTTTTTGCCTGTTCTCGCTCTGGTTTGTTACCTGGTTTCCAGCTTTATAGTCGCACAGCGGCTCTATCACGCTGAAGGGCCACGCCTGAAGTTGTTGTTCACCGTCGCCATTGGCGGCGTGGTGCTGCATATGCTGGGGCTCAGTCAGAGTTTATTTACCGCCGAAGGCCAGAATTTCAGTCTGCTCAATGTCAGTTCTTTAGTGTGCTGGCTTATCACAGCTGCTTTCACTGTCACCGCGTTACGCACGCCGATTTTGTTATTACTGCCGATAGTCTATGGCTTTGCTGCACTGGTGCAGTTGGCCGTCATCCTGCTGCCCGATAGCGTTCAGTTGCAACACTTTGAACACAGCCCTTGGTTATTGATGCATATCATGGTGGCGTTTATCGCCTATGTGATCCTGATTATGGCAACGCTGTATTCTTTCCAGGTGAGTCTCATCAGCCAGCGACTAAAACAGAAAACGCCGCTGCCGACCGGCACTGTGCTGCCGCCATTGATGCAAGCCGAACAACTTTTATTCCGACTGATTTTATTAGGCACAGTGCTGCTTGGCATAACAGTATTCAGTGGTGCAGTTTTTGGTCAGGACTGGTTTGCCCGTCACAATTTGCACAAAAACGTATTGAGCACACTTGGATTTGCGGTTTTTGTCGTGTTGTTAGCCGGACACCGATTAGCCGGCTGGCGCGGCCGCGTCGCTAATGGCCTGACGATGACCGGTAGTCTGTTATTAACGCTGGCCTATTTTGGCAGCCGTTTTGTACGGGAAGTATTGCTGTAGTCTGGCTTGACGCTGTGGCTGATTTCGCATATTAATTGGGACTGAACGGCAACACAGGCAACTCCCGCTTTGGACGCAATATCAACCGGTACGCTGCTACTTATTCTGGCGTTTCTGGTACTCTGTTCGGCTTATTTCTCCGCAACTGAAACTGCGATGATGTCGGTAAACCCCTACCGGCTCAAGCATTTATTAAACGAAAATCATCCCGGCGCGCAGCGCACTCATGGCTTACTGCAGCGCCGTGATCGCCTGATCGGCCTCATTCTGGTCGGCAACAATCTGGTAAATATTGCCGCATCCGCCATCGGAACTGTGATTGGCATGCGGCTGTATGGCGACTTCGGCATTGCGATAGCAACGGCAGCACTGACCTTAATTATCCTGATTTTTGGCGAAGTCACACCAAAAACGCTGGGGGCGCTGCATCCCGAGCGCGTGGCCTTTCCCAGCAGTCTCGTCCTGAAGCCAATGATGAAACTGCTGTATCCGGTCGTATGGCTGATGAACCGGATTTGTAACGGTATCTTGGGCTGGTTTGGCGTCAGCGCCGAGCAACATCAGGGCCATAGCCTGAGCAGCGAAGAGCTCAGAACCGTCGTGCATGAAGCCAGTGCCATTTTACCGGGCCAGCACCAGAGCATGCTGGTCGGCGTACTGGACCTGGAAAAAGCCACAGTCGAAGACATCATGGTGCCCCGCAACGAACTGGTTGGCATCGATATCAACGACGAGTGGAAAGATATCCTGCACCAGTTGTCTATCACACAGCACAGCCGAATTTTGTTATATCGCGACAGTGTCGACGACGCCCTAGGCTTTTTGCATACCCGCGACATTATGCGGCTGGTGCTGAAAGATCAGCTGAATAAAGCCAGTCTGCTGCGCGCTGTCCACGACATTTATTTTATTCCGGAAGGCACCAGCCTTAATACTCAGCTGGTCAAATTCCAGCACTCAAAAGAGCGGATTGGACTGGTGGTTGATGAGTTTGGTGACATTCAAGGTCTGGTGACGCTGGAAGATATTCTGGAAGAAGTGGTTGGTGAATTCACCACGGATACCGCAGAAGAAAACAGTGAAGAAATCAAGGCGCAGCCAGATGGTTCTTATCTGGTCGAAGGCAGCATTAACCTGCGCGACTTAAACCGCGAATTGCAGCTGAATTTCCCGACCGACGGGCCTAAAACCCTTAATGGTTTAATCCTTGAATATCTGGAAGATATTCCACAATCAAATCTGAGTCTGAAGCTGTTGGGATATCCGCTGGAAATTATCGCGGTACAAGACAATATGATTAGTCTGGTGCGCTTACACCCGCATTCACACCAGGAATAACTCTTTAAAAGCAAAGACTTGAAAATTAAATTAAAAAAATACAAATTTTTCTGAACTTTCCGCAGACAGCCCCGTCTGACTATTTGAAAGGATTCTGCCAAGTTTTTGTTTTCATCCCTGGATTCTCCCTATCCTTAGTTTTACGGCCACTGATGTGGCCGTTTTTTTGTCTGCGATTCTGCCTCGGGGAAAACAAAACCCGCCGGTTGGCGGGTTTGTGTTCACTGCCATAACTGTCGCTATCAGCAAGGTTTTTCGGCGAAATATTGCTGCAGGTATTCGGCAAAACCGACGGTATCTGCCGCTTCAATTTGTTGCTGCTCTGCCAGCGAATCCGCCGCCATCCGGCTGAAATCTTCCGGCTGGTAATACTGATAGTCGCCAGAGAGCAACTGCTGACGATATAAATCCGCCAGCTGCAGATCAACAGCGCCGCAATCCTGCTGATTAGCCTGCAGCAGCCCCAGCATTTTGCCGGACAAAGTACGGGTCGGGTCGAGCAGTGCCAAATAATGCTGTTTCAGTATGGCCTGATATGAGCGCTCTTCATCATCTGCAGTTTGATAGGCTTCATCAAGCCAGGCAGCGATTGGCGACAGTTCGGCGAAAATCTCTTCTGCCCAGTCCTGCATCAGTCTCGGCTGACCATCCTGATCTAACTCAAGATTGAGCCGCCGGCCATCAGTAACTACTTTTTTCAGATTCTGTTCTGTCACAGCCTGAGCTGCAGCGTCCAGTTCCGGGCTATCTTCCAGCAAGCAATACAGCAGGAATAAATCTAAAAAGCGCATCTGCGCCGCAGTGATCCCAACAGCACAAAACGGATTCACGTCTAAAGCCCGCACTTCAATATATTCGACCCCACGTTTGGCCAGTGCACAAGTCGGCCGCTCACCGCTTTTAATGGTGCGTTTGGGTCTGATGGTCGAATAAAACTCGTTTTCAATCTGCAGGATATTGCCGTTGAGTTGCTGATACTGACCGTCTTTTTCAAACCCGATGGCATCATATTCCGCCGAAGGCGTTGTAATGGCCTGATGCAGACCGCGAATATAATCCGGCAAGCTATTGTATGTAATAGCGAGGCTCGACTGAGCACTGTTGGTATAGCCCAAATCACTCATCCGCAATGAAGTGGCATAAGGCAGGTAAAGTGTACCTTTACCCAATGTCTGAAAATTGTATTTACTCTGCCGTCCCTGTAAAAACGACTGGCACATCGCCGGCGATGCACCAAACAGATACACAATCAGCCAAACATATCTTTTGTAATTGCGGATTAAATGCAAATACTGTGCAGATATAAATTCCTGCAGCGGCTGGGTGTCGCCCAGCAGTTGCTGGTAACTGGCCCAGAAACTTTCCGGAATGGAGAAGTTAAAATGCACGCCGCTGATGGCCTGCATCATACTACCGTAGCGGTTTTTCAGGCCCTGACGGTATAAGGTTTTCATTTTGCCGACATTGGACTCGCCATAATAAGCCAGCCGGATCTCGTCCTGATGAGCGATAAAACCAGGCATACTGCCGGCACCGAGCCGCTCGTCACCAAGCTGACGCATGGAAAAACGGTGAATATCGGTCAGCTGCGCGACAGTGGTTTCAATGCTGCTGGTGGCCGGCGTGATAAATTCCAATAAGGCTTCAGAAAAATCAGTAGTGATGAGTGGATGTGTCAAAGCCGAACCCAACGCCAGCGGGTGGTCCTGCTGCGACAAAGTCCCATCCGGCTTTAGCCGCAGTGTTTCACGCTCAATCCCCCGGCGAATACCAATAATGTTCTGGCGCCATGGCGCAGCACGCACAGCGGCGATACGGGAAGTAAACAGCTGACTCAATTGCAGTCCTTATCGGGTCTTTTTAACAGCCCTGAAAAAATAACGGCGGCAGCAATGCTGCTAAGGTGTTCCATATCATTGGGGAGGCGGAAATAAAAAACAAGGGGCGCTTTTTTATTCCTCTTCTTCCTGTTGCCGGCGTTTTAATTGTTGCCGCTGCACAATAAGCCGCATAATGTCTTTCCAGGAAACAATGCCTAATAACTTCTGTTGCGGGTTTGTCACCAGCAAACAGCTGATATTGCGCTCGACCAACAAAGCTGCAGCGGCTATCACTGCGCTGTCCGGGCTGATACAGACCACCGGACTGGTCATGATTGACCGCACTTTGCGGCCATTTTCAAAAAGTTGCGCTGTGTGTTCTGAAGCTGAATCGGCCACCGGGCTGATTGCTTTGTAAAAGTCTTTCACGGAAACAATACCGATCACCCGCTGCATGCTGTCCACGACAGGTACATGCTGAAAGTGTGCTTCGGTAAACACTGTACGCAAACTGGCCAAAGAGGCATCCGCAGTTGTGACTACGACTTTTTTGGACATAATGGCTTCAATTGACATTTGAACCTCCGGCCAATTTCACTTAATAATCATTACTCTAGCACTGACAGTCAGCAAACGGCAAAAGCCTGGCTCTTCGCTGACGAGCACGACCTTGCTGGCTAGCATGGACAAATAATTCAGGTACACTGAGAATAGCGGTACTGCCTGTGGAGAGATTTAAATGCCAAAAACCTTGCTGTGTTGTTTGTTGTCCGGCGCTTTAGCCGTCTTCACTGTTAGTGCACAGGAATATTACCGCTGGCAGGATAAATCCGGTCAGCTGCATGTCAGTCAAATCCCGCCTCCTGCCGGTGTGGATTATCAGATAGTGTCAATGCAGGCCAAAGGCGCAGTCACCGAAGTCAAAGCACCTGTAGTGAGTACACCAAAAGAATCCACTCCTGCCGTGCAAAATCCGGTAGCGGAACTGAACAAACAAGTCGAAGCCATGAATGCACAAGTGAGGCAGCACAACTGTAAACAAGCGCAAATCAACCAACAACGGCTGACTGAAGAAGCTGTATTAATGGTGACTGGCGATGACGGGAAATCAGTGGAACTGACTGCGGAAATGCGCGCTGAGCAACTTGAAGTGGCCGAAAAACAAATCAAAGAATTTTGCCAGCAATAAAACCATGACAACAACCGGAATATCCCGGTTGTTGTCATCTGGGTCGGCCTGACAGCTTTCCCCGGTGTTATGCTCACTTCATCGGTTGGCTGCTGATCACCATTTGGCCATCCGCAACATCAACCCGAATCAAACTGTTCGGTGCAATATTACCGCGGAGCAAGCTTTGCGCCAGCGCGTTTTCGACATATTGCTGCACGGCGCGTTTTAACGGCCGGGCGCCAAACACCGGGTCAAAGCCGACTGCCGCAATTTGATCCAGCGCTGCTTCTGTCACCTCCAGGCCATATTGCCGTTCTGCCAGCCGCTGCCGTAAGCGGTTCAGTTGAATGCCCGCGATGTTTTTAATCTGGGCATGATCCAGTGGGTGGAACACCACGGTCTCATCAACGCGGTTTAAAAATTCCGGTCTGAACTGCTGCGTCAGCACCTGCATCAGCATGCTTTTCATCTGGTCATAACTTTGTTCAGCATAATGCTCCTGAATAAGATCAGAGCCTAAGTTCGACGTCATGATGATCACGGTATTTTTAAAATCGACAGTGCGGCCCTGCCCGTCGGTCAGCCGGCCATCATCGAGCACCTGCAGCAGAATGTTAAACACGTCCGGATGGGCCTTCTCCACTTCATCCAGCAATACCACTGAATAAGGCCGGCGGCGCACTGCCTCAGTCAGATAACCGCCCTCTTCGTACCCGACATAACCCGGAGGAGCACCGACTAAACGTGACACTGCATGTTTTTCCATAAATTCAGACATGTCGATACGCACCAGCGCGTCTTCACTGTCGAACAGGAAATGCGCCAAAGCTTTGGTCAGTTCCGTTTTCCCGACGCCGGTCGGGCCTAAAAACAGGAAGGAACCAATAGGTTTATTCGGGTCCGACAATCCGGCACGGGAGCGGCGGATGGCGTTAGACACAGCGCCCACGGCTTCGACCTGGCCGATGACACGGCGTCCCAACGCCTCTTCCATTCTGAGCAATTTGTCGCGCTCGCCTTCGAGCATTTTGCTGACCGGAATACCAGTGGCTTTAGACAGCACTTCGGCGATTTCCTGCTCAGTCACTTTGTTTCTGAGCAACGTCATTTCATGCATTTCGGCCTGTGCGGCTAAATCCAGCCGTTTTTCCAGCGCCGGAATACGCTCATATTTCAGCTGCGACATCCGGTTTAAATCACCGGCACGGCGCGCCACTTCCATATCCAGCCGGGCCTGTTCCAGATCTGCTTTGATACTTTGGGTGCCCTGCAAGGCGGCTTTTTCCGAACTCCAGACTTCGTCCAGCTCATTGTATTTCTGGTCTAACTCGCGGATTTGCTCGAGGATAAAATCCCGGCGTTTTTTACTGGCATCGTCGGTTTCTTTGGCAAGCGCATTGTCTTCCAGTTTTAACTGAATAATGCGCCGCTCCAGCCGGTCCAGCTCTTCGGGCTTCGAGTCCATCTGCATGCGGATGCTGGACGCCGCTTCATCAATTAAATCAATGGCTTTATCTGGCAACTGGCGGTCTGCGACATACCGGTGCGACAACATCGCAGCAGCCACAATCGCCGGATCTGTAATGTCGACGCCATGGTGCAACTCGTAGCGCTCTTTCAGGCCACGCAAAATCGCAATGGTATCTTCAACAGAAGGCTCTTCGACTAACACCTTCTGGAAACGCCGCTCCAGCGCAGCGTCTTTTTCAATGTATTTACGATATTCATCAAGCGTGGTCGCACCCAAACAATGCAGTTCACCGCGCGCAAGCGCTGGCTTTAACATATTGCCGGCGTCCATCGCGCCGTCAGCTTTACCGGCGCCGACCATGGTATGAATTTCATCGATAAACAGGATGACCCGGCCTTCTTCTTTGGCGAGTTCATTCAGCACAGCTTTTAAGCGCTCTTCAAACTCGCCACGATATTTGGCGCCGGCGAGCAAAGCACCTAAATCCAGTGACAACACACGTTTATCTTTTAAACCTTCCGGCACTTCTTTATTGATGATGCGAAGTGCTAAGCCTTCGACGATGGCGGTTTTACCAACGCCAGGCTCACCAATCAGTACCGGATTGTTTTTGGTACGGCGTTGCAACACTTGAATACAACGGCGGATCTCCTCGTCGCGGCCAATCACCGGGTCTAGCTTGCCGGCTTCAGCCCGGGCTGTCAGGTCGATGGTGTATTTGTTCAGCGCCTGACGGGTGTCTTCAGCGTTCGGGTCATCGACGTTCTGGCCGGCGCGCAGCTGGTCGATAGCTTTTTCTACTGCGTCTTTGCTGACGCCCAGACTTTTTAGCAAAGCGCCTAACTCAGCTTTATCGTCGCAGGCTGCCAGGACAAAGAGTTCGCTGGAGATAAACTGATCTTTGCGTTTTTGCGCCAGTTTATCGCATAAATTCAGCAAGTTAATCATGCTGGTTGATAGCTGCAGATTACCTTCGGTACCTTCCACTTTGGGCAGCCGTTCAATCGATTGCGAGATTTTCGAGCGCAGGTCATGCAAATTTACGCCGACCTTATTCAAAAGGTCGCGGACAGTGCCGCCTTCTTGATTCAGCAAGGCATGCATCAAATGCACAGGTTCAATAAATTGATGGTCGCGGCCGAGCGCCAGTGACTGTGCAGTGGCGATGGCCTCCTGAAACTTGCTGGTAAAGCGGTCTAAACGCATGGTGAACTCCCATCTGAAAACATTGTTATGGCATAGATGGGGAAGCGCTGCTGTTTTTTCAAGCGTAAGCCGTCAAAAATTTGACTTATGTCAAAAAACTGTGGTGGTTTGTCTCAGAATTCTGGTTTCAGTATTGTGGGCTCAGTCTGAGCTGCTTAACCAGATTAAACTGGCCTGCCGGCCGGTCTGGCCGTCCCGGCGATAGGAAAAAAACCGCTCTGGGTCAGCTACAGTGCAATACTCGCCGCCGTAAATAGCAGTGACACCGGCTGCCTGCAAGCGCAGCCGCGCCAACAGATAAATGTCAGCCAGATATTTGCCTGGATTGGACGACGGTGAAAAAGCTTCAGCAGCCTGCGCAGAGTGCGCGATAAAAGCGGCACGCACTTCGCCGCCAACTTCAAAATTCAATGGACCAATCGCCGGGCCTAACCAGGCCATCACTGCCGAAGGCTCAGGGAAATGCTGCAAAGTGGCTTCCAGCACTCCGCCACACAACCCGCGCCAGCCGGCATGTGCTGCGGCAACCCGGCTGCCGGCTTTATCACAGAACAGCACCGGCAGACAGTCTGCCGTCATCACCACTGCGGCCAAACCTTTTGTGGTGCTCACACTGGCATCGGCATCAGTCAGTTCACCTTGCCAGCTATCCAAATTCAGTACTGTGGTGCCATGAATTTGATTCAGCCAGGCCGGCTCGCGCTTAAAGCCACAATATTGTTGTAACAGCTGTCGGTTTGCCGCGACTACTGCTGCTTCGTCGCCGACATGGGTGCCGAGATTTAAACCAGCATAAACCCCGGCAGAACTGCCAAAAGGCGGTTGCTGCGCCAGACCACGGCTGGTGGACAGCGCCCGGACATTGGCCGGTGCCGGCCAGTCTGGTTGCAGGAAATCGACAGCTGCGGCGCCTTGCATCAGCTGTTGTCCATACCATGCAGCTGAGTGTCGTGACGCAGTGCCAGCGTCAGTGCAACCATATCGTCCGGCACCGGCGCATGCCATTCCATTAATTCCAGTGTGATGGGATGAGCAAAGCGCAGCATGGCCGCGTGCAGCGCCTGGCGACGGAAGCCACGTAATACTTCCAATAAAGCTTCGTCGGCTTTACGCGGTGGCCGTGGCCGGCCGGCATAGACCGGATCACCCACCAGCGGGTAGTTGATATAAGTCATATGCACGCGGATTTGGTGGGTCCGGCCGGTTTCCAGCCGCAGCCGTAAGCGCGTGTGATTACGGAATTTTTCCATCACCCGGTAGTGCGTCACCGCAGGTTTGCCGCTGGACGTCACCGCCATATGGGTGCGTTTGGTCGGGTGACGGCCAATCGGTTCATCGACCATACCGCCAGCAGTCATAGCGCCATGGACTATGGCTTCATATTCCCGCGTGATTTCGCGGTTTTGCATCATCTCGACCAGATGGGTCTGCGCCGGAATGGTTTTCGCCACCACCATCAGACCTGTGGTGTCTTTGTCGAGGCGGTGAATAATGCCGGCGCGCGGCACTTCGGCAATGCCGGGGCAATGGTGCAACAAGGCGTTGAGCAAAGTACCATCGTGATTGCCGGCACCCGGGTGCACCACTAAGCCGGCCGGTTTATTGATCACCAGAATATGTTCGTCTTCGTAAACGATATTCAATTCAATAGGTTCAGCTTCAAAACGCTCGTCTTCTTCAATCTCGGCATTGATGTCGATATGTTCGCCACCAAGCAGTTTTTCCCGTGGCGTGTCACACAGGCGGTTATTGACGTTGACCCAGCCGGCCAAAATCCACTCTTTTATCCGCGAACGCGAATAATCAGGGAACATTTCGGCCAGAACCTGATCCAAGCGTTTACCGTAAAGATGATCAGGTACTGTTTCTGTAAGTTTTATCTGTTTTGTCATGTCGGAACCGGTTATCCTCTGTGCATCGCTGCACGCTCTTTGGTAGAATCGAAAATATTCTGCCTATTTTAACGATTTTATGCAGGACTAGACAGCTAAAGGCTGCAGTCTGAGTGGGTTTTTTAATGAAAGTGAAATTTTTCTCAGTTTTAGCAGTCGCTGCACTGCTTGCCGGCTGTGCCGGTAACAAGCCAGCCGAAGAACTGGTTAACACCAATCAAACCGCCCAACAATCCTATAACGAAGCCAAAGCTGTATTAGATTCAGGCCTTTATAGCCGCGCAATCGATCTGCTGAAAGGTATGGAAAGCCGCTATCCGTTTGGTCCTATGGCCCGGCAAGTGCAGCTGGATCTGATTTTTGCTTATAACCAGTCTGGCGACATTAAGCAGTCGCTGGCCAGCATTGACCGTTTTATCCGGCTCAATCCTAATCATCCGGATCTGGACTACGTCTATTACATGCGTGGCGTCAGCAATCTGCAGTCAGATGAAAACTCCTTTCAGGAGTTTTTTGGTGTCGACCGGGCCGATCGTGATATCGCCAGCACTAAACAGGCTTTTGATGATTTCAAAATCCTGACCAACAATTATCCAAACAGCAAATATGCCGCTGCTGCCAAAACTCAGATGATCATTATCAAAGAGAAGCTGGTACGTCATGAGCTGTTAATCGCTGATTATTACAGCCGCCGTGGTGCCCATCTGGCCGCTGCCAACCGCGCCCGCTTTGTGTTGGAAACCTACCGCGATTCGCCATTAGTGCCACAAGCCTTAGCGCTGATGGTGAAAAGTTATGACGAGCTGGGCCTGACCAAGCTGCGCGACGATGCCAAAGCTGTGCTGCAACTGAACTTCCCTGATCAGCAAAGTTAAGTAAAACTCCGATGAAAAAGGCCACTCAAGTGGCCTTTTTACTATCCCGCTGCCGCAAACAACGCCTCAGAGCGCTTCCAGCGCCTCACTCAGTTTACTGACGCCAATCACCTGCATGCCTTCCGGCATTTCCTTCGGTACATTACTGTGCGGCACTATGGCACGGCGAAAACCGTGTTTCGCCGCCTCGCGCAGCCGTTCCTGGCCGCTGGGCACAGGCCGGATCTCGCCGGATAAGCCCACTTCACCAAACACTACTAAATCCATCGGCAAAGCTTTATTGCGAAAGCTCGATACCAGCGCCAGTAAAGTGGCTAAATCGGCGCCGGTTTCGCCGACCCGCACGCCACCGACCACGTTCACAAACACATCCTGGTCGGCCATCTGAATTCCGGCGTGGCGGTGCATCACCGCCAATAACATCGATAGCCGGTTTTGCTCCATGCCCACGGCGACCCGGCGTGGATTGTTCAGCGGCGAATAATCCACCAGCCCCTGAATTTCTACCAGTAGCGGCCGGGTGCCTTCCCACAACACCATCACCAGCGAACCAGGCGCTTCTTCTTTGCCGCGGTTTAAAAATATCGCTGACGGATTTTTTACTTCTTTCATACCCTGACCGGTCATGGCAAACACGCCCAGTTCATTGACGGCGCCAAAGCGGTTTTTGTTACCGCGTAAAGTGCGGTAACGGCTGTCGCTGTCGCCATCAAACATCACCGAACAGTCGATGCAATGTTCAAGCACCTTAGGGCCAGCCAGCGAGCCGTCTTTGGTGACATGGCCAACCATAATGACTGCAATATTCTGCTGTTTGGCAAAACGGGTCAGATAAGCGGCACTTTCGCGCACCTGCGACACACTACCAGGCGCTGACTGGATGTCCGCCATCTGCATGACCTGGATGGAGTCGATGACCATAATGCGCGGCTTGACGGTTAAAGCCAGATCGCAGATGGTTTCCACCTGGGTTTCAGCCAGCATTTGCAACTGATGCATCGGTAAAGCTAAACGATTGGCGCGCATCGCCACCTGCTGTAGCGATTCCTCGCCGGTAACATAAAGCGCCGGCCCCTGCCCGGCCAAATAACACATGATTTGCAACAACAAAGTGCTTTTACCAGCCCCCGGATGCCCGCCAATCAGAATGGCCGAGCCAGGCACAATACCACCGCCCAGCACCCGGTCAAATTCGGCAAAACCGGAGCTGAAGCGCGGCACTTCCTGTAAATCTACCTGATCGAGCCGGATGACTTTCGCGACTGTGGCACCGGCATAACCGCCGGCCAAACTGCGGTTATTTTTTGACGGCGCCGACATGCGGACTTCACTGATGGTATTCCAGGCACCACATTCTGTACATTGTCCTTGCCAGCGCACAAAGTCGGCGCCGCAGTCACTACAAACGTAGGCGGTTTTGGTTTTTGCCATTTTTGGCCTCAAAATTATTGATAGGCATAATAATTGCTTTTATTGTATCGATATTATCATATGCCGCTGCAGTGAAGTGGCTACACAGGACAGAATGACAACACCGGATCTCCTCCCGTATCTGGGCATCATAGAGCGGTTAAAACCCTTACTGAACAGCAATGAATTCAGTGAGGTTTTTACTATTTTGACTCAGGAGATCCCTAAACCCAAACAGTTCCTGCTGAAGATGGAATTGAAGCGCCTCGGCCAACCCTGTAATTACTACATCGATTTGCGCGGCCGCGTCGATGGCGAAGTACGGCCTTTTGAGCACGGCGGCAAAACCCATTATATGGATGACACCGCCGTCAAAGCGTTTGAGCGTGGCCTGAAGCGCTACGGCCAATACACGCTGGGCCTGTACGAAGAAGTGATGAATACCGATAACAATTATCGGGTGCGGCACAAACAGGAAACCGAACAACGCTTGCAAGCCGTGATCGCCGGCGACCCACTGGTGAATAAAGACGCCACGCCGGATGCCGAGCCGGAAGCGGACAAAGCCGGTCCGCGCATCGTGCAATTCGCCAGTTATTGCAGCCGCGGCGAAGAGCGGATGAATTTCACGATCGACATCTCGGTGGAACTGGATAACGGCGAAACCTTCCAGGCCAGCACTGTTGATTTATCAGTATCCGGCAGTAAGCTCAAAGTGCCGGGCAGCAGAAGATTACAGAGCGGGCAAAAAATTGCCCTGCATTTCACCGGTTTAGAGCAAGAGTTTGCCTTAGGGCTGTCGCAAGGTATTCCTTATCAGGTCATCGACAGTGAAGTGGTTGACCGCTCGCAGTATGTGCGGGTGAAACGCTTGCCGCTGGCTGACGAACGTGGTTTTACTGACTTTCTGAAGCAATTTATCCACGGCAATAAACGCCGCTATAAGGTCAACCTGGATAACACCCTTGATGCGGTCATAGTCAAAGGTTATGAGCAGTTTTATCTGCCACGAATCGCCTCGTTACCGGTTTTTCTGGCGGTGCGCGACGGACTGCCGGTGCCGGTCTGTGCCCTGACTACCGAAAATAACCGCCAACATGTGCAGTATTTTCAGGATGAACGACAACAATCGGTCCTGATGCAGATTTTATCCGGCAAACGGTTAAAAGCCTGCCTGCAAAAAGCACCGGCCGAGCGCGCCACCATCCTGTATTGTTTTACTCACGCCGCCAAAGGCAAACTGTATTTTTACTCAGCTACCGCTGACGAACTGGCACAGCAGCCACAGCTGCAAAGTGTGTTTTTTGGCTTTGGTGCGCAAAAGCCCAGCTGGCGGGTGTTTCATCTGGTGGTGCATCGCACCCATCCGCAGGATTCACATATTCTGCTGTCACTGCCGGATACGGCGGATCAGGAGATCCAAAAACTCAATCAGCCACCTTCCCCTATTGTGCAGCAGTTTATTCAGGAGTTTCGTTACGTCGCAGCCCTGACCGAAATCAACCACAACGAAAGTAACTTACTGTATCAGCAAATCAATTTCGATGAGTCCTTACTCGGTCAGCTGAAAATCTTTGGCCATCCCAAAGTCGACGACCTGCCGCCACTTGAAGCAGTAGCCGTACAATATGTGAACTTAAGGGCCGAAGGGCGGTTTTTATATAAAACCCGTGTCTTGCTGAAAATCAACAACCAGCAATATATCGAAGCCCATACCCGGGATTTTTCTTCGCGGGGCCTGCAGATAGAAAGCCATGAACAGGTTGCTTATCAAAAAGGTGACAAAGTGCAGTTGGCGCTGCCGGATATGCAGAAAATCTCCAGCAAATATGGCTTGCAGGAGCTTGAATACGAAGTGATGGCGGTCAGCAAAAATCAGCTGATCATGAATCTGCGGATTTTGGAGCAGAATGTGCCGCACCAGGGGCGGTTATTTTTCGAACAACTTATTAAAAACAACAGAGCCAAGCTCACCATGGCGGAAGAAACGCCGAAATTCGCCGGTCTTGGTCAGGCGCTACGTAATATGTATGTCAAAGCGCTGAACAGTTTCCCGTTTTTTATGCACCGCCACGGCATCCGTTACGATTTAAACGTGCTGGGGCAAGGTGCAGAGCCAAACAACCTGCATCGCCTGCTCGGCGTGCTGGCAGAAGATAAAACCAAACCGAATTTACAGCCACTATTAAAAAACAGTGCCACCAACCTGCATTTTGCCAATCAGCTCAAAGGTATGAAACGGCAAGATCCGCCGCGGACCTATGAAGTGTTTATCCGCTACCGGCAAAATCAGCTGAAAATGGAACAGAGTTTTGTCACTGAGTTCGATTTTGATTTAAAAACGACACAGGCCAAACACTTTTTCATTCAGGACGCTTTAGCCAATGATTTGTTATTTGCCTTTCGCATCCATTTGTCACGCACCGGCCGGCCCGACACTGAACATATCAATAAAGAGCTGAGTTACATCAGCGTCTACGCCATTCATAAAGCCAAAGTACTGGAAGAAGAGTTATGGAGTGTGGTGGGCGTTGGTGATGTCATTGATATCAGCGACGAGATTTTGTTGCGTTTTAGTATTCCAACCGAGCAAATCCAGTTGCAACAACAAAAACGCCGCAGCTTTATTCAGCAACTGGAACAAAGCGGCGGGGTTTAACCCAGCGTTTTTAGCCAGTCTGCCAGATCACGAAAATGCCCGTTTTTGGCCTGCGCCGCCGTCAGCATCGAGATATGGTCATAATCCAGCGCATCGCCCTGCGCTTTCCCTAACAAGCGAAATTGCGCGCCGGCAAGGCCGCTTTCCTGCATCAGCAGTTTGACATCCGTGGCATGTCCCAACACCTTGTCATTGACCGCAGCAAAAAACCAGGCCGGCGGCCACTGCAGCTGCTGCGCCGCCGCGCTGTAATCAAAGCCGTCGGTCGGGTCGACAAAATGGTGATGGTTTATCCAATGGATGGTATCGCGCAAGAACTGTTGTGGTTCATCGTCAGCACCCAGTTTCCACTGCTTCGCCGGCAGATAACCCCGCTTTTGAACTAACCAGGGACAAAGTTTGTTCCAGACCCAATCGACCTGTAATGTTTTTTGCCAGGAGCGTACGCTAATCCGCCTTTTGCTGCCAAAACAGATAATGGCCCGCACTTTACTGAGCAGTGCAGGCTGCCGCGCTAACGCAGCCAGCGCCACCACTCCGCCCCAGCTGTGGCAAACCAGACTGACTTTTTGCTGATGCCGCTGATAGACGTCTTCAAGCAAAGCCGGAATATCCTGACAAATCAATTGATGCTGGCTTTGGTCAAACCCAGTGCTGACATGGGGTTTGGACAGGCCGCGGCCGGCAAAATCGGCGCTGTACACCAAAAAACCCTGATCGGCGAGATAACAGCCAAGCCCTTTGCCGGAGCTGCTATAAAAAATCCGGCCATTTTCAATAGCGCCATGCAGCATCAGTACTGGCGTCGCGCTGACATGATGCGGCACCAGCGCCTTCAGATGCAGCTGATAGACGCCTTGGTCGACATAAACCGAATGCTGCTGATGCTTCATGCGGCGCTGTCAGTACAGTCGAATAAATATAATAACTGCAGTAAAGAGCCCTGCCGGATGGCATATTGCGCTTTAGCCTGCACTAACGGCTTGGCATGAAACGCCACACCAAGCCCGGCCACGGCCAGCATCGGCAGATCATTGGCGCCATCGCCGATAGCGACTGTCTGGCTGTGCGGAATATCACGCGCGCCGGCAAGCTGCTGCACCACTTGCGCTTTGACCTGCGCATCGACGATATCACCCAGCACCTGGCCGGTCAGTTTGCCATGCTGAATTTCCAGCACATTGGCAAAAGTCGCAGTTAAACCCAGCCGCTGCTGCAGTGCCTCAGTAAAATAGGTAAAACCACCGGAAGCAATCGCCACAGTCCAGTTGTACTGCAGCAGCGTCGCCACCAGCGCTTCGAGCCCAGGCATCAGCGGTAATCGTTCCAGCACTGTCGCTAACACCTGTTCAGGCGCATCTTTTAATGTCGCCACCCGCTGGCGCAGGCTTTGGGCAAAATCCAGCTCGCCGCGCATCGCGGCAGCCGTGACGGCAGCCACTTCAGGACCGACACCGGCCAATAACGCGATTTCATCAATACATTCAATCTGGATGGCGGTGCTGTCCATATCCATCACCAGCACGCCGGGTGTGGCCAGTTTTGGCTGCGACGTCTGATAGTTCAGCTCCAGCTTCAGTGTGGCGGCCTGCTCCCGCAGTTGCATCACAGTATCTGCCGTCAGTTCAGACTGCAGACGCAGCTCCAGTACCGGCGCTAAATCCGCATGCGGCTGATACAACAAAGCCAGAACCGGCTGGGCCACAATCTGCAGCAATTGGCGCAGGGCGGCCTTCGTCAGCAGGTCTGACTGCTGCGCCCAAATCCGGATCACAGCGGCGGCCGGCGTCGCGATTGACGCCGGGTTCAGTTGCAGGCCTTCAGCAGTTTCCTGCAGAAGCACCAATGGATGCTGTTGAAATAACTCAGAAAATAACTGCGTTGTTGATGGAACTGTAAGATCAGACGTCACACGACTCACGGGCGTACCTGTACTTTAAGTGGGCTGCGTGGCATTCTACCGGCATTTTTCCGGCCTTGTCAGCGGATCATCAGGACAAATGTCAGTAAAAAAACCAAAAAAATCAGCGAAAATCTGGCGCAGCGCCCAATTTATCCTGGCTGTCTGTGGATTTATCCTGTTGTTGCAGTGGTGGCAGCAGAGCAATAAACATGGCGAGCAGCTGTTTGCCGAGCAAAGCGCCGTGCTGATGCGCGAAACCCTCAAAGCCTTGGCGCAAACCTGTGCTTATTTGATTGAAAACGATCAGCTTGAAGGGCTCAAAGCGCTGACCCAGCAAATGGCATCCAATCCTTATCTGCACGACGTGGTGGTGTATGACGCCAACGGCGTGCGCCTCAGTGAATCCGCCGGCAGTGAACCGGCGCGGTTGTTATATGCGCCACAAACCCCGGACCATTTATTACCGATGGTGCAGGAAATTTACCAGGGCAATCAGCTGCTGGGTTATATCAAAATCAGCCTGAAGCAATACAGCAGCTTTGATGCAGTGAGTAAAAGCTGGCATCAGCTGATGGAACAAGTGCTGTGGATGCTGGCTTTTACCGCGTTGCTGGCGTTGATGCTGCGTGGCTCTTTGCAGGCGCTGTCGCACAAATTAGCGTCGAACAAAGCCTTACATCATGCGGCAATGGATAGCCCGGAACATCAGACCCATCAAGTCCCGCCACAAAGCTGATATAAAGCGCTAAGCCGGCAGCTGCAAAGCGCTGAGGCTGTTTTGCCACAGCGCCTCAGCCAGTACAACCGGCGATTCTGGTCGCAGTGCACAAAGCTGCTGAAACACCAATGCCAGCTGTGCGGGTGTGTTGACCTGGCCCTGGAAACCAGCCAGTGGCATCGCCGGCGCATCCGTTTCCAGCACCAATGCCGACAACGGTAGTTTTTTCACCGTGTCGCGGGTTTTCTGCGCCCGTTCATAGCTGATAGTGCCACCAATACCGAGTTTAAAACCGAGGTCTAAAAAGGCATGTGCCTGCGCCTGGCTGCCTGAAAACGCATGCAAAATACCGCCCTGGCTAAATTGCTGGCGTTTTAATTCGGCGAGTAGCGCCGGCTGGGATTTGCGGTGATGCAACACCACGGGTTTGCGCGCTTGCGCGGCAACGGCTAACTGGGCACTGAATAATGTCTGTTGCCATTGATGTAGCTGCTGAGTTGCAATCTCATCCGCTTTGACCAGCGCAAAATCCAGCCCGATCTCACCAACAGCACAAACGCTGGCTTCGGTTTGCAGCAGCTGCGCTAACAGATCAAGCTGCTCCTCTGAAGCACTTTCTGCCCACCAGGGATGAATACCCAGCGCAACGTCCAGCTGCAGCGCTGTAGTTTGTTGTAGCTGCAATAAACCATTCCAGCGCGCGGCTTCAACGGCAGGCACTAAAATACGCCGAATACCTGCGTCCATTGCAACTGCCAGAAATGCCGGCAAATCAGCGGCAAGCTCAGGTAAATCAAGATGGCAGTGGGTGTCAAAAAGTAGCATCATCAGAACCAGCAATGTTTTACTGAGTCTGCCAGATCGGCCGCGTTAAAAAAACCTGAAATGTGGAGGGGGGATCTGTACCAACCAGCTGTTTGTCGGCTGAATGTTCGCTTAAAAGGGCCAGCGTTGCCTGAAAACCAACCCAAGCTGACCCTGTCACTGATAGTCACCCCGCAATCGGTGACGCCCGCTTATGCACCACCAGTTTTAGGCTCAGGTGGGTTGGGTTTTTTGATGCGTGTGGTGTGAATGCTCACCTCAATCAGCACTTCACCGCCAGAGCCATTGAGTTGGTAAGTACGAGTCATGGTTATCACGACAATTTCACTCAAAGTAACTTCTGTCGTCACTATAGCTTCACTGCGATAGCGTCCCTCCTCAGCATTAGGCGCTGTGATTTCCATATTGCTTTGCGTTTCACCATCAGGTTGCAGTGCTGGAGCCGCCAAATCCACAGTGAACACTTTTTTAACCTGTCCCTGTGGGTCCAGCCACCGGTATATAATGGTCTGTCCTTCGCGAGACTCCGAGACACAATTTGCTGTACACAATTGATCTTCAGCATACGCAGGTTGAATAACTGTAGAACTCAGCAGTAACGCGCTGGCATACATCCACATTTTTGTCGTCTTCAATGGTCAATTCCTTATAAAAATCAAAACTGGATCACGCCCAGCCGGCGCTCTTCTCTGCGCCGCCGCCAACATAACTAAAAATCACAAAAAAAATAAACAACAATATAAAAATAATTAAACATTTTGCAATATATATAGGAAGTTCAGTACTCAACCACAGCAATGCAGGGCCAACATCGTCAGCCCTGCAGAAATAGCAGCCATCAGTGCTGGCTGCTCTCCAAAGTACTTTTTGCTTCAAGTTGCTGCTTGCGCCGCTCTTTCTGGCTTTCCAAATCCTGCCGCTGTTGCTGCACCGCGGAAGCCGGTGTTGGCATCGGTTTACGTGGCAGCTTTTTGTCGGCCATCGCCGCTTCGTACAGGAAACCGGCCATGATCACCGACGCCTGCTTCAGGTCATCTTCAATCACATGGTCAATCGAATCGATGTGAGTGTGATGCAGCCGGGTGCTGTAATCGAGCGGGTCCTGAATAAACTGGAAGCCCGGTAAACCGACGTCATCAAAGGATTCATGGTCAGTGCCGCCGGTCGAACGTGGTGATACGGTGCCATTGCTTAAATCCATGTATGGGCCAAACCAGTCGGTAAAAATAGGTTTCACCGCCACGTTGCCTTCAGTGTAAATGCCACGGAAGCGGCCACTGCCGTTATCCATGTTCAGGTAAACCGACAGCTTGTCGTAGCCGGCTTTTGGCGCAATAGGCCAGCCCGGGCTTGACCACAAATAACGTGGTAATGCTTTTTCCGCCGGATCAGTTGGTGCCGGGCGACTGGCCAGGAAGTCGTTCACATAAGCACGCGAGCCATACAGGCCCTGCTCTTCACCGGACCAGAGCGCAATACGGATAGTGCGTTTTGGCTTGATGTTCAGTTTGGACAGAATACGCACCGCTTCCATCGCCACCGCCACGCCAGCGCCGTTATCGACGGCACCGTCACTGGCGTGCCAGGAATCCAGATGCGCACCAACCATTACCACTTCGCCGTTTTTATCGGTGCCCGGAATTTCGGCAATAGTGTTGTAGGCGTTTTTGTCGTCATCGTGGAACTGCGCTTTGATATCCAGCGTCAGCTGCGGCTGCTCTTTGCGGTCCAGCATCCGTAACAGCTGACCATAGTCTTCCTGCTCGATGATGATCGCCGGCACGCCAAAGGTTTCGCCGATTTTGTGTGATTTACCAAACACCCGTACCAGACCGCCCTGTCGGCTGGAGCGGTAGATGACACCAGCCGCCTGTTCTTTAACTAAAAAGGCACTGAGCGCTTTATTAAACTGATACGCTTGTTTGCGACTGGCACGCAGCGCTTTGGTCATGGCCGATTCGTAGCTTGGTCGCGCCCCGACGTCCGCATCTTTTAAGGTATTGAGTTTGTCGCTGCCAAGCCGTTCAAAAATGATGGTATTTGGCGGTTCAATTTTCAGATCCTCGCCCATCATCAGATATTTACCGCGTAATTTGCCGGCATACTGGGCAAGTTCTGCTTCGGTGTTGACGTCAAACATCATCACTTCGCCAGCCACCGGCCCATTGGTGCCCGGTGTCCAGGCCACCGGAATACCGTGCAGCGACACAGTCCGTGGTGCCGTCAGCGCAATGCTCGATGCCGAAGAGCTCCAGCCGCGACCAAATTCAAAGGCGTGTAATTGCGCATTTTTCAGGCCCCAGCTTTGCAGCTGCTCTTGAGTCCAGTGATTGGCCGCCGTCATTTGCGGCGACGCGGTCAGGCGCGGCCCAATGTTGTCGGTCAGATATTCCAGCGTGTGCAGCACTTCACTTTGATACAGGCCTTCATGACGGATTTTATTCGCCACATCCAAATCGGCAGCCAGCACTTGTGATACCGCCAGAGCCAGTACCGATACGGCAGCCTTATTTAACATTCGTTGCATAACCATGTTCCCGCATATTTTTTGTTGTTGCGATTCAGCCTTGTATTGCGACAAGGTGTTCCGTGACGCTGCACCTGCTAGTTGATGATTTTTTCGGAACAGCTTTAGCAGACTCAGCCAGCGAGACCAGTAAGGCAACGGCTTTGCGGTCAACACAGTATTTACAACGATAATCCGCCGACAGATTGCCGGCGGAGTTCATCAATCCAGTCGCTTGCGAAATTGCAATGTCGCCAGGGTCATGCCAACCAGAATAAAAGCCGCTAACACCATGATATCGCTAAGTAGCGCCGTCCAGTGCGCATCCCGCAGCACCACGGCCCGCACCAGCCGGACATAGTGGGTGGCCGGCAATAATTCGGCGATATATTGCGCCGGTTTTGGCATCGCCACATAAGGAAACATAAAACCAGACAATAAAATCGACGGCAGCAGAATAAACACTGTCAGTTGCATCGCCTGCAGCTGAGTTTGTGCTTTGGTTGAAATCAATAATCCCAGGGTCAGACTGGCCAGAATAAATAACAGAGTCACCAGCCATAACGACGGCCACTGCTCAGGTAACGGCACGGCAAAAAGGCCGTGGCCAAGGCCCAAAATAATCGCCACCTGCAATAAACCAATGGCGATGTAAGGCAGAATTTTCCCCAGCATCAGCTCGAGCGGCCGGATAGGCGTATTGATCAAAAACTCCATATTGCCCTGCTCGCGCTCGCGCACTATGGCGGCCGAGGTAAACAGGATCATCGTCATGGTCAGGATCACCGCAATTAAGCCTGGCACTATGTTGACCGCAGTACGCCGCTCCGGATTGTAAAAATTCACCACCTCAAATAACGCACTTGGCGGTACCGACGCTTCGCGATGTGTGGGCGAAAGCTGCGGCAGCGGCATCTGGCGCAAAGCGTTCACGGCATTGCCAAGCATCGGATCTGAGCCGTCGGTGATCCACTGCGCAACAGCTCTGCCACCGCCGCGCCGGCGTTCGTCCAGCCGGCGATTAAAGTCGGCCGGGATCACTAAAATCGCATGAACCTGCCCGGCCGTCAGTGCTGCTTTAGCTTTGCTGATATTGGTAAAACCCGGTACAAAACGCACTGCCTGCGACGCCTGAACATCGGCGACGAACTGTCGGGCCGCACTGCTGCCGCTTTGCTCAACCAGCGCAGCCGGCACCTGGCGCACGTCAGTGTTGATGGCATAACCAAATAACATCAGTTGCACCAGCGGGATCATCACTATCATGGCAAAGGTGATGCGATCGCGCGCTAACTGCCAGATCTCTTTACGAAAAATCGCGTGAATGCGAGACAGACTCAGCATATGCAGCTCCGGTATTGGCAACAAAAACATCTTCCAGCGAAGGGCGGACTGGCTCGCATTGATAAACAAGGCTGAGTTGCTGGCGCAAGGTCGCGACCGTCCAGCCGGCAGATTTGTAGACTAATAGCCGCAGTGACTGGCCTATCTGCGCCGCCGACATGATTTGCGGCCAGCGCAGCACTTGTTGGCGCAACTGCCGTAAGTCGGGCCCGCAGACTTCATAAACGTCCGCCGGCATCTGCGCCATTAAATCGGCCGGACTGCCGTCGGCGCGTTTTTCGCCGCGCTCCAGGATCGCCAGGCGGTGACAACGTTCGGCCTCGTCCATGTAATGGGTCGAGACTAAAATCGTCGTGCCGGCGTCACTTAAATCAAACAACCGCTCCCAGAATTCGCGGCGGTTTTCCGGGTCGACCGCCGACGTCGGTTCATCGAGAAATAACAATGCCGGCTGATGCATCGTCGCCGCAGCCAAAGCCAGCCGCTGTTTCTGGCCACCACTTAAACTGCCAGCCCTCACCTGCTGCTTATCTTCCAGCTGATATAAATCCAATAATTGCCGGATGCGCAGCGGCCGCTCGCGTCGCGGTAACTGATAAATGCCAGCGACAAACTGCAGGTTTTCCAGCACCGTTAAATTGTCGTATAACGAAAACTTCTGCGTCATGTAACCAATGCGCTGGCGCAACACATCGGCCTGCCGCGGCAGTTCCAGCCCCAACACTTGAATAGAGCCGCTGCTTGGCGTTAACAACCCGGTCAGCATGCGGATCGACGTTGATTTGCCACAGCCATTGGGGCCGAGAAAACCATAAATACAACCGGTGGGGATTTGTAGGTCCAGCTGATTGACCGCCAGATAATCACCAAAACGCCGGCTCATCCCCTGCACATCAATGGCCAGCATCATTGACCTCCTGCAGTGGCAGTTGTACCGGCACACCAGTGGGCAGTGTGACATCTGTGTTTAAGCTGATTTCAGTGACATACATCAGCTGGGCCCGCTCGGCCTGATGCAGGGCAAAATAAGGTGTAAAGCTGGCTTCAGTCGCAATTTTGCGTACAGTGCCGGCCATAGCCTGTGGCTGCCCGTCCGCATAAATCTGCACCTGCTGACCAGGTTTAAATTGCGCCAGCGCCGTTTCCGGTAAATACACTCTGGCATAAGGCGCGCTGTCGGCAGCGATCACCGCGAGCACTGCACCTTGTGGCACCCGCTCACCAATATGGTACGGCAGGTCTTCCAATACACCATCACGACTGGCGACCAGAGTTAAATCCGCCAGCAGCTTCAGTTCAACATTCAGTGACTGCTGCGCGCTTTGAAGCGCAAACCGGGCCTGACTGACTTGTTCTGGCCGGCTGCCGGCCTGCAGCTCCTGTAACTGCTGCGCCGCATCGGCATACTGCGCGCGGGCGACTTGGCTGCTGAGTTCTGCGGCATCGAGTTCAGCCTGCGCAATGAGGCGCTGCTGACGTAACTGGCTGGCCCTGTTGCGCTGACGTTCACTGTCAGCAAGTCTGAGCTTCGCCTGTTCCAGCCGCGCCGCCGCGGCAGCGATTTGCTCAGCTCTATTACCCTGTAGCAGCAAGTCCAGCGCGGCCTGCGCGCGGTGCACTTCAGCGCTGGCTTTATCAACTTTCAGTTGTTGTAACCGCGGGTCCAGCTGCAACAGCACCTGACCAGCTTTGACGGTGCTGCCTTCCTGCGCAGACTGCGTCAGGATCAATTCTGTTGCCGGTGCCGTGAGCAGCACCCGCTCTCGCTCCAGGGTGCCAAAAGCCGACGGGGGCTCTTGCGGCTGGCAGGCCGTCAGCACAGCACAAAAACTTAATAAAATCAGGTTACGCATCAGTGTCTCCGGTGAGGATGTCTTCGCAAGGGGTGTTATCGTGAGCTGGGGTTGGCAACAAGCCATGACGCAGCACATGGCGCTGGTGGTCTGCCAGTTGTTGCAGGAATTCCGGCGTCAGTTCCAGCCCTAGTGCCTGTTTCATAAAAGGTGGAATGACAAAAGGGAAAATCGCCAGACTAAAACAGCTCAGCAATGCATTAAACGGCAACATACCTGGTTGCAGCTGGCCGGGTGCGCTCAGCACTTGCGCCAGATTACTGAGCATCTGCTGGACAAAACCAGCAAATACCCGGCTGACAATCTGATATTCCGCCGAATCCACATTATGCAGCGCGCGGAAGATTAACGTCGGTAACAACGGATGCGGCGCCATCACGGCATAATAAGCGGCGACTATGGCCGCCGGGTCGCGCAGCTCAGCCAGCCGCGCCTGCTGCTGGGCTAATTGCAGCAAAGGCGCGATGGTTTCGCGCAGCATCGCCTCAAACAAACCGGCTTTGTCGACAAAGTAATAGCGGATCATGCCGGCATTGACGCCTGCGGCCTGTGCAATCATCCGCGTGGTGACACGCTCATAGCCCAGCTCAGAAAATAACAGCCGGGCCTGCACCAGCAGATCGTGCCTGGTGTTGCTCTGCTGCGTCGCAGCGGCCGGCCGTCCGGCTTTGATATTCATCAGCAAGTCTCCAAATTATCCAGCTGATGAATATGCTAGTCGCAGGTGACATTTTAAGCGATGAGATTAATTCTCCGGCGGGGCCGGTTTTGGATAAGGAGCGGCTTTTGAATGACCACCGGCGGGCGTTAAACCGCCGTTCTTTCAATCGATGGGCGCGTAAGCCAAACGGCTTTATCCAACCGGTAAAACACTGTGGCGCGCGCCGCACCTGTTGGTGCAGTGGTTTCGGTATGGCTATAAACCGCGCCTAATTTTTCCACGGCGCGGCGAGATCGCAGATTGTGTGCACCGACATGGAACCAGACCCCATCTGCAAAACTAAAGGCATGATCCAACATCAGCTGTTTCAGTTCAGTATTGGTCGAGCCGCCCCAGCGCGAACGCACTAAAAAGGTGTAGCCTATCGCCACCTCGCGTTTTGCTGCATCAAACTCGTAATAGCGGCTGGTGCCGAGCACTTCGCCGCTTCGTTTGTCGCAAATCAGATAAGCGCCGCCGCTGGCCAGGCCGCCGTCAAATACCGGCTTGAATACCTCAGGTTTGTAGCGTTCAGGTTCCGGGTGCAAAGTCCAAATCTGCGGGTCGCTGGCGGCCTGCATCAGCGCCGGCCAATGTTCAGTTTGTAACGGAATTAAACGCAGGGTCGGGCCCGTTAAGACTTGTTGCAGAAGGTTCACAATGTAAATCCGGTGCTGAAAACTGCACCGAGCTTAAGGCGAAAACGGCGCGGCTATCAAGAGCGGCGCCGTAAACTATGCGTTGACTGAAAGGTACAACTAGTCAGATGGCAGCATCAAGGGCAAAGCCGCTCGATGCTCCAGTGACCATCGGCTTGTTTGCTATACATAAAACGGTCGTGCAGCCGGTGTTCACCGCCCTGCCAGAATTCGATTTTATGTGGTTTGACTAAAAACCCGCCCCAGAAACTCGGCACCGGAATTTCGCCGTGCTCAAATTTATGTTTAATCTCAGCGAATTTTTGCATCAGCGCCAGACGCGTCGACACCGGCCGGCTTTGCTCAGAAGCCCAGGCCGCCAGCTGACTTTCTTTCGGTCTTGAGGTGAAATAATGCAACACCTGCGACGTTGGTACGCGCTCGGCCGTGCCATAGACAATGACCTGCCGCTCCAGCGGATGCCAGGGAAAATGCAGACAGACTTTCGGATTGCCAGCGAGCTCCTGTGCTTTGCGGCTACCCAGATTGGTATAAAACACAAAACCATTGCTGTTGACATCTTTCAATAGCACCAGCCGCTGTGATGGTTGACCGTCAGCATCCACGCTGGCGACACACATGGCCGTCGGATCCGGCAGTTCGGCGGCGATGGCGTCTTTCAGCCAGGCTTCAAACTGCACAAAAGGATCGGCGTTTAACTTATCCAGATCCAATTTATCTTTGACATAACTACGGCGGATATCCGCGACATTAACGCTCATACAGATTTCCTCAGAATAAAAAGACAAAGGGCCGGTATCGACCGAATACCAGCCAGCTCAGCTGACTGGTACTATTTTTTGCTTTCAATGAACTTTCAAAGGCGAGCTGTGCTGGCAAAAAAAGCAGACCGTCAGCCGCAGGGACAGCGGATGACGAGCCTACAAGGATGTATTCACGGCGTGTCTGCGTTTTGCTGGCACAGCCGCTGGGGACTTCCTATTCACCGTTTTGAACCAATTTGCTTAAATGACCGGTAATACCGGTATCGACCGCCCTTTTACTGTTACATCCGCTCCATCACATCGATGCCAAGCAGGTCCAGGCCTTTGGCCAGCAATTTCGCCACCAGAATGCTCAGCATTAAACGGCTGTCGCGCAGCGCTGGTTCAATGCCGTCTTTTAAAATCGGACAAGCTTCATAGAAGCTCATGTACTGGCTCGCCAGTTCGTACAGGTAATTACACAGCAGGTTTGGCTGGGCGTCTTTCATCACCTGCTGCAGCGTTTCTTCAAACTGCAGCACTTTGAGCGCCAGTTGTTTTTCCTGTTGCTCGGCCAGAATTAATGGCGCACTGAAGCTGTCGCTGATGCCGGCGCGGCGCACAATACTGCTGACGCGGGTATAAGCATATTGCAGGTAAGGTGCCGTGGCACCTTCAAAGCTCAGCATCGCATCCCAGCTGAAGATGTAGTCTGAAGTACGGTTTTTCGACAAATCGGCGAATTTCACCGCGCCAATCCCAACTTTACGCGCCACTTCAGCAATTTCTTCTGCTGTCAGTTCAGTCGATTTGCCTTTTACTACGGCTTCAGCACGCACCACGGCTTCTTCCAGCAATTCGGCTAGTTTGACAGTGCCACCGGTGCGGGTTTTAAACGGTTTGCCGTCTTCACCCATCATAGTACCGAACGGGCAATGCTCATAAGCAGTTTCCGCCCGCAGCAAACCGGCTTTACGTGCCACCAGCTCCACTTGCTTAAAGTGCAGCGCCTGACGGGCGTCGGTGAAAATAATGATGCGGTCGACGTTTAACTCATGGCTGCGATACTGGCAGGCTGCCAGATCCGTGGTGGCATACAAAAAGCCACCGCCGGTTTTCTGGATAATAAAAGGCGACGGATTACCTTCTTTGTCGGCCAGTTCCTGCAGGAACACCACTAAAGCGCCTTGATCTTCCACCGCAATACCACGGGCTTTTAAATCATCAACAATCGGCTGCAACATCGGGTTATAGGCCGACTCCGGCTTAATGTGGTCATGACCTAAAGTGACATTTAAGGTGCGGTAGACTTCTTCGCTGTGTTTGACTGAAGTGTCGATAAACAGCTGCCACAGTTTTTGACAATGCGCGTCGCCGCCTTGCAGTTTCACCACGTAATCGCGCGATTTGTCAGCAAAACCAGCTTCATCGTCAAAACGTTTTTTCGCTTCGCGGTAGAAATCCTCTAAATCTGCCAGCGCGACAGTTTCTAAATCCACACCGGCGGCCAGTTTGTCTTCCAGATGCGCGATCAACATGCCAAATTGCGTGCCCCAATCGCCCATGTGGTTTTGCCGGATGACGTTGTCACCCCAGAATTCCAGCGCGCGCACCACTGCGTCACCAATAATGGTCGAACGCAGGTGACCGACATGCATTTCTTTGGCGAGGTTTGGTGCTGAGTAATCAACGACCACTGTTTGCGGCGCTGTGTTGGCGCTGACGCCCAAACGTGGGTCAGCAACTGCCTGCTGCAGCTGAGTCGCCAGCCAGTCTGGTTTTAACGTCACGTTGATAAAACCCGGGCCGGCGATTTCGACTTTATCAGCGATATCATGAAGTTCCAGCACATCCACCAACTGCTGCGCCAAAGCGCGTGGGTTGGTTTTTAATAACTTGGCAGCGGCCATGGCGCCGTTAATCTGGTAATCGCCAAATTCCACTTTCGTGCTTTGTGTCACCGCGGTATTGGTGTCCGCCGGCAAACCGACTTTGATCATCGCGGCCTGCGTTTTTGCGGCCAATAACTGTTTGATATTCATCTTAAATCCTGTGTAAAACCTTGTAATTAACCGGCGTGCGCGTGTTCACGGGTTTTATGGAAGCGAATTTTCGGGTGCCGCTCCATCGATAAATTCAGGTTCACCATAGTCGGGGCCAGGTAACTTAAGTTATCCCCGCCATCCAGCGCCAGGTTGATGCTGGCTTTGTTTTTAAATTCTTCCAGCGCTTTAGCATCGTCAGAGTACACCCAACGCGCCGTGCTGACGTTGACGCTCTCGTAAATCGCATCCACGTTATATTCAGATTTTAACCGGTGTACGACGACGTCAAACTGCAGCACACCAACGGCGCCAACAATCAAGTCGTTATTATCGAGCGGGCGGAACACCTGCACCGCGCCTTCTTCAGATAATTGCACCAGGCCTTTTAACAATTGCTTTTGTTTCAGCGGGTCACGCAGGCGGATACGGCGGAACAGCTCAGGCGCGAAGTTTGGAATCCCGGTAAAAGTAAATTTTTCGCCGGCGGTAAAAGTGTCACCAATCTGAATAGTGCCGTGGTTGTGTAAACCGATGATATCGCCTGGGAACGCTTCTTCGACGTGCGCGCGATCGCCCGCGAGGAACGTCAGTGCATGCGGCACCAGCACATCTTTACCGATGCGCACATGGTGCATTTTCATGCCTTTTTCGTACTTGCCGGAACAGATACGTAAAAACGCCACGCGGTCGCGGTGTTTCGGGTCCATATTGGCCTGAATTTTAAACACGAAGCCGGAAAAGCCTGCTTCAGTTGGTTCAACAGTGCGGCCCGTCGTCGCGCGGTGCTGCGGCGCCGGCGCCCATTCTGTCAGGCCATCCAGCATATGGTCGACACCGAAGTTACCCAGTGCAGTACCGAAAAACACCGGCGTTAATTCGCCTTTTAAAAACGCCTCGCGGTCAAATTCATGGCTGGCGCCTTGCACCAGTTCCATTTGCTCGCGCAGGTCCGCGGCAAAATAACCAATCCGGGCATCGAGTTCCGGATTGTTGATGTCTTTGATGATGTCAACTTCCTGGATGGTGTGACCGAGACCGGATTTATAAAAAATCACTTCATCGCGCAGGATGTGGTACACGCCCTTAAATTCTTTGCCAGAGCCAATAGGCCAGGTGATAGGGGCGCAGGCGATTTTAAGGACGCTTTCCACTTCATCAAGTAAATCAATCGGATCGCGGATATCACGGTCCATTTTGTTCATAAAAGTGATAATTGGTGTGTCGCGTAAGCGGGTGACTTCCATCAATTTGATGGTGCGCTCTTCAACACCCTTAGCACCATCGATCACCATCAGACAGCTGTCGACTGCGGTCAGCGTGCGGTAGGTATCTTCAGAGAAGTCTTCGTGACCCGGCGTATCGAGCAGGTTAACCAGACAATCGGCATACGGGAACTGCATCACAGAAGTGGTCACCGAAATACCGCGCTCTTTCTCCATTTCCATCCAGTCAGACGTGGCGTACTGACCAGATTTTTTGCCTTTGACGGTACCGGCTTTTTGAATTAACTGCCCGAATAACAACACTTTTTCGGTGATAGTCGTTTTACCGGCGTCGGGGTGAGAGATGATCGCAAAGGTTCTGCGTGTACTGACTTCCTGAAGAAATTCTGCGCTGGCCATGCCTGAGTGAGTTCCGAAGTTAAGCTAAATGGGCGGCCGGTTCTGGCACAGTGCGAGACTGGGTACCGGGTCCGGCGAAAAATGGCGCAGATTATAGCAGGAACAGCGGCTTTGGCGAAATTGCTTTGCCAGTTAATTCACAGGGTTTGGCGACCAGAACACAGAAAGGCTAAAGGGAAGGCATCGCCAGCGACAACGCCATCAGCACGGCATCTTCGTTACCGCCCGGCGCCGGGTAATAGCCGGGCCGCACGCCAACCTGATGAAAGCCAAGCTGCTGGTACAGCGCTATCGCAGTTTGATTGGACGCCCGCACTTCCAGCCAGCAATCGGTCGCCTTGCGCGCTTCTGCTTCATCGAGAAAATGGCTGAGCAAGGCTTTGCCAATGCCTTTGCTTTGCTGCTTTGGATGCACCGCAATATCAAACAAACTGGCTTCACCGGCAACCAGCTCACCGATATAAAAGCCGGCGACCTCACCATCGCAAAGCGCAACCGCATTAAAATAACGCTCGGAGAAACTGCTGCGAAAGGATGATTCTGCCCAGGGATACGCCGTAGCGGCTCGCTCTGTTGCCAGCATGGCTGGAATATCGGCGCTGGTCGCGATGCGGATTTGGATCATGTCGGGTCCGTGGTGACTGTGTGTTCTGCCGGTACATCAGCCGGTAATAGCTGACTGAGGCGCTGCCAGAGTTGTTTTTTTCGCGCCGGCGGCAGAAAACTCTGAGGTGCGGCGCTATAAAGGCCAGTACTGGTCAGTTGGATATCTGCAGTGTCGGCCTGATAAAACCATTGGGCCGCCACACCTGCTTGTTGCAAACAACACAACAAATCCTGCACCAGCGGCACGCTGACGTCTGCTGTCAGCCACTGCTGCGGGATTTCTTCAGCTGGAGTGAATTCTGGTTGCGGCGTCGTACAGGCAACTGGTGCCACAGGCTGATAAACCGGTGCGGTTAAATGCGACTGCAACGGTTGAATTTTTAAATGCTGTAAGAACTGCAGTTGCAGTTCTGACATGGAAGAAGTGATGTTGTTTGTCACGTCTGGATTCATCTCAGTACCTCGTTGGGTCTTGCCTGAGAGAATTGGCAGGGGCAGAGGGATTCGAACCCCCAACCATCGGTTTTGGAGACCGCTGTTCTACCAATTGGAACTATGCCCCTGTGATTGAGGCGCCATTATACAAAAGGAGTTTTAAAGGTAAAGCAAAAATCTCAGGCAAAGCAATCAATTGCGCATAAATCAGCCAGAACGCTGTCAAAGCAGGCAATCGCAACCGGCAAAAATGCCCTACTTCGGCAGCGCTGTGTAAAAAAGATGCAATTGCGAAACTACTTTGCTAGCATGTCGCGCCGCTGCCAATGGCAGGTTGCAGACTTTGGCAACAAAGGCTACAACTTAGGTGCAGGATGTTGGATTACCAAGGATGTTTGCATGAAAATGACCGACTTTTCCGTATTGATCATCGATGATGTACCCTCCGTCAGAGAATACTTACGCCAGACCCTGATGCTGCTCGGCATTACTCATGTCAGCGAAGCTTCCAATGGCAGCCTGGGCATCAGCAGTTACACCAAACAACATCAGGATGTGGTATTCCTCGATATTGAACTGCCGGACTGCGATGGTAAATCCTTGTTACGCCAGCTAAAAGAAATCAATCCCAACGCCAATGTGGTCATCATGACGGCGCACAGCACCGTCGAGAATGTGCAGCAAAGCATTCTGGCCGGCGCCTGCGGTTTTATCGCCAAGCCATTTTCCGCCAAGAAAATTGAGTCTGTGCTGGTTAAATGCCAGAAAAAAAGCCTGACCGCCTGACCAGCATAAGTTGATGAACTCAATCGAGCCTGAGCGATTTGCTTCAGGCTTTGCCAGTCAGCGGTTTGCCGTGAAAATCGACGCCATCCCAGCCTGTGCGCATAAAATTGCGGATATTGGCGTGATTGCTGCCTTTAATATCCGGCAACACTTCCAACCGGTAAAAATCACCAAATAACTGTAAAGTCTGCGGCTCCGACAGCTGATGTAGCAAGGCAAACGCCAGAATTTTACAGGAACCGTTGTTCTCCCCGGCGCCGTTAAACTGCTCGCCATTCTGAAAGGCTGTCGGCGTAAAATCATACAAAGCATCAATCAATGCGATGGTCTGCTGGAAGCTGATGCTGTCCGGCTCAGTACTTAACTGACGAAAAAATGTTTCCAACATAAAATTGCCTAAAGTTTGACCAGATTGTGCCGATAGTGCGTTCAATCATCCATCAATTCTGATGGGAGGAACCCATGAACATCATCAGCGCCACACAGGCATTCAGTGCCCGCGAACAGCAGTTATTTCAGCAAAGCCGGCTCGAAGTTCAGTCTTCACCGGTTACCCGCCCCTCCCCCGCGACATCGCCAACAGCACAAGCCGTTGATCCACAGAGCGAAACCGAGTCTAAGTCATCCGACGAACAAAATGAAGATGGTCAGCAATTCAGCGCCAAAGAAAGTATTGGTACTGTGAAACGGATTTTAGAACAGCTGAGCACTGGCAAATTACTCAGCTGGCTTGATGGTTCCGCCTTTGACAAAATTCAGGCACAACAACAGCAAATTGAAGCGGAGGCCACCACACCCACAGCACCCACTGAGCGCACTGTGATGGAGTTTAACTACCGCTATCAGGCCGTTGAAGCGAGCTTCGCTGGCGCCGTGCAGTTGGAAGACGGCAGCAGTCAGAGTTTTGCGTTTAGTTTCAGCCTGCAGGAGAGTTACGCCAGTTTTAGCATTCGTCAGGAAGCTGTGCTGAAAGACCCATTAATTGTAAGTACCACCGGCCAGAGCTTTCAGTGGACTGGTGCCAGTCAGGCTTTTGATTTTTTCAGTGATGGCCGAAACGCTGACTTGCCAACTCTGGCAAATGGTCAGTATTACCTGAGCTACGACCGGAACCAGGACGGCCAGATCACAGAAGGCAAAGAACTATTTGGGCCCTCCACTGGCCAGGGTTTTGCTGAACTTGCCGCGCTGGATGAAGATAAAGACGGCTTTGTCGACAGCAGCGACAGCGCCTGGCAACAACTGAGCCTGTGGCGGCCGGGTGAAACGCCAAGCAGCCTGACCGAGGCCGGCATCGGCGCACTTTCAGCACAATCTGTAGCGACTTCATTTGGCTTGTATGATGGCGATGCACTACTGGCCCGTATTGCGCGCAGCGGCATCTTTTTGTCAGAACAAGGCAAAGTTGGTCTGCTGCAGCAGGTTGATTTGAATATCTGACAGTGAGTGCCGGATCTGGCTGATCCGCCACAGAACTTCGCGGTACACTGCGCTCAGCTGAATTTGCCGGAGCACCGTCTGTGTCCACCGAAGTTATCCCTGCCGCTGAAACTTGCCAGCAAGCGCGTTTAAGCCGTGACGCGCGCTTTGATGGTCTGTTTTATATTGCGGTCAACAGCACCGGCATTTATTGCCGGCCCATCTGTCCGGCGCGGGCGCCGGCGGAACATCAGGTGCAATATTTTGCTTCCGCCGCTTCGGCAGCTGCCGCCGGTTTTCGGCCTTGCCTGCGTTGCCGGCCGGACAGTGCGCCCGGCTCACCAGCCTGGCAAGGCAATCAGACCAGCTTGCGCCGTGCGATGAAGCTGATTGATCAGGGCGCCTTGCAGGACGGCGACCAAACATCCTTATGTGCACGCCTCGGCATCAGCGAGCGTTATCTGCGTAAGCTGTTTGCTCAGCATCTGGGAGTTTCTCCCAAACAATATGCTTTGTATCAGCAAATTCTGTTTGCCAAACAGCTGCTGCACCAAACCAAAATGCCGGTCACGGATATCGCCGCGATGGCCGGCTTTCACAGCCTGCGCCGCTTTCACGATGCCTTTAAACAACAATTACAACTGACACCAACACAAATACGGGGACAACGTATGGCGCAGCAATCTGCCATCATTGAACTGGAACTGAGTTATCGCCCGCCACTGGCCTGGCATTTATTACTGGAGTTCTGGCAACAACGCACTTTAACCGGTCTGGAATGGCTGGACGGCGAGCATTACGGCCGGCTGATTGACTGGCCACCGGGCCAGGGCCAGCAACACGGCTGGTTTGACGTCGCCCCTATCGCCGGCAAAAACGCGCTGAAACTGACACTGCATTGGCCGGACCATGAAACCCTGTTACCGGTGGTGAAACAGATCCGCCGGTTGCTGGATTTAGACGCCGATTTACAAGTGATTGAACAACATCTACAGAGCCAGCTTGGCAGCACAGTAAAAACCGGCCTGCGTATTCCTGGGGTCTGGTCGGCTTGGGAAGCCGGCATCCGCGCCATTTTGGGCCAGCAAGTCAGTATCGCCGGCGCGCGGGCCCAGCTAAACAGGTTGCTGGTGTTAGGCACTGAACACCCCAGACCCTCTGCGGTGCCTGCCCATACGCCAGAAACCGTCTGGCTACAATTTCCCACGCCGGCACAAGTGGGCGCTGATGAATTATTGATGCTGAAAGTGCCGGGTGCCCGGCGCCAGACCATTCTGGCACTGGCCGATCAGATGTGGGCCGCGCCAGAGCAGCATCCATCGCAGTGGTTGCCAATCAAAGGCATTGGCCCCTGGACTGTCGCTTATGCCTGCCTGCGTGGTTTATCGGAAACTGATGTGTGGCTTGGCGGCGATTTGGGCATTCAAAAAGCGCTGGCGCGTCAACACGCCGGTTTTGATGCACAAACACTGTCACCGTGGCGCAGTTATGCCACCTTACAACTTTGGTTTGGTCTGGCCGACGCACCGGCCGGGTCCACAGAACAAGGAGAATAACATGCAGCAGTCACCCCAAGTTGCCTATTGCTTGTCCCCGCTCGGCGCGCTGGAAATTTATGCCAATGCCAAAGGTATTGCTGCAGTACATTTCCCTGATGTACAAAAAGATCGCAGTCTGGCCGGATTAAGGCATCAGGACGTCACTGCAGCAGCGTCACAAAGTGATGATTTTCAGCTGCTGTCGGTGCAGGCAGACCGTGCAGTTGGATTGTTGCTGCAACAAGCGGCAGCGCAACTGGCAGAGTATTTTGCCGGTACACGGCAGCACTTTGACCTGCCACTCGCCGCCAGCGGCACCGCTTTTCAGCAGCAAGTCTGGCAGCAACTGTGCCGGGTCCCCTATGGCCAAACCCAAAGTTATGGCGAGCTGGCGTTGCTGCTTGGCAATAAAAATGCGATGCGTGCCGTTGGTGCCGCCAATGGCCGCAATCCTATCGCCATTATCGTACCCTGCCACCGGGTCATTGGTGCGGACGGCAAACTGACCGGTTATGCCGGCGGCCTGGACCGCAAAGTCTGGTTGTTGCAACATGAACAACGGGTAGCCAACCCCGTTCATTCGAATATTTAGAATAAATGGCGGGATTCATTGCAATATTAATTCGATAAGTTTTAAGGTTTACTAGGCAGGTAAACCTAAAATTCTGGAGCCCGCTGATGAAACTACGTACTCTCGCCCAACTCTGGCCGGCCAAACAGGTGTCGGATGGTGCCGGTGTCAAAATCCGCCGCAGTATTGGCTTACAGCCGCAGTGGCGGCTGGACCCTTTTCTGATGCTGGACTGTTTTGGTTCTGATGAGGCCGCCGACTATATTGCCGGCTTCCCGCCGCATCCGCATCGTGGTTTTGAGACTGTGACTTATATGCTCGATGGCCATATGCTGCATCAGGATCACCTGGGGAATCAGGGCCACCTGAAAAGCGGCGGCGTGCAGTGGATGACTGCCGGTCGTGGCATTATTCACTCTGAAATGCCGCAACAGGAATCTGGTCTGATGCGTGGCTTTCAGCTGTGGCTGAATCTGCCGGCGGCGGAAAAAATGCAGGAGCCGGCTTATCTGGATTTAGATCCGGCGCAAATTCCGGCGGTGGTTATTCCACAAGGCCAAATCAAAGTCATCGCCGGCACCTTGCAAAGCCCGGCGGATAGTGAATCCGTGCTGCCGCTGACCACAGGGCCAATCCGCGCCGTGTCAACGCAGCCGTTATATCTGGACCTGCAGCTGCATAGTGCAGCCACGCTGGCACTTGCCATTCCGGCCGGTCATAACGCGCTGGTTTATCCTTATGAAGGTGAAGTCTGGCTTGGCACCCATCGCGTGCCACTGCATCATGCCGGTGTGCTGACGGATGGTGATAGCCTTGCGCTTCGTACAGAGGGCCCGGCCCGCGTCATTGTGCTTGCCGGTAAACCACTGCAGGAACCAGTCGCGCAATACGGCCCTTTTGTGATGAACACTGTGGCTGAGATTGAACAGGCGATTGCCGATTATCAGCAAGGTAAACTGACAGACCGGGCCGCCAAAGTCCTGCAGATTTAAGCCGCAGCCCCCGGCGCGAAATCGCGCTGGGACATTGTCTGACCTGCTTGTATAATGCCGTTTTTTTGTCACAGGATTTTCCTCATGCAATTAATCGGCATTATCGGCGCGATGGAACAAGAAGTTGCCATCCTCAAAGCGCAACTGAGTCAGATTGAAACTACCCGCGTCGCCAGTTTTGAATTTCACCGCGGCCAGTTACAGGGCCGCGATGTGGTGCTGGTGCAGTCCGGCATCGGCAAAGTCACCGCTGCTATTGCCACTACCTTATTAATCCAGATATTTCAGCCATCAGCAGTGATCAACACCGGTTCAGCCGGTGGTTTTGACCCTGAACTGAATGTTGGCGACATCGTCGTCTCCACCGAATTACGTCATCACGACGTCGACGTCACCGCTTTTGGCTATGAACCGGGCCAGCTGCCACGTCTGCCGGCGGCTTTCACTGCAGATCCGGCTTTAATCGCCGCCGCGGTACGCAGTATCCAGACGCTTGGGTTTTGCCAGACCAAAACCGGCCTTATCACCACCGGTGATGTGTTTATGTGTGATCCGGAGCGGATTAACAAAACCCGCGCCACCTTCCCGCAAATGCTGGCGGTGGAAATGGAAGGCGCGGCCATTGCGCAAGTGTGTTACCAGCTCAACACGCCTTTTGTCGTGATCCGCAGTTTAAGTGATATCGCCGGCAAAGAATCGCCGACCTCGTTTGAAGCCTATCTGGAGATTGCCTCGAAAAACAGCAGCGCTATGGTGCTGGAACTGCTGCAGCAGTTAGCTTAAGCGGCCCGATTTCGTGTCAGCAACGCTGCAACAATACTGGTTTGCCTTACAACAAACGCCGGTGTTTGAACCCGGCGTGTTGTTATTACTGACCCTGTTGCTGGCACGTTACGCCGCGCTGCCGCTGCAATATCAGCCCTGGCCGTTATTGCGGGTACTGGCAGAACGTGTCGCCGGCAAAGTGAATAAAGCTGCAGATAACCCGGCGCAGCAGCGTCTGGCCGGCATTTTGGCTTTGTTGGTGGTGGTGCTGCCGCTGCTGACGCTGGCCTGGACCTTGCGCCACTTATCCGAATGGCCGGCCGGTTTTGACGCATTGCTGCTGTACCTTTGCCTGGACCATCGTCATTTCGCCAGTCAGGTCGCCACTATGGCCGGCAGTCTGCAACGCCGGCAGCTGCAGCTGGCAAAAGATCAGCTCCAACCGCTGCTGCGGCGCGATTGTGGCAAACTCTCCGCGACCGGATTGGCCAAAGCCGGCATCGAAGTGCTGGCGCAGCGACAGCTGCGTCATTTTGCTGCCGTACTGTTCTGGTTTGTGGTCGGCGGCGCTATGACGGCGCTGGTCTGGCGCTTACTGGTTGAATTGCAGCAGGCCTGGTCCGGCAAAATCAGCGACCAACGCCGGTTTGGCAGTGCGGTCGGCCAGGTTGGTCGGCTGATGTTATGGCCAGTGTGCTGGTTACAGGGCACGTTGGTTGCCCTGTTGTTCCGTTTTGTGCAAAGCGTGCAGTTTTTTCGCGCCAGTCCGCTGGCCGCTTTGCCGGCGGCAGAGCGCTGGTATTTGTCAGCCTGGAGCGCTGGCCTACAGCGTAATCTGGCCGGGCCCGTGATGTATCAGGGCGTGAAAATCCGTCGCGAACGGATTGGGCCTGAGCAAGCACCAGAGCTGGCCGATTTATTGCTGGCGCAGGTGATGGAACAACAAATCCAGCGTGCACAGTGGCTGCTGTGCTGCATTAGTGTTGCGCTGATTTTGCTGTATCAATGGCCACATTCACTCTGACGGCGCAGGCTGGACTTTTGAGCAGATTCTGCGTTATGTTCGCCGCCACAGGTCAACAACAGGGCAATCTATTGGCTACAAATATCACTGGGTTTCGCCACAAATTAAGCCAGTTGCTACTGTTGATTCTGTGCAGTGTTTTGTTGCTGCCGTCTGCTTTTGCCAGCGAACATCAGGACCCTGTGCCTTTGTTACAACCGCTGACCACCACGCAAGGACTCAGCAGTGGTGCGGTGAATAAGGTCATGATCGACCACAGCGGCTTTTTATGGCTGGCAACAGACCGCGGGCTGAACCGCTATGACGCCAATCAGGTGCGGCAGTTACCGCTGGTGGACGACAGTCAGGTCGAGCTTGATGTGTCCGCAGTGGTGGAAGACAGCCAGCGGCGGCTATTCGTCGCAGCACAGCAACAAGGTTTGTATCTGCTTGACCGTAAAACGGGTGCTGCCGAGTTATTAACTCCGCTACAGCAACTGGAAAGCGATACCATCCCGCTGCTACACGATGTGATAGAGCAACAACCGGATTTATTGCTGCTGGCCATCAATAAAGCGGTTTATCAGTTGCAGTTACCTGGTCGTCAGCTGAAGCAAATCTTTGAGTTCGATGGCGGCAACAGCCTGATGTCCCGTGTCCGGATCTTAAAGAAACTCAACCAGTTGCTGCTGATTGGCACTTCACGTGGCTTATTTATTTATGACCTGAAAACCCAGCAGCACTGGCCGCTGCAGCTGGCGAATACCGGCCAGGGCCGCTTTGACAATTGGGTCAGAACGCTTGAAATCATTGATAACCAGCTTTATTTGTCACAAGGTTCAAGCTTATACCGGCTGGACGAAACCGAACTGCGTCAGGCCGCTACACAACCGCTGACAAGCCAACCGCTGCTGCAGGACCTGCAGGTCAATAAAGTATTGTCGCGGGTCAGTGGTTTATTACTCGGCACCAACAAAGGCCTGTTTCAGCTGGACAATGGCCAGCAGCAACCAAGGTTGTTGTGGCGCTTTACCGACAGCCAATACGATGTGGATCAAGACAGTATCACCGATCTGGCGGCAACACCGGACGGTGGTTTTTGGGTAGCGAGCCGTCTGCAGGGCGCTTATTACTGGCATCCGCGCAGCACCCACTTCCAGCATCTGAAACTGCCGATCCCGGCCGGTTCCGGTCAAATTTTACAGGCCGGATTCAGCCCAAGGGCGGTGCTGGCGCTGGCCGAGAGTCCGGCCAATCAGCTGCTGCTGAGTACCCTCAGCGGCTTAAAGCGCTTTGATCTGATATCTGGCAGCATTACCGATATTCCCTACCCGGCGACCATGCCGGCGACGTTCTCAACGGTCGTAGCGCGGATTTATCCGGATCACGCCGAAAAACTCTGGCTACGCAACGGCAATGCACTGCATCTGTTTTCCACTCAAACACAAGAATTTCTGCCGCTGCCGTTACAGGACCCAATGCAGCAATCATTGGTCCAACTCAATGCCCGTGGCCATTGGCGCGATGACAACGGCGCCTTTTGGTTTTACAACGCGGAAGATTATTACCGCTACCAGCCGGCTGACGGCTCGTTGCTGGCAATGCCGGAAATACGTCAGGCCGAACCAACCCACAGAGCAGGCCGGTTTTTGGGGCCGCATCCACAGCATAAAGAGCTGATGTTTTTCAGTGCGGCCGACCGGCTCTGGCTGTTTGATCAGCAAAAGCGGCAGGTGCGGAAAATCTATGAGGCCATGCCTTACCAGCCCGGCCTTGCCCGCACTGCCGACAGAATGTGTGTCGATGGTCGCGGCGACTTGTGGTTTACCATCCGCGGCCTTGGGTTATTGAGCTTTGATGGGGCTACTTTGCAGCTGAAACATCATCTGCATAAACAAAATGGCCTGCAAAATAATGCGATTTACTCCTGTGAAGCTGATAGCAATGGCGATATCTGGTTCGCCAGTCAACAGGGGCTGACCCGGCTGGCCCCGGCTACGATGCGGCTGGAACCTTTTGATAAAGGCGATGGCTTGTCCGGCAGCGATTTCAGTTATGCCGCGAGCCTGAGACTATCCAATGGTTTGCTGGCATACGGCACCAACTCAGGCCTGACCTGGTTTAATCCAACAGAACTGGCTGAGACAGCCCAGCCACCGAATATTGCCATCACCGGCATCGGTGCGATGAATCAGGCGACGTCGACGGCACTGGATAACCTTGACGGCCAGTTTTTCCGTTTCGCCTATGACAGTTTGGGTATCGAAGTCAGTTTCTCAGCGCTGAACTTTCGCGATACCGATAAAATTCAGTACAAATTCTGGCTGGAAGGACATCGCGAGATCCGTTTCCCGCAACAAAACAATGCCAGCGTGACTTTTCCGCAACTCGAACCCGGCCAATACACTTTCCATGTCAAAGCACTGACACCGCACAATGGCAAAGAAAGCCGGACTGCCACTTTGACACTGCGCATCGAGCCGGCCCCCTGGTATTCGACCACAGCATTGATTAGCTATGCAGTGCTTGGATTCATCCTGCTGTTTATCTGGCAGCACAACCGGCTGGCGCAAAAACGCCTGCTGGCGCAGGCGCATCATAAAGTCCGCGCCAGCGAGCAACGCCTAAAGCAGGCACTGGAAGCGGTGAACAGCGGCGTCTGGGATTATCTGGTGCAGAAAAACAGCATGTACGCGCAGCGTGTCCACGCGATGCTCGGTTACAGCGAAGAACTGAATCCGCTGTCAATGCAGCAACATCTGGCACTGATCCATCCGGATGATCGCGACAGTTATCAGCAGGCCTGGCAACGTTTTATTGCCGTACCGGAACGCAGTTTTGATTTTACCTTCCGCATGCAGCATAAAAACGGCAGCTGGCTGTGGTTCCGCGATATCGGTAAAGTGACGGAAACTCAGGGCGACAAAGCGCTGCGGGTCATCGGCACCTACAGCAATATGACTGAAACCCGCGCCACCAAAGAAAAAGCCCGTTTATTTGGTGAAGCCTTCCAGCAAACCCGCGACTGGGTGGTATTACTGGACCCGGAACAACGGGTGCTGGCCGCCAATCAGTCGTTTGCCGACGTGTTTGGCAATATGGATGATTATCTGTCCAACCCACGGGTGCATGAACTTGGCATTAGCTTGTCGCGCCGGCGTTTTTATACCCGCTTGTTAAGCGGCATGACGGCCAACCAACACTGGCAGGGTGAAGAAATAGTGCTAAGCCCGGATGGCACTGAGCGCCCTACTTTGCTGAACATCAGTGCAGTAGGCGATGAAAACGGCGTTGATTTTTATGTCTTAGTATTTACTGATATCACAGCGCAAAAACAAGCCGAAGACGACTTGCGTTACCTGGCCAATTATGACGCATTAACCGGTCTGCCCAACCGCGCTTTGCTGATGGACCGCATTCTGCACGGCATCGAAACAGCAAAACGGGAAAAACGCTCGCTGGCGCTCTGTTTTATCGATTTGGACCGGTTTAAACAAATCAACGACAGTCTCGGCCATGACATCGGCGATATGTTGCTGAAACAAGTTGCGAAACGCCTGACGTCGATTTTACGGCTGACCGACACTGTCGCGCGCCTTGGCGGGGACGAATTTGTTGTCTTGCTGGAAAGCTATAAAAATGACGACAATATCAGCCATGTCGCGCGTAAAATGCTGAAATCCATCGCTGAACCTATGTCATTGGGCGGGCACTCCGTCAGCGTTTCGCCCAGTATAGGCATTGCGGTCTACCCCGAAGACGCCGCCGACGCCACTGAATTACTGAAACACGCCGATGTGGCGATGTATCACGCCAAAGATTTGGGGCGCAACAACTTCCAGTTTTTCATTCAGGAAATGAACGACAAAGCCCAGATGCAGCTGGCGCGGGAAACCCGGCTCAGAAGCGCGTGGCAACACAATGAATTCCTTAATTATTATCAGCCGATTTATGACAGCCTGCAGCGAAAAATTGTCGGGGTGGAAGTGCTGATGCGCTGGCAGGATGCAGACCGGCTGGTACCGCCGAACGATTTTATCCCGCTGGCTGAAGATCTGCGGCTGATAGTGCCGATGACTCAAGCCCTGCTGGTGCGCGCACTGGCCGACTTACAACAATGGCATCGGGCCGGCTATCCGTTATATGTGTCGGTCAATTTATCCCCCCGTCATCTGGAGCAGCAAAATCTGGCGCTGGAGACCGCGGCTTTGCTGGCGCAATACCAACTGCCCGCCAACTGTTTGCGGTTTGAAGTGACCGAAAGCGCGCTGATGCAGGACCACCACAGTGCCATTGCCACTATGCTGGCTCTGAGTGAACTCGGCGTGCAGCTGGCGCTGGATGATTTTGGCACTGGATATTCTTCACTGAAGTACCTCAAAGAACTGCCGATCGACGGCATCAAAATCGACCGGAGTTTTGTCAAAGACATCGGCATCGACCGCAACGATGAAACCATCATCGATGCAATGCTCAGTATGGCCAGCAGCCTTGGCATGTATTGCATCGCTGAGGGTGTCGAAACCGAACAACAGCTGGCGTTTTTCAGTCAGCGCGGCTGTCATTTGATCCAGGGTTATCTGTTTGGCAAACCAATGGCCGCAGCGCAATTGCTGCAAAGCCTGCAACAGCATTAAACTATGCCGTCCTAGCGCCTGTACCGGAGTCGATGGTGCCTGTTTCCCGTTTGTATCTGGCTGCGGCCTTGTTATTACTGGCCGAAGCCTGTTTTGCCGGCATTGGCGCTTTGGTCAAACTGACCAGTGATTCGGCAAGTCAGGTCCAGGTGGTGTTTTTCCGCAATTTTTTTGCTTTGCTGGTGATGCTGCCGTGGATTTATCTGCAAGGTGCGCAGATTCTCAAAACCAAACGTTGGTATCTGCACTTAAGCCGGGCCAGCACCGGCATCATCTCAATGTATTGTTTTTTCTATATCATCAGCCAGTTACCTCTGGCCCAGGCCATGCTGGTGCTGTTGCTGTCGCCTTTTGTCGTGCCGATTATTGCCAGGTTCTGGCTCAATGAACGACCAAGCAAACTGACGCTGTTTGCCATTTTGCTCGGGTTTATCGGCGTGTTTATTGCCATTCCGCTGAACGAAGGCCCGGGCAACTGGCTGATGCTGGCGATTGGATTACTCTCGGCAGTGCTGGTGGCTGTGACTAAAACCACGATCCGCTATATGTCCGACACAGAACCGGCGGCCCGTATTGTGTTTTATTTTTCGTTGCTGACCGCCATCATTTCTTTTATTCCAGTGCCTTTTGACTGGCATCCGCTACCGGCTATCGCCTGGTGGGCTTTTGCCGGCATGGGCCTGTTGGCGGCGGCCGGCCAAATGGCAATGACGCGGGCTTATGCGCTGGCACCAGCCAGCGATATCGGCATGTGGACCTATAGCAGTGTGATCTTTGCCGGTCTGTTTGGTTACCTATTCTGGCAGGAACCGGTGACGATGGCGTGGTTTGCCGGCGTGCTGATTATCTTTTACGCCGGTTATGTCACCAGCCGGCAGCGCCTGATTTAGCGCTGCTGTGGCGTCGCTGCGATGCGCCTTTGATTAGAATGTGGCCAGCACTTTGACTTTGTCAGTGACGGCGGCCTTGTCGATGTAGCCAATCACGCTGGGGTTCTGGCTGACCAACTCGAGCATTTCAGCGTCGCTGCTGATTTCTTTTGGCGGCGTACCTTTGCCGGTGAACACCAGCTTGGACCAATATGCTTTAATTTGACTGCCGGATTTATTCAGCACCTTCTGGTTAAACATTTCAGTAGTAGAACTGCCCTCCGGCTGACCTAAAGGTAAGGCCGCTTTACCGTCCGGGAAGCTTTTGCTGCGACCAAGATAAATCTGCGCTATCGCTTCGGGGTTTAACGCAGCAGCATTGGAAGGATGCACGACTACAGCGATTTCTGCTGCCACTGACAGACTTAACAGTGCCAGTGGCACCAACAGGATTTTTTTCATTTATTCACTCCGCTCTGGCTTTACAACTTTTCACAAGTGTAGACCAGTATTCTGAAGCGATTGAACTGACAGCAAAATTTACAAAACTGACCCGTTTTGGCCACGCCGTTGCAGGATTTGGCTGCACAACACTGGTACTTGCGCAGGGTGTCAGTTAAAATACGCGCCATTTTTCCGTCCGACTGTTACAGGCAAATTCTGACCATGAGTAAAAAGCTGCACATCAAAACCTGGGGCTGCCAGATGAACGAATACGATTCATCAAAAATGGCTGACTTATTGGATGCCACTCATGGCTTTACCCTGACTGAAGAAGCTGAAGATGCTGATGTGATCTTGTTAAACACTTGCTCTATCCGCGAAAAAGCCCAGGAAAAAGTCTTCCACCAACTGGGCCGCTGGCGTCCGCTGAAAAAGAAAAACCCGAACTTAATCATTGGTGTTGGCGGTTGTGTTGCCTCGCAGGAAGGTGCAGCCATCCGCGAACGCGCGCCTTATGTCGACATCGTGTTTGGTCCGCAAACGCTGCATCGCCTGCCGGAAATGATCAACGCCGTGCGCGGCGACCGCTCGCCCGTCGTTGACGTCTCTTTCCCTGAAATCGAAAAATTTGACCGTCTACCAGAGCCTAAAGCCGAAGGCCCGAGCGCTTTTGTGTCTATTATGGAAGGCTGTTCAAAATACTGTACTTTCTGTGTGGTGCCCTACACCCGCGGCGAAGAAGTCAGCCGTCCACTGGATGACGTGTTACTGGAAATCGCCCAACTCGCTGAGCAAGGCGTGCGTGAAGTCAACCTGCTGGGTCAGAACGTCAACGCCTACCGCGGCGAAACCCATGACGGCCAAATCTGCCATTTCTCCGAATTATTGCGTTTAGTTGCTGCCATCGACGGCATCGACCGCATTCGTTACACCACCTCACATCCGGTGGAATTTACCGACGATATTATCGAAGTTTACCGCGACATACCGGAACTGGTTGATCACCTGCATTTGCCGGTGCAAAGCGGCGCCGACCGCATTCTAACGTTGATGAAACGCAATCACACTGCGCTGGAATACAAAGCCAAGATCCGCAAACTGAAAAAGATCCGGCCTAATCTTTCGATGTCGTCTGACTTTATCATTGGCTTCCCGGGTGAAACTGCTGAAGATTTTGCCCAGACCATGGAGCTCATCAGCAGCATCGGTTTTGATATGAGCTTCAGCTTTATTTACAGCGCGCGGCCGGGCACGCCAGCGGCCGATCTGCCGGATGACGTGCCGGAAGAAGAGAAAAAACAGCGTTTGTATATTCTGCAGGACCGCATCAATCAGCAATCGTTGCAAATCGCCCGTGGCATGCTCGGCACTGAACAACGCATTCTGGTTGAAGGCCCGTCGAAAAAAGATTTGATGGAACTGACCGGCCGGACCGAAAACAACCGGGTGGTGAATTTCGAAGGTACGCCTGATATGATTGGCCAATTTGTCGACGTGCGCATTACCGATGTATTCACCAACTCACTGAAAGGTGTCGTGGTTCGTACTGAAGCCGAAATGGGACTGCGCCGTGAAATATCGCCGCAACAGATTATGGCGCGCCAGCAAAAGCCGGATACGGCGCCGGATATCGCGCCGGATGCCTTAGGTGTGGCCACTTATCAGCCTTGATCCAAAGGCATAAATGCGGCAGTCTTGAGTTTTCCCCAGCAAGTCCGGTTTTCTGCCGGACTTGTTTTATCTGATGAGAGAAGGACATTTGGACAACCCAATCAGTAGCCTCGAATTCAACTTATCCCCGGCCGATCATCAACGCCTCGCGCTGTTATGTGGGCCTTTTGATGACCACCTGCACCAGATTGAGCGCCGTTTCCGCGTACAAATTCAAAACCGCGAAGACAAATTCCGTTTACTCGGCCTGACGGAACAACTGCCATTGGTGCGCCAGTTATTGGAAAGTTTATATCTGGATACCGTCACTGCGGCCGGTAAATTACAGCCGCTGACCCCGGAACAGGTGCATCTGGCGCTTAGCAGCATTGAAAACCCAAGTTCGCTGGTCAGCGTCGATGCCGGCACGCAGGAAGTCAGCATTAAAACCAAAAAAGGGTTGATTAAAGGCCGCAATGCCAATCAAAGCCGCTATGTTGCCAATGTGCTGACCCATGATGTGACTTTTGGTATTGGCCCGGCCGGTACCGGCAAAACTTATCTGGCGGTGGCCTGCGCCGTCGATGCGCTTGAAAAACAGCAAGTCCGGCGTATTGTGCTGACCCGCCCTGCCGTCGAAGCCGGTGAAAAGCTAGGCTTTTTACCCGGCGACCTGACGCAAAAAGTCGACCCTTACCTGCGGCCTTTATACGACGCTTTGTTTGATATGCTCGGTTTTGAAAAGGTCGAAAAATACTTAGAACGTGGCACCATCGAAATCGCGCCGCTGGCCTTTATGCGTGGCCGCACCTTAAGCGACGCCTTTATCATTCTCGATGAAAGCCAGAACACCACGGTCGAACAGATGAAAATGTTCCTGACCCGGATTGGTTTTAATTCTAAAGCGGTGATCACCGGTGACGTGACCCAGGTCGATTTGCCACGTGGTCAATATTCTGGCCTGAAGCACGCCATTGATGTGTTATCGCAGGTCGATGCGCTCAGTTTTAATTATTTCACCGCCAAAGACGTGGTGCGCCATCCGGTCGTGCAAAAAATTGTCATGGCCTATGAAGCACACGAAAAAGCAGCGGCAGAAGCCAAAGCTGCAGCGCGCGCCGCCGAACAGGCCTTAGCGACATCGCAAGTCCAGCTGCAGCAAAACGCGGAAACAACCGCTGAAACGCCGACAGTCTCTGCCGCCAAACCAACGCGCCGGCGCACAAAAGAGGTATAAATGGCGATTATTCTGGATTTACAGCAAGCCAGCACGGCGACCGATTTACCAACCGAAGCCGAACTGCAACGGGTGCTGGACGCCGCAGTAACACCTTTTCAGGCCGATGCGGAAGTGACCATCCGGATTGTTGATGAAGCGGAAAGTCAGCAGTTGAACTTTGATTATCGGGAAAAAGACAAACCAACTAACGTGCTGAGTTTTCCGTTTCAGTGCCCGCCCGGCATTGAATTGCCACTGCTCGGTGATTTAGTGATTTGTGCCCAAGTCGTGGCGCGTGAAGCAGCCGAACAAGGTAAGACACTGCAGGCGCATTGGGCGCATATGGTAGTGCATGGCAGCTTGCATTTGCTGGGCTTTGACCATATAAATGAAGCTGATGCCGAGGAAATGGAAGCCGAAGAGATCCAAATCCTGCACGACCTTGGTTTTCCCAATCCTTATCTGATTGACTGAACATGGAGCTGATCTGAAGTCATGAGTGACGACAATCCACACTCGGGTCGCGGTTCTGCCGCGAAATCCTGGTTAGAACGCATTGCCGCGATTTTTACTGCAGAACCCCAAGACCTGACTGATTTAGAAGCCATTATTACTGAGGCCAACACCAGGCTGCTTATCGACACCGACACCAAAGGCATGTTGCAGGGGGTGTTGGCGATCTCCAAAATGCGCGCCCGCGACATCATGGTGCCGCGCTCACAAATGGCCACTATTGATATCGACCAGCCGCTGGAAGAATATCTGCCAATTTTGCTCGAAAACAATCACAGCCGTTATCCGGTGGTCAATGAAGACAAAGACCACATCGAAGGCATTCTGATTGTCAAAGACATCCTGCAATACGCGTTAAAACCGCAGACCGAATGGCAATTGCGCGATTTACTGCGCCCGGCGGTGATTATTCCGGAAAGTAAAAGAGTTGATGCACTGCTGAAAGACTTTCGCCAGCAGCGTTATCATATGGCCATCGTCGTCGACGAATATGGTGGCGTGTCGGGTCTTATCACTATTGAAGATATCCTCGAGCAAATCGTCGGTGAAATTGACGACGAGCATGACGAAGTGGAAGGTTCAGACATCCGCAAACTCGGCAGTCATGTGTATTTAGTCAGTGCCTTGACGCCACTGGATGAATTTAACGAAGCTTTTGCCACCGGTTTTGATGAGGCAGAAGCCAGCACCATCGGCGGTATTGTGCTGCACGCCTTTGGCCATATGCCGGTGAAAGGCGAAAGTATCAACCTCGGCGGTCTGACGTTTAAAGTCAATAAAGCCAATAGCCGCCGGCTGGTGCAGCTACAAGTAATTAAACCCAAAACCGACAGTACCAATGATGAATAACGGCAGCCGCGCTGGCGCCGCAGGATAAATTCAGTGCAATTCAGAATCTCTGCCCGGACCGGGCTGATGAGCCTGCTGCTCATCGGCGCAGGTCTCCTCAATACCTTTGCTTTTGCGCCTTATGACTGGCATGCGCTGCCGCTGCTGACCCTGACCATTCTGGCGGTGGCACTGCGTCAGAGCCAAAGCCCGGCGCAGGCCGCCTGGCTGGCGTATTGTTATGGCCTTGGCTGGTTTGGCCTTGGCGTCAGCTGGGTGCATGTCAGTATCGCCACTTTTGGCGGCATGCCGCTGATTGCCAGTCTCGGCATTATGGCGCTGCTGGTAGCTTATCTGTCGTTGTTTCCGGCGCTGGCTGCTTATCTGGCGGCACGCCTGGCCAAAGGCCAAGCCAGCTTTTGGCCATTGCTGCTGGCTATTTGCTGGACCTTTGCCGAAAATCTGCGCTCCTGGCTCTTTACTGGTTTTCCATGGTTATCAGTGGGCTACAGCCAGACCGATGGCTGGCTCAGCAGTTACGCCCCACTTATTGGTGAAACCGGTATCACTTTTATCCTGTTATTCGCGGCCGGCAGCTTTGCTGCTTTTTTTCGCCTGTCACGCAAACGCAGTAGTTTGAATCCGCCCGACAATCCAAACAACCTGCTTCAACGCAGCGACCAGGCCCAGCTCGCCGTTGCCGTGTTATTGCTGGCACTGGCGCCATTGCTTACTGGATTAAAAGGCTGGCAGCCAACGGGTGCAGAGGCCAGTGTCGCGCTGGTACAGGGCAATATCCGTCAGGAACTGCGCTGGGCACCAGAGCAAGAACTGCCGACAATGAAAAAGTACATGCAACTGACGCGGCCACAACTCGCCAACCGGTTAGTGATTTGGCCGGAAGCGGCTATCCCGCAGCTGGAACCGGATGCCCAGGCTTATCTGTTTAACCTCGATATGCTGGCAGCAGAAAATCAGTCTGCCGTCATCAGTGGCATTCTGGATGTAAAACGCAACGGCGATGCCTACAACGGCATGATTGTACTTGGCGATACCGGCGTGAAAAGTCAGATTTATCATTATGAAACCCACAACCGCTATCAGAAACATCACCTGCTGCCGATTGGCGAATTTGTACCTTTTGAGCGGCTGCTGCGGGATATCGCACCGTTCTTTGATTTACCCAACAGCTCTTTCGCCCGGGGCGAGTGGCAACAACCGAATCTGCAGGCCAAGGGTTATCAGCTGCTGGCGGCGTTGTGTTTTGAAATCGCTTTTCCGCGCCAAATCCGCGCCAATTTCAGCGCTGACACCGACTTATTACTGACCGTCAGTAATGACGCCTGGTTTGGTGATTCGCACGGTCCATGGCAGCATCTGGAAATTGCCAGAATGCGTGCACTGGAATTTGGCCGGCCACTGCTGCGCGCCACCAACAATGGTGTGACAGCGGCGATTGACGCTGACGGCAAGGTCTTAGGCCAGCTGCCGCAATTTCAGGATGGTGTGCTGACGCTGGATGTGCCGTTAACGCAAGGCCGCACGCTCTATAGTTTACTGGGCGACTGGCCGCTGTACCTGCTGTGCCTGTTCGCAGCGGCACTGTGGTTCTGGCGCCAGCGTCAGCTGCAAGCCAGTGCTAGCAGCAAAGCACCAACTCAATCCGTAGCCCCCACAGCGACAGTGGACGTTTCGGTCAAAACGGCTGAGGCCACAGTTGCGGCAGATCAGTCTGAGGCAACTACAGCACCAAAAGACCGCATCGAACCGCATTTCTGAGCCTCATCGCCAGCACATGGACCAATGAAGCCGCTAAATTAGCGGCTTCTTGTTTTATTCAGCTTCCATCCAGTTTCAGCCGGTTAGTCTGCGGCCAAGTCAGTCGGACTTTTCGGAGAATACTATGAGCAAGATGATGATGATTGGGTCTATGTTAGGCGCTGCCGCTATTACCGCATTAGGCGCAGTAGCCACCAATTACAACAGCCAAAAAGACAGCCAGCCACAGTGGGTTGAGATCGTCGGCAGCAAAGCCCTGACCGAAACCAGTACCGAACCACAACAACAATGCACCACCAAAAAAATCGCTAAAACCGCCCCGGTTGAAGACCAGCACGAAATTGCCGGTACTGTGATTGGTGCAGTGGTTGGCGGCGTGTTGGGTAATCAGGTTGGTGGCGGTTCCGGTAAAAAGCTAGCGACAGTGGCTGGTGCTGCGGCTGGTGGTTATGCCGGTAAACAAGTGCAGGAAGACATGCAGCGTAAAGATGTCAGCTATCAGGAACAGCAAGTGTGCAAAACGGTGCAAAAGACCGTCGAGAAAACTATCGGTTATGAAGTGCGTTATCTGCACGATGGCGAGCTGAAAACCACGCAAGTGAGCCAAAAACCCACAGGCCGGATGTTATTACAGGATGGCAAGCTGATGGCGGTAGAACCCGCCAGCTCATAACAGTTTTTGCAGTTCCCGGCAGCGCTCTGGTCATCAACAGTGTTTATATACTAAAGACCACAGCGCTGCTTTTTCTTACTTCCGTTTCATCCGCAATAACGTATTGTCTTTGACGATATGATGATGATAAATCGCCGCTAAGGCATGAATACCAATCAGCGCATAACCGGCGTCTGCAATCAATTCATGTAAGTCTTCAAAGCTGCCGGCAAGTTCCTCATTTGGCGCGATCAGCGCCGGCAATTCCAACCCCCAGAATGGGATCACTTTGCCTTCGGCCGATAAAATCAACCACCCCAACAATGGCAAGCCGATCAGCATTGCGTAGAGCGCCAGATGCACTAATGCCGCCAGTTTGTGCTGCCAGACCGGCGGTTGTGGCTCGATCGCCGGATAGGGCTGACGGCTGCGGAACCAGATGCGGGCGACGGTCAGCAATAATACGGTCAGGCCCAGCATATAATGCACAGTTTTCATCAGTTCACGCTCCGGGCTGCCGCGCTCAAAGCTGCTACGAAATTCCATCGTGACGTAGACGGCAATAATAAGCAGAAAAGTTAACCAGTGCAGTGCAATAGTCGGTAAAGAATAACGGGAATTACTCATCGATTCGCTCCGTAAAAAGTGACAAACAACAGCATGCGTCAGTTTTTTCACACTGACTTTGCGTTAGCACAAAGCTATTTAAAAAAGCTGTCTGAAAAATCTACCTGAAAAAACTGAAGGCTTTCTGAAGTCTGCTACCAGCGACCAAAATACTGGTCAATCAGCAACATCAGGTGATGATTTAACTCTTCGACCAGCGTGTCGGCGTCGGTCTGATAGCTGCTGCACAAGCGCTCAGCCTGTGCTTCGCTTAATAGCCGGCCACCCAGCGAAAACTGTAATTCAGGCAAAGACTTATCAAATCTTGGGGTCAGTACCCATTGCATAAATACCGGGGCATGACTACTGACCAATGGCTGGGCAAACTGGCAAAACTCAGTGATATATTGCGCGCCGTCCGGCCCCAGACAGCCTGGTTCCAGCCGGTAAATCGCTTCAACAACTGCTTTTTGTGTCATGCCCAGTCCTTGTTCTGCAAGTATTATTGCTGTTTGATAGTGGCAATAAACTGATTCGAATCGGCAATAGCCCGGTTCATATCCAGCACCAGCCGGTCCACATCCTGCTGTAACACAGAAAATTCACCCGAGATGGCCCCTACCGCTTTCGCATTCAGATTATGTTTTAAATACAATACATTATCCTGCAATACCCGCAACACTGGTGGCATTTTACTCTCGGCGCGGCGCATCACTTTAACCAGTGCATCAAACTGGCGTTTGGTATCAAGCAGCTTTTGTTTGCTCTCGGCGCGCAGTTTTTTGTTCTGATATTGCTTTAATTCATCATCCCATTCGTTGAACAGATCAAAAGCCACCAACTCGACTTTGTTGATGCGGGCACTGACTTCAGCCGCCGCTTTTTTACTGTCTTCGTATTGGCTATTCAGCGCTTCATAGCGGCCTTGCAGATCGCCGCCATGAAAACCAATCAGCTGGGACAACTGATCGAGCGCATCTTTAAATTCCTGCTGGCCCTCAATTTGCGCGTCACGCGCCTCTTCAACCCGGTCAATCAGGATGTCGCGTTTATGAATGCCGACTTTTTCCATCGCCGCATAATAGGCCGTCGAACAACCACTTAATGCCAGCAAGCCCGCCAGCAGTACCACTTTTTTTAACATTTATTCTTCCTCAGCGCCGCCATTGACCAGTTCAGCAATGGCAGCCAGTTTTTGCATCGTCAGCGCGTTTAAGGTTTTTTTCGGGTATTGGCCTTTGTGATTGCGCTCGCCAGCGCACAGACCAGTCAGCAGCTCCAGCGCTTCATCCACAGTGCGCACGGTGTAGATATGGAACTGCCCGGCAGCCACTGCCGAAATGACTTCCTGATGCAGCACCAGGTGCAATAAATTGCTGGCCGGGATCACGACACCTTGTTGGCCGGTCAGGCCACGCGACTGGCATAACTTAAAAAAGCCTTCGATTTTTTCATTGACGCCGCCAATGGCCTGCACCTGACCATGTTGGTTGATGGAGCCGGTGATAGCCAGATCCTGGCGCAGCGGCACACCGCAGATGGCAGAAATCAGCGCCAGCACTTCGGCGAGCGACGCGCTGTCGCCATCAATCAGGCCATAAGACTGCTCCATGGCAATATTGGCCGACAGCGTCAGCGGAAATTGCTGGGCATATTTAGCGCCCAGATACCCGGTCAGCAACATCACGCCTTTGGAGTGAATGGCTTTGCCCAGTTCCACTTCACGTTCGATATCGGTCACACCGCTGGAACCCGGATAGACAGTGGCACTGATGCGCGCCGGCGTACCGAACGCAGTATCGCCAATTTCCAGCACCGTCAGGCCGTTGATTTTACCGACAGCCCAGCCGTCAGAATCAATCAAAATCTGGCCTTCCTGAATGTCTTCGAGGAAGGATTCGCTGATGCGGCCGGTACGGTATTGTTTGCCAGCGAGCGCCTGCTGTACATGAGCGCCAGTCAGTTCAGTGTCGCCGGCCTGATTGGCATAAAAACAGGCTTCACGCACCAGTTCCAGCACATCGGCAAAGCGGGCGGATAACTTCTTCTGATGCTCAGCCTGGCGGAAACTGAATAACAACAGCTGCTTGAGGCCACAGACAGTCAGCGGCCCTGCTTCTAGTTGCTGAATTTGGTCCTGCAGCTGCAGCGACATATATTTAATGGTCTGGTCGTTCAGTGGCAGATAATTCTCAAAATCGGCCAGCACGCGAAACAGTTCGTTAAATTCGTCGTCCACATCCTGCACCAGATAATACAAATCACGCGAACCGAGCAGCACAATTTTGACACTGAGCGGAATGGCTTTGGGTGTGATAATGGTGGAGTTAGTGACCGCATGTTCGCTTAAGGTATCAATCGACACTTCGCCCGCTTTCAGGGCAAGCTTCAGCGCATCCCACACCTGCGGTTGTGTCAGCAAGCGGTCAGCATCGAGGATCAGATAACCGCCATTGGCTTTATGCAACGCGCCGGCGCGGATCATCCGGTAGTTGGTATACAAAGAACCTTGCGCTGAACTGTACTCCACCCGGCCAAAAATATTGCCGTAGCTGGGGTTGGCTTCAAACACAATAGGTGCGCCGGACATAGATTCATGATGCACCAGCACGTTCGGCACAAAATCATTGATAAAAATACCGCGGATATCCAGCTCTTCGGCTTTGTCGCTTTCAAGTTCCTCTGGCAATAATTCCAGCACGGCTTTGACCAGCTCAGGCCGCATTTCACGTAAATAACGCAAGATACCCAATTCAGTGGCGTAATCATGTTCCAGCTGTTTGAGCAGCGGCTTGATGGCCTGTTCGATAGTTTCGCGGCGCAGCGTACGTAAGTTCTCTGACAGTTCACGTTTCCATTGCGGCAGTTCCAGCAACTGCTCGTTCAGGATGGTTTCAAGTTCACTGACCAGCTCGTAGAAAAATTGCCGTTTGTCATCTGCGAGGTTGGCAAACTCAGCATCATCCAGCGGTTTGCCGTCCACCACCGGTGAAAAACTGACAGCGCCATTTTCTTCATACAGCACCACTTGTTTTTCCAGCGCTTTGCGCTCGACCAGCGCAATCGCGGCTTCGTATTTGTTATCAAAGGCGGCGTGAATGGCTTTTTTGCGGCGCTGATAACCGGGGTTATCAAAAGCAGCCGGGAAAGTGTCGAGCAACTCGTCGATGAGCGCTTCGAGTTTTTTCACCAGCACCCGGCCTTCCCCCGGCAATAGCCGTAAGGTTTGCGGCGTGCGCTCATCATCAAAATTATTTAAATAACACCAGTCATCCGGTGTTTCTTTTTCGCTGGCGGCTTGCTGCAGAATATCCTGCACTAAGGTGAAACGCCCGAGCGCCGGCTCACCCATCACATAGAGGTTATAACCCGGCATATCCATGCCGATAGCAAAGCCCAGTGCTGCTTTAGCGCGGTCCTGACCGATAAAAGTACTGCTGTAGCCGGCAACATCCAGCGCATCTTTGATTTGCGCTTCATCCAGCTGCGGGGACAGCTGCGCCGCCTGTAGGGCCAGTGCCTGAAGTTTTGCCTCGGCAGCTTTGTTTACTGCAATTTGCGTCATGCCAGAAATTCCTTCACTACGGATACAGGCATACTAACAAAATCAGCAGCCTGCCGAAAAATTTATCTGTGCAAAACTCTGCAGAAACGCATTCAGACCGGCAGGCCACGGCGTAAAAAATGCCCCCCACCGCAGGCCGGGCATGGCAACAGTTCAGCCGGATGATTGTAATGCAGCGCCTCGCCGCATTGCCGGCAGACATAAAGCCCCATCCCCACCGTTTCGCCCTGTAAATACAAGCCCTGATGCGACAAATCCTGCTCCAGCTCCTGCCATTCCACCTGGGTTTTGTCAGTAACCTGCGCCAGAGCCTGCCATAAAGTTTCAGGCCAGATCGACGGCGGTTGCGGCTGCTGTTGCTGGCGAAAAAAGGTTTCGATAAATAGCTGGGACTCATAAGCGGTCAGGTCACGGCCAGCCTTCAGATAAGCTGCCAGCGTGTCCGCCACTTCGACGACGGGCCTGACGGCCGGGTCCAGATGGCTCTGCAGCGATGATTCCAGCTGCTGTAACCATTGCCGGTATTTGTGTAGCAACTCAGGCATAAGCACCTCATAGACGCGGGACTGTTGGTCTCAGTATAGCGCCGGACTTCCCACTCTACCCCTCCGTTGTCAGTCAAAGCTGCTGGTTAAGGCTGCCACCATGGACTGCTACCGCAAGACAAAGCAGCCGTATGTATTTTGTATATTTATTGTACCGATTATGCCCATCAATGTGGTTTTTCTGTGAAGTCATCGCAATTTGATTGTGCCAAAAATCCCGACTGATTAGTTTGTGCGCGCTGCAGCACCCGTACCCATTTTATGAAAACAACCTTTCTCCCTGCGATCATGACGTGAAGGGTGTTGCAGCGAACAAGTCACTAAGAGGAATTCCAGGATGTACCAAAATAATAAACTGGCGATTGCAGTACAAATCGCTTTAAGTCTGGGTCTGGTTAGCCAGGCACAGGCTCAGGAAACCAAGACCGACGACAAAGTAGAACGTATCGAAGTCACAGGTTCAAAAATCAAACGGATTGGCGAATTGTCGCCAACACCGGTCACCGTCATTACCGGCGACTCCATCGTTGACGCTGGTGTCACCAACGTGGGTGAGCTGCTGAACGATATGCCAAACGCGGTGACAGGTCTGTCACCGGAAACCACCAACAACACCATTTTCGCTTCAGGCCTGAATAACACGGCGCTGCGTGGTCTTGGCACGAACCGTACCCTGGTGTTGGTAAACGGCCGTCGTTTTGTTGGCTCGAACCCAGGCAATAGTGCGGTCGACCTGAACAACATCCCAACAGCGATGGTTGAGCGGATCGAAGTTTCAACCGGTGGCGCATCTGCAGTTTATGGTTCCGACGCCGTTGCTGGTGTGGTGAACATCATCACGAAAAAATCCTTTAACGGTTTTGAAGTCGACGTAGCAACCAGCCGGCCACAGCAAGATGGCGGTGAAGAAGACTTTTACAGCCTGACTTTTGGTAACAGCGAAGGCAAATCTGATTTTATTGCCAACCTGACCTACTCAGAACAGTCGCAGATCCGCGGCAGCCAGCGTGATTTTATCCGTGATGGCCTGATCATGATCGACAACCCTGACAATAAGACAGGTACTGACGGCATCCCGGGACGTATCCTGTGGGAAAAAACCGGTAACCCAATTCTGACCAACTACGGCAAAACCGGTACTTTCGCGGTCGGCGGTAAAAACTACGTATTCGCCAATGACGGCTCAGTGCGTCCATTTGATATGAACGGCGGCACCGCTTATCCATTTGTGGCGGGCAGTACCAACAACAGCCGTTATTTGTCAGCCGACGGCGCACCAGGTGATGGTTATAACACGCTGGACCATACCTATCTGCGTACCCCGCTGGAACGTATCAACCTGAATATGAACTACGGTTATCAAATTAACGATGATCACCGGTTCACTTTCGAATCAACTTATTCCAACACCAAAGCCTTTGGTGAAAGCTCGCCGGCATTTTTCGTGTTAAGCGGCGCCAATGGTATTGACCCACTGAACCCGATGCTGACCGACAGCGCACGCAAGTTCTTTGCTGACAATAAAGTCACGTCATCGATTCAGAACACTTACCTGGCCGATATTTTCGGCAACCGTAAATACGACCAGAACCGGACGCTGGCGCGCGCTGCTATTGGTCTGGAAGGTCTGTTAACAGACACCTGGGGCTATGAAGCTTACGCCCAGAAAGGCCATGTTGATGCCAACTCAAAATGGTTTGGTGAAATGCTGGAAGACCGTTTCTATGCGGCGATCCAGGCCACCCGTGATGGCAATGGCAATATCGTCTGTAAAGATACCGCGATGCGTGCGCAAGGTTGTGTGCCACTGAATATTTACGGTTCGGGGATGGCTTCGCAAGCGGCGCTGGATTGGGTCCGCACTGATGCGATGCGTGATGCGACGCTGGATCAGGATGTTGCTGGTTTCACGGTGACCGGTGATATTTATGAACTGCCAGCCGGTATTGTCAGCTCTGCTTTTAGTGCTGAATACCGTAAAGAACGTTCATCATCACTGCCAGATCCGGCCATGCGTTCAGGTGCTTTATTTAACAACCAGTCGTCACCATTGTCCGGTGAATTCTCAGTGCGCGAAGCTTCTGCTGAATTCTCGATCCCGTTATTGGCTGACCTGGCTTATGTCAAAGACCTGACGCTGGAAACAGCATTCCGCGCCATGGACTACAGCACCACCGGCAGCGAAAATGCCTGGAAAATCAGTCTGAACTACACCATCAATGACGACCTGAAACTGCGTTTAAACCGCTCGAAGTCAGTGCGGGCACCGAACATTGGTGAATTGTACAACCCGCCAGGCCAGACCTTCAGTTCGCTGACAGATCCATGCCAGCAACTGCGCATTGACAGCGCTGGTGTATATAAAGCCAACGTCGAGAAAAACTGCCGCGCGGATGGCATGCCACAAGGCTGGTCACCAACTCCGGCCTGGGTCAATGGCGGCACTAAACCAGGTTTCATCATTGGTAACACTGATCTGAACAGCGAACGCGCCTACGACATCACTGCCGGCTTTATCTATACGCCGTCTTACCTGGATGGTTTCAGCCTGACTGTCGACTACTGGTCATTCAAAATTGCTGACATGATCGAAAGCCACACGGCGCAAAACGTGGTGAACTTCTGTTATCAGTTAGACAGCCTGGATAACCCGTATTGTTCACTGTTTACCCGTGACGCTGTGACCCGTGATATCACCAACTACTTCGTGAAGCCGGTGAACTCGGCATCTGCGGAACTGGCTGGTTACGATATCGAGACCAACTATAAGTTTGACCTGAACGGTTACGGTGCATTAGACCTGCGTTTAATCGCCACTTATACCGAGAAATGGGATCAAAACACTACAGGTCGTGCTGGTGATGACCGCAAGTATGCGGGCACTTATGACACATTCCGCTGGAAAGGCCGTTTTAACGCCAACTACAGCTACGAAGATTTGTCGCTGGTGTTAGGCGCTACTTATATCCACAGCTCAGTCTGGGATCGCAACTCCTGGACACCTGAAGTGAATAACTTCAACGACATCGGCTCTTATATTGCCTGGGATTTAACAGGTAAATATAACCTGACGCCAGAGCTGCAAGTGCGTGCCGGCGTACTGAACCTGGCCGACCGTCAACCAGTGCGTAACCCAAATACCTATAACTCAGGTGAGCACTATGACATTCTGGGTCGTCGTCTGACGCTGGGCGTGAACTACAAGTTCTAATACCCCGCTGGATTCAGTCCCTATCTAAAGGAGAGGCTTGCCTCTCCTTTTTTTCGCCTGTCAATTTGCTGCATTGGTCGCAGCCGGGTTGCCCGAGTGGACCAACACCGACATGCTGCTGGTTTTAGTCAGGAGCCAGGCGCATGCAACTTCATTTTATTAGCCATCCTAAAAGCCAGCTGAAATGCCGCTCAGTGACGCTGCTTTTGTTGCTGTTGAACGCTGCATTGCCAGTTGCAGCCAACACTTATTTCCCGCCAGCCGGCCAATGGGCTGAAGCCACACCGCAAAGTTTGCAGGTGAATGCCACTTTATTACAGCAGGCGGTGGACTATGCCATTGCCAGCGAAAACAAAGCGCCGAAAGATCAGGCGCTGGTGCAGGCCACTACTTTTGGCGCTAAAGAGCCCTATGACCAAATCATCGGGCCTATGAGTGTGCGCGCCGCGGCAAATGGTTTGATTGTGTATCAGGGCAAAGTCATCGCGCGCTGGGGTGATGTCGATAAAGTCGATATGACCCACAGCATCAGCAAAACTTTTTTAACCACAGTGACTGGTCTTGCCTGGCAGCAGGGGCTTATTCAAAACCTCAACGACAAAGTCGCGCCTTATATGCCCCCTGGCGTTGATTTGTATCAGGGCGAACATAACAGCCAAATCCGCTGGGAACATTTATTACGCCAAAGCAGCGACTGGCAAGGCACTTTGTGGGGCAAACCCGACTGGGCCGACCGGCCGGAAGGCAAAACCCCGGCCGACTGGCCGAACCGGCCACTGCACACACCTGGGACTTATTACAAATACAATGATGTGCGGATGAACCTGCTGGCACTGTCGACTTTATATGTCTGGCGCAAACCGCTGCCACAAGTATTAAACGAACAGATTATGCGGCCTATTGGTGCGTCGTCGACCTGGCGCTGGGTTGGTTATGACAACAGCTGGATAGAACTGGACGGCCAAAAGGTGCAGTCAGTGTCTGGTGGCGGCCACTGGGGCGGTGGCATGTTTATCAACGCCTGGGACTTAGCCCGCTTTGGTTATCTGTTTTTACAAGACGGCAACTGGAACGGCAAGCAACTGATAAGACCCGAGTTTATTCAGCAGGCAAGCACCGGCGGCCCGGCCAATGCCCAATATGGTTTTGCTAACTGGTTTTTAAATACTGACCAAAAAGCACTGCCGGCAGCGCCCGCTTCCGCCATCACCTTTGAAGGCGCTGGTCGCAACGTAATTTATCTGGATAAACAACATGACTTATTAATAGTCACCCGCTGGATTGGTAACGGCACTGAACTGAATGAACTGGTTGGCAAAGTGCTGGCAGCACTGCCGGCTGGCAAATAATCCGTGTTGATTGGCAAAAGCACAGTTTGCTACCCTTTCAGGCCTTCGTGGCAGTTGTTGCCACAGGCCTGAATGCGTTATCCTAGCGGCAAATTGCTTTTATTTTTTTGCCAATATCCCTCGTGATATTTATCTGTTGAGATCCTTCGCATGCAAGCACCAGAACAAAGCACTCAGGCACCAGCCGCCACCGCCGCGTATGAGCCGCGCCTGATTGAAACCGCCTTACAACAGCACTGGGCCGACTCTAACGCCTTTAAGGTGACTGAAGAGCCAGGCAAAGAAAAATACTACTGTCTGTCGATGTTTCCTTACCCAAGCGGCCGCCTGCACATGGGCCATGTGCGTAACTACACCATTGGCGATGTGATCAGCCGCTTCCAGCGCATGCAAGGCAAAAACGTGATGCAGCCAATGGGCTGGGATGCTTTTGGTCTGCCGGCTGAAAACGCCGCCATTGCCAATAAAACAGCGCCGGCCAAATGGACTTACGCCAATATCGACTACATGAAAAACCAGCTGAAACGCTTAGGTTTTGGTTATGACTGGGACCGCGAAATCGCCACCTGCAAACCAGAATATTACAAGTGGGAACAATGGTTCTTCACCAAGCTGTTTGAAAAAGGCCTGGTCTACAAAAAAATGGCAACCGTCAACTGGGACCCGGTGGACCAGTGTGTGCTGGCGAACGAGCAGGTCATCGACGGCCGCGGCTGGCGTTCAGGCGCTTTGGTCGAACAGCGTGAGTTAGCCCAGTGGTTTATCAAAATCACTGATTACGCTGAAGAATTACTCAATGACTTAGACCAGCTGGACGAATGGCCAGAGCAGGTCAAAACCATGCAGCGCAACTGGATTGGCCGCTCAGAAGGCGTCGAAATCAAGTTCAGCCTGGGTGGTTCCAGCTACGATTTCACTATTTACACCACCCGGCCTGACACCTTATTTGGTGTGACTTATGTTGCTATTGCGCCGCAGCACCCGCTGGCGCAAAAAGCCGCCAAGCTGGACGACAAGCTGGCTGCCTTTATCGAAGATTGTAAAGGCAACAAAGTGGCTGAAGCCGACATGGCGACGATGGAGAAAAAAGGTCATCCGACCGGTTTCTTCGCCGTGCACCCGCTGACCGGTGAACAGGTGCCGATTTTTGTCGCCAACTTTGTGTTGATGGACTACGGCTCAGGCGCAGTAATGGCAGTCCCTGGCCATGACCAGCGCGACTATGAATTCGCCACCAAATACGGCCTGAAAATCAAACAAGTGGTCGCGCCAGCTGCCGGTTCTGAATCAGTGGTGGATTTAGGCAAAGCCGCCTTTACTGAAAAAGGCGTGTTAATTAATTCCGGCGAATTTGACGGTCTGGATTTCGCAGCAGCTTTTAAAGCTATTTCCGACAAGCTGGTCGAAAAAGGCGTTGGCAAGGTGAAGGTCAATTACCGCTTACGTGACTGGGGCGTGTCGCGCCAACGTTATTGGGGCGCGCCAATCCCGGTGCTGACGCTGGAAGACGGCACGCAAGTGCCGGTGCCTGCCGACCAGCTGCCGGTACGCTTGCCGGAAGATGTGGTGATGGATGGCGTCAAATCGCCAATCAAAGCCGACGTTGAGTGGGCGAAAACCACTTATCAAGGCAAAGCCGCTTTCCATGAAACGGACACTTTTGACACCTTTATGGAATCCAGCTGGTATTACGCCCGTTACTGCAGCCCGGATAACACCGAGATGATGCTGGACCCGGCCAAAGCCAACTACTGGCTGCCGGTCGACCAATACATCGGTGGGATTGAACACGCCATCCTGCATTTGTTGTACTCACGCTTTTTCCACAAGCTGATGCGTGACGTCGGTCTGGTGCAGTCAGACGAGCCGTTTAAACGCCTGTTATGTCAGGGTATGGTGTTAGCTGAAACTTTCTACCGTGACAACGAAGGCGGCAGCAAAACCTGGTTCTCGCCACAAGATGTCGCTGTAGAGCGTGACGACAAAGGCCGTATTATTGGTGCAGTGCTCAAATCCGACGGCCAGAAAGTTGAATCGGCCGGTATGAGCAAAATGTCGAAGTCAAAAAACAACGGCATAGACCCACAAACAGTCATCGACCAATACGGCGCTGACACTGTGCGTTTGTTTATGATGTTCACCTCACCACCAGAGCAAACGCTGGAATGGCAGGATTCTGCCGTTGAAGGTGCGCTGCGTTTCCTGCGCCGCGTCTGGACTTTGGTCAATGAATTTAGCACCTTTGGCCAGGTGGAAACTGTCGACAAAGCGGCATTAAACGCCGACCAAAAAGCGCTGCGCCGTGAACTGCATAAAACTATCGCCAAGGTGACTGACGACATCGGCCGGCGTTATACCTTCAACACCGCTGTCGCCGCCATTATGGAGCTGATGAACAAGCTGCAAAAAGCGCCAGTTGAAACCGCGCAGGATAAAGCGGTGCTCGGCGAAGCCATTATTGCCGTACTGCAACTGCTGAACCCGATCACGCCGCACTTATCACAATATCTGTGGAAAGCGCTGGGCTACGCCACTGAACTGGAGCGTAGCGGCTGGCCTGTGGTGGATGAATCTGCGCTGGTCGAAGATGCCAAGCTGGTGGTGGTGCAAATCAACGGTAAAGTGCGCAGCAAAGTCACAGTGGCTATTGATGCGACCCAGGACGACGTGCTGGCGCTCGCCAAAGCCGAAGAAAACGTTCAGCGTTATCTGGAAGGCGTCGAGCTGAAAAAAGTCGTGTACGTGCCGGGTAAACTGCTGAGTCTGGTGGTCGGCTGATGCGCGCCCTGCGCCTGTCTGCCCTGCTGTTACCGCTGCTGCTGAGCCTGCTGCTCAGCGGTTGCGGTTTTCAGCTGCGGGGGTCTTTACCGCTGGAAAAATATCCGGCGGTATATCTGCAAGGCGACAAACACTCTGAGCTGTTGCAGCAACTGGGTGCGCAATTAGAGCGCAATCAGGTCAAATTGCTGGATAGCTCCGATGCCAAATCTGCCATTTTTGTGCTGGATTCAGACAGCCTGCAGCGTCGCACTTTGTCGTTGTTCCCGAATGGTCAGGTCGCCGAATACGAATTGATTTACAAGGTCAACTATCAGCTGGTATTGCCTGGACAAGAGCCTCGCCCTTACCAGATTGAACTGTACCGCGATTATCAGGACGACCCGTCCCGCGCACTGGCGAAATCAAAAGAGCTGGACCTGATGCTGACCGAACTGCGCTCGCAGGCCGTTGCCCGTATTATCCGTCAATTCGGCCGGCTCTAAGCCATGCTGAAACTCTATGCCAATCAACTGGGCGCCAGCTTAAAAAAACAGCTGGCACCGGTTTATCTGGTATTTGGTGAAGAACCCTTACAAAAACTGGAAAGCCTCGATGAGATCCGCGCTGCGGCACGCGTCCAGGGTTTTACCGAGCGGCAAAGTTATCTGCTCGAAGCGCAGCTTGACTGGGACAGCCTGTTTGGCGAATTTAACAGCCTGTCGTTGTTTTCCGACCGCAAGCTGATTGAACTTGACCTTGGCACCAGCAAAATCACCCCGGCCCAACAAGACCAGCTGAAAAAAATCCCGCCGATGCTGCACCCAGATGTCTGCCTGGTATTACACGCGGCGCGCAACAGCGGTGAATTCAGCAAAACCAGCTGGTTTAAAACGCTGTCTGAGCAAGGCGTACAGGTGCAGTTTTACCCGCTTGATGACCAGCAGTTTATGCGCTGGCTGAAAGATCGCGCGCAGCAGCTTGGCCTGAAATTACAAACCGACGCCTTGCAGCTGTTGCAACATCATGCCGCCGGTAACTTACTGGCGGCACGGCAAGAACTGGAAAAGCTGGCACTGACTGCGCCTGGTCAGTGGCTGGATGGCGCTTTTTTGCAGCAATATCTGGCAGACCAATCACATTTTACCGTGTTTCAGCTGGTGGACGCTTTATTGGCCGGCCAGGGCGAAGAAGCGCTGCACCGGCTCGACCGGCTGTTACAACAGGACACTGAACCTGTGATCATCGCCTGGCAGCTGCAAAAAGAAGCCACGACTTTATTAGCGCTGCAACAAGCCGGTCAGGTCGGCGACGAGCTTTATAAAAAACACGGCATCTGGCCCAAACGCCAGCCCCTCTATCAGCAGGCGTTGCTGCGGTTATCGCCAAACTGGTTACATTTTTTGTTGCAGGAACTGCAGGTGTTTGACCGCAGTTTTAAATCTGGTCAGTTAAGCCATCCGGAAACTGCACTGGCGCACCTGGTGACTTTGTTTATCAAACCTGTACCCAAAGTTTTTGCTTTGCAGCAGCTGGTCGCCGGAGATTAACCGATGGCAGCGGCTACGCCCCTACTACGTGGCTTTTATGGCGGCACTTTTGACCCTATCCATCAGGGCCATTTGTTATCGGCGCTTTATGTGCAACAGGCTTGTCAGCTCGATAGCCTCGACCTGTTGCCCTGTCATTTGCCACCGCACCGCGATTCTCCGAGCAGCAGCGCCCATCGCGCTGAGATGGTTCGCTTAGCGATAGCACCTTATCCCCAGCTGCAGCTGAACCTGCTGGAACTAAAGCGCGACACGCCGTCTTACACCGTCGATACCCTGACTGAACTGAAACAGCAATATCCAGCGGACATTCTGTGTTTTGTCATCGGTATGGACTCGTTGTGTTATTTCACCCGCTGGCATCGCTGGCCGGATATTCTGGCGCTCTGTCATCTGCTGGTATTGCAAAGACCCGGCTACAGCGCCGCTTCCGGTGATGCGCCTGGGCTTCTGCAGCAATTTGGCTGTCCGTCCTTCACCGCTTTACGAGAAGCAAAGCATGGCCACATTCTGCTGCTGCAAAACCCGCCTGTGGATGTTTCCGCCACCGCTATCCGCAGTGGCGAGGCCGCGCCAGCGCAGCAAATTCCGGCGGTGCAGGCCTATATCCAGCGGCATGGTCTGTATCGGCGCTGAAATCAGCGGAAATCCTGACATTAGGCCTTTTCCGACTTTGGCTTGCGCGGCAGAAACTGTTAACATGCAGCCATTGTGATTGAAGGACCCGCATGGTGCACAGCGAACAACTAGCCGCTTTTGTCGTGGATAAACTCGACGATATGAAAGGCCGCGACATCATCCAGTTAGATGTCAAAGGCAAATCCTCGGAAACCGAATTTATGGTGATTTGCTCCGGCACGTCCAACCGCCACACCCGCGCTGTCGCCGGGTATCTTATCAGCGAAGCCCGTAAAGCCGGCCTGCATATTATCGGTACCGAAGGCGATCGCAGTGCAGAATGGGTACTGATCGACCTTGGCGACGTGGTTGTGCATGTGATGCAGGAAGAAAGCCGGCAGTTTTATCAGCTGGAAAAACTCTGGGCGGCCTGAACGATGAAACTGATTTTAATCGCCGTAGGCACCAAAATGCCGGGCTGGGTCACCACCGGCTTTGAAGAATATGCCCGACGTTTTCCGCGTGATATGCCGTTTGAACTGATTGAAATCCCGGCCGGCAAACGCGGCAAAAACGCCGACATCAAACGTATTCTGGATATCGAAGGCGAAAAAATGCTGGCCGCTGTGCCCAAAGGCGCCCGCATCATCACGCTGGAAGTCGAAGGCGGCAATTGGTCCAGCCCGCAACTGTCACAAAAACTGGTGCAATGGCAACTCGATGGCCGCGACGTCTGTTTGTTCGTCGGTGGACCAGAAGGCCTGGCGCCGGCGTGCATCGCCGCCAGCGAAGGCAAATGGTCATTGTCGGCCTTAACCTTACCGCATCCGCTGGTGCGCGTGGTGCTGGCAGAAAGCCTGTACCGCGCCTGGAGTATCAGCACCAACCATCCTTATCATCGCGAGTAACGGATGCAAAAACGCCGTATTGCCATTGCCGATGTTGCTTTTGAAACGCTGCTGTTTAACCGCCGGGCGCTGTTTGCTTTTGGTTTTATTCTGCTGTGCTTTGGCATTCTGATCGCCAATTTGTATAACCTGCAAGTGCTGCGCTACGAAGAATACTCGACCCGCGCCGACGGCAACCGCATCAAGCTGGTGCCCTTATCGCCCAACCGCGGCATGATTTTCGACCGGCGCGGCACTTTACTGGCAGAAAATGCGCCGGTGCATTCGATAGAACTGGTACCGGAACAAGTGCCGGACCTGGCTGCCACGGTCGAACAAATCGCCGCTATCATCGAGATCACCCCAGAACAAAAAGCGGACTTTTTTAAAGAGGTCAAAGCACAGCGCCGGTTTAAAAGTATTGCGTTAAAAGAACTACTGACCGAACAGGAAGTGGCGCGCCTCGCTGTACATCTGCACAAGCTCAAAGGCGTCACTTTAGAAGCACGTTTAACCCGGCATTATCCATACGGTGATTTGCTGACGCATGGCCTCGGCTACATCGGCAAAATTAACGACAAAGAATTTAAACAGATTGAAGAAAACGGCCAAAGCCCAAATTACGCTGCTACACGCGACATCGGTAAAATCGGTATTGAAAAATATTACGAAGCGCAACTGCACGGCACCGTTGGCTTTCAGGAGGTGGAAGTCAATAACCGTGGCCGGGTGATCCGCACATTGCGCGAACAACCAGCGGTTTCCGGCGACGATTTATATCTGACTTTGGACTTAGGTTTACAGTTAAAAGCGCAGGAAGCTCTGGGGGAAAACCGCGGCGCTATCGTCGCTTTGGACCCGCGCACCGGCGGTATTCTGGCGTTTTATTCCAACCCTTCTTATGACCCGAATTTATTTGTCCACGGCATCAGCGGCAAAAACTACCGGATGTTGCTGAATTCACCGGACCGGCCTTTGGTGAACCGGATGACACAAGGTGTTTATCCACCGGCCTCGACGGTGAAACCGCTGATGGCGGTCGCAGGCCTTGAAGCCGGTATTGTCACTGAACACACCCGGGTGCCTGACCCTGGTTTTTACCGTTTGCCAAAAGTCAGCCGGCCCTGGCGCGACCATATCAAATGGGGCCATGGTTATGTCGATGTTTACACCGGCATCATCAAAAGCTGTGACACTTATTTCTATGATTTAGCGTACAAAATGGGCGTCGACCGCATTTCTGATTTTATGCAGAAGGCCGGTTACGGCCATTTGTCCGGCATCGATATCGGTGAAGAAACATCTGGCCTGATGCCAAGCCGTGAATGGAAAAAAGTCCGGCGCAAACAAAATTGGGGACCAGGGGACACCATTAACATCGGTATCGGCCAGGGCTACTGGCAATCCACGCCGCTGCAAATTGCCCTGACTACCTCGACGCTGATTAATGACGGCGCTCGTATCACACCACGGCTTGGCGAAAGCTTTCGTAATGCTGAGCAACAAACCTCACTGTTAAAACCGCTGGAACAGGTCATCGAAGTCATCAATCCACAAAACTGGGCCATCGCACGCGAAGCCATGTACCGCACTGTTCAGGAAGGCGGCACGGCGCATGGCGCATTCATCGGAGTGCCCTACACCGCAGGCGGTAAAACCGGCACTGCCCAGGTCATTAATATCGCCGCCGGTGTAAAGTACAAAGCCAGTAACATCAGCGAACGCCATCGTGACAATGCGCTGTTTGTTGGTTATGCGCCGCATGACAAGCCGGAAATTGTCATCTCAGTCATCGTTGAAAACGTTGCCAGTGGCGGCGGAGGCACCAATGCCGCACCAGTCGCACGCCAGCTGATGGATTATTATTTCTCGCCGCAATACAACGAGCCGCAATTGCCAGACCGCGCCACAGTACAAAAAATGCAGGCCGAACGCGCTGCAGCCATGATGGTGCGTGAACAACGTTATGCCGAAGAAGCGGCGCGGGAAAAAGCGGCAAAAGAATTGGCCGCACAAAAAACCAGTGAGAGCAAAGCCGCTCCCCCTGTTGCCCCTGCACCAGCCAATACTGAAGTCAGCTCCGATAATGTGCCGGCCCGCAGTCAGCCACAAAACGCCGCCCCGGTAATTGACACGCCGGAGCCTGAAGACTTACCGGCACCTCAGCTGGACGAAGAAGGCCAGCAGCAAGGTCAACAGCAAAATAGCGGCAACAATGCCACCGGCACGCAAAGTGGAGGCCGCTTATGAACAGTTTTCTGGAAAACACCACACACCGCCTGCAACGCTGGCATATCGACCTGCCGTTACTGATTGGTATATTGGCCGCCACAATCCTTGGTCTGGTTACGCTGTATAGCGCTGATGGTCAGGATTTAATTAAGCTGGAACAGCAGACGGCACGGCTTGGTTTTGCCCTGGTTGTCATGTTTGGCCTCGCCCAGGTTAATCCAAAAACTTACCAACATTGGTCCGTGCCTTTGTACTGCTTTGGCGTCGTGATGCTGGTGCTGGTTGAACTTTTCGGTTATACCGCCAAGGGCTCTACCCGCTGGCTGGACCTTGGCTTTACCAAGTTTCAGCCCTCAGAAATAATGAAACTGGCAGTGCCGATGGCGGTCGCCTGGTATATGGGCAATCAGCCTATCCCGCCGCGCATCCGCGATATTTTGGTTGGTTTTGTGATCTGTCTGGTACCGACGTTACTGATCGCCAAACAGCCTGATCTCGGAACTTCGATTCTGGTGTGTGTCGCCGGGGTTTTTGTGATTTTTTTCAGTGGCATGAGCTGGAAAATCATCGGTGTGATCGCCGGTCTTATCGCCGGATTCATTCCGATTTTGTGGAATTTTCTGATGCATGATTACCAGCGTCAGCGTGTTTTGACGCTGCTGGATGAAGAGCGCGATCCACTCGGTAAAGGCTTTCAGATCATCCAGTCAAAGATTGCGATTGGCTCCGGCGGCATTGAAGGCAAAGGCTGGTTGCATGGCACCCAGTCACAGCTGGAATTTTTACCAGAGCGCCATACCGATTTTATTTTTGCGGTGTATTCGGAAGAATTTGGCCTGATGGGTGTGTTAGCCCTGCTGGCGATTTATCTGTTTATTCTCGGCCGTGGCCTTATCATCGCCAGCCAGGCACAGGACAATTACAGCAAATTTCTGGCCGGCAGTATCACGCTGACGTTTTTTGTCTATGTGTTTGTAAATATCGGCATGGTATCTGGTATCCTGCCGGTAGTTGGCGTGCCTTTGCCGCTCATCAGCTATGGTGGCACCTCATTGGTCACTTTATTAGCCGGCTTTGGCATTCTGATGTCGATCAGTACCCACAAACGGATGTTAGCAAAACAATCATGAAGCACAGCGCCCGAATTTTTCATCTCCCTTGCTCCGGCAAAACAGTTTCCGTTATCGCTCTTGCCGTTTTTCTTGCAGCTTGTTCCAGCGCGCCGGAGTCGACCGACAGTGGGCTGCGCGACAATATGGACCCGAATGCCGGCCGTTATTCGCAGGACAAAGACAGTATTCCGCTACGCCTGCCGACCGAAGACGAATTACGCGACCCGGAACCAACAGTTGAAGCGCTAAGCCGCGGTGGTAACAAACCTTATAACATTTATGGTGTGAATTACTCACCGCGCACCGACATTCTGCAATATGAGGAACAAGGCACCGCGTCCTGGTACGGCAGCAAGTTTCACGGCCATCTGACGTCAAACGGCGAAGTGTACAATGTGTTTTCGATGACGGCGGCGCATAAAACCTTGCCTCTGCCCTCCTATGTGCGGGTGACCAATCTCGACAACTACCGCACGGCCATTGTGCGGGTCAACGACCGCGGCCCGTTCCACGACAACCGTATTATCGATTTGTCCTACTCGGCCGCCTATAAACTGGGTATTTTCCCGGGCGGCACCGGCCGCGTGAAGCTGGAACTGATTTCATCCCCGGCGATGGCGTCACAGGAAAGTTTTGCCACCCCTATTGCCAAACTGCCGGACATTCCTTATCAGCCAGTGACGCCAAGCGAGCGGCCAAGCCGCAGCAGCAATGAATTTGTTGAGCGGCCTTATGTCCCGGCGACCAGCGCGCCAGCCACTGTGCCGGCACGCAGCAGCACTACAGCAGCATCTAATGCGCCAGCACGTCCGGCCGCTTCGTCGCAGCTGGCCAGTACCAGCAGTGCCGATGGCTGTTTTATCCAGCTGATTGCCAGCAGCGATAAAGCCAAAGTGCAGCGTTTAGGGAACGAATTACAACAGCAATTGTCCGTACCTACAGCCATTGAAAATGCCAACGGCCTGTTCCGGCTGCTAGCCGGCCCGTTGCAGGGCAATGCGCAACATGTGCTGGACACAGTGCGTTCCGGTGAATATCCGCAGGCATATTTCACCAATAAGAGTTTATGTGGCTGAAAAGCCCAATCCAATTAACCTGTTAGCACAATAAGAAAGAGTCTCATGAATCAGTATCGTCGTCTTTTACTCGCCACCAGCCTCAGCTGCTTTAGTTTCTTCGCGCACAGCCAGGCTGTCCAAATCACCCCAACCCCACCGGAAGTGATTGCTAAAGGTTTTATCCTGATTGATTTTCACACTGGCAAAGTGCTGGCTGAAGGCAATGCCGACACGTCTTTAGCGCCGGCCAGTCTGACGAAGATGATGACCAGCTATGTCATCGGTACCGAAATCAAAAACGGCAATGTCAAACCAACCGATCAGGTCACGATCAGTGAAAACGCCTGGGCGAAGAAATACACCGACTCATCCAAGATGTTTATCGAAGTGGGTAAAACCATTTCCGTTGAAGAATTAAACCGCGGCATTATCATCCAGTCTGGCAACGACGCCTGTGTGGCGATGGCAGAACATATCGCCGGTACTGAAGGTGCTTTCGCAGAATTGATGAATGCCCATGCCAAACGTCTGGGCATGGATAATACCCATTTCACCAACTCACACGGTTATCCGGACCCTGAACTGAAAACCACTGCCCGCGATATGGCAAAGTTGTCGGTAGCATTAATCCGCGACGTACCGGAAGAGTACAAAATTTACTCCGAAAAAGAGTACGTGTTTAATGGCATCAAACAATACAACCGCAATGGTTTGTTGTGGGATAAAAGCCTGAATGTTGACGGCATCAAAACCGGCCACACCTCAGAAGCCGGCTATAGCCTGATCACCTCAGCCACTAAAGACGGCATGCGGCTGATTTCAGTGGTGATGGGCACTGAAAGCGCCAAAGCCCGCGAAGCTGAAAACAGAAAATTACTGACTTATGGCTTCCGCTTTTTTGAGACTTTCTCGCCATACAAAGCCGGTGAAGAGTTTGCATCGCAACGGGTCTGGCAAGGTGTCAAAGAGAATATCAGCCTGGGTGTGTTAAGCGAAACGCCAATCACGCTGCAACGTGGCCAGCGTAAAAACATCAAAGCCGACTTCAAACTGAACCAGCAACTGGTGGCGCCTATTGCTAAAGGTCAGGTGGTTGGTACTGTTTATCTGAAGTTAAATGACGCTGACATTGCTGAGTATCCGCTGGTTGCACTGGAAGATATTGAGCAGGCAGGCATTTTTGGCCGCTTGGTTGATTATGTGAAGATGCAGCTGCAATAACAGACCGCAGATATTTCAGCGTACTGACGAAAGTCCCGGCACAGCCCGGGACTTTTTGTTAGAATAGAGCCCGTTTTTTCGCTGTTCCCTGCTAAGAGCAAGAGGTGTGCTGTGGTGACTGTGGTTAAAGATACCAAATTTGACGAATTTCTGGAGTTTCCCTGCGCTTTTACCTTTAAGGTGCTGGGGCTGGCCCACGAAGATCTGGTGCCGCAGGTGATTGCAACTTTGCATCAACATGCCGGTGCCAACGATTACGCACCAACGGTTAAACCTTCCAGTAAAGGTAACTACCACTCAGTATCTGTGTCGGTTGTGGTGCGGGACAAAGACCATATCGAACTGCTGTATACCGAACTTGGCAGGCTCGAACTGGTCCGCTATGTCATGTAACACTCGCGCAAGCCGGCCAACACCTTATAATGCGCCGGCCTTATCAGCCAGAATTCAGCCGAGGATTGCCTATTGCCCTGTTCTGATGCTCTGATCATCCGCGATTTAGGTCTGGTGGATTACACGTCGACCTGGCAACGGATGCAGCAATTTACCGATCAACGTGACGACGATACTATCGACGAAATCTGGTTACTGGAACATCCGCCGGTGTTCACTCAGGGCCAGGCCGGCAAAGCCGAGCATCTGCTGTTTCCGGGCGATATTCCGGTAGTACAGGTCGACCGCGGCGGTCAGGTCACTTATCACGGTCCGGGCCAACTGGTGGCTTATGTGTTGCTGAATATCAAACGCCGCAATTTAGGAGTACGCCAACTGGTGAACCTGATTGAGCACAGCATTATTGCTACACTGGCGCAAAATGATGTAGAGGCTTATGCCAAGGCTGATGCACCTGGTGTTTATGTCGATGAAAAAAAAGTGGCGTCACTCGGCCTTCGTGTACGTAAAGGCTGTACCTTCCATGGTCTGGCGCTGAATGTCGATATGGATTTATCACCCTTTTCCCGTATTAACCCTTGCGGTTATGCCGGCATGCAAATGGTACAAAGTAAAGATTTGGGCGGGCCTGTGTCGATACAACAGGCAAAACAGCAACTGAGTGCTCAGCTGATTAACCTGCTGAATGTCAGTGAATTTCAGGAATTAACAGGGTTTTAGTACAGATGACCAAAACTGCCCGTATGGAGCCAGGCGTCAAACTGCGTGATGCTGACAAAATGGCCTTAATCCCGGTAAAAGTATTGCCAACCGAACCAGCCGAAATGCTGCGCAAGCCGGCCTGGCTCAAAATCAAATTACCAAAAAGCTCTGAACGTATCGATGAAATTAAAGGTGCCCTGCGTAAGCATGGCCTGCATTCGGTCTGTGAAGAAGCGTCTTGTCCAAATCTGACTGAATGTTTTAATCACGGTACTGCGACTTTTATGATTTTGGGCGCGATCTGCACCCGCCGTTGCCCGTTTTGTGATGTAGCGCATGGCCGTCCGCTGCCACCAAGCGCCGAAGAGCCGGAAAAACTGGCACTGACTATCAAAGATATGAAGCTGAAGTATGTGGTGATCACCTCCGTCGACCGTGATGACCTGCGTGATGGTGGCGCCCAGCATTTTGCCGACTGTATCAGTGCTATCCGCCGCGAAACGCCAACAATCAAAATTGAAGTGCTGGTGCCTGATTTCCGTGGCCGCATGGACACAGCACTCGACATTCTGACCCAAACGCCGCCCGATGTGTTTAACCATAACCTGGAAACCGCACCACGTCTGTACAAACTGGCGCGGCCGGGTGCGGACTACAAATGGTCGCTGGAACTGTTACGTCGCTACAAAGAAGCGCATCCGGAAGTATCAACCAAATCCGGTCTGATGGTAGGCCTTGGTGAAACCACCGAAGAAATCATTGAAGTGATGAAAGACTTACGCGCCCACAACGTTGATATGCTGACCGTTGGTCAGTACCTGCAGCCGAGTAAACACCACTTACCGGTCAAACGTTATATGGCGCCGGAAGAGTTTGATGAAATCAAACGCATCGGTTATGAGATTGGCTTTAAGCATGTCGCTTCAGGCCCATTTGTTCGTTCGAGTTATCATGCCGACCGCCAGGCCGCCGGTGAAGATATCAGTTAGCAGTTAATCAGGCTGAAGTTGTTCCAAAGCAGGCTGTATCACAACAGCCTGTTTTTTTTCGCTAAAACAGCTTATGCTTTTAACGTTTCTCAAGGAGCTGTCATGGACCACCGTAAGTTCAGCCGTATTTTGTATAACAATCAGGCCACTCTGCGTTTTCAGGGCCAGAACTTCTTCACTCAGGTGCTGGATCTGTCGTTAAAAGGTGCCTTGGTACAGCGCCCCACCGATTTTCAAGGGCTGGTCGGTGAACAGGCGCAATTACAGTTTCAGCTGGACCAATCTGAGCTGGTGTTAGAAATGGATGTCAGCATTGCTCACTTACATGACGCCACTATAGGCCTGCGCTGTGAGCGTATCGATATTGAAAGTGCCAGTCATTTGCGCCGGTTATTAGAGCTGAATCTCGGTGACGCCGAAATGCTCAGCCGTGAACTCAGCGAGCTGTCAAACTAGGCCCTGCGGCTTCCAGCGCTTCCAAAGCGGCCGGATAACCAAATGCGGCCGCACGCCCCATCAACAGCTGCCAACGTTGCATATCCTGCTGTTGGCGCGCCAGATAAGCAAAATAATACTGTACCGGCATCAGCAAAGCGGCCTGCGCGAGCTGTTGTTGCATCACCCGCTGATATAAAGCCGGTACTGCCAGTTCAAAATGCTGCATATGGCTGTCTGCCTGCACCGGGCGCCACGCCTGAATGCCGGCTGCACGGCAAGTCTCGACCGGCGTTAACTGCAAGTCCTGCACATCAAGCTGCCAATGCCTGGCATAACGGCCGGCATCGGCTGTCTCCAGCAACAAATTCGCGAGAACGTCGGTGCGTGCACATTCCGTTGTCGCCGTTGTTGCCGGCAACGGATACTCATCAATAAACCCCAGAGCATGGCTGAATTCATGTCGGAACAACGCCGGTGAAAACTGCTCCGGCAATTGCAACCAGCCATTGTTAAAGCTGGCCTGGCCACGGCCGGCGGCAACCAGCAGAATTTGTGCCTTGCTGTGCTGCATGATTTCACTTAGGCGGGCAGGATCACAGGCAATGCGCTGCTCTGCCTGCTCTGTACAGCGCAGGTCGCGGCTATCGACGAAGATCGGCGCCAAAAAGCAGACTGGTAGCGGCGCAAAATCAGACTGTGGCCAGTCTTGCTGCAACTGTTGCCAATGCGCGACCGATGCTTCGGTGCTGAGCACAGCTTGTACGGTCAGCTTACAACCGGCTTGCGCCGTGCTGGCGGTCAGGGCCGGCGGCGTCACAGTTGCGTCGTGCCATAAGCCTAAACGCACCGCCTGCGCAGATGACAGCGGGGCCACTGACCATGCCTGCAGCTGTTGGTATTGTTGTAACGGGCCAAGCTGCGGCCCTGTCAGTTCCAGCCACTGGGTGACGGCCTCAGGATGACCTTGCCTGATAGCGGTAGCCAGCTGCTCGGCTGCTTTGATCGGCAGGCCTACCTGTAACGAGCGTTGGGCTCTGCTTAATTCCAGTGCGCCCGGTTCAGGTGCGGGCTGTGGTTGGCAGCCCAACAGCAGCGCAAATAAAAAAAAGCCAGCGAGCCGGCTTTTTTTAACCTGACACCACAGCTTAATGCTGATGTGCATCCGTCTGTTCCTGCGTTTCAGCCTGATCCGAAGAGCCAGCCTGCTCAATGACGGCCTGACGCAACCGATCCAGCTCGAGCCGGGCGTAACGATGTTCAACAAACTCATACACGTTGGTCGCCAGTGACTTTTTAAAGTACAAGGCCGCTTGTGTCGGGTTCTGTTTCAGCGCATGCCAGCGCGCCAGGTAAAAATACACTTCACAGAGTTGTTCGGCGAGTTGCTTCGGATCTGTGGCATCAGTGCTGGCGAGCTTTAACAGCTCGGTTTCACTGATTTGACCAAGATAAAACGCCACAATCTGTGAGGACCAGGCTTTTTTATCCAGCGCCGCTTGTTGCTTCGCCAATAAAGCCAGTGCCTGCGGCTCCGACTGTTCGGCTCCGGCTAAAAATAACCAAAGACTCCGATATGGATCATCCGGTTTTAACGCCTGAAACTGTTGAAAATCACTGATCGCCAGCGCCAGTTTTCCATCATACTGCAAAGCAATACCACGGTTTAAATAGGCGTACTGATACTTGGGTTCCAGTTCGAGTGCGGAATCAAAAGCGTCGTAAGCCAATTCATAATCACCGCTCAGCGTGTGCTGAATGCCCATAAAGTTATAGGCATCCGCCATATCAGGCTGCAGGCGCAAAGCACGCATAAAATCATAACGCGCCAGCGCAGCAAGCCCGACGCTGTCATACATCACACCGCGGTCATAGTGCAAACGGCCACGCTCGGCGTCCGACATTTTAGCGTTTTGCAGCATTTCACTGATGCGCGCAATGGCGATTTCAGTGCGAAATGGCGCAGCGAGCGGTTCTGGTTCAAGCGGGTTTTCAACGAGGACACCAACAGGCGCTTTGGGCGCCAGTTGGCAGGCAGGTAACGCCACTACTGCGCTCAGCAGCAGTGGCACCAACAGCAGCTTAGTTAACTGCTTCGGCATGGGCAGCCTCGCCCGGTTTTGCATTGGCTTCTTTGATAGACAGACGGACACGGCCTTGTTTGTCTACTTCCAGTACCTTCACTTTCACTTTCTGACCCAGTTGCAGGTGTTCTGCCACGTTGTTCACACGCTCATCAGAGATTTGTGAAATGTGCACCAGACCATCTTTACCTGGCAGTACGTTGACGAAGGCACCGAAATCAACGATACGCACCACTTCACCTTCGTACACTGCGCCCACTTCGATTTCAGCGGTAATGGCTTCAATCTTCGCGATAGCAATACCAGCAGCTGCGCTGTTGGTAGCGGCAATTTTAACAGTACCGTCATCTTCGATTTCGATGGTGGTGCCTGATTCTTCAGTGATCTGACGGATCACAGCGCCGCCTTTACCGATCACATCACGGATTTTCTCCGGGTTGATGTGTAAGGTGTAGATGCGTGGCGCGTGCTCAGACAGTTCTGAGCGGTGCGTGCTGATTGCAGAATCCATTACGCCCAGAATGTGGATACGGGCTGCTTTGGCTTGTTTCAGCGCGATCTGCATGATTTCTTTGGTGATACCTTCAATCTTGATATCCATCTGCAGTGCAGTGATACCCGCAGTAGTACCGGCCACTTTGAAGTCCATGTCGCCCAGGTGATCTTCATCGCCCAGAATATCCGACAGTACGACGAAGTTGTCGCCTTCTTTCACCAGACCCATAGCGATACCAGCAACTGACGCTTTGATTGGTACACCAGCGTCCATCAGTGCCAGCGAAGAACCACACACAGACGCCATAGAGCTTGAACCGTTTGATTCAGTGATTTCAGATACCATCCGCACTGTGTACGGGAAGGCGTCAAAATCAGGCATCACTGCAGCTACGCCACGTTTTGCCAGACGACCGTGACCGATCTCGCGGCGTTTTGGTGAACCGACCATACCGGTTTCGCCAACAGAGAACGGAGGGAAGTTGTAGTGGAACAGGAAGTTGTCAGTTTTGTCTGACAGCAGGTCGTCAACTGTTTGTGCGTCACGGGCTGTACCTAAAGTACAAGTGACCAGTGCCTGTGTTTCACCACGGGTGAACAGTGCAGAACCGTGTGTGCGTGGCAGTAAACCTGTCATCACTGACAGACCACGGATCATTTCGTTGTCGCGACCATCGATACGTGGCTCGCCGGCAATGATGCGGGTCCGGACAATTTTTGATTCCAGGTTATGGAAAATTTCGCCGGCTTCAGTTTCGTTGAAGCTTTCACCTTCGGCCAGTTCAGCTTTGATTTGCGCAAAGACTTCAGCTTTGATAGCGCCAATGCGCTCGTAACGTTTGGCTTTTTCAGTGATGCGGTATGCTTCACCAACAGCAGCTGTCGACAGCGTTTCAATTTTGCTAATCAGCGTGTCATTTTTCGGTTTAGCAACCCAGTTCCAGGCTGGTTTGCCGGCTTCAGCAGCGAATTCAGCGATAGCTTTGATAGCAACCTGCATTTGGTCATGACCATACACCACTGCACCTAACATCACATCTTCTGACAGCACTTCAGCTTCAGATTCAACCATCAATACCGCGTTAGCAGTACCGGCGACAACCAGGTCCAGCTTGCTTGATTTCAGTTCGGTTTCAGACGGGTTCAGCACGTACTGGTCATTGATATAACCGACGCGGGCAGCACCCAGCGGGCCACTAAACGGGATACCTGAAATCGCCAGTGCGGCAGAAGTACCAAGGATAGAGATGATGTCCGGCTGGATGTCCGGCTCAACAGAAACCACAGTTGCAATGACCTGAACTTCGTTGGTGAAGCCTTCCGGGAACAGTGGGCGGATTGGACGGTCGATCAGACGTGAAGTTAAAGTCTCGCCTTCGCTTGGGCGGCCTTCACGTTTAAAGAAGCCACCAGGGATACGGCCGGCAGCATACATTTTTTCCTGGTAGTTTACAGTCAGCGGGAAAAAGTCCTGACCTGGTTTTGGTTCTTTTTTACCAACTACTGTGACCAGAACAGCGGTATCGCCCATGCTGGCTAATACTGCGCCGTCAGCCTGACGGGCCATGACACCTGTTTCTAAAGTGACGGTATGCTGACCAAACTGGAATGATTTTACGATAGGATTCACTTGATATTTTTCCTTTGTCTTGTACGCGTGGATCAGGGCCCTGCTGGGCCTTTTACGCGGTATATTTTTGGCTCGATATTGCGCGGCACAGTATAGCTGTTTCACAGGCGGAAAAGATAGTTCAGTACCGGGCAGCAACAGGAAAAAGCCGGGCTTTTTGTCGCAGTAAAATGGGGATCGGAAAAATTCGCCGCACTCTGGGTGGTTAAAATATTGCGGCCATAAAAAAAGGAGCTTTTAGCTCCTTTTTTATTGGTTTAGCAGGTCGATTAACGACGCAGACCTAAACGCTCGATCAGTGTTGCATAACGTGCTGAGTCAGTGCGCTTCAGGTAATCCAGCAGTTTACGACGCTGAGAAACCATCCGCAGCAGACCACGACGTGAGTGGAAGTCGTGTTTGTGTTCAGCGAAGTGTGGTTGCAGCTTGTTGATAGAACCAGTCAGCAGAGCGACCTGAACTTCAGTTGAACCTGAATCGGCAGCGTTTGCACCGAAGTCAGCCAGGATTTTTGCTTTTTCTGCAGTAGTTAGTGACATAGTATCCTCCAGGATATGAAATACAGCCGCAGCCAGGCACTAATCCAGCCTACGACCAAAAATGAGCGCGCATTCTAACACAGCTCGCGCTCAGTACAACAACTATCTTAACTATTCGCGGTATTCAGTAAACGACGCACTTTGAGTTCAGCACCGTCCTGCATCCCTACACCGATAAAACTTTGCTGTTCGTCATAAAGCGCAATGGCATCGTTTGGCCCTGCCGGCATCATTACCAGCAGCTCGGGGGTCAGCAAGACCGTCTGGCCATGGCGAAGACGTTTCACCGCAGCAGGTTCTAATGTCAGGCGCGGCAAACCGGCGAGCGCATAGTCCATCGGTAATAACAATGCATCAAGACCCGACCAATCCTGTGCCTGATTCAGCGGCGCCAGCAACTCATCCGTCAGCATCTGGCTGGCCTGAAAAGGCCCAACCTGAGTCCGACGCAGCGCTGTGACATAAGCGCCACTGCCCAGCGTTTCGCCGAGATCATCAATCAAGGTGCGGATATAAGTGCCTTTGCTGCAATGCACGATAAATCGGGCGTCCTTACCGTCAAAATCGAGTAATTCAAAGCGGAAGATATTAATGGGCCGGGCGTCGCGCGGCACTGTGATGCCCTGACGGGCATATTTGTACAGCGGCTGGCCCTGATACTTCAGCGCGGAAAACATCGTTGGCACCTGCAGCTGCGGTCCACGCATCTTTTCAACTGCCTGCTGTAACTGTGCCAAATCAAAGTTAACCGGTTTTTCGCTGATGATTTCGCCGGCCGCATCTGAAGTGTCGGTGCGTACGCCAAAACGCGCACTGACTTCATAAGTTTTGTCGGTATCGAGCAAAAACTGACTGAATTTGGTCGCTTCACCAAAACAGATTGGCAATAAACCAGACGCCAGCGGGTCTAAAGCGCCGGTGTGACCGGCTTTTTCTGCCTGATATAACCAGCGCACCCGCTGTAGAATGCCGTTACTGGACACTTCCAGCGGTTTATCCAACAGCAAAATGCCGTCAACGATACGACGCGCCATGTTTATTCTTCTTCGTCAGATTTGGTCTCAGCACCAGGTCTTGGATCCAATTCCTGACCCGCAGCGACGCGTTTTTGCTCGTCGCTTTTACGCACGTTTTCCACCAGATTCGCCATCCGGATGCCTTCATCCAGCGACTTATCAAAGTAAAAACGCACGGTCGGCACGATCCGCGCCTGGATCCGTTTAGCGATAAGGCTGCGGATAAAACCACTGGCATCGTTCAGGATGTCGAGGTTTTGCTTGACTTTGTCCGCTTCGAGGCCAAGGAAAGTCACATAAATTTTGGCGTGCGACAGGTCTTTGGACACATCGACGTCAGATACAGTGATCATGGTATGTAACCGTGGATCTTTAATTTCCCGCTGCAAAATGAGCGCCATTTCCTGCTGCATTTGCTGGGCGAGCCGGTCAACCCGGCTGAATTCTTTTGCCATAATACTCACCTGAAATCAGAAACAAACAGGGGCCGCTGGCCCCTGCTTCATTCAATAATTTCTATTAACTCAATAGATTACAGTGTACGTTCAACCTGAACCACTTCGAATACTTCGATTTGGTCGCCTTCACGGACATCATTGTAGTTCTTCACGCCGATACCACACTCGAAGCCGTTCCGCACTTCAGAGACGTCGTCTTTGAAGCGGCGCAGCGATTCCAGTTCACCTTCGTAAATAACCACGTTGTCACGCAGCACGCGGATTGGCGCATTACGTTTGACGATACCTTCAGTGACCATACAACCGGCAACTGCACCGAATTTCGGTGAACGGAACACATCACGCACCTGTGCCAGACCGATGATCTGTTGTTTGAACTCAGGCGCCAGCATGCCGGTCATTGCCGCTTTCACTTCATCTAACAGTTCATAGATGATGCTGTAGTAACGTAAGTCCAGATTCTCGTCTTCGATGATTTTCCGCGCATTGGCTTCGGCACGGACGTTAAAGCCGATAACGATGGCTGAAGATGCTGCTGCAAGCGTGGCGTCGGTCTCAGTGATACCACCAACACCGCTACCGATGATACGGATTTTCACTTCATCTGTAGACAGGCGTGACAGCGACTCGCTGATTGCTTCGACAGAACCCTGTACGTCAGCTTTAAGCACGATATTCAGCTCGGCCACATCGCCTTCGGTCATGTTGGCAAACATGTTTTCCAGCTTGGCTTTTTGCTGACGTGCCAGTTTGACGTCGCGGAATTTACCCTGACGATACAGGGCAACTTCACGGGCTTTACGCTCGTCACGAACCACGGTCACTTCGTCACCGGCTGAAGGAACACCGGACAGACCCAGAATCTCGACCGGAATTGACGGGCCAGCTTCTTTCACTTCCTGACCGTTTTCGTCACGCATCGCGCGAACACGGCCATATTCCAGACCACATAACACGATGTCGCCCTGACTCAGCGTGCCTTCTTGTACCAGGATAGAGGCCACCGGACCACGACCTTTGTCCAGACGCGATTCGATCACCACACCGCGAGCCATGCCTTCGCGTACTGCGGTCAGTTCCAGTAACTCAGACTGAACCAACAGTGATTCCAGCAGGTCGTCGATACCTAAGCCAGTTTTCGCAGAAACCTGCACGAACTGAGTATCACCACCCCAATCTTCAGAAATCACACCGTATTGCGACAGTTCGTTACGTACGCGGTCTGGATCTGCATCTGGTTTGTCGATTTTGTTGACTGCAACCACGATTGGCACACCGGCCGCTTTCGCGTGCTGGATAGCTTCTTTGGTTTGTGGCATTACACCGTCATCGGCTGCAACCACCAGAACCACGATATCCGTCGCTTTCGCACCGCGGGCCCGCATCGAGGTAAAGGCAGCGTGACCCGGGGTATCGAGGAAAGTGATCATGCCACGGTCAGTTTCAACGTGATAAGCACCGATATGCTGGGTAATACCGCCGGCTTCGCCCGCGGCTACTTTCGCTTTACGGATGTAATCGAGTAATGACGTTTTACCGTGGTCAACGTGGCCCATGACGGTGACTACCGGAGCTCGTGGTTCCAGTGCGCCTTCACCTTCACGGTCTGCCATCACGGTTTCTTCTAACTCGTTTTCACGGGTCAGTGTAAACTTGTGGCCCATTTCTTCACAGACGATAGCCGCAGTTTCCTGGTCTATCACCTGGTTAATCGTCGCCATCGCACCCATTTTCATCATCACTTTGATGACTTCAGAGGCTTTTACCGCCATTTTGGCAGCCAGTTCAGCAACAGTGATGGTTTCACCGATTTTCACTTCACGCTCAACCGGCTGTGCTGGCTTGTTAAAGCCATGCTGCATACTGGTTGGTGTTTTCTTTTTCTTATGACGATTGGCGCGGTTAAAGGCGTCTTTGTCATCGGCGTCATCTTTTTTCTTGGCTTTGCCAACCGGGGCTTTTTTGCCATGACGACGACCACCACGCTCATCGCGTGAATCTTCTTCGTCTTCCGCCTGTTTAGCGAAGACGTTACTGGTCAGGTGGTAATCACCCACTTCCACTGCCGGAGCAGCTTCTTGTGACCAGCGTTCTGCATTCTCTTCTGCCAGACGACGGGCTTCTTCTGCCTGGCGCTGGGCTTCTAATTCCAGCTTGCGCAGGCGCTCTGCATCTTGCTGAGCGATAATCCGCTCGGCTTCGCGTTTGGCTTCTTCTTTTGCCGTGCGACGTGCCGCTTCTTCCGGATCATCTTTCGCCAGCTGAGCGCGTTCTGCTTCACGGCGTTTTGCATCTGCCGCTTTACGTTCCGCTTCGGCTTTACGTTCAGCATCTTCACGGGCGCGCTTTTCAGCGGCCTGACGCTCAGCTTCTAAACGTGCTTCTTCTTTAGCTTTTTCTTCGGCCAGACGGGCTTCTTCTTCCGCTTTAATCGCGGCGTCATCCATCATCGGGCGTTTGACATAAGTTTTTTGCTTGCGGACTTCAACCTGAATTTCCCGGTTGCGGCCAGCACCACCGCTGACACTCAGCGTGGTTTTTTCTTTGCGTTTCAGTGTAAGCCGTGAAGGCTCATTACTGGCTCCGCCGTGTTGTTTACTCAGGTGCTCCAGCAGCGACTTTTTCTCATCTTCGCTGACCATCTGGCCAGCCTGCTTTGCAATACCTGCATCAGCAAATTGTTGAACCAACCGATCAACAGTCGTTCCCACATCACTGGCCAGTTTTTCTATCGTGACATCTGCCATGTAATAGTTTCCTCCGTTGACCTATCAGTTCTGCTCGCTAAACCAAACGATATTGCGTGCAGCCATAATTAATGCAGCAGCTTTATCTTCTGCCATTTTTTCAATTTCAATCAAATCATCGACACCTAATTCGGCCAGATCATCGAGCGTCACCACACCTTTACTGGCCAGAACATAAGCGGTGTGGGTTTCCATGCCTTCGAGGCTCAGCAGCGCTTCACTTGGCTGCGAACCTTCCAGTGACTCTTCACTGGCCAGCGCACGGGTCGTCAGAACGGCTTTGGCGCGGCGGCGTAATTCTTCAACAGTGTCTTCATCCAGACCGTCGATGCTCAGCAGTTCAGAAACCGGTACATAAGCAACTTCTTCCAGCGTGGAGAAGCCTTCGTCGACCAGAATCGAAGCGAAATCTTCGTCGATTTCCAGCGCGTCCATAAACACACTGAGCACTTTCGACGTTTCTTCCTGATGCTTTTTCTTCATGTCAGAAACTGACATCACATTCAGTTCCCATTGTGTCAACTGACTGGCCAGACGCACGTTTTGACCGGCGCGACCAATCGCCATTGGCAGATTTGAATCTTCTACCGCGATATCCATCGCATGGGCATCTTCATCGACAATGATTGACGCAACTTCAGCCGGTGCCATCGCATTGATGACGTATTGTGCAGCGTTATCGTCATACAGAACTATATCCACACGCTCACCGCCCAGTTCACCTGAAACAGCTTGTACGCGTGAACCGCGCATCCCCACGCAAGCGCCGACCGGGTCGATCCGGCGGTCGTTGGTTTTGACGGCGATTTTGGCGCGTGAGCCCGGATCGCGGGCAGCGCCACGGATTTCGATCATTTCTTCACCAATCTCCGGCACTTCGATGCGGAACAGTTCGATCAGCATTTCCGGACGGGTACGGCTTAAGAATAACTGGGCACCACGGGCTTCCGGGTTGACTGCATAAAGCAGCGCACGGATGCGGTCGCCAGGACGGAAGGTTTCGCGTGGGATCATCTCTTCGCGGGCTAACATCGCTTCGGCGTTATTACCCAGGTCTACGATGACGCTTTCGCGATTGACTTTTTTCACCACGCCGGTGACCAGCTCGCCGACCTGGTCGATGTAAGCTTCAACGACTTGTGAACGTTCAGCTTCACGAACCTTTTGCACAATGACCTGCTTGGCCATTTGCGTGGTGATACGGTCAAACTGAATAGATTCAATTTGCTCTTCAACGTAATCGCCGACTTTCAGCTCTGGCTCATCATACTGGGCCGCAGATAAAGTCATTTCGCGGAACGGATGTTCCTGTACCTGGTCATCCGGGATCACTAACCAACGACGGAAAGTTTCATAAGCGCCGGTTTTACGGTCAATTGCTACACGAACTTCAATGTCGCCTTCATTTTTCTTTTTGGTGGCTGCTGCCAGCGCGAATTCCAGCGCCTGGAAGATTTTTTCACGCGGAACTGATTTTTCGTTCGATACCGCGTCAACAACTAATAATATTTCTTTTGCCATGATTTCTGCCTCACTCAGAGCCGTGGTTCTTGTCAGAACACCGGAACTACGTTTGCTTTTTCTACGTTATCCATAAGCAAACGATAAGGTTTGCCATCCACTTCGATGACCAGCATGTCATCTTCTATTGCATTAAGAAGCCCTTTGAAACGCCGGCGACCATCCTGCGGAATGGCCAGTTTGACTTCAATTTTTTGTCCGACCACCTTGGCGAAATGTGCCGGGGTAAACAAAGGACGATCTAAACCCGGAGATGAAACCTCCAGGTTGTATTCGTTGGGAATTGGGTCTTCGACATCAAGGATGGCACTGACTTCACGGCTGATCAGCGCACAGTGGTCAACATTAACCCCATCCGGATGATCAATAAATAAACGCAGGGTGGAATGCCGGCCTGCGGCCATGAACTCGATGCCCAGCAGTTCAAAGCCATTGGCTGCAACTGTGGGTGCCAACAGCTCAGTTAAACGCTGTTCTTGTTTAGTCAAAGAGACCTCCGGAAATAAAAAAAGGGCATATAGCCCAGAATAGTAGTACAACGTTACCCCAGATATAAAAACGCCCCGACAGATCGGGGCGACTTTACACCGGTAAAACAGGATATCGCCAATCCTGTTTTAAATCTGGTTGCGAACTGAAGTTTACACTTGCGGTTCGCGACAACGGCTGAATTCAGGGAAAACTGTCATTGTCGGTGAAAGTGGTTGCGGGAGCCGGATTTGAACCGACGACCTTCGGGTTATGAGCCCGACGAGCTACCAGGCTGCTCCATCCCGCGTCCGTAACTGGCGTGCATTATATAGTGGAGACCACTGTATCGCAACATATTGTTTTGCAGTGTACTGGCTGAGTTTCACTGCATCATCACCATATTTGAGCAACGGCAATGACAAGAATTGGTGCCGAGAGCGGGACTCGAACCCGCACGCCTAGGGCACTACCACCTCAAGGTAGCGTGTATACCAATTTCACCATCTCGGCATTATTCAGAGGGTATTCCGGAAGATTAGTTACCGACCGGGATATCTTTAGAAGCTTCTTTTTTCTCTTCAGGCTTAGCTGGTGCAGTTTCTGCAGCTGCTGGCGCTGTGATGTTTTCAAATTCAGATTTCTTCTGAATATGAGTGGTGTTGTAGTTGCCCAAAATCAGGCTCAACACGAAAAATAAAACTGCTAATACTGTGGTTGAACGGGTCAGGAAATTACCGCGACCAGCAGAACCGAAAATCGTTGCCGAAGCACCCGCGCCAAATGACGCACCCATATCTGCGCCTTTACCGTGCTGGATCAGCACCAGACCGATAATTGCCAGCGCGACGATTGCGTATAAGACGATGATAATTTCGTACATCTTTATTCCTTTGCCATCCGGCAAATTGCAGCAAACTCTGCTGGTTTTAAACTTGCTCCGCCGACCAGCGCACCATCGATGTCTGGTTGGCTAAACAGTGTCGGCCAGTTGTCGGCATTGACACTGCCACCGTATAAAATTCTGACCTTAGCAGCCGCTTCCGGATTGATGCGTGCCAGGTGTTGCCTGATAAATGCGTGCACTTGTTGTGCCTGCTCAGGCGTCGCTGTAAGCCCTGTGCCGATGGCCCAAATGGGTTCATAAGCAATCACAGTCTCAGCCAGCAAATCAGGGTGCGCAGCATACACTGCATCCAAATGCTGTGCAAGAACCCACATGGTTTTTTCTTGCTGCCTTTCGGATAAAGTCTCGCCAAAACAAATGATTGGCGTGATCCCAACCCTTAAAGCCTGCTGTGCTTTTTGTAAAACTGTTGCATCAGTTTCGGCAAACAGGCAACGCCTTTCACTGTGTCCGAGAATCACATACTCGGCACCAGCGGCGCGAATCATATCAGCACTTATTTCACCTGTGAAGGCACCAGCCGTCTCACTGCTGACATTTTGAGCACCGAGCCGGTATTGCGACGATTTCGGGAAGTCAGACAGAAAGATTACAGGCGGACAGATCAGAATTTCATGAGGGCTGTCGATACCTTGCAGCGTGGCAGCCATCGCGCTGACCAGTTCACGATCCCCATTCATTTTCCAGTTTGCAGCTATTAACGGACGACGGACTGTCATGCGGACTCCCCTGTTTCAGCCGGCGCGATCTTAACGAACATCGCCCCTGCAGACAAGCAAAAGCCGAAAAAAACCTGTGCTGAGATTTTTTTCGGCTCATTTTTTCAGCGCACCAGCACGGGCTGTTTAACACTGAAACAGCCCCATTATTAACTGGCCAGTTTTACTGCGGCAGCGATCCGCTCAGCATATTCCTGTACCTGGGCCTGTTCTCTTCCTTCTACCATTACACGAATTAAAGGCTCAGTGCCGGATTTACGAATAAGAACCCGACCCTGACCGTGTAATTCAGCTTCAACCTGAGCGATTACTTCTTTCACGTGCATGTTATCCAGCGGTGCCGAACCTTTTTCAAACTTCACATTGACCAACACTTGTGGCAATTTGGTCATACCGTGACTCAGTTCGGCCAGGCTCAGGCTGGTATCCATCATCGCAGCCAATACCTGCAACGAGGCGACGATACCATCCCCAGTGCCAGTATGGTCAAGGTTAATGACATGGCCGGAATTTTCACCACCGATGCGCCAGCCATTTTCCTGCAGCAGTTCCATTACATAACGGTCACCGACTTTACTGCGTACAAACGGAATGCCAAGCTCTGCCAGCGCTAGTTCAAGACCCATATTACTCATCAGAGTCCCAACAACACCACCAGTCAGGCGGCCGCGTTGTTTGGCTGAGCGCGCAATCATATAAATAATTTCGTCGCCATCGATTTGGCGGCCCAAATGATCCACCATCATCACCCGGTCACCATCGCCGTCATAAGCAATACCGAGGTCAGCGCCCAGTTCAACCACTGCCTTTTGCAGATCATCAGTGTGCGTTGCACCACACTTTTCATTAATATTCAGACCGTTCGGTGTACAAGCGATAGTGTGCACTTCTGCACCTAACTCACGAAACACGTTCGGTGCAATGTGATAGGTGGCGCCATTGGCGCAATCCAGCACAATTTTATAGCCGCTCAATGACATATGATTCGGCAGGTGGCTTTTACAAAATTCAATATAACGGCCTGAGGCATCGTCGATCCGCTGCGCTTTACCGAGCTTTTCAGAAGGTTCACACACCATCGGTTGTTCAAGCTCGGCTTCGATGGCAAGTTCAATGTCATCAGCCAGTTTACTGCCGTCGCCGGAGAAGAACTTAATGCCGTTATCATAATAAGGGTTGTGCGACGCACTGATGACGATACCGGCTTCAGCCCGGAAGGTATGGGTCAGGTAAGAAACCGCTGGCGTTGGCATCGGTCCTAATAACCGCACATCGATACCGGCAGAGATTAAACCGGCTTCTAATGCTGTCTCCAGCAAATAACCAGAGATACGGGTGTCCTTGCCAATCAATACTTTACGTGTGCCGCGCTGCGACAATACCCGGCCGGCTGCCCAGCCCAATTTCATTGCAAATTCCGGTGTGATTGGAAACTCGCCGACCCGGCCACGTACACCATCAGTTCCAAAAAACTTCCTGCTCATTGAATTACTCCAGATTTGGTCGCGGCAACAATAGCTAAAGCATCTGCCGTTTCTTTGACATCATGGACACGAACTATCTGTGCCCCTTGCATGGCGGCTATTGTGGCACAGGCAATACTGCCTGCCAAACGTTCTGATACGTTGCGCTGAAGTAACTGACCGATCATAGACTTACGCGACATTCCGGCCAGGACCGCATAGCCGCTCCCGACAAAATCCGGCATCGCCGCCAGCAGCTGATAATTGTGGCTGAGGCTTTTACCAAAGCCAAAACCCGGGTCCAGGATAATTTGTGACGCCGGGATACCAGCTTGCTGACATTGCTGTGCACGCAAGATTAACCATTGCAGGACTTCACTGACGACATCCTGATAAACCGGCTGATGCTGCATCGACCTCGGCTGCCCTTGCATATGCATCAGACAAACCGGCAATTGGCTGGCAATCGCCACCTGTAGCGCACCGTCTTCCTGCAAAGCCCGCACATCATTGAGGATATCTGCGCCAGCAATTGCCGCCTCGCGCATCACTTCGGCTTTACTGGTGTCAACAGAAATCACCAGGTCGGGAAATTTACGCCGGATTGCACTCAACACTGGGATCACCCGCTGTAACTCGTCGTCCAGCGTCACATCCGCAGCCCCCGGGCGGGTGGACTCGCCACCGATATCAATGATTTCAGCGCCGGCGGCTACTAATTCGCTGACCCGGTCTAAACACGCTTGTTCACCGGTAAAACGGCCACCGTCGGAAAACGAATCCGGCGTAACATTTAAAATCGCCATCAGCCGGGTTTGGCGCAAATCCAGCCGGCGCTGGCGCGGTAATAACAATTCCATCAGGACTCCAAACAGAAAACCCCGGCGAACCGGGGTTTTATTTAATTAGACAGGATTAGCTACTGTGGCTTTCGCTTGGCGTCACATCAGCAGTTGGTGTTGCTGTCGCCGCTGCGCCGCCTGAGCCTGGCGCTTCAGGCTTTTTGTCTTTCGGCTCCCAATGCTCTGGTGGACGCACTTCACGGCGTGCCATCAGGTCATCGATTTGTCTGGCGTCGATGGTTTCGTATTGCATCAGGCAATCTTTCATCGCGTGCAGAATATCCATGTTCTCTTCGATCAGTTGCTTCGCCCGCACATAGTTCCGGTCAACAAACTCGCGGATCTCCTGGTCAATCAGCTTCACAGTATCTTCAGACATATGTTTGTTCTTCGTCACTGAGCGGCCAAGGAACACTTCACCTTCTTCTTCCGCGTACAACAAAGGCCCCAGTTTTTCTGAGAAGCCCCACTGCGTGACCATCTTACGCGCCAGATTGGTCGCGCGTTCGATGTCGTTAGAAGCACCGGTGCTGACCGCTTCGGAACCGTAAATCACCTCTTCGGCGATCCGGCCACCAAACAACGAGCTGATCATGCTTTCTAAGAAACGTTTGGAGTGACTGTGGCGGTCCTGCTCCGGCAAGTACATGGTCACACCCAGCGCGCGGCCGCGTGGGATAATACTGACCTTGTAAACCGGGTCATGTTCCGGTACCAGACGTCCAACGATGGCGTGTCCGGCTTCATGATAGGCCGTCATTTCTTTTTCTTTCTCTGTCATGACCATAGAGCGGCGCTCTGTGCCCATCAGAATCTTGTCTTTGGCTTTTTCAAATTCGTCCATCGACACCACGCGGCGATTATTCCGTGCGGCAAACAAAGCTGCTTCGTTCACCAGGTTCGCCAGATCGGCACCTGAGAAACCTGGCGTACCACGGGCGATCAAGGATGCATCTACACCATCGCCCAACGGCACTTTGCGCATGTGAACTTTCAGAATTTGTTCACGGCCACGCACATCCGGTAAACCAACCACGACCTGGCGGTCGAAGCGGCCCGGACGTAATAATGCAGGATCCAGCACGTCTGGTCTGTTGGTAGCAGCGATGACAATAATACCCTCGTTACCATCAAAACCGTCCATCTCTACCAGCATCTGGTTCAGCGTTTGTTCGCGCTCGTCATGACCACCGCCAAGACCTGCGCCACGCTGACGACCAACCGCATCAATTTCGTCGATGAAGATGATGCACGGAGCAGCTTTTTTCGCCTGTTCGAACATGTCTCGCACGCGGCTGGCACCAACACCAACAAACATCTCAACAAAGTCCGAACCGGAAATGGTGAAAAACGGCACTTTGGCTTCGCCGGCAATCGCCTTGGCTAACAGGGTTTTACCTGTACCCGGTGGGCCTACCATCAGCACGCCTTTTGGAATACGGCCGCCGAGTTTCTGGAAGCGTGATGGGTCTTTCAGATAATCAACCAGTTCGGTCACTTCTTCTTTGGCTTCGTCACAACCGGCAACGTCGGCAAAGGTAGTTTTAATCTGGTCTTCACCCATCAGGCGGGCACGGCTCTTACCAAAAGACATCGCGCCTTTGCCACCACCGCCCTGCATCTGGCGCATGAAGAAAATCCACACACCAATCAACAACAGCATTGGGAACCAGGAAATGAAAATCTGACCTAACAAACTGGTTTCTTCCGGTTTCACGCCGGTTGAGTCCACGTTGTTTTTGATCAGATCGTCCAGCAGTTTTTCATCATAACCGCCAGGGATTGTAGTTTCGATACGCTGGCCGTCTTTACGGACGGCCCGCACCACGCCACCGCGGTCCACCTGAACTTCGCGGATTTGCCCCTGATTCACATCATTAATGAACTGGGTATAGCTGGTGCTGCGATCAGACCGGTCGGCCGGACTGAAGCTGTTGAACATCGTCATCAGTACGACGGCGATCACCAGCCATACCATCAGATTCTTTGCCATGTCGCTCAAGGAAATAACCTCTTGTTACCAGAATTGCTTCTGTTGCTACTTTACTAGAGTTTGAAACCAGTCGCCACGATATATGTCTCGCTGGAACGGGCGCGGGACGAATCGGGTTTGCGGATCCGTACATTGGTAAATACGTCCCGGACCTGCTGGACAAAGGTTTCGAAGCCCTCGCCATGGAACACTTTGACGACAAAACTACCGTTTTTCTTCAGTACTTTGTTACACATATCCAGCGCCAACTCGACCAGATACATGCTTCTGCTCTGGTCGACTGTGGCATTGCCACTCATATTCGGCGCCATGTCAGATAACACAACATCGACATTACGGCCATCTATGCGGGTTAGCAGGGCTTCCAGCACTGCGTCTTCGCGAAAATCGCCCTGCAGAAACGCCACACCGGCCAGCGGATCCATCGGTAATATATCGCAGGCGATGACCATGCCGTCCTGCCCGACCAGTTCTGCCGCCAACTGCGACCAACTACCGGGGGCAGAGCCCAGATCTACGACTGTCATCCCGCTTTTGATCAATTTATCTTTTTGCTGGATCTCGTCGAGCTTAAAGGAAGCCCGGGAGCGCAAGCCTAATTTTTGTGCCTTGTGCACAAAAGGATCGGACACATGTTCCTGCAGCCAGCGGCTGGAACTGGCCGAGCGCTTTTTCTTTGTCATGGAAACACTCTTAATTGGTCTTCCCTGCAAGATGGCGGTACAATGACGCTATTTCAAGCTTTCCACACGGAAAAATCTATTTTATGAGTCTTACAAACAAGCAAAAACAATTTTTAAAAGCCAAAGCCCACGAATTAAAGCCGGTGATCCTGCTCGGTGGCAACGGTCTGACCGAAGGCGTGATGGCCGAAGTCGATCTGGCGCTGGAGCACCACGAGCTGATTAAAGTCAAAGTGCCAAGCATTGACCGTGAAGAAAAGCTCGCTGTGATGGACGCCATTGTGCGTGAATCTAAAGCAGAAAAAGTGCAGGTCATTGGTCATATTTTGGTGCTGTACCGCGCCGCCAAGGACAAAAAGCTGCAACTGCCACGTGGCTGATTTCGTCAGCACAAACAGCAGATGACTCTGTTGTTTGAGTACAGGAAACTTAAAAAACCGCTCCAGGCGGTTTTTTTATTCGCTACCATCCGTGGTGCTCACCTTCTAGGCCAGCGCTTTGCGTTGTTAAAAACCGCTCCCGGCGGTTTTTTTATTCGCTGCCATCCGTGTCGCTCACCTTCCAGGCCAACGCTTTGCGTTGTTAAAAACCGCTCCAGGCGGTTTTTTTATGCCTGTGAAATCGCTGCTGGCTTGGCTGGCTGAATAAAACCGGCAACCAGCAAATTCTGCCGGGCCTCTTCATCACTACCCGCGCGTTGACGGACCAGCGGACCAGGCACATCGACCGACGTTGCTTTAACAAACTGCCAGCCAACCAGGTGATCGGCCGGCACCAGCGCAATCACATGCGCCAGTTGATGAGCCAAACACCACGCGCTGTTATCCAGCGCCGCCGCGAAAATCTCAGCAGGACTGGTTTGCCATTGCCGGACGTCCAGCACTAACGCCCACGGCTTGCCAATGAGCGGTGCCACCAGTTCGCGAAATGCGCGGACATAATCGTCAACGTCGCGGAGAGTCCAGACGCCAAGGGCACGCACCCACAAAGTCTGATCTTCCAGTTCCAATTCAAACGCGGGATGATTACTTCTCATCTGAGGCTCCGATTGACACCAGCAGTTACAACACCTGACCACTGTTATTAAACCATAGTCAGGTCCGATAGAAACAACAAAAGCGGCCGAAGCCGCTTTTTCATGTCATTTCAAGACTAAAGTCTTATTCAGACGTACTGCACATCAGTGATTTCAAACTCAACCACTCCAGAAGGCGTAGTGATATTCACCACATCGTCCTGGCTTTTACCAATCAGGCCGCGGGCAATTGGCGAATTCACCGAAATCAGATTGTTTTTAATATCTGCTTCGTCATCACCAACGATTTTGTAAGTGACTTCTTCCTCTGAATCCAGATTCAGAATGGTTACCGTCGAGCCAAAAATCACTTTGCCATTGTTGTTCAGCTTACTGATATCGATGATCTGCGCGTTCGACAGTTTGCCTTCGATATCCTGAATACGGCCTTCGCAAAAGCCTTGCGCTTCACGGGCGGCATGGTATTCCGCATTTTCTTTCAGATCACCATGCTCACGCGCTTCGGCAATGGCTTCGATAATCGCCGGCCGCTTCACTGTTTTCAGTTCATGCAGTTCGTCACGCAGTCGCTGCGCGCCCTGAACTGTCATCGGGATTTGACTCATCCGTTAACTCTCTTATGTAACTCCTGCACCGAATTCACTGTACCAAACGCATTGGCGGCGTTGGCTTTACAGGTCGCGAATGCGGCGTTCAGGGTCGTGGTGTAATTGGCTTTATGTTGCAGGGCGCCACGACGTAACACTTTGGAATCTTCAATCGCCTGACGGCCTTCAGTGGTGTTGACGATATAACTGTACTCACCGTTTTTGATCCGATCCAGAATGTGCGGGCGGCCTTCAAATACTTTGCTGACTTCGCGGCATGGAATACCGGCGGCCTGCAACGCTTTCGCGGTACCGCCGGTGGCATCCAGTTCAAAACCGAGGCTAACCATGGTTTTTGCCAGTTCAACGACGCGCACTTTATCGCTATCACGGACCGAAAGTAAAGCACGGCCACCGGTTGGGATCAGTGTCCCAGCCCCCAGCTCACTCTTGGCAAAAGCTTCGGCGAAGGTTTCACCCACGCCCATCACTTCGCCGGTTGAGCGCATTTCAGGGCCAAGGATAGGGTCAACACCCGGGAACTTGTTAAACGGGATCACCACTTCTTTCACTGAGAAATACGGTGGGATGATCTCTTTAGTCACGCCTTGTTCCTGCAGTGAACGGCCGGCCATGCAACGGGCGCCGACTTTGGCAACGGCAACGCCGGTTGCTTTAGACACAAATGGCACCGTGCGCGCGGCACGCGGGTTCACTTCAATCAGATACACTTCGCCGTCTTTGACCGCGAACTGGGTATTCATCAGACCAACAACGCCTAATTCCAGTGCCAGTTTACGCACCTGGTCACGCATCACGTCCTGAATTTGCTGATTCAGGCTGTGCGGTGGCAATGAACAGGCCGAGTCGCCTGAGTGCACACCAGCTTGTTCGATGTGTTCCATGATGCCGCCGATGACAACTTCTTTGCCGTCACAGATGGCATCGATATCCACTTCAATCGCATCGTCCAGGAAACGGTCCAGCAACACCGGTGAATCGTTAGACACTGACACGGCTTCGGTCATATAACGACGTAAGTCGATGTCGTCATAAACGATTTCCATGGCGCGGCCACCCAGTACATAAGATGGGCGTACTACCATCGGATAACCGATATCCGGCGCTTTGGTCAGCGCCTCTTCCATGCTGGTCACAGTGGCGTTTTTCGGCTGTTTCAGACCCAGACGTTCTACCGCCTGCTGGAAACGTTCGCGGTCTTCGGCGCGGTCAATCGCATCTGGCGATGTTCCGATAATTGGCACGCCATTAGCTTCTAAAGCACGTGCCAGTTTCAGTGGCGTCTGGCCACCGTATTGCACGATCACGCCTTTAGGCTGTTCTTTTTTCACGATTTCCAGCACGTCTTCCAGTGTGATCGGCTCAAAGTACAGGCGATCTGAAGTGTCGTAATCGGTCGATACTGTTTCCGGGTTACAGTTCACCATGATGGTCTCATAACCGTCTTCGCGCAGCGCTAAGGCCGCGTGTACACAGCAATAGTCAAACTCGATACCCTGACCGATGCGGTTCGGGCCACCACCGATGATCATGATTTTGTCGCGGTTGCTTGGCGCCGCTTCACACTCTTCATCGTAAGTGCTGTACATATAAGCGGTGTCGGACGCGAATTCTGCCGCACAGGTATCCACGCGTTTGTAGACCGGGTGCAGACCAAAACCATGGCGTTTTTTCCGCACTTCGGCTTCAGCCACGCCCAGAATGTCAGCGATACGTTTGTCGGCAAAACCTTTGCGTTTCAGTACTGTCAGGCGGGCCTGATCCAGACCGGCGAAGCCAGCCGCTTTGATAGCTGCTTCTTCTTTGACTAAATCTTCCAGCTGTACCAGGAACCAGGGGTCGATATTGGTCAGCTTAAAGATTTCATCCATGCTCATGCCAAAGCGGAACGCATCGGCGATGTACCAAATACGGTGTGAGCCAGGCTCACGCAGTTCGCGGGTGATTTTCTCTTTGGCTTCCGGCGCATGAATATCAATAATCGGGTCCAGACCACAGACGCCGATTTCGAGGCCACGTAACGCTTTTTGCAGCGACTCCTGCTGGTTACGGCCAATCGCCATTACTTCACCGACCGATTTCATCTGCGTCGTCAGACGGTCGTTAGCACCGGCAAATTTCTCGAAGTTAAAGCGTGGCACTTTGGTCACAACATAATCGATACTCGGCTCGAATGACGCAGGCGTACGACCACCGGTAATGTCATTCGCCAGCTCGTCCAGCGTATAACCAATCGCCAGCTTGGCCGCGACTTTGGCGATAGGGAAACCGGTTGCTTTCGATGCCAGCGCAGATGAACGCGACACCCGCGGGTTCATCTCGATGATCACCATGCGGCCATCAACCGGATTGATACCAAACTGCACGTTTGAACCACCGGTTTCTACGCCGATTTCACGCAGCACTGCCAGAGAGGCGTTGCGCATGATTTGATATTCTTTGTCAGTCAGGGTCTGAGCTGGTGCCACAGTGATGGAGTCACCGGTGTGCACGCCCATCGGGTCGAAGTTTTCAATTGAACAGACAATGATGCAGTTGTCGTTTTTATCCCGCACCACTTCCATCTCGTATTCTTTCCAGCCGATCAGTGATTCGTCGATCAGCAGCTCTTTGGTCGGAGATAAATCGAGACCACGGGCACAAATTTCGTCGAATTCTTCGCGGTTGTAGGCGATACCGCCACCTGAGCCGCCCATCGTAAAAGACGGACGGATAATGCATGGAAAACCAATGGTTTCCAGCACCTGGTAAGCTTCTTCCATCGAGTGAGCAAAACCTGCGCGTGGGCATGACAAACCAATCGAGCGCATCGCTTTGTCAAAACGACCACGGTCTTCGGCTTTGTCGATAGCGTCAGCAGTAGCACCAATCATCTCGACGTTATATTTCGTCAGCACACCATGACGTTCCAGATCCAGCGCACAGTTCAGCGCCGTCTGCCCACCCATGGTTGGTAACACCGCACATGGCCGCTCTTTCTCGATGATTTTTTCTACCACTTGCCAATGGATAGGCTCGATGTACGTTGCATCGGCCATTTCCGGGTCGGTCATGATAGTCGCCGGGTTTGAGTTGACCAGAATGACCCGGTAACCCTCTTCCTTCAGCGCTTTACAGGCCTGAGCACCTGAATAGTCAAACTCACAGGCCTGACCGATAACGATTGGGCCTGCGCCCAGGATTAAAATACTTTTAAGGTCGGTACGTTTTGGCATAGCTCTGTCAATCCTGGCTTATTTGGCGTTACGCTGTTGCATCAGTGTGATGAAGTGGTCAAACAGTTCGCTGGCTTCATGCGGGCCTGGGCTCGCTTCCGGGTGGCCCTGAAAGCTGAATGCCGCTTTGTCCGTGCGGTGAATGCCCTGCAACGAACCATCAAACAGTGACTTGTGCGTGGCGCGTAAAGTGGCCGGCAGCGTCGCTTCATCAACGGCAAAGCCGTGGTTTTGCGCTGTGATCAGTACTTTTTTGCTGTCGAGGTTTTGCACCGGGTGGTTACCACCATGGTGGCCAAACTTCATCTTCAGGGTTTTTGCTCCACTGGCAAGCGCCAGCAGCTGGTGACCCAGACAGATCCCGAATACCGGAATGTCGGTTTCGAGGAAAGTTTTAATAGCTTCAATGGCATAAGTACAAGGTGCCGGGTCGCCAGGGCCGTTGGACAGAAAGATACCATCCGGGTTCAGCGCTAACACTTCTGCAGCAGAAGTTTGCGCCGGTACCACAGTCAAACGGCAGCCGCGGTCAACCAACATACGTAGAATATTGCGTTTCACACCAAAATCGTAGGCAACGACGTGAAATACCGACTCAGGTGCAGCACGGTGGCCTTCGCCCAGTGCCCAGCTGCCTTCACTGAAGCTGTACAGCGCTTTGACCGTCACTTCTTTGGCCAGATCCATGCCGGACAAACCAGGGAAGCTACGTGCCAGTTCCAGTGCTTTGGCTTCATCGATATCACCAGCCATCAGACAGCCATTCTGCGCGCCTTTCTCCCGCAGGATCCGCGTCAGTTTGCGGGTATCGATGTCGGCGATGCCGAGGACGTTGTGATCTTTGAGGTATTGACTAAGGGAACGTTGATTGCGGAAATTAGAAGCGAGGAGTGGAAGGTCACGAATAATCAGGCCCTTGGCCCAGACTCTGCCGGATTCCTCGTCTTCATCATTGGTTCCGGTATTACCAATGTGGGGATAGGTCAAAGTGACCATTTGTTCTGCATACGAAGGGTCGGTCAGGATCTCCTGATACCCGGTCATTGAAGTATTAAATACCACTTCACCAACCGACACACCTTCAGCGCCAATGGCTGTACCACGAAATACGGTGCCGTCTTCCAGTACGAGCAGGGCGGACTTAGTCAAGATAACCTCCAAACAGCAAAAAACGGGCGTAAAATGCTGCTGTTTTACCACCCGTTTTGACCCAGAAATTGTGTACTCAGTTCTGCCTAGGCAAACCTGCTTATTCTAGGCCATTTGCGCTCTTTGGTCTAACTATTTTTTGGATTTTTGCGAAAATAACGGCTTTATCACAAATTTGCTCTAAAAAAGCCAAAAATCTATGTTAAGTCAGCCAAACCCAACACTTGTTGCATAGAATAAAGTCCAACCTGTTGATTTTTCAACCACAAGGCCGCACGCAGCGCACCTTGGGCAAAAGTGTTGCGGCTGGATGCTTTGTGAGTGATTTCCAGCCGTTCACCCAGGTCCGCAAAAAGTGCGGTATGATCGCCAATGATGTCACCGCCGCGTACTGTAGCAAAGCCAATCGTCTGTTGATCACGTTCGCCGGTGATGCCTTCACGGCCATACACAGCGCAGTCTTTTAAATCCCGGCCAATGGCTTTGGCAATACTATTACCAATGGCTAAGGCGGTGCCGCTCGGTGCATCCTTTTTAAAACGATGGTGGGCTTCAATGATTTCAATATCAGCACTCTGCCCCATCACTCTTGCGGCGGTTTGCACCAGATGCAGCAGTAGATTGACGCCCACACTCATATTCGGTGCCCAGACAATCGGAATTTGCCGGCTTGCCGCTTGTACTTCAGCGTACTGTGCGTCCGTCAGACCAGTCACGCCAATCACCATGGCCTTTTTCGCCGCCACCGCCAGTTTCAGGTGGGCCAGCATCGCTTCCGGCATGGTGAAATCAACCCAGACATCGGCTTTTTCCACCGCTGCGAGGCTGGTTTGTGTCAGCGCCAGCTTTAATTTGCCGCAGCCCGCCAGTTCGCCGGCATCAGTACCGATGAGCTCAGAACCAGCACGCACTGTCGCGGCGGTTAGGTTTAATTGTTGCTCTTTTGCCACTGTCACTAAAGCGCGGCCCATGCGGCCATTGGCGCCAAAGATGCCAATTGAAGTCATGTCTAGTTCCTGTATCGCCAAAATGGCAGTCCAGACCGCCATATTTAAAAAAGTGGCTTATTAAAGCAAAAAATTGCCGGCGGCTCTAATCAAATTTGCTGCCTTGTTCTGTAAAAGCTGCGCAGACGCTTTAACTACGACTTCTGTCATTTTCAAAAAAAACGCACCCCGAAGGGTGCGCAAGTCAGACAACAACATTCACTCAGTCGGTGCCTGTGTCTGTTTAGTTGTAACGAATTCGCCAAAAGCGCAATTTATTTCAGCAATGGCTGCAATTGATCTTGTTGTGCCAATAGATCCAGATACAAACGCAGCTGGTTTTCAGCGCGCTGTAAATTGTGATTTGGCCTGTGCACGGCGAAATAACAATCGCCGTTTAAATGGTCAGCCAAAAAGCGGATGCCGATCATCAGACACATCACTTTGGCGCCAAGCCACAGACTTTGCCGCTCGGCCGGTGTGATAATGCCAGCGAGCCCTTGCAGATAGCCTTGCGCCAGGGCAGTAAAAATTTCCGGTCGGATACGCACCGCCGCCGGATTTAACGAATCTTCCGGCTCCGGCGAGCAGCAGGTGCGTACCATATCGCCAAAATCAAACAGCCAATAGCCAGGCATGCAGGTATCCAAATCGATAGCAGCAATACCACGGCCCTGCGTGTCCGAATACAGCATGTTGTTGATTTTGGTATCGTTGTGGCAAACCCGTCGCGGCAGCTCAGCACATACAGCTTCGAGTTCTGTCACCAGTGTGCGCTGCGACAGGCAATAATTCAGCAAATCCTGACAGCCAGCAAGCCGGCCGGCTTTATTTTGCGCGGCGGCGTCTTCGAGCTGTTGAAAGCGAAATGCCAGATTGTGAAAATCCGGGATCACCGTATGCAGCTCGTCGGCCGGAAAGTCGGCCAGTGCCGCGGCAAACTGACCAAAAGTCAGCGCAGCGGCAAATGCCTGCTCGGCAGTGTCAACCACTTCAATGCTGCGGCCACCATCAATAAAGGCCAAGGCGCGTAAATCTGCTTGCTCACCACTTAAATAACAACCGTCCTGGCGTGGCTGCTGGCGCAGGATCTGCAATGGATATTGACCTTGCGCCTGCTTTTGTTCCAGATGTTGTTCAATTCGCAGCGCATTGTCGACCAGTTGCTGCGGCGACGGGAAAATTTGCGTATTGATTTGCTGCAAAATGAGTCTTTGTTGTGCATTTTCAATCAGATAAGTCCGATTGATATGGCCATTACCAAATAACCGGACAGAGGCATCCGGCGAAAACTGATAAGCCGCCAGCACATCGGCTGGTAATAACGACGACACCGCAGCTGCGGCTGATTCAACTGACATAGAACTTACCTGATTGACGGACGGCCCACGCATGCTTTGAGCAAGCCGCCTATTGTGCTTGATTAGATTTTATTGTCAAAAAAACTGCCGAGCGCAGCCAAATCGGCCGGATAAGTGATCCCGCGCCAGGCTTCTGTTGAGACCATGACACAAAGCTGCTGACCTTGTTGCAGCGCCTGGTCCACCGCAACAGGCAAATAGGATTCAGCTTTTTCGCCGGGACCGGCCTGAAAAAACTGCTGCAACTGTGTTTCGAGCCGCGCCAGCAGGTTTGGGGTAAAACCCCAGATATTCATCGACACCAGTTGTTGACCGGACAATGGCCGGCGAAAGCCCTGCCCGTCCAGCCCGCTGAGTGCGCCATCGTGGTCGGCCTGTATCTCAGTCCACTCGGTTACCTTCAGCAAACGCCCTGCTTCAACCTGACAACAACCGCGGTTGACGCCGCCATGCTCCGACAAAGTAAGTGCCAGCGGATAAGCCACCATGGCCCAGCTGCTGGCCGGCGCAGAAAAATGCTGCACTAACTTAAACATCGCGTCGCCGCCGTAATAATCATCGGCGTTAATGACAATAAAAGGCTGCGTCAGCTGCTGGCGCGCCGCCCAGACCGCATGTGCGGTGCCCCAGGGTTTGGTTCTGACCATAGTTGGCAAAACACAATCTGCAGGGATGTCGTCGAGTTGCTGCACAACGAACTCAACTTTCAAATCAGCCGGTAAAGTGGGTAACACCTGTTCGGTAAATAACGTCTGTAAATTCTGCCGGATCACCAGCACCAAATGGCGGACACCGGCGCGATAAGCGTCCATCACGCTGAAATACAACAGCGGCCGGCCGGTATTACCAACAGTCGCCAGCTGTTTATCACCGCCAAAACGACTGCCCATGCCCCCAGCCAGCACTAATAATGAAACCGCAGCAGTCATTCCCGCTTGCCTCCTGCCTGAATAAAACAGCGCCGGCTGAGCCGGCGCTTATTAACACTTTAACAACAATGTACCACAGTTCTGATTGCCTCGTCAGCTGATCAGAGGCCGTCAGCTATTCAGACTCCGCCAGCAAAGCGCCTGTTACAAAGCGCGCTGCAGAATGTGCGCGACCACTTCAGGCGTAATATCACCGTGCTCGCCCAGACGTTCGGCCTTTAACTCGGTCAGCTTGGCCACAACAGCCGCTTTGGCATCCGCATTGATGCCGTAGTCGGCCAGCCGGGTCGGTACACCCATCTGCTCGAAGAATGCCCGGGTATGACTAATGGTTTCATCAATCAGCCGCTCTTCGTCCTGATGCTGCAGGTTAAATACGCGGCGGCCGTACTGTAATAACTTTTCGCGTTTTTGCTCGCGCTGTTGCTGCATCACGGCTGGCAGCACTATCGCCAGCGTCTGGGCATGATCCAGACCGTATAAAGCGGTCAGCTGATGGCCAATCATATGGGTTGACCAGTCCTGCGGCACACCAACACCAATCAGGCCATTTAGCGCCATTGTCGCAGTCCACATCAGATTGGCGCGGATGTTGTAATCCTGCGGATTCGCAATCGCTTTAGGGCCAAACTCAAGTAACGTCAGTAATAAACCTTCAGCGAAGCGATCCTGCACCGCTGCGCCGACCGGATAAGTCAGATATTGTTCCATCACGTGGATATAAGCATCGACCACACCGTTCGCCAGCTGTTTGGCCGGCAATGAATAAGTCACAGTCGGGTCCAATACGGCAAATTGCGGATAGACCAGCGGGCTGCCAAAAGATAATTTCTGCTGAGTCGCCTGTTTGGTGATGACGGCAAAACCATTACTCTCAGAGCCTGTGGCCGGCAACGTCAGCACACAACCTAAAGCCACTGCTGCTTTTAACTTGACCTGTTTACTCAGAATGTCCCAGCCTTCACCATCGTAACGCGCCGCCGCAGCGATATATTTTGTGCCGTCGACCACACTGCCACCACCAACCGCCAGCAGGAAATCAATCTGTTCGGCATGCACCAGCGCCACCGCTTTGCTCAGGGTTTCGTAGCTTGGGTTCGGCTCAATACCGCCAAATTCAAATACCGTGAAATCCTTCAGCGCCGTTTTCACCTGGTCATACACGCCATTGTGTTTGATCGAGCCGCCGCCGTAAGTCAGCAACACCCGGGCACCGGCAGGGACCAGCTGGCGCAGTTGGTTGATTTGGCCTTCGCCAAACACAATACGGGTCGGATTCTGGAAGGTAAAATTCAGCATAACGGGCTCCGGCAATGGTGAGACAAAGTGGAAAACTTTAGATCGCTCAGGTAGATATGGTCGCGTTGTGGCGTATTTCAAGGGAAAAAATTCGGCATTTGCGGCAAATTGCGGTAAAACATCGTTATAAGCAAGTCCTAATTCATATTGACAGGCCTTCTGGACGTCCTTATATTCCGCAAAATTATTAAAAACATAAAAGTAATTAAATTAACCAAGCTTGCTCCGGTGTCAGATTGGCACCGGCATTTGATACCGAGGTTTAGCATGTCCGGATCTGCCGTCGGCGCCAAACGGTCTTTATTGCCGTTGTTGCTGTTTGTTTCGTTATTTTTAGGCACTGGCCTCTACCTGCAAAGTCAGGGCGTGGCTTATGCGTTTTATCAGCTGCCGGGTCCCGTGGCGATACTGCCAGCCTTAGTGCTGGCTGTCTGGTTACACCGCGCACCATTAACCGAATCGGTGGATTTACTGGTTAAAGGTGCCGGCAACAGCAATATCATCACCATGTGTATCATCTATTTGCTGGCTGGGGCTTTTGCCACCGTCGCCCAGGCGACTGGCGGTGTGGACGCTGTGGTCAATGCCGGTTTAAGTCTGGTGCCGGCCAGTCTGATTTTACCCGGTTTATTTGTCATTTCTGCAGTAGTCGCCACCGCCATGGGCACCTCAATGGGCACTATCGGTGCTTTGGCGCCCATTGCAGTAGGCCTTTCACAACAAGCGCAAATAGAACCGGCATTGATGGCGGGCGCATTATTGAGTGGCGCCATGTTTGGCGATAATTTATCCATTATCTCGGATACGACTATTGCCGCGACCCGCACTCAAGGTGCGGAAATGAAAGATAAATTCCGCGAAAACCTGAAGATTGCTACGCCTGCCGCGGTCTTGACTGTACTGTTGTTTGCTGGCCTCGCGACAACAGATCAGGTGATTGAAGCCAAAGCTTTTAGCTGGAGTGGCGTGTTGCCTTATGCGGCGATTTTGATTCTGGCGATCGCCGGCATGAATGTCTTTGCCGTGTTATTACTCGGCATAGTTCTGGCAGCGCTGCAAGGCGTGTTTTTTGCTGATTATGCCGTGGCGAACCTTGGCAAAGATATTTTTAAAGGCTTTGGCAGCATGCAGGAGATTTTCCTGTTGTCGATGTTTGTCGGTGCTTTGGGCGAATTTGTGAAAGCTCAGGGTGGCCTCGCCTGGATCGCGGGTTTAATCGATGGCCTGGCAAAACAGCTGCGGCTGGCTGGCAACAAAGCCCAGCAGCTTGCGATTGCTGCGCTGGTATTTATCAGTAACCTGTGTATCGCCAACAATACAGTGGCGATAGTGCTGGCTGCCGACGTCAGCCGCGATTTGGCACAGCATCACGACATCACCCCCAAACGCAGCGCCAGCCTGCTGGATATCTTCTCCTGTATCAGCCAGGGCCTGGTGCCTTATGGCGCGCAGGCGCTGTTATTAGGCGCCAGCTTCAGCTTGTCACCCTGGGATGTGGTGACGCAAAGTTATTACTGTCTTATTTTACTGGTGGTTGCACTAGGCGTTATTTTGCTGCGGCCGGCACGCGGCCACTAAGAGAGTCATCGCGCGCAAAATAAAAAATCCCGCAACTGCGGGATTTTTTTGCCTGAACACCAGGACTTATTTATTACAGGCTGGTAAACCGCCACTGGCTTTACGCTGCTGGTATTCAGCATCCGCTTTGGGCATATTCTTTTGCAGCGCTTTGATGCGATTTTCCGGCACCGGGTGGCTGGATAAAATCTGTGGTGTGCCACCGCTGCCTTGTTTGGCCATGTTTTGCCAAAGCTTCACTGACTCTTCCGGCTTAAAACCGGCTTTGGCCATCAGCTCCAGGCCAATTAAGTCGGCTTCTGATTCATGCACCCGGCTAAAGGGTAAAATCACCCCAACTTGAGCACCTAAACCAAAAGCGGTCGACAATTCAGTTTTAAACCGGGTATCCATCGCGCTGAGTGCCACGTCGGCGACACCTAAAGTGGCCTGCACCGCCTGGTTGCTGGATAAACGCTCATTGGAATGACCGGACATCACGTGGGCGATTTCATGGCCGATGACGGCCGCCAGCTGATGCTGGTTCTCAGCGACCAGCAGCAGACCGGTATACACGCCGATTTTGCCACCGGGCAGCGCAAAGGCATTGACCTGATCGCTTTCAAATACCACGATTTCCCATGGGTTTTGCTGATACTTGGCAGGCGTCACACTCAGTACCTGCTTCGCTACGCACTGCACGTACTGATTGGTTTTTTTGTCTTTACTGACCGGCGTTTTAGCTTTCAGATCTTCAAAAGTCTGAATGCCCATTTTATTGACCTGGGTTTGATCAAATAACATCAGTTGCGGCCGGCCGGTCGGAGACTCGGCACAAGCGGTTAAACCTAGCGCGAGTAACACCGCGGTCCAGAGCATGGTTGGTTTTTTCATCAGAAATCCTGTTCGTAAAAAAACTTCAAAATTGCAGCCTGGCAAAACAACACCGCCAGCGAGGCTGGCGGTGATTTTCGAGCTGGCAGTTAACCGGTTAAATCATCAAAGAATTTCTTCACACCATCGAAGAAACCTTTGGATTTCGGTCTGTGCATGGCTTCGCTGTCACCGGCCCAACTTTCATCGAGCTGACGCAGCAGGTCTTTTTGTTTTTCCGACAAATTGACCGGTGTTTCGACCACTACTTTACAGACTAAATCACCGACACCACCACCGCGCACCGACTGCACACCTTTACCGCGCAGACGGAACATTTTGTCGGTCTGGGTTTCGGCCGGGATCTTCAGTTTGACACGACCATCCAGCGTCGGCACATCGATTTCACCACCCAGCGCCGCAATCGAGAAGCTGATCGGCACTTCGCAGGCCAGATTATTGCCATCGCGGACAAAAATAGGGTGATCTTTGACATGCACCTGCACATACAAGTCACCTGCCGGTGCGCCATGCATACCCGCCTCGCCTTCGCCGGTCAACCGGATACGATCGCCGGTGTCGACGCCAGCCGGGATCTTCACTTTCAGCATCTTGGTCTTTTCGACGCGACCTTCGCCATGACACTTCGGACATGGTTCCGGGATTATTTTGCCGCGGCCGTTACAGGTCGGACAGGTTTGCTGTACGGCAAAAAAGCCTTGCCGCATCGTAACCTGACCGTGGCCCTGACAGGTACCACAAGTCTTAGCTGAAGTGCCTTTTTTCGCGCCTGAACCGTCACAGGTATCACAAGACACCAGCGTCGGAACTTTGATCTCCAGCTCTTTGCCTTTAACCGCCTCTTCCAGACTCAGTTCGAGGTTGTAGCGTAGGTCAGAGCCGCGCTGCGCCCGCTGCCCACCACCGCCACCACGGCGGCCGCCGCCGAAGATGTCGCCAAACACATCGCCAAAAATGTCACCAAAATCAGCACCGCCGCCGCCAAAACCACCGGCGCCACGGTTTGGATCGACACCGGCATGACCATATTGGTCATAAGCGGCACGTTTCTGGTCGTCGTTCAGGATCTCATAGGCTTCCTGAACTTCTTTGAATTTCTCTTCCATGGCTTTATCGCCCTGCGTACGATCAGGGTGATATTTCATCGCCAGGCGCTTATAAGCCTTTTTAATCTCTTTTTCGTCGGCGCCTTTGCTGACGCCCAACACTTCGTAATAATCACGCTTTGACATAATGCTGCTTCAACTGTTCAGGGTCAGCGGATAAACAAGCGACCGCCGGGGCGGTCGCTTTTACTGTTCAGAAGACCGCAGCTTAATGCTTTGGTCTTACCAAGACAACGCTTACTTGTTGTCTTTGACTTCTTCAAACTCAGCATCAACCACGTCGTCGTTGGCGTTTTTGGCATTGCCTGCCTCTGCGCCCGGATTATGTTGCTGGGCAGCAGCCTGCAGTTTTTGTGCAGCCTGTACCAGCGCCTGAGTTTTGGCTTCGATTTCAGCTTTATCACTACCTTTGATCACGCTTTCCAGCGCGCTGATAGCGGCTTCAATCTCTTGTTTGTCGTTAGTTGCCAGGTTCGCACCCGCTTCTTCCACCTGTTTGCGGGTGGCGTGCACCAGCGCGTCGGCCTGGTTACGGGTTTGCACCAGCTCTTCAAACTTCTTGTCTTCTTCCGCGTTCAGTTCGGCGTCGCGAACCATGCGCTGGATTTCATCGTCAGTCAGACCTGAAGACGACTTGATCGTGATCTTCTGCTCTTTACCTGTGTCTTTGTCTTTCGCTGACACATGCAGAATACCATCGGCGTCCAGGTCAAAAGTCACTTCGATTTGTGGCTCGCCACGGCGGCCCGGACGAATACCTTCTAAGTTAAACTGACCCAGCGACTTGTTAGCTGAAGCCTGTTTACGCTCACCCTGCAGCACGTGAATGGTGACGGCAGACTGGTTGTCTTCAGCCGTTGAGAAAGTTTGCGACTTCTTGGTCGGAATTGTCGTGTTTTTCTCAATCAGCGCTGTCATCACGCTACCCATAGTCTCAATACCCAGAGACAGTGGGGTCACGTCCAGCAGTAACACGTCAGTCACGTCACCAGACAGCACCGCGCCCTGAATCGCCGCGCCAACAGCAACAGCTTCATCCGGGTTGACGTCTTTGCGTGGCTCTTTGCCAAAGAACGCTGTCACCGCTTCCTGTACTTTTGGCATCCGGGTCTGACCGCCGACCAGAATGATGTCGTCGATGTCACCGACTGACAAATCCGCATCTTTCAGCGCCTGTTTTAACGGCTCGATAGTGCGGCTGATCAGGTCTTCTACCAGCGCTTCCAGTTTGGCGCGTGTCACTTTGATGTTCAGGTGTTTTGGACCTGTGGCATCAGCAGTGATGTAAGGCAGATTCACTTCAGTCTGAGAGGCAGAAGACAGCTCGATTTTGGCTTTTTCTGCTGATTCTTTCAGACGTTGCATCGCCAGCGGGTCGTTCCGCAGGTCAATACCCTGTTCTTTTTTGAACTCGTCAACCAGGTAGTTGATCATACGTGAGTCGAAATCTTCACCACCTAAGTGGGTGTCACCATTGGTCGACAGCACTTCGAAGGTTTGCTCACCATCGACATCGTCGATTTCGATGATCGAGATATCAAAAGTACCGCCACCTAAGTCATACACCGCAATTTTGGTGTCGCCTTTTTTCTTGTCCATGCCATAAGCCAGCGCCGCAGCAGTTGGCTCGTTGATGATACGTTTCACTTCCAGACCCGCGATACGGCCGGCGTCTTTCGTTGCCTGACGCTGCGCGTCGTTGAAATAAGCTGGCACTGTGATAACCGCTTCAGTTACTGGCTCGCCCAGATAATCTTCGGCAGTTTTCTTCATCTTTTTCAGCACTTCCGCAGAAATTTGCGGTGCGGCTAATTTTTTGCCTTTGACTTCAACCCAGGCGTCACCATTGTCGGCACGGGTGATTTGATAAGGCATGATTTTGATATCACGTTGTACTTCGGCGTCTTCAAAACGACGACCGATCAGACGTTTAATCGCAAACAAAGTATTTTTTGGGTTGGTGACAGCCTGACGTTTTGCCGGCTGACCGACCAGAACTTCACCATCTTCGGCATAAGCAATAATAGATGGCGTGGTGCGCGTGCCTTCAGCGTTTTCAATGACGCGAGGCTGGTCGCCGTCCAGGATTGCCACACAGCTGTTTGTTGTACCTAAGTCAATACCAATAATTCTGCCCATAATTTACTCCGCTCTATAATTTGGAACAATTTCATTGTGTTGACCGGTTAATGGGGTTTACCCCTGATCGATTCAAGGTTATTCCAACAAAAATTTTCATTTTTCTGCGCTTAACGGGGCAAAACAGCAGGTAAAAGCGGGAACTTCGACCAAACCGCAGAGTCGGCTAATCTGCCACAGCGGAATTTTCGTACCCAAGGTCAACCAGCACCGGTATAATCGGCGCATTGTTCTTACGGAGACACCCAGCATGCCATTACTCGACAGCTTTACCGTTGACCACACCATCATGAAAGCCCCTGCCGTGCGCGTGGCGAAAAAAATGACCACGCCAAAAGGCGACGACATCACTGTGTTTGACCTGCGTTTTTGCGTACCGAACCAGGAAATTCTGTCAGAAAAAGGTATCCACACACTCGAGCATTTGTTTGCCGGTTTCATGCGCGACCACTTAAATGGCAACGGCGTTGAAATCATCGATATTTCACCAATGGGCTGTCGCACCGGTTTTTATATGAGCCTGATTGGTACACCGGACGAAGCGCGTGTTGCCCAAGCCTGGCAAGCCGCGATGAACGACGTGCTGCAGGTGCAAGACCAGAATAAAATTCCAGAGCTGAACGTCTATCAGTGCGGCACTTACGAGATGCACTCACTGGAAGAAGCCCGCCAAATCGCACAAAACATTATCGACCGCGGCGTAGGGATTAACCGCAACGACGAGCTGACGCTGGCGCCAGAGTTTTTAGGGCATTAAGCCTTCGCTCAACTTCAATTAAAACGCCACACACGTGGCGTTTTTATTTTTGCATCCCTGGACATCGGCACAAACTGCTCCATGCGTTTGCGTCGGTCATTTGCGGAGCAAATGACGTTCAACCGGCAACAGGCCAAACTGTTGGCCTGTTGAAATCCCGGTTTCACCATACCGTACTTCCTGTACATCGCCGAAAAGCTCCGGGTACCGCGTACCTGCATTTTCGGCGTACCATCCCTGGATATAAAAAAACCGGTCCATTGCTGGACCGGTTGGCAATATCTCCCGCCGGACAGGATGCCGGCCGGAGGTCCATCGCACTCTTCACACTACGATTGGCTGTCACATAATTACTGGCAAGCCGCACCTTTGGTCCAGACTTCATTGGTGCCAGGAGTATTGCCCTGGGTCCACCAACGGGCGGTGTATTCAAAGCCCTGATAGCTGACTTTATTGCCACCGACGTAGACTTTGCTGGCTTCCCACACCGGCGTCAGACAGCTGCTGCCGACTTCAAAGCTGACCACCACTGTGCCATTGGCTTTGACCTGAGTCAGCGTCAGACTGTTACCGACCGCTTGCGCTACACCATTGACCAGAATCGATTTCACCTTAAAGCCGGCATTGGGCGTGATGGTAAAGAGTTGATTGGTGTTATCCCGCACCTGCACCGCGCCACTTGGCGAAATAGTGCCGCCGCTGCCGCTGACACTGGCATTGATAGTGTGATAAATCGCATTGGACGGATCATCAATAGTCACATCACTGAAACTGCCGCCTTTGAGGCCGTAGAAATTCGCCGCAGTTAAATCGGTGATTTTGGTATTGAGCAGACGCAGGGTTTTGGTATCGCCCTGCCCCTGACTGCCAACCAGACTGACCACTGTGGTGGTACCATCCTGCGTCAGCTTCAGTGTGCTGAAGGTATAAGGGAAAGCGCTTAAATTCAGCGTCGTATCGGCGGCTTTAAAATAATCCACCGTTTTGGTCTGGCCCCAGCTCCAGCTGGTATTGGTCAGCAGGACAGTAAAGCCGAGCCGGTTGTAGCTGCCGGTGACATCAACAAACATGTCCGGGCTCACCTGGCTGCGATTAACGCCTTTGAGTTCAATCCAGGAATAAATGCCACCGTCTGCGGCTTGCGTGCCGACAAACAGGCTGCCATTGTCCTGGAAGGCTTTGAGGTGTTTAAAGTCAATGCCGGCAGTGCCGCGGATTTGGTCGGCTTGCGGGTTAAAGCTGTTGACTGTGCTTTTGCCACTCCAGGCCAGCGGATAAATCTGTCCGGCCTGAATGACAGCGCCAACATTGGCCTGCACCTGCGCGACCGTGACATTTTCCAGCACCAGCGTCTGACCGGCAAAACTCAGTTCTGCGCCTTGTACACCCTGCGTCACCACCAGATTGACCAGTGGATTAGCCACCGACCAGCCACGCAGCACCACGCGATCATCGCCGACGGTAAAGCCTTTCACCAGCGTGCGGGCATTGGCACTTTGATTGAGCTGAATCAGGTCTTTACCACCGCCGGTCTCAACCACATCATTGCCCCAGCCAGCCGCTAACACTTCGTTGTATGGACTGCCGCTAATCACATCATTGGCAGGCGTGTCAAAAATAGTGTCGAAACCTCCAAATTTGTGAATATAAGTGGTGATACAAGTGCCGAGTTCATCACAACTTTGCTGGTTTTTAATCAGCAGATCTGCAGTGCCCCAGGCGCCGCGTAAGTGTGCAGCCGCCAATAAACCCGACATAGTCGCCTGAATGGTGATGTTATTGCCGTTGGCGTCTTTGCCCGGCCAGCTTTTCGCCAACGCCTGTGCCCAGGTCATATTGGCTTTGGTCAAGAGTTCAGTCATGACGCCATAGTTAAACCGCATCACATCGCGGATCACCACTTCTTGTTTATCTGGTACTTTTAAGTCGGCAAAGCTGCTGACACCGTTTTTGCCGACAAAACTGCCCTGCCACAGGTTGGTATCAGTCGCCAGAATATAATTGCCACCTGAGCCCGGAATTTCCGAACGCGCTTGTTTCACGCCATTAGCCCAGGTGCTGTCCGGCATAAAGATATAAAAGCTGTCGAGCGTCTCATTGCCGGTTGTCACTTGTTTCGGGCTGTAATAACCGGCCGAAATCAGCACGGCTTCACCAAGCTGATAACCAATAAAACCCCAGGCATTCAGCGAGTTGTATTGCATAGTGCGAAACATCGCCGCTTCGTCGGCCGGAAATTCGCTATAAAAAGATGCGACACCGAGTTTCTGGAAAAACTCGCGGATAGTAGTCGCTTCAGAAATCATCGAGCCTGTGACCGGGTCGCGGATGATCTGGCCCGGCGCTGTGACTTTGGCGTAGTTGTACACCGGCTGGTCCAGATTCTGCCGGTAAAACGCCGCTTTGGCCGGGTCAATACCGGACTCAAAAGCGCGCATCGTATCGAGAAATTGCTGGAAACTGCCCTGCGCCGCGAAAGCCTGTGCACTTAAGCCGAGACAGCATAAAGTGACGAGGCGTGCCAATGGCCGTGTTAAAGGCCGTTTCATTAGATTTTGCATCGGTAACTCCTTTGGAAGAGACGATAGGTTGGCAAAAGCCATCGCGTAATACCCTGCTCCCGGGCCTGGAGCAGGACGCAAAGCTGTGAAGGGATACCGTCAGCGCAAAGCTTTCGGTATCAGCCCGTCAACTATCCTTGTCAGAAGTCGTAACCAAAGCGCACGCCGTACATCCGCGGCGGGTTATAAGTGGACCGGATAAAACCGTCGCGGAACTGGAAGTAATTGGCATTGCGCACAATTTCATCGGTCAGGTTGCTGCCGTAGGCTTCCAGCCACCAGTTGCCCTGCGCCGGTAATAACCGCACGCTGGCGTCGATTTTCCAGTAAGCGTCCTGCGCATCAGATAAATGCGCGCCGTCGTAGTTATTCAAAGAGGTGTACATTTTGCTCTGCCAGTGCGCAGTGACTTGCGGTTCCAGCGCAAAAGCCTGCGCCAGTTCCAGCGTATGTTTCAGCGTGAGGCTGGTAGACCAGTCCGGTGAATATGGCAGGCTGTTGCCGCTGATATCGACTTTACCGGCGCACGGTTTCTGGCCGTATTCCAGTCGTTCACTGCAGTAATAAGCATCTTCAAACGGGATATCTTCCACCCGGGCATTGAGCCAGGCGACATAACCAGTCAGGCGGCCACCGATCCAAGGGATATAATCCAGCTCCAGCTCCAGACCTTTGAGCGACGCTTCACCGATATTGGTGGTGACGTTGTGGGTCTTTTCACTGCCATCCGGCCGGGTGCCGACTTTTTGGTTGTTGGTGACCTGCATGTCGGTGTAGTCGCTGTAAAACAGCGCCGCCGACAGGTTCATTTTACCGTCGAGCAAACTGCCTTTATAACCGGCCTCGTAGTTGGTCACTTCTTCCGGGCCGTATGGCAGGTTGGAGTACTGACCACAGTCGCAGATGTCAAAATCTTCGAAGAAACCACCGGCTTTAAAGCCCGTAGCGACGAAGGCGTACAGCAAATCGTTGTTGTCGAGGCGATAATCGGTGCCGAGTTTCCAGGTGCCTTTTTGCCAGTCTTCACTGGCGTAGGTGCGCCGGCCGGCCGTCAGCACCTGGCCGAGTGGCGGATAAGTGCCCATATCTTTGGTCAGACTGTCGCCCTGAATGCTGCCACTTTTGGTCGGGTCATATTTGCCGTTGTAGTATTTGTCACTGAATACCAGCTCATAACCCACACCGCCGTTATCGATTTTCTCGTCGCGGGTCTGGCGGTAACCAAAAGTGACCTGCTGCTTATCGGTCAGCTGATAATCAAACTGGCCAAACACCGCATCGGCGTTGGCGCGGCGATCATCCTGCGGATAAGAAAAAGCCGCCGGATGATAACCCAGTGCCGAATGGCGCAGGCCGTGCACTAATTCCACATCAAATTTGATTTTGTTTTTCTCGCGCATCGAGAACACACCGGTGACAAACTTCAGATCGGCGCTGGAATAAGTGAACTGCAGTTCATGGATGGTCGATTTAAACTTGGCGTCGGTACGGGCATAACGGTCAAATAACAGCGGATGGCTGAAACTGTCGAGCTTGGCGCGGGATGGCGCCGCAGCAAAACCGGCGTCTTCATCAAACAACTGATAGCGTTCCTGATCCGCCACACTGAAGCGATAGTCAGCACTCCACATGTCGTTGATCAGCCAGTTCAGATGTGAGCGCGTGGTGTCGATGGTCATATCCATGTCACCCGGCACGTTGATGTTGGCGTAAAACTGTTGCTGGGTACATTCGTCGACCGTACCTTTGGCCTGCTTACAGTCTTTTAAAAACAACTCACCGGCGCTTTTATCGGCAAAGTGTTCGAGGGTTAAATCCCAGGTCAGGCTGTCGGTTGGCACCCAGCGGGCCAACGCGCGCACGGCCTGTTTATCGGCGTTGGTATAATAGTCTTCTTTGCCAACCCGGCGGTTTTCGCGCTGATCAGTGTCCGGCCGGCCGTCGGCCACCATCGGCTTGCCGGTGAACGGGTCTTTGATATCCGGTCTGTTGATATCCCGCACGTCATAATCCTGCTGGATATAACCATCGCGTCGGTCCGCCATCAGGGCAAACCGCAGTGCAAAGCGGTCATTGACCGCGATGTTGGTCAGGCCACGCAGCTGTTTATGAGCGTATTTGCCATACCCCAGCACAATGCTGGAGTATGAATCTGCAGTGTCAGCTTTATTCGGGATCACGTTGATAGAGCCGCCAGTCGAGTTGCGGCCAAACAAAGTCCCTTGTGGGCCGCGTAGTACTTCCACCTGCGACACGTCATACAACAGCGCTAATGCGCCTTGTGGCCGTGGCGAATAAATACCATCGATGTGCACACCCACGGCCGGATCGCCGATTTCAGTGTTGTTGCCGGAGCGCACGCCGCGAATAGACGCCTGAATACCGGAATCGGTGCCGGACACCACAAATTGAGTATTCGGAATGCTGGTGGTTAACTCGCGTAATTCTTTAATGCCGCTGCGGGTCAGCTGGTCCTGGCTGATTGCCGTGATCGCACCCGGTGTTTCCATCAGATAAGTTTTGCGTTTGCTGGCCGTGACGGAGATCCGTTCAATTTTGCCGTCGTTTGCAGCATCGGCCGCTTTTACATTTGTGTTACTTTGCGCTGTAGCCGAGCAGCTGAGCAACGCTGCGGCCACACAACAGCCCAGGTAAGTGATTTTGCCGTTCATCTGTAGTTCCCCGTGTATTTTTTTTGGTTTCTGTTTTGGTTTTGGACAGTTACAGCGCTAGCAATATCAACAAGTTACCACTCAGTTTTTATATGCGCACCACACAAAAACTGATCCGTTGTTGTTTTACCTTTGCTGCTTAAATTTTAGTCTATTTAATTTACTAAATATTTGTCAATTGTTTTGACTTTTTATTTCAGAAAAAAATATCATCATTTATTTACATATTTTGACCGCTTTGCAGCTGATGTCCCAGTAACACATCGACCAAAGCTTTGGCACTGCAGCGCCGGCTGGAATAACTGCACAGATACGTCGGCAGTTCCGGGTAAAAGCTCAGCTCAGTGTCAGAGCGCAGCGCCATCACAATCACCTGCTCGCCAAAGGCCGTCACACATTGACGCACCCGGCTTTGTTGCTGTGACAGATCAAAACGGCTGCCCGGTAACGGGTAGTCTTCAGTCAGCAGCACCAATGGCTGTTGCAATGACAGCCCTTGCGCTATCCAGCCGGCAATAACTGGCCAGCTTAATACCTCGACCTGCACCCGCGCTTGTTGCAACTGCTCCAGCACTACGCTGCTTGCTGGTACCGGGTCATTGGGCCCGATGCCCCTGCTGTTCTGGATTTGCTGATATTCCGCCGGCTCTGCCAGCGCCTGCAGATAAAAACTTTGTTGCAGTGGCAACAGCCCTTGCTGATTACGCAGCACAGCACAAGCCCGTTGTGCCGCCAGCGCAGCAATATCGCCACCCGGCGGTAAAGCCCGCAGCTGCGGCTCGACCAGCTGATAACGCAGCAGCAGCACACGCTGTAATGCCGCATCAATCTGCGCTTCAGCCAGCTCACCACTTCGCACCGCAGCCACCACGCCAAGGATGGTCTGGCGCTGAATGGCCTGATAATCAGTGACAGCGTTTTCGTAGTGCTCTTCGCTGAGCATAATCATGTCCGCGCCGGCTCTGAGGGCCTGCACAGCGGCCTGCACCGGGCCGTAGTGGCGGCGCATCGCGCCCATATTCATGCTGTCGGTCAGGATCACGCCGTCAAACCCTAACTGTTCGCGTAGCAACCGGGTCAAAATCAGTGGTGATAAAGTCGCCGGAAATTCGCTATCAAGCTGCGGATAACAAATATGGCTGGTCATCAGCAGCGGCACATCAGCGGCAATAGCGGCGACAAATGGCTGCAGATGGCTGTCGAGCAATTGCGTCAGCGATAAATCAACCACCGGCAAGCCGTTATGGCTGTCGGTGGCGGTATCGCCATGGCCCGGAAAATGTTTGGCGCAAGCCAGCATGCCGGTTTGTAAAATCGCCGTCACCGCTGCGCTGCTATGACGCGACACCAGCGCAGGCTCTGCGCCAAAAGAGCGCTGCCCGATGATTGGATTGTCCGGATTGCTGTTCACATCGACACAAGGCGCCAGCAGCGTGTTGTAACCCAGCGCCTGCATCTGTAGCGCCATGTTTTGATATTGCTGTGCAGTCAGCGCCACATCATCGATAACACCCAGCGCCAGATTACCAGGGCCGGTGTCGGTGAACCTTGTCAGCACACTCCAGGCGCCTTCCTGATCGACGCCTAAAATCAGCGGCGCATCAACAGTGCGCAGCGCGGCCAGTTTCTGCAGTTCCAGATTCAGCGCCGCCGCTTGTTGCGGATCGGCGGCATTGTCATCAGTCAGATAAAAACCACCGATCTGATACTGTTCGACCAACTGGCGGGCGTACGCCACATCAGGCCCGGCAAAGGCCAGCATAAACAGCTGACCGACTTTATGTTCCAGCGGCAGGCTGTCAATCAGCTGGCGGATACGATGTTTCATAGTGTCTCCTCAGGCCGCGACTGCAGCGCCGGTGATAAGCGCCACCAGCTGTTCTTTACTGACTTCATTAAGCGCCACATCGGCCACCGAACGGCCCTGATACAGCACCACGGCGCGGTCGCAGGTTTCCAGTACATGTTGCATGTTGTGACTAATCAGCAACACTGCTACGCCCTGTGAACTGATAAGCCGGATCAGTTCATTGACCTGCGCACTTTGCTCAACGCCAAGCGCCGCGGTCGGCTCATCCATAATCACCAGATCAGCGCCCCAGTTTACGGCGCGGGCGATCGCAATCGCCTGGCGCTGGCCACCGGACAAGCTCTGCACCGGGGCGGCAAAATCGGCCATCCGGCTGTTGAGCCGGTGCAGCGACTTACGCGCCTGCCGCTCCATCGCCGCTTTGTCCAGCCAGCCAATGGCGCGCAGCAACGGGTTTTTGCTTAAAATTTCCCGGTTTAAGAACAGGTTGGCCGGGATATCAAACTCCGGCACCATCGCAAGGTCCTGAAACACCGTTTCAATGCCCAGTGCCCGCGCCTGCTGCGGATTGTCTAAAACCACCGCTTTACCGTTAAACAGTATCTCGCCCTGATCAGCCTGATGGATGCCGGCCAGGCAACGCACCAACGTGGTTTTACCGGCGCCGTTGTCACCGAGTAACGCCACCACTTCACCTTTTTGGATGGAGAAACTGACTGCTTTTAACGCCTGCACGGCGCCAAAGGATTTGCCGAGCTGACGGATCTCAAGTGCTGTCTGACCTAATGCATTTCTAACCACGTTTGACCTCCCGCACACCGATAGCTACAGCCACAATCAGGATCACCCCACGGGCGACCATCTGCTCATTGGTGGAAAAACCAGACAAAATCAGCCCGTTGTTGATCATGCCCATCAGCCAGGAGCCAAGCACTGCACCGAAGATACAAACCCGGCCACCAAACAAACTGGTACCGCCAATCGCGACCGCCGCAATCACCGTCAGTAAATCAGCTTCGCCTAAGGTATACCGCGCGCCCTGCAGCCGGCCGGCGTACAGCAGACCGGCCAGTGCCGCGCCTGTAGCAGAGATCATCAGCGCCCGCACCCGCAGGCTCTGCAGCGCAATGCCCATAGCGCGCGCTGCCTGTGGCTGCCCACCGACCGCCAGCAAATGCCGGCCAAAGCGTAATTTATTCAGCAGCAGATAGCCCAAAAGCGCGACCGCGACTGTCCATAACAACAAAGTCGGAATGCCCCACAGCTCACCGCCGCCGAACCAGAAGATAAAACCATCGTGCAGCACCGGCACCGATTCCATACCCGTCAGTTGCCGTGCGACACCAGCCAGCACACTCATAGTGCCAAGGGTGATGAGCAAACTCGACACCTGCAATTTCTCGGTCAGCAGGCCGTTAATCAAACCAACGGCGGCGCCAAGCCCAAGTGCTGCGATGGTCGCGACCAACACGCCATATTGCGGCAACAACAGCGCCGCCACTAATGCACTGACCGCCACCACTGCGCCTATCGACAAATCGATATGACCAACAGCCAAGGCGAAACACAAAGCCACCGCCATCACAGTGACCGGCGTGGTCTGGCGCACGATATTCAACAGATTGTCGAGGCTTAAAAATGCGGTGTCATGCAATAGCACGGCAAAAAAGCTCAACACAATCAAAAAGATGTAATAAATATAAGCGTCGCGGCGCAGCAGCAGCTGCTTCAGCATCGTCGCCTGAGTCTGCGTGGTCATCGGCCGTTCTCCGTTACGATGAAAGGTTGTAATACAGCAGGCAGTGGGCTATGAAAGGCACGCAGCCAGCCTTCGCTGATGTTGTGGCGGTGTACTGTTTCAAAGGGCACTAAGGTCAGTTTGGGTGTCGGCGCGCCAAGTTCGGCCAACAGCGCCACTTTGGCCATGGTCTGGCCAAGCAGATAAGGCTGGTCGGCAATAGTCGCCAGCATGTTGCCGTCTCTTGCCAGATCCAGCAGGTTGTTGACGCCTAAATCATGGGTCACCACGCGGATATCCTTGCGCCCGGCTGCCCGTAGTGCTTCCAGCACACCTTCGGCCGCGCTGTCCCAGGACACATAAATCAGGTCCAGTTCCGGATGTTGCAGCAACAGGGCTGCCGCCACGTCACTGGTTTCCTGCTCGCGGACAAAACCTTTACGCGCCACCAGCTGCAGCTGCGGATGGGCCTGCAGCGCATCAACAAAGGCTTGGTCACGGGTATTGGTAATAAAATAATCAGCGTCGTGGAAAATCATGCCGACCTGCAGCGGTTTGCTGCTATGTTCAGCCAGCACCCGGGCGGCACGCCGGCCCATGCCAATCATGTCGTCAGTGACAATGCCGGCATAATCCGCCGGATGGGAAAAACCCGCGATCGGGTTACTCAACAACACCAGTTTGGCGCCGCCGGCACCAGCGCGCTGCAGGCTGCTTTTAACACTGGCGGCGTCGATGGCCAGTGTCAGGATAAAATCAGGTTTCAGCGTGGTGACATTTTCCAGATCTGCCACCTGACGGGCCGGGTCATAATTGGCATCTGTCACCGCAATCACTTCAACGCCAGCCGCGGCAAATTCAGCACGGGCACCAGCAGTGACGGCATTGATCCAGGGGCTGGCGCCATGCCAGACCAAAGCGGCTCGGCGGGGTGTCTGTTTCAGCTGTTGCTGCTGAGCGCTACTCAGCACCACTTGTTCAGCCTGTTGCGCTTGCGCTAAATCCAGCAGCGCCGGTGTAGCGGCCAGAGCTGAAAACGGCAGTGCAGCGGCGAGCCACAAAGGCTGGAGCCATCGCCGGGCGGCGAAATGCCTGCTTAGCAAACCCAACGGACGCGGCAAAATTAAATTTTTTCTCACATGCCACCTTTTTTTCACAAAGTTGATAGATTGGTTATATTCCAACCAGACTTAATATGTCAATCATTTTTACTTATATCTTTATCCCGACAAATTGATTGCCTTTGTTCACAGTTCAGGTCAAAAATGACGGCTGATTTTTTGGCGTTGCTGCCGGACAAGGCCCCTGCATGAAAGGTTCAAACTCTAAACAAAACAAATCGTTGAATCTGCGTCTGGTGTTGTCACAAATCGCCACGCAAAGCCCGCTGTCACGAGCCGACCTGGCCAGAGCCACGCTGCTGACCAAACAGACCATCACCAATCTGGTCGACGAACTGATCGCCCATCAGCTGGTGATTGAAACCGGCCAGCTCAAAGCCGGCGTTGGTAAACCCTCAACGATGCTGATGTTAAACGGGCCGGGTTTGTTTAGTCTGGGGATCCGGGTCTGGCCACAGCGGCTGGAACTGGCGCTCAGTGATTTAACCGGGCAGCTGCTGGCGCATCAAACAGTGGCACGCCAGAGCGAACTCAGTCTGGTCAATCAGGTTTGTAGTTTCAGCCAAGAGTTTTTGCAGCAATCTGGTCATACTCACGGCCAGTTGTTAGGCGCAGGTCTCACCATCGTCACTGCAACAACGGCCGAGCCGGAACAACGTCATCAGGAACTGCAGTTGTTGCAACAGCAGCTGGCCGGCGCACTGCAACTGCCCATCATCGCCGCCCACACGGCAGCGGCTTGTGCCGCTTATCAGCTGCTGCACGGCGAAGCACGGCAATTAGACAGCTTCTGTTATATCCACCTCGGCCAGCAAATTGATACCGCTATGGTGTTTGAACGGCGTCTGTTGCTGGGACAACAAGGGTTAACCGGCGCACTGGGGGATATTTTTGTCACACCGGATCAGGATCATCGCACCGGAGATTTTGGCCGGCTGAATGATTTTGCCTCGGTGCGCTCCTTACAGCAATTTGTTGATAAAAAGCTACCGGGCCTTGCGCTTGATTCCGCCGACGGCTTTGACCGGCTGGCCGCATCAGCCGATAAAATCGCTCCCTGGTTTGACCGGGCGACCGAACCGATGCGGGTGGCCATTCATACGCTGGAGACGTTGTTTAACAGCCAGACTATCATCATCGGCGGCGAGGTTAGTACCTGGTTCCTAGACAAGCTAATCAGTAAGTTAAGGCCTTTTATCCCATCGATCGCGCAATATGGCCCACGCGATGTACCGCGGCTGATTAAAACTCCGCAGGTGGAACAGGTTGCGATGCAGGGACTGACAACACTACCACTACATGCGGCGTTGCGGCCGGAGCAGGCGCAGCAGGTGCAACTGCCGCTCGTGTCGGTGCTGGATGCGCGGCAACAGTTGTTGTTTGGCGCCGATTCGGGCGCAGCGGAAGAGAGCGAAGACTAACACCGGCTCAGGCGCGGCGCAGATTGTCATGCAGCAGCTGGCGCAGTGCCGACGGCTGTTTGGCGCGGGTGGCGGAAGTCGCATAATAATTCGATGTGTCGTTTTTCACCCGGTTTAAGATCACACCACCAATATTGACGCCGGATTGCGATAACAACTCCATTTTGGCGGCAAAATCCACCAGCGGTGTTTTTTTCACATCGACGACTAGTTCAAGCTTACCGACACATTTGGCCACCACCATCGCATCAGACACCGACAAAATTGGCGGGCATTCGATAATGACCCGGTCGTATTTTTTTGCCAACACTTTGAGTACCGCATCAAAGCGTGGCATCGACAAAAACAGCAAGGGGTTCATCGGCCGGATGCCGGATGGCAGCACATCGGCATTGAGTTCTTTGCTGTAAAACACACATTGCTCAAAGGTATGGGTTTTGGCCAGCAAGTTGGTTAAACCGGGTCTGTGCGGATTTTCGCCAAGCGCTTCGGCCAAAGCCGGAAAACGCAAATCAGCGTCAATAATAATGACCCGCTCCAGCTCAGAAAACGACTTGGCAAGCTGCAAACAGATACTGGATTTACCTTCGTTCGGTGAAATCGAGGTTAAGGCCAACAAACGCTGGGTACTCAGTTGTTTATCCAGCAGAATATTGGTGCGCAGCGAACGGATATATTCCTGATACAAGGTGTATTGTTTACCGGATTGCTGAATCACCGGCAGATTGCGATCTATGCCTTTGATGCGGATTTGCGGCACGACGCCAAGCAGTTTATAACCATAACGGCTGGCAATGTGGCGATATTTCGACGTGACATCGGCGAAAAAATGCAGGCATAACACTAAAAACACTGCGCTGATAAGACCGAGCACCAAAGCCGCCACCGACAACAACAACCGCTTAGGTCCAATTGGTTTGACCGGCACCACCGCCGGGTCAACGACAAAGATACTCGAGGTTTTATTGATGTCTTTCATCAGCTCGGTTTCTTTCATTTTGTCGGATAAGGTCGTCACTAAATGCAGATTGGCCTGAATTTCTGCTTCCAGTTTTTTATGCGTCTGCCCTACCCCGACCAGCTGCTCCAGCCGCGCCGTGGCCGCTTCGGCCTTAGCGTTGGTTTCCTGCAAAGTGCGCTGGAAGTCACGCTGCCGGATTTGCAGGTTACTGGCCAGCTTATTCACTTCGCTGTTGAGCTGTTGGCTGGCCACTTCAATTTTGCGGTTCGCTGCGATATAACGCGGATGTTTTTCCAGATAACTGAGCCGCAGCTGGGCAAAATCAGCCTGCAGCATCGACAGCTGCTGTTGCAAAGACGCAATCACCGGCACCGAAGCCACTTCCGGGATAGTGATCAGCACATCGTAGTTGTGCCCTGCTTGCTGAACTTTTCCCAGCAACACCGCCAGCTCTTCTGATTGTTTTTGCAACTGCCGGCGTTCGCTGAACAACTGCGCTATTTCCTGCTTGGTCAGTTCAATATCACTGCCGATGTCGATGATATTGCGCTCCTGACGGAACTGCTGCAGCTTCAGTTCTGATTCGCTCAGCTTGGCTTTGACCTCATCCACCCGCTGTTTAATCCAGTCACTGGCCTGATGATTATGTTGTTGCATCAGACCAGACTGATAATTCATAAAATGGCTGGCGACCTGATTGACAATTTCGGTGGCGATATAAGGGTTATGGTGGCTGAAGGAAATTTGCAATAAGGTGGTTTTGGGCACCGCCTGCACCGACAAGCCACCGAGCAGCGCGGCCACATCGTCGCGCCGACGGTCGTCCGGGATGCCAAGTTCCAGGTCGGCGGGCAGGCCCTGCACCACGTCCTGCGCAAACTGGGTGGATGTCAGCAGTTTAATCTGCGTGTCCAGCTCCTCGCTGCCACCGCCCATGCCGGGGATCAGCGACTGCAACGGATTAGCCGCCAACACGCTTTTAACCATTAGCGTTGTATCAGCCCGGTACACTGACGGCAGCTGTGCGACAAAAGCTGTGACCAAGGCAAAAATGACAGCGCTAATCACCACAATCAGCCAGCGCCGCGCTGACAGAATAGCCAGAATGACGCTGAGTTCAATCACGTCACTGGCGGGCGGCGCACTGCGTTGCGGTTCAGCTTGCATCAGAAGAAACTCTTATCAATCTTGATCACATCACCGGGTAGGATGATGGTGTCGGCTTCTGCTTTAAAGGTCGCTTTATCCGCGCCGCGCTGAATGTGCCAGGCGCTACGCGAGGCGCGGTCCAATAAACCGCCGGACAAAGCGATCGCCTGCTCCAGCGTGATATCTGGCTGATAATCGTAACTGCCGGGATTACGCACTTCGCCGTAAATAAAAAACGGCCGGTAGCTGTCGATGGTGATCGACACACTGGGGGACACCAGATAGCCGTCTTTCAGCCGCTGCTCCAGGTATTCTTTGGCACTTTGCTGGGTATGGCCAGTCATTTTGATACTGCCAAGCAGCGGCATATCAATATAACCCTGTTGACTGATTTCGGCGGTCACCGACAAATCCGGTTCTTGGTACACGCTGATTTTCAGCGCATCACCAGGCCCAAATTTGTAGCTCTGTAAGCCAGACGTCACGGCAGATTCGGCCAGCACAAAGTGCGGCAGCAGAACCAGCAGTAACGGTAGCAACAGACGAGTTATCACCATGCCCAGCTCACTTCAGCGGTCAGTTCCAGCCGGTCGCGGTCTGGTTGCTGCTCACGGCTTTGCTGCACCTGGCTGACCTGCAGCAGGCTGCGCCACTGCTGAGCCCACTGCCATTGCCAGCTGGCGCTGATGGCATCGCGGGTACGGCGGTAATTACTTTGATCCAGCCGGCTGACCAGACGGCTGAAGTGCGCCGCAAACTGGTGCGATTGGTCGTATTGCCAGTGCATGGCAGCAAGGTGCTCTGTATCCAGCTGCGAAATACTCTGGCTGGCGTACGACAATACTGAGCGGCGGCCGCTTTGCAGTACTAACTGCCAGCGGCTGTCCAGCTGCCACAGATTATTCAGCTGCCAATAACTGCCGGTCGCATCTTCCAGTGACTGGCCGGCAAAGCTACGGACAAAGCGGCCACCAGTCAGGCGGAAATACTGCTGACCGGTCCACTGCACAGCGACACCGGCGCCATATTGATTTAAATCGGAATCACGTTGATTTTGCTGTTCCTGATGACGGGCTATATCCAACACCAGCGCCATGTTTTCATTCAGCTTATGACTGTAATTGATGGCGGCCGAGTCGCTGTCCTGTTGTGAAAACAACTGATCACGCACTTTTTGCCGGCGCTGTTCAGTGGCAACTTTAACCTGCAGATTTTGTGTATCCGGCGCCCGGCCAAAACTCAGTGTGGCTTGCAGGCCTTGCTCAGTTTCATTTAATGCACCAGCGACGGGACTGAGAAATTCAGCAGCAGCGTCACCGGCTAAAAATTGTTGTTTATTTAATCTGGCTTGCAGCGACAAATCAGTTTGTGGGGTCAGAAATAACCGCAATTCAGGCTGCAACTGATACAAAGTGGCGTCTAGTCCGGTTTGATCAAGATAATGCTGGCGCTGTACCTGCAGCGGCCACCGCAAACCATAACCTTCAAACAACCCCAGCCAGTCCCAGTTCAAACCGGCGTAAAGCCTTTGATCCTGGATTTGCTGCGCTGTGGTATTAAATAAATTGTTACTGCTTTGTACCCCGGCAACAGTGCTGACTTCGTGATGGGCTTGTTCCCAGTCTGCTGCAGATATCTGCGCTGAAGTGACGATAAAAAGAGGTATAAATCCGGTTAAATACGACCTGTTCATGCAAAATGCTCTTGAAAAATAAAATATCCATATCTTTCTTTTATTTTTCCCTTATCTGCATGGTAATGGAGAACGCATAAAAAACAAAGTCTTTATACCGGTTCTGCAGATGAAAACTGTGTAAATATAATGATCCAGTTCGTGGTAACAGCCACGGAAAATCACAGCCGTTGCCGGTGCACAAAAAAAAAGCCACAGTCCGCGAACTGTGGCCTTATCGATCAAACAGCGTTGACCCCGTGCTTAAATCCGAAATTGCGCGACAACCTGATTCAGTGCCGACGCTGAATTATCGAGCTGCAGAGCTTCTCCGGTCAATTCTTCCGCATGCTCTGCCGTATTATCCACTAAGGCAGTAATAGCGGTCAGACTGCGGTTGATATCATCAGCCACTATCGTCTGCTGCTCTGTTGCTACGGCGATTTGTGTACTTTGTTGCTGTACCACCACAATAGCCGCACTGATAGCCTGCAGCGACTGTTGCATAGCACGCGCCCGCTCGGCACTGATTTCGGTCTGACTGCGGCCTTGTTCCATCGCATCTTCTGCCTGTTTGGCGATCGCCTGCAGTTTTTCTACCATGCGGCGGATATCGTCGGTACTTTCGCGGGTGCGGCCCGCCAGCGAACGCACTTCATCTGCGACTACGGCAAAACCACGGCCCTGCTCACCAGCACGCGCCGCTTCAATCGCGGCGTTTAATGCCAGCAGGTTGGTCTGTTCAGCAATACCTTTGATCACATCGACCACAGTACCGATATTTTCCGACTCTTTGGCGAGGCCAATCACCACATCAACCGCCGAACGCATGGTTTGATTCAACGCATCCATATCAGTGACTGCAAGCTGTGACAAAGTGGCGCCCTGCTGGCCCCGCTGATCCGCATCTGCGGCGGCCTGACTGGTTGACTGCGCGTTACGACTGATTTCCTGCACTGTGGCGGCCATTTCAGTGACCGCTGCAGACACTGAATCAATTTGTGCCTTTTCGTGCTGGATTTCCTGATTAGTCAGTCCAACCACCTGATTGAGGTGTTCACTGGATTGCTTGACCTGCACCGCCTGCTGCTGCGTTTGCGCCAGTGACTGGCGCAACTTACTGACAAAGGTATTAAAGTGGCGCGCCAGCGCGCCTACTTCGTCCTGTGCCGCGATATCAATCCGGCGGGTTAAGTCGCCATCGCCGCTGGCAATGTCCCGCATGGCTGCAGTGAGCTGCTGCAGTGGTCTGGTGATCACTGTGGTTGTCAGCATAATGCTGCAGGTAATTAATGTCAGGATCAGCAAAGCACCGGCTATAGACCACTGCACAGCACTTTCAATGGGAGCGTCGATTAAGGCCGCCGGGATCAGGATCCCCACCAGCCAGTTCATTTGTGGAAAGTCGCGGCTAACCGGCTGATAGGCCACATAATAATCAGCGCCATTTAAACGTACCGGCGCAAACCCGGCACGGCTTTGCATAGCAGCCTTGCTGAGCTCGGCAAAACCACTGCTGTTATCGATTTTGCTGTCAAAAGCCGCGATTGGATCATTGGCTTTTGTGGCGATACCAGCGCGTTCAGAGAAATGCACGATCTGACCTTTGCCATCTAACAGAAAGGGCAAGCCTTCACCCTGATAACGAATAGTTTCTACTTTATCGCCCACTTTATTGATGTGCAGGTCCAGACCACCAACCCCTAACAAAGTGCCGTCCGGCAAGTAGACCGGGCCTTCGACCACTGCAGAAACAATCCCGGTGGTAAAATCCGCTGACGGCGAACCAACGAAAAACTTATTGTGCTGCATCGTTTCGATATACCAGGGCCGTTGACTGGCAAAATAGCCTTTTTCAATCACCCCTTTATCCGGTCCATCCACGTCAACACCGGTTCTGGAATCTTCGCGAAAATATTCGTCGGAACGGGTTAAGGCAAAAAACGCTGACAGGATATTGGCATCACCACCACTGATGGTTTTAAAAGTCGCATTAATTTGCGGATAGCCGGCAGCAGTCGCAAGGTCAGTGCCGCGGCCTGGATAACTGACAAACCATTGCTGGAACTGCGGATTGTGTAAAAACGTTTTGGCAACCTGAGCATATTCCGCAAAAAACTGCCCTACAGCGACCGCTTCTTTTTGCATCAGACTTTGCGCTTCGGCCTGAACCTGAGCCCTGGTTTGTGCTGCAATTTGCTGGATCACCAGCAAAGCCGCCGCCGCCAGTAACACCGCAGTAGAACCACCAACCGCCAATAGGATTTTCTTTTTTATTGATGTTATTTTTTGATACAACATAATTCCCCCAAACATGTGCGGAACCATCAAATCACAACAACACAATTAAATCCAGTCACTAACTAATTTCAGTTAAATTAATGATCTGTAAGGTTTTATCTAATTAAGGAGCGGCTGATTTGCACTATTGCTGTGCAAGAGACTGTAAACAATACGCCAAGCCGCTCACTCATTGCGGCCAGTGCAGCTGTGGTGCACCATACAGGTGCGACGCTGAAGACCATTGAACAGTCTTCGCGCAATATATCTCGCACCGGTATTTGCTGCAGATAACGTCAAAAGTTCAGGGGCGTTTTACACTCGCGACATCCATGCCGCTCGCCTATCGGCAGCTTTGCTGTGCAAAACGGCTATCCTGCCGTTTTGTGGACAGCTACAGCTGGTCCCGCAGGGATTTTTGCCTGTATGGCAAAAACAAAAAAACCTGCACTAAGCAGGTTTAATGGGTGAAAACGGATCAAAGCAAGCCAATCGTTTGGCTTGCGCCGTTTTCACGCGACGAGCTCTGCGAGGAGCCGGAGGACGCAGGAGGATTACAGCTGGCTGCGCCAGCTGCCCTTCGGGTCGCGCTGCGCGCGCTCGGTCGGCAAAGCCGACACGTCGAACCGTGAGACCGGGATCTCAGCACGCCAACAGTTTGGCGTGCTGCCGGCTGAACACGACGAGCTCCGCGAGGAGGGAGGTTCTCACTGCCTGCGTCTTCAGTCTTTAATTCAGGTACTAATTAAAAACAAAAAAACCTGCACTAAGCAGGTTTAATGGCGGACGCAGGAGGATTCGAACCTCCGACCGCTCGGTTCGTAGCCGAGTACTCTATCCAGCTGAGCTATGCGTCCGGTGAGTATGTCTTGCGACAGGTCTTACATTTCTAAAGCGTTGCTTGCAGTGCCAGTGTTTCAGATGGCGGACGCAGGAGGATTCGAACCTCCGACCGCTCGGTTCGTAGCCGAGTACTCTATCCAGCTGAGCTATGCGTCCATCTAATCTAAAAACAACTGGCGGAGGGAGAGGGATTCGAACCCTCGATAGAGTTTCCCCTATACACCCTTAGCAGGGGTGCGCCTTCAGCCACTCGGCCATCTCTCCGCGCTACGTTGCGGTGCGTATATTAATGTTTCAGGAAAATAAGTCAAACAAAATTTTAAGCCGGATTGTGCGATTGCCGACCTTTTAGACAATCTGCGCAATTATTCACTAAACTGGCCATTTTTCACACAACAAAACAATAAAAACAATGATTTACAAAAACAGACTTATTGATCATCATCCTGGCTGTAGCTGCCTGGTGTGCCCTTTTCAGCCTGAATTCGCATGTAGATTTCTTCGCGGTGCACAGAGACTTCTTTTGGCGCATTCACCCCAATCCGTACCTGATTCCCTTTAACGCCTAACACTGTGACTGTCACTTCGTCACCAATCATTAATGTCTCACCAACGCGACGGGTCAAAATAAGCATTCGTTTGCTCCTATCCTTTAATCCCAGATTTCCCAGCGATAACTACGACGCTTAGTGTGGTACCAACGCGTCCATGTCTTCAATGATAACTCAGCATTCAAATTTATGAAAATCCAGCGATTAATTATCGCTGCCGAACAAAACCTGATGCAATTTTGCTGCTGTGGCGTCGACTTGTTCAGCCGCCATCAGCACCGAAAGCCGGGTGTCTGTCTGATACACAGACCACAGCTCAATATTCAGCAAATCTAACAACTGATGCACGCGGGCCACTATATCAGCCTGTGTACCGATGCCGTAGCCAACCACCGACAGTTTAGCAAGATTTGCCTGACTGCGGAGGGTGGCGCCCTGACAAATTTTCAGCAATTCCCGAGCTTCCTCAGCCACTTGCTGCCAATCCGCATTGGCCAGTACCCATTCTGTCTTTACTACGCTACCGGCTTCAGTACGGACCATGTCGATGTCGATGTTCCTTGCGCTCAGCAGTTCCAGTACCGCGGACGTCAGCTCCGGACTGGCATGCTCCAGCTGGACCAGCGTCAGACCGTGCTGGCAGGCGATCCCGGACAATAGCGGCTGCTGCGGGATATCGCGGTACAGCATCAGCGTGCCGGCGTCCGGCCTGAAGGTTGATAATACCCGCAATAACACCTGAAAACGGCCGGCATACTCGACTGAGCGCGAATGCAGGACTTTCGCGCCGACACTGGCCAGCTCCAGCATATCGCCATACGGAATAAAGGCTAAGCGCTTTGCCGCCGGACAAATCCGCGGGTCTATGCTGTAGACGCCGTCAACATCGGTATAAATCTGACACTCATCCGCTTGCAATGCAGCCGCCAGCGCCACAGCAGAAGTATCCGAGCCACCACGGCCCAGCGTCGTCAGGTTGCCTTCGAAGTCGCGGCCCTGAAAACCCGCCACGACCACAATATGCCCCTGCTCCAGTTCCTGTTGCAGCCGGTGGGTTTCCACGTGTTCAATCCGGGCACGACCAAATTTGTTATCGGTGCGGATACAAATCTGGTCAGCCAGTAGCGACACTGCCGGATAACCGCGTTTAACCAGTGCTATGGCTAACAGCGCCACCGTGACTTGTTCGCCGGCAGCCGCCAACACATCAAGCTCACGGGGTGCTGCTTTAACATCAATCTGTTGCGCCAGGCCCAGCAACCGGTTGGTATCCCCCGCCATGGCCGAGACTACAGCCACGACTTTGTGCCCGGCCTGCACTGTGCGGATAATCAGCTCCGCCACAGCTTCAATCCGTTCAGTGGTCCCGACAGAAGTACCACCGAACTTTTGAACCAGAAGTGCCACCTGTTACAGCTTCGCTGCCAGATAGTCAGAGGCTGCAGCCAATACTTTGCTAAGCCCTGCGACGTCAGTGCCACCGGCCTGCGCCAGATCAGGTTTACCGCCGCCTTTGCCGCCGAGCTGCTCCGCCGCCCAGCCTACCAACTGACCAGCATTGACTTTATCGGTCAGGTCTTTGGTCACGCCGGCGATCAGACTGACTTTGCCGTCGCTGGCCGTGCCCAGCAGAATCACACCAGAGCCAATGTTGTTTTTCAGCTCGTCGACCATAGTACGGAAGCCCTTTGGATCAACACCGGCAAGCTCTGCAATCAGCACTTTAGTGCCGTTGATGGCCACTGCTTTTTCCAGCAAGGAAGCACCGGCTGCACTGGCCATTTTAGCCTTTAATTGCTCCAGCTCTTTTTCCAGCTGTTTACTGCGATCTAAAGTCTGCACAACACGCTCGCCAATCGACAACACATCGCCTTTTAATAAGGCTGCCACTTGCTGCGCCTGTTGCTCTAACTTATGCAGATAAACCAGCGCGCCAGCGCCTGTCACCGCTTCAATCCGGCGTACACCGGCAGCGATACCGCTTTCGACCACAATCTTAAACAGACCGATATCGCCGGTACGGGCAACGTGGGTACCACCACAGAGTTCTATCGAGAAGTCGCCCATCGACAACACCCGCACATCGTCGTCATATTTTTCGCCAAACAGCGCCATAGCGCCGGCGGCTTTAGCGGCATCGAGCTGCATCAACCGGGTCAGCACTTCATGGTTGGCCTGGATTTGGGCGTTGACCAGCTGTTCGATGGTACGCACTTCATCGGCTTTGACCGCTTCAAAATGGGCAAAGTCAAAGCGCAGGCGATCCGGGCCCACTTGCGAGCCTTTTTGCACCACGTGCGCACCTAACACTTGCTGCAAGGCCGCATGTAATAAGTGGGTCGCTGAGTGGTTTTTACGAATGGCATTGCGGCGTTCGTTGTCAATCTGGGCATCAACACGCTCACCAACAGTTAAAGTGCCGGTGATGGTGCCGCGATGGGCAAAAGCTTTACCGATTTTGACCGTATCCGCGACGGTGAACACGGCACCGGACGCCAGCGTTAAAGTGCCGGTATCGCCCATCTGACCGCCAGATTCAGCATAAAATGGTGTCTGGTCGAGGATCACCAGCGCCTGCTGGCCGTCGATAATAGTGTCGACTTTGTCACCATCGCGGACGATTTCCAGCACGACGGCATTGCCGTGCTGCTGCGTATAACCTGTGAAATCAGTTACTTGCTCTGAAGTTACGGTTTGGTTGTAATCCTGACCAAAGCTTGAAGCGGCCTGCGCGCGTTTGCGCTGTGCTTCCATTGCCGCTTCAAAGCCGGCCTGATCAACGGTATAACCCTGCTCGCGCGCCACATCACTGGTTAAATCGACCGGGAAGCCATAAGTGTCATAGAGCTTAAACACCACTTCGCCCGGGATTTCTTTGCTGTCACCCAGCGCCGCTAAAGCATCTTTGAGCAGTAACAGACCACGTTCCAGTGTTTTGCCAAACTGCTCTTCTTCCATCCGCAGTACTTTTTCGATAATGGCTTGTTTTTCAATCAGCTCCGGATAGGCTTCGCCCATCTGCACGGCAAGTTCTGCCACTAATTTACTGAAGAACACGCCTTTGGCGCCGAGCTGATTACCGTGGCGCACTGCACGACGAATAATACGGCGCAGTACATAACCGCGGCCTTCGTTCGATGGCATCACACCATCGGCGACCAGGAAAGAACAAGAACGGATATGGTCGGCAATCACCCGCAGTGATTTATTGTCCAGATCCGTGGTGCCGGTCACTGCTGCAGCTGCTTTAATCAGGCCCTGGAAAATGTCGATTTCGTAGTTGCTGTGCACATGCTGCAGAATCGCCGCGATGCGCTCTAAGCCCATGCCGGTGTCGACGCTTGGTTTTGGCAGCGGTTCCATCCGGCCATCGGCGTGGCGGTTGAACTGCATAAAGACGTTGTTCCAAATTTCAATGAACCGGTCGCCGTCTTCTTCTGCGGAGCCCGGTGGGCCACCCCAGATATGGTCGCCATGGTCGTAGAAAATTTCTGTACAAGGGCCACAAGGGCCGGTATCACCCATGGCCCAGAAGTTATCAGAAGCAAAAGGGGCACCTTTGTTGTCACCGATGCGGATCGCCCGCTCTTTTGGCACACCGATTTGCTGGGTCCAGATGTCAAAAGCTTCGTCGTCGGTGGCATAGACTGTGATCCACAGCTTTTCTTTTGGTAATTTGACGACTTCGGTTAAAAATTCCCAGGCGTATTTGATCGCGTCTTCTTTGAAATAATCGCCGAAGCTGAAGTTACCCAGCATTTCAAAGAAAGTATGGTGCCGCGCGGTATAGCCGACGTTTTCCAGGTCATTGTGTTTACCACCGGCGCGCACACAGCGCTGCGCGGTCACAGCGCGGCTGTAGCTGCGCTTATCCTGGCCAAGGAACACATCTTTAAATTGCACCATGCCGGCATTGGTGAACAGCAGCGTCGGGTCATTGCCCGGAATTAACGAGCTGCTTGAGACAATTTGGTGGCCTTTACTGGCAAAAAAGTCCAGAAAAGCACGGCGCAGTTGCGCAGAGGTCATGTACATAATGGCTGTCCTAACTATCTGAATGTTGTAATGCGTAACGGATCTGCTCTGAACTAAAGCCCCGGCGCTGCAAAAACGCCATCCGTTTTAATCTTTCTTTGTCTGAACCGGCCGCAAGCTCACCGAATTTCTTCTGCGCACAGCTGCGCGCCAGTTCAAACCAATCAGGTTCGGCGTCATCCAACGCCTGTTGTAATAAGTCATTGCCAAGCCGGTGTTGCCGGCTGAGCTGACGCAGCACTGCCAGGCCCTGGCCTTTGCTGATGCAGTGGCGTAATAACATCTCAGCAAAACGCTGGTCGGACTGGTACTGCTCCTGCTGACAGCGTGTTAATGTCGCCTGAGCGAGCTCGGCAGTCACGCCGCGTTGCTGCAGCTTTTCCAGCAGCTCATGGCTGCTGTGGTCGCGCCTGCTCAGCAAGCCGATGGCGAGTTGCCAGGCTTGTTGCGGTGTCAGTACTTCGGCGTCAGACTTCAAACACTGCCGCCTCATCCGGCCGCGCCGGCGTCAGCACAAAAAACTCCCGGAACGACAGGAAAAAGCTAATCGCCAGCCAGGGCAATATCAGGATCAGCGAAATCATCATGGTAAAAGGGCCGGTTAACACAAGCAGCACTGACAGCACGCCATACAGAGTCAGCGCCGGTACATTACGCCAGCACGCCATAAAACTGGCCTGCAGCACCGGCCACAAACGCTGCTCGCGCAGAAAATAAATCACCGGCACGGCATAAGCAAATAACATTGCATTGATAGCCGCCATCGCCACCAGCGCGAACAAAGCCAGCAAATCCGCCTGCCCGGTTTCCCAGAGTGGCATCTGCTGCTGGATCAATAACTGACTGGGGATGGAAAACAGAATATTCAATGCGGCAAGCCGGATAAAAGCGGCCCGGTGCTGCCCGTCTTTCAGCGGTTGCCAGAGAGTAGACAACGTCAGTGGTTTTTGTTGTTGTGCCCGGACTATGCCTTCATAAAAACCGGCCATTAAAAATGGGCTAAGCAAAGTCGATACTACCGCCAGCAGCGGATGCAGCAGCCCGAGTAACGAGACCGACAACATCAGCCAGAACAACACCAGCAACAGCAGCTGAGCGCGCATCAGCAACCAGCCTTGTTTGAGCCATTCCAGTGCAGCTTTGGCCGGTGCCCGGCGGATCACCAGTTGTAATTTCATTGCGTCATCTCCTGCCACGCCGGACTTTGATCGCCTGGCTTTGCTGTGCTTAACCAGGCCAGGTAAGCGCCGGCCTGCATATCTTGCTCAGCCGGGGCAAAAGGCGCAAAAAACCGCGGCTGTGCCGGGTCAAACGGGCCTTGTTTTACTTCGAGAAAAACTGCGCCGCCACTTGCAGCGACTATGCTGTGCCAGACACCAGGCGCCAGTTCAAGCCCGGTTAACGCTGAACCTGCCGTTAAAGTATTGCGGGCCGTCAGCAGGCCGGCATCATCAAACTGACAAAAATCGATACTGCCGGCTAACACCACAAACAATTCCCACTGATGCGCCTCAACATGCCGGTGCGGCGGCACATAGCTATCAGGTTGAATGGCGATGACCACACGCTGCACCGGCTCAGCAAAATCCTGATGCAGATTTTTGAAGGCACGCCGGCGCGGGCTTTGCGCCGCCGCTTCCAGTAATGCGTTAAATAAGGATTGATCTAATAACATGCCAGCAAATTCTAACATTATGGCCAGGATAAAAGCGCCCTATCATACTGCAATTGCGCCAGCATCCCATAGCGTAAATCGGCCGGACTTTGCACAAAAAAGGTGCCAATGGCACCTTTTTTTCGCAATTCTGCGCAACCTTTGCGATTACTCGCGGACTATTTCCATTTCCGCGGTCAGATTGGTCGCACCATCGACTTTCTCCATTTGCCACAACAGATAGCGGCTGTCGACGTGGATGGAGCGGTTAAGCAGAGGATCATAAGCGTAATTACCGATAATGCCTTCAATCACGCCGTCAAACAGCAGGCCGACCAATTCGGCCTTGCCGTTTAGCGTCGGTGAACCTGAATTGCCGCCTGTGGTGTCGACGGTACTTAAGAAGTTGACCGGCACTGTTTTGAGCTCAGGATGGGCATAAGCGCTGAAGTCACCAGCCGCGATAGCCACAAGCTGCGGCGCCGGAGCGCTAAACGGGCTTTGGCCTGTGTGTTTTTCACTGATGCCTTTGAGGGTAGTAAAAGGCTGATAGGCCACACCGTCGCGTGGCTCGTAGCCTTTGACTTCACCAAAAGTGACCCGCAAGGTGCCGTTGGCATCGGCATAGACCGGTTTTTGACTGGCTTTGTTAAAGGCAATCACCGCTTCCATGACCTTAGGCCGCGCCACCGCCAGTTTACCGGCCTGGTTCTTCTGGTCGTTTTCCAGCGCTAAATCCGTTTCCGCCATCGCCAGCGCAAACTGAATCGCCGGATCTGTGCTGGTTTTGAGTTCATCCGGAGTTTTACCCACCAAGGCCAGCCGTTCGATTTCATCGCCAAGCAACGAAGTCTGATAAATCTGCGTCAGTTTGGTGCGCACTGCGGCCTCGTCAAAAGCCTCAGCGATACCAAAATACTGATCAAACGCCGCCAGGCGCTGCGGTTTTGGCAAAGCCGCATAATGCTTGAGGAAATGCAGAGCGATCTCTAAATCGATGGCGCTGTCATAACTGCGCGACATCCGTTTCAGGCCGGCTTTAAAGCGGTCCAAATCACGTTGCTGATAACCGGTCTCACGTTCTTCATCCGGTTTTTGTTGTTCCAGCGCCAGCCGGTAAAGTTTGCGGCCGGTACTGAATAACTGGGCATAACCAAAATAAGTCAGCACCAAATCACGTTGCTGGGTGGCGGTCTCCGCTTCCAACAATTGCTGCAGGCTCAGCAGCGCTGGTTTGTATTTGGCTTTGCGTGCAGGGTCGGCGTCTATCCAGCGATTCAGCACGGCTTCGAACTCATCCTTTTGCGGCTGCGTAGCGCCTTTTTGATAAGTTTTTATCATGCCGTCATAGTTTTTTGCGTAATTAGCAAGGCCAGCCAGAATTGATTCGTATTTAATCCGCGCTTCTGAACCTTCTGCCGCATGTTGCTTAATCAGCGCGATAGTTTCTTCACGATATTGCCGCGCCGCCGGTAACACTGTGGTGAACTGGTTTTTCACTTCAAACGCGGTGTTATAACGGTTAGTACGCCCCGGATAACCCAGCACCATGACAAAATCACCGGCCTGCACGCCTTTGGCTGACACTTTTAACGAACTTGGTGGCACAAAAGGCACGTTTTCCGTGCTGTAGTCTGCCGGTTTGCCGTCTTTACCGACATAAGCGCGGTAAAACGAATAGTCGCCGGTATGACGCGGCCACATCCAGTTATCGATGTCGCCGCCAAAACGTCCGACGCCATCAGCCGGCGCATAGACCAGCCGCACGTCGCGGATCTCCAGCTGTTTAATCAGATAATATTCCAGACCACCATGGAAGCTGTACACCTCACAGCGATAGCCCGGCGCAGTTTCACATTCGGCCACCAGCTCTTTACGCAACTGTTCAATTTTGTCAAAACGGTCCTTGCCCTGCAGTTGTGGCGTCAGTTCCTGTTTGATTTGCTGCGTGACATTGCTGACCGCTTCGGTCACCAGAATTTTACTGCCGGGCGCCGCCGGTAACTCTTCGGTCTGGGTTTTAGCTAAAAAGCCGCGTTCGATGCGGTTATTCTGCGCTGTGCTGTTGTACTGAATGCTGCTGTAAGCACAATGGTGGTTGGTCAGCGCTAAACCTTGTTTTGACACAAAAGACGCGGTACAGCCGCCGAGGCTAATCACCGCATTCATCGGAAAGGCGGTTAAATCGGCGATCGCTTTGGCATCAATTTGCAGGCCTTTGGCCTTTAAGACAGTTTCGAGTTCCGGCAACTGATGCGGTTGCCACATACCTTCTTCTGCGTTTGCAGCCAGAGCCAGTCCGACCGACAACACAAGCACAGTTTTTTTCATTGATAATTTTCCTTGCTGACGCTGACCCGCAGGCAATGCGGTCAGTCTCCATGAGTGGGCAGGTATGGCACGCATTGTGCGATAAATCTGGCGCGAAAATACAGCCCTTGCCGCAGAAAAACGTCAGACCTTGAAAAAAAGCCGCCGTACCCCCAAATCTGCCGGATAGTCGCCGTCACAAGCAGAGCAAAAAATATGGAAAAACACCTGGAATCCCTGATGTACGCCAGCCGCTGGCTGATGGCGCCGATTTATCTCGGTCTCAGTCTGGTGCTGATTGCGCTGGGTGTTAAGTTTTTTCAGGAAATTTTCCACTTGCTGCCGAATATTCTGCAGACCAAAGAGGCCGACCTGATTTTAGTGGTGCTGTCGATGATCGATATCGCGCTGGTCGGCGGACTCATAGTGATGGTGATGTTTTCCGGTTATGAGAACTTTGTTTCGCGGCTTGATATTGATGAATCCGCGGAAAAGCTCAACTGGCTGGGAAAAGTCGATTCCGGCTCGTTAAAAAACAAAGTCGCCGCTTCTATTGTGGCGATTTCCTCTATCCATCTGCTGAAAATTTTTATGGATACACCCAATATCGATAATGACAAAATTATGTGGTACCTGTTGATCCATATCACTTTTGTACTCTCAGCTTTTGTAATGGGGTATCTGGACAAGCTGACCAAAGAAAAAGTCTGAAATTGACCCGGACTAAGGGCTGGGTTAATTTAGCAGGTCTGCGCTCCGTCTGGAGCCGCGTTCAGACCACGAGGTTTTGCTGTGCAGGGATTTGCGTCAGTTATTTTATCGATCACCCGGTTGCTGACTCTCAGTCTGCTGCTGCTCAGTACACAATTGCCGGCGATGGAAGCCGGGTTACCACTGCTGAAAAATTTCAAACCCAAAGATTACAATGCCGGCACCCAGAACTGGGCTTTGCTGCAGGACAGCGACGGTCTGATCTATGCTGGCAACAATGTCGGCGTGCTGGAGTTCGACGGCGTGCACTGGCGCACACTGGCGACCACCAACCAGTCGGTAGTGCGCTCGCTGGCGCTTGGTTCTGATGGCCGCATTTATGTCGGTGCTAAAGGTGATTTGGGGTACATCAATAAAAGCCGGCCACAAGGCGCGCAGTTTGTCTCGTGGCGCGAACGCATTCCGGCGGCTTACCGTAATTTTCAGGATATCCGCCAGACTTTTGTCACCGAACAAGGCGTGTTATTCGTCGCCCGCTCTTATCTGTTTTTAATCAATGATCAGGAAGTCCGCAGCTGGACCAGTGAATCGGCTTTTATGAAGGCCTTTCAGCTGAACGACCGCATTTTGATTAAAGAACAGGACAGTGGCCTGCTGGAGCTGACCGACGGCCGGCTGGAACCTTTACCCGCCGCCCAGCCGCTGGCCGACAAAGCAGTGTTTATCGCCGAACAATGGGACGAAAATCAGGTGCTGATTGGCACGCGCGACGCAGGCTTTTTTCTGCTGGGCCCGCATGGCATGACCCCCTTCACGCTGCCGGCCAGTGCCGAACTGAACGAGGCGATGATATACACCAGTCAGCGTCTGCGTAATGGTTTGCTGGCCGTCGGGACTGTACGCAACGGCATTTACCTGCTGGACGCCAAAGGCAATATCCATAGTCATATCAATAAGTTTTCCGGCATGCTGGATGACAATATCCGCGCGCTGATGGAAGACCGGCAACAAGGTCTGTGGGTGGCAATGGACCATGGCCTGGCCCGGGTTGAAGCGTCGTCGGCGATTTCGATGTTTAATCATGTGATGGGGCTCAAAGGGAATGTGCTGTCGCTGCACCGCTATGCTGACCAGCTGTTTGCCGGCACCAGTCAGGGGTTGTTCCGGCTGCAGGCCGACGGCGTCAAAGCCGCTCACTTTACTGCCATCGACGGTTTTACCAATCAGACCTGGGATTTTGCTGATTTCGCCGATTCAATGCTCATCGCCAACAACAAAGGCGTGTTTCAATACAAAGACGGTAAAGCCAGCCTGATATACAGCGCGCCGCTGCCAGTCAAAGTGTTGTTAGTGTCACGCCGCGATCCGTCACTGGTCTGGGTTGGCTTACAAAACGGTCTGATCCGGCTGCAGTTTGACGGTCAGCACTGGCATGAACTGGGCCCGGTGGCCGGTATTCAAGGCAACCTGAACAGTCTGGTAGAGGAAAGTGACGGCACTTTATGGATTGGTAGTCTGGCGGATGGCATTTATCGCCTGCAAAGCGGCACGCCGGCATTAATTGACAAATTCACTGAAGCGGCCGGGCTGCCGAGCCTGAACCGCAATTCTGTGCATCGTTGGTCCGGCGGTTTGTTGTTCGCGACCGTCGCCGGATTGTATCAATTTAATCAAAGTACCCAGAGTTTCCAGCTCCATCCGGTGTTTCGCGATTTGTTCCCTGAGCAGCCCTGGGTCCGTTCACCAACTCAGGACAGTGCCGGCCGCATCTGGATGATCAACTGGGACAATCAGACCGGCGAACGTCAGGCCGGTGCCGCAGAAAAATCCGCTGCAGATCAGCCCTATCACTGGTCAGCCGCGCCGCTGTTCCCGCTGGCTGATACGCCACTGGACGTCATTCTGGCCGAAGACGCTGCCGTCACCTGGTTTGGCGGCGCTGAAGGTATTTTCCGTTTTGATGCCAACCGGATCAGCAAATCTCAGGTGGCACATCCGCCGCTGATCCGCCGGGTGGTGAGCCGGGATAATCAGACGCACTTCGCTGGCGGCCATCTGTCAAAACTGGAGCTGGCCGCCGATCAAAATTCGTTGCGGATTGAATACACAGTGCCGCGCTACGGCCATCTGGATACCAACCTGTTTCAGGTGCAGCTGACCGGTAACGACCCCGCCTGGTCGGATTGGCACAATGAAACCTATCGTGATTACACCAACCTGGCGCCTGGCAGCTACCAGTTTAAATTACGCTACAAAAATGCCTTTGGCGAAGTCAGCGAAGCCACACCTCTGCATCTGCAAATTGCCGCACCCTGGTACCAAAGCTGGTGGGCTTATCTGCTGTATTCGCTGCTGGCGTTGTTGGTGCTGAAAAGTCTGATTGGCTGGCGCGTGCGGCCGGTGTTACAGGAAAACAGTAAGCTGGAAGATTTAGTGCGCCAGCGCACGCAGCACCTGGAAGACACTATGCTGATGCTCGAAGGCGCCAAGCAAAAAGCCGAAGCGGCTGCGGTGGCAAAAAGCGAGTTTCTCGCCAATATGAGCCATGAGATCCGCACCCCGATGAATGCGATCGTCGGTTTTGCCCAGCTGGCGCAAAACAGTGAATCCTTCGCCGACCAACAGCTTTACTTAAGTAAAATCACGGCTTCCAGCAAAATATTGCTGAGTATTATCAATGACATTCTCGACTTTTCCAAAGTCGAAGCGGGTAAGCTGGAATTAGAGCAGGTGCGCTTCCGTCTGCAGGATATGCTGCAGCAGATCCGTGATTTGTTTATCGAACAGGCACGGCAAAAACGGCTGGAGCTGCAATTCAGTGTCGATCCGCAGGTTCCGGCCTGGTTGATTGGCGACCCGCTGCGGCTCAGTCAGGTGCTGATTAATCTGCTCAGCAACGCAGTGAAATTTACCGGCCAGGGCAAAGTGGTGCTGCGGGTTGATTTGGCGCTGCAGGTTAAAGTGCCGGAAACGCCGGCCGAAGTCTGGTTGCATTTTGCGGTGCAGGACACTGGCATTGGTCTGAGCCCGGAACAGTGCAGTAATCTGTTTCAGGCGTTCAGTCAGGCCGACAGCTCGACCAGCCGCAAATATGGCGGCACCGGGCTTGGCCTGAGTATCGCGCAGCGTCTGGTGCAACTGATGGGCGGGCGCATCGACGTGCAAAGCCAGGCCGGCATCGGCAGTACTTTCAGCTTTAATATCCGCAGTTACCGGGCCGAATCCAGCGCCGAGGGCAAAGCAGCGCCGCGCACAGATTTAAGCACACCTGCGGTGAAGCCTGCGCCTGAGCCCCAGCCATCCCAAAGCGCATCAACGGCGCCGCAAGCTACGAACGCAAACCGTATCCTGCTGGTTGAAGACAACAGTTACAACCAGACGCTGGCGCGTATCATCCTGCAACATGCCGGTTTTGCCGTCGATGTTGCCGACCACGGTGAACAGGCGTTGTCGCAGCTGCAACAACAGCAGTATGCATTAGTGCTGATGGACGTGCATATGCCAACGATGGATGGCTACACCGCGACGAAATTACTACGCCAACAAGCGGTTTACGCCAAATTGCCGGTGATTGCGCTGACGGCGCACGCTACTGAAGAGTTTCGCCGTGAATGTCTGGAGGCCGGCATGAATGATTTTATTGCCAAACCTTTTGACGCCAGAACCTTGCTGAGCAAAGTGCAGGAGTGGGTTTGAACTTAGGGCCAAGATCTTAGGGAGCAAGCCACTAGCGGTAAGCTGCCAGGATCTGCTCGATTTTTCCTTGCTGCTGCAGTGCGCTGATCCTTTGGTTTAATTGCTGGATCGTCTGCTCAGCCAGCACCGGTGAATACATGCAGCGGATTTGATTGCGTTCAATTTCCACCACGTGCAAATCCTGTTTTTGCGCCAACAGATAATTAAATTCAAATTCAGACACCACGACGGCATTCAGATGGCGCTTTTGCAGGTGGCGCAGACTTTCTGCCGGCGAATAACTGTCGACCCGCTGCAGCTGGCCGCGGGCAAACAACTCAGTTAAGGTCGGATAGACATAACCAAAAGTAGTGCCGACTTTGCCGCTGACCCGCTGGCGAAAATCGGCAAAATCACGATAAGGCTGTGCCGATACGTACAAATCGCGGTGAATAAATAGCGGCGGGCTCCAGCGCAGCTCCGGTTCAGTAAACCAGTCCGGCGTGCCATTGCAGTACAAATCCAGCTGGCCGCGCAGCAGCATTTCGGTGACTCTTTTGCGTGGAATAGCTTCGATTTGCAAAGGCCGTTGCATCGCAGCACTGAGCTGCTGATAGATATCAAATAAAATCCCGCCATTGGGCACCTGCTGTGCGTCCGTCAGCATAAAAGGCGGCGCATCAGCGATATGCGGCACCCGTAATGGCGCCTCTGTAGCCAGCACAGCACAAGGCCACAACACCCAGTGCAGCGGCATAAAAAGGTTCAGCTTGTGTTTCAACCGCAGTCGCCCCCTACCAGCCATCTGCCTGATAGCATAGCCGCTGTTAGCTGCATACGCAGTTTCGCCCTTGCGCTTTGGCCTGATACAACAACTGGTCGGCCCGGCTCAGCAGTTTGTCGTAACTTCCGGACTCTTGCTGTTGGGCCACGCCGAAACTGGCCGTGACCTGCAAACCAGGCACATCGGCAGAGAAATCCAGCGCTTCGATAGCCTGACGAATACGCTCACTGATCTCAACCGCCTGGGCCAAGCCTGTTTGTGGCAGTAATAACGCAAACTCCTCACCGCCCCAGCGCGCGATGCGATCAATTTCACGCACTTCCTCGCACAGCAGCGCCGCCAGCCGCTGCAACACCAGATCGCCAGCCTGATGCGACCAACGGTCGTTGATGGCTTTAAAGTGATCAATATCCAGCATCACCAGACAGAGCGGTTGTCCGAGACGCTGTGCCCGGCTGAACTCGAAGGCCAGCTGTTCATCAAAAGCACGCCGGTTGGCAAGACCAGTTAAACCATCTTCGCGCGCCTGCGCGGCAAAAGCGGCCGCTTGTTGCTGTAACTGCTCGGCCAGCTGGGTTTTCTCGGCCACGGCCTGGCGCAAGCTTTGCGCTTGCGCCAGTAATTCGGTGGTTTTACCGGCGACCTGCAGCTTCAGTTTCAGCTCAGACTGACTAAGCCGGTACAACCGCCAGCGCACAAAGCCTAGCAGCGCCAATAAAGTCAGCGCGCCGGCACAAAGTTGAACCCAACCCTTTTGCCAAAACAGCGGCAACACCCTGAACTCGATCCGGGCCACGTCGCTGTTCCATTCACTCTCCGGATAGGCGGCACTGACCAGCAAGCGGTAATCGCCCGGCGGCAGGTTGGTATATTCAGCGTGATTGGCGGTGCCACGCTCCACCCAGTCGGGCTCCACGCCCTGCAACTGGGTGCGGTATAAAATCCGCGACGGCATCACATAACTCAAGCCAGCAAATTCAACGCGAATCCGAAAAGTGCCAGCCGGTAATTCGGCGCGTTGCAATGACACTTCGCGGCCATCGGCATTCATTTGCTGCACCACTACCGGCGGTGGTTTCAGACTAAACTGCGCCAGCCGGGCCGGGTCGACACTGGCCACCCCCATCGAGGTGGCGAACCATAAAGTGCCATCCCTGCGCACCGTCGCCGCCGGCACTGAGCCACCATTACACTGCGCACTTTGCATACCGTCGGCTTCACCAAAAATGTCAGAGCCTGCCAGCCGCTGCGCTTTGCCATCGGCCACGGCATGCGCATCACTTTGACTGATCCGCACTATGCCTCTGTTGCTGCTGAGCCAAAAATCACCTTTGTTGTCGGCAAGCAGCGCGAAGATTTTTTCCACCGGCAGCCCGGCGCTACGCCCGACCAGCCGTAATACATTGCGGTTGAAATCATAACGGACGAGGCCACGGTCTGTAGCAAGCCATACATAAGAACTGTCTTTATCGTGATGAAAATCAAATACATATTCAGCCTGTTCCTGACTGACTAAACTCAGCGGGCGCAGTTTCCCATTGGCCCAGACCGCCGCACCTGAGCCGGTGCCAATCCACAATTGTCCACTCTGCACTTTATCCGGCACCTGAAGATACAAGGCCGAAATAAAATTGCCCGGCAGGCCATCTGCCACTGTCAGCAAGCTGATTTGCTGCTGATGCAACCGATGCAGACCGGCCGAAGTGCCGATGAACACTTCATCTGCCACAGGTGCAATAGCGCGAACTTCGTTACTGGCAAGGCCATTGCCACGATGGTAATGCGCCACCACCTGCCCCTGCCGCAGCTGGTAGGCACCATCGCCATAAGTGCCAACCCAGACATCGCCGTCCGCGCCCTCGGCCAGACTGAGCACTGAAACGCTGTCATTGAGCTGAATTTTACTGATCTGGCCCGCCGACCAGCGATCCAGCCCACCGGCGCTGCCAATCCAGACACTACCATCAGAATGCTCAAGAATGGTGCGGACATAATTGTCGGCCAGACCCTGCTGTTGCGTCAGATTGGTAAAAGGGGTTTCACGCAGCCGGTACAGGCCGGCGTTGGTGCCGACCCAGATACTCTGTTCACTGTCCTGAAAGATACTCAGCACCCGGTTATTCGGCAGGCCATCCTGCACCGCCAGCTGCTCGATACCGAGTTCACTGAGGCGCTGCAGACCCTGATTCAGCGTGCCAATCCAGATCTGGTTCTGCGTATCGACATACAAAGCCGTCACCGCCACGTTGGCAAGAACCGGGTTGACCAGACTGAACTGCTGACCGTCAAAGCGGAATAACCCTTGTTCAGCCCCGACCAGCAAGCGACCATGCTGATCCAGTGTCAGCGCGAACACATTGACATCCGGCTGGTCGGGCAGCACCGCAACCTGCTCAAAGCGGATCTCAGCTGCCGCTGGATCAGCCCGGTACAATCCCTGCTGTGTGGCAACCCACAGGGTGCCCTGACGGTCCTGCTGTAACTGATAAGCCACCCTCACCGGCAAACCGGCGTCACTGCCAAAGCGCTGATATTGCCCGTCCGGCAGTTGACGGGCGACCCCACCACCTTCGATGGCAAACCAGAGCTGACCTTGCTGGTCACGCAGTAAATCATTGATGAGCTGGCCAAGCGGCGGCAAACTTTGCCAGCGACCATTGCCGACGCGGCTGACACCGCCACGGGAACCGGCTACCAGCAAACTGCCGTCGTTTTCGCGGAAAAATGTCCGCACACCGACATCAGGTAAACCGGTGATGGCGTCGCGGCCAAATACGGTAAAATCACGGCCATCGTAACGCGCCGCGCCTTCCCAGGTCGCCAGCCACAAATAGCCGTCACCGCTTTGCTGGATATTGTTGATGGTGTTATGCGGCAGGCCGTCGCGGGTTGTCCAGCTTTCGCGGAAATAGTCATGTAGCGGCGTCACAGCCAACGCTGGCCACGCCAGCATTAAACTCAGGCCGTACCACAGAATGATCTTAATCCACAGCATGTCCGTCTCCGGCTGAAATCAGTCAGCTAATGCCCAGCATAAATGTTTGAGTTGCAGATAATCGTTGATACCGTAACTGGAGCCTTCGCGGCCAAATCCGGCGCTGCCAACACCACCAAATGGAATGCGGGCGTCCGAAATGGCCGTGACATTCATCCCGACCATGCCGGCTTTCAGCGCCGAAGCCACCCGGTAATTACGCTTTTCGTCGGCCCCATACAGGTAAGCTGCCAGGCCACCGTCGGTCTGATTGGCGAGCTGCAGCGCCATCTGCTCGTCGGCAAAGGTCTGTAGCGTCAACACTGGGCCAAAGATCTCCTGCTGACAAATCGTCATGTCCATCTGTACGTCAGCAAGTAGCTGCGGCGCGACAAAATGCCCGATATCAGGCACAGACGTTTGCCGGCACACCAGCCGCGCCCCGGCTGCCAGTGCATCAGCCACCAGCTGCTGTACTTTGTCGACGGCGGATTGGTTAATCAGCGGGCCAATTTGGCTATCCGCCGCAGTGCCAGCGCCCAAACGCAGTGCCTGCACTGCCGCTGCGAGCTTTTGTTCCAATGCAGCGGCGATACTGCTATCGACCAGCACCCGGTTGATACAGACGCAGGTCTGGCCGGCATTGCGAAATTTCGCCGCCATAATACCGGCAACGGCTGCATCCAGATCCGCATCGGCAAATACCAGTACCGGCGCATTACCACCAAGCTCCAACGACAGGCGTTTCAGCGTCGCGGCACTTTGTTGCATCAGCTTTCGCCCGACCGCGGTGGAGCCGGTAAAACTGACTTTGGCCACTTGCGGCGAAGCGATGAGATAAGCCGCCACCGGATCCGGCGTGGCACAAGGCAGCAACTGGATCACGCCGGCCGGAAAGCCGGCCTGCTGCGCAAGATCCACCAGCGCCAGCGCCGTCAGTGGCGTGTATTCGGACGGTTTCACAATGACCGGGCAGCCGGCAGCAAGTGCCGCACCTAATTTACGGGTGATCATCGCCGCCGGAAAATTCCACGGCGTCAGTGCCAATACGACGCCAACAGGTTCAGGAATATTCAACAAAGTGCGGCCGGCCACGCTAGGGTGTTGCCAGTCACCACGAAGGCGCAGCGCCTCACCGGCATACCAGTTTAAATAAGACGCGGCGTAATCAATTTCCGCCCGCGCTTCGGCAAGGGGTTTACCCTGTTCGGCTGTCAGCAATTGCGCCAGCCAATCCTGGTTCTGTAACAGCAGCGCATGCCACTTCATCAGTAAGCTCGCCCGCTCCGTTGCGGTACTGCGCCGCCACAACGGCTGGGCTGCAACGGCCGCGTCCAGCGCCAGCTGCGCATCAGCGGTGCAGGCACTGCTGACCTGCGCCAGGGGCTGCCCTGTCGCCGGATCTGTCACCGTGAAGCTGTCGGCCCTGTGCTGCCAGCGGCCGGCGATGAACAGATCACAAGGTGGCAGACGCAGTGCTGACGGAACTGGGTGCATCAGAGACTCCTGTTATACGACAGCGCGAATCATAACTCTAACCGGCTGGCAAATATAGAAAAACCGCTGAAAAAACCAACGCTGACCACCGCATTCTGTCGTTTTTTCACTGGCGGTTCCAGCAGCTCATGAGGCAAAATCGCAAGCGAAAAAAAACCAGCCGCAGCTGGTTTTTTCTGACAAAGCCCTGAATTAATCTGGCTTTTTCGACACGCCTACCATAGCAGGACGTAATAAACGACCGTTCAGTTCATAGCCTTTTTGCATGACAAAAATAACGGTATTCGCTGCCAGCTCAGCATTCGGCTGAATTGACATCGCCTGATGGAAATCCGGGTTAAACGGCTGGCCCTGCGGATCAATTTGTTGCACACCGTATTTGGCTACTGTGTCCAGCAGGCCTTTTAACGTCAGCTCGACGCCTTCTGCTAACGCTTTGACCGCTTCGTTGGCCGGGTCGATGAAACCTAATGAGCGTTCCAGGTTGTCCAGCGCCGGTAATAAATCACCGGCAAATTTTTCTAAGGCGAACTTATGCGCCTTTTCTACGTCCTGCGCGGCACGACGTTTCATATTCTCGGCTTCCGCCCGTACGCGCAGCGCTAAATCAGTCTGCTCGGCTGCTGTGGTGCGGGCTTTTTCCAGCTCAGCTTCGAGTTTGGCAATAATCTGTTGTTCATCAGACAGTTGCACTTGCTCTTGCTCAACCTGCTGTTCCTGTTCTGCGCTTTGTACCTTGTCTTGCTCGTTCATTGCTTACTTACTCCGAAATGAATGCGGCTATTATGGGGATTGTCACGGCTGATTCAAGTGCTTTGATAGCTGTAAGCCAACCGCTTCGACCAAGGGAATGAGATGAGCATAATGCATCCGGCTCGGTCCTATGAGCGCCAGCACCCGGTGCGGCTGGGCCTGATAACGCAGTGCGATGATACTGACGTTGTGTAATTCACTGAGGCCGGACTCGCGGCCCAAAATCAGTTTGGTGCACTGGTCCTGCAGCACCGGCGACAGCATTTGCAGCAGACAGGCCGGTTGTTCCAGCAACTGCACCACCTGCTGCAGCGCGGCATCTGACTGATATTCAGCTTCCTGCAGTAAATGGTGCTGACCATAGACCAGCGGCTGGTTTTGCTGCATTTCATCAAGGCTGAGCTGCGCCATCACATCAAGCAGCAGCGGCTCGACATCGCCGCCCTCCGCGCGCGCCATCAACGCCAGCCGGCCTATCGCATCCGGCCAGCACTGACCGCATAACGCCGCATTTAACACACAAAGACTGCGGCTTAATGTTTGTTGTGTGATATCAGACTGTTGCGCCAACACGCGGTGCAGAATATCGCCTTCCGCATCAATCACAACCAGCAACAGTTTATCCATCGCGAGGCGCACCAGTTCCGCCTGGCGGATCACCCGGCCACCTGCTTTCGGTGGGCTTAACAGACTGACGAGGCCGGTTAAGTTCGCCAGCAACTGACCGGCGCGTTGGATCAGTACCGACGGCGGCAATTGCGGCAATAAAGTCTGCTGAATTTCGTTGAGCCAGCGCTGCGGCACAGGTTCAAGTTGCAGCATTTTATCGATAAACAGCCGGATGCCCTGTGTGGTCGGAATACGCCCGGCTGAGGTGTGCGGCGAGCGGATAAGCCCCATCTGCTCTAACTGCACCATGGTATTGCGCACAGTCGCTGAGCTGACCTGCAGCCCGCCCTGCTCAGAAATAAATTTTGATGAAACCGGGGCACCATCACTCAGGTACTGCTCAACAATGAGTTTCAGAATCAGCTCGGGCCGGCTCAGCATCGGGGTATGTGCTCATGCAATCAAAAGACTTGTCTATAGTGGGGATATCAGCGGAAAAATCAATGACCCATGCGGCAATAGGGCGGCAATACCGCTAAGGAAAGGTTGGCAGCTGAAGGTCATGCTTTGTATACTCGGCGCAAATACACTTAGCGGAACGCGCTGCATGACACCCAGTTTTCGCACCATTGGCCTGATTGGCAAACCCAATCATCAGGGCGCAAATCACACGCTGGTCAGCCTATACCATTTTCTCAGTAAATATGATGTGCGGATCCTGGTCGAAGAACGGGTTGCCGGCACTTTGGGTCTGCCCGACGCCGAAGCCGCTGATTTGGTGGATTTGGGCAAACAATGTGACCTCGCCATTGTGGTGGGCGGCGACGGCAATATGCTGGGTGCAGCCCGCGTACTGGCACGCTTTGGCGTGGCCGTACTTGGTGTGAACCGCGGCAATCTGGGGTTTTTAACCGACTTATCTCCGGAAAGTTTCCAGGTGCCTTTGGCCGACGTGCTGGCCGGCCAGTTTGTCACGGAAAAACGCAATCTGCTGGAAATCGAAGTACACCGCAACGACACCATTAAAAGCAGCAACAGCGCGGTTAATGAGGCTGTACTACACGCCGACAAAGTCGCGCACATGATTGAATTTGAAGCCTATATCAACAATGAGTTTGTGTTCAGCCAACGCAGTGACGGCCTGATTGTCAGCACCCCGACCGGCTCTACCGCGTATTCATTGTCCGGTGGTGGGCCGATTTTAACACCGGAACTGGACGCGATGAGCCTGGTGCCGATGTTTCCACATACACTGAGCAGCAGGCCGCTGGTTGTTGCCGGTACCAGTGAGATCCGTTTAAAAGTGGCACCGAGTAACGACGCTCACCTGCAAATCAGCTGCGACAGCCATGTGATCTTAGCGGTGATGCCGGGTGATGAAATTGTGATCCGCAAACACCCAAAACCACTGATCCTGGTGCATCCACCCGGCTACAGCTATTTCCACGTGCTACGGAATAAACTAGGCTGGGGTTCCAAGCTGTATTAATGAATTCAAATCAATGTGTTGTAATTTATTTCACCACACAGCTTGTCAGCCAGAAAAACACTGTATAAATTAACAGTCATTATTCACTGTGACTGGAACTGACATGCTGACCCATCTTCACATCAGTAACTTCGCGATAGTGCGTGCGCTGGAAATCGAATGGCAAGCCGGGATGACCACCATCACCGGCGAAACCGGCGCCGGAAAATCAATCTCACTGGATGCTTTAGCGCTGTGCCTCGGCGAACGCGCTGACGGCATGGCTGTCCGGCCTGGGGCAGACAAAGCGGATTTGGTTGCCACCTTTGATATCAGCACCTTACCTGCTGCACAGCAGTGGCTGCAAGAACAAGACCTTGCGATGGGGCAAGAATGTATTGTCCGGCGGGTCATTGGTCAGGAAGGCCGTTCACGGGGTTATATTAACGGAGTGCAGGTGCCGGCTCAGCAACTCAAAGCGCTCGGTCAGCATCTGCTCAGCATTCATGGCCAGCACGCCCATCAGCAACTGCTGAAAAATGATTATCAGCGCCAGTTACTGGACGCCTTTGCGGCGCATCCGGAATTGCTGGCAGCCTGTAAACAACAGTGGAAACAAGCCCAGCAGTTAAAAGCCGAATATCAGGCATTACAGCAAAACCAACAACAGCGTGAAGCACAGCGCCAGTTGCTGGAATATCAGGTGGCCGAGCTTGATCAATTCGCGCCACAGCCAGACGAATTCGCTGCGTTAGAAGCCGAGCATCAACGGCTCAGTCACAGTTCAGGCCTGATCCAGAGCAGTCAGCTGGCATTGCAGCTGTTATATGACAATGACGAATCTAACAGCTACGCCATGCTGCGGCAGGCATGTTTTGAAATCAGTGACAGCGCTGCTATCGACAGCCAGCTCAGCCCGGTTGAGCAAATGCTGCAGGAAGCCCTGGTGCAGATTGAAGAAGCCAGTCGTGAGCTGCGCCGATATGCCGAACGCGTGGAAGTGGACCCTGAACGTTTATTGGAAATAGATCAGCGACTGAGCCAATGGCTGAACCTAAGCCGTAAACATCAAATCGCGCCGGACACCTTGCCACTGCATCATCAGTTGCTGAGCCAACAGCTACAGGCCCTGGCCGGTGATGACGAGCGACTGGTTGAACTGGAACTGCATATTCAGCAGGCACTGCGTGAATTCAGCAGCTGCGCCGAACAGTTAAGCCTAAGCCGGCAACAAGCTGCGCTGGAGCTGTCCGCCCGTATCGCCGGCAGCATGGCTGACTTAAGTATGCATAACGCCCGTTTCCATATCGACGTGCAGCCACAGGCGCCGGAGCGCGCCAATGGCCATGGCTGGGACCAGATTGAATTTCTGGTCAGCACCAACCCAGGCCAGCCGTTACAACCCTTGCATAAAGTAGCATCAGGGGGTGAACTCTCACGTATTAGCCTCGCAGTACAGGTCATTCTGGCGGACAAAGTCACTACCCCAACGCTGATTTTCGATGAAGTGGACGTAGGCATCAGCGGGCCTGTCGCCGCCGGTGTTGGCCGCATGTTGCGCCAGCTTGGCAGCAGCACGCAGTTAATTTGTGTCACTCACTTACCGCAAGTCGCCAGTCAGGGCCATCAGCAGCTCTTCGTCGAAAAATATACCGACGGCATTCACACCGAAACCCGCATGCGGGCGCTGACTGATGATGAGCGGGTGCAGGAGATCGCCAGACTGCTGGCCGGTGAAAACGTCAGTGCGCATGCAATTGCCAATGCCCGCGAACTTTTATGCACACCATAAGTCAGAACAGCGCTGCAGCAAAAGCCTGCAGCTTCTGACAAGTTCTGCAGCGCAGCACTTTAATCTTGGCCGGCGCTTGCGGTATGATGCCGGTCACTTTGCTAACTAAAGCTGATAATGAAGAGAATTATGCGCGAGTTGACGTTAAAAAAAGCCGGAGCCTGGCTGTTCGCCTCTGGCCTGATGCTGTCCGTGACAGCTTGCAGCAGCTGGATTTACCGGATAGACGTGCCACAAGGTAACTTTCTGGAGCAAAAAGATATCGACAAGCTGCGCATCCAGATGAGCAAAGAACAAGTGCAGTACGTACTTGGCAACCCAGTGGCTGAGAATAGCTTCGAAGACAATACCTGGCATTATTTTTACGCGCTGCAAGGCGGCCGCGGTGACAATTTCAAAAAACAGCTGGTGCTGAATTTCCAAAACGGCAAGCTGGCAAAAATGAGCGGAGATTTTGACGTGCCAAAAGAGTTTAATGTCCCGCTTGACCAATAACATTGCCGGCTACCGGTGCTGTTAAAACAATAAACCCGCTGAAACAGTGGGTTTATTGTTTTTGTGGGTCTGACTTATTGACCAGCCCTGTCAGTGTGAAGCATCACCATCGGTGTCGTCGTGATCGCGGCTTTGATGCTGCTGCGGCCGGCCACCCGTGACTTTATCTGCCCGCCCTTCTTCTTTCGCTTTGTCGGCGCGGCGCTTGCGCATATCTTTTGGATCGGCAATCAAAGGCCGGTAAATCTCAATGCGATCACCAGCGGTTAAGTTGTCTTCCAGACGCACAGTGCGGCTCCAGATCCCAACTTTGTGCTGCGTCAGGTCAATTTCCGGATACATCCGTAAAATCCCCGAACTTTCAATCGCCTGCCGTACAGTGGCATCCACCGGTACACTGACGCTGAGCAGCGACTGGCGCTGCGGCAAGGCAAAAGCCACTTCAATCAAAATCACATCAGCCATGGGACACTCCATAAACCTGCTTGGCTCTGTTGGTGAATGCCTGCACCATAGCGCCGGTCAGCTCGTTGAAAATCTTACCAAAGGCAAATTCGATGAGCTTGCTGGAGAACTCAAACTCCAGTTCAAGCACCACTTTGCAGGCCTGGTCATTCAGTGGCACAAAACGCCAGCCACCGCGCAGGAATTTAAAAGGCCCGTCGACCAGTTCCATACCAATGCGCTGAAACGGCTCTAAGCTATTGCGGGTAGTGAAACTCTGGGTGATACCGGCTTTGCTGATATCCAGTCGTGCCGTTTGCTGCTGTTCAGTAGCGCTCAGCACCACCGCATGGCTGCAGCCCGGTAAAAATTGCGGATATGACGGAACATCATTAACCAGTTGATACATCTGTTGGCAGCTGTAAAAAACCAGCGCGCTGCGCTCAATTTGTGGCATACTCACTCCCCTGGATCAGGTCGGCGATTGTAACAGATCCTGCCCCTGTCACAAGTTTTCACGGCAGCAACACAAGCTGTGTTGTTTAAGCCCGCAAGTCTTCTCTGAGTTAGCATGACTAAGAAAAAAAACCAAAATGAGGGCGGCACTATCGCCCTGAACCGCAAAGCCCGCCACGAATACTCGCTCGAAGACCGCTTCGAGGGTGGCATGGCGCTGCAAGGCTGGGAAATCAAAAGTATCCGCCAGGGTAAAGCCAATATCGCCGATTCCTACGTCATTATCAAAGACGGTGAGGCTTACTTATTTGGGGCAGTGATCCAGCCACTGAACAGCGCGTCCAGTCATGTGGTTTGTGACCCGGAGCGTTCACGCAAGCTGCTGCTGAATAAACGCGAAATCAACAAATTGATTGGCGCCAAAGAACGTGACGGCTACACCATGGTCGCGACAGCGATGTACTGGAAAGGCCCCTGGGTCAAACTAGAGTTCTATCTGGCCAAAGGTAAACGCGAATTCGATAAGCGCGACGACATTAAAGATCGCGACTGGTCGCGCGAAAAAGAACGGATGATGAAGCATTCCAAGCGGTGATTTAATCTGCCAGGGCTTGAAACTGGCGAATTGATCACCACTTAGAAGCTAAGTAGCACAGAAAGGCAGCAAAGCTCTAAAGCAACGCTTGCCGCAACATGCTGCAGGGCATAGAATGCCTAGGTTACTGAAGCGTTCGCTTCACGAAGAATTCGGGGCTGATACTGGATTCGACGGGATTCACGAACTCCTAAGTGCATGCCGAGGGGCGGTTGGCCTCGTAAAAAGCCGCAAAAAAGTAGTCGCAAACGACGAAACATACGCAATCGCCGCCTAATAAGCGGTAGATGCTCTTCCCCTCACGCATGCCTATAAGCTGAGACTCTGGAAGATCACCCCTAATAGGATCGCATGGCGGCTTTGTCCGGAGCCAAGATGCTAAAACCAATCGGACTCGCCCAACGATAGCCTGCCATTCGGCGCTCCTAGGGTTAACCAAATGAATGGATAAGCATGTAGTACTGAAGACGTAGGTTTTTCGGACGGGGGTTCAAATCCCCCCAGCTCCACCAACAAGCCGAGAGGCACTTAAAAGCCCTAAGAATCAAACACTTAGGGCTTTTTCATAACTTCTAATTTGGACCCCCTTTTTGGACCCCCCTCCTTTCCTGGTAGGATAAAGCCCTGAAGTTGATCAACAGGGAACTGAAGACCATGTCCAAAGACAGAGAATACAGCGGCAAACGCGGCATCTATTGGAAGAGCAACACCCTATACGCCCGGCTTGTCGTCCCCGCAGATCTGAAGGAACACTTCGAAACGGGAGAACTTCTCAGGAGCCTGCAAACGAGAGATCTTAAAGTTGCCGAGTACCGGGCCGCTCAGATATTCCATGAATGGAAAACGCAGTTCGACAAACTCCGGGGATCTTCCCAGGCAGTCAACCAGGCGATGACCTGGAAGACTAAACTCGAGGAAGAGAAACGACGCGACAAAGACCTCCTGGCTGCATTCAGGAGAAACAATCCCCAGAAGACCCTCACCTCCGCAGACATCGACGAGCTGGGCCTAGGTTCAACTTCAATCGCATTTTCTGAGTACATCGAAGAGGTCGCCGAGACTGAGGGAGCAGATTCAGCGAAAGCAATCGCGAATATCGCCAGGGGAACGTCCTTCCCGACGCTGCACTATGCGGAAGAGTGGAAGGCAAGTCTCAAGGTTATTCCCAGGACATTGCAGATGATGGGAACAAGGCTCAAAACGCTCCAGGAGCGATTCCCTGCCCTCCCAGTCAAAAAGACTGAGGTCGCCAAGTGGATCATGGAATTGGAGAGCCAGGACAAGGCCGAAGCAACGATCAAAGGTCTGATTGGAGGTTGTCGGTCTTATTACGATTACCTGATCAGACTGGGCCATGTTGACCCAGAAGTCCCGAACCCGTTCGAGCGGCACAAGTACGCCAGGAAGAAAAAAGCCAGTCGCCAGGACCTCCGCCAAGCCTGGGAAGTTGAGGACCTGATCAAGTTGGTCAATGCGGCCAAACAGAAAGACTCAGATCCGAATCTTTGCTCCCTGATAATCCTGGGAGCATTCACTGGAGCCAGGATCGAAGAATTGGCGAAATTGAAGAAGACAGACATCAAGACCAGGGCCGGAGTGCGTTATTTCTCAATCGAGGAATCGAAGTCCAAAGCAGGTCTCCGGGACATCCCGGTCCACAAGGATATTGATCAGTTCGTCTCTAACCTTGTTGAGAAGTCTTCAGATCAATTCCTGTTACCTGGAGAGCCAGTGACCGAAGTTGGAGAGCGTTCCTCAGCGATTGGGAAGCGTTTTGGGCGATTAAAAACGTCTCTGGGATATGATGGTCGCTATGTATTCCATTCGCTTCGCAAAACGCTTTCTACGCAGCTTGAGCGCCTGGGACTCCATCACAACCAAGCAGCAGAGATAACCGGACATGAGAAAATCGGTGAGACATACGGGACTTACTCCGCAGGTTTAACCATTCAGCAGAAAGCCGAGTTCCTCAACCAGGTTAAATACGACGGCCTGGTACTTCCATCCGTCTAAAACTTGACCCGTTCCTGGAGATGTTCGCCAAAGTGCAACTCTCCAGGAATGACGCGGCCTCCGTCAAAGTCGCTTCACCTAAGAAGAACAACACCCGAAAACTACCTGGAGAACTGTCTAAAAAACAGTCTCAGAGACCTATTTCCCGAAATTAGGTCAAACCCAGGAATGGCGCGGGTTTGCCAACAGTCCCTTCACCTAAGAAGAACAACACCCGAAAACTACCTGCAGAACTGTCTAAAAAACAGTCTTAAAGACCCTATTCCCGAAATTAGGTCAAATCCAGGAATGACGCAGGTTTGCGTTGCTGTCCCCCCACCTAAGAAGAACCACACATGAAAACGACCTGGAGAACTGTCTAAAAAACAGTCTCAAACACCTATTTCCCGAAAATCGACAACCCCAGCAACGACGCGGCTTCCGTCAAAGTCCCTTCACCTAGGAGAAAAAACATCGGAAAACGATCTGGAGATCTGTCTAAAAAACAGTCTCAAAGACCCATTTCCCCAAATCAGGTCAAACCCAGGAATGACGAGGGTTTGCCAACAGTCGCCTCATCTAAGAAGAACAACACCGGAAAACGACCTGGATAACCACCTCAAGTCTGAGGTAACTCAAAAATCGGGCAAACCCAGTAACGACGCGGCTTCCGTTGCTGTCCCTTCATATAAGAAGAAGAACACAGCGAAAAAGCGACAACTCTCAAAGACCAGTCTCCAGGACCCTTTCCTAAAGATCCTCCTCGAGACAATCCCCGAGATCCAGGAATGACGCGGCTTCCGTCAAAGTCGCTCCACCTAGGAGAAAGACCCTCAGAGATTGGCCTGGAGAACCACCTCAAATCTCAGTTTACCGATTTAAGGTCAAACCCAGTAATGACGCGGGTTTTCCAACAGTCGCTGCACATAAGAAGAACCACATCAGAAAACAACCTAAAAAACTGTCTAAAAAACAGTCTCAGAGACCATTTTCCCGAAATTAGGTCAAACCCAGGAATGACGCGGCCTCCGTCAAAGTCGCTTCATATAAGAAGAACCACATCAGAAAACGACCTGGAGATCTGTCTAAAAAACAGTCTCAGAGACCCTTTTCCCGAAAATCGACAAACCCAGCAACGACGGGGCCTCCGTCAAAGTCGCCTCACCTAAGAAAGAACCCACAGACCAAACCCCAGGACCGAACCGAAGGCCCTCTCCGAGATTTTTCCCTGGAGAGAGTCTCCGGGTCGGTCCTCATTCCCAAGCGAAAGAGGACTCAGACCAAACCTAAAACCAACCCATTGAAGGAGCAAAACTCAGTGAACTTGAAAACTGAAATGACCAGCCGAGAGATCGCCGAACTGACGGGCAAACGTCACGACAATGTTCTCCGGGACATCGAGGTCATGTTCAAAAAGCTGAAGACCAACCCGAGCGACCGTCTCGACAGTTACGTCGATGCAAAAGGCGAGACTCGGAAAATGTACCGACTCGACAAAGACCAAACACTCACGATTGTTACCGGGTACGACACCAAACGCCGCTATGCCGTGGTGCGTCGCTGGCATGAACTGGAGGAACAACTCCAGGGCAAGGAATTGAGCGTCGATGACGTCCTGGCACTAAACAACAGACTGATTGAACAAATCAGGGCCTCAGAGACTGGTCTTTAAGTCCAAACCTCGGGCCTCAGGAATAACGGGGCCTCCGTCAAAGTCCCTCCACCTAAGAAAGACCACACCCCAAACCAACCACAGGAGATTAGGAATCTACTCGTTATGCTCACTTGGAAAAAAGCCAAACTCAGGTACAAAACCAAAGTCAACTTCCTGGCGAAAGTCCGGAATGTTGGTCTCAACGGTCCCTGGAACAAACCCCAGACCTTTTACCAATCAACTCAACTTCCCGTTTTTTTGAAATCTAGGAGCAGAAAGGAGCAATCCCCAGCATGTACCAAAAAAAAACAACCTGGCTCGACTACGCAACCCAGAACAAGCGCTACAGCCTGAATGCTGATCCAACGACAGACCGCATCATTCAGCAAACCCAGAGAGCCCTCGAGGAAGAGATCGGTCAGAAGGTCAGTTACAGCTATGCCGTGGCTTATCTTCTGAAACGGGGCTTCAGAACTCAAGGGCTGCATCAGACCGCGTCCTGAAGTTAGGTTCGACAGCCTGTTCCCGTTTTCAATAACTCAAATTTGAGTTATCAGCGAAATCAACAAGTTAGCAATCTCAAATCTAAGTTTGCACAAAACCTGTCCCTGATTCCAATAATCCAAATCTGGATTATCTATGCAATCAACAACTTACCCCAGCAACAGCACTCAACCAGGAAATCTCATGAACAAAACAATGACTCTGGACCAGGTCCGGATCACTCATTGGACAGGCCCAGCAGGAGCCCAGGCGCTGATCGTCAGCTCAAGGACTGCGACGGCCTTCACGACCCACCTCAGCAACGCAGAAACCAAACAGGGACCTTGCCCTGGCGCATTGGCTCAGGTCTTCAAGGACGGTGACTTCAATCCGTCCGCGATCCCTTTAGGCTGGACAGCCTACGTCGTCCCCTCAGACTTCGCCACTGAGGCATTGATGGAGAAAATTCAAAAGGAGGGCTGGCCCCGGCACTGACTCAACACCACACACATTGACCCGTCTTTAAACCCCACCCCGCAAGAACTCAATCTCAAAGGAAATCTCAACTATGCAAAACTTCAATAACCAATCATTCGAAGACCTGATCCGCAATGCTCAACCACAACAGATCGCAATGTTCGACAAAGAGGACAATTTCAAGGGCTACCGCCAGGCCCCAGCATCGACCCTGACCGTTGATCTGAACTCTCCATTCGTCAGCCAGGCCGAGATCGCGACAATGTCAGATTCAGCCCGGAGCATGATGACCCGAGCCCATACCGCAGCGAATACCCAGGCTTTAATGGGCTCAAAACCAAACCAAACGACCTGGAAGCACATGATCGTATCTGCCGGGACCTTGGCTCGAGCTGGGATGTCTATCGACACCAGCGGCAATTTTGAGGGCTTCCCGTTCTTCATGGGCTTCGATGATGCAATCGGGACTATCTGGTTAGGTGAAGGAGCAACCATTCCGGAGAACTCAGCACCGACAACCAAGTTCCCTTATGAGATCCACTCCCTGGGAGCATTTACGATGGTCAGCCGTCGATTCCAAAAGATGGTCCCGTCGTTCTTCCCTCAGTTGAAGATCGCCCAGGCGAATGCAATCAGGGACGCCGTGGAGAAAGCCTTCATCCAGGGCAATAGCACGACGAACCCGGCACAGCCTGACGGTTTGGTTCGCCAGGTGACAAAGTACGCCCTAACGGGAGCCAGTAAGTCTGGTTTGATTATCATCGGTGAGTCCCTGGAGGTCCTCGAGGGGAACGGCCTGGACCGCGAGGAAGTCTCGATCATCATGAGCCCGGATGTCGCGAAGAAGTTCCGACTCGAGACAGGCGCTCCGGCCCACAAAGCACTGAGCATCAAAGAGGACCGCATCCTGGTCTCTCGGTTCATGCCTGCCGGGACAATGGTCTCAGGTCGATACAGCGACTTCCAGGCAGTGACAAACCCGTCTATCGCATTCCTGGCGCATACCTACACCCCAGCAGGCCAACCAGAGACAGGAGCAACCCGAGTCCGCTCGATCTTCGAGGCTGACGCCGTGGTCCTGAATCAAGACAGTTTTGTGAAGACAACCAGCATCGCATAACTAACCACCTCAAATCCCCAGGATGACCTCCTGGGGAACTCTCAAGGACCAACCTATGAATTTTTTCAGAAAGAAAACAGCCCCAGCCATCCCGAGTGAATACGGGATCGCCCTTCAGTACGCCAAAGACTGTCAGTTCGGAATGCGTAACGGAGATCCGGAGACAGACTTTGCTTATCTCGACGGTGGCGTTCGCCTGGTCATTTATGAGTTCGGAAGTTCACAACCCTTTATCCTGGGACGCACAACCCGAGACTGGATCAAAGAACGATTCAAGCTCTCGGACTATGAGACTCAAACGGTAATGGATGTTTTGAACTCCAGGGCCCGGAAGTTTCTCCAGGAGGCCGAACGTCGGAGAGTCGCAGAATCTCGAGGGATTGGCGGTCGCAGCATGGCCGACAGCCTCAGAAAGCAATGGTTTGGTTAGAGACTGATCTTTGAGACCGTCTGAAGACCGGTCTGATTAAGACTGCTATCAGTACCGACACCATCCAAAACTAGTCTCCAGATCTGAGAGACCCTCCTGGAGACTCATCTTTGAGACGGTCTGAAGACCAAGTCTGATCAAGACTGTTATCAGTACCGACAAAATCCAAAGCTGTCTCCGGGTCTCAGATCCCCCTGGAGACCGATCTTCAAGACCTCTTACTAATACCAAATAAATTCAGTCCCCTTTCCAGACTCGTCTCCAGTCCTCCCCGGACAGTCGTCTGGATTGGTCCCAAAGACCCCTTACTAATACCAAATAAATTCCTATGGCATTGAATAACCGATTTTTCGACTGTGTCGACTTTTTCAACTTCGATGAGTTCGACGAGGAAGAGAGTCTCCAGGACCAGTCAATCGAACCAGTCAAAAAACAGAGAGGGAGACCGCCTCTCGTTGTGCAAAACCCATTGGACGGGCTCCCGAGAGAATCCTACATAACAAAGTCAGGACAGCCGACAATCTGGCTTGATGACGCTCTTACCGGAGCAATTCGTATTGTGGGGGATAAAGACAGACGGAAGACCACCAAAAACGGATACGTCAGCTTCTGGAAGGTCTTCCGGGTATTGGTGACACTCAGAGGCCCCCTGACTCCAAAACGAGTCTCCGAGGCCCTGGGCGTGTCTCATAACATGGGATGGCGAATCGTGACTATCATAATATTTCTAAGAGACGTTTTAAAATTTACTCAGAAATATCATCAATCTAAATTCCAACTAAATCATTCCCATTGCACTAAACTTTCTCCCCATAGGACTCTGTATGAATTCGGAGAATTCACAAGCTAAACGAAGCATTAGTTCAATTCTGTCAGATGTCATTCCCTTATGCTTAGATCTTTCGAAATACATAGCCAGCATCTCCGTAACATCATGACCGCGAGAGAGAGACCATGGTGCAGGATATTCCCGATCAAGACGCTTTGCTTCCGCGATTAAATCCTCGACATACAGGGGATGATTCGACCACCGAGGCAACGCTTCGTATACTTCTGCTTCATCCACACTAATACTGTTTGGATCAAAAAAACCTCTTACTTCAAACCCATTCAATACACTTTTACTAAGATGATTGTCTCTTTGAACAATAATATCTGCGGCACGCAGACTACCGACAAATCTAGAAGCACGTTCTAATCTGGAACGAATTTTGTCCGCTTCAGAGGTATCGACATCTAAATTCACAAGAACTTTTTCAAACGCTCTTGTATTGATGAGGTATGCCTCCAAGTCATTGTAAAAAAGTTTACCCTCATCAAAGCAAAATGAGTTATAGACAAACTTCTGATTAGAATGTAGCTGCTTTTTTGCAACCACATCAAAATCGACATCAGCACAAAAATATAAAAAGTCGTAATCACAATAAGGTTTCAATTTTGAGCTTTCAAAAGTTTTCTCAACTAGCCACTTGCCATCTAGTCCATCAAATCGAATATTTAGACCATTATCGATCCATTGACTCAAAAAACGTTTATCACAAACTCCTTCAACAATAGCTGTCTTTATTTTCCTACTTTTGAACATGCTTAGTGCAGTATTCAACAAGTTTTTTGGATCAGTCTGATACTTCTTGAGCAAACTCATGATTAAACCTCTTTTCGAGATTCAGTTTCAGAGACTGAGTATTGCTCTGCCAATTCAATAACATTATCCCATCTATCACCAATAAGTATCGGAGAGTGTGTAGCGAGAAGAACAGAGAATCCATTTAATTTTCGAATATCTTCAAGAATCGATAAAAACTTTTCCTGCCACTCAGGATGGAAAGATATTTCAGGCTCATCGATTAAAACCAAAGCGCCTTGAGTCGTATTGAAAACTAACTTCCCGATCAAGACAATTAAATGTTGCTCACCCGATGAAAGAACAGACAATGGAATAGGCTTCCTATCCCCATCAATGACTTTCGCTAAAATCCCAAAATCGGCCGACGTCTCGATTTTTGTAAATGCTATTAGCTCATTAATAGAACTACAGAATATATCAAGCCGCTGCGCCAGATCTTCCAACAAAGAAAACTTTTCTAGGACGTCGTCTAAATATGTCTTAAGCACTAACATACCGGCATTTTCAGTAGATTCAGCATGGACATTTAATTGTCTAGTAGTTTCCGTATGTGGAAGTAAACCTAATCTACCATAACGTTCTTCATACCACTGAACCGAATTAATAGATTCAATTATAGACTGTCTTGTTGGTGCAATACCTTTCTTAAGAGACTCAATCAATCTTGTTGGGAAATTAGTCTCTTTCTTACGCCCGGCTTCAAATTGATTCCTTATTGCACTTTGCATTTTTTCTTCAATTTCTTTAGCAAGAGCCCCGACCATAAGACTATTTTTTACACCACCGTGGGTTCGATAATCAATTTCTTCTTCATATTTGAGTCTATTTGTAGGAATAGAAAATACATTCAATGAGTTTTGAATTTCAACCAGCCATGGTTCTTGTTTAATTTTCCGCTTAAACATTGGATGGTCACCATAACGTGACAAAAGCTCAATGCCATCTATTACTTCTCCAGTTCTATCATGTCGCCAAGTGCGCGGACCTATTCTAGTTAAGAATGGAAGCGAACGGTCGACAACAAAAGAAGGTTCATCATTATCCTGACTTGCAAACGGATCTTTTATTTTTGTGTAATTTAGACCTGAACGAATCAATATATAACGTGTGATATTTGATTTAGAACCGACATCGTTGCTAGGTGATTCTTCCTCAACATGAGACATCTCAATAACAGTTTCATTAGATAAGAAAAAACGGACAATCTCAAATCGCTCCCTTAAAAAATAATAGTAATCACCAGAAGCGAAACTATTTATCATTTTAAGAATCGTAGACTTCCCATAACCATTCGGCGCTGTCAGAATAGAAATTCTACTCTCGCTTTCAGATATATTTATAAAATAATCGAATCTACCAAACAGCTTAACGACTTCCATTCTTTTAATTCTAATTCCCATATAACACCCGCTAAATTGTTAAAAAAATCCCATGCCGAAATGAAATGCGAAAAAACAATAAATTACACAACGGCAAGCCGCATAACGTCCCTGATATAACAACATAACTTTGCAGTTTTTCCAAGGTCAGACGTCACTTTTTGCCAATAAATCTGCATGGCATGCAATCAACGGTATCAGCTATATGCGAACAGACTTTACTCAGGACATATATGTGTTATCAACTTAAAAGTACTTCGGGTCCTTCCTGGGCCTTTACGCTGTGGGTAGTTTGCGCCCCGATGTTTCAAATCTGGGAGGGTTTCCAAAAGGACTATATATCACCAACATCAGCCAAAAGCCGCGTCATATATGCTTTTTTGGAATATCAGATATAAAGCCGGGACCAGCGATCCCAGGACAGTCTCGAAGACGCCCCTCAAGATTTGGTGGAGACGTTTTAGGTTTACACTAAATCGGACTGCCGGGTTTTTCAGGATAAATACCCAACCCCAAGACAACCTTCAGGGCCATTATGAGGATTAGTTTTTGGACCCCCATTTTGGACCCCCTACCAAGCCACAACCCTTGTATATCAATAAATTCGCGGCCTCCAGAAAATTTGTCGTAGCCTCCCCCCAGCTCCACCAATAAGCCGAGAGGCACTAAAAACCCTAAGAATCAAATTCTTAGGGTTTTTCTTTTTTGGGGTTCGTAGACCCTTTTTGTAGACCTTAGGCAATGATACGAGCAGGTACCAATCCACCGCAGGGCTTTTTTTTAACCACAGTTTTCAGTCATGATGTCGCAGGGCCGCTTTTGAATTTTCATCCGGTAATCAACCGATAAACCCGGCCCACACAAATCAGGGAGAGCCAGGATGGCGGAAAAGCTTAAAGGCACTTTAGTGCAATGGGATGATGCCAAGGGTTTTGGTTTTATTGAGCCGAGGTTGCCGGGGCCGCGCGTTTTTGTGCATATCAGTGATTTTGCCCGTCAGACTCCAAGGCCGGAAGCTGGCTTGCAGCTGGTCTATCAGCTGGCGAATTCTGCGGATGACAAACAGAGGGCTGTCGCGGTGGTGCAAAGCCGGCTCGATGGCAAACCGCTGACTGCAACAGAGAAGCCAAACTCCGGACCATCCAAACTAGCACCACTGTTTACGCTGGCTTTTTGTCTTTCGCTGGCCGCAGCTACCGGCCTCGCGCTGGTGCCACAGCTGATTGGCAGTGCCTGTCTGCTGATGTCGATATTAACCTTTGGCTTATATGCCTGGGACAAAAAAGCCGCGCGCGCCGGCCATTGGCGCACCGCGGAATCCACTTTATTACTGGCCGGTTTACTCGGCGGCTGGCCTGGCGCTGTCGCTGCACAACACTGGCTGCGGCATAAAACCGTCAAAACCAGTTTTCGCGCACGCTTTTGGGCCACTGTCGGCCTGCATTGTTGCTTGCTGCTTCTGGCGTACGACCAACATTTTTTTGGCCTGCCCTATCGCTTCTAACCCTGTGATTGACAGTAACAGCACAGCGCCATACTGTAGCTAAACTATTTATTTCTCAGGGAAAATTTATGGAGTCTGCATTCATCAACGCCAGCTTGGTTAATCTGGCGCTGAACTTAAGTTATACCGTGATTTCGCTGTTCGTCGCGGTGGCTGCATTGATGGTGATCGATAAAGTTCTGCTGAAAAAACTCGATATTCAACAGGAACTGGCCAACAACAATCTGGCGGTCGCGATATTTTGCTCAGCACTGATGATTTTTGTCGCGCTGATCATCTGTTTTGGTTTGCAACACTAAGATGCGCTGGCTCTGGTTGCCGTTGCTGCTGGCTATTGGCTGTATCTATTGGCTGGACCGCCCATCAGCGGCAATGTCAGAGAGCCAGCAACTGATGCTGATGCTACAACAAAGCGCAGACCGGATACCGGCCGATTTATTGCGGCACAACAGAGCCGGCATGCTGACCATGAATACCACCGGTGAAACCATCAGCGAAATGGACATCACTGCCACATTACTGGACGGTAAAGATGACCGGGCGCAGCCATTTATGTGGCAGGACGCCAATGGCCGACCAGCCATTATCAGCGCACAAGGCATTGATACCGAACACCATTTCGCTAATAGTTATCTGGTTGGCGCCCATCCGTTTCGGATTGATAACCCGGCGTTACCGCTCTATTTCCTGTCGAAGCGCAAAGTCTATCAATATGACCAGCAGCAGTATCAGCGCGGTGATGTCTGGCAAAATTCTGCGCAGGCCTGGGTGCATTTACGTGGCGACTGTGAAGACCACGCGATGATCCTGGCCGACTGGCTGCTGGCTGAAGGCTTTGATGCGCGGGTAGTGCTTGGCAGCTACCGCGGTGAAGGCCACGCCTGGGTCGTCGCCTTTTTACAGGGGCAGGCATATTTGTTGGAAGCCACCGACAAACAAGCCGGCAAAAGCTGGCAACACTTGCCACTGGCAGCCCTTGCCACCGATTACCACGCCGAATTTATGTTTAACCGCGACAAATTCTGGGTGCGCCAGGCGCAGGCTCCGCTGCTGGACTATCAAAGTGCGCATTGGCTGGAAACAGCGCGGTTTCGTACACCAGACCCGGAGTAACCACTTTTTTCTGTCTGAATCTGAAGGATGCGGTTAATATCAGATTCATCCTGGCCCGTTAAGGTGAAGTTATCCCTGCTGCAACAGCACCAACGGAGCCTGCGATGGAAAAGCCAATTTTACGCACAGCCCTGATCCTGACTGGTATTCTGACCTTTTCGATTTCGGCGTTATCCTCAGCACCAGCCCGTTGTTTATCCCTCTCCCACGCCAATGACAAAGCCATGTGCCTGGCCAAAGCCCAGCTCGATGTCAGCCGCTGCGACCAAATCAGCGATAGCACTTTGCAGCAGCAATGCCAGCAAGCAGTGCACACAACGAATTAATTTGCCCCGCTGGCAGTCTATGTTGTCCTTTTGGCTGCCGGCATTTTCACTGCTGAATTGCATTCAGACTTTATTCCATCTTGCCGCGCTGTGCCTTTTCTGGCTATGGTAAGCCAGAGTCTTCTTTTTACAGCGCCAGATGCATCAATCCACCGCCACAACAGTGCAAACAAACGCAGCGCCAACAGAGACGGTTCAGCTGCCGCGCCAGCTTGGCTTCTGGAGCTTATGGCTCTTGGTCATTAATGGCCTGATTGGTGCTGGCATTTTTGGCTTGCCAGCCGGCGCCGCCAGACTGGCTGGTGATTTTAGCTTATGGCTCTATCCGCTTTGCGCTTTGCTCATCCTGCCGGTGTTATTGTGTTTTGCCGAACTGGCCAGCCGGTTTGCTGGCAGCGGCGGGCCGGCACGATACGCCGCTGCAGCTTTTGGCCCGGTGTTCGGCTTTCAGGCCGGTTGGTTATATTATCTGGCGCGGCTGGTCTCAGTCGCAGCCAACAGTGTATTGCTGGTGGATTCGGTCAGTTATTTTTTGCCGTCGTTGCAAAGTGGCAGCCCGCGCCTGCTGCTATTACTCAGCATCATTGGCAGCCTGACGCTGTTGAATGTCTGGGGCGTACGCCAGACGATGCGATGGTTGGGTACGCTGACGCTGGTAAAAATTGCGGTTATCGCCGGTTTTGCAATAAGTGGCTGCGCTTTGTTGCTGCTACCAGCGACGTCTTTGCATCACATCGAATGGCAACCATTCTGGAGTTACCCCGCCGTCAGCGATGGCCCCGCTGCATTACTTTTGCTGGTCTATGCCTTTGTTGGTTTTGAATCTGCGCTGATCCCGGCCGGTGAAGCGAAAAATCCGCAGCGCGATCTACCTCGTGCCCTGTTGCTGGGGTTAGCCGTCGTCACGCTGTTATATATGGCGGTACAGGCCGCCTGTTTGTTACTGCTGCCAAACCTGGCTGACAGCAAAACACCATTGTTAGAAGCCACTGCTCTCATCACCGGATATTGGGGCCAGACGTCGTGGCGCCCCGCCGCCACCGGCCTGCTGATGTTTGGCATTATCGCCTCGGTCAGCGCCAATCTGCTCGGCGCGATGTTCTCGACGCCAAGACTCAGTCACAGCCTCGCCACACAAGGCCAGTTGCCAGCCTGGTTTGCACGCGTGCATCCGAGGTTTCTGACGCCAGCCAATGCCATCTGGTTTTTTGGCGCGCTGACGCTGTTATTGGCCAGTGCCGGCAGCTTTTTCTATCTGGCTGCTGCGACGGTGTTAATCCGGGCCTTGTTATACGGTCTGTGTTGTTTGGCCCTGCCCGTGCTGCGCCGCCGCGAGCCGTCCATACTACAGCTGCCGCTGGCCCCTTTATGGCCCTGGCTTGGCCTTTTGGTTTGTCTGTGGCTGGCGTCACAGGTCAGCGCAGCATCGGTCTGGTTAACCTTGGTTTTGCTGGCGCTCGGGCTGTTGTTATTCCACGCGGCGGGCTGGCAGCAACAAAATCAAGGCTCTAGGGGCTGTTGATGTTTGGTTGTTATGTTTTGTTCGTTTCGGCCACCGCGTGGTGGCGGCGTTTTGGGCGCGAAACGAGGCGCGTGGCATAGTTATTCTATGTAAGCAACGAGTGACAAAGCCCAAAGCGCCGCCAAACGAACCCACAGGGCAGCGTTTGGCGGCTCTTTCTGCAGCGTTAGTGCTCGTTTGTGTAGAATAACACACTGGGTACCACGTACGGCGCTCGCACTGCCTTGCATAAAAAGCCGCCAAACTGCTGCAAAAAAAACACCAAACATCAACAGCCCCTAGGCTTTAGATTTGAAGAATGGACCCCAGATCCATTCTTAGTTCCCACGCAAGTACCTGAGGATTTATCATGGCGAAAAAACAACCGAAATCCGCCCAGCTGGATATTGGCATTTCACTGGAACACCGCGAAAAAATCGTCAAAGGCCTGTCCGCGCTGTTGGCTGACAGTTACACCTTGTACCTGATGACGCATAACTTCCACTGGAACGTCACAGGGCCACAATTTAACAGCCTGCATAATATGTTTATGGCGCAGTACACTGAACAATGGAACGCGCTGGATATCATCGCCGAACGCATCCGCGCTTTGGGTTTCCCGGCACCCGGCACTTACAAAGAGTTCGTGAAACTGACCTCAATTAAAGAAGTCGAAGGCGTGCCTTCCGCCAATGAAATGGTGCAGCATCTGGTAAACGCTCAGGAAACCACAGCCCGCACCGCACGTAGTCTGTTTGATCTGGTCGGCGAAGCCAATGACCAACCAACCGCTGACGTGCTGACGCAGCGGCTGAACGTGCACGAAAAAACGGCCTGGATGCTGAGAAGCCTGCTGGCGGAATAATCTCATACCGGCAAGAGACGCTGCTGCCGTGTGAAGGCCGCGCCTCTTGCCGACATTTTCAGCGAACTGTCGAGCCATTGCGGTGCAGTGGTTGACAGTGCGCGGCGCAGCACAGAAGATAACCGCCTGTTTTCATCCGCGTCTGCCTTTGATACGCGTTCTGCCTGAGGTTGTCTGTGTCAGCATCCCCCCAACAAACATTTTTACAAGGTCTTGGCCTTGGTATCGGCGCTGCCGCGCTGCTGTTTTATTTTTGGCACACCGAAGCGGTTTATCAGCTGCAGCAACAATGGCTGGCGGAACAAAAAGCCCAGCTCAGTGCGGTACTGCAAAAACCTTCTGCCGCACAGAATATCGAAACTATTGATTTACTGATGAAAAGCTATGCAGTGACCGCAGGCACTGAAGATGCTGATATGCGTGAAGCATTGATCCAAAGCCGCCATCTCGAATTGCTGCAACAACTGCAGCAAAGCACGCAAGTGGATATCAGTGATTTAGTCGACCCGGCACGGCCTTTTAATGCCGCACAGTTGTATGCGGCCCTGTTGCGGATCAAACAACAGCAGGAAAAACAACAAGCCCGCAAACTATTGGACGCGCGGTTAAGCGAACAGACATCACTGCCTGCCGCCAATCCGGCTCAATAAGCGCAGAAAAAAGTCAGCGAAAAAGCCGACAGAAAAAGATCGCAGTGCCGGATTTTCTGCGTACACTAGGAACAGCATTTCCTGATTTACGGCAGATATGAAGGCACTGATCCCGCATAACGAAACTGAACGTCTGCAGGCCCTGCAGCAGCTGCATATTTTAGATACGCCGTCCGAAGCCGCCTTCGATGCGCTGACCGAAATTGCCGCCCATGTCAGTGGCGCCGGCTTTGCGGCATTAACGCTGATTGACCACAACCGGCAATGGTTCAAAAGTACTTTTAACTTCTGTGAACAGGAAAACAGCCGCGAAGATTCATTTTGCTCGCACGCGATTTTAACCCCGCAACAACTGACTTATATCCCGGATGCCCGTGCCGACCAGCGCACAGCCGACAATCCACTGGTGACCTGTGACAACGGTATCCGTTTTTACGCCGGCGCGCCGCTGGTGCTGCAAAATAAGCTGGCGCTGGGCACTTTATGTGTATTTGATACCAAGCCGCTTGAGCTCAACGCCGTACAGCAGAAAACCTTGCTGCAGCTGGCCGACCAGGCCGTGCTGCTGATGAACAGCCGTCTGTTGCAGCAGCAAAGTGCCGAACAAAATTTGCACCTGCAACAGGAAAGGGACCGGATGGGCGCCATTATTGACGGCACTAATATCGGCACTTGGGAATGGAATGTACAAACTGGCAGCACAGTGTACAACAATTACTGGTACAGCATGCTGGGCATGGAGCCGGTTGAAAACTCCGACGTCAGCATCTGGCAAAGCCGGGTCCATCCGGAAGATTTGCCCGCCGCCGGCGAAGAGCTGCAACAACATTTTGCCGGCACCCGGCCATTTTTTGATGCGCGTTTCCGGATGCGCCATCAACAAGGCCATTGGGTCTGGATCCATGCCGTCGGCCGCGTCATGGCCTGGACCGACGAACACAAACCATTGCTGATGTTTGGTACCCACCGTGACATCACCCAGGAACGCACGCAACAACAGGAAATGCAGCGTACCCGTTCTCATCTGCAGGCGATCATCGACTCTTCCACCGAAGCCGCAATGATTTCGACCGATGTGCACGGCGTGATCCAATTGTTTAACCCTGGCGCAGAGCGGATGCTGGGCTACAAGGCAGAAGAGCTGGTTGGTATCGCCACACCGGCCCAGTTACACGATGCCGAAGAGATCCGCGCCAGGTCTGTGCAACTTAGCGCTGAATACCAGCAGCCCATCAACGGTTTTGATGTGTTTGTCTACAAAGCCCGCCATGGCACCAGTGAAACCCGGCAATGGACCTACATTGGTAAAAAAGGTGAACGTAAACAAGTTCGCCTCAGCGTGTCAGCGATCCGCACCGAACAGGGCGAGATCCGCGGTTATCTTGGTGTTGCTATTGATATTACCCAGTTAGAACAGCTGCATCATGCGCTGTTACTGAGTGAGCAGCGCCATCGTTCAATGCTGGAAAACCTGCCGGGCGTGGTCTACCGCTGTATCAACGACGCACAGTGGACCATGTTATTTATCAGCGACGAAGTGGAAAAGCTCACCGGTCATCCGGCGCGCAGTTTTATCCGCAACCAGAAGATTAACTTCGCTGAGCTACAGCTGGCCGAAGACTTGCCGCTGGTGCGTGAAGTGGTCGACCGCGACCTGAATAATCATGCCCGCTTCAGTGTCGAGTACCGTATTCGCCACGCCAATGGCACAGTGCGCTGGGTGCAGGAACTGGGGCGTGGGATCTACGACGCCAGCGGTGAACTGTTGTATATCGATGGTTTTATCTGGGATGTGACAGCGCAAAAAGAAGTTCAGCTGGCGCTGCGTGCCGGTGAGCAGAAGTTGTCATCGCTGTACCAGCTGGCGCCGCTTGCTATTTTACTCAGCCAGTTCGACAGCGGCGACATTCTGAGCGTCAATCCGCAGTGGTGTGAATTATCCGGCCTGCATGGTGAGCCTGCCCTGCCGCTGCCAGCATTGTTGTCGTTTAGCAGCGACCAGCTCGGGCAACGGCAACAAGCGCTGAGGGAGCATGCCAGTTTCGGCCCGGTCGAGCTGGAGCTGCAGCATGCCGATGGCCATCAGATCCCGGTTGTACTCAGTGAAGTGTTGATCCAGAACGCCAGCGGCACCGCACAGGTCTGGTCCATTATTCAGGACATCACCGAACGCCGTCGCGTTGAACAAATGAAAAATCAGTTTGTGTCGATGGTCAGCCACGAGTTGCGCACGCCACTGACGGCGATTTCCGGTGCTTTGGGCCTGCTAAGCGGCGGTGCCTTGGGTGTGTTACCACAGGCAATGCAGCCGATGTTACAGATCGCCGGCGATAACAGCGAAAAGCTGACGCAACTGATTAATGACTTATTGGATATCGACAAACTGGTCGCCGGCAAAATGCAGTTTGAACTGCAGGACTGCGCAGTGCGCGAACTGCTGGAGCAATGTGTCCGCCACAATCAACCTTATGCTGATAAATTCGGCGCGCACATTGCGCTGACAGCAGGGCCGGATGCGGTACTGGCGCTGGATCCGATGCGTTTTCACCAAATCATGGCGAACTTGTTGTCGAACGCGGCAAAATTCTCACCGGCCGGCTCCACAATCTCAGTCCAAACCACCTTGCAGCAAAACTGCTTTCGCATCAGCGTTGCCGATCAAGGCCCTGGTATTCCGGAAAGTTTCCGCGACAGAATCTTCGAAAAATTTTCCCAGGCGGATGCAGCAGACGCCCGCCAGCGCGGCGGCACTGGCCTTGGACTGGCGATAGTGAAAGAACTGACCAACCGGATGGGCGGTCAGATTGACTTTCACAGTGAAAGCGGTAAAGGCAGTTGTTTTTATCTGGATTTTTTCCTGCAGTAAGCCTGCGCAACTCATCATCACAGCACTAGCCGGCTAGCCTTACCCGGCGCCTATCCTTGCAATGACGACTGCGCCGGTACATCTTCCGGCGGCGCCTGATATAAAATTACCTGATTACGGCCCGCCCCTTTCGCCTGATATAACGCCTGATCAGCATGATCAACCACGATGTCAACCTGCTGGCTGTCACTGCCACTGGTGATGCCGGCACTGAAACTGCAGTGAAAAGTCTGACCATTGCTGACAAACGGAATACGGGCAAAAGCTTCACGCAGCTGATTCACCACCTGACAGGCTTTATCGAGCTGGCATTCCGGCAACACAATCAAAAACTCTTCACCGCCGTAGCGGCCAATCAGATCAGTTTTGCGCAGCTGCTGGCGCAATAAATTGGCCAGGCTGCTGATCACCTGATCGCCGGTTAAATGACCATATAAATCATTTACTTTTTTGAAGTGGTCAATATCCAGCATCGCCACACTGACACTTTCCTGTAGTCGCGCTGCCCGCTCCAGTTCAGCGCCGAGCCGCTCTTTGATATGCGCATGCTGCAACAAGCCGGTCAGACTGTCTTTGGTCATCACTTCAGCCAGCTGCCGGGCACGTTGAGCCCGGGCAAAAATCGCCACCACTAAGGCATTATCACTGATCGGTTTGGTCAGGAAATCATCACCGGCTTTAATCAGCGACGCCATTTGCCGATCGCTGTCAGTTTCGGAGGATAAATAAATGATCGGCACACCAAGCCATTCGTCCTGCAGCCGGATAGCCTGCGCCAGTTCAGGGCCAGAACATTCCGGCATATTCACGTCGAGCAGAATGACGTCCGGATGAAAGCGGCGCAGGCCCTGAAACACTTCGGCCGGATTGGTCAGGATCTCGGCGCGCAGGCCGGCATTTTGCAGCACCAGCGCATAATGCTGCGCCAGTAAAATATCATCATCGACAATCAGCACCCGGAACGCATCACGCTCGCGCACCGACAGCAGCCGCTGCAAACGGGCTTCCAGGGTGGCCGGGTTCAGCGGTTTGACAAAATAACCGAGCACACCGGCCCGCACCGCCTGCAGATAGTGGCTAAATTCTTCTTCAGACGACAACACAAAAATCGGAATTGGCTGAGCCTGCGGACATTGCAACCGGCTGAGTGCTTCAAGCCCTTGCGCCCGGTCGTCCAGCGCGTCGAGGTCGACGATAATCACGTCCGGCGCATCCAGCGCGGCTGAACTCAGCAACTGACTAAAATCACTAAAGCGTTCGACCTGATGGCCAAAAGTTTTTAGAGTTTGGCCTATGGGCTGGGAGATCAGCGGGTCATCACACAGCAATAAAATCCGCGCGTCTTGTTTCTCGGACTTTTTCGGTCTGGAACTACTGAGCTGCTGTTCGCTCGGTTGGCCGGCGGCATGCTGCATATCAACAAACTGCTGTTGTAATAACGCATGTTCGTCGCGGCCCGGCAGTTGTTGCTGCGTCAGCAGTGCTTTGAGCTGCAGTTCGATACTTTTGGCAATAGTACCAACATTGGCCAGACCAAAGGTGCCGGCAGAGCCGGCCAGGGTATGAAAACGTAAGATTAACACGGACGCCTGCTCGCGCCATTCCAGCGGCCCGGCCTGCACAAACTGCAGCAACAGCCATTGCAGTTGCGGCAGCTCCTGCTGCAGACGACGCAGATACTGTTGGTTCAGTTCCGCCAGTTGCTGTTCAAGTTTCGCTGCAGTCCCGTCCATGCACATCCCACTTTGATATCAAGCCATTACGCCTACTATAGCAAGGGCCGCCGGATGACTCCAGCGCCGTCACAGCCTGACTTGCAACCCCTGATTCAGGCTTTGCCGGTAGGCCTGCACTGCCGGTACAGCACCAAGCAACAGCGAAAGCGCCAGCACCAGCCCAAGGCCCGCCGCCGTATGCGGATGCCAGGCCAGCAGGCTAATCACTAAGCCATATTGACTGCTAAGCCAGGGTTGCAACGCCGCCAGACTGCCGGTTAATAACAGGAAAGCGCCGGCGATACTGGCCACTGTTAACAGCAGTACTTCCAGCTCGATCAGTAAAAACAGTTGCCAGGGCCGCGCGCCAATAGCCCGTAGGATCGCCAGTTCGCGCGCCCGTTCACGCTGTGCGGCTAATAAAGTGGTGGTCAGGCCAATCAAAGCCGCCAGCAACACCAGCGCCGTGATCACCAGCAGCAGATTTTCCACCAGCACCAGCATCTGCCACAGTTCCGCCAGCGCCGCGCCCGGTAAAATCGCCGTTAAAGGTTCAGCTTTAAATTCGTTGATTTGGCGCTGTACGGCAAAAGTCGCGACTTTGGATTTAAGCCCCAGCAAAGCACCGGTCAGCACGGTCGGCTGCAGCGCCGCAAGCTCGGCCTCCGACAATACAGTTTTGGCTTTACGCATCGCCGGCGCACCGTTTTGCCAGCCCTGATGAATGGCTTCGATGCCGGTCAGACTGACATGCACCGACTGGTCGACCGGCGTGCCCGTCGGCGCCAGAATGCCGACCACAGTAAAAGGCTGGTCTTTGTGCTGACTGAAACTGACCTTGCCAACGCCATGCGACAACACAATCTCCTGTCCGAGCTGATAACCGAGTTTTTTCGCCACATCGGCGCCAAGCACGGTTTCATAGACAGTGCTGAATTCACGCCCGGCGGCTAACTGTAGCGACTGCTGCTCGCCGTAACGGAAATAGCGGAAATAGTCAGTGTTAGTGCCCAGCACCCGAAAACCACGATGCGAGTCGCCCAGTGCCAGCGGAATCGCCCAGCGCACCTGCGGGTGCTTACTGATTTGCTCATAATGCGCGTAGCTGATGTTATTAGTAGCATTGCCGATGCGAAACACGGTGTACAGCAACAAATTCAGCTGGCCGGAACGGGCGCCGACAATCAAATCAGTGCCGGCGACTGTGCTGGTAAAACTGCGTTTGGCTTCCAGACGCAAATGGTCGATGCCGAGTAACAGGCTCAGCGAGATGATTAAAGAACACAAGGTCAGCCAGGCGGTGCCACGCCGGCTCCACAAACTTTGCCGGGCTAATTTCAACAACATACCGCCTCCCCGTGCACCGCTGTGACGCCATCGCTGAGCCGGCCCATATCCAGCTGATACTGAAAATAACCGGCAAGCGCCTGATCATGGCTGACAAAAACCACGGTACTGCCGGCCGCGTCGGCTTCGTGTAACAACACCCGCATAAAAGCATCGCGGTTGTCCGCGTCCAGCGCTGACGTTGGTTCATCCGCAATCAATAACGTCGGCTTGCCAAGCAAAGCCCGCGCTATCGCAACCCGTTGTTGCTGACCAACACTGAGCGCCGCAGCACTTTGCTGCCACAGCGCCTGCGGTAATTGCAGTGCCTGCAATAACTCTTGCGCCCGCGCCGGATCTGCTGGCTTGCCACTAAATGCCTGCCCCAGCAGCACATTGTCCAGCACCGACAGATACGGGATCAGATTCAGCTGTTGGAACACCACGCCAATCTGGCGGGCGCGCAGCTGGTCACGTTTCGCCGCAGAGTTGGGTTGCAGCTGCGCCCCGCCAAGGCGGATCTCGCCCTGCTGGATACTGAGTACTCCGCACAGCAGATTCAGTAACGTGGTTTTGCCGGAGCCAGAAGCCCCCCGGATAAATAAATGTTGTCCGACCGCCAAAGTCAGTGCCGGGATCTGCAGACAAAACGTCTGACCCGGCCATTGATGGCGCAGATTTTTGAGTTCAATTGCGGGAATATTCGGATCCACGGCGACAAGCTGCCCTTTGAATAATGCTATGATGCGAAAAACCGTGATTTTATAACATATAGTCGGGAAGAAGCTCCAATGTTCAAACCGTTGTTAATAGGAACTATTCTGGCACTGGTCGCATCTGCGCCAGCCATGGCTGCCGAAACTGCAAAAACCGCTGAACAGGCACCAGCCGCACGCAGCCTGCCGGCAGATAAAACTAAAGTTATCGAGCTGGAATGGACTGACTTATTGCCGGACGCTGACTTACAAAAAATGGAAGCCTTGCCAGAAGTCAGCCATGAAGGCGGCGAAGGCGCCGGCTCTGCTATCAACAAAAACTTTAATGCCAGCAACGACCCATCGATGAAAGCCTGGGCTGATGTGATGTCCTCCGCCAACGTCCGTGGTGAACTGAACGGCCGCAAAGTCAAGTTACCGGGCTTTATTGTGCCGATTGAATATGACGCCGACCAAAACATCACGGCATTTTTCCTGGTGCCTTATTTCGGCGCCTGTATCCACGTGCCACCACCACCACCTAACCAGATTGTTTATGTCAGCGGCGCAAAAAATTTAAAAGCCGACCTGATTTACAACCCATTCTGGATCGAAGGGACTATGACCACGGATACGATGAGCCACGACCTGGCCAACTCTGCTTATAGCCTGAAAGTCGACAAAATCAGCGAATACGTTTACGAATAAATCAGTGAAAGCGGCGGCGCCAAAACACAAAAATGTCCGGAACGTTTTTGGACAGCCGCAGGCTGGTTGCGAAGCAATTTGCTACATGGATGTAGAAAACAAAAAAACACAGCTATTGCTGTGTTTTTTGTTTTGGGAACCACTGCTTCTATTCGGTACCCGGTAACTGCAGCACCGGCTGTTTTGTGCTGAGTGTCGCTGCGCCCTGCTGACCGCCACTGACCCACTGCACGTCGATTTGTTGTAAATCCGCGGCTTGGCTAAAGAGCGTGAATGTCACCTCATTGAGCAATTCCGCCGCTTTACACTGATAACTGAGGCTGATGCTGATATCGGCGTGCTGCCCGGCTTTGGCCCATGGGTCTTCCAGCTGCTGCTGTTGCAACACACACTGCGCTATCGCCGGCAACTGCAGCCACTGGCCGCTTTTGAGCAACGCCTGCTGTTGCTGCCAGACGCCTTGCTGCGCTGCAGTCGCCGGTTTCTGTTCAAAGCCAAGCAGATTGGCCGCCGGGCTTTGCAGCATAATCTCCAGCAAGCCACCGTCAGTTGCCAGCGTGAGCTGAGCCTCGCCATGCACATGGGCGCCGTGTTCTGCATGGCCTGGCGTATCGCTGGCTAATTCCAATACCGGCGCTGTGGCTAAGCATAACAGCAGCCCTTTTACCAAATTGCGCATCTCTAATCTCCACATAGCTCCGCCGTCAGGCACGGTAAAGATGTGACACTATCACAAAAACCGGCATGACTGCAGCTGCTGACGCCGGACTATCAGGCCAGACAACTGATTTGCAGGCCGAACCCCGGCTCTTCCAGCAATTTCAGCTCACCACAAAGTTTTTTCTCTACCAGCTGTTTTAAAATCGACATGCCCAAACCAGTGCCGCCAGCATTGGGTTTAGTGGTAAAAAACGGTTCGAAAATCTGCTGGCGCACCTGCGGAGTTAAACCACAGCCATTGTCCTTGTAGACAAACTGCAGCTCATGTTGGTCGTTCAGCGTGGCGCTGATACTGATGGCCGGATGCGCAGTGCCATGAAACGCGTGCAGACAACTGTTGATCACCAGATTGGTCAGGATTTGCAGCCAGACATCGGCGGCGGTGATCAACGTCAGATTGGGGTCTATATAGACATCTGGAAATACCGGGACTTGCCGCGTCGCCGGCGTCAGACTCGCCAGCAAATCGACCACCAGTTGACGAAAGGCCACCGGCGCGGACTCCACCCGGGTCTGATGCGCAGCGGTTTCTTTAAACTGCGCCATCAGGCGCTGGGCGCGCTGCAAATTGGCAGTCACCAGCAGCGAACTCTCATGCATTTGTGCTAATAAGTTCATCGCCTGTGACGCACTGATTGAACGCGCACGCATACCAAAAATAAAGTCCTGCAGGCGCTGCTCCAGCAAAGTATTGGCAGTCAGCGCCACTCCAAGCGGTGAATTCACTTCATGCGCCACACCGGCGACAATACCGCCTAAAGTGGCGAGTCTGGCCTGCGCTTCCATCTGCTGATGGGCACGGCGCACCAATTCATCGGTGTCGGCCAGCTGCTGGCTGCGCTGCTCGACCCGCAGCTCCAGCTGCAGATTCAGTTGCTCCAGCTGGCTTTGCGCGCTGAGGAAACGGTCAGCATTCAGCGCCCGCCCAACCTGATCGGCCATCGCCGCAGCAAAGCGCACCTCATTGTCGCTCCAGTGGCGGCAGCTTCGGGTGTGTTCACAACAAATGATGCCAATCATCTTGCCAAGATGCCGGACCGGCAGGTCCAGCATGGAAAAAATCTGATAGTTTTGCAGATAATCGAGAAATTCGGCGGTTTGCGGGTCAACACGCGCATCATGCGCCACGATGGCGCGCTCGCGGCGCAGTGCCTGAAAATAAGCCGGGAACTGATTGGCTTGCAGGCGCAGCGGTTCGGTCGCAAACACCTCAGCATCAAGCAACAACTGACAGACCATACTCTGCTCATCCAGGTCATAGAGCCACAGGCTGACCCGTTGCACGGCCAGCCCTTTTTGCAGGCTCTGCAGAATCAGCTGACTGGCCTGCTCCCACGCGCCGAGGTCAATCAGCGGAGATGCCGAGACATCCAATAAAATATGCTCAAATGGATCCACGTCAACCCCACAGCCTGTCAGATTAAAATTTAAGCTAGCGAAAAGTGGCGCTGTTGTAAATCAACCTAAGGCCGCGAAATGCTGATCCAATCAAAAAATATTGACGTAGTGCCAGTTATCCGCCGGATCGCAACGAGTTTTCCCCAAATGCCAAACAAATCAAGGCGCTATTGCTAATGTCCGTACTCATTCTTATTACCGCCGATCAGCTGAGTCCGGCGCTGAGTGCGTTGCGTGACATCCAGCCCGGCGACCACATTCTGCTGGCGGAAGTTGCGGCCGAAGCCCATTACGCGCCGCACCACCAGCTGAAAATCGTGCTGTTATTCAGCGCCATGCGCCACTTTGCCGCCGCGCTGCGAGCGCAAGGCCATCAGGTGCATTATGTCGATTATGACCAGCAAGTGCCGTCATTACTGGCCGCAGTAGCGCTGGTATTACAGCAGCAACCTCAGCTGCAACGCGTACGGCTGACCGAACTGGCCGAATATCGTCTGATGCACGAAATCGCCAGTTGGCCGCAAACTTTAGGTCTGCCAGTAGATGTGATTGAAGACGACCGTTTTATCTGCAGCCACGCCATGTTCCGGCGCTGGGCCGCTGGCCGGCAGAGTTTCCGGATGGAATATTTTTACCGCGAGATGCGCCGCTATACCGGCTTGCTGATGGACGGCAACACACCAACCGGCGGCCAGTGGAATTTTGACGCCGAAAACCGCCAGGCTTGCCCGGCTGAGGTACAAATCCCGGCCGCCCCAGAATTTAAGCCTGACGCGATAACCCTTGAGGTGATAGCGCTGGTACAGCGCCATTTTGCCAGCCACATGGGCCAGGCCGGCCAATTTGTTTACGCGGTGACAGGCAAGGATGCCCGAGCCGCTTTTTTACATTTCCTGCAGCACCGGCTGCCGCTGTTTGGCAAATATCAGGATGCGATGCGTCAGGATGAACCATTTTTATTCCACAGTCTGGTGTCGATGTACCTCAATTGCGGGCTGCTGGACGCGCGCTGGCTTTGCCTGCAGGTCGAACAGGCCTGCAAAGCCGGATTAGTGCCGCTCAATGCCGCCGAGGGTTTTATCCGGCAAATTATCGGCTGGCGTGAGTATGTGCGTGGCCTGTACTGGCTGAAGATGCCCGAGTACCGCCAGCAAAACTTTTTTGCCGCCAGCCGGCCGTTACCGTCCTGGTACTGGACAGGGAAAACCCGGATGAACTGTCTGGCGCAGGCCATTGGCCACACCATTCAACATGCCTACTCGCATCACATTCAGCGGCTGATGCTGACCGGTAACTTTGCCCTGCTGGCCGGTTTGTCGGTCGATGAGATGACGGACTGGTATCTGGCGGTCTATGCCGATGCTTATGAGTGGGTGGAACTGCCCAACACACTTGGCATGGCACTCTTTGCCGACGGCGGTTTGCTGGCGTCTAAACCTTATGCCGCCAGCGGTAATTACATCGCCAAAATGAGTAATTATTGCCAGCACTGCCATTACGACGTCAAACAAAGCACCGGCGAACGCGCCTGCCCTTTTAATGCGCTGTACTGGGATTTTATCGCCCGTCATGAAGACAAGCTCGGCAGCAATGCCCGGATGCAGCTGACGTATCAGCAGTGGCGGCGTAAAGCAGCCAGCGACCAACAGGCGCTTCGCGCCAAAGCCGCAGACTTATTAATCCATCTGGAGCAGCTATGAGCCGTTATCTGCTGTTTTGCAACGACTTACTGCGGCTGGACGACAACCCGCTGCTAAGCTTGCCGGGCGATGCTGATGCCGCACTGGCGGTTTGTATCCTGCCGCAGCGCCAGTTCAGCCCAAAACGTGCCAGTGCGCGCCGCCGGCAATTGCAGCTGGGTTTATTGCGGGATTTTCAGCAGCGTCTGGCCACGCTTGGTATTCCGTTGTTACTGCGGGTAGGCGACCCGGCGCTTATCCTGCCCCAACTGCTTGCACAGTATCAGCTGGAACTCGTGGTCGCTGCCGAGCCTACCGCCCCCGAAGAATATCGCTGGGCAGCCGGACTAAACTGGCAATGGTTGGATGCCAATTCATTATTGGCGGATAAACTCAGGCCGGATCTGAACACGCTGCCGCGTAGTTTCACCGCGTTTCGCCAGCAACGCGAACCGGAACTGCAGGTGTTGCCGCCGCAGCAAGCACAACCGTCGACACTGGCGCTGAACAAAATTTTGTCAGTGGCCGCAGCGCTTGAATTGTCAGATTTGCTATTGCCTGAACCAGACCAGCCGCTGCCTGCGGCGCTGTCGGATCGGCTCCCTGCGTATTTCTCGTTTTGGCAACAACACCGCGAACCGGCTGCGCTTGAGGGTTTTTCGCAATATCTGCAGCAGCATGTGTCGCATTATAAACTCAGCCGCAACGCGTTAATTGGCGTCGATTTTGCGAGTTTTTTGTCAGTGCCGCTTAGTCGTGGCACTTTGTCAGTGCGGCGCGCCTGGCAGTTGATCCGCGCACACGAGCAGCAGTATGGTCAGAATGAATCGAGCTACTGGCTACGGTTTGAATTGTTATGGCGCGAGTATTTCCGTCATCTGCAGCGCAAACATCCACTGGCTTTTTTCCGCCATGCCGGTTTAGGCTTGCATCAGGTGCCCGGGACTGCCGGTGTCGCCGGTGAAGCGTTGCAGCGCTGGCAGCAAGGGCAAACCGGCTTGCCCTTTATTGACGCCAATTTGCAACTGCTGGCACAGACCGGCTGGATGTCGAACCGTGGCCGGCAGAATGTGGCGAGCTATCTGATGTTTCAGCTCGGCTGCGACTGGCGCCACGGCGCCGCCTGGTTTGAGCAACAGCTGCTGGATTATGACGTCGCCAGTAACTGGGGCAATTGGGCCTATATCGCCGGCGCTTTGTATTCAGCCCCACGTAGCTTTAACGCGTTGAAACAGGCCGTAGAATACGACCCTGCCGCCAAATTCACCGAATTGCTGTTGGGCCCGCCGAAGAGTGGCTACCACCGGCATCAGCCTGTCGCGCAGCCAGACTGGCCGGCGCCGCAAGCCTGGCAATGGCAACAATATCTGCAACAGCTCAGAGCTGAATAAGCCATGCTGACCCTGGTGTGGTTTAAACGCGATCTACGGCTGGAAGACCACGAACCGCTGGCTCTCGCCGCGCGGCAAGGTGCAGTGCTGCCGGTGTATATCATCGAACCGGATTATTGGCAGCAGCCCGATACCTCGCTGCGGCAATGGCAATTTAATCAGGACGCGGTGTATTTGCTTTATCAGCAGCTCAAAGCGCTGGGCCAGCCGTTATTGGTGCGGCGCGGTCCGGCCACCCGGGTGCTGCGGGAGCTAACGCGTGAATTTGCTGTGCAACAAATCGTCAGCCATCAGGAAACCGGTAATTTATGGACTTATCAACGCGACCAGGCCGTAGCGCGCTTATGCCATGAACTGGGCCTGCCCTGGCGGCAATATCGCCAGCACGCTGTACAGCGCTGTCTGAGCGACCGCGACCAGTGGTTTTTGCAAGCGGATGCCTTTTTAAAAAGCCCGACCTTTCAGGCGCCGAAATTTTTACCGCTTCTGGTGGACGCACCCTGGCCACAGGCATTGTGGCAGGCACCACAGCGCCGTGAGTTGCCACTCTGTCAGCCGCAACTGTGCCAGCAAGCCGACGCACTCGATGCGACTTTGCAGTCTTTCTGGTTAAGCCGCAGTAAAAACTATCAACGTGATATCTCGATCGCCGCCAAAGCCGGCCATAGCTGCTCCAGGCTCAGTCCTTACCTTGCTTATGGCCAGCTCAGTTTAAGGCAGCTGCAACAACAGACTTACCGCCAGATAAAACAGCTGCCGGAGGGGCGCGAACAACAGGCCTTAGCGGCGTTTTTCAGCCGGCTGCGCTGGCACTGCCATTTTATGCAAAAGCTGGAAGACGAGCCGCAAATTGAATTCGTACCGATGAACCCGTTGTATCAGGGCATGCGTGATCAGTTTGAACCACGCTTGTTTCAGGCCTGGCAATGCGGTGAAACCGGCTATCCAATGATTGACGCCGCGATGCGGTGTCTGCTCGCCACCGGCTGGTTGCATTTTCGCGCCCGCGCCATGTTAGTGGCCTTCGCCAGTTATCAGCTCTGGCTCGACTGGCGGCCGGTTGCACTGCATCTGGCGCGTTGCTTCACTGACTATGAACCCGGCATCCATTATCCGCAGATCCAGATGCAGGCCGGCACCACGTCAATTAACCCAAACCGGATGTACAACCCTTTGAAACAAAGCCTGCAAAAAGACCCACAAGGCCAATTTATCCGGCGCTGGTGCTCGGAGCTGTCGCGGCTGCCCAACGAATGGTTACACCAGCCGTGGTTATTGCCTGCAACGCTGCAACTGCAATATGGCATGCGGTTAGATGTCGATTATCCGGCGCCGGTGGTCGACCTGCAGCAGGCGACCCGGCAGGCGCGCAGCAGGTTAAGTGAATGGCATGGCCGTTTTGCTAAAACGGACTGGCAGCAAGGCCGGGAAGCCGTGCGCGAACGCCACGCCAGCCGGAAACGGCCGCCAGAGCGCCGCCCGACGGCAGCAAACAAACAACAGCCTCAGTTATTGCTCGATTTCTGAAGCCGCGCCAGCGTATGCGGCGGTAAGCTTTCCAGCCAGCGCCGGCTTTGTTCAATCAGCCGCAGCGCCGCAAAAAAATACTGTGGATCAATGCGTTGCCAGTCGTCTTGTGGCGTGTGGTATTGCGGGTGCACATCGACGCCAAAATACAAAAACGGAATACCGGCTTTACGAAACACCGCGTGGTCACTGGCATTACTCCAGTCGACCGGCGGCTGACTACGCCGACCCAGACTGCTTTGCCGGCCGTCATGTGCCAGCGTCAGCTTCAGTGGTGTCTGCACCTTTTCGGCAAACTGAGTGAGCTGCGGTAACTGCTTTTTGCCGGCCAGATACAAGCGCTGATTGCTTTCACCGCGGCTAATCATGTCCAGATTGATATTCAGTACAATAGCATCCAGCGCCACCGGCGGTTTGGCGATAAAGGCTTTTGCACCATCTAAACCCAGCTCTTCAGCATCTGTAGCCAAAAACAAATAAGAATAAAGCGGGCAGTTTTGTTGGGTCTGGGCGGCCAGATACAATAAACCCGCTACCCCTGAAGCATTGTCGTCAGCGCCGTTAAAAATCTTCTTGCCGCGTGGTTTGAGATGGTCATAGTGCGCGGTGACCACAACATAACGCTCCGGTTGCCCACAGCCACGGCGTAATCCCAGCACATTGACGCCGCGCCTCTCACTGAAACCTTCATGAAAACTAAATGGCTGCAAATAATTGCTCCCCAGGGATTGCAGCCCTAGTGCGGCAAAACGTCTTTGCAAATATTGTTGTGCCAGCAAACTGCCGGCGCTGCCAGTTGCCCGGCCAGCCATGGCATCTGCGGCTAATTGCTGCAAATCCCGCCAGGCCTGCGCTTCGTGCGCCGTGGCCTCTTGCTGCTGCTCTGTAGCTGCCGACGGACCAAGCCAGAACGCGGCGCTTAAGGCAAAAACCTGGGCTAAAACAAGGCTAATCCGTCTGAGCCACTGCATTTAACATCTCAATTTTGTGATCGTATAAGCGCCGGTCAGCGCCGGCCGGAGCATGCAAACGAGCCCGTTGCAGGTAACTGGTGGCGGCCGCATAGTCATGTTGCATGATAGCGACTTTCGCCAGCCCAAACAGCGCTTCCGGCATTTTTGGTTGTAAGCGGATGCTGCGGTGAAAGGCCAGCTCAGCATCGGCCAACCTTTGCTCACCGAGTGCTTCATTACCCTGCATCACGAAATAATACGGATTACGTAAGCGGGTTTGCTGCACTTTATTATCCAGCAGCGCGGCTTCCTGATGCCGCCCCATGGCGGCATACAAAATGGCCAGATTCGCCATGGTATTGGGATGTTCAGGTTCCAGCCTCAGGCTTTGCAGATAGGCACGCTCGGCATAATCCGGCATTTGGCGTTGCCGGTACAGCACGGCCAGATTGTTCCAGGTGGCTGCTACGCCGGGTGAAACTTCGGCGGCCGCCTGCAGATAACGATACGCCAAATCAAACTGCTGAGTCAGCATGGCGTCGGCAGCTTTGTTGTTATAAAACAGCGCAACGATGTCGTTTTCACTGATTTTACGCACCGGTAAGCGCTCACGTGAACCGCCGGCGCGTTCAAAGTCGATGAGGAAATTGTGTTCAGCAGAAATAAAGGTTTTGGTCAGGGTCTGCATGTAAGGCGGCGTCACGACCAGATTAACGTGGCCATTTAATACGCTGGTGCCATTGCGGGTGATCCAATACTCCGGGATCTGCACATCCTGGAATTGTGCACGAAAACCCAGTGCCCGGGCCAGACTATAAGACAAAATGGTCAGCGACAGACAATTGGCTTCGCGCTGCTCATAGGTTTGCAGCGCAGTGAGTGTGGCGTTATTGACATATTGCAGTGGGTCTTGCTGCTCGCGAAAAATAAACTTCAGTAATGCCAGGCTTCTGTCCCGCGGCATGCCATAGGCCAGCACGTCCTGGCGGGCTTCGGTGATGAGCGCTTCTGGCAAGGCAAAAATTTGTTCTTTGGTTTCAATCTGGGTATTAACCGGCATAAATGCCTGATTATTGAGTAGATCTTCGGTAGCTACAGCTCCGGCAGTTTGCGGCAGTTGCTGACAGGCACTTAGGCTCAGGACAGTTAAAATCAGGATCAATCGCCACATCACACACCTCCGGCCGTAGCGGTTGTTGTCATCTGGCTGCAGCCAGAAAAGCATCCTTTAGCTTTAAGCTAATAACCGGGATTTTGTCAATTATTTGTGACGGGAAGGTCTGAAATGGGACAAGCAGGGACAGTCAGGAAATATGGCCAACAGCACAGCTGTAACAATGCCATTGTTCAGCGCAGCAAATGACAAGGCAACAGCCATTGCAACCGGAACCCGGTCGTAGGCTCATACTGTAAACACAACAAAGTGCCCTTTTTTATCTGCACTGTGGGCTCAGACTGACCCAGACACAGCGCCAGCAATGCGGACAATTCAGGTTCATGCCCAACCAGCAAAGTCTGCGCCGGCCAATCCGGCAACGCCTGTATCAGCTGCTGATATTGTGTCGGCGCAGCAGTGCCATGCGATAACCATAAAGCTTCGGCCACATCGCAGGATAAATCCGCACTGGCGGCAACCAGCATCGCCGTCTGTAGCGCCCGCGGATAAGGACTGGTCAGCACCAGTTGAGGCTTCAATTGCTGACGGCGGATAAAAGCACCAATCCGCAACGCCTGCTGCCGGCCCTTTTCCACCAGGCAACGGTCCACATCAGCACGCAGCACGGAACGCTCTTCGGCTTTGGTATGACGTAACAGGTAAATAGTTTGAACAGACATTGAGCCTCCGTGTTCTATGCAAAGACCAGTGTCGGCTATTGAGATGACAACAACAAGACAGCGGCAGAAAAACGCCGGAAAGGAATTACAGGAATTTTTGGCGAATGCCAAAAACAAAAAATCCAGCATTAAGCTGGATTATTTGGTGCCTAGGGGGGGACTCGAACCCCCACGCCGCGAAGCGCTAACACCTGAAGCTAGTGTGTCTACCAATTCCACCACCGAGGCATGTGTTCTGCGTATTTTGCAATACGACTTTATTTGTCTGCGACTTTGGTGCCTAGGGGGGGACTCGAACCCCCACGCCGCGAAGCGCTAACACCTGAAGCTAGTGTGTCTACCAATTCCACCACCGAGGCATATGCCGCCGACGCCGTGCATATTATGCGCCAGTGGCAAAGTCGTCAACTGCTGATTGCAAAAAATCTGGTAAATACGGTGCGATTGCGCAAAACCTCAGCAACCTGAAGTTTTCTTCAACAGTCAGATGAAATCTCCCACTTTGCCAAGGCGAAAAAAAAACGGAGCCGTTGGCTCCGTTCTGGTGCAAATACTGCGATTAGTATTTGGCTTTTTTCAGCAGACCGATTTCTTCCAGCCGCTGTAACAGGTAGTCATTCGAGTTAATCGGCTCTGGGTAACGGTTTGGATTTTCTGCACTGATACAGCTGCTCAGCGTCTCAATCACATAGTCCGGGTTCGGATGCATAAAAAACGGAATGGAATAACGAGGCTGCCCTGCGGCAGCACCGGCCGGATTCACCACCCGGTGTGTCGTTGACGGCAGGATATGGTTAGTCAGACGCTGCAGCATATCGCCGATATTGACCACAATAGTGCCCGGAATGGTCGTGACTGGCAGCCAGCTGCCGTCGCGACGTAAAATTTCCAGACCTGACTCATGCGAGCCGACCAATAAAGTGATGAGGTTAATATCTTCGTGCTGACCGGCGCGGATACTTAACGTCGAGGTATCCTGGATCGGCGGATAATGAATAGGCCGCAAAATCGAGTTGCCGTAATTCACTTTATCTGCAAAGTACTTTTGTTCTTGTTTTAAGAACAAAGCCAAAGCTTCCAACACCTGGCACCCTAAATTTTCCAGCGCCTGATATAAGTTATAAGTCGCGGCTTTAAACTCCGGCACTTCGCTTGGCCATACATTCGGATACAAACATTCATGTGGTGCCGGGCCAGACAGCTCGCGACCGACATGGAAAAACTCTTTTAAATCCGGATGCTTGCTGTCTTTGGCTTTCTCAACGCCAAATCCCGTGTAGCCCCGTGCGCCACCTTGACCTGGCACATGGTACTGCTGTTTTACTTCAGTCGGTAAAGCAAAAAATTGCTTAATTGCTTTGTAGGTTTCCCCAACCACATCGTCTGAAATGCCGTGGCCGCTGATGCCACAGAATCCAAACTCAGTGTAGGCTTTGCCAATTTCGGCAACAAAGGCGTCTTTGTCGGTGGCAAACCGTCTGATGTCCAACGTAGGGACTTGTTGTTGAGTCATAATATCGACCTGTTTTTAGCTTAACGAGAAGAAAAAGCCTGCAATCGCCGCACTCATCAGGTTCGCTAATGTGGCGGCAAACAGTGCTTTTAAACCCAGCTCTGCAATATCCCCACGCCGGCTTGGTGCCATGCTGCCAAGACCACCCAGCAAAATGGCAATCGACGAGAAGTTTGCAAAGCCACACAGCGCTATAGTGACAATAATCTGCGTGTGGGCTGACAATTCACCAGCCTGCACATGCTTCATAAAATCAACGTAAGCGACAAATTCATTAATCACCAGTTTCTGACCAATAAAACTACCGGCCAGACGGGCCTCTTCCCAGCTGACGCCCAAAATAAACGCCAGTGGCTGGAACAGATAACCAAAAATCAGCTGCAGCGTCAGGCCTTCAAAGCCAGCCAGACTACCAACCCAGCCGACCACACCATTGACCAGCGCGATCAGACCCACAAAGGCCAATAACATAGCGCCGACATTCAGCGCCAGTTGCAAACCACTGGCAGCGCCTGCTGCGGCAGCGTCGATGACGTTGGTATTTTTTTCATCTGCAGTTAATTCAGTTAAATCGTTTTTCGGCGTGTCAGTTTCAGGCAACAATAATTTCGCCATCAACAGACCACCAGGTGCAGCCATAAAACTGGCAGCAATCAGATATTTGAGTTCCACACCCATACCGGCGTAACCGGCCAGTACCGAACCTGCGACCGACGACAAACCACCGACCATCACGGCGAACAGCTCTGAGCGGGTCATGGTCGGAATAAAAGGCCGCACCACTAATGGCGCTTCAGTCTGGCCGACAAAAATGTTGGCCGCACTGTTCATCGATTCCGGCCGGCTGGTGCCGAGCAGTTTTTGTAAACCACCACCAAGCACACTTATCACCACCCGCATCACACCAATGTGATACAGCACAGCAATCAAAGAAGAGAAGAAAATAATGACCGTCAGCACGTGAATGGCAAACACAAAGCCATATTTTTTCGCACCAGTGTCACCGAATAAAAACAGGATCCCTTCGTTGGCATAGCCAATCACGGCACCAACAGCATTTGAAACACTAATCAGCACATCTTTACCGGCTGGCACATAAAGCACAAAAGCACCAATCGCCAGCTGAATTGCAAAAGCGCCGCCGACAGTGCGCCATTTGATGGCGTGGCGGTGCGTCGAGCAAAGATAAGCGATTAATAAGATGGCAGCGATGCCAACTAAACTCATCATATTGATTTTCCTTGGATTTTAGGTCCGCTACAGCACTGCGGAATTATTGTTCTTGTGATGCTGAAATCCTAGGATAGCATCAAAAGATCAAGTAGTTACAGTTTCAAAGCGGGAGCCGGAATCATTGATTCTGACTGAGAATTGCTCGTATGGGGTTGTCTGAACTTGAAGTTTTGCCGGGCGATTATATAGCAGAAACATTGCAGTTGAAAAGAGACTAATTTAACAGCAGTGCAAACAAAATAACTGCTGATCAATTCTCGTAATTTCGCCGCAAAATTCCCGACGTTCATAACAAATTACGTAAAAAATTAATCCCGCCGCAGCGGGATTTATCAGTAAAACCTTGTAGCTTAATTGGACAACAAAGCGCGGATTTTGGTTTTTAGAATATCAATGGCAATCTGATTTTTTCCGCCGCGGGTCACGACGATGTCGGCATATTGTTTGGACGGTGCGATAAATTCAAAAAATGCCGGCCGCACGTAGTTTTCATACTGCTCTGTAATAGAGCTGATAGTGCGGCCACGGTCTTCCACGTCACGTTTAATCCGGCGAAGCAGACAAATATCCAGCGGCGTGTCCATAAACACTGTGATGTTAAATTGCTCGCGAAGGCGTGCATCGGTCAGCAACAAAATGCCTTCGACCAGCACCACTTTGGCGGGCTGTACTTTGATAGTCTCAGTCTTACGGGTATGGGTTTTATAACAGTATTGTGGCATCTCGACGGCAACACCGTCGCGCAGTTGCTGTAAATGCTGCGCCAGTAATTCGTGCTCAAAAGCAGCTGGATGGTCGTAATTGGTCAGCACCCGCTGGTCCATCGACAAATGATCCTGATTCCGGTAATAAGCATCCTCTGCTAACACGGAGATGCGCTCTCCGCCAAATTCTGCCACCAGTTCCTGATAGACGGTGGAGGCAAATAAACTTTTACCGGATGCGGAAGCGCCGGCAATGGCGATGATGGTTGGTTTGGCCACGGTGATTATTCTTCTTTGAGGATGTTTTGTTAATTATCGCCAATTCACGGCAGATTAGAAACCACTGTTACAGGGAAAATACTGCATCCCTGCCCTGGAATAAGCAAAAAACAAAACGCCGGCATTCGCCGGCGTTTTCATCACTACAACAGTTCAGCTTAGAACTTGTAGCTGACGCCTACTTTGATGCGCCAGGTTGATTCTTCAGTGTAGAACTTGTCCCAGTTCCGCGTCACAGAAGACACGTTGTTGTAGATGTACTTGTTATTGGTCTGGTTTAACGTGAAGTTTGTCAGCGTCAAATCACCAAAGTCATCGCCAAAGACTTTGCCTTTGTCTTTATCGATCAGGTTCAGCAGGTTGTCGACTGTGAAGTAAACAGTACCTTTATGACCTTCAGCAAAACCTGGGATTTCCTGACGCACTGACAAGTCCAGCGTGGTGGTCCAAGGCGTGGTATTTACACCTTTAGGCAGATATTGACCCTGATACTTATCCAGACCCAGCGCAGTGACTGTGTTCCAGAACGCAGTTTCAGCAGCAGCATCAGCAAAAGTTACGACACTGGTATCACCCTTTTTCGGAATGAATGGCAGGAAGTAGTTGTTGGTGGTGCCTGGGCTTAACTGCAGGTACGGGTTAGTTGCTTTGTTCGAACCGTTGAAATCCGTCACACCTAACACATAAGTGATTGGTTTGCCTGATTTACGCTCGAAGAACAGGTTGAAATTCGTCGCATAGTTAGCGAAGAACTCAGTTTCATAACCCAGATTTACGACAAAACGGTGCTCAGTTTCAAACGAACCACGACCAATCAGCACGTCGTTACGGTTGATCACGGCGTTGTTACCGTAGTTAGAACCTGCAGTAGAACTGGTTGCCGGTGCACCTTCAGTAATATCCATATTGGTATATGAAGTACGCAGGCTGACACCGCTGTCCCAGTTTTTCGCTAATTGTGTGCTGAACACTTTAGAACGGCCATCTTCATCAGCATTGGTCAGCATGATATCAACAACACCGTCAGTGTCGTTATAAATCACGCGTTGACCATCTGGTGTAGTGCCCACTTTTTCTTTGTCAGCCAGTGACAAATCTTTCCACAGTGCGCTGTCTTCTTTTTTGATATACAGGTATTCAGTGGTCCAGGTGATATCGTCACCAATCAGTGGCAGACTGAAGATGTAATCCGCACCTAACTGCGCACGCCAGTCCGAAGGCAGGTTGAAGTTCGGGTCCACCAGGTTGGTATTACCACCAGTGGTCACGCCTGCAACTGCGTCTTTTAATGACTGTGGAACTTGCGTCAGGCTGACGTTAGCCACGTTGCTCTGTGAACGGTCGCCGGTTCCGATACCTGGATTTGAATAGCTGTTAGATACCCAAACTGTTGGCTGGCCACCAGAGAAACGACCTACACCACCACGCACGGTTAAATCTTCCGTCATCATGTAGCTGAAGCCAACCCGTGGTAAGAAGATATCAACACCATCCAGGTTTTCGTCGTTGCGCAGACCCGTGCGGGCTTCAGAGAATTTGTTGTAGGTAGATTTATCGTTTGAACCCAAACGCTCATAACGCAGACCGTAGTTTAAGGTGAACTCATCAGTTACAGCCCACTCATCCTGTGCGTACAGCGCGTGTTCGTCACGGACGAAGCTTGCTGCAACGTCGTTAGGGTTGTGAGTCACAGAGTTCTGGTAACGGACAGACTGAGCTAAACGGTTCTGGAAGTTTGCAATGCTGCTGAAAGTGTATTCACCTTTAGTGCGCTGCAGGAACAGGTTGAAAATATCCAGGCGTTTCAGTTGGTAACCGAAAGATAAACGGTGATCGTCCATCAGGTATTCACCGTCAGCAGCGATGATCCAGGTTTTCTTTCTCAGATCATTGGAGTGACGGCTGATGTCGCTACCAATGTTGACTGAAGTCGTCTGACTGGCTGTACCGCCAACGCGTGGTACGTTGATGATGGCTTCACCGTAATTGCCCAGAGATGCCTGAACAGTGGCAACGTCCATATAAGTGGCGCTTAACTGGGTAGAGAATTCTGAAGTCCAGTCTGAATACAGTTTCAGCGCGTGGTTGTTCAGTGTTTCTTCTTTGTTATACCAGTTCGACGACAAACGCATCCGGGTGGTCGTAGACTGGTTGTTTTGTGTCTGGTTGCCTTTGTTGTACTGGTAAGTGTATGCAGCACGGTGGATATCAGAGATGTTCCAGTCTAACTTGGCCAGGAATTTTTCATCCGTTTCTTCCGGGTTCACATTCCAGTCACCGGCATCAACACCGTAGACGTTTTTCGCGATTTGCATGATCTGGTCCAGATCTGCCTGGCTGACTAAAGCCGCGTTTGACAGGCCAGAACCAACCGGGCCCCACTCCAGCGGTGGAGTGGCATCGTACTGTTCGACAGCAACGAAGTAGAATAATTTGTCTTCAACCACTGCGCCGCCTAAAGTACCGGCCCAGTTTTTGTTTTCAAAATTCAGCGGCACTTCGCCTTTTGGATTGGTTGGGGTCGCGGCGAACTGGTTTTCCGGGGTACCGGCTAAGCTGTCGTTTTTGATTTCATAACGCAGAGAGCCAAAAGTTTCATTGGCGCCAGACTTAGTCACAGCGTTGATATTGCCGCCCTGGAAACCACCGGCTTTGGCGTTAAATGGTGATACATCAACCGTCACCTGGTCGATAGCATCAAAAGAAATTGGTGTACGGGTGGTTGGGTAACCGTTGGCATTCAGACCAAAATCGTCGTTCTGAGAAATGCCATCGACGCTGATGCTGTTAAAACGTGGGTTAGTACCCGCCACGCTCAGTTCGCCGTCTTTTGGCGACAATACTGCTAATGGGTTGTTTTTAACGATATCTTTTAAATCGTTGTTTAAGCTTGGCGCGTTTTCGATTTCTTTGGCGCTGAAGTAGCTTGAGCTACCCGTGGCAACGACTGTTGCGATAGCAGAGCCAGTGACGGCGATACGCTCAACAGAGGCAGATTGCAGCTGACGGTTTAACTGATAAGTGTCACCCAGTTGCAGGAAGATGTCGTTGACGGTTTCGTCGTTATAAGTCTCTGAATCTACGATGACTTTGTACGGACCACCAACACGCAGACCTGAAGCTACAAAGCTACCGGATTCGTTTGTCGTGACGGTACGGCTGGTGCCTGACGGTACGTGTAAAATGATGACTTTAGTTCCTGCGGCGGCTGCGCCTTCAGGATTAGAAATACGACCGCGGATTGCTGAAGAAGTATCAGCGATGGCATAGCTAGAACCTAAGGCTACGGCAACCGCCATAGCAATATGTCTGATTTTCATATCGTTTTTCACCTGGTAGTTGTAGGTATTGTCAAACCCTGAATAAAACCAAACTGTATGTCCAATTTGGGCGACAAGCTTAACGCAGTAACATTACGTTTTTCTTACACAAGATCTTGCTGATGAATTATTTATTGAAGTCGTTGGAACTTATCCAAACTTCGGCAGTCAAGAACCTGATGTCATGCGAGTGTAACATATCAGACCAGAAATATGCAGGCGGCCTAAATAAGTTTGTTTAAATTTTCGCTGTATTTTGTTGACATTTTCGGCTATCCAGCCGTCTGAATTGAAATTTCTGGGCTAAAAGCGCAATTCTGGTTAGGCTGTGCCTGACTAATTCTCTGAGTATTCAAACATGAACCCATCATTTAAAGGTCTGCTGGCCGGACTCGGGCTGTGTGGAGGTCTTCACGTGCATGCAACTGAACTGACCATCGCTACTTTTAACGTCAGCATGGAAGCCGAAAACTATGTGGCTGAAGGCAGCCCGCTTGGACCCCAGGTGCTTGCCAGTCAATTAGCCAGCGGCAAGAACCAGCAAATCAGCAATATCGCGGCGATTTTGCAGCAAGTCCGGCCTGATATTCTGCTACTGAACGAATTTGATTACATCGCCGATCCATCGCAGGGCGTGCAGCAATTTATCCGGCAATATCTGGCAAAGCCGCAGCACGGCGGCCAGCCACTGCAATATCCGTACTTTTACTACCAAACTGTTAACACCGGCCAGCCGAGTGGCTTTGATTTAAATAATGATGGCAAGGTCGAAGGTGCAGAAGATGCCTGGGGTTTTGGCCATTATCCGGGTCAATATGCGATGATGGTGTTGTCGCGTTATCCGATTGATGCCGCCAAAGCCCGCACTTTCCAGCACTTTAAGTGGAAAGACTTACCTGGCCATAAAGAAACAAAAAAAGCCGATGGCAGCCCTTGGTTTAGCCCGCAAGCCTGGGCCAACATGCCATTATCCAGCAAATCGCACTGGGATTTACCGCTGAATGTCGATGGTAAACCGCTGCATTTATTAATCAGCCACCCGACGCCACCAGTGTTTGATGGCGCGGAGAACCGCAACGGTCATCGCAATCATGATGAAGTGAAATTCTGGGTCGACTATTTATCAGGCCAGGCTGACTATATCTATGACGATAAAGGCGGCCGCGGTGGTTATCAGAGCGCAGCGCCATTTGTTGTGATGGGCGATCAAAACTCATCACCCGATGAAGGTGATGCGCACCGCGATGCCATTCAGGCGTTGGTGAATCATCCGAAAATTCAGCATGACCCAGTACCGCAAAGCGCCGGCGGCGCCGCACACAGCCCGGACAATCCATTGGCGAAATACCACACAGCCGGCTGGCGGATGCGGGCCGATTATGTGCTGCCGTCCAAACATGGCATTAAAGTCCACAGCAGTGGTGTGTTCTGGCCAGTCAAAGGTGAGCCATTATATGAAGCAGTGGCAAGCCGCGGCGCCAGTTCCGACCACCGGCTGGTCTGGGTCAAACTGAGCCTGACTGACGAGAAAAAATAAGACGGGAGTTGCTTTTAAGCTATCGAATATAAAAAACCGCCAATGGCGGTTTTTTATATTCTGGAACAACTACTTAACGCTGTTGCTCGGCCAATGGCGCGCTATACGCCAGTTCCATATCCCAGGGTAAATGGATCCAGGTGTCCTGCTCGATATCAGTGACATATTTGTCGACCAGTGCTTTACCCTGTGGTTTGGCATACACAGTGGCAAAACAGGCTTTTGGAAAACGCTCACGCAGCGCACGGGCCGTTTCGCCGGTGTCAACCAGATCATCAATCACCAGCAAACGTTCAGAATCCGGCAACGCCGCATCTTTTAATACCTTCAGTGCCCGTTGCTGATCGTGGTCGTAGCTCGACACACAAATGGTATCGAGCACGCGGATATTCAGCTCGCGGGCAATGATAGTTGCCGGCACCAGACCACCGCGGCTGACCGCGACGATGCTGTCAAAGTTGCCATGCAGACACATTTTCGCCAGCTCTTTGGTGGCGCGGTGAAAGGCTTCCCACGACACATAAAAGTTCTTGTTACTGGATAATGACATGTTGCAGCTCCTGTTAAACCAGTGCCAACGCGATTTCAACCATCTCGTTAAAGCTGGTCTGGCGCTCGTCCGGGCTTAAGGATTCGCCGGTACGGATATGGTCCGACACCGTCATAATAGCCAGCGCATTGACGCCATACTCGGCAGCCACACCGTACAAACCGGCCGCTTCCATTTCAATGCCGAGGATGCCGTATTTTTCCAGCGTATCAAACAGCGTTTCGCTTGGGTTGTAGAACAGGTCTGAAGTAAACACATTGCCGACTTTGACACCGATTTGTTTCGCCCGGGCTGCAGCGACCGCGCGTTCCAGCAGGTCATAGTTTGCCAGTGCTGCGAAATCCATGCCCTGCAAACGGTTGCGGTTGACGGCTGAATCTGTGCTGGCGCCCATCGCAATCACCACTTCGCGTACTTTCACCGACAGCGGTAAACCACCGCAGGAACCGATACGGATGATATTTTTCACGCCGTAATATTTCACCAGCTCAGTGGCATAAATCGACATTGAAGGCACGCCCATGCCTGAACCCATCACACTGACCGGTTTGCCCTGATATTTACCGGTAAAGCCGTACATGTTGCGCACTGTGTTGATACATTGCACGTCCGTCAGGAAAGTGTCGGCAATATGTTTTGCGCGCAGCGGATCACCTGGCATCAGCACAGTTTCAGCAAAAGCACCGGCAGCGGCGTGGATATGTGGAGTGGTCATATTAAATTTATTCTCTTATAAATGGTTGAAATTTAATGCATTTGTGTCAGGAACGACTGGCCATAAGCCATCGCATCGAGCGCAAAGTAGTCGGCCAGCGTCTGGCCCATGTCGGCAAAACTGGCGCGTTCGCCAAGCGGTCCGGCTTTGATTTGCGGGCCATAACACAACACCGGCACATATTCCCGGGTGTGTTCGGTGCCAATCCAGGTGGGGTCGCAGCCATGGTCGGCGGTTAATAACATCAGGCTGTCCGGCTCCAGCATCGCCATCAGTTCCGGCAAGCGACTGTCGAAATACTCCAGCGCCTCACCGTAGCCAATAGGATCCCGGCGGTGGCCGTAGTTCTGGTCAAAATCCACCAGATTGGTAAAGATCAGGCTGTTGTCCGGCGCCGCCTGATATTCGCTGATGGTTTTATCAACAAGCGCTGCCAGGCCATTGGCTTTCACGGCTTTGCTGATGCCCTGATGAGCATAAATGTCAGCGATTTTACCGATGCTGACCACAGTGCCCTGCGCGGCGGTTAACTTATCTAACAGCGTGGGTGCCGGTGGCAGTACGGAATAATCACGACGGTTGCCGGTACGGGCATAATTCGCCGGTGCATCACCAAGGAATGGCCGGGCGATGACGCGGCCTATGTTGTAGTCATCCAGCAACTGGCGGGCAGTTTCACAGAACTGATACAGGCGCTCCAGGCCAAAATGGCTTTCATGGGCGGCAACCTGAAACACGCTGTCGGCCGAGGTATAACAAATCGGCATACCGCTGCGGATATGTTCGTCGCCAAGCTTCACCAGAATGTCGGTGCCAGAGGCGTGACAGTTGCCAAGAATACCGGCAACGCCAGTGCGACGGCACAGCTCATCGATCAGCTCTTGCGGGAAACTTTGTTGTTTATTATGGAAATAGCCCCAATCGAATAACACCGGGACGCCGGCAATTTCCCAGTGACCACTGGGCGTATCTTTGCCGCTGGACAATTCGCGGGCATAGCCATAAGCCCCCACTGTAGTTTCATTGTCGGCCACACAGGCCATTTCCGACGAGGCCGCAAACGCGGCTTTGACCAGACCCAGTCTGGCCAGATTAGGCACCTGGAGCTGGCGGCCTTTGTGGTTCGCAAACACCCTTGCAATGCTGGCAAAGGTATTAGCACCACTATCACCAAATTTATCGGCATCCGGCGCACTGCCAATGCCAAAACTATCTAAAACCAGAATCACTGCTTTTTTCATGGTCGAACCTCTACAGCGCAAGATCTGCAAGCCAGTGGACTCACAGCAGATACGATAACCATAGCTGAAGCGGAAACTGTTGATACTCAGTCTGCACTGACCGCTGCTTTTTTCAGCAATATGGCCAAACCAACCCTTTGTTGCGGCGCAAAAGCAAAAAGGGGCACGCAGATTAAGCCGAATGCGAAGAATTAGCAACTACTTAACTGAATGCTGACAACATCCGGCTGACCTTTAGCCGGTTTTAGTCACGATGGAAAAAGATCAAAGGTGCAGAAAATCAAAAGCCCCGGATAAAATCCGGGGCTTTCAAGAGTGGTGCCCAGAGGCGGAATCGAACCACCGACACGCGGATTTTCAATCCGCTGCTCTACCGACTGAGCTATCTGGGCAAAAAGGTCTGAAATGGTGCCGCTTATCCGAGTCGAACGGATGACCTACTGATTACAAGTCAGTTGCTCTACCAACTGAGCTAAAGCGGCATTTTCATTGCGAAACTGGTTTCGGCTTAATTAGCGAAATGATGTGTAAAATCAAGACACTGGAATTTGTGGTGCCCAGAGGCGGAATCGAACCACCGACACGCGGATTTTCAATCCGCTGCTCTACCGACTGAGCTATCTGGGCAACGGGGGGTATTAAACGGATTTTGCCGATCCAAGTCAACTTTTTTTTGGCCATAACCGTCTGACCGCTTATGGATTGAGCAAATCGCGCTATTCTGCAGCAACAATCGATAATTTTCGCCGTTCCCCGCTTCACACTGAGCAGAACGCTCCCATCAGCTGACTGGCTGCATGCCACAGCAAGCTGCAGGGGCTTCGCGCAAAAATTCCGCGCCACTACAGATAATTAGCCAAAACTGATTAGACTAAATCAACTTGCCTCTAGCTTTTCCTGATGTTATGCCGCATTCGAGCTTTAAAACGCCATTGATGTTCATTTGGTTGCTGGCTATTTGCAGCAGTCTGCTTGCTGCAACACTTTGGTGCCAGTCCTGGTACCAGCAGCACCAGCGACACAGTGCTCAGCAGGTGCTACTGCAGCACCAACTGCAGCTGATCAGTCAGATATTACCCAAAGACATCGCACGGCAGCCGCTGCAACAGGCCAATCAGCAACTGGCCACGCTGCTGTCTGATCCGCAGCAACAGGCGCTGTATTTAATCAGCCCAACGCAACAGATCCTGGCGCATACCTCAGGCCTCGCCGGTTTTCAGCCGCTTGAAGCGCGCGCCACCACAGCAAATATCCTGCTGCTCCGGCAAAAAGTGGCGCAAGGCGAGCTGCTACTGGCCAGCCGGCAGCCCCAGCCGGATTGGCCGCTGTGGGCAGGCCTGGCGGCGGCCGGTGCCTTGCTGTTAATGCTGCTGGGATTGGTGCCGGCACGCTTGATGGAACGACGGTTACAACAGCAACAACAACAGTTGCTGAATCAGCTACAGCAAAGCCTCTCAGCGCAGCAGTTTGCTCTGCAGCTCAGTGTGCCGGCCAGCTTGCAGATGCTGGAGCATCCGCTGCAATTGCTATTACAGCATTGTCGCGAACAGCAACAACAGCTGGCACAGACTAAAGCAGAATGCAGCGCCCTGCAGCGCGAACTGGACGATAAAATCCTGCAGCGGACCGAAGCGCTGGCTGCGGCGAAAATCAGTGCCGAGCGTGCCAATGAGGCCAAATCCACGTTTCTGGCAACGATGAGCCACGAGATCCGCACACCGATGAATGGCATCATCGGCACTGTGGATTTACTCAGAAACACTATGCTCAGCAGCAATCAGTTGCGGCTCAGTAACACCATCCGCGAATCAGCTTTTGCATTGCTTCGCATCCTCGACGACATTCTGGACTTTTCCAAAATTGAAGCCGGCAAAATGGAAATTGAGCATATTCCACTGTCGGTTAACGAAGTCGCTGAAGCTGTTGCCCAGGTCATGTTTACCGTCGCGCTGCAACGCCAGCTGCAACTGACGGTCTTTGTCGACCCGGCCATCCCCGAATGCCTGCTTGGTGACCCGGTGCGGCTGCGGCAAATTCTGTACAACCTGACCGGCAACGCCATCAAATTTACTGAGACTCAGCCCGGCCAGCTCGGTAAAGTGCAAATCAGGGCTGAACTGCTCGACGACAATCTGGAATTCTGTCAGGTTCGCATTTCTGTGACTGACAATGGCAAAGGCATGACCCCACGCCAGCTCAATCAGCTGTTTCAGCCGTTTTTGCAAGCCGAAGGGTCTATCACCCGTAAATATGGCGGCACCGGCCTTGGCCTGTCGATTTGTCAGCAACTGACGGAGCTGATGTTTGGCCGTATTGATGTACAGAGCGAAATCGGCAAAGGCAGTGTGTTTACCGTGGTGTTGCCGCTGCGCCACGCGGAGGAACAAATCAGCACCACGCAGCCAGACTTACACAACCAGACAGTAGCGATTTGCAGTGAAGACCCGGAGCGGCTCGAATTGCTGAACTGCTACCTGAAGGCTTTTGGCGCGGCGGTTGAATCAGTGCCATATGCGCAGCTCTGGCAACGGCAGGCCGCGCTTTATATCCTCGACTGCAGTGTGCAAACCGACATCACCTGGCCGTCATCTTTGCCAGGCCCGGTGTTGTGTCTGGTCAGTGCGGAATCCGGGCTACACAGTGTCCCTGAAGGTATACAGGTGCTGGAGATGAATCCACTGTGCCGCAGCAGTCTGAGCAGCAGCCTGCAACGCCTGCAGGGGGCTGAACCGGCAGCTCCAGCCCAAGCGGCACATGCGGGCCCCCGCTTGACTGCTTTGAGCGCGCAGGCGCCGCTGCTGTTGTTGGCGGAAGATAATCCGATGAACCAAAAAGTGCTGGTTGAGCAACTGCAAACGCTGGGGTATCAGGTGGAAGTCGCGGACGATGGGCAAATCGCGCTGGATAAGTGGCGGCAATACCGATATCCGCTGCTGTTAACTGATTTGCATATGCCCAATCTCAGTGGCTACGATCTGGCCCGTGCCATTCGCAAAGAAGCTGCACAGTATGACGACGACGAGATTGTTTACACCCGGATTGTCGCCATTACCGCCAACGCGCTCAAAGGCGAAGCACAAAAATGCCTGAGCGTCGGCATGGACGATTATCTGACTAAACCCGTTGAACTGGCGAAATTAAACGCGGTACTGCAGCGCTGGTTGCCATTGTCAGTGGCTCCGGACTCAGCCGCAGCAGTGGCGGCGCCCGTGGTCAGCGGTCAGGACAATACACCGATTTGTTTCACCACTATCGCCAATTTCTTAGGACCGGACCCGCAAAAACATCAGGAATATCTCAACTATTTCACGACTCAGGCCGCAGGCCTGTTGCAACAGTTGCAGCAGGCTGTGGCTGAAGTGCAAACAGAGCGCTGCCGCAGCCTCGCGCATCAGTTGAAATCCATGGCAAAAAGTGTGGGAGCATTAAGTTTGTCAGAGCTGGCGTTACAGCTTGAGCAGGCTGCCGACAGCGACCATGCCACAGGGCCGGGCGTGCTTTCTGGCCTGTATAGCGCATTGCAGCTAAGTTTTTTGCAAGTTACTAGCTATGTCGCCGACCGCTATAAAGCTTGATAACGCTTTATAGCGGCCAGCTGGTGTGGACCTGCTCGTACCAATTAGTTCGCTGAAGTATCCAGCGGTGGGAAAGATTTCACTAACTGGTCAAGCGCCTGCATTTGCTGCAGATAATCTTCCAGCTTGGCAAGTGGCAAGGCACATGGGCCATCACATTTGGCCTGATTCGGCTCCGGGTGGGCTTCGATAAACAAACCGGCAAGCCCAAGCGCCATGCCGGAACGGGCCAGCTGCGCTGCTTGCGCCCGGCGTCCGTCAGCAGAATCAATGCGGCCGCCGGGTTTTTGCAGCGCGTGAGTCGCGTCAAAAATCACCGGGCCATATTGCTTCATTTCATCCATCCCCAGCATATCAACGACCAGGTTGTTATAACCAAAACAAGAACCACGTTCACATAAAATGACTTTATCGTTGCCGGCTTCGCTGAATTTGCTGATGATATGGCGCATTTCATGTGGCGCTAAAAACTGTGGCTTTTTCACGTTAATCACAGCGCCGGTATTTGCCATCGCCACGACTAAATCAGTTTGACGCGCCAGAAAGGCCGGCAACTGGATCACGTCAACCACTTCCGCCACAGGTGCAGCCTGATAAGGTTCATGCACGTCAGTGATAAGCGGAATATTAAAAGTGCGTTTAATTTCTTCGAAAATCCGTAAGCCTTCTTCGAGGCCAGGGCCACGATAAGAATGTACGGATGAGCGGTTTGCTTTGTCAAAAGACGCTTTAAACACATAAGGAATACCAAGTTTTTCGCAGACTTTGACATAATGTTCCGCAATTTGCAGCGCCAGCTCGCGCGACTCAAGCACGTTCATGCCACCAAACAACACAAAGGGTTTGTCATTGGCAACTTCAATCTTGCCAATCTGAATATTCATTGCAGCCACCTGGGCCTCCTTAAAAACACAGCGGCTTTCGCCCGCTGTAACATGATTCGACTGTCGGGTTAACCGAACAACACCGGCGTTTTGGTGACAGCGACGCGCACCATCAGCGCTAACCAGCCTAAAGCACCAAAAAACGCAAAGACCCGTAAGGCTTTAGTCCGGCCTTTTAACGCCATCCAGCCGAGCGCGATATAAGCCAGTAAACCGATAAATTTCTCAGTGAGCCAAGGCGTGACAAATGGATACTGTTGCAAGGTCAGCATCAGGCCTACGGCTGATAACAATAAAAAGGTGTCGACCACATGCGGCAACACTTTGAGCAGCTTTTTCTGCAGCAAAGGTGATTCAAGCAAGCTCAGCACAAAGCGGATAAACAACAAAGCAACGCTTAATGAAACCAATAACAAATGCGTGTGTTTTAACGCCATATACATAACAAGACTCCGGAAATTCTGCGAAAGATGGACTGGACCGCATATTTTGCATGGAAGCTGATGCAGCGTCTATCCCTGCCGCAGAAAAGCCCATAGCATCAGTTGCATGCAAGGTAGAAACTGGCTGACACGAATCAGCGTGAGCGAAAATAACAAAGCCACCGCTGGTGGCTTTGTGCTGCATCGCAGGCGACTTATTCTTCGTCCGGATACTTCTGCAAAATGGCTTCAATCCGGTCAACCCGGCTTTTCAAAATTTCGACCAGCTTGGGGTCAAATTGCCGGCCGGATTCGCTTTCGATATGCGACAACGTCGCCTCCGGTGTCCAGGGGGATTTGTAACAACGCCGGTGTCTGAGTGCGTCGTACACGTCCGCCACCGCAGCGATGCGACCATAAATATGAATGTCTTCACCACGTTTGCCGGCCGGATAACCGCTGCCATCCCATTTTTCATGATGATCGCGGGCTATCACAGCCCCGGCCTGAATAATGGCCCGTTTGGAGTTCTTCAAAATCTCATAACCGATATTCGAGTGGGTTTTCATCACCTCCCACTCATGTTCAGCCAGTTTCATCGGTTTATTTAAAATGCCATCCGGAATGCCCACTTTGCCGACATCGTGCAATGGCGAAGCAAACATCAGTTTTTCCGCTTCATCTGTTGCTAAACCATAAGCCGTGGCCAATTCATAACAGATAAAAGCCACCCGTTTGACATGATTGCCGGTTTCGATCGAGCGTTGCTCGACCGCTTCGCTGAGCCGATAAACAATTTCGCGTTGGGTATCTTCAATCTCGTGCTGCAACTGCACGTTTTCATAAGCAATTTGCACGTTCTGCGAAAACAGTTCAATCAGCCGTTTTTGCGTTTCGTTGACCTGATTCGGCAGCCCGGACACATACAATAATGAGCCATGAGTAAACTTACTGGTACAATAGGCCACCAGATAATTTTCCCGATAAACAATGCTGCGGCTTTTCAGCGCCTGATGGAAAGCATCCATCAGCGTGGGATCCAACACATCAGACACGGCGCGGCCTTCCTGATTTTCAAATTCGCCAAGGCCGGCAAACACCACCAGCTGATCCGGGTCGGTATTTTCATAAATATTCCCGGCGACCAGCGACGAAGTGACCAGTAAGGCGTTTTCATCACAACCCAAAATCGACGTCAGCTGTTGCAGCACGCCGTCGATGAACTGTTCCATCGAATGGGAGGAAAATAAATCGGCGGAGGCGGTAATGATTTTTTCCAGGCCACGGCGGCTGTTATCAATCGACAGGATGTCGCGGTACGAGCGCAGACTGGACATGATCACGGTAAAGAGTTTTTGCGCGGTCAGTTCGGTTTTGGATTTGTAGTCGTTGATATCGTAGTTGACGATGACCTGCCGCTCCGGCGCCTGGCCGGGCTGGCCGGTGCGCAGAATAATCCGCACATAATGATTGTGCAGCTCTTCGCGGATATAACGGGCGACAATCAGACCGGCGTCATCCGATTCCATCACTACGTCGAGCAGGATGATGGCGGCATCATGATGATCTGCAATTAGTTTTTTGGCTTCAGCCCCTGAGTAGGCGCTGAAAAATTCCAGATTTTTGCCCTGAAAAGAGAAATCGCTGAGTGCTAACTTCGTCACCGCATGCACTTCAGGCTCATCGTCTACGATCAGCACCTTCCAGCTGCCGTTATGTTGCGGTACTTGCTCTTCCGGTTCATCCGCAAATAAAAAATCGTTCGCCACGCTTGTTCCCTCTTGAGCTTCGCTTACCTGATTGCAGTAGCTTAAGTGATTGAGATGAATTAATTATTTTTAAGAAGAATCAGCAATAGTTATATGCGCTATTCCAGCGATGGTCAAAAGATTGCGGCAAATTACCGTGAAAAATACCAGGGGAATTGAGTGATAAAAGCGCGACTGACTTAACGCGGCAAGCGGCCGCCACTGATCCGCCAGTTGCCGCCATAATCGCGTCTTGAGCTAACATCGATGAACCCGGCTTGCTGCAGGATTTGCTGCACAGCCTCATGTTGCTGATGACCGTGCTCCAGCCAGAGCCAGCCGCATGGTTGCAAATGCGCTGGCGCCTGGGCGCAAATCAGCCGGATATCGGCAAGGCCATCTTCGGCTGCGACCAAAGCTGTTAGCGGTTCATAACGCACATCGCCCTGCGTCAGATGCGGGTCTTGCGCATCGATATAAGGTGGGTTGGACAGGATTAAAGCAAAACGCTGGCCGGCGATGGCCTGATACCAGTCACTTTGCAGGACCCGGGCATTATCCAGCTGCAGGCGGCAACGATTGCGCTCAGCCAGTGCAACCGCGTCAGCAGAATAATCAACCGCAGTCAGCTGCCACTGCGGCCGCTGTGACGCCAGCGTCAGCGCGATAGCGCCGGTGCCGGTGCCTAAATCCAGCACCTGGGCATTGGCTGGCAAAGCAAGCTGTAACGCCTGTTCGACTAAGAGTTCAGTATCAGGTCTGGGAATTAAGGTACAAGGTGCGACTTCCAGCTCTAAATCCCAGAACCACCAGCGCCCGGTGATATAAGCTAGTGGTTCACCGCTGGCGCGCCGTTGCAATGCGGTATTTAACAACGAAAGTTCGGCTGCACTTAATGCCTGATCCAGATATAACCGCTCACTGGCCGGATTTTTATCCAGCACGTCGGCCCAGAGCCGGCTGGCTTCAAATTTGAGATCTGTCGCCTGTGGGTCTTGCTGCGCCAGCGCCTGCAGCGCCGTTTCGGCCTCTGCCAGCCACTGGCGCAATAACATCAGCGGTTTTCCTCGGCCAGCGCAGCCAGCTGGTCGGCCTGATGTTCGTGGCTCAGTGGTTCCAGCACTGCATCTAAATCGCCTTCCATTACATCGAGTAATTTATAGATGGTCAGGTTGATGCGGTGGTCGGTTAAGCGGCCTTGCGGGAAGTTATAAGTGCGGATGCGCTCAGAACGATCGCCGGAGCCGACCAGCAAACGCCGGGTCGATTCTTCTGCCAGCCGGTGTTTTTCATCTTCGGCCGCCTGAATGCGCGACTGCAGCACCGACATGGCGCGGGCACGGTTTTTGTGCTGCGAGCGCTCGTCCTGACATTCCACCACAATACCGGTCGGCAAGTGGGTGATCCGAATGGCAGAATCGGTCCGGTTCACGTGCTGACCACCGGCGCCAGATGCACGGTAGGTATCGACTTTTAAATCGGCCGGATTGATTTCGATGGCTTCACTTTCCGGCACTTCCGGCATAATAGCCACAGTACAGGCGGAGGTATGCACCCGGCCTTGCGATTCAGTGGCCGGCACACGTTGTACGCGGTGACCGCCGGATTCAAATTTCAGTACGCCATAAGCGCCGTCGCCCTGCACACTAACGATAATTTCTTTGTAACCACCGTGTTCGCCATCGTTAAAACTGATGATCTCTGTTTTAAAACGACGTTTTTCACAATAACGGCTATACATGCGGTACAAATCGCCGGCAAAAATGGCGGCTTCATCACCACCGGCACCAGCCCTAATCTCCAGAAAACAATTTTTGTTATCGTTGGGATCTTTTGGCAACAACAGGATTTGCAGTTCCTGATCGAGTTGCTCGATACGCTCTTTGCCGGATTTAAATTCTTCCTGCGCCATTTCGCGCATATCCGGATCTGAATCCTTCAGCATTTCTTCGGCACTTTGCAAATCGTCCTGTGCCTGACGGTACTGGGCAAAATGCTGAGCAATGGGCTCGAGCTGGCTGTATTCGCGGGATAACTCGCGGAATTTATTCTGATCAGAGATCACGGCAGCGTCGCTAAGCAGCGCCTGCACTTCTTCATAACGCTCGACCAGACCTTCGAGTTTGCGATATACCGATTCTTTCATGGAGCAATAAATACCTGATTAAATACCTGATTAAACATCAAACTACACATCGAGCAGCGTGTTGATTAATGTCTGGGGTTGCGTGGTGTCGTCCTGCAACAACTGCCGGATAGTCCGGGTTGGTGCATGCATGAGCCTGTTGCTGAGTTTAGTCGCTAATTCCGTCATCACCTTGTCGGCACTCTGGCCGCTGGCGAGCTGATTCAGCGCCCGTTGTAATAATTCCTGTTTGACCGCCTCACAGCGCTCACGATAGTCGCGCACCCAGTCAATATTGCCCTGCAGCGACAGCCATTGACTGAAATCGGCCACGCCGTCGGCAATCATCTGCTCGGCCTGTTCGGCGGCGTGTTGGCGCGACTGGATATTTTGCGCGACGATATTTTGTAAATCGTCAACAGTGTAAAGATAAGCGTCTTCTAATTCTGCCACTTGCGCTTCGATATCACGCGGTACCGCCAAATCGACCAGAAACATCGGTTTATGCCGGCGTTTTTTTAAGGCCTGCTCGACCATGCCTTTGCCGACAATAGGCAAAGTACTGGCCGTGGAACTGATGACCACATCGGCATCGACCAGCGCCTGCGGTACCTGGGATAAAGTCACCACCTGACCGTTAAACTGGCCGGCAAGCGCCGCGGCTCTGTCGTAAGAACGGTTGGCCACTGTTAAATGCGCCGCGCCTTGCTCCAGCAAATGTTTGGCAACTAATTCGATGGTTTCACCGGCGCCAATCAATAACACTTTGACATCATTGAGTTTGCCGAAAATTTGCCGCGCCAGTGTCACAGCAGCAAAAGCCACCGATACAGCACTGGCGCCGATTTCAGTGTCGGTGCGCACCTGCTTGGCCACGGCAAAAGTTTTCTGGAACAGTCGTTCAAATACCGGCTGAATAGTGCCGAGCTGGCGTGACTGGCTATAAGCCTGTTTGACCTGACCTAAAATTTGCGGCTCACCCAGCACTAAAGAATCGAGGCCACAGGCCACCCGCATCAGATGGGTCGAGGCGGCATCATCACAATGCAGATATAAATGCGGTTCCACATCAGAGCGGTTTAACTGATGAAATTGCGTCAGCCAGGCAATCACTTGTTTCGATTGTTCGCTGCTGCCGCTAAAATACAGCTCAGTTCTGTTACAGGTGGACACTATCACCGCATCGGTCACCGCCGTTTTGGCAGTCAGATCCAGCAAAGCTTCAGCGATTTGCTCTGGCGCAAAAGCCAGTTGTTCGCGAAGCGCCACTGGTGCTGTTTTGTGATTGATGCCAAGTGCAAAAATAGCGATTCACCTAAAAAATTAAAACGCCGCTTCGGCCTGTTCAGCCCAAAGTCACGGAGAAAGGCGCGATTGTACGAAAATCCACTGACGCTGAAAAGCCTGCTGCAATGGTCAGCGTCTGTCATCCGTCCATTTCAGACAGGAAAAACTGTGTTTTTAAAGCAAAATCTCTGGGCTGGCTGTTTAGTGAGCCTTTTATTAACCGGCTGTGCCAGCCAGCCTGCACCTCAAGCTTCCCGTCCGTTGCCCGCCGCCGAACGCGAGCAAGCGCTGGATGCGATGACCGAATTTACAGTGCTTGCGACTTTAGGCGTAACAACTCCAGGCGAAAGTGTCAGTGGAAACCTCAACTGGCAACAAAACGGTGCTTTTTACCAGACTTCGATGACCAATTTCATCGGCCTCACGGTTTTTGAGCTGACCACTCATGCAAACGGTGCGACGGTGAAAGTCGATGGCGAAACCCATCAGGCCATGTCGGCCGGCGCTTTGCTGGATTATTTATCCGGCTGGTCTTTGCCGATTGAAGAGATGCAGCTGTGGCTCAAAGGCTTGCCGGGTCCCAGCAGTGAAAATCTGCAACGCGACGGCATGGGCCGCCTGACCAGTTTTACTTTGACCGACAGCCGGGGCCGACAATGGCAGGTCAGCTACAGCGACTTTTTCCCTGACGCCAAATCGCTGCCGCGTAAAATGCGGCTGCAATCCGGTGACACTCTCCTCAAGCTGGTGATCCGGGAGTGGCAGCCATGACCGGCAGTTTGACGCTACGAACTTTAACCCTGCCGGCGCCGGCCAAACTGAATTTATTTTTGCATATCACCGGACGGCGCGCCGATGGCTATCACAATTTACAAACGCTGTTTCGCATGCTGGATGTCGGCGATGAGTTGAATTTTCAGGCAGATAGCAGCGGTGAAATCCGCTTCAGCTGTTCAGATATCAGCATCAGTGGTGATGACAATCTGGTGGTGCGTGCGGCAAAGATGCTGCAGCCGCTGGCGGCACCGGATGCCGGTGTTTGTATCCAGCTGGATAAACGCACACCGATGGGCGGTGGCCTCGGTGGTGGTTCGTCTGATGCAGCAACGACTTTGCACGCCTTAAATGTCCTGTGGCAGCTCGGGTTGTCGACCCAACAGCTCGCCGACATCGGCTTAAAACTCGGCGCCGACGTGCCGGTATTTGTCCATGGTCAGACTGCTTTTGCCGAAGGTGTTGGCGAAAAACTCCAGCCGGTAGAACTGCCAGATTGCTGGTATCTGGTGGTCACGCCGGATGCGCATGTGTCGACCGCGGCGGTGTTCACTCATCCTGATCTCATTCGCGACAGCAAGCCGCTGACACTGGCAGATTTAATGACCAGTCCATGGCGAAATGACTGTCAGCCACTGGTTGAACGTCTCTGTCCGCAGGTTGCAATAACCTTACAGTGGTTGGTAGAATACGCGCCGTCTCGAATGACGGGTACTGGTGCCAGTGTCTTCGCTGAATTCGCTGATGAACTCAGTGCTCGTCGCGCCCTGGCTGACTTACCGGCAAATTGCCGCGGATTTGTCGCCCGGGGGCTCAACCAGTCGCCGCTGCTGACTGCGTTACGACATGCCGTATGACGAGGGATCAGCGCCTGACCGCCGAGCGCGCTGATCTCAGATTTTAACCGGAGCAATCCCTGAGGATCCTACCGTGCCCGACATGAAGATATTCGCTGGTAACGCCGTACCAGAACTCGCCAGAAAAATCGCCAGCCGCCTGTACATCAAGCTCGGCGATGCCGAAGTTGGCCGTTTCAGCGATGGAGAAGTCAGCGTTCAGATTAATGAAAACGTCCGTGGATCGGACGTTTTTATTATCCAGTCCACCTGCGCCCCGACCAACGATAACCTGATTGAACTGATCGTAATGGTCGATGCGCTGCGCCGCGCTTCAGCCGGTCGTATCACTGCGGTGATCCCATATTTTGGTTATGCCCGTCAGGACCGCCGTGTCCGTTCCGCCCGGGTACCTATCACGGCGAAAGTCGTGGCAGATTTCCTGTCCAGCGTGGGTGTGGACCGCGTATTAACGGTTGACCTGCACGCCGAGCAAATCCAGGGTTTCTTCGACGTCCCAGTCGACAACGTGTTCGCCTCTCCAGTGCTGCTCGATGATATGCGTAAGCGTGAATTCCAGGCGCCGGTTGTGGTATCACCGGATATCGGTGGTGTGGTACGTGCCCGTGCTATTGCCAAACTGTTAAACGATGCCGATTTAGCCATCATCGACAAACGCCGGCCAAAAGCCAACGTGGCGCAAGTGATGCACATCATTGGTGACGTCAAAGACCGTGACTGCATTATCGTTGACGACATGATCGACACTGGTGGCACGCTGTGTAAAGCCGCTGAAGCGTTAAAAGAGCAAGGCGCCCGCCGCGTGTTTGCTTACGCGACACACCCGGTGTTCTCGGGTAATGCCGCAGAAAATATCGCCAACTCTGTGATTGATGAACTGATCATCACCGACACTATCCCACTGTCGCCAGCGATGCAGGCCGTGAGCAAAGTGAAACAGCTGACGTTAAGTGAAATGATGGCGGAATGTATCCGCCGTATCAGCAACGAAGAATCGATTTCTTCGATGTTTGACTAAGCGTCTTCAATGTTGACAAAAGCCGCTCCCAAAGCGGCTTTTTTGTTTGCCTGAGCATAGCGCCGGTGCTATCATGTCGCGCTTTTTTCCGCCAGCCCACCTTGTGTGTTGCTGCCGTGAAAAAAATCTAAGCTGGTTTTCTGGTCGCGGAAACCAGCATTCTTAATTTTTGGAGATCCAAATGTCTGAAGCCATTTACACGTTAAATGCCGAAATCCGTAACGACCTGGGGAAAGGTGCGAGCCGCCGCCTGCGTCACGCGGATAAAGTTCCAGCAATCATCTACGGTGGCCACCAAGCGCCTCTGTCTATCACTCTGGAACACAACAAACTGATCCAGGCGCAAGCCAACGAAGGTTTTTACACGCACATCCTGACTATCAACGTCGGCGGCGAAGAAGTAAAAGCAATCGTTAAAGCAATGCAACGCCACCCGTTCAAGCCAAAAGTAACACACGTTGACTTCCAACGCGTTGAAGCTGGCCACGAACTGCACACTGTCGTACCTCTGCACTTCATCAACGAAGCTGCTGCTGGTAAAAAAGGCGGTATCGTTGCTCACCACATCAACGAAGTTGCTATCACAGTTCTGCCAGCTAACCTGCCAGAATTCATCGAAGTTGACCTGGCTGACGTAGCTGTTGGTCAAACGCTGCACCTGTCAGACCTGAAAGTTCCAGCCGGCGTGACTATCGCTGAACTGGTTAAAGGCGCTGGTCATGACCAGGCGGTTGTTTCTGTAAACAAACCAGCTGGTAAAGCGGAAGAAACTGCTGAGTAATGTCTGACTTTGTTCAGCTTATCGTGGGCCTGGGTAATCCAGGCCCCGAATATGAAAAAACCCGCCACAATGCCGGCCAATGGTTTGTCGAACAACTGGCCCGCCGCTATAACGTACCGTTAAAAGCTGACCCGAAATATTTTGGTCTGACAGGGAAATTTCTGTTGGCCGGTCAGGAAATCAAGTTATTAATCCCCACCACTTACATGAACTTAAGTGGAAAATCTGTTGCCGCTATGGCGCAGTTTTTTAAAGTCACACCTGAACAGATTCTGGTCGCGCACGATGAAATGGCAATAGCGCCGGGAGTGGCTAAATTTAAGCTCGGTGGCGGTCACGCCGGTCACAACGGCTTAAAAGATATCACCAGTAAATTGGGCAATAATGCCAACTTTTACCGCCTGCGCTTAGGGATCGGCCATCCGGGTCACAAAGACCTTGTCACCGGATACGTATTGGGCAAAGCCCCGCAAGCAGAGCAAAAATTAATAGAGAACGCGCTCGACGAATCGTTGCGCTGCCTTGAGCTGTGGCAAAAAGACGGCCTTGTCAAAGCCCAGCATCGTTTACACAGTTTTATCGCCACGACCTGAGGGTCTGGTAACAGCGGCTGCGCTATCTTGGCGCCGGCTCAGCACTGAGGATACTTCCATGGGTTTTAAATGTGGCATCGTTGGTTTACCCAACGTCGGTAAATCTACACTGTTTAACGCTTTAACCAAAGCGGGTATTGAAGCGGCGAATTTCCCGTTTTGTACTATCGAACCAAATACCGGCGTAGTGCCAGTGCCGGATCCACGCCTGAATCAACTGGCGGCTATCGTCAACCCACAGCGTATCCTGCCAACCACGATGGAATTCGTTGACATCGCAGGTCTGGTGAAAGGCGCTTCAAAAGGTGAAGGTCTGGGCAACAAGTTCCTGGCCAACATCCGCGAAACTGATGCGATTGGCCACGTGGTACGTTGTTTTGAAGACGAAAACGTCATTCACGTTGCCAACAAAGTGGACCCGGCTGACGACATCGACACTATCAATATGGAATTAGTGCTGGCTGATATGGACAGCGCAGAAAAAGCCATTTTCCGCGTCAGCAAAAAAGCCAAAGCCGGTGATAAAGACGCCAAAGCTGAAATTGAAGTGCTGGAAAAGGTGAAAGCTCACTTAGAATCAGGCCTGACACTGCGCCAGCTGGAGCTGTCACCGGAAGAAACGGCGCTGATTGCTTACATGAATTTCCTCACCATCAAACCAACGATGTATATCGCCAACGTACTGGAAGATGGCTTTGAAAATAACCCGCACCTGGATGTTGTACGTGAAATCGCTGCCAAAGAAGGCGCTATTGTCGTGCCGGTGTGCGCTGCGATTGAGTCAGAAATTTCTGAACTGGAAGATGACGAAAAAGCCGAATTCTTAGAATCGATGGGCCTGAGCGAGCCAGGTCTGAACCGGGTGATCCGCGGTGGTTATTCGCTGCTGAATCTGCACACCTATTTCACCGCAGGTGTGAAAGAAGTGCGCGCCTGGACTATTCCGGTCGGTGCCACAGCGCCACAAGCTGCTGGCGTTATTCACACTGACTTCGAACGTGGTTTTATCCGGGCGCAAGTAGTGTCATTTGACGACTTTATCGCCTGTAACGGTGAAGCCGGTGCCAAAGAAGCCGGTAAACTGCGGGTTGAAGGTAAAACCTACGTCTGTAAAGACGGCGACGTGATGCACTTCCTGTTTAACGTCTAAGCTCTTTTTACCAATAAAAAAGCCCGCACTGCGGGCTTTTTTATTTTCTTACAGATCAGGCTGCCCGATAGTTATCCACCAGCTGATAACGTCTGGCATACAAAGCAAATACTGCGGCTGCCAACAGCGCAAACCCAGCAAAGAAATACATCAAAAACGCGGTTTGACTAAGGCCGGTACTGTCGACATGCGACAACACAGTTTCACTGCGGATACTGTTATTGGCCAGCAATACCCACAAATTGCCGATAGTCACCGACAACTGCCAGAAGCTGGTGATAATGCCTTTCATCGCGGCCGGCGCCTGACTGTAAGCAAATTCCAGCCCGGTCGCTGACACCATCACCTCACCAAAGGTTAATAATGCATAGGGCAACATCTGCCATAAAATACTGACGATATGACCGTTATCGAGCCAGACCTGCAGACTGCCGGCCACTATCCAGGCAAGACCGGAAAAAGCGATACCCGCCCCCATCCGGCGTAATGCGGTAATTTTTAAGCCTGACTTTTCCAGTAGTGGGTACAGTACAAAGTTATTAAACGGAATAAGGATCATCACCAGCAGCGGATTTAACGCCTGCATCATCGCCGGTTCAAACCACTCTGGCCGGCTCATTTGATTGGCCTGCAACACCCAGGTTGAGGCTTTCTGGTCGAATAAAGACCAGAACGGCGTCACTAAAGCAAACAACACTAAGACACGCAATACGACCCGTACACCGTCCACGGCGGCAGCCGGATGCACGGCACGGGCGCGGTCGAGCTGCAGCGCTGCACCGGCGCCGCCAAAGCCCATAATGCACACCAGTGCCAGACAAAAAGCCGCGACAAATCCCAAATTGGGCGTTTGTGATATGGAAAACAGTGCTAACGCCACACCAGCACAAGCTAAATACAAGCCTTTACCCGCCTGACCAGCTTGTTTGCTCAGCAAGGCGGTTTTCACCACCTGCAAAAAACTATGTGGATTGTCCGGTTCCGGCGCCACATGCACGTAGCGGGCACGGCCTAACCAGAAAAATAAGGTCGCCAGCGCCATCAAAGCTCCAGGCAAACCAAAGGCCCAGGCCGCGCCATAATGTTTTAACACCAGCGGCATCGATAACGAGGCGAAGAAGGAGCCGAAATTGATAGTGAAATAAAACCAGTCAAAGGCCTTACGCGCCAGATGTTTATTTGACTGATCAAATTGATCGCCCATAAAAGCCGACACCAGCGGTTTAATGCCACCCGAGCCTAAAGCAATTAAAAATAAACCGGCGTAAAAGCCTTCTTTATTGGTCTCAAACACCGCCAGAAAGGCGTGACCAATACAGTACAAAATACTTAAGTACAAAATAGTGCGGTATTTGCCGAGGAATTTGTCGGCAAGGTAACCGCCCAGCAAAGGGAAAAAGTACACGCCGATGACAAAGGAGTGAAAAATGTCTTTGGCTTCACCGGCGCGGAACTGTTCAGGGACAGATAACAGCAGCGCTGTCATCAAAAACGGCGTTAATATGTTGCGCATACCGTAAAAACTGAAGCGCTCGCAGGCTTCACTGGCAATAATATAAGGTAGCTGGCGCGGCCAGCGCGCAGTTTGTGCTGTCATAAGTCATCCAAATACAATTTTTTGCGTATAAAAGGTCGGGCTGATACTAACGTAAAAGCGCATGGCGCCAAACCTTATCTGTCCGGGCGGCGATGATTTCGCCAGAAAATGCTGCGAACTGCAGCAAGGCGAACAGAATTTCAGCAAACGATTCAAATGCATGGATTTGTGGCAAAAAAACGGTTGACGCAAAAAAGGCGGATGCGCATAATACGCGCCACTTGCTTAGGACAACTAAGACATAGTGGCTACATAGCTCAGCTGGTTAGAGCACAGCACTCATAATGCTGGGGTCGCAGGTTCGATTCCCGCTGTAGCCACCACTTTCTCTGCGTTGTTCGCCGTAGATTGCGGAAATGGCGAAATTGGTAGACGCACTGGATTTAGGTTCCAGCGCCGCGAGGCGTGAGAGTTCGAGTCTCTCTTTCCGCACCAAAGCAAGTAAGAATTCTGCAGTTTCTGCAGGGGTATAGCCAAGCGGTAAGGCAGCGGGTTTTGATCCCGCCATTCTGGGGTTCGAATCCCTGTACCCCTGCCATTAAATTTAGTGGCAGTATGGTCATCAGTTCATACAAATAGCGCCACAAAATTTCTGCAGGGGTATAGCCAAGCGGTAAGGCAGCGGGTTTTGATCCCGCCATTCTGGGGTTCGAATCCCTGTACCCCTGCCATTCTTTGATAACCCAGCTCCGGCTGGGTTTTCTTTTTCTGACGGCAAAAAAAATCAGGCTGCATATTTATAGCCTGACTCTATTCAAATATTTGATTTTTAAAGCGTCAGACTAAACCAGCCGCATATCTCCCAACGTAAGTTTTCAGTGGCCCTGCTTTCGCTGCGACCTGCAATCCGAGCCGACGCAGCTGGACTAAAGGTGTCAGCTTGCTACTGAATACCTGATAAAACACATCCATTGCCGACATCATCAGCAAGTTTGCTTTGCGACGTTCTGATTCATATTGTGCCAATAGTGCCGGCGCCGCCAAATCAGCACCTGCTGAGAACTGCTTAACCAATAATGCTGAAAGACATTCGGCGTCAGCAAACCCCAGATTCACACCCTGCCCCGCCAATGGATTGATGGTATGGGCCGCATCACCAACCAAGACCAACCGGCCTTTGACATATTGATTGGCGTGACTGCGCGTCAGCGGAAAATAACCTTGTTTCACGACGCAGAATTCCCCCAGCGCCGCCGGGAAATGCAGACGAATTTGTTGCTCCAGCTGCGCAGCTGTTAAAGCTGCCAGCTGCTGAATGCGCAAATGGTCGTCATACCAGACTAAAGACGCTTGTTTGCCGGGTAATGGCAAATAAGCCCGTGGCCCTTGTGGCGTAAACTGCTGCCAGGTCATAGGTAAAGCGTCATAGCTGGTATTCACGTGTACCAGCAAACAAGCTTGTTGATATTGCCAGCCTTGCGAGCCAATACCAGCCAGTTGTTTCAACTGTGACTGCGCGCCATCAGCGGCTATCAGCAAGCGCGCTTTAATCTCGCCTTGGTCGGTCTGCAGACAAGCGTGATCTTCGAACTGTTGATATCCACTGAGCTGCACCGGGCAAAACTGCTGAACGGTATCGGGCAATTGCTGCCATAACGCCTGCTGGATATGTAAATTCTCAATAATGTGCCCCAGGTGATTTTCACCCAGTTCTGCGGCGGTAAAATCCAGCGGCGCGGCATTGCCTTCAAAAGCCCGCAAAGTTGCGTATGGCGCCAGCCGGTTGACCGATAACTGCTGCCAGGCACCCAGCTGTTGCAGCCAGGCTTCACTGCGCCGATTGATGGCACTGACCCGCAAATCACAGTCGCTGTCATCAGTGATACGGCTGGGTTGTTGCCGCTCCAGCAGCGCCACTTTCATGCCGGCTTGTGCTGTTGCCACAGCCAAAGCCGCGCCGACCATACCACCACCGACAATTGCAATATCAAACACACCGACCTGCCTTATTCATGATGACCATCAATCACTTATTCTGACCCAGTATTTTACGCAGCTTCGACACCTGAAAGCTGCGGTAAATCACAAAATGATAATTTTTTTCATTCGTTGAACAAAAATACGCTGACTGCGGGTCTGTTGACTCCAGAGACTTTAAGCAACCAAAGGCCCAGGTTATGACCCGTATATATAAAATGTTGTTGTCCATCCCGCTGCTGCTCTGTACTTATTTTGCCAGTGCCGCAGACATCGCATTAAAGCCCGAGCAGATCAGGCCTCTATTAAACGGCCAGACAGTGCCTGCTGGCTTACAGGTACAGGACAGTGCCGGCAAAACTGTTGATCTATCCGCGCTGTTGAGCCAACAAAAAACCATTCTGGTATTTTATCGCGGTGGCTGGTGCCCTTATTGCAACACGCAGCTGGCCGGTCTGCGCGATATCACGCCGCAACTGCAGAAGCTCGGTTACCGCATTTTAGCCATCAGCCCGGAACTGCCGGCGGCCAGTGCCAAGTCTGAACAAATGACCAAAGATGCTGCTCTTAATTATCAGCTGTTGTCCGACGCCAATCTGCAGGCATTGCAGGGTTTTGGTATCGCCTACTACATGGATGCCGCCACTGAAAAAACTTACAAAAATACTTATGGCATCAAGCTGACTTACGATGCGACCGGCCAGGCCGTATTACCTGCGCCGGCAGTGTTTATCATCAGCAAAACCGGAGAGATCCAGTTTAGCTATGTCCATATCAACTACAAAACCCGGCTGCAGCCACGCTTGTTGTTGCTGGCCGCTGAGCTCGCCAATCAATAACCAATAATCAAAACACCGGCAAAACCGCATAAAAACCCGATGATTATCCGCGAATGACGCATAGAAATTCGCGGATAATTCATGTGTACCAAGCAGCAGAAAAATCAGCAAAATTTCATTGACCGCCGGGTGAAAATCCGGCATTTTGCGCGGCCAAACTGCATTATGTGCCAGTCCTTTGCGCGTTGTCAGTCTTTGCTGCGACGATGATAAGTGGCTAAAGTAATGTGTCCGTTTTTGTTCTTTTGCCAGGAGATGCTTTGCATGCGTAAGGTAACTGTTGCTGCCACTCAGATGATCGGTGGCTGGAATGTGGAAGAAAATATTGCCCGCGGTGAAAAACTGGTGCGTGATGCCGCTGCAAAAGGCGCGCAAATTATCCTGCTGCAGGAACTGTTTGAACGTAACTACTTCTGCCAGAAACAAAAACCAGAATATTTAGAATTCGCGACGCCACTGGAAAATAATCAGGCCGTGGCGCATTTCACTAAGATTGCCAAAGAGCTGAACGTGGTTTTACCAATCAGCTTTTATGAACGTGCCGGCAACTGCCTTTACAACAGCGTGGCCGTCATCGATGCCGACGGTTCTTACCTTGGCACTTATCGCAAAAGCCATATCCCGGACGGCCCGGGTTACAGCGAAAAATACTATTTCACCCCGGGCGACTCCGGCTTTAAAGTCTGGGACACGGCCTATGCCAAAATCGGTATCGGTATTTGCTGGGATCAGTGGTTCCCGGAATGCGCCCGCGCGATGGCATTGATGGGCGCCGAGCTGTTGTTCTACCCTACCGCCATTGGCAGCGAGCCGCATGACCCAACCATTTCTTCACGCGACCACTGGCAGCGCACGCAACAAGGCCACGCCGCGGCGAACCTGGTGCCATTGATTGCGTCCAACCGCATCGGCACTGAATCGGAGCAGGATTTCTCAATCACTTTCTACGGCAGTTCATTTATCGCCGACCAGTTTGGCGCCAAAGTGCAGGAAGCCGACGAAGTCAGTGAAGCCGTACTGGTACATAGCTTTGATTTAGACGAGCTGGCGCACATCCGCCGCAGCTGGGGCGTGTACCGTGACCGCCGCATCGATTTATTTGACACTTTGTTGACCAAAGACGGCAAAACAGTGCCAAAGAACTCGGCGCAGTAAACCGTTAACCGGTTCACAACTTCCTTTCCAGGCCAGATTTTCTGGCCTGTTTCGCTTTCACCGGGTCTTGAACCCAGCCGCCTGCAGAGTCAGGGCGGCATTTCAGAAGGATAAAGCTACAGTGAGCGGATTCATCTCTGATCGCACTTTAACCAGCACACCACGCGCCGATGGTTTTTATATGCCAGCCGAGTGGGCCCGTCACAAGCAAACCTGGCTGGTGTGGCCAGAGCGCACTGACAATTGGCGGATGGGGGCAAAACCAGCACAACAAGCCTTTACTGCGGTGATCCGCGCCATCGCCCGCTTTGAACCTGTCACAGTGATGGCATCGGCCAATCAATTCGCCAATGCTCAGGCCCAACTCAGTCTGGAGCCAACTGTACACCCTATCCGGGTCGTAGAAGTCTCCAGCGATGACGCCTGGTGCCGAGATACCGGGCCGACCTTTGTGACCAATGGCAAAGAAGTTCGTGGTATCGACTGGACATTTAATGCCTGGGGCGGCCTGAACGGTGGTCTGTACTTCCCTTGGCAGCGCGATGATCAGGTCGCACAAAAAGTACTGAATATTGAAGGGCTGCCACGCTACCGGACTGAAGGTTTTGTACTCGAAGGCGGCGCTATTCATACCGACGGTGAAGGCACTTTGCTGACCACCGCCGAATGTTTACTCAATCCAAATCGCAACCCGCATCTGACCAAAGCACAGATTGAGCAACAACTCAGCGATTACCTGGGTATTGATAAAGTGATTTGGCTGGAAGAAGGCATTTTCAACGACGAGACCGATGGTCATGTTGATAACATGTGCTGTTTTGTCCGCCCGGGTGAAGTGCTGCTGGCCTGGACCGATGACGAAACCGACCCGCAATATGCCCGCTCGCGCGCCGCGCTGACAGTGTTAGAAAACAGCACAGACGCCAAAGGCCGGCCTTTTATTGTGCACAAACTGCCGGTGCCAGGCCCGTTGCTGGCCAAAGCAGAAGAATATGCCAGTGTTGACCTGACCGGCGCTGCAGTACCGCGTGAAGCGGCAGCCCGTCTGGCTGGTTCTTACATCAATTTTTATTTGTGTAACGGCGGCTTAATTCTGCCCACTTTTGATGACCCAATGGATAAAGTTGCCGCTGATATTCTGGCCAAAGTATTCCCACAACATCAGGTGGTGACTGTGCCTGGCCGGGAAATTCTGCTCGGTGGTGGCAACGTCCACTGCATTACGCAGCAGCAACCGGCCTAATCTCAGGGTGATTGGCTCCAAAAGCCCCGCCATAGTGCGGGGCTTTTTATTGGCCGCACAAAAAACAATCAACAAAATTACATATTTTAACTTTTTAGTGACTTTCAATCCCAAAATGCTAGCATCCGGTGGAGCTGCCTGAAGCAGTCGCCCAATCAGGGTCAACCAAAAAAATCAGAATCCAGGATTTGTTATGCATTTTATTCAAAAATCTGCGCTCTCTGCTGCAGTGCTGCTTGCGCTCAGCGCCTGTGGTGGTGGCGGTGACAAAAATAACGCCCCAACTGCGGTCAACGTCAGTATTGCCGCCGGCAAAAGCTGGTTACCACAAACCGGCTCTTTTAAAGCCACTGATATTGACGGCGACAATCTGCAAGTCACCGAGCTCCTCGAAGGTGGCAAAGCAGTCAGCCCGGTTAATGGCGTTTACAACCTCAAAGGCGGCACTTTAACCGTCCAGGGCCTGAATTTCATTTATACGCCGCAGCAAGGCCAGGCCAGCAGCCTGCAATATGTGATCAGTGACGGTTTCCTCACTGCCAGTGCCACACTGGAGATCCCGGCTGCTGCAACAGATCCGCTGGTTAATCAGCAATGGCATCTGCGCAACACTGGCCAAAAAGCCTATGCCTTAGGCGAAGGCCTGTATGACTATCTGGTCGACAGTTTCCAGGCGCAAGGCCTGTCGGCAGAAGATGCCGTAAAACTGGCAAAAACCCGGATGGCCAACTGGGAAAAAATCCTGGTACCAGGTGAAGACATGAACGTTGCCGCTGCATATAGCCAGGGCGTTACCGGTCAGAATACCATTGCCGTCGTCGTCGACTCTGGCCTTGAAATCGCCCATGAAGATTTAGAAGCCAACGTATTACCGAACCGTTCACTGAACTTTGTCGAAGGCGCATTAAATCCAACAGATCCAACCAACGGCGCGGTAGACGGTGACCACGGTACCAGCGTGGCCGGTCTGATTGCAGCTGTGGGCTGGAACGGTAAAGGCGGCCACGGTGTGGCACCGGACACCAAGCTGATTGGCATGAACTATTTGGAAGCACAGTCTGACCTGGCCTATTTCCTGTCGCACGGTATTCCTGGCAGTGGTATCACGCCAAATGAGCCTGTCGCAGTGTTTAACCGCAGTTATGGTATTACCTACCCTTCAGCACTTGCCTATGACGAAATGGAAGAAGCACTGCAGGAATTCACTGCAACTGAACTGCGCAGTGGCAAAGGCGTGGTCAACACCAAGTCGAGCGGCAACTCTTTCCTGTCTGGTCGCAGTACACTGGAAAACAACTTCTGTAGCGCCAGCGGAGCCCGCACTTTGGGCCTGACCTGCTACAACGCCAACATGGAAAACTCTCAGTCATCGCCGTATTACTTCAGCATTGGCGCGGTGAACTCAGACGGCCGACACACCAGCTACTCCACTGCCGGTGCCAACCTGCTGGTAGTCGCACCTGCCGGTGAATATGGCGACACGGCGCCAGCAATGGTGACCACAGACCAGATGACCTGTCTGCGTGGTTACTCCAGCTTTGCCTCCGCTGATTTTTATGACGAATATTTTGGCCCGGGTTATTTCGGCGCCATTTATCCGTTTAACAATCCTGGCCATGAAGACAACAGCAGCTGTAACTATACCAACAGCTTTAACGGTACCAGTTCGGCAGCACCAAATACTGCCGGTGTGGTCAGCCTGATCCTGTCAGCAAATCCTGCGCTGACTTACCGCGACGTGCGGCATATTCTGGTCAGCACCTCCACCAAAGTGGACGCCAATAACGCGCCGGTGAAGCTGACGCTGCCGGACGGTGAATTTGTTGCGCATGCCGGCTGGGTGAAAAACAAAGCCGGCTTTGAGCACAACAACCTGTACGGCTACGGCCGGGTGAATGCCGGTAAAGCCGTCGAAATGGCCAAGAGCTATAAAGCGAACCTCGGCGAGCTGAAACTGACAGCCTGGACTGGCCTTGGCGTTTACGCGGCTAAACCAGAAAAACTGACCAACACAGTGCCGGACAACTCAGCCAAAGGTGCGGAATTTACTATCGACGTGGCGGATGACATGGTGCTGGAAGGCGCGCAGTTCCGTCTGACAGTGGCGAACAGTGAGATGACGCTGGGTGTTGATGCCAAAGGCGCGTTATACAAAGAGTTTCACACCACAGCCGGTGCCGACCTTGCCATTGAAGTCACATCGCCACAGGGTACCCGCAGCGTGCTGCTGAGCTCTAAACAAGCCATGCTGATGCCAGCCGCCGGCGCGAATTTCTTCCAGGGTTATATTCTGAAAGATTCGGTGATGTTGTCGCAGGCATTTTATGGTGAAAAAGCCAAAGGCACCTGGAAAATCAAGGTACTGGATGCCAACGGTGCGGATATCAACGCCACTGGCGGTTTGTTAAAAACCAAAGGTTATCTGAACAACACGGCACTTTCGACTGTTGAAGGTGTTGCGATCCGTGTCTATGGCCACTAAGCCGGGAGCAGAACAAAATGTATAAATCAATGATTACACTGGCAATGGTGCTGAGCCTGCCATTGGCCCAGGCACAGCAAGTTCGCGAAATCCCGGAACTGCAGGGGCAAAATGCTGCGATTACTGCCGAACAAGTGACAAGCGCCGGCAAAGAACAGCCGTTGCAGGCTACTTTTGGCACTTATGTCACAGTCGCCGGTTTCAGCGCAACCACGGCGGATACGGTGTTAACCGCAGACGCAGTGGCGACTTTGGGTGAGCACAAAGTCTACGCCAACCCGGCGCAGGCAAAACCTGCAGTGCTGACTGAAAACACTGTTGTACGTAACTTGCTCAGCGGTGAGCTGGCGATTGTAACAGGCCGCATCAGCGTACTGACGCAAGACGTTGCAGCGCTGAACGCTGCTGCGGCTAAGTTAGGCTTAAAGCCACTGAAAAGCCTGCGCAAAGGCCAGCTGCAGATGTTGCAGGCCGGTGCCAACGCCGATTTACTGCAGCTGACACAGCAGCTACAACAGGTTGCCGGCGTGAAGACCGTCAAACTGGATGTGCTGGACAAGCGCCACACGGCGCAATAACAACTCAATCCCTAAGTAAAAAGGCGCCCTGAGGCGCCTTTTTTATCACTTACTGGTATAGATTTTGTCAGCGGGCTATCAAGCAGCTTTTTTCGCCGCGATATACTGGTCCACTACCCGTTCCAAAATTGCCAGTGGCATAGAGCCGTTTTGCAGCACAACGTCGTGGAAATCGGTCAGCTTAAATTTATCGCCGAGTTCCTGCTGCGCTTTGCTGCGCAGTTCGAGTAATTTCATCATACCGACTTTATAAGCGCAGGCCTGGCCCGGCATCACGATATAACGCTCAATTTCAGACTCAACATCGGATTTCGCCATGCCGGCATTGCCGGACATATAAGCAATGGCCTGTTCCCGTGTCCAGCGTTTGTGATGGATACCGGTATCCACCACCAGTCGGATCGCACGGAATAACTCGGCCTGTAAGCGGCCTAAATCACCAAAGGGGTCATCTTTATACAAACCCAGCTCCGCCATCAGCCGCTCGGTGTAAAGCGCCCAGCCCTCGGCATAAACGGTAAAAGGCAGAATATTGCGGAAAGTCGGCAGGCCTTTTAATTCTTGCTGGATCGCAAGCTGGAAATGATGGCCCGGAATACCTTCATGCACGGCCAGCGTTTTCATGCCAAATTTTGGCGTGGCGCGGATGTCGTAGAGATTGGCGTAAAACAGCCCCGGCCGTGACCCGTCCATGGCCGGTGGATAATAATAAGCGCCTGGTGAGGTTTTTTCGGAAAACTCAGGTACGCGTTTCACTTCTAAAGCTGCTTTAGGCCTGATATTAAAAGCTGGAGCCAACAGGTGTTCATTTGCGTCTAACAGCAATTTATAGTCCGCCAGGATCTGGGCGCGTCCTTCGTCGGAATCCGGATATAAAAAACCTTTGTCATCGCCAAGTGCAGTCATCATCTGCGCGACATTATCACCACTGATGCCTTGAGCATGCAAAATTGTCAGCATTTCCTGTTGGATCCGCGCCACTTCCGACAGTCCCATCTGATGGATTTGTTCAGGTGTCATATCGGTCGTGGTATGTTGTTTCAGAATATAGGCATAGTACTGATCACCATCCGGCAACTTCCAGACACCATCATCCTGCGTTGCGGACACCACAGCGTCAGTCCAAAAATCAGTCAGTTTCTGATAGCCAGGTAATACTGATTTTTCTATCGCGGTTTTGGCATCCGCAGCGATCTTTTGCCGCTCTGCGTCTGTAAGCTCGGGCATTTTTGCCATCGCTTCGACCAGATGTTTATACATCATATTTTGTTCAGCCCCGCCCGCAGTAAAGCCTTTTACCTCAACCAGCACTTTTTCAAGGACAAAACGGGGCGGTACAATACCTTTGCCAGCGCGAATATTTAAATCTTCAATCACCTGGCTAAACACCCGGTCAAACTGGTTAAGCCGGCTGACATATTGCTCAGCGTCAGTTTTATCTTTTAATCGGTGGGTGGTGGTCATAAACCGCGGCAATACGTTCTGTACGCCAAATAACTGATTGACCGGATACTCGTGGTAACGCCACTTCTCCCCTTCTGCTTGGTGGGCCATAAACCATTCCAGCATGTCGTAGTTGAGTTTTTCACTGTCCGACATACCGTCCCGGTCATAACTGCGCAGAGTAGCCAAATCCTGCTTCACTTTGGCATATTGCTTGTCCCCGGCGGCTTGCGAGCGGTCATCCAATTCCGCATTGTGACCACGTAAGCCAAAACTTTCTAACAATCCGAGTTGGCTCAATAATTCTGGACTGTTGAAGCCAAATTCAAGGAAAACCCTTTCGTAAAATACCCGGGCTGAAAGCGGTTTAAACCAAACCGCATTCACGACAAACGCTGTCAAAACAAGCACCGCTAACAACAATAAGCGCCCTAACCACTTCCACATCTTCACTTTCCTTTTTTTAGTTATAAATTAGTTATCCAGATACTTTTTTGTTACATCTTTACCATACCCGTAACTGCTGAAAAAAAACACAACCAAACAGGTCCGATTAGCAGGTTTTTTTCGTCGTAAATTTCGATTAAACTACGCACCCAATGCAAAAGGTCCGCCCCGGATGGCAGAGCTGCTCAATTTAAGTGGTAGGAGTACTCAATATGGCCAAAGCCTGTGCATGTCATATCCTGGTAAAGACCCAGGAAGAAGCGGAACAACTGAAAAAACAACTGGCCAAAGGTGCCAATTTTCAGGACCTTGCGAAGAAACATTCCTTATGTCCTTCCGGTAAAAAAGGTGGTGATCTCGGTGAGTTCAGACCGGGTCAGATGGTCAAAGCTTTTGACGACGTCGTGTTTAAAAAGCCGGTACTGGAAGTACATGGCCCGGTGAAAACCCAGTTTGGTTTCCACCTGATTAAAACCTTGTATCGCGCCTGAAGCGCACTTCAAGCGAGCCCTGCATGCAAATTATTCAGTGCCAGTATGAGTCCGAAGCGGCGCAGATCCTCGAGATCTTCAACCACGCCATTTTGCATACCACGGCTCTTTATGAATACAAACCGCGCACTATGGCAACCATGCAGCAGTGGTTCGCCAATAAAACAACTGGTAATTTCCCGGTGATTGGCCTCAAAGCCGACGATGGGACTTTATTGGCCTTTGGCAGTTACGGTACTTTCCGCGCCTTTCCGGCCTTTAAGTATTCGGTCGAACATTCGGTGTATGTGCATCCGGCGCATCAGGGCAAAGGCCTTGGCCGCCAGATGCTGCAGTTGCTGATTGAAGCAGCAAAAACTCAGGGTTATCACTTATTGATTGGTGGTATTGATGCCAGCAACAGCGGCAGTATCGCGCTGCATCAGAAACTCGGTTTTGTGCACAGCGGTACTATCAGCCAGGCAGGCTTTAAATTCGGCCGTTGGCTGGATTTAGCTTTTTATCAGCTGACGCTGCCAACACCGCTGCAACCGCAGGATGATTAATACTCTTTATCGCAAAACGCCCGCTTAACGCGGGCGTTTTTTTCCGGTCAGTTCGGCGCGCAGCCGGGCTTTTTCCTGCGACAACTTGCGGTTATTGGAAAACTTCTTCTTCGGTTTCACTTCATCCTGCTCGTCAGCCGCTTTGTGCGTACCTTTGCTGGAATGGTTAAACCGCGGGTCGTGGTCGTAGCCGGGGAACACCTGCTGGGTGATGACTTGTTTGGTCAGAAGCTCAATCTCTTTAAGCATCGGCAAATCGTCTGGCGTCACCAACGTGACCGCGAGGCCGACGTTACCGGCCCGACCGGTGCGACCGATGCGGTGCACATAATCTTCCGCTTGATGCGGCAGGTCGTAATTGACCACTATCGGCAGCTCTTCAATATCCAGCCCACGCGCGGCGATGTCGGTTGCGACCAACACCCGTACATTGCCTTCTTTAAAATCCTGCAGCACCTTAGTGCGATGGCCCTGACTTTTATCGCCATGAATAGCCTGAGCATCGATGCCATCAAGCTGCAGCTGTTTACTTAAACGGTCAGCGCCAAACTTAGTGCGACTGAAAATCAGCACCTGCTGCCAGTTCTTTTTGCCGATGACTTCAGAAATCAATTCACGTTTACGCTGGGAATCAACCCGGTACGCCAACTGCTCAACGCCTGCAGCGGTGGAGTTGGCTTTGGCCACTTCCACCAGCACCGGGTTATATAACAAGGAATCCGCCAGCGTTTTTATTTCCGGCGAAAAGGTCGCCGAGAAAAACAACGTCTGCCGTTTGGGCGGTAACTTCGCCATGATGCGGCGAATATCGTGGATAAAACCCATATCGAGCATGCGGTCGGCTTCATCCAGCACCAGTACTTCCAGCTGATACAGGCTAATGCTTTGCTGATGTAAATGGTCCAACAAACGCCCCGGTGTCGCAATGAGAATGTCGAGGCCCCCAGCGGCTTGCTCCAGCTGCGGATTGACCGACACGCCGCCATAAAATACTGCGGTTTTCAGCGGCAGATGCCGGGCATAAGCGGCGACGTTGTCGGCCACTTGCTGCGCCAGTTCACGCGTTGGCGTTAAAATCAGGCAACGCACTTGTTTCGCCACTAAGGATATGGGGTTGGTGCTGAGCTTTTGTAGAATAGGTAAGGTAAAAGCGGCGGTTTTGCCGGTGCCGGTCTGAGCGCCGCCTAACACGTCTTTACCCTGTAAGATCAGCGGAATGGTTTGTTGCTGGATAGGCGTTGGCGTCTGATAGCCTTGTTCGGCGATGGCCGTTAGAATAGGCGGCGCAAGGGCCAAATCGGTAAATTGCATAACACCTCAAATAAAAAACCAGCTGCAGGAGCCGCATTGCAGAGCGCGATTATAGCAGAAACAGCCGAGGCGTCGCAGTGGCAGCTTTATCTGGTGCGAACCAGCAGCGGCAGCCTGTATGCCGGTATTTCGACAGACCCAAAACGCCGGCTGCGCCAGCATCAGGGCGAGCTTGCCGGCGGGGCCAGAGCCTTGCGCGGCAAAGGCCCGCTGCAGCTGGTCTGGACTTTCACCGCCTGCAACCGCAGCCATGCCAGCACGCTGGAATATCAGCTGAAGCAACTGAAAAAAGCCGACAAAGAACGCCTGGTTCAGGGCCAATGGCAGCCCGACTGGCTGCAGCACAGTCCTGCCCCTCAAAGCGTAATCGACTTACCGCAGCCAGCTTCCACCGAAGTCGCATAGGCAAGTGGTTGAAAAACCGCTAATCTCCTGCAGAACCTGTTGTCTTCTACTCTGAGATTTATTGCCCCGTGGACAATTTTATCCTGATCCTGATTTACCTGAGCCTGGGTTTTGCGATGCGCCGGGTGCCGAAATTCCCGTCTGAAACGCCGGTCGTGCTGAACACTTTTGTCATGTATGTCGCGCTGCCGGCGCTGGTGCTGCAGAAAATCCCGTCGCTGCATTTTTCCTGGGATTTGCTTATTCCGGCTTTAGTGCCCTGGATATTATTGCTCATCGTCAGCGCCTTGATAGTCACGCTCGGCCGCTTGCTGCGCTGGTCACGTGACATTATCGTCGCGCTGCTGATTGTGCTGCCATTAGGCAATACCTCGTTCCTCGGTTTTCCGATGATTGAAGCGCTGTTTGGCGGCGACTGGCTGCCTTATGCGATGATTTACGACCAAATCGGCTCTTTTGTTGCGCTGGCCACCTGGTCGACCATTCTGGCGGCGCTCTATGGCGTGAATGCGGCGCAAAGCAAAGTTTCCCCTACAGCGATGGCGATACGTATTCTGACCTTTCCGCCATTTCTGGCACTGATTGTCGGGTTATCGCTCAAAGCCTGGACTTATCCGCCACTGCTGCAAACCACGCTGGATAATCTGGCCGTCACGCTGGTGCCCCTCATCATGTTTGCCGTTGGTTTTCAGCTGAAGTTTTCGCTGGCCGGGGAGCGGTTGTCGCCACTGTTAAGCGGCCTTGGCATTAAACTGCTGTTGATGCCGTTGTTGGTGCTCTGTGGCGCCATGCTGTTGGGATTATCCGGCAAAGCGGTGCAGGTGTCGGTATTTGAAGCGGCGATGCCACCAATGATCTCTGCAGGCGCTATTGCGATGATGGCTGGCCTGGCGCCACGGCTGGTGGCGGCGCTGGTGGGTTTTGGTCTGCTCTTGAGTTTTATCACCTTGCCGCTTTGGGCATGGCTACTTCACCAAATCTGAGTCGTCACTCGTTTTTTTAACGCTCAGCTTTTTATCGCTGGCTTTTTATCGCTTAGTTTCGAGTCGCAGCACGCTCAAATCCGCCTGGTCCAGCAACAACAACGCGGACAAAATGGTGTCGCTGACTTTATGATAAAAACCAATGTCAGCGCGCTCGAAAGTGTCGGTCGGCTGATGATAATCCGGATGGTCCGGCACGCCGAAATAAACAAACGGCACCCCTTCTTTGGCAAAACTGCCGTGATCGCTGGCGTCACTCCAGTCCTGTACCCGCCCTGCCACTGCCGCGGGTCGGTCGTGGCCAAACTTCAGCGCCACCAGACTGCCCTGCTGCAACGGCTGTAACAGTGGCAATAACGCCGGATACTGATAAGTGCCGACCGCAAACAGTTGCGCTTTGGTATCGCGGCTTAACATATCCAGATTCACGTTCAGCGCCAGTTGCTTTGGCTGTAACAACTTACCGGCAAATAACTGTTTGCTGCCATGCATGCCTTGTTCTTCGTGATCCACTGCCGCAAAAATCAGTGAATGACGCGGCGGATGCGCCTGAAAATAAGCCGCCAGCGCCAGTAAAGCAGCCACCCCTGAAGCATTATCGTCTGCGCCCGGAAACATCCGGTCCTGATGCACACCAACATGATCATAATGGGCAGTGACCACTATGGCCGGTAACTGCGCGGCAGTGCCGTTGATTTTGCCGATAAAGTTCACGCCATCGCTTTGCCCGTCGGTCTGGTAGGTCTGAGCAAAGCCGTCTGTGCCGGCGGCAGCAACTATTGGTATCAAGCCAAGCTCAGTAAAACGACGTTGCAGAAACTGCCGCGCCAATTCACTACCGGGTTGACCTGGCCGCCGGCCTGCCATCTCTGTGGACGCCAGTGTGCTGAAATCTGCCGTTTGCTGCAGCTGGTCGAGCCGGGGCTGATAACTGCTGCGGCTGACACCTGGCTGTGCGTCAATGCGTGCCTGTTCTGAGCGGGTTAACTGCTGCTGACCGACCTGATAAAAAGGCCACAGCGTGGCTGCACAGACCACACCAACCGCCAGCAACTGGCTAACACGCCTCAACCATAACGCCATCGACACACTCCTGTTTTTTCTATGCGACCCAAGCTGCTTCTTGATCAAAAATGGCGGTTTGACCGCCATTTTTAAAACATCACTTTACAACCGGCGCAATCAATAATCCCGCGCCAGCTGCAGTAACTTGGGTAAAAACTCTTTATCCATTTTCGCCAGTTCAATTTGCTCATCCAGCACGTCGTGCAGGATTTGATCTGTCGTCAGCGGATTGGCCAGCACGATGCGAAACACCACTGTATCCTGCCGATAGTAACGAGCCGGCGTCAAGCGGGTGCGCGAGACAAAAGATTTGCCCTCTTCGCGCTGCCGCTTCTGGATAAATTTGGTGAGACCACTAAGCAAATCATTGAATTTTTTAAGTTTTTCAATGTCGCCGGCAGCTTTGGTTTTGTGCATGGCCTGCTGCACCGTTGCCGGCACATAACGATAGGTCAGCAAACAAAGCTCAGGCGCAGTGACTAATTCAAAATCAGCGTGCAAATCAATCAGGCCGGCAAAATAACGCGCTTTTTCTAAGGAGCGGTTGATCAGAATTTCATAACCTTTGCGGCCAATCACCTGCAAACAGGCGTGCACCAGCATCGCCATGCCCGGGCGTGAACCTTCTAAAGTCTGGCTACCTAAATCTTTGGAGCCTTTGCGCAGGATATATTCGGCGTGATGCTCAATGGCATGCGCACTGGACGGATGCTTAAACACCACCATGCCCGCGCCCATCGGCACGTACATTTGCTTGTGCGCATCGATCGTCACTGAATCGGCCAGCTCTATCCCTTTGAGCAGATAACGGTATTTGTCTGACAGCAAAGTCGCGCCGCCCCAGGCTGCATCGACATGGAAATGACACTGCAACTCAGCCGCCAGCGTCGCAAGTTCGGCTAACGGGTCAACATTACCGGTTTCAGTAGTACCGGCCACCCCAACAATCGCCATCACGCGGATATGCCGGGCCTGCAACTCCAGCGCTTTTTCGCGCATTTTCGCCACATCGACTTTGTTGTCATCGCCAGTTGGAATGGGGAGCAGCATATCGCGGCCAATGCCCAATAAATCAGCGGCTTTTTTCAGCGAATAATGGCCACGTTCTGACACCAGAATGGCCAAATCGTCATAACCATAATGCCGCATGGCGCGGAACAGGCCTTCTTTGGCGACACCTTTAAAATCGCCGTCCGGTTTCAGCAGGCGGTTACGCGCAATCCACAGCGCGGTCATATTGGCGACAGTGCCGCCCGAGCAAAAAGCCCCAAGCGAATGATTGGCGCTATGCTGCCATTTTTTGTAGAAACCTTCGGTTTCGCCATACACCAGATGATGCATCATGCCGAGCACCTGGCGCTCCAGCGGTGTAAAGGCTTTGGAAGTTTCGATTTTGACCAGATTCTGATTCAGCCCGACCATCATTTTTGACAGCGGCAACACAAAATACGGTAAGGCTGAGGTCATGTGACCAATAAAACTCGGTGCCGCAGTATGGACTGAATGCGCCACCAGCTTTTGCATAATATTTTCGGCGTAATCAGAGACAAAAGTCGGTTCCGCCGGGATCTGATAGGCCTGAAAATCGCGTTCGATTTGCCACAGCGGCTTTTCCACTGCGACAATACTTTCACGCAGGAAACCGGCCAGATTCTGCGAAATATTCTGCTCGATGATGCTGAGCGTAGAGTCCGGCGCTTCAGGGACGGTAAAGATCCGCCACAGAGCCTCTTCGGACGCTGTTGCCAGTCGTTTGTTATCTGTCATTTATCCTCGCCGTGGTGAACTCAGACTCTGTGGTCTGTTGGCGCTTAAAAGCGCGTGGGCTCTGTGATGGCCCAAAGGAAGCAATGTACTAAAACACATCGCAAAAGTCTTTAAAAAATGTGCAGACTGGTCTGTGCAGTATGAATTGCGCAGTGCGGCCTGCGGGCGCTGGCCAGCCACTGCACCATCTTATTCTTAGCTACGCAGGCCCGTGCCGCGGCGGATCAAACGCATCGCGATACCAAACAACACAACAATCAGGCCAATCAGCACTGAATACGCCAGCGTCAGACTGACGTCGGAATGTCCGAGAAAACCATAGCGAAAGGCATTGACCATATAAACAATCGGATTCAGTGTCGACACGCCCTGCCAGAGCTCTGGCAACAGGCTCAGCGAATAAAATACCCCACCTAAATAGGTCAAAGGCGTCAGCACAAAAGTCGGCACAATGCTGATGTCGTCGAAGGTTTTGGCATAGACCGCATTAATCAACCCGCCCAGTGAAAACACTGCCGAAGTCAGTAACACAGTGCTGACGATGACCCATAAATGATGGATACGGATATCAACAAAAAATAAACTCAGTACAGTGACAATCAACCCGACCAGCACGCCGCGCGCCACGCCACCACCGACAAAGCCCAGCACTATGATGTAGTTCGGTACCGGTGCGACCAGCAGTTCTTCAACATTACGCTGAAACTTGGCGCTGAAAAAACTCGACGCCACGTTGGCATAAGAATTGGTGATCACTGACATCATAATGAGGCCAGGCACAATAAACTCCATGTAACTGAAGCCGTGGATTTGGCCAATCTGGCTGCCGATTAAGTTACCAAAAATAACAAAATACAGCGTCATGGTAATGGCCGGCGGTACCAGGGTTTGCACCCAAATCCGCAGGAAACGATTAGTTTCTTTATTCAGAATACTTTGCAGCGCAATCAGATATCTTGGTTTAAACATCAGTGTTTCCCCTCACCAATCAGGCTGACAAACAGCTCTTCCAGCCTGTTGGCTTTGTTCCGCATCGACAACACTGTGATGTCCTCTGCTGCGAGTGCGGAAAATACGGCATTGAGGCCCTGATTTTTCTCCACATCCACTTCAAAACTATGTTCGTCGAGTTTGCGGGTGACAAAACCCGGCAGCGTCAAATCAGCGCGGCCAGCTTTTAAATCCAGCACAAAAGTTTCTTTATTCAGTTTGCCCAGTAACGCTTTCATCGAGGTGTTTTCAATGATGCGGCCTTTGTCGATGATGGCAATATTGCGGCACAACATCTCGGCTTCTTCCAGATAATGCGTGGTCAGAATGATAGTGACGCCTTGGGCGTTAATCTCTTTGAGGAATTCCCACATAGAACGGCGCAGCTCGATATCTACGCCGGCGGTTGGCTCATCGAGGATTAACAGTTTGGGTTCATGCATCAAAGCGCGGGCGATCATCAGCCGGCGTTTCATACCACCGGATAATTCGCGTGAGCGGGCGTGACGTTTTTCCCAGAGGCCGAGCTGGCCGAGGTATTTTTCCGCCCGTACCAAAGCAACACTTTTGGGCACGCCGTAATACCCCGCCTGATTGACCACAATCTGCAGCACAGTTTCAAACTGGTTAAAATTAAATTCCTGCGGCACTAAACCTAACTGGCTTTTGGCATCTTCAAGCTGAGTATCAGTATCAAAATCAAAGACTTTGACCGAGCCGGACGTTTTATTGACTAAAGCACTGATGATGCCAATCGTTGTGCTTTTACCCGCTCCATTGGGCCCCAGCAGTGCGAAAAAATCGCCTTGCTGTACATCTAAGTCGATGCCATTTAAGGCTTTGGTGCCACTTTTATAACTTTTGTGCAGATCACGAATGGATAAGGCCAGCGTCACAGCGTGTTCCTCTTTAATCGCCAGGCGATTGTATGTTTGGATTCAGTAATCCCTGATGTGAATTAATCTTTGGCAGTCTGAGGTTGATAACCCCAACGCGGCATCAGCTGCTGCGGCAATCCCAAATGGTCCAGCAATCGGGCCACCATAAAATCAATCAAATCTTCAATAGTCTTGGGCTGATGATAAAAGCCAGGCGCCGCCGGCATAATAGTGGCGCCAAGTTTGGCTAACACCAGCAGATTTTCCAGATGCAAGGCACTTAATGGCGTCTCGCGCGGCACTAAAATCAACTGGCCTTTTTCCTTGATAACGACGTCCGCAGCCCGCTCAATCAGGTTGTCGCTCATGCCATGGGCAATAGCTGCAACAGTGCCGGTCGAGCAAGGGCAAATCACCATGGTTTTGGGCGCAGCCGAACCCGACGCCACTGGCGAGAACCAGTCATCTTTGCCGTAGACAGCCAGTAAGTTGGGGGCACAGCCAAAGATTTCAACCAGCTGCGCCTGACAAGCCTGCGGATTGCCATTGAGTTTTAAATCATGTTCAGTGGCAAACACCACTTTAGCGGCGCTGGAAACCAGCAAATGCACTTTAACATTCAGACTCAGCAGCACCTGCAGCAGGCGCCAGCCATATAAAGCACCGGAAGCGCCGGTAAACGCCAGCGTGACTTCACGCTGGGGGGAAACATTGTGTTGAACGGTCAGATCATTACTCACATGCATAAAAGTGCCTTTTTGCTGAACGCAGCTGGCTTATGCCGCAGCCAGCGCCTGTAATAACTTATCGTGAATGCCGCCGAAGCCACCGTTACTCATCACCAGAACCGAATCGCCCGGCTGCGCCGTTGCGACAATAAGTTGAACCAGCCTGTCGATATCCTGTTCCACCGCCGCCGGAATGGCGCATTGCTGGCTGATTTGTTCTGCCAAAGCGCCAAGCGACCAGCCGCTGCTCGCCGGTTCAAATAAAAACACTTCGTCGGCTTTAGCAAGGGAAGCCGGTAACGCCTCTTTATGCACGCCCATCCGCATCGTGTTTGAACGCGGTTCCAATACGGCCAGAATACGGTTTTGGCCCACCCTGGCACGTAAGCCGGCTAAGGTCGTCTCAATCGCCGTCGGGTGATGAGCAAAATCATCATAGACGCTGATGCCATTGACCACGCCTTTTAATTCCAGCCGGCGTTTCGGCGCGACAAACTGGCTCAGCGCTTCAACCGCTACCGCCAGCGGCACGCCGGCATGTTGCGCTGCCGCGAGCGCCATCAGGCCATTGTCAACACTGTGCTGACCACATAAAGCCCAGTTCACCGTGCCTTTGACTTCGCAGCGGAAACTGACTTCAAAGGCAGAACCGTCGGCCTGCAGCAAGCGCACCTGCCAGTCAGTCCCACTTTGTTGCTGTTCACTCCAGCAGCCCATCGCCAGCACTTGCTGCACGGCCGGTACATCCGCTTGCGACAGCACTAAGCCATTGCCCGGCACCATGCGCAATAAATGATGGAACTGACGCTGGATCGCCGCCAAATCCGGGAAAATATCAGCGTGATCAAACTCAAGATTATTCAGGATTAAGGTCCGTGGCCGGTAGTGTACAAACTTGCTGCGTTTATCAAAAAACGCTGTGTCGTATTCGTCAGCTTCAATGACAAAAAATGGCGCTTCGCCCAAACGCGCCGACACATCGAAGTTCTGCGGAATGCCACCAATTAAAAAGCCAGGTTTTAACCCGGCAAATTCCAAAATCCACGCCAGCATCGTCGTGGTAGTGGTTTTGCCGTGCGTGCCAGACACCGCCAGTACCCAGCGATCGCGCAGCACTGTTTCCGCCAGCCACTGCGGGCCTGAGGTATAAGGGATATTGCGATTTAATACATATTCAACGCATGGATTACCACGGGACATCGCATTGCCAATGATGACTAAATCCGGTGCCGGCTCCAGCTGCGCCGGGTCGTAGCCCTGGGTCAGACTGATGCCAAGTTCTTCGAGTTGTGTGCTCATCGGCGGATACACATTGGCGTCAGAACCTGTGACCCGGTGGCCTAAACTTTTGGCAATGGCTGCAATGCCACCCATAAAAGTGCCGCAAATACCCAAAATATGAAGATGCATTCAATAATCCTGTTCTGCCTGAACCAGCATCGCTCTGCAAACAACAAATGCAGAGCCGCTCGCCGGTGTTTTGTCGCATTGTAACAAAAGAAAAGCCGGCTTTTTCGAAATAAAATCGGTGATAAAAATGCAATTTTTAGCCAGATTCTTTAAACTCTGGGCCCACTATCAAGTGCACGGTCAGGTACGCGGCCAACAGAGCCACAATTAAGCGACCGGCCTGGCTTCACCCCTACACTAACAGAAGGATATACCGATGCGCCGTCTGGCTCCTGTACTGCGACAAGATGGGGTCGATACCGACCTGATTGCTCTGATTAAAACCATTCTGGCCGCCTGTAAAGAAATCTCCTTCCGGGTCGGGCAAGGCGCATTAGCCGGCGTATTAGGCTCGACGCTCGATGAAAACATTCAGGGCGAAACGCAGAAAAAACTCGACGTGCTGGCCAACGAATTGCTCAAAGACATGATTTTGGAAACCGGTGTGGTCAAAGCGATTTCCAGTGAAGAAGAAGACCACACGGTCGCCGGCAATCCACAAGGCCGTTATCTGGTGACGTTTGACCCGTTGGATGGTTCTTCCAACACCGATATTAACAGCCTGATTGGCACCATTTTTTCAATTCTGCCGGCGCGTGATGACGTTGACGCCGCTGATGCCGCGCAGTTTTTGCAGCCCGGCACCGCCCAATTGGCCGCCGGTTATGTGTTATATGGCCCTTCTACTATGTTGGCGCTGACCACTGGCCAGGGCACTCGCCTCTACACACTGGATAAAACTTATGGCGGTTTCCTGCTAACCCAGGAAGAAGTGGCTATTCCGTCAGTCACCGCCGAGTTCGCCATCAATATGTCGAACCAGCGTTATTGGCAACCCGGCATGCAGGCTTATGTCGGTGATTTACTGCAAGGTAAAGCCGGCCCGCGCGGCAAAAACTTTAATATGCGTTGGATTGCCGCCATGGTCGGTGACGTGCATCGCATCCTCTGCCGTGGTGGCATTTTTATGTATCCAACCGACAACAAAGACCCGAACAAACCGGACAAACTGCGCCTGATGTACGAAGCCAATCCGATGAGTTTTCTGGTAGAACAAGCCGGCGGCGCAAGCTCCACCGGTTACCAGCGGATTATGGAAATTGAGCCGCACGACATTCACCAGCGTGTTGCGGTGATCCTTGGGTCTAAACACGAAGTGGACAGCTGCCTGAAGTATCATCAGGCCTGAGTGCGAACGACGCCCGACCAAAGTCAGGGCGGACAACCATAGCGATTTTTAGTGTCGCCGGTATAATAGGCGTCACTGCATGTTTAATAAATAAGGAAGCATCATGAGCTTAAGTCTGGTCCCGGCAGGTAAAAATCTGCCAGATGAAATCAACGTCATCATCGAAATCCCGGCCAATGCCGACCCAATCAAATACGAAGTCGACAAAGACAGCGGCACAGTTTGGGTTGACCGTTTTATGTCGACGCCAATGTTTTATCCATGCAACTACGGTTTTGTGAACCACACACTGTCTCTGGATGGTGACCCGGTTGACGTGCTGGTGCCAACGCCATATCCATTAGTACCAGGCGCAGTCATTAAATGCCGCCCGGTTGCAGTGCTGAAAATGGCTGACGAAGCCGGTGAAGATGCCAAAGTGCTGGCAGTCCCTATCAGCAAACTGACTAAAATTTATGACCACATTCAGGACATCGGTGACGTGCCTGAGCTGTTAAAAGGCCAAATCCAGCACTTCTTCGAACGTTATAAAGAGCTGGAACCAGGTAAGTGGGTCAAAGTGATTGGCTGGGGCGACAAAGCTGAAGCCAAAGCCGAGATCCAAACCTCATTTGAACGCGCGCAAAACAAATAATTTTGTGCTGTGTTAAAAGACAGGCCCGCACTGCCGGGCCTGTTTCATTAACTGAGCCAAATCGCGAATTTTCAGTACTATCCCATTCTTTACATTCATAAATTCTGTTCTAATGCCCTGAGATTGCTGCGCCAATCCAAATTGCTGTCTATACTCGAAAGTGATTTCAAATCAAAGATATTCAAAATAATACGGCCTTTGCGCTGATCCAACGGGGTAATCATCTATGGAATTTTTGCAACGCCTTTCGATTGCGAAAAAAATCTATTTAATCCCCCTCATTGGCACCCTGATGTTTGTGGTGTTTTTGGGGCTCTCAACAAAAACCGCTTTGAGTAACGTCAAAACTCTGGAAAGTACCAGAGATATTCAGTTCCCTGTGCTGCAAGCCTCTGAAAGCGCACTGGTTTCGCTGGAACGGTTAAAAGAATCGCTGGCTAGCGCCGTCACTACCGGTGACGAAGAAGCACTGAATGGCGCCAATAAACTCGCTGAACAGATGAAAAAGCAACTGACGACTGTTGGCCAGCTGGAATCTGAAGTCAGCCGCGAAGTCGGGCAAATCCTGCAATCTTTTGACGCTTATTACACCGTCGCCTTTAAAGTGTCGCAGGAAATGGTCAGTAATACCGCCGACATGGCAACCATTGGTGAACGTTCACAGAAAATGAACGCGGACTACGAAAACACCGTCAATAAACTTACTTCGTTTCGCGACGTGCAGTTAAAGCAATTTAAAAATGCCATTGATGATGCAAACGGCCAGGCGTCTCAGATGATTACGGTCGGTGTCATTATGATGGTCATCACTGTGTTGGCACTGTTTGGTACTGCGCTGCCAGTGGTCAAAGGTATCGACAGCAGTCTTGGTCATATCATTCGCTCGCTGCGGGATTTGGCGAAAGAAGACGGCGATTTGACAGTCCGGATCCAGACCAACTCAAAAGATGAACTCGGTGATTTAGCCTTCTGGTTTAACTCTTTTATGGAAAAACTGCAGGGCGTGGTCAAAGAAATCGTTAATACCGCGCTGCCATTGTCTTCGCTGGCTAAAGACCTGCACCAACTGACAGATGACACCAACAGAACTATCGCCGTGCAGCGCAAAGCGGCAGATCAGGCCAAAGTTGCTGTGGACGATATGAGTAACAGCGTCATCGCCGAAGCCAGCAGTGCCAATGAAGCATCAAGCGCTGCCAATGATTCCAACGTCGCTGCAGACCGTGGTCAGCAAACAGTTGGTGTCACAGTCAACAATATCCGCCAGCTGGCGAGCAATGTGCAGGAAGCTTCTGAAGTCATTCTGAAACTGGAAACAGATGCTAATCAGGTTGGTGCTGTGCTCGATGTGATTAAAGGTATTGCTGAGCAAACCAACTTGCTGGCACTGAACGCCGCCATCGAAGCTGCCCGTGCCGGCGAACAAGGCCGTGGTTTTGCCGTGGTCGCCGACGAAGTGCGTACTCTGGCATCCAGAACACAGAAATCTACTGAAGAAATTCAGAAAACCATTGAACAGCTGCAATCAGCCGCCCGCTCTGCAGTGCAGAAAATGCAGCAAAGTACGGTGCAAGCCGATCAGAGTGTGACTTCAGCCAATCAGGCCGGCGACTCTCTGCAGGCCATCACCACCAGTATCCGTCGTATTCGCGAGATGAACCAGCATATTGCTTCTGCCACTGAAGAGCAGCAAGTGATGGCCGGAACCATCGTGGGGCACGTGGTGGATATCGTCAAACACACTGAACACACTTCACAAAGCGCCGGCCACATCGCCAAGGCCAGCCGCGAACTGGCGAATCTGGCACAGAACCTGGAAAACATTGCCCGGTTGTTCCGCGTCTGATGCTTCCAAATGCAGCGGCTCCAGCCGCTGCAGCATAAAAAAATGCCGCTTAATGCGGCATTTTTTATGCTGAAAACTTCAGTATTTAAGGCTGCCAGCTGCGAATAAATGCCAGCAGTTCGGGGGTCGGCATCGGTTTGGCATACATAAAGCCCTGCACCTCATCACAGCCCATCGCTTTAACCACGGCCGCCTGCTCTGGCGTTTCAATGCCCTCGGCAATAGTCGATAAACCTAAGCGTTTACCCAGACTGACAATGGTTTCTGCAATGACAGAACCATTGGGCTTGGAACAATCCCGCACAAAAGCGCGGTCGACTTTAATCCGGTCCAAGGGCAACTGCTGCAGGTAACTCAAACTGGAAAAACCAATGCCAAAATCGTCAATGGCCACTTTAATGCCGTGCGCTTTGAGCTGACTCAAAGCCTCGATCACGATTTTCGGTTCGTCCATCACGACGGATTCTGTAATTTCCAGTTCCAGCATTTGCGGATCAATTTTTGCTGCCTGCACCGCATCAATCACCGATCTGACAAAATTCGGGCTGCGGAACTGTGGCATCGACACATTCACCGCAATGCGCAGTGGCTCCAGGCCTTGAGCGGTCAGATAGTGAATTTGTTGGCAAGCCTGCCGGATCACCCAGTCACCAATTTCCACAATCAGCCCGGAGTATTCTGCCAGCGGAATAAAGACTGCCGGCGAAATATAACCACCCTGCCCATCTGGCCAGCGCAACAGCGCTTCCATACCGATGACCTTATTGTCGCTCAGCGAAATCTGCGGCTGATACCACAATGCGAGTTTGTCCTGAGCAAAATCCTGCCTTAACCGGCGCAGCAAAGCCAGGCGTTCGGCCATCTGGTCTTCCAGCTCAGCGTGATAAAACTCATAGTTTTGCGACAAGCTTTTTTTCGCCCGGTTCAGCGCGATATAAACCTGCTTCAGAATCCCTAGCCCCTGACGCACGGTATCGGTCAACCGGCAAAAACCAAAAGTTGCGTTGATTTGTAAGCTGTGCTCTGACGCCTGAAACGGCGTGGCAAAAACAGCGTTTAACTGCTGTGGCGTTAACTGTGCTTCAGGTCCGATCAAACCAAAGACGTCGGCACCGATGCGGGCAATCTGGGCGATATCACCAAACTTTTCCACCAGCCGGTGCGTCACCGCGACCAGTAACTCGTTGCCGACTTCCTGGCCTAAGCCGTCATTGACGTCAGAAAAATGGTCAATATCAATCAGCACTGCGACCGTCTGCTCTGGCGCCAGCCGGCGGGTTTCCTGCAGCAGTTGTGTGTATTCATTGCGGTTCGGCGTTTTGGTCAGTGGGTCAATATACGCTGCATGCTTTAGCTGCTGGAACAACGTGACATTTTCATACCCAATCGAAATGTTACTGAGGAACACCTCTATCAGCTGGCGGTCAAAATCTTCAATAGGCCTGTTGGTTTCGATATACACTGCGGCACTGTGTTCGGCATTCCCGAGATACAGCACGGTATCAAAGGCGGTAAATATATGGCGTTTTTCCGCCAGACAATGCAGGATTTGTTGAATGATCCGCTCATTGCCCAAGCGCTCCAGCTTGCATTTAATATAAGGCGCATAGTGCCCGGCAGCCCCCAGCACGTAAACATTATCGCTGGCCGAACCGTCGTCTTCAATCTGGGCACACAACACACCTTCAGCATGCAGGCCAATCAACGAGGAGATTTGCGTCACGACGCCTTCAGAAAACTCATGCAGTGAATGCTGCTCGAGTAAATTGGCGCCGGCATTGATGATTTTCTGTAAACCCAGCCGGTTTTGATTGATAGTGCGAATTTGTTGATAAGAACGGATCGAAGAAATAATCGAAGTGACCAGCTTGCTGCGCGTCAGCTCAGTCTTGGTTTTGTAGTCGTTGATATCATATTCTTTGATCACACTTTCTTCTGGCGCATAACCAGGCTGACCCGTACGCAACACAATCCGGACTTCGTCCATGCCCAGTTGTTCGCGGATTTGTTGCACAACTAATAAGCCGGCATCGTCGGATTCCATCACAACATCCAGCAGAATCACGGCAATATGCGGATTTTTCTTCAGAAATTCGATGGCAGCGCGGCCAGAATAAGCATGATGAAACACCAGCTTACGGCCCTGTACCAGCAAGTCACTCAGGGCCAGTCGTGTGACAGTGTGGATTTCTTCATCGTCGTCAACAATGAGCAAATGCCATTCCCCAGTGACCTGAGGCGCCGGCGTATAAACACTCTCGTCTTCTGCGAGGAACAGAAAATCATCATCTGTTACTTTTGAAACCATTCAACGACCTTATCCTTAGAGTCTCACCGGGCAACACTGACGGGAATTCCATGTTGTTGTGCCTGAACGGGTCCGTTCATACCACCTGTGAGCCAACATCAACGACTGAATTAGTGCTTTCTTACACTATACCCTTAACTAAAAAAAGCAATCAATTTTACGTCGGGTTGCCGGGCAAACCGGCCTAAACAGGCATTGTGACAACCCACTGACAGAAGTTTTTAGTAACCAGCAGTAGCGGTCAGGGATCTGTGGCCGATACAATGAATTTGCCATACTTAGATAGGGAAGCGCGATGAGTAAAGTGCAACATATGTCGGGACAGCAGAGACTGAAACATCTTGCCAAACATCAGCTCGGTCAGGATTTGAATGCGCAGACCAAGTCCGCAGAAAATGCCGGCAACACCATTTCTATTCAGCAAATCCGCCATGCTCAGGCTGTGCATCAGCAACTGTCAGCCCGCGCCGGTGTTGCACCAGACACGGAATTACCAGAAGACAGCATCCGCAGCCGGGCGGCCCGCCGTCGGCAGATGACATTAGAGCGGCAACAATACAATCTGGAAAAAGTGATGGTACTGGCGCAGGAATACTGTACAGATCAGGCCGTCACTCAGGATATCGACCCCGATTGGTTTTATCATTACTGCGAACATGTGCAGAATATTTCAGCATTGGCCATGCAAAAACTCTGGGCGCGGATCCTGGCGGCTGAAATCAGTTCACCGGGCAGTTTCTCCTACAAAACGCTGAATATTCTCAGGCAAATGCATCACAAAGATGCACAGGCCTTGCAGTTAGCCAGTAGTTTAAGCTGCCGCATTTCGTCACTGGAACCTGCGCATATTTATTTCAGTTATCTGCAACAGGGTTCGTTCTGGCAGTGGATAAGGGGTCGTAATCGTGGGGTGCTTAATCTAAGTCAGTTTGGACTGACATATCCGCAAATTCTCAGTCTGATTGATTTAGGCTTGTTGCATCCGGCAGAAATAGAAAGTGGCGTGATGGCAAAAGGCCAGCAGTTGCAGTGGCAATTTCCACAAACACCATTAACCGGGCGTCTCAAAGCCAACAGTATTGTGCTGCAATATTACAAATTTACCCACAATGGTGCTGAACTGATGAGCCTGCTGTACAGTCCGGTAAATCCCCTGTATTTACAGGCGTTACAGACCTTATACAGCAGTGTTATTGAGTTTCAGCCACAGGCCTGACCCGGGACAAAATGTGCGCGATTTTGCGTGCATCCAAAGGTTTGATCATCACGTCATCCATACCGGCAAGACGGAAACTTGCCGCTTCTTCCGGCAACGCGTGTCCGGTAAACGCCAATATAACGGTTTGCTGATGATGCCGCAGTTGGCGGATCCGTTTCGTGACTTCCACACCACTTAAATCCGGCAATTGAATATCCATCAGAATCAACTGATAACGGCTGTTACTCGCAAGCTTTAACGCTTCTTGCCCGGTCACAGCAAAATCAATATTAATGCCGTGCCCTTCCAACATTGCACGGACAAAACTCAGATTAGTCTGATTATCATCGACGATTAACAGTTGCTGATTGGCAAACTGGCAACCCGGCGGCGGCAAGTCCTGCAAGTCTGCCAGCAGTAACGGCGAGTCAAACTGTGCAACGCACGCCATCTCGGCAAAAACAGCTTTTACAGGCTGACCGGTAAATACGACAAGCTGATAACGCAGACTCAGCTGCTGCAGTTGCTGGAGGTCGGCAGCATTAACGCTGTTATCATGCAAGTGGACAACAATTGTATCTATCAGCCGACTTTGCAGTACCTGCTGCAGTTCGCCGACGCTCGCGGTGGCGACAACCTGCTCACTGACGCCATGTAGACTCTGACGCCATATCTCCAGCCAGCCCAGGCATGGGTCAAATATCACCAGATTCTGAAAACGCTTGGTCTGTTGTCGGTCTCGTCCGACCACAGGCACATTGCAAGTCACCCGAGTGCCCAAATCTGCCAATTCCTGGATCTGCAGCTCTGCACCAAGTTGTTGCACCAGTAAATGACATAGTTCAAAAGCCACATCGGCCCATTGTGGCTCTGCACAGGGCCCTTGCAACAGGATTTGCCGGCTGCGGGCACTGAGACTTCGGCCGGTATATTGAAACTTCAGTTGTAGCCTGTCCCGGGTGCCACTTTCCAGACGATAACTGAGCTGCATTTCCTTACCATCGACCAACGGGCGTAACGCCTGAAGCAGCGAAAACATCAGATGGTGCAGTAAGTCACCATCCAGCACGACCTGACATCGCGTCGCTGCAGGGTCTTCATCCGGAAGTAGTAACAAGTGCTGCGGCCAGCTGCGCTGGATCTCGCGCAAGGCATTGGCAAAGCAGTGCGACAAGCTCTGCACGACCGGTTGCTGTGATTTTTCTGTTTGCTGACGCCACAACAGCAAAGCCAGCCAGTGCCGCACCTCCGGGTCGTTCATTTGCTCTGCCTGACCGGCCAGCAATTGCCAACACACTAATTCACGACTCAAATGTAAATGGCGCTGTTGGACCAGAGTCAGTTGTTGAGCCAGTTCATGCACGTGTTGTGTATGAGTCTGGTCCATTTGCTCGAGCTGCTGCTGCAAGTGCTGCAACTGATTGCTGCTTTCATGCTGTTGATTGACCAGTTGTGCAATTGCAGTCAGCAGCGGTTGAATACCTGACGGCATCTTTTCAGAAAGCTCAGTATCGTTGCGCAATGCCCGCCAAATCGGCTGATAACTGCGTTGCTGCCGGTGAACAAACCAACTCCCCGTCAGCCCCGCGATAACAAAAAGCACAGCGGAAAGCAACAGCCACAGCCAGGGAAAAGGGGCCTTTGCCACAGAAAGTAGTAATGCCCGGTTATCCGCCAGGGAAATCTTTAAATTCAAAGCGTCTTCGGGCTCCAGACCCACCGCCACAGCAGTGCTGCCTTCAGAGGTCTGGATCTGTAACGCCAACTGCGGTAACTCGGAAAGATTTTGTGCCAGAGTCAGAATTTCAGCATGGTTCTCAGGCTGCGCCTGTAAATGCTCAATGAGCTGGTCAGCCAGTTGCTGCAATTGCGCTTGATGTGTGCGTTGCTCATGTTGGTGATACCACCAACCCACTCCGGCCGTGGCAATTTGCAAAGCAATAAACACGGCCAGAAGCAGTTTTAGGTTTGACATGCGGCAAATCCGAATTGATAAAATCAGTTGGCTCTTCGCGAACAACAGATTCAGGGAAGTGTCAGTATAGCGGGCATGGAATCACCACGGCAACCGTTCGCGACACTCCCTCAGACAAATTTAATACATTTTATTTACAATATCAAAAATCTAAATACAGTCCGATAAAGCCGCCGGAACTGTTTGCCTGAACATCGAGGTGGTCACGGTCTGAGATGGTCAGCTTGTTATATTGCCATCCTGCACGTAAATACGCCTGAAACATTGCGATATCAATAAAGCGCCAGGCGATCCCTGCTTGCCAGTCGTAATTCAAATCGCTTTGATATCGGCTGTAATTGCCATTGGCGAAAAAAACGGTATCTGTCCCCCACACACCTATTTCCGTATCGAGGAAAAGCAGCGGAATGAACACGGATAAATCTGCTGAATTGTTCAAAACACTGGTATTGAGTTCAGATTTTACCCTCAGCTTGCGAGCTGTGAGACCAATATCAACACTGAGCAGCGGGTTATCGAGTAGCTCATAATAGGCCGTCATATCGTAGTGTTGATATTTTTGGTATTGCCAGGTGTTTTGACCTGCGCTGTATCCAGTTTGTCCAAGTCGCAAACTGTCCAGCAGTGGCTCCTGCGCGGAATAATCATTTTGCTGAAAACGTGCAGCTACATTTGGAACTAGCGGAATCGGGTGTTCAAAACGCGCCGCCCAGGCCTGGCCGCTTGCATCTTGCAGAGACCACCGGCCAGCAGAGCCCGTATTTCCTGCTACCACATCGGGCTGTGCGCGCCAATATTCCAGTCCGGCACGGATACCAAGCATATCAGCCGTTGCCGGCCCTGTTAAAAACAATAAGCTACAGCCGAACCAGGCCAATAATTTCATCTTCTATCCTTGTGACAACAATTCAGTTAAATCAATCAGCGCAGCATTCGCGCGGGAAATGTAGTTAGCCATGACCAAACTATGATTGGCTAAAACACCAAAACCACTGCCATTTAACACCATAGGCGTCCATATCGTCTGTTGGGTCGATTCCAGCTCACGGATAATTTGCTGCAGACTCACAGTAGCGTTTTTACGTTGCAGCACGTCGGCGAAATCGACTTCTATCGCTTTTAAAAAATGTAGCAACGCCCAGCTGGCTCCACGGGCTTCATAGAACTCGTTATCAATTCGCCACCAGGACGTTTTGATCATCATTTCCTGAGGAGTCTGGGTGGACTGTCGTGCTGCTGCATCTCCGGCTAAATCGGTGTTCAGCCGGTCCTGACCGACACTGGCACTCAAACGCTGACTGTAACTACCGAGTCGCTTTTCGGCCTGTTTCAGCCAGTCACGCAGGTTATCTGCACGGGCAAAAAACTGATGCTCCTGATTATTCGGGTCCATCAATGCCTGGCGGTATGCACGTAATAGTTTAATAGCTGCGGTATACTCATCTTCCGGCGTGGGTACCGCCCAGCTGCGATGCTCAATGTTAAATTTAGGCTGCACCTGCTTCAACAAGCTGTTTTCGACCGATTGCGATTGAGAACGGCTGAGGTCCGTGCGCATCGCTAAAGCGAGATCCCGGATCATCTCCAGCGCACCAAGCTCCCATGCCGGCATATCGTCCATCAATACAAAAGGTGGCAAAATATCGTTACTGATAAAACCGCCGGGTTTGTAGAGCAACGTTTCAGTGACATGAATGAGCGTGTTAGTAGTAGTAAACCCGACCACAGGTTTATCGTGACCCGCTGCCGTCTTTGCGACCAAAGCCACATCAAAGGCTGCCGGCTCATCGCTGTAATACAGCGCCATGCCCCAACCAATCAGTAAAGTACAGAGCAATAACGCGCCACCTATCATCAGCTTTTGCATGACAAATTCCTATTGTTTCGGGATCCGCGTGACACTGGCCTGGACTTCCTGTGAAGAGCCATCTGACCATTGCAATCGTAACTGCACCTGCTGGCCAAGGCTGATTTTTTGCACAGGCCGAAACAGCATCAGATGCAAGCCTCCAGGTTGTAAGTGTACCTGCTGACCGGGTTCAACCACCATTTGGTCGACTTGGGTCATTTGCATCATGCCGTCGACCATTTGATGGGTATGCAGCTCAATAGCACCAAAATTGTTGCTGCTGACTGACACTAAGGCGACTGGTACAGCCCCTTTGTTATGCAGAGAGAAATAACCGGCACTGAGGCTTTTTCCCGGCAATGGTTCCCGCACCGTCGCATTAGTGATATCAACCTGTGCGGCCCATAGGTTAAACGTAAATAAACTGGCAGCAAACAACACAAATTGTCGCATCAGAAGCTCCTGCGTTGGCAATCTGCCTATCTTACACAGGAGCCAGGCTTTTGTCAGACCACATAACGGTTTGGCAGAATTAATGCCGCAGCCAGATAAGCGACCAGCAAGACACTGGGCATCGCCAGAAACGCGAATACTGCGACACAACGAATGAGTGTCGCATTGTGCCCATAAGCGCGGGCTAAGCCACCGCAGACGCCAGCAATTTTGCGATCCGCTTTATTACAGTACCAACGATTATCACGATGAGTTCTCATCACATTCTCCCGATAGTTAAAGTTCAATTAGAGACAATCAATTCACATGCCAGTATTTTTATACTTAAATATCAATGTGTTATTTGAAAGTCTAGAGATAAAAAACCGGACCAGTGAAGAAAAAAACCAACTTTTGGAGTTTCATCTTAAAAAATAGTGAATTTAACGAAATGAGGGCATCTGAAAAAAATGTAAAAAAAACCCGGTACTGCTAGGACCGGGTTGTCGAAGGGATTTCAGTCGGTGGCAAAAACCATAACCAGAGTTTCGCCGTGACAAAGATACTGATGACAGGGAGCAAAAACATCCCGAATAATTGTGGAGACAAGGCCAGAATCACCATGTTACTCCACGATGGTTGCTTCGGTGCTGGCAAGTCCTGCGACCACTTCGGACTCTGCACCTTCAGCATCTTCTGCTACCACGTCTGCCAGACTTTCAGTCAGAGACTGTTGTAACTGCTCGGCCAGATTCACTTTCATCGCTGCGGCTTGTTCAGCGATTTGTGCGGTAGCAATTGCGGTCAGTTCACTGACCGGATCAGCCATCACAGCTTGAGCACCAAACATCAGGGCTGTGGCGAATAAAACTTTGTTAATTGCTTTCATGATAATTTCCTCGTTGGTTGAATTCACTGCTTTCAGACAATGAATTACAATCCCTGTGCCAACTTGAAAATTAGTTATATCTATTTGTTTACAAAAGAATTTATTTAAACTTTGTTCGAGCGGCGAGCCAAACGAAAAATATCAAATACCAAAAATTAGTGAAATAAACTAAATTTTAGCCAACCTCTGGAACCTTAGCCAAAGCAGCTTCTAAAACTTCAGGGCCGCTGCTGGCAAGATGACCAATTTCGCTTAAATAGCGACGCCACTGCCGTGCCCCAGGTACGCCCTGAAATATGCCGAGCATGTGACGAGCGATATGCCAGAAGCGGGCTCCTTGCTGCATTTGCTGTTCGATATAAGGCAACATCTGACGAACCACCTGGTGTGGTGTTGGAACCGGGGTCTCATCCAGATACAGGGCGCGATCAATCTGGGCCAGTAACAGAGGGTTGGTATAAACCTCTCTTCCAATCATGACGCCATCAAGATGCTGCAGATGTTGCAAACAATCCTCAACGGTCTTAACCCCCCCGTTAATGGCAATATCCAGTTCAGGAAACTGCTGTTTCAACTGATATACCCGCGGATAATTCAGTGGCGGTATTTCGCGGTTTTCTTTCGGGCTCAATCCCTGCAACCAGGCTTTGCGAGCATGAATAATAAACTGGGAACATCCTGCATCTTTGACTACGCCGACAAAATCAGTCAGAAACTGCATGTCATCCGAATCATCAATACCAATCCGGGTTTTCACCGTGACCGGGATATCAACCACCTCGCGCATAGCGCTGACACAGTCAGCAACCAGCTCCGGCCTTGCCATCAGACAGGCGCCGAACATACCATTTTGCACCCGATCAGACGGGCATCCGACATTGATATTGATGGCGTCATAGCCATATTGCTGACACAACACAGCGGACTTTGCCATGGCAGCCGGATCTGACCCACCCAACTGCACAACCACAGGGTGTTCTGCTTCGTTAAACGACAGGTAATCTCCCTGCCCAAACAGAATAGCGCCGGTCGTGACCATTTCGGTATACAACACAGCGTGACGACTCAATTGGCGATGAAAATAACGACAGTGTTTATCGGTCCAATCCAGCATCGGCGCGACAGAAAATTTATGATTCACGGTAACCTCCAGCAAGAGGGCTATTTTAACCGGAATCCGCCATTATTCCGATGGGTTCGGCGATTTATCCATTTTTATTCTGTGTTACACTGCGAAAAACGAAGCAACAGGTGCAAGCCCCGATGTCAGTTGAAAATTTAGTGGTCAGAGCACAGCAGATTTGCGCACAAAATGGCGCCAGATTCACCTCAATCAGGGAAAAAGTTTTCCGTTTATTGGCCGAGACGCAAAGTGGCGTTGGCGCTTATGAGTTATTAGAGCAGCTCAAACAGACCGAACCTGCCGCGAAACCGGCAACAATCTATCGTGCACTGGAGTTTCTGACCGAACAGGGCTTTATTCACAAAATTGAATCCAGCAATGCTTTTATGCTTTGCCATCATTTCGAACATCACCACCCGGCGCAATTATTAATTTGCCAGCAGTGTGGTCATGTCGACGAATTACATTCTAACGTCTTATTTAAAGAATTCAGCAACCTGGCGAGTGAACTTGGGTTTAAAATTCAACAACAAACGATTGAAGCCCGTGGGTTATGTAAAAACTGCCAGAATTGAGTGGCCGACAGCCAACAGAATCCTCCTGCGTGCAATGAGATATATTTTGCCGGATTTTTTAGCAATTTTATGTGTGAAACTATCTCAAAAACAAAGAGCTAGTCTTGTTTATTCTAAAAAATCTGCCTAACCTTATTGTCAGGGTCAATAGCCAAGTGACGAAACACAGCAGCGGGTCTTTTCAATGAATGTCGAGTATGTAAATCCATTCTTATCGTCGTTAGTGAATGTGCTGAGCACTATGGCCAATACAACTATTGTGCCTGGGCAACCGAGAATTAAAAAAGACGAAGTCGCACGCGGCGATGTGTCCGGCCTCATTGGCATGATCGGTCCACAAACCAAAGGGTCTTTTTCGGTCAGTTTTGAAGAGTCGCTGGCGCTGGAAATTATGAACCGGATGCTCGGCGAAAAACCGAAAACCATTAATGAAGAAGTAACCGACATGGTCGGTGAAATCACCAATATGGTGACAGGTGGTGCCAAACGCATCCTGGGTGAAAAAGGCTATGAATTCTCTATGGCCACGCCAGTCGTAGTATCTGGCAAAGGCCACACCATCACACACAAATGCGATGGTCCGAAAATCCTGATGCCGTTTGATTCAGAATTTGGCAAAGTGCATATCGAAGTCAGTTTCGATAATCAGGGCGGCGGTTAATCACCTGCTCGTATTCAGCAAAAAAGCCGGTTTAAATGACCGGCTTTTTTGTCGCTCTACTACTTTCGTTGTTAGTCGCTGACATATCGGAATTGGACCCGGCTGGTAATATTACACAGCAATTCGTAGGGAATAGTCTGCACCTGCTCGGCAATTTCTTCGACCGGCAATTCTTCCCCCCACAAAATCACCTGAGCACCATGGCAAATATCGTCATCGCCAATATCAACTGTGGTCATATCCATCGAGACGCGACCAACAATAGGGTAGCGTTTGCCATTAATGAGGACCGGTGTGCCACAGGGTGCATTACGCGGATAACCATCCCCATAGCCGATAGCGACCACGGCTAACCGGGTATCTTGCGGGGCTGTCCAACTGGCACCGTAGCCGACCGCATCGCCTTTTCTGACCTGTCGCACTGCAATCACCGAACTGCTGAACGTCATCACCGGACGCAATCCATGGGTAGCAGAGCGGCCTTTGTCCATCGGCGAAACGCCATACAAGGCAAGGCCTGGTCTTATCCAATCACCATGGCTTTGTGGCCATCCAACCACGCCGGCGGAATTGGCAATGCTAAGTTCGCCCGCAGCATCCCCAATCGTTTGCCGGAACAAAGCCAGCTGTCGCACAGTTGCCAAATTATCAGGCTCGTCGGCACAGGCAAAATGTGTCATCAGCCGCATCGGCTGCAGAATATTTTTACTCAGGGTTAGTTTGCGATAAATTTCGGAAAAATCGGCAGGATCAATGCCCAGCCGGTGCATTCCGCTGTCAACTTTCAGCCAGACATGCACAGGTGATTCCAGCTCCGCTTTTAACAAAGCGTCAACCTGTGCCGGATGATGTACTACAACCTGCAGGTTTGACGCGACTATCTGCGGTAATTCGTCGGCATGAAAAAAACCTTCCAACAAGACGATGGGTTTTACAATACCGCCAGCCCGCAACATCAATGCTTCGTCAATCCGCGCGACACCAAAGGCCTGAACGTCTTTCAGCTGGGCGGCGACAGCTAACAAGCCATGGCCATATGCATTGGCTTTTAAAACTGCAAGGATTTTGCTATGCGGTGCCATTTCGCGAATACGGTCGACATTGTGTAATAAAGCGCTGGTATTAATTTGCGCCAGAGGCCTGCGACTCATCAGTACTCGTCCTCAAAACGGGCAGTGCCGGCATAGTTATCAAAACGCGAATAACGGCCATGAAACGTCAGACGAATACGGCCAATAGGACCATTCCGCTGTTTACCGATAATCACTTCAGCCGTTCCTTTGTCCGGGCTGTCATCGTGATAGACCTCGTCCCGGTAGATAAACATAATGAGGTCGGCGTCCTGCTCGATAGAGCCTGATTCACGTAAATCTGAGTTGACCGGGCGTTTGTCTGCGCGCTGTTCCAGTGAACGGTTCAGCTGGGAGAGTGCTATAACCGGCACTTTTAACTCTTTTGCTAATGCCTTTAACGACCTGGAGATCTCAGCAATTTCCAGTGTACGGTTATCTGATAAACCCGGCACTGTCATCAGCTGCAAATAGTCGACCATGATCATCGATAGGCCACCATGTTCGCGGGCAACTCGTCGCGCCCGTGAACGAACTTCTGTTGGCGTTAAGCCGGAGGCATCATCGATATACATCTTGCCTTTGCTGTTTAACAGTTCAATCGCCGAAGACAAGCGGGCCCAGTCTTCATCATCTAACTGCCCGGTCCGCACTTTGGTTTGATCGATACGGCCCAGTGAGGCCAGCATCCGCATCATGATTTGTTCGGAAGGCATCTCTAAACTGAAGATAAGAACTGGTTTATCACTGCTAATCGCGGCATGTTCGCAGAGGTTCATTGCAAAAGTTGTTTTACCCATCGACGGACGCGCCGCGACGATAATCAAATCTGACGGCTGCATGCCGTTGGTCATCTTATCCAAATCCATATAGCCGGTCGACACGCCGGTCAGGCCACCGCTGCTAGGATTGCGAAACAAAGCATCGATTTTATCGATAGTTTTCGCCAGAATACTGTTGATAGGCTCAGGACCCTCATTGGCATTGGCACGCTGTTCGGCGATCTTAAATACTTTGGTTTCGGCGAAATCCAGCAGTTCTGCGCTGTTGCGGCCTTGCGGATCATAACCAGCATCAGCGATATCGTGGGCAACCGAAATCATATCCCGCACTACGGCACGTTCACGCACGATGTCGGCATATGCAAGGATATTGGCGGCACTTGGCGTGTTTTTCGCAATTTCGCCTAAATAGGCGAAGCCACCGACGTCATCAAGCTGTTGATTGCGCTCCAACCATTCTGATACGGTAATAAGGTCAATCGGCTGATTTTGCTCAGCAATAGCTGCCATCGCCTGAAAGATATGCTTGTGCGAGCGCAGGTAAAAATCCTGCTCAACGACTTTTTCCGAGACCTTATCCCAGGCGTCGTTATCCAGCATCAGACCACCGAGCACAGATTGTTCGGCTTCAATGGAATGCGGCGGCATTTTCACCGCGGCGACTTGTTTATCTTTTACGTTTGCCATAACACCTGAACGCTTCCAGAAAGCGGAGACATTGCGAATTCAGCGGCGGATTGCTCACACAGACAGTGTGTCGTGCCGCGGAAAATAAGAGCCATAGCCTAGCATTTTTCGACAGACAGGACAGAACAAATTTGATGCTGCCGCATACGTACGATGCACAAATAAGCAGAAAAATGAGGATGTAATTCAGAAGGGGGAAACGGACACAGCACTCAGCGCTGTGTCCGTCAAAGGCTTACGCCTCGGCAACAACAACCAGTTTAACGGTTGCAGTCACTTCAGCATGCAGCTGCAGGTCGATGTCGAAAGAACCAACGTCACGCAGAGTGCCGTTTGGTAATTTCACTTCGGCTTTAGTCACAGCTACACCGGCTTCAGTGATCGCATCAGCGATATCACGGGTACCGATAGAACCGAACAGTTTGCCTTCGTCGCCAGCTTTAGCAGCGATAGTAACTTCGCCCAGCTCAGCAACTTTAGCAGCACGTTCTTGCGCAGCAACCAAGTTAGCAGCCAGTTTGGCTTCTAACTCAGCACGGCGTGCTTCAAATTTTTCGATGTTAGCTTTGGTCGCTGGAACTGCTTTCCCTTGTGGGAACAGGAAGTTACGCGCATAACCAGATTTAACAACCACTTTGTCGCCTAAACCACCCAGGTTAGCAACTTTATCCAACAGAATAATATCCATTGTTTAATCCTCTCTGTATCGTTGAACCAGGCTTATGCGTGTGAATCGCTGTATGGCAGCAGAGCCAGGTAGCGGGCGCGTTTGATTGCACGAGCTAATTGGCGCTGATACTTAGCGCTGGTACCAGTGATACGGCTAGGAACAATTTTGCCACTTTCAGTGACATAATTTTTTAAAGTAGCGGTATCTTTGTAGTCGATCTCTTGCACGCCTTCGGCAGAGAAACGGCAGAATTTACGGCGACGGAAATAACGGGCCATGAACTTTCTCCTAACTTAAAATTTCAATCTGTTGGGCATGGAGCACAAGCTTTGCCTGACCGCTCCGGGTCTGATGCCGGTTTAAAAAGCCTTGCACCCTGACCACACTACCCTGCATCAAATTGTGACTTTGTCTGCTCAACTCGCCGGCCACCACCACATGAATGCGCAGGTAACTGGCTCTGTTGTAGCCGGCTTCCAGTTGCATCGATTTGTGCTCAAGCACAAAGTACAGATGCGGAATACCAGCGGGACTTTCGTTCCGGTCAGGCTGACGGCATACGACGCCAGTGAGGACCAGACAGTTGTCCATCAGATTACTCGTCGTTTGCTACCTGCTCTTCAGCATCACGTGGAGCACGGTCACGACGTTCTTCACGAACTTTAGCCATTGGTGATGGCTCAGTGACAGCGCCGTTAGTGCGCATGATCAGATTACGCAGCACAGCATCGTTGTAGCGGAAGTTAGTTTCCAGTTCATCGATCACTGCTTGTGGCGCTTCTACGTTCAGCAGAACATAGTGGGCTTTATGCAGCTTTTCGATTGGGTAAGCCAGTTGACGGCGGCCCCAGTCTTCCAGACGGTGGATTGAACCGCCAGCTTCTTTGATAGCACCAGTGTAACGTTCGATCATACCTGGGACTTGTTCACTCTGATCAGGGTGAACCATAAACACGATTTCGTAATGACGCATGGTAGCTCCTTACGGTTAATTAGCCTCGGGTGAGCTCGACCAGACTCGCATAGAGGCAAGGAACATGGATGTGGGTCGAAGGTCGCGTATTTTACGGATCGATCGGCCGAAATACAAGCAGTTAATCCGCTTTGGCATAAATCAGCCGGCCAACCATCAGTTTTAGCTGCTGGTACGCTGGCGTACGGCTTCGTATAAGCAAATGCCGGTCGCGACGGACACGTTTAAACTCGAGACGGCACCAAACATCGGGATTTTCACCAGTCCGTCACACAGCTCTTTGGTCAGACGACGTAAACCGTCTCCTTCAGCCCCCATCGCGAGCGCCAGCGGGCCTTTCAGACTGGCCTGATAAATCGTGGTTTCGGTTTCACCGGCAGCGCCCAGCACCCAAACACCAGCATCTTTTAATTCTCGAATCGTACGGGCAAGATTGGTCACGGCAATAAATGGCACCGCCTCCGCAGCACCACAAGCCACTTTACGTACCACGGCGGTGAGTTTCGCTGCGCGGTCTTTCGGCGCTATCACCGCATGCACGCCGGCAGCGTCAGCACTGCGTAGAATGGCGCCAAGGTTATGCGGGTCGGTAATACCATCCAGAATCAGCAGGAACGGCTGCGCCTCCGTGTCCAGAATGCGTTTCAGATCATGCTCGTCACCGGCATCAGACAGCCGTGCTTTGGCTACAACGCCTTGATGTTGGGCGCCATCAACTTTTTCGTCCAGCGTTTTACGCTGACAAAACTGCACTGAGATCCCAAGCTTACGCGCTTGCTGAATAAGCGGCGTCATGCGCTGGTCGTCGCGGTCTTTTAAAACAAACAACTCGAGGACGTCTTGCGGATTACGTTCCAGGAAAGCGCTGACCGAGTGCAGGCCAAAAATAAAATCTGTGCTCATATGAGATCTCAAAGTGCAACAGGCGCAAAAGCGCCTGTTGTGGTCGTTGACCAATACCGGTCTGTGGGATGGACGGCAGTGTAGCAAAAATCGACTCTAAATTCAGCCTGCCGTTTTCTGTGACTGCTTACTTGCGACGACGAGGGGCTTTTTGGGCCGCTGCGGTATCAGCTTTTGTACCAGATTTACTGCCGCTGCGCCCGGCTTTGGTTTTGCCCGGTCTTTGCGTCGGGTCTGCTACAGCACGGCCTTTTTTACCCGAATGGCCTTTTTGCTTTTTGCCTTCATTGCCGGGCGGCAACTTTTTCGGCGCGCCTTTGCCACTTTGTAAAGTGGTGACCACACCCAAATCAATTTTGCGCGCTTCGAGATTAACCGCCAGCACTTTGACTTCCAGCAAATCACCCATACGATAACTTTGTTTACTGTGCTCACCGAGCAAAATTTGCCGTTCAGTATCAAAGTGATAGTAATCATTTGGCAGTGAAGTGACGTGTACCAGACCTTCGATATACAAGTCCACCAGGCGCACAAACAGACCAAAACTGGTGACGGTCGCCACCACGCCCTGGAACGTTGACCCTAAGTGGTCCTGCATATACTCGCATTTCAACCAGTCGGAGACTTCGCGGGTGGCATCATCTGCACGGCGTTCAGTCATCGAACATTGTTCACCCAGCGGTACCATCTGTTCGTGGCTATAACCACGGGCGCCGGTCACCACCTCGCCTTGTTTATGCAGGACAGCTTTAATAGCGCGGTGCAACAGCAAATCCGGATAGCGGCGAATTGGCGAGGTGAAATGGGCGTAAGCCTCCAGCGCCAGACCAAAATGGCCTTGGTTATCCGGCTGATACACGGCTTGCTTCAAAGAACGTAACAACGTCGTTTCAATCAGTTCTTTGTCAGGCCGATCGCCAATTTTCGCCAATAACTGCGTCAGCTCGAGTGGTGTGGGCTCAACCGGTAAATCCGCCGTGATGCCAAGCTCCAGCAGGAAACGCTTAAAGTTGGCAAAACGGTCACCGTCTGGCTGTTCGTGCACCCGATACAGCGCTGCCGCTTCATTTTTTTCGACCAGTTTTGCTGCAGCCACATTCGCCAGAATCATACATTCTTCGATGATCTTGTGCGCTTCGTTGCGGTGGATTGGCACTATCTGCTCAATCTTCCGATGGCTGTTAAAAATAAACCGGGTCTCTACCGTTTCAAACTCAATAGCGCCGCGTTCTGCCCGAACTTTTGCCATTTGTTTATACAGAGAATACAAATTGTCGATGTTGGTCAGATTTTCTGCATATTGCTGACGCAGCTCCGGCTCGCCCTGCAGAATTGCATGCACTTTGTTATAAGTCAGGCGGGCTTTGGAATGCATCACGGCTTCATAAAAGCGATAGCTGCCTAATTTACCCTGTGCGCTGATATGCATATCGGCGACAAAACACAGCCGGTCTACATGTGGATTGAGTGAACATAAGCCGTTTGACAAGGCTTCTGGTAACATCGGTACCACGTGGTCTGGGAAATACACTGAGTTGCCACGGTCCAATGCCTCACGATCCAGCGCAGTATCCGGCTGGACATAAGCGGTGACGTCCGCGATAGCAACCAGCAAGTGCCAGCCACCATCGTCTTTGCGCTCGCAATAGACCGCGTCGTCAAAGTCACGGGCATCTTCACCATCAATAGTGATAAGACCAATATCAGTTAAATCAACCCGGCCGGCTTTCGCTGATGCCGGCACTTCGCTGCCGAACTGGCTGACTTGTTGCTCAACCGCCTGTGAAAATGTATGTGGAATGTTGTGGTTACGGATAGCCACTTCGATTTCCATGCCTGGTGCCATGTGTTCACCGAGCACTTCCACCACTTTACCCACGGCATTAACACGTTTTGACGGCCGCGCTGTAACTTCTGCCAGCACTATCTGGCCATGGCGGGCACCGTTCTCTTCACCGACCGGAATGACAATATCCTGTGCAATCCGCGGGTCTTCCGGCACCACCACCGCAAGGGCGAAATCTTTAAAATAGCGGCCGACGATCGGCTCTTTACGCGGTTCCAGTACCCGGACAATTCGCGCTTCGACTTTGTCTTTGCCTTTAATTTCGCCGGCACTGGCCAGCACCACATCGCCCGGTAACAGGCGCTGCATTTCAAAATTAGGGATATACCAGTCTGGCCCGCCCTGTTCCAGCTTCAAAAAGCCGAAACCTTCACGATGACCAAGCACTGTGCCTTTCACCAGGTCCAGGTCATCGACCAGGCCATAACGTTTGGTTTTGGTGAATAACAACTGGCCGTCACGTTCCATAGCACGCAGACGTTTTTTCAGCGCGAATAATGCGTCTTCGTCGCTCAGGTGAAGTTCTGCCGCGAGTTCGTCGAAATAGGCAGGTTGTTGCCGTTGTTTGATGTGTTCGAGGATAAATTCCCGACTGGGGATGGGGTTTTCGTATTTTTCTTGCTCACGCGCAAGATGCGGATCTTTGATCGTCATGGAGACTCTTACTTTGAATAACTGTGCTCAGTCTAACAGTCTGACCGCGAATTTTCACGGTTACTGTGGAAAACTTCAGCAAACTGTCATCAAAGCGGCTTTTTCGCCCGGGTCAGCACCGCTTCAGGCATACGGCCAGCAAGGCCTTTTAAAGCTTTTTCGATGCGGGCATGCAGGTCTTTATCGGCGGTTATTGCATGATGCAACCAGCGGTATACGGTTTCATAATCAGCTGGGCTGCCCTGATTGGCCAGAAACAATTCGGCCAGCCGCACCTGAGCATTGATATTGCCCATAGCGCCGGCTTCATACAAATAATGCTGCGCTTTGGTCAGATCTTTTTGCACCAACTTGCCTTGCTGATAATAACGGCCGACTTGTTCCAGACCTTCCGGCAAGCCTTGTAAAGCCGAGGCCAGCATCAGGTCCCAGCCACGTTCAGCGTTTTTGGGCACACAAACGCCAAAAGCCAGCATATCGCCAAATAAAAACTGGTAGGCAGGCAGTTTCATAATATCCGCCCGGGCTTCGATATCTTTCACCAGCTGACATTCATCCGCCCGTACCCGTTTTAAGTGCGTGTTAGAACGGATCATTTCAAGCAATTCGTCTTGGGTGTACAGCTGGACAACGCCGAGTTCGGTGAGTGCTTCCTGTGCTTGAACAGGTCTGATAAACACAGCGCAGCACAGAATTATGACGGAGCAAGACCAAACGAACTTTTTCACAGCAGCCACCAGATCAGAATATTGACGCTATACACTTGCATAGCAACTTATGCTCAAAAGAATACAAAATTTATGCCTGAATGAGAAATCCGGTCAAAGGCTGTCGTGCATCGCCGAAATATTGCTCCTGCAATTTCGGCATACCGTACTTCCTGTACATAAAAAAACGCTGCCGGAGCAGCGTTTTTCTGATTACGCCTCGTAAGGATGGCGTAAGACGATGGTCTGGACCCGATCCGGGCCTGTCGACACAATGTCGATTGGCACTTCGGTGACTTCTTCCAGACGTTTGATGTAGTTACGTGCGGCTTGTGGTAAGCCTTCCAGCGACTGCACACCAAAGGTCGATTCTGTCCAGCCTGGCATGGTTTCATACACCGGCGTCACCAGCTCATAACCTTCGGCAGCCATTGGTGGCACTGTCGAGACTGAACCGTCTGGCTGGCGATAGCCGACGCAGATTTTCACTTCAGTCAGGCCATCCAGCACGTCCAGTTTTGTCAGGCAGAAACCGGAAATACTGTTCAGTTGCACGGCACGGCGTACGGCAACAGCGTCAAACCAACCACAACGACGTTTACGGCCAGTGGTAGCGCCAAATTCGTGGCCTTTCACACCCAAGTGTTCGCCTACTTCGCAATCCAGTTCCGTCGGGAATGGGCCTGAACCGACGCGGGTGGTATAGGCTTTGACGATGCCCAGTACGTAATCCAGATAACAAGGACCAAAACCGGCACCAGTTGCCACGCCACCGGCCGTGGTGTTCGATGAAGTCACATAAGGGTAAGTACCGTGATCGATATCAAGCAAAGTGCCCTGGGCGCCTTCGAACATGATTTCTTTGCCGGCTTTACGCGCCTTATCCAGCAGGTCAGTCACGTCGACAACCATCGACTTCAGCATATCCGCTAAAGCTAATGCGTTGTCTAAGGTGGTCTGATAATCGACCGCATCAACTTTGTAGTATTGGGTCAGCGTGAAATTGTGCAGTTCCATCAGCGCTTTTAACTTCTCGGCGAACAGTTCTTTATTGAACAGGTCGCCAACACGCAGACTGCGACGGGCCACTTTGTCTTCATATGCAGGGCCGATACCACGACCGGTAGTGCCGATTTTTTTGTCGCCACGCGCCTGTTCACGGGCAACGTCTAAAGCGACATGGAATGGCAGAATCAGCGGACAGGCTTCAGATAATACCAGGCGCTCACGCACTGGCACGCCGCGCTGCTCCAGCATGGTCATCTCTTTGAGCAAAGCTTCCGGAGATAACACCACGCCGTTGCCAATCACACATTTTACGTTGTCACGTAAAATGCCTGACGGGATCAGGTGCAGTACAGTTTTTTCGCCGTCGATTACTAAGGTGTGACCAGCATTGTGGCCGCCTTGGTAACGTACAACGAAACTCGCCTTGTCGGTTAATAAATCGACGATTTTACCTTTTCCTTCGTCACCCCATTGGGTGCCGAGCACAACAACGTTCTTGGCCATGGTTCCTGCATCATGGAAAAAAATTAGGCGGGGATTCTAGCAAATTCAAAGTCAAAGTTCAGCCGCAAGGGCAAAAAAAAACCAGCGAATAACTCAGCTGGTTGATTTCACGTGAAATTCTCATCAGGACGTCTGGATTTCTACGGTTGCAATAACCACCAGAGCCAACAACTGCCGGCCACCACCAGTACAAAACCGAGTTGACGTAAATTTTGCGCCGGTTCTGTGGCAAGCTTACGCATATAAGCTTGCCAGCGATTTGGAAACAACAATGGCCCGACGCCTTCGATGATGAGCAGCAACGCCAATGCTGGCCACAGCCAGTCCGACATCATGCATCTACCTGAGAAAGGCAGCTCAAATCAATATCAGCCGAGTCATGATACATAGCAAAACCAAACCGCAGACGATCACCGCGATAATCGGTTTCGATATGCCGGCTTTTAAGATAAGCGGACAACGCTGCGACACTTTCTGCATCCGGACCACGAAATGTGAGGAAATGACCATGACAAGTCAAATCTGTCGCCAGCAAATTGTCCCTGTTAAGCCAAACATGCTGCAAGTTGTCTAATTTCGCTAAGAAGACTTGCTGTAACTGCTGGACATGCTGATGAATAGCAGCAACATTGACCCCGTCAGCCGCAAACAACTCCAACACTGCCTGCAGACGATATAAAGCGGTCAGGTCCATCGTTGCGCCGGCAAACTGGTAGCCATCTGTAGCATAACCAACCTGCTGGCTTTTTACGCCTGCCAATGCGCCAAATTCGGCGAACCAGCCGGTATAGAGCGGCCGGAATTGATTCTGTGCTGGTACCAGCATAAAACAACAACCTTCCCCACCCTGGGCGTATTTATAAGACCCGGCCAGATAAAAAATCCGCCCCTCTAAGGCTGACAAATCTGTCGGCAGCGCCATAAAACCATGATAACCATCGACGGCAACAGTCGCCAGGCAACACTGCTCTAACTGACTGACCAGGCTATCCAGCTCAGTCACAACCAGGCCGGAGTTAAAAAACACCTGACTGAAAAACACCAGATCTGGTTGCAGTGCTGTCGCCGCCGCAACAAAACGCTGCGGAAAAGTGGCAAAAGGTTCAGTTGGCACTTTAACAACCTGCACACGGGCATCTTCTGCTAAGCGATTAATTTGTCTGCTAAAGGAGTGAAATTCGCTGTCTGTCGTCAACACCTTCAAACCGGCCGACCAGTCAAAACAGCTGAGCAGGCGAAACAATAACTCGTGCGTATTGGGTGCAAACACCAGCTGCTCGGCCTGACGGACCTGCAAAATATCAGCTATCAAGCGCTGCACTCGCGGGACTTTCTGGCCAAACATCATGTCCCACTTGTCGTCGACCAAGCGGGCCGTGTCGTCCCAATACTGCAACATCGCGTCGCGGGTCACATCCGGCCAATAATGATGCGAGTGGCAGGCATAATGCTGGGTTTGTGGATGGGCCTGAATAAAACGTTGGTAATATTTTTTATAACTCATGCAGCACTCCGCGCGGGCTTTTGCATTACTGATGGTTTTTTATGCCGCCAAAGACCTGTCAACGCCAGGGCGTGTTGACATTTGGTGTTTTAGTTAAAAAAAAGGCCCGCAAGCGGGCCTTTTCCGGCAATCTTATCAGTTACCTGACATCGATTGCATATGTTTGAAAAACTCATTATCCGGCTGGATAATCATCACGTCGGCTTTGTTCTGGAAGCTGTTGCGATAGGCTTCCATGCTTCTGACAAAGCTGAAGAAATCAGCATTTTTGCTGTAAGCGTCGGCATAAGTTTTTGCCGCTTCTGCGTCGCCTTCACCTTTAGTGGTACGGGCATTACGTTCAGCATCCGCCAGCATGATGGTGACTTTCGCATCAACATCTGAACGCAGCACTTCTGCCTTTTCCATACCACGGGCACGGTGTTCTTTCGCCACTGCGGTACGTTCAGCGCGCATACGCTGGAAAATGTTGTTACTGATCTCGTCCGGCAGGTTAATCTTCTTCACCCGCACGTCAACGATTTCAATACCCAGCTCATCTGAGCCCTTAGACGCCTGCGCCATGGCTTTCACCATCAGCTCAGAACGTTCACCTGAGACAATTTGCTGGATAGTTCTGGTACCAAACTCTGTACGCAGACCGTTATTAATATACTGTTTTAACAGGTTTTCCGCGCGTTCAGTCCGACCGCCGGTTGCCAGATAGTATTTACCGAAGTCCTTGATTTTCCACTTCACGTAGCTATCGACCAACAAGTCTTTTTTCTCGGAAGTAACAAAGCGGTCAGCAGGGTCATCCAGCGTCTGGACTTTGGCATCGAGCTTGCGGACTGTCTCTACCAGTGGCAATTTGAAGTGCAGGCCAGGCTCAAACACCCGAATTGCGCCTTCGCTGGTCCGCTGAATTTTGCTGAACTGGAACACGATGCCCCGCTCGCCTTCCTGCACTACAAACACAGAAGAAGTTGCGACAAAAACACCAACAGCGATAAGACCTAACAGGAAATTTTTCATGGCTTAACCCCTCCCTGTCCGGCCGCTATCAGATCTGGGCGTTGCAGAGCGCGCATCTGCAGGCCGGCTTTCCGGCAGCTGTAAGCGTGGCTCAGCAGACTGCGGCTGTGTCACTGCACCTGAATTTGACTGATTAATCATTTTATCCAGTGGGATATACATCATGTTGTTGCCGTTTTTCACATCCACCAGCACTTTAGAAGTGTTGGCGTAAACCTGTTCCATCGTTTCGATATAAAGACGCTTGCGGGTGACTTCCGGCGCCGCCAGATATTCCGGCAGTAATTTCTGGAAGCGGGCGACTTCACCTTGTGCTTTTAACAAGGTTTGTTGCTTGTAAGCTTTGGCTTCCTGCTCCATCCGGTACACCTGACCACTGGCTCTTGGCTCGATTTCGCGGGCGTAGGCTTCGGCTTCACGGATAAAGCGTTGTTCATCTTCCTGTGCCGCGATCGCATCGTCAAACGCCGCTTTGACTTCTTCCGGTGGACGAGCATCGCGGAAGTTTACGTCAACAATCTGCAGACCCAGATTGTACGGTTTAATGATGCTGTCTAATTCGACGCGGGTATTCTGCCGGATCAGCTCACGACCTTTGGTCAGCACGTCATCCATTAAAGAATGACCAACAACATAACGCAGTGCGGCATCTGTCGCCTGCATCAGGCTGCTGTCAGGGTCTACTACAGCAAATTTATAAGCACGTGGATCTTCAATGCGGTACTGCACTTCAAAGGTTACGCGCACCAGGTTTTGATCCTGTGTCAGCATAAAACCATCGGTTTTCAGCGTTTCTACGCTGGAAACATCCACCGGTAATACCTGATCGATGAAAGTTGGCTTCCAGTTAATACCTGGATTCACTTCACCGTGGTACTGGCCTAAACGCAACACTACGCCACGCTCTGATTCTTTGATGGTGTAAATACCGCTGGCGAGCCAGCCCAACAACGCCAGAATCAGGATCAGCGTGATCAGAGCAGAACTGCCGCCATTGCCGCTACTACTGGCACCGCCAGAACCGCCACCGAAGATGCCACCGAGTTTTTTACTCAGATTGCGGAAAACTTCATCCATATCAGGAGGACCCTGATTACGTCCGCCCTGATTCCAGGGGTCATTATTCTTGCCGTTGTTACCCGGCTCGTTCCAAGCCATACGTTACTCCGTGTTGCTTCAGAAGGTTAAAAGTTACTATATCAAAATCTCAATCAGTCAGGACACAGCTTTGTAACAATGTCTGACTCTGCTTGTTCAGTCGCTCCCACAGGGCGACTGACAGCTGGATCTGGAGCAGGCAATTGCCCTGTTCATCAAAATGTTCCTGCCGGACACAACCGGCTTCATGCAACCTAGCCCGCCAGCTCAGAGCATCAGGCGGTAATTGCAATTGCATTGCGATAAAACGATCCGACAGTCTGGTCACTATAGCCTGACGCAACAAATCCAGCCCAATCCCGGCTTGCGCAGAGATGAACACGGACTGCGGTACACCATATTCGTCATACTCGATCCGGGCCTGCTGATCAGTCCGGTCGATTTTATTAAACACTTTTAATTGCGGCAGCTCGTCCGCTTCGATTTCGTGCAACACATGCTGAACCTGAGCAATATTATCTTCAACGCGTGCGTCAGAGATATCAATTACATGCAGTTGTAAATCAGCCTCACGCGTTTCCTGCAAGGTCGATTTAAAAGCCGCCACCAGATCATGTGGCAAGTGGCGGATAAAACCAACGGTATCAGCAAAGATTAAAGCGCCAAAATCCGGGAAACGGATTTGCCGCAGCGTCGGGTCCAGGGTGGCAAACAATTGATCCGCCGCGTAAACGTCAGCCTGAGTCAGCCGGTTGAACAATGTCGATTTACCGGCATTGGTATAACCGACCAGCGACACCACAGGGACTTCAGCCCGCTGCCGCGCTTTGCGGCCCGTTTCGCGTTGTTTACTGACTTTATCCAGGCGTTGCATCAGCATACTGATACGGTCACGCAGCAGCCGGCGATCAGTTTCCAGTGCGGTTTCACCTGGGCCACGCAGGCCAATACCGCCTTTTTGTCGCTCGTTATCAAAACCGCGAATTAAACGGGAAGCCAGATGCTTCAGCTGCGCCAGTTCAACCTGCAACTTACCTTCAAAGCTGCGGGCGCGCTGGGCAAAGATATCGAGGATCAGAGTGGTACGATCGATGACTTTGCACTGACAAAGTCGCTCCAGATTGCGCGTTTGCGCGGGCGATAAACTGTGGTTAAAGATAATCACATCTGCCGCATGCTGCTGCACTGCAGTGGCGATTTCCTGCGCTTTACCACTGCCAACAAACAAACGCGCATCAGCGGTCTGACGCGGGCCCGTGATCACGGCAGCTGCGACAACGCCTGCAGACGCAACCAGCATCTGCAGTTCATCCAGATCTTCCCGCGCATGTTCCTGCGGAAAGGTGATGTGGACAAGGATCGCTTGTTCAGCCGGCTGATGATGGTCAAACAAGCAATAATGCCCCGATTACTCTTCCAGTTCGTCGTCGCCAGCGCCACTGCCATGTGCCGCCATGGTATTGACTGCACGAGCCGGCACTACTGTAGAGATTGCATGTTTATAGACCATCTGGCTCACAGTATTTTTCAGCAGAATGACAAACTGGTCAAAAGACTCAATTTGGCCCTGCAGCTTGATACCATTTACAAGGTAAATGGAAACAGGAATACGCTCCCGCCGTAAAGTATTTAAAAATGGGTCTTGTAAAGATTGGCCCTTTGCCATTTGCCGCTTTCCTTTTTCTTTGTTCTGATTCTTGATATATGGATTATTATATTATTTTCAAGTCGTTAAATAACGATTTTTTTCTTCACTAATTTAGCGTAGCGAAGATAAAACAGCTTGCAAGTTTTCTTGCTGAGTTAAATCTGCATTTAACCAGCGCAAATTCTGCCAGCTGCGAAGCCAGGTCAGCTGGCGTTTTGCCAGTTGTCTCGTTGCGGCAATACCACGATACACCATCTCGTCATAAGGCACTAGCCCGTCCAGATAGTCCCACATCTGGCGGTAACCCACGCAGCGTATCGACGGTAAATCCGGATGCAGATCAGATCTTTGCTTCAAAAGCCGCACTTCCTGCTCAAATCCCTGCGCCAGCATCTGCTCAAACCGCAATGCGATCCGGCGGTGCAGTTCAGCGCGCTCAGTCGGTGCGATGGCAAATTGACAGACCGGATAAGGAAAAGGTTCCCCTTTTTCTTCGGTGAGTTCAGTCAGATTACGACCGGTCAGCCGGTAGACTTCCAGCGCCCGGTTGATGCGCTGCGGGTCGTTCGGATGAATACGGGCTGCAGACACCGGGTCGATGACGGCCAGCTGTTGATGTAACCCATCCCAGCCCAACACTGCAGCTTCGGCTTCAATCTGTGCCCGCACTTGCGGATCTGCTTCAGGCAACGGCGAAATGCCGTCCAGTAGCGCCTTAAAATACAACATGGTCCCGCCAACCAATAAGGGTAACGCTCCACGTTGCTGAATGTCAGCGATAAGCCGCAGTGCGTCGCTGCGAAAATCTGCGGCTGAATAGGCCTGCGCCGGGTCCAGAATATCAATCAGATGATGTGGCACTGCTGCTAGTTCTGCAGTATTTGGTTTAGCAGTGCCAATATCCATGCCGCGATAAATTAATGCACTGTCGACACTGATAATTTCCACCGGGCGTTGCTCGGCAAGCGCCAGCGCCAGCGCGGTTTTACCAGACGCCGTGGGCCCCATCAGAAAAACAACCGGGCTGGTCATTGCACATGCTCCTGCAGTAGTTGTCGGCTAATTGATAAATCTACCGGAACAGCCTGCCACAATTCTGGCTGCTGGAACAAAGCCGGCTGATGTTGCAACAGGGTTGTCGCGGCCAGCCATTGCCGCTGCAGCAACAGTTGCAGTAATTGGCGCCAAAGCTCCGGTAATACCGTCTGCTCCGGCCATTGCGACCACCACAAAGGCAACACTGTTGCCAGCGGCACGCCCTGCAGCAACTGCGGCACTGCCCGGATAATCAGCACCTGATTGCTTAGCACCAAGTCGAAGCCCATCTGCGATAAAGGACTGGCATGCGCCGTCAGCAGGCTGATTTCTGCCAGTTCCAGCCGCAGACGTTCCGGCAGCAATAGTGCGACAGAGGGAAGGAATTGCTGACTCAGCAAAGCGCCAAAACTGGCCGGCATATCAAGTAAATAAAGTTGCTGCTGATGTGTCAGCAATAATTCAGTCGGGCTTAATAATAAACTACCAGCCGGAGCTTGCAGCGCTTCAGTACTCACCAGCGCCGCCGTCGCAGGTCTCGCTTCGTGAACTGCCGCGGGTAAATCCTGCACAGCAGCCGACCAGTGGTGTGTTGCGCCGCTTTGCCCGGCTGGCTGATAACTACCATATGTCGCAGCCCGGCAAGAAGGCGCAGCACTGTAGCGGAATTGTGCTGGCGATGGCTGGTGCGAACGAGGCCCCACAGCAGTAAAAGACGCAGGTGCTGAGTACGCCGGCCTGGCTTCTGCATCTGCGGTTGGTTCAGCAATCAGCGGAAATTCAGCCGCCTCTGCCTGCGCCAAGGCGTTGGTCAGCGCACTATACACAAAATCGTGAACCAGGCGGGCCTGATGAAACCGCACTTCATGTTTGGCCGGATGCACATTCACGTCCACCTGTTCCGGATCTACCTCCAGATACAACACAAAGGCCGGCAGCGCTTCCGGCGCCAGTGCATCGGCATAAGCCTGGCGGATCGCGTGATTCAGCAGTTTGTCGCGCATCATCCGGCCGTTGACATAACAATACTGCACTTGCAGCTGTGAGGTGCATAGCGCGGCCGGCAACACCCAACCAGACAGCTGCATCAGGTCATACTGACTTTCGACATAACAGGCGCTTTGGGCAAAATTACGCCCGCATAACTGCGCCAGCCGCTTGTGTTTGCCGGCATCGTCCGTCACCGCTTTGAGCTGTCGTACCGTCTGACCATTGTGGGTCAGCGTCCAGCTGACGTCGTAACGGCTGAGCGCCAGGCGTTTGACCAGCTCGTCGATATGACTGAATTCGGTTTTATCCGATTTGAGAAAACGCCGGCGCGCCGGTGTATTAAAAAACAAGTCCAGCACTTCGATACTGGTGCCCACCGGATGTGCGGCTGGTTTGATTTGTACCGCCATATCGCGCCCTTCAGCCATAGCCTGCCAGGCTGATTCCTGCGTTGCCGGACGAGACGTCAAGGTCAGGCGGGAGACTGAGCTGATACTGGCCAACGCTTCACCGCGAAAGCCCAGGCTGACAATTTTGGCCAGGTCGGCAAAATCATGAATTTTTGATGTGGCATGCCGACTCAGCGCCAGGGTCAGTTGGTCTTTGGCGATGCCTGAACCGTTATCGCGCACCCGCAGCATTTTACTGCCGCCTTTTTCCACATCGATGTGAATCTCAGTGGCGCCGGCATCGAGACTATTTTCTACCAGCTCTTTGATCACAGACGCCGGCCGCTCCACCACTTCACCGGCGGCGATTTGATTGGCCAGTTGCGGCGGCAGCAGCTGGATCGTCATCGTTGCGGCACCCTGAGATTCTGGCCGATACGAATGTTATCTGACTTTAACTGATTGAGCTGGCGCAGCTGTGACATTGGCACGCCATATTTGCGCGCCAGCATCGACAAGGATTCGCCGGATTTCACTTTGTGCATCAGGATACGGCCACTCCCCTGGCTGCCAGACGGCAACACAGGTCCGGCGACACGCACAGGCGGAGTTGCCGCAGTTGTTTTAGCCGATGTAGTTTTGGCCGGCGTTGTCACTGCAACAGCTGTGTCATTGCGAACCGGTGCTGAACGCTGCGCCGGCAACTGCAGATCCGACTTGCCGCGCCGCTGTGCGATGGCACTGTCAGCCGGTGGCGCATTCTGGAAGTGCTTTTTTAACGCACGGAAAATTGCTGCCGCCAGTTTTTGCTGATGCGAGGCCGTTTTTAATTTCTGTTCTTCGCTGTGGTTAGAGATATAACCGGTTTCGACCAGAATGGACGGAATATCCGGCGCTTTCAGCACACCAAGGCTGGCGGCCTGAGGCTCTTTTTTATGCAGTTTGGTGACATCGTCCAGTTCACGTAATACCGCAGCGGCAACATCAAAGCCGGTAGTCATCGAATGATTCATCGACAAATCCAGCACAGTTTGCGCCAGATAACGCTCATTGGCGGAATCTTTAATGACTTCTGCCACACCACCGAGCAATTCAGAATGCTGTTCGGTTTGCTCCATCATCCGACCCACTTCGGTGGTGGCTCGTTTGAGCGACAACACCCAGACCGAGGCGCCGCTGGCTTTGCGGTTTTCTGCCGCATCCGCATGAATAGACACTAATAAATCAGCTTGTTTACTGCGTGCGACGTCCGGTCTTTTACTCGGATAGATGTAATAGTCGCCACTGCGCGTTTGTACTGCTTTAAACCCGGGCTCTTTATTGATCAGTGCCGCCAGTTTTTCAGCAACCGACATCGTGATGTGTTTTTCGTAGGTGCCTTTTGGACCAACTGCGCCTGGATCGTGGCCACCGTGGCCGGCGTCAATCGCGATGATAATGTCGCGACCACCACCGCTGCTGGCGCGGTTTCTACTGGAAGGTGGCGGTGCGACAAAAGCTTTTTCTGCCTGCACGTCAGTGATGTCCAGTACCAGCCGGTGGCCGTAGCGGTCGGAAGGCGGCAGCGCAAAAGCTTTTTCCGCCGACTCGCGGCTTAAATCCAGTAACACCCGCACTGAGGCCTTGCCACTGACTTTTTGCACGCGGATGGATTTGACTAACTCTGATTCACCGGACATTTTGCCCAGCTTCGGCTCATTGATGCCGTCAATTTCCAGCGTGACCAGCGCGCCTTGTTTTGGCAATAACCGAAACACTGGCTTTTGCTGCATGTCGAATACAACCCGGGTGCTGTCCGGCGATGGCCAGATCCGCACACTGTCGATTTTGTTTGCTGCCAATACCGCAACACTGAAAAAAGTCAGGCAAAGGCCTAACCCGAACATCCGGGAAAAATTCATATCAGACAATCAGTTCCAACATCGCTGCGCCTCGTGCCGTCAGTGCATGGATCTGCAACAGACGTGCTTCGGCGCTGGTTATTTTTAGTTGCAGGTCCAGATCCGGAACCGGTAACAACGGCTGCCCCCGCTCCGGCCATTCCACCAGACACAGATGCTGTGCGGCAAAATAATCGCGGATCCCCATGAATTCGAGCTCTTCCGGGTCATGTAAACGGTACAAATCAAAGTGAAAAACCTGTAAACCTGAAAGTTCGTAGCTTTCCACTAACGTGTAAGTCGGGCTTTTTACATTGCCCTGATGGCCCAGCGACTGCAACAAATACCGGCTAAAAGTGGTTTTGCCGGCGCCAAGGTCACCATGCAGATACAAGACGCCACCGTCGCGACAGCCTTGCGCCAGCCGGCCGGCGATTTGGCGGGTGGCATCTTCATCGCGAAGTTCAATCTGATACGACAGTCCGGACATCAGCAATTGGGCCTGCAAAATATGAATACTGCCGGTATGCTACCAAAATCAACGCCGCAGCACTACCGCGCGGCATAATCCGACTCTGTGATACCATAGATTTATCTGCAGATTTTTTGCCTTTACCTGATGACTTCAACGCCGCAAACACCTGACTGGTCTGTATTAGCCTTGCAAATTAAACAGTGGGCCAAGGAGCTTGGCTTTAGTGCCTGCGGTATTACAGATACTGACCTTCAGATAGAAGAATCCCGCCTGCAGCAATGGTTAAACGCCGGTTACCACGGCAGCATGGACTATATGGCAAGCCACGGCATGTTGCGCGCGCGCCCGGCCGAATTGCTGCCAGGCACTTTGCGGGTAATCTCGGTCCGAATGGACTATTTGCCGGCAGCCGCCGGTTTTGCCACCAACCTAGCTGACCCGAACCAAGCCTATATCAGCAGGTATGCGCTCGGCCGCGATTATCATAAAGTGCTGCGCCAACGCTTAAAACAACTGGGCGAGCGCATCAGTAAGCAGGTCGCAGATCTGGGGTTTCGGCCTTTTGTCGACTCAGCGCCGGTGCTGGAACGGCCGCTGGCCGCTAAGGCCGGTCTTGGCTGGATTGGTAAACACAGCCTGCTATTAAATGAGGAAGCAGGTTCCTGGTTTTTTCTCGGTGAGTTGCTGGTCAATATTCCGCTGCCAGTCGATCAGCCGCTGACGAAAGATTGCGGCAACTGTGTCGCCTGTATCACCAGCTGCCCGACCGGGGCTATTGTCGCGCCTTTTGTCGTCGACGCCCGTCGTTGTATCAGCTATCTGACCATTGAACTGAAAGATGATATCCCGGAGGAGTTGCGGCCTTTGCTTGGCAATCGCATCTATGGCTGCGACGACTGTCAGCTGGTGTGTCCGGTCAACCGCAGTGCGCCTTTAACTCAGGAAACCGATTTTGCCCGGCGCCCACAGTGGCGCAGTCAGTCATTGCTGGCTTTATTTGGCTGGAGTGAAGCGGAGTTTCTGCACTTTACTGAAGGCTCTGCCATCCGCCGTATCGGCTATCAGCGTTGGCAACGCAACATCGCCGTGGCGCTGGGGAATGCGCCTTATGCCGAGGCCGTAGTGCAATGTCTGGAGAAATTCAGCGGCGATGCCATGGTGCAGCGGCATGTCGATTGGGCGTTAGCGCAACAACGGCAAAAGGCCACAGCGGCTGCGGCAGAACTGAGCCGGGCGCAACAGCGGCTGGTGCGGATTATTCAGGTGGGTTTACCTAGGGACGCCTGAGTTTTTTGCGCCTCACGTTGCTGTAAACGTGCAGCTGCCTTTTGCAAAATCTGCTGTTTTTCTACGTCAGTCGCCTGATGCCAGCCAGTGATCTCATCGACATGCCGGCCACAACCGAGGCAAATGTCTGCCTGATCCAGACAACAATTCCGTACGCAGGGATTGTCGATCATGGCAAAAGTACCGGTTTTTGCACCAGTGAAATCAAATCCGCTTTTGCCAAGGGCCTGGAGAAATAATAACCCTGAATAAAATCACAGCCGAGCTGTTGCAGCACGCTGAACTGTTCAGCGGTTTCAACGCCCTCGGCCACCACCTGCACGTCCAGCACTTTGGCCATATTAATCAGCACGGCCACTAAAGCCCGCGCTTTATCCTGCTCAGCAATCAGATTGATAAAACTTTTATCAATTTTAATAAAATCAACCGGATAGCGACTCAAATAATTCAACGCCGAATAACCGGTACCAAAATCATCAATCGCCAGTTGTACACCTTGCTGATGCAGGCTTAACACATTGGCCTGCTGCACCGAGACTTTATCCATAAACACGGATTCCGTGATCTCCAGGATCAGTTGCTCCGGCGCCAGCCCGGCGGCCGAGAGCTGCGCCATCCAGTCATCCGCGCATTTCGCCTGATTAAATTCCTGGCTGCTGCGGTTGACCGAAATCTGCAATTGCAACCCCATTTGGCCAAACAACTGCATATCGGTAATGGCCTGCTGCAAAATCCATTGACCCAGAGGCCGGATAGCACCAGTGCGCTCTGCCACCGGAATAAAATCAAAAGGCGGGATCAGGCCACGCTCAGGATGTTGCCAGCGCACCAGCGCCTCGGCTTTGCTAAAACGCTGATTTTCCACGTCGTAAATCGGTTGGTACATCAGAAAAAACTGACGTTGTTCAATGCCTTTGATGATTTCATGGTGCAAATGCACAAAATGATCAGCTTCTTTTTGCATGCCGGCATCATAAAAATGGAAAGTGTTACGTCCCAGATGTTTGGCGGCATACATGGCCCGATCCGCATGTTTCAGCAGATCTATGGCCAGCAGCCCGTCATTCGGATACATCGCCACGCCGATGCTGGTGGAAATCGATAACGGCGTGCTGTTGACCATAAAAGGTGCATGGAAAGCATTCAGCAATGTCTGACAGAATTGCTCCACCAGCTCGGGCGGACCATGCTCCGGCACCACCAGCACAAACTCGTCACCACCGGAACGGGCCACCAGCTCAGGCCCGGTTAACTGCTCCAGTAAACGGTCCGCCACCAATTGCAGCAGCTGGTCGCCGACCGGGTGCCCGAGACTTTCATTCACTTGCTTAAATTCATCGAGGTCGAGACTCAGCACGGCCAGCTGGCCGCCCTGGGCCCGCGCCTGTTTCAGCATCAGTTCCAGTTGTCCCAGCAATACCGCGCGGTTGGCCAACCCGGTCAGCGGGTCAAAACTCGCCTGCCAGGCCACGGTTTGCAGCGCCTGTTGCCGTTCCTGCGACAACCGCAACAACACATAAAGCCCAACCGTCAGAATCAGCGTCAGCAACAAACCAACTGGCAGGAATAGCGGCGGCAGGCCGGCCAGTACAGGTAGCCGTTGTTTTGGAAATGCATGTAAGCGCCACTGGCCATTGGGCAGGCGGATGTTGGCATAGACTGAAGGCAAACCCTGTAACACCAGATCGCCCCAAAAAAATTCCGTGTGATTGATATTGCCGTCACGGCCGGACAAACCGAGATAATAATCTTCACGGAACTGTTCCAGCTGGGTTTGTTGCAGCAGACGTTCCAGCGGGATCACGGCCGCAATCACGCCCCATAATTGTTTATCACCCGTAAACACCGGCACCCGTAGGATTAGGCCGCTGCCACCCTGCACCAGTTTCACCGGACCAGCCAACAATGGCCCGCCCAAAGCAATCGCCTTTTCAATAGCGGCGTACTGTTCCGGAATAAGCCGATAATTGACGCCTAACGCCGCTTCATTGCCGGCTCTGGGGTAGACATAACGAATGACTAAATCGGGTGCCAGCGCAATGTGGCGGAACAGCGGATAATCTTTGAGCAACAAATCAACCCGGTTTTCCAGCTCGGCCAGCGGTTGTTGCGGGTGCAGGATAATTTCATTGCGCAGCGATTCGCTGACCACGACGGCGGTACGGATAGTCGCTTCCAGTGAGGCAGCATGATGGCTGACCTGCTGCAACAGCTGGTAGCGCTCGACTTCAATATTTTTTTGCTGCTGCTGCCAGACCAGTATGGCCAGCAGCGTCAGCAACAACATTCCCACCGCAACGGCAACCCGTATTGGATGCCTGACCAGCCAGGACATACGCAATTGCACACCGGGAGCGGTCAATTTGCGTTCTGCATTGAATTCTGAGCTGATCAATTGATGTTCCTGCGGCCTGCACTGCAGATAATCTATCAGTTCCTGCGATGGCCTGCCAGTCAGTGGGGATCAGCCTGGCTTACGAATCTTCGGGATCCAGGCCCAGGTATACAGTGCTTCTACCGGTTCAACGCCCAGTTGATCTTTAATCAGGACCCGGATCACTACTTCGCCTTTGTCGCTGTGTTGAAGCTGCGTTATCTGGGCTTCGTCCAGTTGCGCCACAGCCGTCAGCGCGCCGGTAGAACGTTTCAGATACTGAATTTGCATTGATTTGAGCAATGGAATTTTGTCATCCGCCACATGCATGCCCAGCAAAAAACCGCTGGCAGACTCGCCAAGCAGCGCCGTGGCGGCGGCATGTACAGAGCCGATATGGTTTTGCACTTTACGCCGGTTGGCCAGGCGTAGTTTTGCCTGCTGAAAATCCAGCGCCTCGACCTGAATTCCGGCAGTGCCGGCGAATTTGATAGTCCGGCCGAACAGCAGGGTCAATAACCAGCAGCGGCAAAAAGCCGGGGCAGTATTTATTTTCGTGACAAGACGACTGAGTTTATTTGGGCTTGGCATACTGGTCTTACCTGATAATTTTGGCCGCTAAACTAACAGCACAGACAGCTGTGTGCAAGTATGGAAGCACAAAGGTAATTTGACCATGAATAACGAGAATTGGAGCGGGCAACGAGACTCGAACTCGTGACCTCGACCTTGGCAAGGTAGCGCTCTACCAACTGAGCTATGCCCGCATATTTATTACTTACTGCTATG